>NZ_QOVA01000009.1 GCF_003332275.1 Edaphovirga cremea | reverse complement strand
GCCTTCCTGGAGGGAGAACACTTTAGTACGGTGATCGCCGCCGATGGCACACTCAAGGGTTTTGCCAACATCTCGCTTGACCTGGTGGGAAAACCTTTACCGTCTCGTGAGCGCGCTGAACAGATTGCGGCAGAGTTCCTGCGCAAGGCTGCACCCGACTTGCTGACCAGCCTGAGGGGAGCGTCTGTTACCCCCCATGATGAACCTATTCGCCTATCACACGCAGGCCGTAACGAGACCGTCCAACTCACCGGTTTAAAATTCAAGTCACGCAATCTGGCTGATGGGCGCTGGTTCTGGGTCATCGTCGGTAGCGATGAGAAACCGATGCTGTTCGAGCGCGATCTGGAATGGGCATACCTGCTCGCTCGCCGCAAAACGGAACAATGGCTGCATGACAGATGGATAAAGGTACAAGATGCCCAACAGATCGATAAACCAGGCCGTAGGAGTCTGCCATGGACTCATTGACCCAGATCGTTCTTGGTAGCAGTGTCGCTGCACTTGTCGTCCCCGCGCATCATCGACGCCGGGCAATACTGGCGGGCGGAGTACTCGGTACCTTGCCCGATCTGGACGTGCTCTGGTTCAAAGTGTTCAGCAGTGATGTGGTTACAGAAGTGACCTCGCACCGCGGTCCATCGCATTCACTCTTGATGCTAACGGTGTTGGGATTGCTGCTTTGGCTATTGCTCAAGTCTCGCAGTTGTCTGGTTCGAGGTGCCCCGTTGCGGTGGCTGCTGGCAATCTGGCTGGCCTTGATAACGCATCCGTTGCTGGACGCCTTTACCGTCTACGGTACACAGATATTATGGCCCATGAGAACCCCACCCGTCATGTGGGCGACAATCTTCATCATTGATCCGTTGTATACAGTGCCCTTGCTGATAGGGGTTATTGCTGCCTGGCGGCTTGCACCACACCAAGGCGCGCAGCAAACCAATGGCTCAGGCCGAGACAGGGCAGCACGCAATTGGTTGGTAGCAGGCTTGCTCGTGAGTTCGGTCTACCTGGCTTGGAGTGTCGCCGCCAAATCTCTGGTCGACCGGGTGGCCTCGCAAAGCCTGGCTGTCCTGAACTTGCAGAATGCCCCGCGTTTTTCTACACCGCTTCCGTTCAACACGCTGGCTTGGCGGGTGATTGTGATGGTACCGGATGGCTACTGGCTCGGTGACAGATCCCTTGTCGCGGATCGGGGAGCGATGCAATTTACTTTTCACGCAAGCGACAACCAGGCGTTGGCGCAGTTGACATCCGCACCGCAGTTGAAACGTCTATTGTGGTTCACACATGGGTTTGTCGCCGCTCACGCGCAGCGGCGGGAGGATGGCGAGCTTCGGTTGATCCTTGCAGATCTGCGAATGGGGTTAGAGCCCGATTATTTTTTCCGTTATGACATTGCGGGCATAGATGACCGTGGCGGTTGGGCAGCAGCACCCGAAATTACCCAAATGCCTGAGTCCGGTGATCTCGTCAAGACACTGAGTTGGGTATGGAAACGCATTTACAACAGTAAAGCTACTCCGTGAATGATAAATGGGATTGCACTGTTCTAAATAGCTATATTGGTGTTTCTTTCAAACAGCGCCCCAAGAAGGCCCCTTTCCCTTCGCGTTGAACATCTTTTAAACTTAAATTTGATATGTTGGACAATGGTTTTTGAGATAATCAGAAACGATGTTATTTCTAATTTATGGATTACATTGGTATTTTTTCTATAATTTTGAGATGCCGTCATGCACCAGTTGAGATAACTAAACATCATGGCTCAATTTAATCACTTTGAACTCTCGCTGCTGAACCCGAGCTTTGACTCCCCTTTGGTTGACGCGCTGACGGAGCTGGAGTTACTCCGGCATCTGCGGCTGGAAACCGATGTTCACCCTATCCTGTTTGCGCAGTTGAGGGCCGTTTTTCACATGCTGGAAAGTCTTGGTTCTGCAAGGATTGAGGGAAACCACACCACGCTTGCTGACTACGTTGAAAGTAAAGTTGAAGGAACGCAAAGTTCGACGGATCAGCTCAAAGAAATCAACAACATTGAAGCAGCGATGGAGTTCATTGACGAATACCTGAACAATGGCGATGACATAACGGAATATTTTATCCGCGAGTTACATAGTCTGGCGGTAGTCGGGCTACAACAGGAAGGCGATAGAACTCCCGGCGCATATCGACAACATAATGTCAGCATCGCTCAGTCTGACCATTTACCGCCGGACCACATCCGTGTTCCTGATTATATGGCGGAATTAACCGCCTTTATTAACCGTGCCGATAAGCCAAAGTATGATCTGATGAAGATCGCGCTGGTGCATCACCGTTTTGGCTGGATATATCCATTTGGCAACGGTAATGGCAGAACGGTCAGGTTGCTGACCTATGCGTTGCTTATCAAATATGGTTTTAATGTTCAGGCAGGTGGCCGGGTTCTCAATCCGACAGCGGTATTTTGCAACGATCGCGAGCGTTATTACGCCATGCTCTCGGTAGCCGATATGGGAACAGAGCAGGGTCTGGAAGAATGGTGCTTATATGTGCTCTCGGGGATTTCATCTGAGCTGAAGAAAGTCGATCAACTGACGAACCACGCTTTCCTGAGCAAAAAGATCCTGTATCCGGCCATCGATTTTTCATCGGAGAGAGGTTTGATAAACCCGCTGGAATCGAAGGTTCTGAAACGTTCTGTTGAGCTGGGGACGATAAAAGCGGGCGATCTACGCACCGTTTTACCTGACCTGAAACCGACTCAGGTGACTTATCAGCTTGGTAAGCTGATTGAGCGGGGATTGCTTCAGCCAGTAGAAGAGGGGGCTCGTACCTATACGGCAAAGTTTTCTAACTCGTATCTGATACGTGGAGTGATTAAGGTTCTGCGGGAAGAAGGGTTTATTCCTGATTTGTGACTGATGGGAAATGCCCCTGCAAAAACAGGGGCTAGATTTATGGGAATGACTTAGTGGAGGCAGCCTAATGGCTACGACCCCAACCCAAGCACCATTCTTAGAAAACTCCCCATTCACATTGTCTTTCAATGCAGATACCGATTTCACCGTATTAGCCTATTACTGCGAACGCTTCGCCGACACGCTGATGGAAAGTGATAATCTGGGGGAAAGGCGGGCATTCTGTTATCACCTCGCGGGCTGTCTGAATTTATTGTATCCCACGCTAAACGATCCCATCCCGCCGCATTTAATTGAAAATCTTACTGTTGATCAACTTCCCGACACCGCGACCGCCCTGGCGTAAAGGTATCGTTCAGGCTTGAGGACATCAGGTCATCTGCCGCCGCGTCGGGGAATTGTGGTGGTTTTCGTGTTTTCATAAAGTAGGGGATGTATGGGAAAACTGTTGCAACAGATGAAAGATCTGGCCGTTGTCGTGAGTTAGGTCAATACCAATTGAGCTGTACTACAGTGCTCATGAATGTACCAGCGGGAAGCGGGGGCCGAAGGTGTACCATCGCTTAAGTAAATTATCGACGCATCACCCTCATCTTAACAATAAAGACACTACTAGATGTTCTTTTTGTGGAGATAACTGTGCTAGACTCCTTTAAGTATACAAAAAAGACCTATTTTAAGGGCTTTTGTGTAAAGGTCACGCAATGGACAAACTTACAGCTATCAACAAATTGGATGAATTCAGCCGTAACGGGCGTTACGTTTTTCATTTACGAGACTTTGGAAAACTCTTCCCGGATGAGTCGGATAGGGCGTTGAAAGCTTCAATTCAGCGACTGGTGGCAAACGGCATACTGACGCGGGCGGTATATGGCGTGTATGTTTACAATCGTGCCATGCAGGATGGGTATATTCTTGAGCACATCGTCAGAACCTTGCGTCGGGGTAAATACAGCTATGTCAGTCTGGAATCGGCGCTGTCGCAATATGGGGTAATTTCGCAAATCCCAATTGATCGCTTAACCGTTATGACAACTGGGCGGAGTGGTGAATATAAAACACCGTGGGGCGTCATTGAATTAACCCACACCGCACGTTCTGTCAGTGATATTCTGAGCGGAATAATTGAAACCAAATCCCCAATTCGATTTGCCAAAAAAGAAACCGCTGTCAGAGATTTGCGTCGGGTTGGGCGTAATACTCATTTAATTGATAATGCGGAGCTGATGAATGTTTAAACGGGTGCCCTGCCTTTCAGGGGAACGCAAATCCAACGCTTCTACCTATTTACCTATCACCGGCACGTTACGCTGGCCGACCGGACAGAATTATGCCCAGGCTTCGCGTTGGTTATGAACCTGCTTGATGTGGTTGATGCGGTGCATCTGGTGACGCGGTTGGCGGAGCGGTTACAAATAAAAGCCAATTAAAAGCTTGTTTGGATACCACGGCAGCCTAGAGATTATCTGAAGGCTGCAGTATCAATAGTCATATTATCTATTGTTTAATTACTGTTCTGCACCATAAACCCTGACGATTAATTTTGTCAGTTCCTCAGGTAAAGGATAGAATCTCATCTGTTCCAGTTTTATTTCGCCACTCTCACTTATATATTGAGTGGTTTGATAGAATTCAAAATCCTCTCGGCCTATTTCTTTGCATTTTTTAGTAACTATAAATATTATCTCTGATTTATCTTTTATCGGTGTGTTTATGCCGAAGGTAATGCTTTTCAATGAACTAAAATCATAGCGATATTTTTGTTCTATGATGAAGTCATCCCACGATGGATAGCTGCAAATCAAACGCAACTCCCTTTCATGCTCCCAATGCTTTGTTTTAGTTACGGGTGGGTAAAAACATAAATACTCTTTATAATTGTCGTCCTTTATGAAAATGCTGGATTTATTAAATAGTTCAAAGAAGTTATATGTATTAATTTCATTTGTATAACCTACTTCCATAAAATAAAAATCTTTACTTTCTTTCCATTCTGGATGACTAAGGGAAATGTAACGCATTTCATTGTTTGGGTTTTTTATTGTTTTGAATTCAAGACATACTCCTTTATGGCTGTCACCATAATACCACCACATAGAGGGGTTGTTAATGTTTTCCTCTCTCATAAAGCACGCAGTGCCTAATGTTGGGAAAGTTAATTTTTGGATATTATTTAGGTGTTTTTCAGGGAAGTGTGTTTTATCGGAAATCTCATCATCTTTTGGGAAAGATAGTTTGGAGATTTGATGTAACGCATTCTGTAAGTGATTAATGTAGCTAAAGAATAGCATTTCAAGCCTTCGCCCTCAGCAACTGAGTCTATTTTGTTAATACCTTCTATTTCTGCATTTTGCGAAAATAATTTTGATAATTCTTCGTAAATAATATTTCTTTGAAGGATATTTATGTCTGGTGGCGTATTATCTATTCCTTCTATCATGTCTAGAAATTTAAGGGAAACATCTATGATGTTAATATTGTTTAAAAAAGAAACCAAACCTTCATCTCTCTCGATAATGTAAATTAATGCATAGATGTGAACTATATATAAATACATTTTCAATTGATTCTTTTTTATTGGCGTCTCTTTATTAGATAGGCGTTCGATGCATTTGTTTATGTTATTATCACTAAGGAATAGTTTTTCAATGTTTTTATATGTATCTATGCCGGAAATGATGTTAATTGTACGGGGTCTGCAGAATATTTTTGTGTCTTTTGCAATGTATGTGGAGTGCAAAAATCGTAACAAATACTGTTTAAAAAACTCTCTCCAATCGTTTTTATCACCTTGCCAGTAAAAATTCGCTAGGCTTTCTGCTGGGTCATTTAATAATTAAGGTAAAGGGAAGAATATTTCCTGTTTTTCTAATTCATGAAATTCAGTTAAAAGAGCTTTTACAGTTCTAAATCTATAAAGATGTTGATGGGGTGGTTTTCCCTTTAGATGTTCTTCATCTCTGTCTGTAATTGATGATGCTCTAATATCGTTCATATATCCCCCTCAGTATCTATTAAAATGCAGTATTTATGGTGATTTCAGCACTAAACTCTAAGTCCGGACTTCAGTTTCTAGACAGACTGATTGGGGTGTCGACATATTAACACCTATAAATCAGTAGAAGCACTATACAGTACAGTGTGTTGCATTGAACCGACGAACCGCCATGTTGCTGTCGGCGACCAAAACCCCGCTGCTATATCGAATGGGTGGCACTGGCAAGCCGCATCGAGGTGCTGTTCCAGGCGGTGCCCCCGAGCTTATTTAGCATTGGGCATGACCGAGAAAGAGGAGAAGGCCGCGCGACGGACAATTATGCAGGCGCAGGACGTGTCAGAGTTGGCGGCAGCAAAACAGATTGCACACCAACTGGATGTGGCTCGCTCGTTCGGTTCCGCCCCCCGTGAAATTGGCATTTCTGGTGGTGGTTTAAAGATCACATACTGGAGGCTGCCTTATAGCTACTACCCCAACACAAACACATTCGTCTGAAAATCCCCACTGACCTTGTTTTTCAATGCCAACACCGATTTCACCGTATTAGCTGATTATTGCGAACGCTTCGCTGGCGCTATGATTGAAAGCGATAGCTTAGGGCAACAGCGTGCTATCTGTTACCGTCTCCCATGAGCCAGCCTCATCTTGTCAAAAGCCTCGCCGGGCTGCTGTTTGAGCCTGATACGGCATTTTTTATTCTTTGATAGCTTTGCGTGTTTGTTTCTTCGCCAGTTCTTTAACGGCAACGGCGGGATCAAGCGAAAGCAAACACGCGATATGCACAAATTCCACCACATCCAGCCTTCTTTCGCCGTTTTCAAACTTGGCAACGAATGACTGCGGACGATCCAATGCCTTAGCCAGACTTTCCTGTGTGATCCCTTTGTTTATACGCGCTTCGCGAAGCGTTCTTATAACTGACTGATATTCGTCTGAATAAATAGAAGCCATTTTGTTAACCATGATTAATATCCCAAAATCGAATATCAACTATGTACAAAATTATCCCAAAATAGGATTATTGATAAATGTCGTTACAAGGAGATTTAAATATGGCAGATAACAAAGACTGGCATCCAGCCGACATCATCGCTGGCTTAAGAAAGAAAGGAACAACACTCGCTGCCGTTTCCCGCAAAGCGGGTCTGGCATCTTCTACGCTGGTAAACGCGCTGACAAGACACTGGCCTAAAGGCGAAAGACTGATTGCCGAAGAACTCGGTATATCACCAGAGCAAATCTGGCCTTCCCGCTACCGTATTTCTGAATATCAGTGAGGCACTCCAGGAGCTCCCGCGTTTTTATCAGTATAACCGACTGATAAAAACGCGGGAGACGACAAGCGCAGCGCGTCAGTTTTACCTTCATAAAATGGCGAAGAAGTCACTGTGTGGATAATTGAAACAACCGACACGTTTGATCACTGGTTTGATGCACTGAACTCTGCTGACAGAGTAAACGTACTGGCATCACTGATTGTGCGCCGGTAACAAAGTGGGCAATGAAAAACGTTTTTATGATGTGATGATACCGATTGCTGATACCGAATTTACACAGCACCTGAAAAAATTAACCGAGAAGGAACCGCTTTTATGAGCAGAACCCTTGACCAGATACTGGCGATTCAAAAGCCGGAGATTGTTGCTGACGCACAGGCGAAAGCGGCAGAGATCCTGATAAATATTCATCTGGCTTTCCTGTTACCGCAAGCCCAAAAATAACTCAGATCTCTCCCGCGTCATCATCAGTTTGTTCTGATGATGACAAGAAGACTATTAGAATAAATTTAAACATAATATTTAATCAAAAGATTACAACTTAATTAGCTGTATTAGGCTTCGTTGATATTGCTAACTCAGTAAGTGCAATCATACGATCATAACGCATCATTATATGATAGAAAAATAAAGAAAGAATAACTAATGCAATATATCCATATGTGATACCCATCAACCACCCATTAGGATCGGCAAACTTCGTAGCCGCAGCGAAGGAAGAAATAATACCCGGGAGTATCCCTAATTTATCTACAGGGCCAGTTATAAGGAAAATTCGTTTTTCCAGAAATGTTCTTTCATGCTTTATTTCTAATAATCCTAACTCAAGTTCATTTTTGTCTATTGCTATAAGTGCAGGAAGGTAATGTTGGTCAATGATGAATTCTTTTTTGATGTTTAGGTCAATTGCTAAGCAGAAGGGTAGAGTATATGACTTCTTTATCTTATTTCTGTTTTGGTATGCGGTAAAAAATGGTGTAATTATAACGATAAAATAAGCAATCATTAGTATGATCAGGGATACTAGTAGAAGATGTTTATAACTGAATGCATAACTAAGCAACGCCAAGATAACTGAGGAAATAGTTAGTCCTATAATTAAAGCAAATAGTCTGAATTCTTTTTTGGGTTTCTTGTTTTTTATTTGAGTGCGTTTTTCTGCAATTTCAATAGATTTCAATATATTGATAAATCTAATGTCCATATTATTTTCTCCATTGAACAGTTTCACCGTTATGTAATTTCAGGATAGTTTCCGCAAAATCATCATCCACTGTATAAAAATAGCACTCTGGTACATTAAGTACCTTGGCAAACGCGCACATCATTTCAAATGTTGGCCGATGTATTCCGCTTTCGTACTGAGATATGCGAGAGCGTGCTGTGGCTTCTTCAATACCAGCTAACACACCTAACTTTTCCTGAGTGAAATTCGCCCTCAATCGAGCGTTTTTGAGACGAACTGGCAACATGATTACACCATCAATAGAATTTATTGATAGCATGTTTAGCACTACTTTACACATGCGTTGCTTAGACTTCCTGAACAGTGCTTATATTATTCTATCAGTATTCAGACGAAGGGATTTTATATTCCAAATAAAGCTCAAGAATCCTCTCCGCAAAACGATCATCAACGATATAAAAATAACACTCCGGTACGTTAAGTACTTTGGCGAATGAACACATCATTTCAAATGTCGGACGGTGTATTCCACCTTCATACTGAGACACCCGGGAACGGGCTGTTTCTTCCTCTATGCCAGCGAGTACACCCAGTCTCTCTTGGGTTAGGTTGGCGTTTTGCCGGGCGGACTTAAGACGAGCGGGAAGCATAGGTAACACCATCAGTGATCTATATTGACTTAGTGTTTAGCATTACTTAACATCGTAGTTGTTTAGACATACTGAACAAATGATGCCAATTGTGGCATTATGGAGTGAGGACAATAGAAATGATCAATAAAGACTGGCATCCAGCCGACATCATCGCTGGCTTAAGAAAGAAAGGAACAACACTCGCTGCTGTTTCCCGCAAAGCGGGTCTGGCATCTTCTACGCTGGCAAACGCGCTGACAAGACACTGGCCTAAAGGCGAAAGACTGATTGCCGAAGAACTCGGTATATCACCAGAGCAAATCTGGCCTTCCCGCTACCGCATTTCTGAATATCAGTGAGGCACTCCAGGAGCTCCCGCGTTTTTATCAGTATAACCGACTGATAAAAACGCGGGAGACGACAAGCGCAGCGCGTCAGTTTTACATTCATCAAGCGGCGAAAAAATCAGCAAACAACTCTATTAACTCAAAATAGGATTTCCCTTCTTTTATTACCTCAGTCAGATAAACTCGCCCATGCAAAACGCTGTCGTTGACAGTCCCTTATGCTTCGCGATCTGCAAGAAGCATCTGGTTTTCCGGGCGACGATCCTCCCACCAATAATCCTTTTGCAAATATTGGCTACGTCCGCAAGGAGGTAGTAAAGGCCTTCCTCTCATCATTCCTGGAATACACATTCCGAATTCCTGATGTTCATCTTGAGCCGCTGGCATCGCTATGTCAGTTTCATCTTTTATAGTATTTGACCTATATAGTATTTAACCTATAATGGATAAGGAGTCACTGTGTGGATAATTGAAACAACCGACACGTTTGATCACTGGTTTGATGCACTGAACTCTGTTGACAGAGTAAACATACTGGCTTCACTGATTGTACTGCGGGAAAAAGGGCCAACGCTGTCCAGACCTTATGCAGATACGATAAATGGCTCGCAGTATCGCAACATGAAGGAACTGCGCGTCCAGAGCCACGATGATCCCATCAGAGCATTTTTTGCTTTTGATCCGCTGCGTAAAGGAATAGTGCTTTGCGCCGGTAACAAAGTGGGCAATGAAAAACGTTTTTATGACGTGATGATACCGATTGCTGATACCGAATTTACACAGCACCTGAAAAAATTAACCGAGAAGGAACCGCTTTCATGAGCAGAACCCTTGACCAGATACTGGCGACTGAAAAGCCGGAGATTGTTGCTGACGCACAGGCGAAAGCGGCAGAGATCCTGATAAATATTCATCTGGCTGAACTACGTGAACGCCTGAACAAAACACAAAATGATATGGCGCAGGCCCTCGGCATTAAACAACCGACTGTCGCCGGTATGGAAAAGCCGGGGCGCGACCTGAAGTTGTCCTCCCTCAAGCGATATATCGAAGCAACTGGAGGCAAACTGCGCCTTGAGATTGAACTGCCAGATGGCACTCACTACGGATTCGCCGTTTAATCACAGATCCCCCGGCTCATCGGAGGATCGCACTACATACTGAATACACTCTCTTCCTCTATTTTCTGGCTGCGACAACCACCACAAACCGCCAGCAGGCTGACATGCATGGCGATAACGAGAATCTTACACCACATTTTTCATCACCAAAGGAGACAAATTTCACCTACAGGAGAGCAGGGAATTGTGGTTTTCGTGTTTTCATGAAGTAGGGGATGTGTGGGAAAACTGGTGCAACAGATGAAAGATCGGGCCGTTGTCGTGAGTTAGGTCAATACCAATTGAGCTATAAAGCAAAAACCCTCGCCTAGGCGAGGGTTCGAAATGATGGTGCCCGGACTCGGAATCGAACCAAGGACACGGGGATTTTCAATCCCCTGCTCTACCGACTGAGCTATCCGGGCAACGGGGCGCATTAAACCGTATTGGCTCAAAATCGTCAACGGCTTTTTTAACGAATGTCTGGGATTGTGTGCCAAGCGGCGTTTTTTAGTACAAAGCGCTCACTTAGCCTTCAGCTATAGCGACGGGGAATTTCCGGCTCTGTCCTGCGGGGAGGGCGGGAGGCAAGCCAAGGGCGTCAGAGATGCGCTTGTGCAGGTAAACCAACGAGTACTCCCGTCGCGGTGTGATCCACACCGATGAGTTCGCCGCCACAATACCCAAAATTTCAGGAAGGTTTTGTAAATCCAATACTTTGGCGATAGCGCGGGCATAACCGCCAATCGTCAGGATCAAAACGAAGTGGGCGTTGCACTGCACGCCGAGCACCATGGAGGAGAGTGGCGTTTCGATCGCAGGCGTGGCCTGATGGCTGTGATCCAGCGTATAGACCTTGATGCCTTTGGCGTTACGAACTTTGGTCACGCCCAACGTTTTCAAGAGTCGCGAAACGCTGGATTGACCAATATGGCTATAACCAGCACGCATCAATTCCCTGCGGATTTCATCTTGTGAAGAATAATTATTACTGATGATTAGCTTATGGCAAAGGGCGAGTTTATGCTGTTCCTCAGCACGGGAGTCTGTGTGTTTTTTTATCATAAAAACCTACCTGAATCATATGATTAATGGGGAATGGATTTTTTTACCAATTGCCGGGGTAAGCAAATCAGGTTGCCAATTTGCTTACCGACTTATCATTTATATTGGTCAATTGAGTAAAATTTATTCCAAAACTGAATTACGTTTCCTCATCTGCCTGAAACGTGAGAGTCAGGCAATCAGCGTCAGATCTCCGTGATAAATCATCACCAGCGTTATGACCGACAGCAGAACCAGCAACGCAGCAATAGCCATTTCAAAAGGTTTGAAGATGGTTGCAGCGCCAATGTCTTTTTTGTGCCACCAATAGACGAAGATACCCGGCATGAACAGTAGGGAAGAGAGCATCATTTGGCCGCCTGCGGCATAACACAGCCACACGCCATACAGAGTACCAATCAGTCCCAGCGCGATATCCTGCGAACGCCCCTCGCTGGGTTGATAGCTATCACCCTGTAAAGCCAG
The DNA here is from genome assembly GCF_003332275.1 of Edaphovirga cremea. Lineage (GTDB taxonomy): Bacteria > Pseudomonadota > Gammaproteobacteria > Enterobacterales > Enterobacteriaceae > Edaphovirga > Edaphovirga cremea. The sequence goes on along the minus strand of NZ_QOVA01000009.1, from coordinate 197,616 downwards.
TTTCAGGCCATACGCCGCGCTTAACAGATACGGTGGCAGAATGGCGGCCGTCGCGATGGAGAACAGAGCCTGATAGCCCGCGCTGTAAAATAGTGTCAGGATTAAAAAAAGTTGAATCAACCCGTTGGTGATCCATAAGGCGACCATGGGAGAATGGTTGGCGTTCACTTTCGCAAACACCTTTGGGAACATCCCGTCTTTGGCTGCAACAAAAGGCAGTTCGGCGGCGAACAATGTCCAGGCCAGCAATGCGCCAGCAACGGATAAAATTACGCCAGCGGCCACGAATTTAGCTCCCCACGCGCCGACAATGGACTCCAGTACGCCCGCCATTGACGGATTCTTCAGCCCGCCAAGAGTCGCCTGATCCAGCACGCCCATCGACAGCAAACTGACCAGCAGATAGATTGCCAGGCAGCCCAGCAAACCCAGGACAGTGGCTTTGCCGATGTCACTGCGTTTCGCCGCCCGTGACGACACTACCGTTGCCCCTTCGATACCGATGAACACCCACGTCGTGACCAGCATGGTGCTTTTCACCTGTTCAAACAGCGCCGGGCTGTGCCCCTCAACGAGCATCAGTCGACCCCAGAAGTCAGCGGTAAAAATGCCGATGCGGAAGGCGATCACGGCTGCGGCGATAAATACCAGCAGAACCAACACTTTCACGACGGTAAGGATGGTGTTGATGAAGGCCGCTTCCTGAACGCCCTTCAAAACCAGCGTGTGAACCAACCACAGCACCACTGAAGCGCCGATGATCGATTGCCAGTTATTGCCCAGACCAAATATTGGGAAAAAGAAGCTCAACGCGCTGAATAAAAGAACCGCATAGGACACGTTGCCGAGCCAGGCGGAAAACCAGTATCCCCACGCCGCCTGAAAGCCAACGAAATCACCAAACCCTGCGCGGGCGTAACTGTAGATCCCGCCTTCCAGATCGGGACGGCGGCGGTTGAGTAACTGGAAGATCAACGCCAGACATATCATCCCGACAGCCGTGATACCCCAGCCAATCAGCAAGGCGCCGGACGAGGCCGATGCGGCGAAGTTCTGCGGCAGGCTGAACACGCCGCCGCCAATCATTGAGCCGATGACCAGTGCGATCAGCGCGCTCAACCCGAGTTTTTTCTCAGACATAGCAAAGCCCTCCTGTAGCGCGTTGGCGCTACCGGTTAATCAATGTGAGCTGCAAATGGCGGTTGGCTCAGCGAACCAACCGCAGAGGGTTAATCGCCGAGTGTGGCGACCATGACGGCCTTAATGGTGTGCATGCGGTTTTCAGCCTCATCGAATACGATGGAGTGCGCCGACTCGAAGACATCTTCAGTCACTTCAAGACCTTTCAGGCCATAAGCCATCTCGATCTCTTTCCCCATGGCGGTCTGTTCGTTGTGGAACGCTGGCAGACAGTGCATGAATTTCACCTGCGAATTGCCGGTGGCCTTGATGACATTCATATTGATTTGATAAGGCTTCATCAACGCCACCCGTTCAGCCCAGGCAGTTTTGGGTTCGCCCATCGACACCCACACGTCGGTGTAGAGGAAATCAACGCCCGCCACGCCTTCTTCAACGTGCTCTGTCAACGTAATCACCGCGCCAGTCTGGGCGGCAATAGTGCGGCATTGTTCGATCAGTTCAACCTCTGGCCAGTAACTGCGTGGTGCAACCAGGCGGATATCCATGCCCATTTTGGCGGCGCCCACCATCAGCGAATTGCCCATGTTGTTGCGGGCATCGCCCAGATAGGCGAATTTGATCTGGTTGAGTGGTTTACCACCTGCATGCTCCAGCATGGTCATCAGATCGGCGAGGATCTGCGTGGGGTGAAACTCGTTGGTCAAGCCGTTCCACACTGGTACACCTGCAAACTGCGCCAGTTCTTCCACAATCTCCTGACCAAAACCGCGGTACTCAATGCCGTCATACATTCTGCCCAGCACCCGCGCAGTATCTTTCATTGATTCTTTATGACCAATCTGTGAGCCAGATGGGCCGAGGTAAGTGACTTGCGCGCCTTGGTCGAAAGCGGCAACTTCAAAAGCGCAGCGCGTGCGGGTGGAGGTTTTTTCAAAGATCAGCGCGATATTTTTTCCCTTCAAATGCTGTTGTTCATAGCCAGCGTATTTCGCTTTTTTAAGATCGGCGGCCAGCGTCAGCAGGAAGTGAATTTCTGACGGGGTGAAGTCGAGCAGTTTCAGGAAATGGCGGTGATGCAAGTTATAACTCATGATGTTTTTCCTCTAGTCAGGTCATACAGGCTGCCGTCCGGCAGCCTGAAAGAATCAGTGTTGGGTTTGGGACGAGGGGGTAATCAACGTGCCTTTGTCGCCACGCATAATGGCGACACCCTCTTCCAGCGAACCAATCCCCACGATGCCGCCGGTTGCAGTGACAAAGTCACAGGAAGCCCGGATTTTCGGTCCCATCGAACCCGCGTCGAAATGCATCGTGGATAACGTCTGCGGCGTGGTATGTCGCAGCGCCTCTTGCTGTGGCGTGTCCCAGTTGAGGTAAACGGCATCGGCGTCGGTGAGGATCAGCAGCGCATCGGCTTTGATCTGCCGAGCCAGCAGGGCGGCCGACATATCTTTATCGATCACGGCTTCGATCCCGGTCATCCCGGCATCACTGCGCACGACGGGAATACCCCCGCCACCGCTGCAAATCACCAGATGATCATGGGCTACCAGCGTACTGATAGCCGCACCTTCAATGATGTGCAGCGGCAGCGGCGATGCCACGACGCGACGCAGATACTTGCCGTCAGCCTTCATTTCCCAGCCTTTCAGTTTGATGAGTTCAGCGGCCTGATCGGCGTTGTAAACCGGCCCGATGAATTTGGTTGGATCCTGAAACGCGGGATCGTGCGGATCGACTTCCACCTGGGTCAACAACGCGCTGATTTCGCGATCGGGCAGGCAGTTTTTCAGTTCCTGAATCAGCATGTAACCGATCATTCCCTGAGACTCGGCGCCAAGCACATCGAGCGGATAGGGGGCGACCTGCGTGCAGGCGCTGTTTTGCAATGCCAGCAACCCAACCTGCGGTCCGTTACCGTGAACCAGAACGATGCGCCACTCCTGACTCAACGCGGCGAGCGTTTTTGCCGCGATGGCGATATTGCGGCGTTGAACGGCCGCCTCCAACGGTTCTCCACGGCGTAACAGGGCATTTCCACCCAGCGCAACCACCAGCGTTGGTTTTTTCAGGGGTGACGTTTTGTTCAGGGCTAACGTGTTGTTCATGGTTAGCGTTTTGTTCATGATGAAGTATTCCCGTGAAGTTAAATGTCATCGCGTTGCAGCGGGCAACTCATACAGCGTGCGCCGCCCCGACCGCGACCAAGTTCGTCACCGGGGATCGGCAGTACGGTAATGCCCGCTTTGTCATACTTCTCGTTGGTAAAGGTGTTGCGCTCATAACCGATCACCACGCCGGGGCGCACGGCCAGCACGTTATTGGCATCGTTCCACTGCTCGCGCTCGGCCTCGAACACATCACCGCCGGTGGTGATTAATTCGATGTGATCTATATCGAGTGCTTTTTCGATGGCCTTCAGGAAATGTGGCTCCTCCGTGGTCGTCAGGCCGCCCGTGCCATTGGGTGTCAGGCTCCAGCAGGCATTCTCTTTTTTAACCACTTCGGGATAGACCGAGAATTTATTAATATCGACGTGAGTCATCACGGTATCGAGATGCATACAGGAACGATGTTTAGGTAATTCCAGCGCTATTACCTGTTTGGCCTGATGATGTTTGAATAAAGATTGAGCGAGAAACTCAACACCCTGTGGTGTTGTTCTCTCCGACATACCAATTAATACGCAGCCACGACCAATAACCAATACATCGCCACCTTCCAGCGTGGCATGATCGTAATTAAGCGTCTCATCGCCAAAATATTTTATAAAGTCCTGTCCGGCGAATAATGGATGCCAGCGATATATGGCACGTAAATTATTAGTTTCGCGTCGTCGGGCTTCTTTTGCCATCGGATTGATTGATACACCGTTATATATCCAACAGGATGTATCACGAGTGAACAGGTGATTAGGCAGCGGCTTCATAATAAAGTCGGTTGGGCTGTGGGTATCAACAACCATATTGCTGAACCCTGCCGGTACTTCGCTGTAGGTCAGGCCCCCCGTCAGGATCCGCGCCAGCTCCCGGTTAGCCATCGTCCGCAGCCAGCCGCGGATATCAAGGGCAAAGGAAGGTCCCAGCCGGAAATCCGACACCTGAGTCGTCAGCAGCCACTCTTTTGCCTCGCTGATTTCCAGCGTTTGCGTCAGGAGATCGGTGAGCAATAAAACTTCTACATTCTCATTTCTTAGTGTTGCAGAAAATATGTCATGCTCTTGTCCTGCACGTTCGACAGAAAGTACATCATCAAATAATAGTTCCTGGCAATTAGAGGGCGTGAGGTGTTTTAAACTCAAATTTGGACGGTGCAGCATTACGCGTCGGAGTTGACCTATTTCAGAACCTACATAATTATTTAGCATATTTATTTTAGCCTCGATATTTAAAGGTACATAAATAAAAGGTGCAAGGATCCCTGATTGAATAAAGATTATTCAATGAAAGTTGAATTGCGTTTTCGTTCAGGTCGTTGCGATGGCGGCTATATTAACGAGGGGCAGTTTCTCAAAAGCGATCGCGATCACGCATGGATTATTTATTGCGGTAATTATTCTGTTATTTGATAAGCGTCATTGTTTAGTGAATGGATATAAATCCATGACTGAATGGATATGTGGATTTACTGCGTTGAATTCCATTTATTGCCAAGTGATGGATAATTCCGCTTAAAATAACATTTAATTATCTCGTTGTTTTTAATGAATTTTATATTTTAACTGAAGATAGATATACGTATTTATGCGTTATGGGAGAGTTTATATCGGCAGAGTATTTTTGCAGGTGGGAATTTTATGCGTTAAAGCAGACACGAAGCGAGAGTCATGAATTGTGACCATTGCCCCTGGCAAATTAAAAAAGGGAATGAGCTGAAAGACTTGCCATCAGCGGGAATTTATTGAAATCATTGGCTATTCACTTTACGTGCATAGTATTCCGCTCATGGTCGCGACGGCAGGCGCCTGGCAAGAATAGTTAGTCATTTTATGCCAGTGGGAATCCCCCTCTTTCCAGGGGCGGATTGTTGCTTGAACCCCCGAAAAAAACATGCAATCATTGCGCAAATTTTGACTCCTCGCATTTAACGCGACACCCCATGAGGTTGCGGTATGACAGGCTTATTACATCGCGCTGGTTACCAGTGCAGCGGGCATCTCCTGATGACCGAAAAAATGATAAGGGTATCGTGTCATGGCGTTCGTGTTTCCAGCCTTTACGTTTTGTCAGCTCCTTCCATGCGGTAAGGCCACCGTTTGCTCGCTGTTAGGCATTATTAAAAACAGAGCGTCCCTCTGATTTTACTGATGTCTATCTGACGGTGCTGAGCCCAGTTATCCAACGTCAATCTGGCCGCGACTTTCGCGCCTGATGAACGCTTGCTGGCGAAATCCGCAGATGATGATGTCACTTTGCCGGGATAACCGCCGCCGCTACTGACGCGTTATCTCTCTTCGTGCCGATTTGGCACACCCTCATCCTTAACCGTTTGAGAGTCAGTAATATGAAACAACTAAAAATAGCAGCAAGCGCCAGTATCGTTTCACGACTGGATTCCCTGCGTGAAGTCGTCACGCTGGACTTGGCCGATTACACCGATGTGGCGGCTATCGTCGTCTCTGCCGACGATCTCGGCAATGGCAGATTGGCCTCGCTGCAAAGCAACGGTTTTGGTATTCCTGCGTTTGTCGCTGTGGCGGGAAATGAACAGATCTCCGCCGAGCATTTGCCACGCCTGAAAGGGGTGTTGTCCCTGTCCGATGTCAATCAGGCTTTTTATGCCGCCCAGTTGGAAGCGGCAGCGCAAGACTATCAGGCGTCGCTATTCCCGCCTTTCTTTGACACGCTGAAAAAATATGTCGAGATGGAGAACTCCACCTTCGCTTGTCCGGGGCATCAGGGTGGGGAATTTTTCCGTCGTCATCCGGCGGGAAAACAGTTTTTTGATTTCTACGGTGAGAACATTTTCCGTTCAGACATGTGTAATGCCGACGTGAAACTGGGCGATCTGCTGATTCATGAAGGATCGGCCAAAGACGCGCAGAAGCATGCGGCCAAAGTATTCAGCGCCGATAAAACCTATTTCGTTCTGAACGGCACCTCTGCGGCCAACAAAGTGGTATGCAATGCGCTCCTCACGCGCGGCGATCTGGTGCTGTTTGATCGTAACAACCATAAATCAAACCATCATGGCGCACTGATTAAGGCGGGTGCGACGCCGGTCTATCTGGAAACTGCGCGTAATCCATTTGGTTTTATTGGCGGTATTGATGCGCACTGTTTTGATGAGCGCTATTTACGGAAACAGATTCAACAGGTTGATCCGCAAAGGGCCGAGGAAAAGCGTCCGTTCCGTTTGGCAATTATTCAGTTGGGCACTTATGACGGCACCATTTATAACGCCCGTCAGGTGGTGGATAAGATCGGTCACTTATGTGATTACATCCTGTTCGATTCTGCCTGGGTCGGATACGAACAATTCATCCCTATGATGGAACAGTGTTCGCCACTGTTGCTGGATCTGAATGAAAACGATCCGGGCATCATTGTGACCCAATCCGTGCATAAGCAGCAGGCCGGTTTTTCGCAGACCTCGCAGATTCATAAAAAAGACAATCATATCAAAGGGCAGAAGCGCCATTGCAGCCATAAGAAACTGAACAATGCGTTTATGCTGCATGCATCGACGAGCCCGTTTTACCCGCTATTTGCTGCGCTGGACGTTAACGCCAAAATGCATGCGGGCAGCAGTGGTCGGCATATGTGGATGGAGTGCGTCAAAATCGGCATAGAAGCGCGCAAGATGCTGCTCGATCGCTGTAGCATGATTTTGCCTTTCGTTCCGCCGGTGGTCGATGGCAAAGCCTGGCAGGATCATGACACCGATCTGATGGCTAACGATGTGCGGTTCTTTGATTTTGTACCGGGTGAGAAATGGCACGCCTTTGACGGCTATGCCGAGCATCAGTACTTTGTCGATCCCTGCAAATTGCTGCTGACGACGCCGGGCATTGATGCTGCGACCGGGAAATACACCGAGTTTGGTATTCCGGCGACGATCCTCGCCAACTATTTGCGTGAAAACGGCATCGTGCCGGAAAAATGCGATCTGAATTCGATCCTGTTCCTGCTGACTCCGGCAGAAAGCCCGGCCAAGATGGCGCATCTGGTGGCAGAGATTGCCCGCTTCGAGCGTTTTGTCGCGGAAGATGCGCCGCTGGAAGAGGTGTTGCCAACGGTTTATCGTAAAAATGAAGAGCGTTATCGCGGCTATACCCTGCGCCAACTCTGTCAGGAGATGCACAATCTCTACGTCAGTTTCGACGTTAAGCAACTGCAGAAAGAGATGTTCCGTGAAACGGGCTTGCCAGTGGTGGCGATGAATACTCAGGATGCGCACAGTGAATTTATTCGCGATAACGTAGAGCTGATTCCCATCGGTGAGGCCGAAGGTCGCATCGCGGCGGAAGGGGCGCTGCCTTATCCTCCTGGCGTGCTCTGCGTTGTTCCGGGTGAAGTTTGGGGCGGGGCGGTTCAACGCTATTTCCTGGCGTTGGAAGAGGGTATCAACCTATTGCCGGGCTTCTCTCCCGAATTGCAGGGCGTCTATGTTGAGAAAAAACCGATCGGCTGGAAGCGCATCATGGGATATGTGATCGCGTAATAACGGCTGCAACGAAAAAGAAAAGGGCCACAGCGTGATGCACTGTGGCCCTTTTTTCTATGATTTTTGCCTAACATCGATCAGTTGCTGCGGCGATAGGTTTTCTGCGCAGTATTGACCTTTCCAAGATAGCGGCGCGATTCACCAGACGGATGTTTGGTGGTCAGCGTGCTGTAGACATCTCCCGGTGCCATGTTATTGATAATACTGAATGCCCGGTTCTTGTCGCTGGAGAACACCCGCAATACGCTGCCCGCACCGCCGTTATACGCGGTAATGACTGCATAACGACGCGATGTGGCGTTATTGATGCCACCCAGATAGCTATTCTGCAATATCGCCAGATAAGCCGTACCGGTATCAATATTGTTTTCTGGATCAAACAGATAACTGCGGCTTGGTTTGCCCCATTTGCCTTTTGATTTAAACACATCGACACCTGCGGAGTGCTGTACAACCTGCATCAGCCCCAGTGCATCGGAATTACTGACGGCATACGGGTTAAAGCTCGATTCGGTCTGCATGATGGCCAGAATCAACGACTCCTCGACACCGTACCTTTCAGACGCCTTGCGAACCATTGGCAAATATTTATGGGCACGTTTATCAAGATGGTTCGGTACCAGTTGCATCGTTACCGACCAGATAACGTGCAAGCCTGAGGTGCGGCTCTTCATCCGGGTCTGCAACAGGTAATCGGCAAAGTGTGCGGCGCGCCATTCCCAACGGATCGGCTGGCCGTTGTTGTCCAGCACCTGACCATAGAGGAACGGCTCTTTGCTGATCTGGATATCGTTGGCATCGGAATAGAGATCGATAGACCCCGGATCGTCGCCGATCAACAGGGTGGTAATGATCGCCTGGCGCAAATGCGCCGCCGGATCGGTCCCGGCAATGGTTTCAATGGTAATCGTACCGGCATCAAAGTTGATGTGGCTACGCGTCTGATACTGGTCGGTATATTTTACGTAATCTTTCGGACCCGCGATCAGGACTTCATTCATCCCCCAGATATTCTCGATGTTGTGGGCAAACTGGCCCATCAGAATATCGAAGGCGTTGGTATCTTTGATAAAGGCTTCATTTGCTTCTTCGCTTTTGTTGCCGGAACAGGAAACCAGCAACGGCGCAATAACCAGTAACGCTAAAATTTTCTTCATCTTACAAGCCGTACCATGATGAAAGAACAGGGTCAATGTGACCCTGAAAAAGTGAGTCGAACAGGTCTATTTACTCGGAGGGGTGTATCCTTCGATATGGACATCCTGCCCTTCAAACAGGAAATTGATCATCTCTTTTTCCAGCAGTTTGCGGTCATCAACATTCATCATGCTGAGTTTTTTCTCGTTAATCAGCATGGTCTGTTTGGATTGCCATTGCGCCCAGGCTTCTTTGGAGATTTCGTTGTAAATACGTTTGCCAATCTCACCGGGATAGAGCTGGAAATCCTGACCTTCGGCGTCACGTTTTAAAAAAGTGCAAAAAATCGTTCTGCTCATGCTAATTCCTCATCTGCGGCGCTATCGCCGAATAATATCCCCTTCGTACTGGGGGATAGATGTTCTGTAGGTTGCTGTTTTGCCAATTGGGTCAACAGACGTTCGACGGGGGCCGCGAGACCCACCGACGGAGGTTGCGCTAAGTTATACCAGAGACCCGCGCCTTCATCCATGCAACCGCTCCGGGATGAGAGATTTAACCAGACAGGCACGATGTCGAGATGGAAATGACTGAATGTATGGCGGAATGCGATGAGCTGGTGCGTAGTTTGGCTGGCCAGATTGCGTGTGGCCAGCCATCGGTGCATCTCTTCTTCGGTCGTGAATTGCGGGAAGCAAAATAACCCGCCCCACAATCCTACAGGTGGACGCTGCTCCAGCCAGACGCCTTGCTCATGTTGGAGAAGCAAAAACCAGGCGGTTTTTTCTGGCAGCGTTTTCTTCGGCTTTTTGCCCGGATAGTTCTGCCAGCTATGGTGGGCATAAGCGATGCAACCGCCGCTCAACGGGCAGAGCTCGCATTTGGGTTTGCTGCGCGTACAGACCATGGCACCCAAATCCATCATCGCCTGATTGAATTGTTCTACGCCACTGGCCGGTGTGACCTGTTCGCTCAATTGCCAAAGCCGGTTTTCGACTTTTTTCTCGCCCGGCCAACCCGCGATGGCATAACAGCGGGCCAGTACCCGTTTGACGTTGCCGTCTAGAATGGGGAAATGCTGTCCCAGCGAAAGGGAAAGGATGGCACCCGCGGTCGAACGGCCAATACCGGGCAGGGCCGCGACTTCATCGAAGGTGGTTGGAAACTCGCCGCCGTGCAATTCAACCACGGTTTGAGCCGCTTTATGCAGATTGCGGGCGCGGGCGTAATAGCCCAAACCGGTCCAGAGGTGCAGCACTTCATCCAACGGCGCGGCAGCAAGGGCACTGACGTCGGGGAATTTCTCCATAAAACGCTGGAAATAGGGAATGACTGTCGCAACCTGAGTCTGTTGCAGCATGACTTCGGACAGCCATACTTTATAAGGAGTTTTTTCGAGCTGCCACGGCAGGGTCTTGCGGCCGTAACGTTGGTACCAGTCAAGTACCACGTGCGCGAACTGTTGCGCTTCCATCATAGGCAGGTTTCGGGATCCGGCAGGTAAATAAGTCAGCCTGCGATTCCAGCACAGAGTACTGGTGCTGTAAACCGGAACTTTCTTGGTGCGAACCGCGGCAGAACACACTTAATTGACGCGGCGCTTGCTAAAGCACCTTATCTTTGGATAATGCGCCTTTCCCCAATCACAGCCAGACAGATAAAAAGCACTATGATTAATGACGTCATCTCACCGGAATTCGATGAAAACGGCCGCCCGCTGCGCCGTATCCGCAGTTTTGTCCGCCGTCAAGGCCGACTGACCAAGGGGCAGCAACAGGCTCTGGATAGCTACTGGCCGGTAATGGGGCTGGAATATCAGACTACGCCGGTCGAGTTGCAGACGTTGTTTGGCCGTGAAGCACCGACCGTGCTGGAGATCGGTTTTGGTATGGGAGCGTCGCTGGTTACGATGGCGGCGAGCAACCCGCAGCAAAACTTTTTGGGGATTGAAGTGCACTCACCGGGAGTTGGGGCCTGTCTGGGCTCGGCGCACGAGGCGGGTGTCAGCAATTTGCGGGTGATGTGCCATGACGCAGTGGAAGTTCTGGAGAATATGATCCCGGACAATTCGCTGGATATGGTGCAACTGTTCTTCCCGGATCCCTGGCACAAAGCACGTCACAACAAACGCCGTATTGTGCAAACGACCTTTGCAGAGCTGGTTTTACGCAAGCTGAAACCGGGTGGGGTTTTCCACATGGCCACGGATTGGGAACAGTATGCCGAGCATATGCTGGAAGTGATGAATGAGATCGCTGGCTACCGCAACCTTTCCGAGAGCAATGACTACGTTCCGCGACCGGAGTCGCGTCCACTGACCAAATTTGAAGCCCGCGGCCAGCGCCTTGGCCACGGAGTTTGGGATTTAATGTTTTCGAGGATCAAATAATGGCAACACAACGCAGCCGTCGTTTACGTAAAAAGCTACACATTGAAGAATTTCAGGAATTGGGTTTTGCCGTTAAATGGCGTTTTGCTGAAGGCACCTCTGTTGACGATGTTGATTCGACACTGGATACGTTCATCAACGAAGTTATCGAGCCAAATGGCCTGGCGTTTGATGGTGGCGGCTATTTGGAGTGGGAAGGTCTGATCTGCCTGCAGAAAATCGGCCATTGCACCGAAGAGCATCGCGTACTGGTCGCCAAATGGCTGGAAACGCACGGTATGACCAACGTCGAAGTCAGTGAACTGTTCGACATCTGGTGGGAATAAGCCTTAACGGCAGGTGACGGTTTTATCGTCCCCCTGACTGAAAAAAGCCCGTCCACTGGACGGGCTTTTCGCTTTTCGTTGGAAATAAAAAGCTGTTGGAAATAAAAAGCTGTTGCGAATTATTTGCCAGCGGCAATACGTTCCTTGATATGGTCGGCGCGAGCCTGTGAAGCCGGGTGAGAGTCAAACATGCTGCTTTCACGCCCTGCATCCATTTTGGCCAGTTTTTCGAAACTGGTCACCAGACCGCTTGGATTGATACCGCGTTTCTTCATCAGATCGAAAGAGAAGTCATCAGCGTCAGATTCCTGTTTTTGCGAGAACTGGGCGTTGATCAGGTTTTCACCCAGATCGGCAAGTTGCGACTTCGACAGGCTGGCAGTCACACCACCGACTGATGTTGCGGCAGTGCGTGCCGCGGTCGTGGCGTAGGCAACCTGCATCGCTTTGCGCGTGTGGCCCAGCGCAACGTGACCCATTTCATGGCCCAGCACGCCTTCGACTTCGTTATCGGTCATCATGTCCATCAGACCGCTGTAAACGCGGATACAGCCATTCGCCATCGCCCAGGCATTGATATCTTTCGTCTCGTAGACTTTATAGTTGGCTGGTGTTCCATTGATGTTGTCACCGAGAGCGGTGGCAATTTTATTCAGTCGTTTAGTGTATTTACTGCTGGCTGGAGCAATTTTCGACTGTTTATCCATTTCAGCACAGGATTGGTCGCTCAGCGATTTTACGTCAGCATCACTGAGTGAGGCCGCCTGGTAAGCCTGCGCACCCGATTGCATCAATGTGCTGGTATTAACATTCTGACAACCACTCAATAAAGCGGTTACACCTAGCGCCAGAAGTGTGGGGCGAAATTTCATAGTTCTCTCATCCTTGGATAGTTAGTGTTTTGTCTTCTGATAAAAATAGTGCGTAAAGGTAGCGTTAAGATACCCGTTTGTCATAATGCGTTATAGAGTAGTCATCTGAAAAAGAAGCTTTGACCCGGTGAGTTATTTCGTGACGCGCATCACATTTGGGAATAGGGATTGCCGTTTTGATACCGAGTCTGAGAAAATGCCCCTCTTGAACGTTTTCTTTAATCCGACCTGGAGTTGAACATGTCCTCTCGTAAAGAGCTTGCCAATGCCATCCGTGCCCTCAGTATGGATGCTGTGCAAAAAGCGAATTCTGGCCACCCCGGCGCACCTATGGGTATGGCTGATATTGCCGAAGTGTTGTGGCGTGATTATTTAAACCATAACCCGACCAACCCGCACTGGGCTGACCGCGACCGCTTCGTGCTGTCCAACGGTCACGGTTCCATGCTGATTTACAGCCTGCTGCATCTCACCGGCTATGATCTGCCGATCAACGAACTCGCCAACTTCCGCCAGTTGCACTCCAAAACCCCGGGCCACCCGGAATACGGTTACACCCCTGGCGTTGAAACCACCACTGGCCCACTGGGTCAGGGCATTGCCAACGCCATTGGTATGGCAATTGCCGAGCGCACGCTGGCAGCACAGTTCAACCGTCCGGGTCACGACATCGTCGATCACCACACCTATGTGTTCCTGGGTGATGGCTGCATGATGGAAGGTATCTCGCACGAAGTCTGTTCACTGGCCGGTACCATGAAACTCGGCAAGCTGGTGGCGTTCTATGACGACAACGGCATTTCCATCGACGGTCACGTTGAGGGCTGGTTCACCGACGACACTGCCAAGCGTTTTGAAGCCTACGGCTGGCATGTGATCCGTGGCGTTGACGGTCATGACTCCGACGCGATTAAAAAAGCCATTGAAGATGCGAAGCAGGTCACTGACAAGCCATCGCTGCTGATGTGCAAAACCGTGATTGGTTTTGGTTCACCGAACAAAGCGGGTTCCCACGAGGCACACGGTGCTGCTTTGGGTGCTGCTGAAGTCGCGGCAACCCGCGAAGCACTGGGCTGGAAATACCCGGCATTTGAAATCCCGCAGGACATTTATGCCCAGTGGGACGCGAAAGAAGCTGGCAAGGCGAAAGAGTCCAACTGGAACGACAAATTTGCCACCTATGCCAAGGCTCACCCTGAACTGGCTGCCGAGTTCAAGCGCCGCGTCGACGGTGAACTGCCTGCAAATTGGGAAGCCGATGCGCAGAAATTCATTGAAGAACTGCAAGCCAAACCGGCCAACATTGCCAGCCGCAAAGCCTCACAGAATGCGCTGGAAGCCTACGGCAAAATCCTGCCTGAATTCCTCGGCGGTTCCGCTGACCTGGCTCCAAGCAACCTGACCATCTGGTCTGGCTCGAAGTCACTGGGCGACGATCTGGCGGGTAACTACATCCACTACGGCGTGCGCGAGTTCGGCATGACCGCCATCTCCAACGGTATCGCACTGCACGGCGGTTTCCTGCCGTACTCCGCGACCTTCCTGATGTTTGTGGAATATGCCCGTAATGCGGTGCGTATGGCTGCGCTGATGAAAATCCGCAACGTGTTCGTTTACACCCATGACTCCATCGGTCTGGGCGAAGACGGCCCGACGCACCAGCCAGTAGAGCAGATGGCGAGCCTGCGCGTGACGCCAAACATGAGTACCTGGCGTCCGGCTGACCAGGTTGAGTCTGCGGTGGCGTGGAAATACGCTATCGAGCGCAACGATGGCCCGGCAGCGCTGATTTTCTCGCGCCAGAACCTGACGCAGCAACCACGTACGGCTGAGCAGGTCGCGAACATCGTCCGTGGCGGTTATATCCTGAAGGACAGTGAAGGCACGCCGGATGTTATCCTGATTGCTACCGGTTCTGAAGTCGGGATTACCGTGCAAGCTGCCGACAAACTGGCCACCGCGGGCACGAAAGTTCGCGTTGTGTCCATGCCGTCGACCGACGCATTTGACAAGCAGGACGCGGCATACCGTGAATCCGTGCTGCCAAAAGCCGTCACTGCACGCGTGGCTGTTGAAGCGGGTATCGCTGACTACTGGTACAAATACGTTGGCCTGAATGGCGCAATCGTCGGGATGACCACCTTTGGTGAGTCCGCTCCGGCTGAGCTGCTGTTTGAAGAATTTGGTTTCACGGTAGACAACGTGGTAGCCAAAGCGCAAGCACTGCTGAAATAAGATTTCAGGCGTTTTGACTGAGGCATCGCTGAGGCGGTGCCTTTTTTTATGGCGTTTTCGTGAAGTTATACCGCAACTTTTCTTAATAACGATTTTTTAAGAAAACACCAGGGGGAGGAGGACAAGGAACCATTACACATGCAGACTGTGTAACTAAAACCGATCATATTGATGAAACCGTTGTTATCAGGCTGTTTTTGTTGGTTGTTTTTTAATCGATCAAACGCCGTTCCGTGTCGCCGTGGGTGGAAAGATTCCTTTTGAGCGGACTTTGGTTTATTCTCGGCTGAAGCGTTTCAGTCAACATTACGGTCAACGCCAAGGCGGGGACATTACTGAACCATAATGCATTATGATGGTTTAATTGCGACATAGGATTCACATCTGAAGCGCGCGCTGCATTACTCTATGAGGCTGGCTTGAACACCGCAAATCAGGGAGAAGCATGACAATACGCATTGCGATAAACGGCTTTGGTCGCATTGGCCGCAGCGTTTTACGCGCGCTTTATGAATCAGGACGCCGGGCCGAGATCAGCGTCGTCGCGATCAACGAACTGGCTGACGCAGAAGGAATGGCACATTTGCTGAAGTACGACACCAGCCACGGGCGATTCGCGTGGGATGTCAGGCAAGAGTGCGACATGCTGTACGTTGGGGATGACACTATCCGTTTGTTGCATTTACCGGATGTGAAACAGCTTCCCTGGCGCGAGTTGAGTGTGGATATTGTACTGGATTGCAGTGGTGTTTATGGCAGCAGGGAAGATGGCGAAGCCCACCGCGCGTCGGGTGCCAAGAAAGTGCTGTTTTCTCACCCGGGTGGGCACGATTTGGATGCCACGGTGGTCTATGGCGTCAATCATCAGGCGCTGCGCAAAGAAGACCATATTGTCTCGAACGCCTCCTGTACCACCAACTGTATTATCCCAATTATCAAGCTGCTGGACGATGCTTACGGCATCGAGTCTGGCACGGTAACTACCATCCACTCTTCAATGAACGATCAGCCGGTTATTGATGCCTATCATTCTGATTTACGTCGTACCAGAGCGGCCAGTCAGTCGATAATTCCCGTCGATACCAAGCTGTCAGCGGGCATCACCCGCATATTTCCCAAGTTCTGCGACCGCTTCGAGGCTATCTCGGTACGGGTTCCCACAGTCAACGTCACTGCCATTGATTTGAGTGTGTTTGTCAGCGCCAACGTGCGGGTTGACGAGGTCAACCAGCTACTGCAAAAGGCCGCAAATGGCACATTTCGTGGTATAGTTGATTACACGGAGCTACCATTAGTCTCGATAGATTTTAACCATGATCCCCACAGCGCCATCGTCGATGGTACGCAAACCAGGGTGAGTGGACAGCACCTGATAAAAACGTTGGTCTGGTGTGACAACGAATGGGGCTTTGCCAATCGGATGTTGGATACAACACTGGCAATGGCCGCAAGTGGTTTCTAGTACGGCAGGTCAACGTGGTGTTGACGTGTCGCTCAAGCAACTTTAAAGAGAATTAACGAGAGGGTTCACCATGTCTGTAATTAAGATGTCCGATCTGGATCTGGCTGGCAAACGCGTGTTGATCCGTTCAGATCTGAACGTGCCGGTTAAAGAGGGTAAAGTGACTTCAGATGCACGTATCCGTGCGTCGCTGCCGACCATTGAAGCTGCGCTGAAGCAAGGTGCGCGCGTTATGGTTACCTCGCATCTGGGTCGCCCAACTGAAGGCGAATACAACGAAGAGTTTTCTCTGCTGCCAGTCGTTAACTACCTGAAAGAAAAATTGTCTTCTCCGGTACGTCTGGCTAAAGACTATCTGGACGGCGTTGACGTGGCAGAAGGTGAGCTGGTTGTTCTGGAAAACGTCCGTTTCAACAAGGGCGAAAAGAAAGACGACGAAACCCTGTCCAAAAAATATGCTGCCCTGTGTGACGTTTATGTCATGGACGCATTTGGTACTGCTCACCGCGCCCAGGCATCCACGCATGGCGTAGGCAAATTTGCACCGGTAGCCTGTGCGGGTCCGCTGCTGTCTGCTGAACTGGAAGCGTTGGGTAAAGCGCTGGGTAATCCGGCTCGCCCAATGGTTGCCATCGTGGGTGGTTCCAAGGTTTCTACCAAACTGACCGTGCTGGATTCCTTGTCCAAGATCGCTGACCAGCTGATCGTTGGTGGTGGTATTGCCAACACCTTCGTGGCGGCTCAAGGCCACAACGTCGGTAAATCCCTGTACGAAGCCGATCTGGTTGATACCGCGAAAAAACTGCTGGAAACCTGCGACATCCCGGTTCCTACCGATGTGCGCGTCGCGACCGAGTTCTCTGAAACCGCAACGGCGACCCTGAAATCCGTTAACGATATCAAAGACGAAGAGCAAATCCTCGACCTGGGCGACGAGTCCGCTGAGCGCCTGGCCGAAATTCTGAAAAACGCCAAAACCATTCTGTGGAATGGCCCGGTAGGCGTGTTTGAGTTCCCTAATTTCCGTAAAGGAACTGAAATTGTGGCTAAAGCCATTGCAGACAGCGAAGCGTTTTCAATCGCTGGCGGTGGTGACACCCTGGCAGCAATCGATCTGTTCGGTATTGCTGACAAAATTTCCTATATCTCCACCGGTGGCGGCGCATTCCTCGAGTTCGTGGAAGGCAAACAACTGCCAGCTGTTGTGATGCTGGAAGAGCGTGCTAAGCAGTAATTAATCTGACCGGGTGGCAAAAGCCGCCTGGTCATTCTATTCCTCGCGGGTGGCCGATGTAATGAACCCGAGCGAAATAGTAAATTGATTCAATCCATCTATGGCCGACGAAACAGGACAACGAAATATGTCTAAAATTTTTGATTTCGTAAAACCGGGTGTCATCACTGGCGATGACGTTCAGAAAGTATTCGCAATAGCAAAAGAGAACAACTTTGCTCTGCCAGCCGTTAACTGCGTGGGTACCGACTCCATCAACGCCGTGCTGGAAACCGCTGCTAAAGTGAAAGCACCGGTAATTGTTCAGTTCTCTAACGGTGGTGCTGCTTTCATCGCCGGTAAAGGTCTGAAAACTGACATACCTCAGGGCGCGGCTATCCTGGGTGCAATCTCTGGCGCGCATCACGTGCATCAGATGGCAGAACACTATGGCGTGCCAGTTATTCTGCACACCGACCACTGCGCGAAGAAACTGCTGCCGTGGATCGACGGCCTGTTGGACGCGGGTGAAAAACACTTTGCCGAGACCGGCAAACCTCTGTTCTCTTCCCACATGATCGACTTGTCTGAAGAGACACTGGAAGAAAACATCGAGATTTGCGGTAAGTATTTGGCTCGTATGGCTAAAATCAATATGACCCTGGAAATCGAACTGGGTTGTACTGGTGGTGAAGAAGATGGCGTAGATAACAGCCATATGGACAGCTCCGCGCTGTACACCCAGCCAGAAGACGTTGATTACGCTTACACCAAACTGAATGCAATCAGCCCACGTTTCACCATCGCTGCTTCCTTCGGTAACGTTCATGGCGTGTACAAGCCAGGCAACGTGCAACTGACGCCAAAAATCCTGCACAACTCTCAAGAGTACGTGTGCAAGAAACACAACCTGCCGCACAATGCGCTGGACTTCGTGTTCCACGGCGGTTCTGGTTCAACGGCTGCCGAGATCAAAGAAGCAGTCAGCTACGGTGTAATCAAAATGAACATCGATACCGATACTCAGTGGGCAAACTGGGAAGGTATCCTGAACTACTACAAAAAGAACGAAGGCTATCTGCAAGGCCAACTGGGTAACCCGGAAGGCGCAGACAAACCGAACAAGAAATACTACGATCCGCGCGTCTGGCTGCGTGCAGCCCAGAGCTCAATGATCACCCGTCTGGAACTGGCTTTCAAAGAACTGAACGCGGTTGACGTTCTGTAATCTCTGTTATCTTGCTCCATACAGAAAGGCTCCTTCGGGGGCCTTTTATCATTATGAATAACAAGGTTTTTCCTCTCTGTCTTTACAATCAGGATTGGCAGGAAAACGGATTGTTGCTTACCCTTAGTGCTGTGGCGTTGGTTGCCAGCACCTGGGCTGGTGGTTTTTGGGTATTCACTCCCGCTGGGAGTTTTTGATTTAGGACGGTTTGAATGGAAGATCTCAACGTAGTCGAGAGTATTAACAATGCTGGCACCTGGCTGGTACGAAATCAGGCACTGTTGATTAGCTATGCAGTAAATATCGTTGCTGCCGTGGTCATTCTGATTATCGGGATGATCATTGCGGGCTTTGTCTCGCGTGCCGTGCATAAATTGATGCGCAGCCGGGGTATAGACCTCACCGTTGCCGACTTCCTCGCGGCTATCGTCCGTTACGGTATCATCGCTTTTACGGTTATCGCGGCGCTCGGGCGCATTGGCGTACAGACTGCGTCCGTTATCGCGGTAATGGGTGCCGCCGGTTTGGCGATTGGTTTGGCACTGCAAGGTTCTCTGGCCAACTTTGCAGCCGGAGTCCTGTTGGTGGTGTTCCGTCCATTCCGTGCGGGCGAGTATGTAGATTTGGGTGGCGTTGCCGGTACCGTGGTTGAAGTGCAGATTTTCTCCACGACATTGCGTACCCTCGATGACAAAATCATCGTTGTGCCCAATGGTAAAGTCATCGCCAATAACATTATCAATACTTCCCGTGAGCCGAATCGCCGTACCGAAATCATCGTTGGCGTGGCGTATGACGCAGACATTGATGTGGTCAAGAAAGTATTGGGTGACATCATTGCGGCCGACAAACGTATCATGCACGACAAAGAGGTGACGGTTCGCCTGAACGAGATGACAGCCTCTACGCTAAACTTCGTGGTACGTGTCTGGAGTACCAATGCCGATGCCCAGGATATCTACTGGGATCTGTTGGAAAACTTCAAGCGCGCGCTGGACGAGCATAAAATGAATATTCCTTACCCACAGATGGATATTCATTTACACCGAGTTGCGCAAGAAGTGGCTGCCGATGAAGATGCGAATCCGCCGTTGGCGCGGGCACCCGACACTAACGCGTAAATTCGCTTTTTTCGAACCAGGCGCCTGCGGGCGCTTTTTTGTTGCCGTGAATATAAGCTTTACTGATGGTCGATTAGATTTATCCATTTCCGCTAATGAAAATCTCACCGTAAAATATCTGCCATCGAGACCATTTTCTCAGACACCCTCTTTATTCGTTTTAAGGAAGTAAACAGCATGCTATCGGTCTATTTGCAGGGCTTTGCGTTGAGTGCGGCAATGATATTACCTCTGGGCCCGCAAAATGCTTTTGTGATGAATCAGGGTATCCGCCGTCAGTATCATTTGATGATCGCCTCGTTGTGCGCCTTGAGCGACATTTTACTCATCTGCGCCGGGGTGTTCGGTGGCAGTGCGTTATTAAGCCAGTCACCGCTTTTGCTCTCGCTGGTAACATGGGGCGGCGTTGCATTCCTGCTGTGGTATGGCTGGGGCGCGTTCAGAACGGCATTCAGCAAGAATCTGGAACTGGCAACCGCCGAAGTGATGAAGCAAAGCCGCTGGCGGTTGGTCGTGACCATGCTGGCTGTCACCTGGCTGAATCCGCACGTTTATCTGGATACTTTCGTCGTGCTCGGCAGTTTGGGTGGGCAATTCAATGCAGATGCGCGTTCCTGGTTTGCGCTGGGGGCGGTGAGTGCATCCGTCGTGTGGTTCTTTGGTTTGGCTCTGTTGGCTGCCTGGCTGGCACCGTGGCTCAATACGCCGAAGGCGCAGCGTATTATCAACGTGGTAGTCGGTAGTGTGATGTGGTGCATTGCCATCCAGTTAGCGCGCCAAAGTGCGCAACTCTAAGAATTTGTCACTAATCTTAAATGCATTGCCCATTCATTATGCTAGGTTTGTACTTTGGGTCTACGTTTTAGTAAATGCATGTCTAAAGGAGGCACTGTGAAGCTGAAAGCATTGGCTATAGCCGCGATGTTAGGATTAGGGACGTTACCTGTGGCACTCAACGCGGCGGAGTTACCAGAAGGGCCGCATGTGGTGACATCAGGAACCGCCAGTGTCGATGCGACACCGGACATTGCGACTCTGGCAATTGAAGTGAATATCTCTGCGAAGGACGCAGCCACTGCCAAAAAGCAGGCGGATGAGAAAGTTGCCGAATATTTTGCCTTTCTGCAAAAGAACGGAATTGAGAAAAAAGATATCAATGCCGCCAACTTGCGTACACAACCGGAATACAACTACCTGAAAGATGGCGGTACTGAGCTGAAAGGCTATCGCGCATCCCGTCAGGTTCAGGTTACGCTGCGCCAATTGGATAAACTTAACGACCTGCTGGATGGTGCGTTGAAATCCGGCCTGAATGAGATCCGTGCCGTTGAGTTAGGGGTTGCCAACCCGGAAACCTATCGTGAGCAGGCGCGTCAGAAAGCCATCGATAACGCAACTGCGCAGGCTGATGCCCTGGCAAAAGGGTTCAAAACCACGCTCGGCCCGGTTTACAGCATCCGTTACCACGTGGCGAACTATCAGCCTATGCCAGTAGCGCGCATGTACAAATCGGCGGAAGCCCCCGCGCAGAGCGACGCTGCCCAGACCTACGAGCAGCAGTCGATCCATTTCGACGATCAGGTTGATGTGGTATTTGAACTGAAGCGTGGCGCAACAAACTGATATTACTCTACATCTTGGCGTAATACCTGACGCCCGTGCTCCAGCAGGGCGTCAGTGACTTTCCTCATCATTCTGCTTTCCGGTGCAAAACGGTGCCAAAAGAGCATACGACGCTGGAACAGCCCCGGCGTTAAATCAATCAGTTCCCCGCTTCCTAACTCTTTCTCAATCTGCAAATGCGGGATCATGCAGCATGTTGTCCCTTGTCGCGCCAATTGCACGAAGGCTTCCGACGAGTTCACGATATGGCAGGGCACGCTTCCCGGTGAGAGATCGAAGTTCTGTTGCAGGAATGCCTGGTGCATATCATCCAGGTGATCGAAGGCAACGGCGGGTGCTTTCAGTAGGGCACTTCGCGTCACGCCATTGGGAAAGTAGCGATCGGCAAAGGGCTTCGATGCGACAAACAGATAGTCCAGCGCGCCGAGCTGATCGACCAGACAACTTGGCAGTGGCTGCGGCTGAATACTGACCGCGCCGACCACTTCGCCACGACGCAGGCGTTCCTGCGTGCGGGTTTCATCTTCCACCTGCAGATTCAGGCGGATTGGCGAATCTGCCAATACCGGTTTCAAGGCGGGCAGCAGCCAGGTGGCCAGACTGTCGGCGTTGACCGCCAGCGACAGTAACAACGGTGTATCGATGCCGGTATCATTTCCCAACCACTCTTCTTCCAGCAATTCAACCTGATGCAACAGCGCCAATAACTTCTGCCCTTGCTCGGTCGGGCGGGGCGGCACGGTGCGGACCAGCAGAGGCTGACCGAACAGATTTTCCAACTGTTTGATGCGTTGAGATACCGCCGATTGAGTGATACAAAGTTTCTGTGCCGCGCGCTCAAAGCCGCGTTCACGGATCACCGCGTCCAGCGCTTGCAGCGTTCGGTAGTCTGGGCGTTTCATCGGAGCCATATCCCCTGAATTTTATGAATAAAAATACTATGCCACAATTTTGACTTATTTAGGTGGCTAAATTCCGTCCTGATAAATCACGGCTACATCAATAAGTGTGATCCTTAACGGTGGTTAACGCGCAATTTCATCGACCCTTGCTCTATAATACGCACACGTTTTCGTAGCAAGGGCAGTGAACTTATCATGACGCAGGAAGAACTGAAAAAAGCGGTGGGCTGGGAAGCATTGAAATATGTGAAACCGGGAACCATCGTGGGTGTTGGCACTGGATCGACAGCGGCCCATTTCATTGACGCACTCGGGTCGATGAAAGATCAGATTGAGGGCGCAGTATCCAGTTCTGATGCCTCAACGGCCAAGCTGAAGAGCCTCGGTATCCATGTGTTCGACAGCAATGAGGTTGATGTTCTGGACATCTATGTCGATGGTGCAGATGAAATCAACGAACATATGCAGATGATCAAAGGCGGTGGTGCTGCCCTGACGCGTGAAAAGATCATTGCGGCGATTGCCCGTAAATTCATCTGTATTGTTGATGCCTCCAAGCAGGTTGACGTTCTGGGTAAATTCCCGCTGCCTGTCGAAGTCATTCCTATGGCTCGTTCCTACGTAGCCCGTGAATTGGTTAAACTGGGTGGTCTGCCAGAGTATCGTCAGGGTGTGGTAACGGATAACGGAAACGTCATTCTTGATGTGCACAACCTGACCATTCTCGATGCTGTCGCGTTGGAAAATAAGATCAATGGCATTGCTGGTGTGGTGACTGTGGGCCTGTTTGCCAACCGTGGAGCCGATGTTGCGTTGGTCGGAACGGCTGACGGCGTGAAAACGATCGAGCTTAAATAAGCAGGTGATCTGCCTTGAGGACGGGATCTACGGCGGTTGTTACACGCCGTGGGTTCTGTGGCGCTTGAATTGTTATTTGTCTGTGATGCGATCGCGGTCATAGTACAAACTTATGTCTGTGATAATTTTCGTCCTAAAACATCTTTTATTTTAGAGGCCAAATTTAGTGACATATGTCACATTTGCCAGCTTCTCTCCTCTAAGATGCTGCCTGAATTCTTTACGGCAGGATTATTCGCCAGAATATGTTGCCATCGCTGAGCCTTCTGCTGGTGGCTAGGCAATCGTTTGTATTGCCGACTTTCATATTTTTGTTATGTTGGCTATGAGCTGTTGTGTAACAGCCGCTTCTGAAGTCTGAAAATAGGGTCGGGGACATGTCAAAAGTATCACTGGAGAAAGACAGAATTAAGTTTCTGTTAGTGGAAGGGGTTCACCAAAGCACGGTTGATAATCTGCGTGCTGCCGGATATAGCAATATTGAATATCACAAGGGTGCGTTAGACACCGAATCACTGAAAGCATCTATCCGTGATGCGCATTTCGTCGGTATCCGATCGCGTACCAATTTGACCGAAGAAGTTTTTGCTGCCGCAGAAAAATTAGTCGCGGTAGGGTGTTTCTGTATCGGCACCAACCAGGTTGATCTTGACGCTGCAACCAAACGTGGCGTTCCGGTGTTCAATGCACCGTTCTCCAACACCCGCTCAGTCGCCGAAATGGTGCTGGGGGAAATGTTGTTGATGATGCGCGGTATCCCGTCAGCCAACGCCAAAGCGCATCGCGGTGTATGGCACAAACTGGCGGTGGGTTCTTACGAAGCGCGCGGTAAACGTCTTGGCATCATTGGCTACGGCCACATCGGTATGCAATTGGGGATTCTGGCTGAAGGGCTGGGCATGCATGTTTATTTCTATGATATCGAGAATAAACTGCCGCTCGGCAATGCAACCCAGGTTAGGCATATGTCCGAATTGCTGAACATGAGTGATGTCGTGACGCTGCACGTGCCAGAAACGCGCTCCACGCAGAACATGATCGGTGAAGATGAACTGACACTGATGAAGCCGGGTGCATTCCTGATCAACGCCTCGCGCGGAACCGTGGTCGATATTCCTGCGCTGTGCAATGCGTTGGCCAGCGACCATCTGTCGGGTGCGGCGATTGACGTATTCCCCGATGAACCAGCCACCAACAGCGATCCGTTCAATTCCCCACTGTGTGAATTCGACAACGTGCTCCTGACGCCGCATATCGGCGGTTCAACTCAGGAAGCACAAGAAAACATTGGTGCTGAAGTGGCGGGTAAACTGGCGAAGTATTCTGACAATGGCTCAACGCTGTCTGCTGTTAACTTCCCGGAAGTCTCGTTGCCAGCACATGGTGAGAACACCAGTCGTCTGCTGCACATCCATGAAAATCGTCCTGGCATTCTGACCAGCATTAACCAGATTTTTGCTGAGCAGGGCATTAACATCGCGGCCCAGTACCTGCAAACCAGCGCGAAAATTGGTTATGTGGTTATTGATGTCGAGACTGACAATGCAATGACGGAAACCGCGTTGCAGTTGATGAAGAAGATCCCAGGGACGATCCGCGCGCGTCTCTTATACTGAGTGTGCGTTGACTATCCCAAATGAAAACGGGCATTTCGGTGCCCGTTTTTCTTGTGCCAGCCGTTAATAAAAATATCTCGTCTGCGTTCGGATGATCACCACACCCACGTTCGTTCCGGTGTAATGATCTCCGGTAACGACACATCCCACTCCTGCGCCGGAATACACTCCACTTGCTGAACGTCATGCGCCAATCCAATCGGATAGGGGCCGCGCTCCTGCCAATGCTGCAACGTGCGGTCATAAAAACCACCGCCCATACCCAAACGTTGCCCTGTGCTGTCGAAGGCGACCAGGGGCGTCAGAATGATATCCAACTGATTGATGGGCAGAATGTGTCTTACATCGAGAGTCGGTTCAAGAATCTTCAGGCGATTGGTTTTCAGTGTCGTGCTGGGCTGATAATCGAGAAACAGTAAATGACCCGCTGAAAAGGGATGCAATATCGGCAAAACAACCCGTTTACCGTCGCGCCAGAGCTGTTCAATCACCGGACGCGTGGGTAACTCGCCATCAAAGGAGAGAAAAGCCGCCACGGAATGGGCGCTCTGGATGCGGGGATGCTTAGCGACACGCCGTGCAACCTGATGTGCGGCAAACAATTGTTGATCGGGCGTGAGTGCGCGACGCAATGAACGGACTTCAGTGCGGAGATGCTGTCTTAACAGCGCGATTTCAGGGAAGGAACTATTTTTTGACATACGATACGGGAGTACCGGGCTGATACCTGACTCCTTGATTAAAGAAGGGTATCAGAAAAAGTAGGGAATCTCCGAGATGCCGCCGCAGGCTGTAACCCTTGAACCCTTGGTTCAAGGTGAACGTAGTGTCGCAACTTTAAGGCTTCTCGGACGGACCGAGCATGCTCACCGGTTACGGATCACCACATTCTTGTGGTATGAAATATCGGCTCAGGGGACTGGCCCGCTGACGAACACCTCAGAGAAATTTTTTACTCATTGTCGATACTACACTACCAACAACTTAAGTTATTCGAATTGTGCATCCTGACGTTCAGAAATGCGACCTTGTTCAAGCAACGCTTGTTCTATGGTCTGTTGCAACATCCGTATGCGTTGTTCCATATTGGCTGCATAATCACGAGTTTTCAAGCGTTCTTGTGCCAGTTCGTGACAAACATTTAAAGCAGCGATGAAAACGAGTTGTTCTGTATTTGTGACTCTAGTGCGAACTTTAAGATCTTGCAACCGCTGATTAAGATCCTCTGCTGCCATGTTCAACGCATCTTGTTGCTCTGGCGGGCAATTGACTCTTAACGAGCGGCCAAAAATTTGAATATCTACCGGTTGTGCAGACATGCCACCTTCCTGCCTAATTTTCGCGCCAGTTCTGCGAACCCTGGCCTGAGGCTCTGGGTTCCGGAAACGGGCGCCACTATATATACCTCAATACCAAGATACAACCCCTTTAAATCAGGATGATGCTCGACAGTACAGTCTGTAATCTACTGCGCCAGCGATCGATATCAACCGTTAACGGGGTGTTCGCTTATCTGGTATAGCGACTGACCTTGGTGGTAGCATAACACGAACTTATCCTGCCAACGATGACGAATGCGCATGTCTATACAGAATACCTTTCCTACCTATGATTCAGTGAATCAAGTTCTCAAGCAGCAGTCTGTCGCCTTAACGGCTGCGGAGATGCATGGATTAATCAGCGGTCTGCTCTGTGGCGGCAATAAAGACGGCAGTTGGCTGACGCTGGTGCACGACCTGACAAATGAGGGGCTGGCCTTTTCGCAAACCCTTAGCCAGCCTTTGGGTCAGTTACATGAAGTTACGTTTGGATCGCTGGAAGACGAGGATTTTGAATTCCGCTTGCTGCTGCCGGACGATGATACCAGCGTATTTGAACGTGCCGATGCACTTTCAGGCTGGGTCAATCACTTCCTGTTGGGGCTGGGAATGATGCAACCCAATTTGTCGAAGGTGAAAGATGAAGCCGGGGAAGCGATCGATGATTTGCGTAACATCGCACAATTAGGTTACGACGAAGAAGAAGATCAGGAAGAGCTCGCACAATCTTTGGAAGAAGTCATTGAATACGTTCGCGTCGCGGCTATTCTGTGCCATACCGAATTTACCCGGCAAAAACCAACGGCCCCGGAAGTGCGCAAGCCGACGCTGCATTGATGCAATCAGGATCCAGGAGAAGGTGATGACTCAGCAAGAATTTCAGAATCGCCGTCAGGCATTGTTGGCGAAAATGGCTCCGGCCAGTGCGGCGATTATATTTGCTGCACCGGAGGCGACGCGCAGTGCTGACAGCGAGTACCCTTATCGCCAGAACAGCGATTTCTGGTATCTGACCGGTTTCAATGAGCCGGAAGCTGTACTTATTCTGATTAAGAGTGATGCCACCCATAATCACAGCGTATTGTTTAACCGCGTGCGGGATTTGACGGCAGAAATCTGGTTTGGCCGCCGCCTGGGTCAGGATGCAGCACCTGCCAAATTGAATGTTGATCGTGCGCTGCCATTTGGTGAAATCAACGATCAACTGCACTTGCTGTTGAACGGACTGGACGTGGTATATCACGCGCAGGGCAACTACGAGTATGCCGATAAAATTGTCTTCGGTGCACTGGAGAAGCTGCGCAACGGGTCACGACAGAGCCTTCGTGCGCCCGCGACTTTGACCGACTGGCGTCCATGGCTGCATGATATGCGGATGTTCAAGTCGGCGGAAGAAATAGCCGTTATGCGTCGTGCAGGCGAAATCAGCGCGTTGGCCCATACCAGGGCGATGGAGAAATGCCGGCCAGGGATGTTTGAATATCATCTCGAAGGTGAAATTCTTCATGAGTTTACCCGACATGGCGCGCGCTATCCCTCCTACAACACCATTGTAGGGAGCGGTGAAAATGGCTGCATTTTGCATTACACCGAAAATGAGTGTGAGTTGCGTGATGGTGATCTGGTGTTGATCGATGCAGGTTGTGAATACAAAGGCTATGCAGGCGACATCACCCGCACGTTCCCCGTCAGCGGCAAGTTTTCCCCCGCGCAGCGGGCGATTTACGACATTGTGCTGGCCTCGGAATACAAAGCGCTGGAAGTCTTTAAACCGGGTCGCAGTATCCGTGACGCGACCGAAGCCGCTGTACGGGTGATGATTACCGGGCTGGTGGAACTGGGTGTAATGCAAGGTGATGTCGATGAGTTGTATGCCGGACAAAAGCATCGTCAGTTCTTTATGCACAGTCTCTCACATTGGTTGGGGCTGGATGTCCATGACGTAGGCGATTATGGTTCGCCAGATCGTGGCCGCACGCTGGAGCCTGGCATGGTATTGACCGTTGAGCCGGGCCTGTATATTGCGCCGGACGCGGATGTACCTGAAGAATACCGCGGGATTGGTATCCGCATTGAAGACGATATTTTGATCACCGAAGATGGAATAGAGATCCTCACTTCTGGCGTGGTCAAAGAGGCGGATGAAATTGAAGCCCTGATGGCGGCGGCACGGTAATCCTATGAATGTAATTATTGTTGGTGGCGGCATGGCCGGTGCGACGTTGGCGCTGGCGATTTCCACGTTAACGGCCGGGCGGATTGGGGTTGACCTGATCGAAGCGTCATTGCCGGACAACCAGCAGCATCCGGGGTTTGACGCCCGGGCGATCGCGCTGGCGCAGGGCACCTGCCAGCAACTGGCGCGCATCGGTATCTGGAAGGCGTTACAAAGCTGTGCGACGCCGATCACCCACGTACACGTCAGCGACTCCGGCCATGCCGGATTCGTCAATCTGGATGCGCAGGATTATCACGTCGATGCCTTGGGCAACGTAGTGGAGCTGCATGAAACCGGAAAGCGACTGTTTGCCCTGTTGAAAAAAGCGCCGGGCGTGAGGTTGCATTGTCCGGCCAAGGTAACGGATGTTATCCGGCAAAAAGACAGCGCCAGCGTGGTTCTGGATAATGGGCAGACCCTGACGGCGCAGTTGCTGGTGGCTGCCGATGGCTCGCAATCTGCCTTGGCTCAGGCCTGCAATATCCAGTCGCAGCAACAGGATTACGCGCAAATCGCGGTCATCGCCAACATCACCACGTCAGAACTCCCCAATGGTCGTGCTTTCGAACGTTTCACCCGCCATGGTCCTTTGGCCTTGCTGCCAATGTCTGGGGGGCGCAGTTCTCTGGTGTGGTGTCATGCGCGCGAGGATCAGCAGAAAGTCGATGGCTGGAGCGAAGAAGAATTCCTGCGGGCATTGCAGCTGGCATTCGGCTGGCGACTTGGGCGGCTCCTGAAAACCGGTCGTCGCATCAGTTATCCGTTACAATTGCGTACGGCAAACAGCCATATCAGCCATCGCCTGGCACTGGTTGGCAATGCGGCGCAGACGCTGCATCCAATCGCCGGGCAAGGATTCAATCTGGGATTGAGAGATGTCATGACGCTGGCTGAAACGCTGGCCGAGGCAGTGAAAAATCATCAGGATCCTGGCTCATACCGCGTGCTAAGCGACTATCAGCGCCGTCGCCTGCCGGATCAAAAGGCAACCGTGGGCGTTACGGATGGTCTGATTCATCTGTTTGCCAACCGTTACGGCCCGTTGATGGTGGGGCGTAACCTGGGTCTGATGGCGATGGAAATGAACCCGGCGCTGCGCGATGCCTTTGCGCGCCGCACCTTGGGGTGGGTAGAACGTTAATCGTTGCTATCATCCTCCTCAACTGACAGGAAACAGAGCAGAATATGCAATCATTTGATGTGGTTATTGCCGGTGGTGGTATGGTCGGTCTTGCGCTGGCCTGTAGTTTACAGGGGATGGGCTTGCGCATTGCCGTGCTTGAACACCAGGAGCCCGATGCCTCTGCGCTGGGTGAATGCCCTGAATTACGCGTTTCCGCGATTAATGCAGCGAGTGAGCGACTGCTGCAGCACATCGGCGTGTGGGACGATATTCTCGCCCGCCGCGCGAGTGCGTATCAGGGAATGGAAGTGTGGGATCGCGACAGCTTCGGTAAAATCGCCTTTCGCGCCGATGAGTACGGGTTCAGTCATCTCGGCCACATCATTGAAAACAAAGTTATTCAGCAGGCGCTATGGCAGCGTGCCAGTCAACTTCCTGACATCACATTGATGGCACCGGTGACCCTGAAAGATGTGGCCTGGGGTGAGAATGAAGCGTTTGTTACGCTGGAGGATGGACGCATGCTGACCGCCCGTCTGATGGTCGGTGCTGATGGCGCGCAGTCTTGGCTGCGTCAGCACGCCGATATTCCGTTGACCTTCTGGGACTACGGCCACTCTGCGCTGGTGGCGACCATACGAACGGAAAAACCCCATGATTCTGTTGCTCGTCAGGTTTTTCACGGCGATGGCATTCTCGCTTTCCTGCCGTTCAGCGATCCGCACCTCAGCTCGATAGTGTGGTCTTTACCGCCCGATGAGGCACAGCGTCTGGCTGGGCTGGGCAACGACGATTTCAATAAAGCGCTGGCGATGGCGTTTGATCTGCGATTGGGCGTATGCGAAGTCGAGAGCCACAGGCAGACTTTCCCACTGGTAGGTCGCTATGCGCGCAGTTTTGCCGCCCAGCGCCTGGTGTTGGTAGGTGACGCCGCGCATACCGTGCATCCGCTGGCGGGTCAGGGGGTAAATCTTGGGTTTATGGATGCTGCTGAATTGGCGTCAGAATTGAAGAGGTTACAGCGGCAAGGCAAAGATATTGGTCAATATCTCTACTTGCGCCGCTATGAGCGCCGCCGTAAACACGGTGCCGCAGTTATGCTGGCCGGAATGCAGGGCTTTCGCGATCTGTTCGAGGGGAACAATCCAGCGAAAAAGCTGCTGCGTGATATAGGGCTAACGCTGGCGGATAACCTGCCCGGCGTAAAACCGACGTTGGTGCGCCAGGCGATGGGTTTGAACGATTTGCCAGAATGGCTCAGTTAGTCGGCTTCGATTGAAATAATCTAATTTCAGCCTGTTTTTTGCATTATATTTTCTAATCCAAGGCCGAATTCCATAAATCCCTTATGGTATAAAATTCGGCCTTTCCGTTATATAACATCAAATAATTGCCCCTGCCTTTGCTGATTTTGCGCCACAGACCCGGTTTTGTCAGTGGAAAATTCTGCATAATCATTTTCTGACTCGCTGCTTCCCCGACATTGACCTGATATTTTAACTTATGGTTAACGAAGGAATTCAGTGATAACGTTCAGTCATAAGCTATCGTTTGCGTCGCCCTGATTTACGGCTATTTCCAACTGGTTTGCTGCCGTTTCCAATCGGTTTGATGCAACGTTTTGATGCAACGTTCTGTTGAGAAAGTCAGCGTGCCCCACGCGATGAAACTGAACACTCTCGCGCTACAGCACCCTGTATTCAGAATTGATGAAGAGGGAAAAGATGGCAAAGCAGACCCCGCTGTACGACCAACATGTGGCGTGTGGTGCACGCATGGTAGATTTCCATGGCTGGATGATGCCGCTGCATTATGGCTCCCAGATCGATGAGCACCATATCGTGCGTCAGGATGCTGGCATGTTTGATGTGTCGCACATGACCATTGTCGATTTGCGCGGTTCGCGTACCCGTGAATTCCTCCGTTACCTACTGGCAAACGACGTTGCCAAATTGACCCAACCAGGCAAAGCGCTGTACAGCGGAATGCTGAATGCATCCGGTGGGGTTATTGACGATCTCATTGTTTATTTCCTGACAGAAGATTACTTCCGTTTGGTGGTGAATTCCTCTACGCGTGAAAAAGATCTGGCCTGGATTACTGCACATGCCGAACCTTTCCTGATTGATATTACCGTGCGCGACGATCTGGCCTTGGTTGCCGTGCAAGGCCCCAATGCCAAACAGAAAGCCGGGTCGCTATTCACTGCCGAGCAGAAGCAGGCAGTTGAAGGCATGAAACCCTTTTTTGGTGTGCAAACGGGGGAGTTCTTCATTGCCACAACGGGTTATACCGGTGAGGCAGGTTACGAAATTGCGTTGCCAAAAGAGCAGGTGGAAGATTTCTGGAAGAAACTGCTGGCGGCAGGCGTCAAGCCTGCCGGTCTGGGTGCCCGCGACACGCTGCGCCTTGAGGCCGGTATGAATCTCTATGGTCAGGAAATGGATGAAGGGGTCTCTCCGCTGGCAGCGAATATGGGCTGGACCATCGCCTGGCAACCACAAGACCGTAATTTCATTGGCCGTGAAGCGCTGGAAAAACAGCGTGAGCAGGGTACAGAACAGTTGGTCGGCTTGATCATGACCGAAAAAGGCGTATTACGTAATGAACTGCCGGTGCATTTTACTGATGCAGCGGGTAATACCCATCAGGGGGTGATCACCAGCGGTTCGTTCTCCCCAACGTTGGGTTTCAGCATCGCGCTGGCCCGAGTGCCTGCCGGTATTGGTGAGCAGGCGATCGTTCAAATCCGTAACCGTGAAATGCCGGTTCGGGTTACCAAACCTGGTTTTGTCCGTGCCGGGAAACCGGTGGTGCAATAATTTATTTACCCAATAAACGTCAAGTTGCAGGGAGGTAACCAACATCCCAGCAGCTTGAAGGAATTCGGATATAAAATCTTCTGAGGAGAAGGTGGCGATGAGCAATGTACCAACAGAATTGAAATATGCGACATCTCACGAGTGGGTTCGCGCAGAAGGCAATGGGATTTACAGCGTCGGCATTACCGAGCATGCGCAAGAACTGCTGGGAGATATGGTGTTTGTCGATTTGCCTGAAGTCGGTCGTGAAGTGTCTGCCGGTGAAGATTGTGCCGTCGCTGAGTCGGTAAAAGCGGCCTCCGACATCTATGCACCTATCAGCGGCGAAATTGTTGCGGTAAACGCTGAGCTGGAGAGCTCACCTGAACTGGTCAACAGCGAACCTTACGCTGCGGGCTGGTTATTCCAGATTAAAGCCTCTGACGAGGCGGATCTGGACAGCCTGCTGGATGCAGACGGCTATCAGGCCACGCTGGAAGACTAATATTTACGCCCCCGACCGCGTGTCGCGGGGCGCATTATCTCCTTGCCAGTAATCAGTCCCGACCCCCTTGTTTGATTCAGGAATGTGTAGCAATGACCCAGACTCTCAGCCAACTTGAACACAGCGAAGCGTTTATCGGACGTCATATTGGCCCTTCGGCTGAACAACAGCAGCAGATGCTGGACACCGTGGGCGCGAGCTCGTTAAACGCGCTTATCCAGCAGATAGTCCCGGCCGATATCCAGTTGCCAGGGCCACCCGCCGTGGGCGACGCCGTCACCGAACATCAGGCCCTGACTGAATTGAAGGCCATCGCCAGCCAGAACCAGCGCTATAAAACCTATATCGGTATGGGTTACAGCGCGGTGCTGACTCCGCCGGTTATTCTGCGCAACATGCTGGAGAATCCGGGTTGGTACACGGCTTACACACCTTATCAACCTGAAGTTTCCCAGGGGCGTCTGGAGTCATTACTTAATTTCCAACAGCTTACCCTCGATTTGACTGGGCTGGACCTGGCTTCGGCATCTTTGCTTGATGAAGCCACCGCTGCCGCTGAGTCGATGGCGCTGGCAAAACGCGCCAGCAAGCTGAAAAACGCCAATCGCTTCTTTGTGGCCGATGATGTACATCCGCAAACGCTGGATGTCGTGCGCACCCGTGCAGAAACCTTTGGCTTCGATGTGATCGTCGACAAAGCAGAAAAAGTGCTTGAGCTGGAAGGTGTATTTGGTGTGCTGCTGCAACAGGTGGGAACCACTGGCGAAGTTCACGACTACACGGTGCTGTTGGCCGAACTGAAGAGCCGCAAGATTATTACCAGCGTTGCGGCAGATATTATGGCTTTGGTGCTGCTGACTGCACCGGGCAAACAGGGTGCCGACGTCGTTTTTGGTTCTGCGCAACGCTTTGGTGTGCCTATGGGTTACGGTGGTCCGCATGCGGCTTTCTTTGCCTGTCGGGACGAATTCAAGCGCTCTATGCCAGGCCGCATTATTGGTGTTTCGCGTGATGCCGCCGGTAACACAGCGCTGCGTATGGCGATGCAGACCCGCGAGCAGCATATCCGTCGCGAAAAGGCCAACTCGAACATCTGTACTTCGCAAGTATTGCTGGCCAATATTGCCAGCCTGTATGCGGTTTACCATGGCCCACAAGGCTTGCAGCGCATTGCCCAACGCATCCATCGCCTGACTGATATTCTGGCCTGCGGACTGCGCAAAGGCGGTCTGAAACTGCGTCATCATACCTGGTTCGATACGCTGACCGTTGAGGTTAAAGACAAAGCCGCCGTGCTCGATCGGGCCCTGAGTTTTGGTATCAACCTGCGCAATGATATCCACGGCGCTGTCGGGATCACGTTGGATGAAGCGACGTCGCGTGAAGACGTGCAGGCATTGCTCGCTGTATTGCTGGGTGACGATCATGGGCTGGATATCGATCAATTGGATCGTGCCGTCAGCACCGACAGCGATTCGATTCCGATTGCCATGCTGCGCCAGGATCCGATCCTGACCCATCCGGTTTTCAACCGTTATCACAGTGAAACCGAGATGATGCGTTATATGCACCGTCTCGAGCGTAAAGATTTGGCACTGAATCAGGCCATGATCCCCCTTGGCTCTTGCACCATGAAACTTAACGCCGCTGCCGAGATGATCCCGATCACCTGGCCTGAGTTTGCAGAACTGCATCCGTTCTGCCCGACTGAGCAAGCCAGTGGTTATCAGCAGATGATCGGCCAGCTTTCCCAGTGGCTGGCACAACTGACGGGATACGACGCGATATGCATGCAGCCGAACTCCGGTGCGCAGGGCGAATATGCCGGACTGTTGGCGATTCGCCACTATCATGAAAGCCGCAACGAAGGCAGCCGCAACCTGTGTCTGATCCCAAGTTCTGCCCACGGCACCAACCCGGCCTCTGCCCAGATGGCCGGAATGGAAGTGGTGGTGGTCGCTTGTGATAAACAAGGCAACATCGATTTGAGCGATTTGCGCGAGAAAGCGGCGCAAGCGGGCGATCAACTCTCTTGCATCATGGTGACCTATCCATCGACCCATGGCGTATACGAAGAAACCATCCGCGAAGTCTGCCAGATCGTTCATCAGTACGGCGGTCAGGTCTATCTGGATGGCGCCAATATGAATGCGCAGGTCGGAATTACGACCCCGGGTTATATCGGCGCTGATGTGTCGCACCTTAATTTGCACAAGACGTTCTGTATTCCGCACGGCGGTGGTGGCCCAGGCATGGGACCGATTGGCGTGAAAGCCCATCTGGCCCCGTTTGTTCCCGGGCATAGCGTGGTCGCAATTGATGGTGTATTGACTACCAACGGTGCGGTATCGGCAGCGCCTTTCGGCAGCGCCTCAATTCTGCCAATCAGTTGGATGTATATCCGTATGATGGGTGCTGAAGGTCTGAAACAGGCCAGTCAGATGGCGATCCTGAATGCCAACTATATCGCTACTCGGCTGAAAGCGGCTTATCCTGTGCTGTATACGGGGCGTGATGGCCGGGTGGCGCATGAATGTATTCTCGATATCCGCCCGTTGAAAGAGCAGACCGGCATTAGCGAGATGGACATCGCCAAGCGCTTGATTGATTACGGTTTTCATGCTCCGACCATGTCATTCCCCGTCGCCGGGACGTTGATGGTGGAACCGACCGAATCGGAGGGCAAGGCCGAGCTGGATCGCTTTATCGATGCACTGTTGGCCATCCGCGCTGAGATTGATCGGGTGGCAAAAGGCGAGTGGCCGCTGGAAGATAACCCACTGGTGAATGCGCCGCATACTCAGGCTGAACTGGTCAATGACTGGCAGCACGCGTACAGCCGCGAATTGGCGGTATTCCCGGTTGAATCACTGCGCGACAACAAGTACTGGCCGAGCGTGAAACGTCTGGACGATGTCTACGGCGATCGCAATCTGTTCTGTTCTTGTGTTCCGGTGAGTGATTACGAGTAACTTCATCTGCTAGTCGAAAAGATGGACTAGAATTCAAAAGGATACTGCTTACGGGCCGTATCCTTTTTTAATGCCGGAAGGAAAGACGATGAATAACGTGGTGTTGATTACCGGAGCCAGCCGCGGAATTGGGCGCGCGACAGCGCTGTTGCTGGCTGAAAAGGGTTATCAGATAGGGGTGAACTACCTCAATGACAGCCGTGCTGCGCAAGAGGTTGTAAGCGAGATTACCCACCGCGGAGGCCGTGCGCTGGCATTACAGGCGGATGTTGCCGACGAGCAACAAGTGGTGGCGATGTTTGAACGTCTTGATGCGCAATTGGGTGTGCTGAGGGCGTTGGTGAATAATGCTGGCATTTTATTCCAGCAATCTACGATCGAACAACTGACCGCAGAACGGATCAACCGGGTATTGGCTACCAACGTTACGGGATACTTCCTTTGTTGCCGTGAGGCGGTCAAACGTATGGCGACGCGCCACGGTGGTCAGGGTGGGGCTATTGTCAATGTCTCCTCCGCCGCTGCCCGTTTGGGATCGGCGGGTGAATATGTCGATTATGCCGCCTCAAAAGGTGCGGTAGACACATTAACGACCGGACTCTCGCTGGAAGTCGCAGCACAGGGGATCCGGGTGAACGGCGTCCGCCCCGGCTTTATCTATACCGATATGCACGCCAGCGGTGGTGAACCTGGGCGCGTGGATCGCGTGAGTTCTGCTATTCCCATGCAGCGCGGTGGTCAGCCGCAGGAAGTGGCAGAAGCCATCGCCTGGCTACTCTCCGATGCCGCATCCTACGTCACCGGCAGCACGATTGATTTGGCTGGTGGGAAGTAAAAAACGTTATTGAATTTAAAATCCATGGCGCGCCAGCAGGAAACTGTGCGTTGGTGCAGAATTAGGATTGGCAGAAACGGCGGCGTCTGACTTGGCGTAGACGCCGCAGGAGAGGTGCTATTTCAGCCAGCCCTGCTGGTGGGCATAATCAAGGTGCTTGCGCAGGTGCTGCCAAAGTTCAGGATTCACATCGGCAATATTGGAATTGCGGGCAAGCACCTGTTCAAGACGAATACCGTTCTCCACCCAACTCTGTCCCTGATTGTGCAGATTCATGATCATCGGTAATGCACGATCGATAACCTGGGCAAAACGCGCTTCTGCGCTTTCCCCGGCCTCATATTCGTTCCACAGCGCCATGAATTGTTTACCTAGTGACTCAGGCAACATGCCAAAAAGCCGCTTGGCCGCTGCAAGTTCTATGTTATGAATCGCGTCCCGCGCAGCCAAATCGTAGACCATTACATCGCCAGCATCGATCTCAACAATGTCATGCAGCAGCGCCATCTGAATCACTTTCTGGATGTCGACACCTTTGGCTGCGTAAGGGGCAAGACTCATGGCCGCGATGGCAAAATGCCAACTGTGTTCGGCTGAATTTTCCTGACGCTGCGTACCCAGCACTTTGGTGCGACGCTGGACGCTTTTCAGCTTATCAATTTCCATCAGGAACTGGATGACATCGGTCATCGAACCGAAATCAAGGACAGGGGAAACTACAGACATAATTCAACCTCAGTCATGGCGGGGATTAAGCGATGTTCGCAACGATATTCGCAATACAGAACGCGCGGGTTCGTAATCAAGAACGTATGGCTGATTATTTCGCCGATAAGGCTCTGTTACAAGACCTCATGAAATATTTTTAGCTTACACGTGTACACTGGAATAATTCTCAGCTACTCTGCAAATGTCTACTTATAGACTATTCCTTACCCAAATAAGCAGGGTAAATATTGTGTTAAGGATTCAAACACTATGACTAATTTGTCAGACAAAGGTTATCCCTGGGCTGAAGAGATTGCTAACAGCATCAGTCATGGGATTGGGTTTGTGTTTGGCATTGTTGGATTGGTTCTGTTACTGATCCAGGCGGTGGATACTGGTGCGGGTGCAACGGCCATTACCAGTTACAGCCTGTATGGCGGCAGCATAATCCTGCTGTATCTGGCATCGACGCTGTATCACGCGATCCCTCACCAGAGAGCCAAATACTGGCTGAAGAAATTTGATCACTGCGCCATTTATATATTGATCGCCGGTACTTACACCCCTTTCCTGCTGGTAGGGCTGGATTCACCGCTGGCGAGAGGATTGATGATTGTCATCTGGAGCATGGCGCTGATCGGCGTGATCTTCAAACTGGCTTTCGCCCATCGCTTTGAAGCCCTGTCATTGATCACCTACCTGACCATGGGCTGGCTCTCGCTGATCGTGATTTATCAGTTGGCAATGAAGCTCTCAATAGGGGGAATCACGCTGCTCGCCGTAGGTGGGATTGTCTATACGCTGGGGGTGATTTTTTATGCCTCGAAGCGCATTCGCTTCGGTCATGCAATTTGGCACGCCTTTGTGTTGGGCGGGAGTGCCTGTCATTTTATGGCCGTCTACCTGTACGTATAAATACCCGTCACGGGGCGGAATTTCCGCCCCGACAAAGAACTACTTCTCTTCCGCCAGTGAATACGGTAGCGGCATAATTACCAGTTTACTCGCCGCGTCATCGCGGATACGCAGTACGCTGTCCGCGTCCAGATCGTTGTTCAGCACCGCCTGAACCCAAACGCTGCCGTCACTCAACTGGACTGAGGCCAGAACGGTACCGGTACGGCGCCAGTTCTCGCCCATCTGCAACTCCAGATCCTCTGCGGCAGTCGGTACCCGACTGGCATTGCCCGCCAGCCAATACAGGGCGCGCTTGTTGGCACCCCGATATTTGGCGCGCGCCACCATCTCCTGACCGGCATAGCAGCCTTTGCTGAAGCTGATGCCGCCCTCCAGTGCCTGCAAATTGGCGGCCTGGGGAATAAACTGCGCGCTGTTGGGGCTGTCGATGACCGGGAAACCCGCTTCGATATCCAACGCCAGCCACTGCTGACTGTCATTGTGCTGTGCCTGCTCGCCCAGCTTTTCAATCAATTGCTGTGCTTTCTCCGCAGTGGTGATCAGCAAATAGCGTTCTGCTGGCAGCGAAAAATGCAAAATAGTGGTGTCGTCCTGCTCAAAGACCGGGCTTTCAGCGGTGGGCAGCGTATCAAATACTCCAGAGAGCGCGGCGCCAGCCTGGAAACCCGCCACACCGAGCAATACGAGCCGATCGTCGGCAGTGAATGTTATCTTGGAGAACACGGCGTATTTTTTAATTTCAGCCAGTTGATTATCGCGAACGCTGCGTCTTTCGATATACGCCATCCCTTCGCCACGCGGGAACAGCCGCAGATTGCTCCACATTTTCCCTTTTGCGTCACAATGGGCACAGAGAACGTGGTGCATTGGCGCCATGCCATCAATGTCTGCGGTAACCTGTCCCTGCAGATATTTTACGGTGTCCGCACCCGTGGTCGTTACCAACGCCCAGTCTTCAAGGGAGATCAGCGTCAGGGGCAAACGTGAGGAAGCGGAGGGTTTCTGCGGTGGAAACGGAAATTTATACGCCATTATACGATCCTGCCAATGAGGGTGCCGTGAGCTTATGACACCCATGGTAAAAGAGGAATGTCGGTTTGCAAACAGTTATTCGTTATGAGCGGCAACGATAATCCTTGAGTATTCCAGCAATCCCGAATCTGTTTTTAGCAATCCACGCCATTGCGACTTTGCACTCTTTTCGCGGTATGTGTCGAATTGTTACTCTCTCAAGCCCACCGGGTGGTAAAATCAAATTACACTGGATGCATTAACTGACTAAAAGGTTTAGCAAACATGGATATTACCAATAAGTCCCGTATTCATTGGGCGTGTCGCCGCGGTATGCGCGAACTTGATATCTCAATCATGCCCTTCTTCGAATATGAATTTGATACCCTGACAGATGAAGACAAGGCGATTTTTGTCCGCCTGTTGCAAAGTGACGATCCTGATTTATTTAACTGGCTGATGAATCATGGTGCTCCCGAAGA
The DNA here is from genome assembly GCF_003332275.1 of Edaphovirga cremea. Lineage (GTDB taxonomy): Bacteria > Pseudomonadota > Gammaproteobacteria > Enterobacterales > Enterobacteriaceae > Edaphovirga > Edaphovirga cremea. The sequence goes on along the minus strand of NZ_QOVA01000009.1, from coordinate 157,933 downwards.
TAAGGGGCTGCAACGGATGGTTAACCTGATCCAGACGCGAAATAAAGACCGTGGCCCAATGGCGATGTGATTTAAGGATTTCATGGCGAACGCAGATATTTTCTTTGTTGCTGCATGGCACATTGATTTTGTTGGTTCTGCTCGCTCCCTGGCCGGATGGCTATGTGTTTCTGTGGATAGCGTTGCTGACGATTCTGGTGTTCGAATGCATACGCAGCCAGAAAAAAATTACTTCGCGTCAGGGAGCGATCGCTTTTCTCGCCGCCAATCGGTTGTCTTGGCAACGTAAAGAGTGGCGATTTGATAAACCAGTATGGGTGCTGAATAGCGGCGTACTGTTGTCGTTACAGGAGGTGACCGGGAAAACCAGTGGACAGGGAAAAGTGCGTCGCCAACGGTTCTGGCTGGCGTCTGACAGTATGAGCCAAGAGGAGTGGCGGCATCTGCGGCAGTGGTTACTCAACGCTCCCAAAGCGGCGGGCGCGCGTGAAAAGAAATCCTGATATTTTCTTGCTGGTGGGCGCAACCATGAGCCCACCAGGCAGGGATTACAGCAGTGCGTCTATTTCCAGCAGGATCTGTTCGCACCATTGTTGCAGGCGATCGTCGCTCATTTCGTACTGATTCACCTCGTCCAACGCCAGCCCGACAAAGTGTTGTCCGTCAGCGGCCAGCGGTTTGGGGCTGGTAAATTCATAGCCTTCAATGGGCCAGAATCCGACGAACTGCACACCCAGCACGGCCAGTTGATCATAGAGCATCCCGAGTGCATCCAGGAACCATTCACCATAACCCAGTTGATCGCCCATGCCGTACATGGCGACGATTTTCCCCTGCAGATCGAGTGTGGATAACTGCGACCAAATCGCTTCCCAGTCTTCCTGAATCTCCCCGAAATCCCACGTCGGAATCCCCAGGATCAGGATGTCATACTCTTCCATTTTATGCGGATCGACATCTTTCAGATTGTGCAAGTCGACCAGTTCTTCGCCTAAAATATCACGGATTTTTTCAGCAGCCATTTCGGTATAGCAGGTGCTGGAACCGTAAAAAAGACCCATCTTCATCGTTATTATCACTACATTACTGAACACGGAATGACATCGAGTGTACCAGATTTGTGCGTTCATCAGGCATAATGGGCGTTGGAGTCGAGTTGAAAACAGGGGAACCTCCGTGACAAAGCAAGAGCACGACAACAGCCTGATCGAGCAATTTCTCGATGCGCTCTGGCTGGAGCGTAATCTGGCAGAAAATACCCTGTCTTCGTATCGCCTTGATTTACAAACGTTGGTTGCTTGGCTTCATCATCACGACTGTGATTTGTTACAAGCGCAGCCTCTCGATCTGCAATCGTTTCTTGCAGAACGCATTGAGGGCGGCTATAAAGCGACCAGCTCGGCCCGTTTGCTCAGCGCTATGCGCCGGCTTTTCCAGCATCTCTACCGGGAAAAGCTTCGTGACGATGATCCCACGGCGCTTCTTTCATCACCCAAATTGCCGCAGCGGTTACCAAAAGATCTCAGTGAGGCGCAGGTTGAGTCATTGTTGCAGGCACCCAGCACCGAGATCCCGCTGGAGTTGCGTGACAAAGCCATGCTTGAACTGCTGTATGCCACCGGTTTGCGGGTATCGGAACTGGTTGGCCTGACGTTGAATGATGTCAGTTTGCGTCAGGGCGTGGTGCGGGTGATTGGTAAGGGCAATAAAGAGCGTTTGGTCCCTTTGGGGGAAGAGGCCGTGTACTGGCTGGAGAATTATATGGAGCATGGGCGTCCGTGGCTGATGAACGGCCAAACGCTGGACATCATGTTTCCCAGCAACCGCAGCCAGAAAATGACCCGTCAGACCTTCTGGCATCGCATTAAGCACTATGCCATTCTTGCGGGTATTGACAGCGAACGGCTCTCCCCGCACGTATTGCGCCATGCTTTCGCGACGCATTTACTGAACCACGGCGCAGATCTGCGTGTCGTACAGATGTTATTGGGACACAGCGATCTTTCGACGACGCAAATTTATACGCATGTAGCCACCGAACGGTTAAAGCAGCTACATCAACAGCATCACCCCCGTGCCTAAGTGCGGTGGTATCACAAGGATTTATATATGAAAAAAGGTTTTCTGCTGCTTACTCTGCTGGCTGCTTCCATCACGGGCGCTGCGCATGCAGACGATGCCGCGATCCAACAGGCGCTGAAAAGCCTCGGTATCCAGAATGCGCAAATTCAGTCCTCCCCGGTAGCGGGTTTGAAGACGGTTCTGACCGAAAGCGGCGTGCTTTACGCGAGCGAAGACGGCAAGCATATCCTGCAAGGCCCGTTGTACGACGTCAGTGGCAAACAGCCGGTGAATGTCACCAATCAATTGCTGGTGAAGAACCTCGAAGCGCTGAAAGATGAAATGATTATCTATAAAGCGCCACAGGAAAAGCATGTGATTACCGTCTTTACTGACATCACCTGCGGTTATTGCCATAAGCTGCACGAGCAGATGAAAGAGTACAATGCACTAGGCATTACCGTACGTTATCTGGCATTCCCTCGTCAGGGGCTGGACTCTCAGGCTGAGAAAGATATGCAATCAATCTGGTGTACCGCCGATCGCAACGCTGCCTTTGACGCGGCATTGCGTGGTGATGCCGTCTCACCTGCGACCTGTAAAACCAGTATCGCCAGGCATTTTGAGCTCGGCGTGCAGTTTGGCGTATCCGGCACGCCAGCCGTAGTTTTACAAGACGGCACCATGATTCCAGGGTATCAGCCGCCGAAAGAGATGGCCGCGATGCTGAACGCCCGTAAAGCACCACAGAGTAACGGACAATAAGTGATCAGCATTACACAACTTCGCCGCCGTGAGACGGCGAACACCAGCGAACTGCCCCCCGATTTGCATCCTTTGCTCCGTCGGCTTTACGCCGCCCGGGGCGTCACTTTGCCGCAAGAACTTGAGCGAGGCGTGCGCGGTCTGCTGGGTTATCAGCAACTGGATGGCATTGAGAAGGCGGTGGAACTGTTGCAACAGGCGCTGGAGCAGCGTCTGCGCATTATGGTTGTCGGCGATTTTGATGCTGATGGTGCGACCAGTACCGCCCTGGCAGTTTTGGCGCTGCGCAGTATGGGTTGCAGTGAAGTGAGCTATTTGGTACCGAACCGTTTTGAAGACGGCTACGGCCTCAGCCCCGAAGTGGTTGAACAGGCTGCGGCACGCGGTGCCGAACTGATTCTCACTGTGGATAATGGCATCTCTTCCCATGCGGGTGTCGATCTGGCGCATGAGAAAGGTATTTTGGTGCTGGTTACTGACCACCACCTGCCGGGCGATACGCTTCCGGCGGCAGAAGCCATTATCAACCCCAACCTTCACGGATGCGATTTCCCGTCGAAATCACTGGCCGGTGTTGGCGTGGCGTTCTATCTGATGCTGGCCTTGCGTAGCGCACTGCGTGACAGCGGCTGGTTTGATAAACGGGCGCTGGCCGTCCCCAATCTGGCGGAATTGCTCGATCTGGTGGCACTCGGTACGGTGGCGGACGTGGTGCCTCTGGATGCCAATAACCGCATTCTGGTTTATCAGGGACTGAACCGTATCCGCGCAGGAAAATGCCGGCCGGGTATCCGCGCTTTATTGGAAGTGGCGAATCGCGATGCCCGTCAACTGGCCGCCAACGATCTCGGTTTTGCTCTGGGACCGCGGCTGAATGCAGCAGGGCGGCTGGATGATATGTCCATTGGCGTTGCGCTGTTGTTGAGCGACGACATTGCCCAATCGCGGGCGCTGGCCAGCGATCTTGATGCGCTGAATCAGACTCGTCGTGAGATTGAGCAGGGAATGCAGGTTGAAGCGTTGCAGCTCTGCGATCAACTTGAGCGCAGCAGCAGCGAACTGCCCTATGGTCTGGCGATGTATCACCCTGAATGGCATCAGGGCGTGGTGGGGATTCTGGCCTCACGGATCAAAGAGCGATTCAATCGTCCGGTCATCGCGTTCGCCCCTGCGGGTGAGGGGTTGCTCAAAGGCTCCGGGCGCTCTATTGCCGGGTTGCATATGCGCGATGCGCTGGAGCGTCTGGACACGCTGCATCCGGGATTAATCATGAAGTTTGGTGGCCATGCGATGGCCGCCGGGCTGTCGTTGGAAGAAGCCAATTTCGATCGGTTCAGGCTCTGCTTTGCGCAATTGGTGGGCGAATGGCTCGATCCGTCCTATCTCGAAGGGGTGATTTGGTCTGATGGTGAATTGGCTATTCAAGAACTGACGTTGCCAACGGCTGAACTGCTGCGGGAAGGGGGGCCATGGGGGCAGGCATTCCCTGAGCCGACCTTTGACGGTGAATTCCGTATTTTGCAGCAGCGTCTGGTAGGGGAGCGTCATCTGAAAGTGATGATTGAACCTCTGGCGGGTGGGCCATTATTGGACGGTATCGCGTTCAATGTCGATACCGCGTTATGGCCAGACAGCAGTGTCCGCGAAGCTAAGCTCGCTTATAAATTGGACATTAATGAGTATCGCGGCAATCGTACAGTCCAACTATTGATACAGAATATATGGCCGCGCTGAGCGGCCAGAAAACTGCTTTGTTGCTTTCCAGAAATATGCGCTATTGCTATAAAAGGCAGCGCGAATCCGCTAGAATTGCACTTTAAAAGGCATTCCGCCTCTTTGACTTAACGTAAGACTCAAAAAACTATGTTTGAAACTAATCCCGTAAAAACCCGCATTCAGGACCTGTCTGACCGGACAGCCGTTCTGAGGGGGTATCTTTGACTACGATGCCAAGAAAGAGCGCCTCGAAGAAGTAACTGCCGAGCTGGAACAGCCGGACGTCTGGAATGAACCTGAACGCGCACAGGCGCTGGGTAAAGAACGTTCCTCCCTTGAACTGATTGTCACGACTATCGACCAGATGACCCAGGGGGTGGACGATGTTTCCGGTCTGCTGGAACTGGCTATTGAAGCGGATGACGAAGAGACGTTCAACGAGACGGTTGCCGAGCTGGAACAACTGGAAGCCAAACTGGCACAGTTGGAATTCCGTCGCATGTTCTCTGGCGAATATGACAGTGCAGACTGCTATCTGGATATCCAGGCGGGTTCCGGCGGTACGGAAGCCCAGGACTGGGCCAGTATGCTGGTGCGTATGTATTTGCGCTGGGCAGAGTCAAAAGGGTTTAAAACCGAAATTATTGAAGAATCAGACGGCGAAGTGGCTGGTCTGAAATCGGCGACGATTAAAATCATCGGTGACTATGCATTTGGCTGGTTACGTACCGAAACTGGCGTTCATCGCCTGGTGCGCAAGAGCCCGTTCGACTCTGGCGGTCGTCGTCATACGTCGTTCAGCTCAGCCTTCGTTTATCCGGAAGTCGATGACGATATTGATATCGAAATCAATCCGGCAGATCTGCGTATTGACGTCTATCGTGCCTCAGGGGCGGGTGGTCAGCACGTAAACCGGACAGAATCCGCCGTCCGTATTACCCACCTTCCTACCAATATTGTTACGCAGTGTCAGAACGACCGTTCCCAGCACAAAAACAAAGATCAGGCGATGAAACAGCTGAAAGCGAAGCTGTATGAGTTTGAGATGCAAAAGAAAAACGCTGAGAAACAGGCACTGGAAGATAACAAGTCTGACATCGGCTGGGGCAGTCAGATCCGTTCTTATGTACTGGATGATTCCCGTATCAAGGATCTGCGCACAGGGGTAGAAACGCGCAATACGCAGGCCGTGCTTGATGGCGACCTGGATAAATTCATTGAGGCAAGTTTGAAAGCCGGGCTATGAGGAACAGAAATGTCTGAGCAACAGCAACAAGGCGCAGAATTGGCGCAGGAACTCAACAGCGAGTTAAAAGCTCGCCGTGAGAAACTGGTGGCACTGCGTGAGAACGGTATTGCTTTCCCTAACGATTTTCGTCGCGATAGTACCTCTGATCAACTGCATGCAGAGTATGACAATAAAGAAAACGAAGAACTGGAAGCGTTGGGGATTGAGGTTGTCGTCGCAGGCCGGATGATGACACGCCGTATCATGGGTAAAGCGTCATTCGCGACATTGCAGGATGTCGGCGGGCGTATACAACTTTATGTATCACGCGATGATTTGGCCGAAGGGATCTATAACGAGCAGTTTAAAAAATGGGATCTCGGCGACATCATTGGTGCACGCGGTAAGCTGTTCAAGACCAAAACAGGCGAACTGTCGATTCACTGTACCGAACTGCGCCTGCTGACCAAAGCATTGCGTCCTTTGCCGGATAAATTCCACGGCCTTGCCGATCAGGAGACCCGTTACCGTCAGCGTTATCTCGATCTGATCGCTAACGATGAGTCGCGCAAAACCTTCCAGGTTCGCTCGCAGATCATGGCGGAAATCCGCAACTTCATGGTGGGAAATGGCTTCATGGAAGTCGAAACCCCGATGATGCAGGTGATTCCTGGTGGTGCGTCGGCGCGTCCGTTCGTGACCCATCACAATGCGCTGGACATTGATATGTACCTGCGTATTGCCCCGGAACTGTACCTGAAACGTCTGGTTGTGGGTGGCTTCGAGCGTGTGTTCGAAATCAACCGTAACTTCCGTAATGAGGGGGTTTCCCCGCGTCATAACCCTGAGTTCACGATGATGGAACTCTATATGGCGTATGCGGATTACAAAGATCTGATCGTGCTGACCGAATCACTGTTCCGTACGCTGACCGAGAAAGTTCTGGGCAGCAGCGTGGTGCAATATGGCGATCAAACCTTCGACTTTGGCAAACCGTTCGCCAAGCTGACCATGAAAGAAGCGATCTGCAAATATCGCCCGCAAACCAATGTCGCCGATCTGGATGACATGGCGAAGGCGTGCGCAATTGCTGAATCCATTGGCATCAAAATCGAGAAGAGCTGGGGCTTGGGTCGTGTGCAATGCGAGATCTTTGAAGAGACTGCAGAGAGCCATCTGATTCAGCCAACGTTCATTATCGAGTACCCGGCAGAAGTTTCGCCGCTGGCACGTCGTAATGACGACAATCCGTTTATCACTGACCGCTTCGAGTTCTTTATCGGTGGCCGTGAAATCGGTAATGGCTTCTCCGAGCTGAATGATGCCGAAGATCAGGCGCAGCGTTTTGCCGATCAGGTCAGTGCCAAGGATGCGGGTGATGACGAAGCGATGTTCTATGACGAAGATTATGTCACCGCTCTGGAACATGGTCTGCCGCCAACCGCAGGTCTGGGGATTGGTATCGATCGCATGATCATGTTGTTCACCAACAGCCATACCATCCGCGACGTCATCCTGTTCCCAGCGATGCGCCCACAGAAATAAGAAAAGCCCCGAAGCACTTTGTGCTTCGGGGCTTTTTTATCGATTATCCTTCGTTAACGTAGCTAATCCCCTACAACTCAATACCCAAAGTATTTGGAGATGCAGGTAGGCAGCAAGAGAGCGAATCCCGATGAGCTGACACAGGTCAGTGATTCGGGTGAGGGAGCGTAGCTAACACCCCTGCATCTCCAAATACGAAGGGTATGAAGGGTATAGGTAGTAAGAAACATTGCCTTGTACTTCGTCGGGTAACATCGCCATACTTCCCCCTGAAACCGGATCGCCCCACACCACCAGCGTGTCATCTTCCTTCAATGCAATGAATACGCTTTGAGATGAATAGATGGCCCTGACGTCTGTCAGCAGAGCCGCAACGGATGCTGTATCCCCACCGTATGCGGTGTTACCCCAGGCGGTTACCGATCCCTCTTTTTTCAGCGCGGCAAAGCAATAGCAATTGCCGGTAAGTGCAACGACATCGGTTAATCCCTCGGGTACTTGCGTTGCATAATCTGGATTTCCCCAGGCAACCACCGACCCGTCTGCACACAGTGCAGCAAAGGCAGAATTATTGGCCTGGATATCAACAATCGTCGTTAAACTTGCTATTTCCGCCGGAATTGTACCGCCACGACTCTCGCTTCCCCACGCCACTACCTGACCGTTTTTACGCAATGCGCAGAAAGCGCGATACGTGCCGCAGACCTGCTTGATATCATCCAGCGCGGCAATTGATTCTGGTAACGCGCCGCCGTTAACGCTGTTTCCCCAGGCCACTACCTGGCCGTTTGCTCGCAGAGCGGTAAACGCTTCGCTGGCAGCGGTTATAGAAACAACATCGCTGAGACTACTAATGGCGTCTGGGAGCAGACCACCATACTGACCTTCGCCCCAGGCAAACAGTTGCCCGGCATCATTCAATACGGCAAACGCATTGTTAGCGGCAACCAGTTTGCGCAGGGTAGGCATCAAAGAAATGTTATTTGGCACGTCAATTGCGCCGAGGTTGTCATTTCCCCAACACTGAATGTACGGTGGGGCGCTGGCAAGCAAGGCAAATGAGGCTCCCGCACCTACGATATCAATGATGTCCTGTCTTGACGCTATAGATGAAGGCAATTTCCCGCCATCCATTGTGTCACCCCAGGCAAAAATGCTGCCATTACTTCGCTGTGCTGCAAACGCATGGCCGGCAGAGGCTAATTCGGTAAAGTCATAATTGTCGATATCCGCAGGTTGTGCGCCACCGCTACTGATATCACCACATACAATAACTCTGCCATCAATCATACGTATCGCCACAGCCATAGCATTACCGACAATATTGCTGGTATTTAGCGTGACCGTATCATAGCCCGCTGCTGAAACGGTTAAGGGTTGGGTAGGGTGTAAATCACGAAATGAGTCTGCCATGATAGCGGTGTTTTCATTATCGTATTTCCACACTGCCATCAGCGGTTGCATCGTATGGGGGTTAAGCGCAACCAGCCTATTAACGGAATAATTATAGGCTGGATTATTTACTGATCTCGCGCCCATAATCAGTATCTTAGAAATTTCGTTATGAGATCCTTTTTCATTATTCATAGTATTTCCTGCTTTATTATTTTAGGGGGAGGCTTATTTCTTATTCAGATGAGTTAACTAGTTCGGGTTAAATCATCATGGAAATAACTCTAAGGCAGAATGAATAAGATGAATAATGCATTGACTGCGTTGGGTAAGGAGGAAAATAACATTATGCAAATCTATTTTTCATGGCGCTTTTACCCCTAAATCAGACGGCTATAAGGTCCCAAGTGGAGAGAATGAGCAGAAACAGGTTAGATTGATTAAAATGACGGCGATTACACCCAAGGAATCGCTTGCTCATCATTGAGTTAGGGTTATAATGTGCACCGCACGTCGTTGCGGGTGTAGTTCAATGGTAGAACGGCAGCTTCCCAAGCTGCATACGAGGGTTCGATTCCCTTCACCCGCTCCAAGACACTTCTTAAAGTATTCCAACTTACTAAATCCTAAGGAATAAGGCTTAACGCCTCCTTGCAGCGTCACTTACTGTAACCTACTGTGTAACCCTCTCAGGGCATACAGACACATGATTCAGTAGTTAAAATCAAACAGCATACTTTCAGTTACTACTTACCTGTATCAGCGCAACGGCGTTTACTATTTCCGTATGAAAACAAAGGGCTGCAAGGATGTCTGGACGGCTATATCAAATGAAGATGAGATGACCTAAGTACCGTTAAGGACCAAGGACAGACGAACCGCCATGGCTCACTCTCGGCACATTAAGGCAGCGCTCAAGGCAATCCATGCAGATAGACCAAACACCTCTTATGAGGAGATGAGAGAGCACCTGAGGGACATCGTAGAGTGGGAGTTATCCATGGGGCGCTCAGATCTCTTTGAGCCTGACATGCGGGATATATATCGTGCTCAGTACGGGGAGGTAGGGGAGAATCTTATTGATGCTCTGGCGAGTGAACCTCTGAGCATTGACCAGCACCGCTACATAAATGAGGCCCTGAAGGTACTCAAGGCATGCATGAAGCCAATCGAAGTGGGCGACAGTCAGCCTCTTATAGATTACGTCGATCGATTTAACGATACTCATCGGTCTAATGACCAAGCCTCGGCGTCCTTATCTGTTGGTGCCTCTGAGGTAAAACCTAAAGTAACCTCTGTTGCGTCTCTCTTTGAGCAATACGAAATGGAGAACGTCCAGAATTGGAAACCAGCTACCTTACGAGAAAACAAAGCGTCCCATGCTGCGTTAATCGAGATATTCGACTATCTGGGTCTCAATGCTGATGCCAATACGATAACACGCTCAGGGTCCGGGATATCCTCCAGCAGTTGCCTAAGGACCGTAAGCAGCGCTTCAAGTATGCCCCGTTGGCTGATCTGCTGCCCTGTCAAGATAGGATCCGTAGCGATCAAACTACGCCTGATTGTCTGGATGTTGTCACCATCAATAATAAATATCTCATTAAGATGGCGGCTGTATTCAAGTGGGCTGTACGTAACGACCTGATTAAAAAGAACATGACAGAGGGTCTGGAACTTAAGGTTCCCCAGCGTAAATCCTCGGAGGCCCATAATGCTTTCTCAACAGAGCAGGTAGGGCAACTGCTGGTCGCCGCTAAGGCATACTCACAGAAGACCTCCAGCAAGCCTTATCACTATTACGTTACGGCGCTTGCTGCTATCACTGGTGCGAGGCTCAATGAGGTAGCTCAACTTCAGGTAAAAGATGTCAGAACAACTGAGGCCGGGACCGTTTATATTCATATCAATGAAGTCGATAGCAGCTTACCCGGCAAGAGCATCAAGAACGCTTACAGTGATCACTGTGTTCCACTGGTTGACGGTGCCTATGGCTTTGTATTGGCTGACTTTATGACGCTGATAGAAGCTCGTAGAAACGCTGATGGTAATGATGTTATGGTGTTCGATGGTCTACTCCTTATGAAGAATGGTTACGGTGAGCAGGTGAGCAAATGGTTTAATCGGACGTTGTTACCTAAAATCCTCGCTGACCGTAGCGGCTTAGCGTCCCATTCGTTTAGACATACGGTCGCCACTAAGCTAAAACAACATGGCGTCAAGTTGGCTTACGCTCAGGCGCTCATGGGGCATAGCTCAGGGTCGATTACTTATGACCGTTATGCTAAAGAGGTTGAGGTTGATCGATTGGTTAATGTAATGGCTGATGTTTATAAGGAGATTAAAGGAAATGGCTGAGTATTATCCAGCTGAATTTGGGAAGGGGCGTTTTCACTGTCCACATTGTGGTGTTTACGCGCAGCAGCATTGGAAGGAGCTGATTTATAAACCAATTGAAGGCTATGCAAATACCGCACAAACCCCCATGAATATAACTATTTGTGAACATTGTGATGAACTAAGTTATTGGCTTGGGGAGCAAATGATTTATCCATTGTCTTCACCTGTAGAAATGCCTAACCGAGACATGCCAGAAGACTGTAAGTCCGACTACATGGAAGCCAGAAGCATCATTAATTTGTCTCCTAAGGGTGCCGCGGCGCTTCTCCGTTTGTGCCTTCAGAAACTAATGGTCTACCTAGGTGAGCCGGGGAAAAACATTAACGCAGACATAAAGTCTCTCGTTGAGAAAGGGTTACCTCCTCGCATCCAGCAAGCAGCAGACATTTGCCGTATCGTAGGTAATCAGTCTGTCCACCCCGGAGAGATTAGCCTAGATGATGGCCCTCAGTTAACTCATGGTCTCTTTAAGCTATTGAATATCATAGTCGATGACCGAATCACGCGACCTAAAGAAATCGAAGCGATGTTCCAGAGTATGCCTGAGGGGCCACGACAAGGCATCGAAAAGCGAGACAATAAAATAGTTTAAATTCAATTGGTTATTAATAAAACTCAGTATAGAGAGACCCTAAGAAATTTTGGTCTACATCGCCAAATGATTAGCGTGATCATTATTTTATATTCAATACAACTCACTATAGGGAGAGACCCAAAGGACTCTCCTCAATACATACACTTACCGCTGACACTCAGCATTCCACTAACCGTAACTTATCGCATCCTTTCAGGGGCGGGATGACCAATTTACAGACACCAAGCGTTCTATTTATATATTATTGATAAAATTTCTTGGTAACATTTTAATCACTGACACATTAGAGTACTTTAATAGTGTTCGCACTATGCGGGCACAAACTTCATAGGGATTTGGAATGAAAAAAGTATTCGCAGCTTTTCTGGTAATGATATGCCTCGGTGCGTCAGCGCAGGTTTTCGCTGGCAACTGTGAACACCGATCAGACCGCGCAAAAGATGGGTCGGCTTGTGGTGAAAGATCTGCTGATGCCCGTAAAGGTGGCGGTGGTAGTTACTAAAAAGGAAGCCCGAGTGATCGGGCTTTATTGCGGCATTTCGCGACTAATACATTTAAATGCTTGCGTTCTACCTCCTTCACCTAACAAAGCCTACTCAATCCCGCAATCACAAGCCTCTTCGTAAAAAGTTACTATCTCAACATCTGATAAGGGTTATGGTTATACCCTTAAATTTTTCCAGGCTAATTTTTATGGAGCATTGCCCAGCCTGCATGACGCAACTGTACAGACCGCACACCCCCTGGCTATCATCTGATTGCGTTGAGTACATTTAAGATGTGCATTTTAAATGTACATCACATGGGAGGGGTTATGATTATTTATACGTCAACACAGGCTCGCGCCAATATTTCTGCAATTCTTGACGCGGCCACGAGCGGGGAACCGTTAGAAATTACCCGTCGTGATGGTTCTGCCGCCATAGTGATAAGCAAGGCCGAGTTTGAGGCATACCAAAAGGCAAAGCTTGATGCCGAGTTTGACAGCCTTATGCGGCGCCACGGGCGTACCGTTGAGGCTTTGGCTGATAGATGAAGTGGATTAGCGCCAGTGAAATAGTGATATTCCACGCCAGAATTTTGCAGCTTTACCCTGGCATTGAAGGTATGCCAGATGTGGGTAGAGCGGAGGCCATTATTCACCGGGTTCACAACCTTGCTCACTACGAAGGTGTGAATGATGTGTTTGACCTGGCTGCTGCCTATTGGGTTGCTATTGCGCGTTGGCATATCTTCAATGATTGGAACAAGCGAACGGCATTCTTTACCACCATGGCATTTCTAAAGCGCAACGGTGTGCTAATCCGGGATGAAGGTAACACGCTGGAAGAACTGACCGTTCAGGCAGCTACGGGAGAGTTTACCCCAATACAATTAGCGTAAAGTTTACGCGAATTGGTCGAATGAGAAGGGTTTGTCTGGTTGGTGGGTTGTCGTGACTCGCCAAACCTAAAATGCTTTCTTTGGAGACTTATCCACTCGTTCCCTAACATCCGGGAACGTTTTATCATCACCGGCGGTCACCCGGGTCTCATTAATCACGGCGGCGCATGAGTGCCGGTTCAACTTCGCCCTGAACAGCGTGAAACCGGCATGGCCGGAACTGGCGCTGCCGGGCGTGCATTCTGATATCGGTGGCGGCTACCTGCCGATAATGAGGGATAGATTTACTGGGTCTGATTTTTAGCCCATTGCAAAGGAATCAGTCAGTAAGGTATTACGGTATTATCGTCCCGCGTCATCAAATGTATAAGCTTAGGATGTACATACAGCTTTTCTCGGCCTAAGGTAATTTCATACAACACACCAATTTCGCAGAGCTGCTTAAGGTATACAGAGGCTGTTTGACGCTTGGCTATTCCTTGCTCGATTAGGTTCGATATGCGGCAATATGGTTGTTCAAAAATTACCTGCACTAGTTCGTAACTATAGATTTTGGGCAACGAATCACGAATGTACTGAGTGCTAACGTCAACCAGCTCCCGAACGGCGGCAATTTTGGCCGTGGTCCATTTGGATGTCTCATTAATAGCTTCCAGCATAAACACAATCCATGACTCCCAATCACCGGTAGCCGTTACACCACGCAGTAACCCATAATAATCAGCCTTATGAGTGACAATATATCGACTTAAGTAGAGGATCGGTAACGTTAGGAGGTTTTTCTCAATTAGAAAAAGAACATTGAGAATGCGCCCAGTCCTGCCATTACCGTCCGGAAATGGGTGAATTGCTTCAAATTGGTAATGTGATACAGCCATTTTTACCAAAGGATCAATATCATCCTCAGCATGAATAAAGTTCTCCCAATTAGCCAGGAGGTCACGTATCAAATCCTCACCCACGGGCGGTGTGTAAACAACCTTGTGCTCACTGCTTACCAGTGCGATACCGGAAATTTTGCGGATATCCATCGCGGCATTTTTTAATGTGCTGCAAATACCCACCGCAGTGGACGTACAGAGTGGGCGCTGCCCCAAGTGCTTAAATCCATCATAAAGCGCTGTACGGTAACGCAATGCTTCTTTGGTTGCGGGATCTGCTTGACTATCCTCTTGCGAGAACTGGAAAAGCTTATCCGAAGTGGTCACGATATTTTCAATCTCAGACGAGTCTTTAGCTTCCAGCAGCGGGATTAAATTAATCAGCAACCCTTGGTTAGGTAGCAACTCCCCCGCCTGTTTAAGTTCGGCTAATGCCGCACGCGCCTTGATGCATGACTTCAATACCGGCACCGACTCCATCAGTTCGTCCTTCGGTGGGAGGGGTGGAAGCTGGTTGAAAGGTTTTTCTGGATCCCACTGCATAAGTTTATCCCCTCGTTTTATCGACACGTTTTGGATTCATGTCGATTCCATAAACATGTTTCAATAATGTGTCGATGAAAGCGCTAAATTTCGTCACGTTGATCGCATATGTCGATACCATAAACACGTCACCTTTATGTGTCGATAAAAATCTTTTAAATAGACACGTTTTGGATTCATGTCGATAAAGTAAACATTTCATCGGTGCATGTTTTGGTCCGTGGGGACGATATGTCGCCGGGATGAGCTGCGGCGGCACAAGGTGTACAACATGGATGGAAAGAAGGTATGAAACTGTCCGGAGGTAAACTGGATGCCTGCAAGGGCATTAATCATCATCTCAATGAATATGTGTATTACGAATGTACTTGATTAGCTCGTAAAATAACCACAACCAAGGCAAACAAGAGGTAAATGTGTATAGAATTGGATTTTTAAACTAACAATCATTTATTACAACTTTGCTATGCAATTTTTATCCTCTAAAAATATTTTTATCTATTATAATAATGCATATGTATTGTGTTACTTGTCTTTATTATGAAAAAAATTACATTGGGTTATACAGGGCAGCGTCAATCAGATTTGAGTCAGAAATATTTACTTGGTAACGGTTATCGCGGATTTAATCCGATTACAAAGCGTTTTACTGCCTATGATAGTCTGAGTCCATTCGGACTGGGAGGGCCTAATGGCTATATATATTGCCATGGGAATCCTATAAATAACGTGGATCCCTCTGGGCATTTTTTACTCGAAGATGTTTTAGATCTGGTTTTTGATATTACCATGAAAGCGTTGTTCTTGGAGCCAGATACTGAAGTCGAAGAAGTACTAATAGATTCTGAAGTCAATGGTTCGCAAATAGCAGACAGGAAATTAATTACTCAAACAGCCAATTATCTGGCGACGGGTATGTCTGCGGTGTCTACAAGCTCTGATATTTTGTCTGAAGGTATATCAGGTGATAACCCTAAAGCGGCGGAAGTGCTTAGCTGGTTATCAGTCGTGTCCAGTATTTTTTCAACTGGCCTGGATTTTGGAATGCGTGGTCACCATGCATATCAGAGCCATCAGAGGTGGAGTGGAGCTACGCATAATAAGAGGATGGGGTTAAAATCGCTAAATAAAGTATTTACAATTCAACATGGAAATGACTTGTTAGGGGTAATATCGCTGTCAACGGGTCTTGCAGAAATGTTAACCAGCGGCGTAACCTCTGCGCGGTTATCAACAGTTTCAATCAGTACTGATTTACTTGGTTTCACGAGAGACAAACTATTACGTTCTCGTATGAATGAATTGTTTCCGGTGCGGATATTCATCGGTTTTTTCCATGGTTTTAGACAACAACCTAAATAGGTCACTGAAACGTGTTTTATCATGAGTGGGTAATAGGAATCTGATTTCTTCCATTGCACAATAAACATTACAACAACGTTACGAGTTGGCTATTTGAAGTCTGCCGATCGTCCTGTAATTAATTCAAGCAGGCAGGCTAAACTGCGGCTGGAATTTTCTTTATGCCACGCCATCAACAATTCAATTTGCGGAGCGTTGGCGGGTAAAGGGCGAAAAACGACGTTGGATGACTGAAAATGGCAGACATAGCGCGGTACAATAGAAATACCTAATCCCATTCCCACCAGATTCATGGTAACCAGAATATTGGTCGCAACCTGCACCCTATTGGGTTTACTGTGGGATGCGGCCAAATACTTTTCCACCATCTGATATAACTCGCCGGAATGCGCAGGATCGGTGCTGATAAAATTTTCACCATTAAGTTGTTCCGGAGTCAGTTGTTGTTCCTGACTTAACCGGTGATCGATGGGCATGACTACCACAAGCGGCTCGCGATAAACCACCCGATAATCCAGTTGTTCACTCACGATCGGATGGCGCATAAAACCAAGGTCGATTTCCCTTTTCAGTAATTTTTCTTCCTGCCGCGTGGTGATAATACTCATCAGTTCGATGTGTGTTGCAGGCTGGTGAAGCCGTAATAAGGGTAAGACATCGGGCAGGATGTTCACTTCAGCACAAGGTACAAAACCGATCACCAGTCGTGTCTGTTCTTCCATGGCTTTGCGCGCCTGAAACTTGGCCTGTTCGGCCTGCTCAAGAATATTGACGGCTTGCAGAAAAAATACTTCCCCGGCGCGGGTCAGCATCACCTGGCGGTTATTTCTTGTCAGCAGAGGTACGCCGATGCAATTTTCCAGATCTTTGATCTGGCTACTTAAAGACGGTTGTGAGGTATGCAGTTTTTCCGCTGCCCGAGTGAAGTTCAATTCTTCGGCTACCGCGACAAAATATCGTAAGTGTCTAAGCTCCATGCCTTTTTTCTCCCATCATCGAAAAAATGTCTGATACGGTAGATTTTTACTATTTCACAAATTAGTAACCCAGAGGCAACATCCTTTGCGTAACCCCTACGAAGGTCAACACATCTCTTTAATGAGGATCAAATAATATGACCACGAGCGCAAAATTGGACATTTACACCCTGATCGACACCCAAAACGGGCGTGTAACGCCCCGAATCTATACCGATCCAGATATTTATCAGTTGGAACTGGAGCGGATCTTTGGTCGTTGCTGGTTGTTTCTGGCACATGAAAGCCAGATCCCAAAACCCGGCGATTTCTTCAACACCTACATGGGCGAGGACGCCGTGGTGGTCATTCGCCAGAAAGATGGCTCCATCAAAGCGTTTCTCAATCAGTGTCGGCACCGCGCGATGCGTGTGAGCTATGCCGACAGCGGCAATACCCGGGCTTTTACCTGCCCCTATCACGGTTGGTCGTACGGCATCAATGGTGAGCTAATTGATGTACCGCTGGAGCCCCGAGCCTATCCGCAAGGGCTGTGTAAGTCCCACTGGGGGCTGAATGAAGTCGCCCGAGTAGAAAGTTATAAAGGGCTGGTTTTTGCCAATTGGGACACCAGTGCGCCATCGCTGACTGAATATCTGGGTGATATGGCCTGGTATCTTGACGGTCTGCTGGACAGGCGTGAAGGCGGCACCGAAATTGTCGGTGGCGTACAAAAATGGGTGATTAACTGCAACTGGAAATTCCCGGCTGAGCAGTTCGCCAGCGATCAGTATCACGCCTTGTTCAGCCACGCCTCGGCGGTGCAGGTATTAGGCGGGATGTCTGACGGCAGCGATAAAAAATTGGGGGCCGATCAGACTGCGCGCCCGGTATGGGAAACGGCCAAGGACGCCGTTCAATTCGGTCAGGATGGTCACGGATGTGGCTTCTTCTTTACTGAAAAACCGGATGCCAACGTTTGGGTCGATGGTGAAGTGTCGCGTTACTACCGTGAAACCTATGCGGAAGCGGAGCAGCGACTCGGCAAAATCCGCGCCCTGCGGCTGGCCGGGCATAACAATATTTTTCCTACTCTTTCCTGGCTCAATGGCACCGCGACCCTGCGTGTCTGGCATCCGCGTGGACCGGATCAGGTCGAGGTCTGGGCATTCTGCATTGCAGACAAGGCTGCATCGGAAGAGATCAAAGCCGCGTTTGAAAACAGCGCGACCCGTGCCTTTGGTCCCGCCGGTTTCCTGGAGCAGGACGATTCAGAAAACTGGTGTGAGATCCAAAAACTCCTCAAAGGTCATCATGCCCGCAACAGTCCGCTGTGCCTGGAAATGGGGTTGCATCAGGAAAAACGCAGGGAAGATGGTATCCCGGGGATCACGAATTACATTTTTTCCGAGACGGCTGCGCGAGGCATGTATCAACGCTGGGCGGATTTGCTGAGCAGTGATACCTGGCAGGAAGTGCAGGAGAAAACCGCAGCGTATCAACAGGAGGTGATGAAATGAACAAGCCCATTTCTCTGGAACTCTACCATCACATTACCCAATTTCTCTATCACGAAGCGGCGCTGCTGGATGACTGGCAGTTCCGCGCCTGGCTGGATTTACTTGAAGACGATTTACGCTACACCATGCGTACCACCGTCAATGCGCAAACCCGGGATCGGCGTAAAAGCATTCAGCCGCCGACTACCTGGATTTTCAACGATAGCAAATCGCAGCTGGAACGCCGTGTGGCTCGTCTGGAAACCGGGATGGCCTGGGCGGAAGAGCCGCCATCGCGTACCCGCCACATTATCAGCAACTGCATGATCAGCGAAACAGACCTTCCCGATGTGCTTTCCGTCAGGGTGAATTATCTGCTCACCCGTTCGCAGAAAGAGCGGGATGAAATGATCTACGTTGGCACCCGCACTGATTTGTTGCGCCGCCGTTCCACAACCGAAGGTTGGGGGTTGTGCGGGCGTGAAATCATTCTCGATCAGGCCGTTATTACTTCCCATAACCTGAGTGTACTTTTCTGATGAGCCGAATTCACGCCTGCCTCGTTGAGGCACTGCCGGAGGGCGAAGCGCTCCGGCTCGATACCAACCCGGTTGTTGCGCTATTCCATATCGGTGGCGAATTTTATGCCATTAACGATCGTTGCAGTCACGGTAATGCCTCAATGTCTGAGGGTTATCTGGAGGATGACGCCACTGTGGAATGTCCGCTGCATGCAGCCAGTTTTTGTCTGAAAACGGGCAAAGCATTATGCCTGCCCGCGACCACGCACCTGCAAACCTATCCAGTCACAGTGGCGGATGGATCGGTGTTTATCGATTTGCCGGAGGAGAGGTAATGTCCGATCTTAACGATGATGTGGTGTTGATTACCGGCGGAGGCTCAGGGCTGGGACTGGCGTTGGTCGCGCGTTTTATTGAAGAGGGAGCCCGGGTGGCGACCCTCGAACGCTCGGCGGAAAAGGTCGCCCGCTTACAGCAGCAGTTTGGCGAGCAGATTGTTGCGGTACAGGGCGATGTTACTCTTTTTGCGGACAATCAGCGTGTCGTCGACATGACCCTGTCCCGCTTCGGGCGGTTGGACTGTTTTATTGGCAATGCCGGGATCTGGGATCATAACGCGTCTTTATTGGCGACGCCGCCCGAGCAACTTCAGTCGGGTTTTGACGAGTTATTTGGCGTTAACGTGAAGGGGTATTTATTGGGGGCGAAAGCCTGCGCTCCGGCCCTGATTGAGTCTTCTGGCAGCATTATTTTCACCCTATCCAATGCGGCCTGGTATCCGGGCGGCGGTGGCCCGCTGTATACCGCGAGTAAGCACGCAGCAGTAGGGTTGATTCGCCAACTCGCCTATGAGCTTGCCCCCAAAGTACGGGTCAATGGTGTTGGACCCTGCGGCATGGCCAGTGATTTACGCGGGCCGCAAGCCCTGGGGCAGCAGGACACCAGCATTATGCAGTCCCTGACTCCTGAGAAGATCGCGGCCATCTTGCCACTGCAGTTCTCTCCTTCCCCTGAAGATTTTACCGGCCCTTATGTGATGCTCGCTTCGCGCCGCAACAATCGCACGCTAAGTGGTGTGATGATTAATGCTGATGCAGGTCTGGCAATCCGCGGTATCCGCCATGTTGCCGGTGGTTTGTTGTTATAGGAGTCACGATGAAACAGATAGTGATTATTGGCGGTGGTCAGGCGGGAGCCATGGCTGCTGCAGCATTGCGCCAACAGCAGTTCACGGGCGATATCCTGGTCATCAGCGACGAACCGGAAATGCCTTATGAACGTCCACCGCTCTCGAAAGCCATGTTGTTGTCACCAGAGCCGGTGTTGCAGGACATTCTTCCCGCCACATTTTATGAAGAAAACAGCGTCACTTTGCGCATCAATACGCGTGTAGCCGCCATTGATGCTGTGCAGCACACCCTGGCATTAGAGACGGGTGACGTGCTGCCGTGGGACAAACTGTTGCTGGCGACGGGTGCGAATGCCCGCCGTTTGGCTCTGTTGGACGCGTTGGGCGATAAAACTCACCGGTTACGCACGGCCGCAGATGCCCGGCGACTGCGTGTGGCACTCGATGAAAACCAGCAAATCCTGATTGTGGGGGCGGGCACTATTGGTCTTGAGCTCGCCGCCAGCGCCACTCAGCGTGGTTGCAAAGTGACCGTGGTTGAACAGGCGCCGATGGTGATGGGACGCAACGCGCCACCGCCGGTGCGGGATTATCTGATGGCACTGCATCAGCAACATCAGGTGCGTTTTTGTCTCAATGCACAGATTGAACACGCTGGTATCGAGCACGGGAACGTGGTGTTGACGTTGCAGGACGGTCAGCAACTGTCGGGCGATGCCGTGATCTATGGCATTGGTATTGAAGCCAATGATCAATTGGCGACGCAAGCTGGGCTGGCAACGGCCAATGGCATTATTGTGGATGAACAGTGCTGTACTTCCGTGGCAGATATTTATGCGGCGGGTGATGTGACATTGCACCGGCAGGGGGAAACTTTTGTCCGACTGGAAACCTGGGACAATGCCAATCAGCAAGCGCAGGTTGCGGCCTGTTCCATGCTGGGTAAACCGTTACCGCCCCCCACGCCAGCCTGGTTCTGGACCGATCAGTATGACAGCAATATCCAGTTTATTGGGACTATGCAAAGCGATCGCTGGTTGGTTCGTGGTGATGTTCAGGCACACAGTGCCATTTGGCTCGCGCTACACGGCGGCAAGCTGGTGGGCGCGATAACGCTGAATCAGGGAAGGGAAATCCGTCATCTGCGTAAATTGATTCAACAAGGCGTTGAAGTGGATGAAGGGCAACTGACCGATCCGAAAGTGGCACTGAAAGACCTGATTTAACGGGGAATTATTTTGCCTTGCTTACCCGGTTTTAAAAAGGGAATCCGCGAACAAGGGGGTTGCCATTCGCGGACCTCTTCATTCGGGGCGATAGAAGGCGTTAACAATGTATACGCCTGGGTGGCTGCACCTTAAAGGGCTATACCGCGGCTGATTCCTGCCTCGATATGCTGTGCAGTCTCCTGTAACGCGGGAAGATGCCTTTCTACCGCCTGTTCAATGGACATCGCTTTGGCGATGTAAACCAGGTTCAGGCTGCCTATTACCCGGTTTTCGCTACGGATAGGGACGGCAATGGAGGCGATTTTCTCCTCCTGCTGCCAGCCCATATAGTTTTCACCATAACCATTGTGGCGGATACGTTGCAGGATCTGTCCCAGTTTGAGAGGTTCACGTGCGAGACGAAATTCAGCCCCATCGCGGGTAGCAAGCAGAGTAATAAGGGCTTCCCGCTCATGTTCGGGGCAAAAAGCCAGATATGTCAGACCGGAAGCGGTGAGCAGCAGGGGCAGGCGGCGGCCAACCATGGATCTGTGGAGTGATAACCGGCTAAAACGGTGGGTGGTTTCACGCACTACCATTGAGTCGACACTTAGGGTGCTAACGTCCGTTGGCCACACAACTTCCTGCAGGAGTTTTCCCAACAGTGGCGCGGCAACGGCTGAGACCCATTGCTCATCCCGAAAACCTTCACTCAACTCACGCACTTTGAGCGTGAGCTGGTAACTGTCATTTGAATGGCTGCGGCGCACGTAACCCTCTTCCTGGAGTGTTTCCAGCAGGCGGCGAACGGTTGTTCGATGCAAATTTGTGATGGTGCTCAATTCGGCAACGCTTGCACCACCATCTAACCGATTCAGCATATTGAGCAATGCTAGCCCGCGGGTGAGACCACGCACGGTCTTGTATTCGGTATTGGGATCGTTTTGCATGATAGTCCTTATTAAATCCTTTTAAAACAAGGTGGTGCACCCTGTGCACAGGGCGTTCGTTTTTCATTGTAGGCTAAAAATGCGCCTCATATACTCCTAAAGTAATAATAAAATATTAACAAACGAGCAACCAATGTCCTACAACAAATTCTCAGAAAACACACACGCTGCCAATTACCAGTCCCAGGTCGCCGTGGTAGGTTCTGGCCCGGTAGGTCTGATGATGGCGAACTATCTTGGTCAGATGGGGATCGATGTCCTACTGATTGAGAAACTCGATACCTTAATCGATTACCCGCGTGCCATTGGTATCGACGATGAAGCGCTTCGCACCATACAGGCGGTTGGTTTGGTCAACAACGTTCTGCCGCATACCACGCCCTGGCATGCAATGCGCTTTCTTACCCCGAAAGGACGCTGCTTTGCCGACATCCAGCCCATGACCGACGAATTTGGCTGGTCGCGGCGCAACGCCTTCATTCAGCCACAAGTTGACGCAGTTCTGTTTGCTGGCCTGAAACGCTTTCCCAACGTACGCAGCCTTTTTTCTCGCAGCCTGATGGCGTTCAGTCAGGATGCAGAGGGCGTTACGCTGCAACTTGAGGATAACGAAGGAAAACGCGAAACGGTGCAGGCTGATTGGCTGGTGGCCTGTGATGGTGGCAGCAGTATTATCCGCCGGACCCTCGGTATCTCCTTTGACGGGAAAACTGCGCCTAATCAATGGGTCGTGGTGGACATCGCCAACGATCCGCTCAGTACGCCGCATATTTACATGTGCTGCGATCCGGTGCGGCCCTATGTCTCTGCCGCCTTGCCACATGGGGTACGGCGCTTTGAATTCATGGTGATGCCGGGTGAGACTGAAAGTGAACTCAGTAAACCGGAAAAGATGCGTCAACTGTTGGCCAAGGTCCTGCCGGACCCGGACAATGTGGAGCTGATCCGCCAACGTGTTTACACCCACAACGCGCGGCTGGCTGGGCAATTCCGTTCAAACCGCGTTCTTCTGGCTGGCGATTCGGCACATATCATGCCGGTATGGCAAGGACAGGGATACAACAGCGGAATGCGTGATGCGTTTAATCTGGCCTGGAAATTGGCCATGGTGGTTAACCGTCAGGCGGATGATGCCCTGCTCGATACCTATCAACAGGAGCGCCGCGATCACGCCAAAGCGATGATCGATCTGTCCGTCACTGCCGGTCATGTGCTGGCTCCGCCGCACCGTTGGCAAGGCAAACTGCGGGATGGCCTTTCCTGGCTGTTCAATTATTTGCCGCCGGTCAAACGTTACTTCCTCGAAATGCGTTTCAAACCTATGCCGCAATACAAAACCGGTGCGCTGGTCGCGGGCAATGAGAAAAACTCCCCAGTCGGGCGCATGTTCATTCAGCCAAAAGTCACCTTCAGCAACGGTACCCAAAGGCTGTTGGATGACGCGATCGGCCCACGCTTTGCCGTCATTGCCTGGGGTTGTAACCCTCAATGGGGCTTAACTGACCAGCAGATTGCCCAGTGGCAACAGGCCGGAACGCAATTTATTCAAGTGGTGCCAGAGGTTCAGCTTCCCGCAGTACGCCAACAATCGACAGGCGTAGTGTGCGTTGGCGACACCACCGGACGCTTGAAGGACTGGTTCGCGAATCAGCGACACTCGATCGTCGTGCTTCGCCCAGATCGATTTATTGCCGGGATGGCAATTCCGCAAACCCTCGGCAAGTTGATGGATGCCCTGGCGGTAGCTGCCTCGCTCCGCTCTCACGTAGTCACAACAACAATTGAAAACAAGGTGGCCTAACATGAACGCTTATCTGCATTGCCTCTCCCATTCACCGCTGGTGGGCTACGTTGATCCCACCCCAGAGATACTGGCTGAAGTGGAGGACACCATTGCCGCAGCGCGGCAACGTATCGCAGCGTTTGATCCTGAACTGGTGATTTTATTTGCCCCGGATCATTACAACGGCTTTTTCTACGACATCATGCCGCCGTTTTGCATTGGCATGGCGGCCACCGCCATCGGTGATTTTAACAGTGCCGCGGGCGAATTGCCGGTACCTGCAGAACTGGCCGAGGCGTGTGCGCGGGCGGTGATCGAATCCGGCGTTGATACTGCCGTTTCTTACTGTATGCAAGTGGATCACGGCTTTGCGCAACCGTTGGAGTTTTTACTCGGCGGCCTGGATAAATGTCCGGTAATCCCGGTATTTATCAATGGAGTGGCGACGCCCATGCCTAATTTCAAGCGTGCACGCTTATTGGGAGAGGCGATCGGACGTTTTGCCCGTGGCCTCGACAAGCGGGTATTGATAATCGGTTCCGGCGGTTTGTCACACCAGCCACCCGTCCCGCAACTGGCCGGGGCCGAGGCCCATATGCGCGATCGGTTGCTCGGCAGTGGCCGCCAATTACCTGAAAATGAAAGACAATTACGCCAACAGCGGGTGATTTCTGCTGCGCGGGCGTTTGTGGAAGATCAAAACAGCCTGCATCCACTGAACCCGGTCTGGGATAACCAGTTTATGGATATTCTCTCAGAAGGAAGGCTGAGCGAACTGGATGGCCTGAGTAACGAAGAGTTGTCCCAATTGGCGGGTAAATCCACCCACGAGGTCAAAACCTGGATGGCAGCCTTTGCGGCGTTATCAGCGTTTGGCCCTTATCAGGCCGAAGGTCGCTATTACCGGGAACTCCCTGAGTGGATCACCGGGTTCGGCTCCCTCAGCGCCGCATCACAGAAATAATAATGATTACAGGAGAACGTCATGACATCTAAATCCATTGATCTAACTGAAGAAAATACCAGCCACTTTGTACAAATCCGTGAGGGCGAAGCCGACTTGCGGATCCATTATAACGACTGCGGCAGCGGCGCTGAAACCGTGGTGATGCTGCACGGCTCCGGTCCTGGGGCCAGCGGTTGGGCCAATTTCAGCCGTAATATTGAACCACTGGTGGCGGCAGGGTATCGCGTAATTCTGCTGGATTGCCCAGGCTGGAGCAAAAGTGACTCGATAGTCAGTAGCGGTTCCCGCTCAGATCTCAATGCCCGTATCCTCAAGGGGCTGGTCGATGCGTTGGATCTGCAACGGGTACATTTACTGGGTAACTCAATGGGCGGTCATAGCGCGGTCGCCTTTACCCTGAACTGGCCAGAGCGCGTCGGCAAACTGGTATTGATGGGCGGCGGCACCGGCGGGGCAAGCCCCTTTGTTCCAATGCCAACAGAGGGCATCAAACTGCTGCAAGGGTTATACCGCGAACCCACCCTCGAAAACCTGCGCAAAATGATGAATATCTTTGTTTACGATCCCAGCGATCTGACCGAAGCCCTGTTCAAAACCCGCCTCGACAACATTTTGGCGAATCGCGATCACCTGGAAAACTTTGTCAAAAGCCTGGCAATTAACCCGAAACAGTTCCCTGATTTCAGTCCACGTTTAGGCGAAATCAAGGCGCAGACGCTAATTGTCTGGGGACGCAATGACCGCTTTGTACCTATGGATACCGGGCTGCGTTTACTGGCTGGCATTGCCGGATCACAGTTACATATCTTCAGTAACTGTGGGCATTGGGCGCAATGGGAGCACGCCGATACCTTCAACCGTATGGTGCTGGATTTCCTTGGCCATTAATGACGGGGTGAGTGATGAGTGATTACAACCTGGAACAATTAGCCTGGGCATTGCGCCAGTCAGAGGTTGACGGTAGGGCAATTGAACCGTTGCGTGATTGCCTCGGCGTTGGCAACGGCGAGGCGGCTTACGCTATCCAGCAACTGAATGTGAAATATTGGCAGGCTACAGGCCGCCGCGTGGTGGGGCGAAAAGTCGGTCTCACCCATTCCAAGGTGCAGAAGCAATTGGGGGTGGATCAACCCGATTTTGGCACACTGTTTGCCGATATGTGTTACGGCGACAACCAGGGCATTCCATTTTCACGGGTGATGCAACCACGGATTGAGGCCGAGATTGCCTTGGTACTGAATCGTGATTTGCCCAATCCCGACACAACATTTGATGAATTGTGCAGTGCGGTTGAGTGGGTGATGCCCGCATTGGAAGTGGTGGGCAGCCGCATCAAGGATTGGTCGATCTCATTCGTTGATACTGTCGCGGATAACGCCTCCTGCGGCGCATATGTGCTTGGGGGGCCGGCACGCCGCCTTGAAGGATTGGATCTGCATAATTGTGACATGCGTTTGAAGCGTAATGGCAACATTGTCTCTACCGGGCGCGGCAGTGAGTGCCTGGGGCATCCGATTAATGCTGCGGTCTGGTTGGCGCGCAAAATGGCAAGTCTGGGAACGCCGTTGCAAGCGGGTGATGTGGTATTGACGGGGGCGCTGGGCCCGATGGTTGCGGTGAATCCCGACGACAGTTTCGTCGCGGAAATTGAAGGCATCGGCACGGTTGCAACGCATTTTTTTGAGGGGAAAGCGTCATGAGTAAGAGAAAGGTTGCGATCATCGGGTCAGGCAATATCGGTACCGATCTGATGATTAAAGTGATGCGTAGTGCAAAACACCTAGAAATGGGGGCATTGATCGGGATCGATCCGGCCTCTGATGGTCTGGCCCGCGCCTGCCGTCTGGGCGTGCCCACCAGCCATGGCGGTGTTGAGGGATTGATATCGATGCCTGAATTTGCTGATATCGATTTTGTTTTTGATGCCACGAGTGCCGGGGCGCACGTTAAAAATGCTGCCGCACTGCGGGCGGTAAAACCCGGAATCCGGCTGATCGATCTGACCCCTGCGGCGATTGGCCCGTATTGTGTGCCAGTGGTGAATCTGGAAGAAAATCTTGCTCAGGGCAATGTCAATATGGTGACCTGCGGTGGGCAGGCAACCATCCCGATGGTCGCTGCGGTATCCCGGGTGGCCAGGGTCTATTACGCCGAGATCGTTGCCTCCATCGCCAGTAAATCGGCGGGGCCTGGTACCCGTGCCAATATTGATGAGTTTACCGAAACCACCTCGAAAGCGATTGAAGTGGTGGGAGGAGCCGAAAAGGGTAAAGCGATTATTATCATGAACCCTGCTGAACCGCCGTTAATGATGCGCGATACTGTGTATGTGCTGAGTGAGGCCGTCGACCCGTCGAAGATTGAGGCCTCAATCAATGAAATGGCGGCAGCGGTGCAGGCTTATGTGCCCGGTTACCGCCTGAAGCAGAAAGTACAATTTGATGTCATCCCACCCGATGCGCCGCTCAACCTGCCGGGAATCGGGCGTTTTTCTGGCCTGAAAACGTCGATATTTCTTGAGGTTGAAGGGGCAGCCCATTATCTGCCAGCCTATGCCGGAAACCTGGATATTATGACGTCCGCCGCGCTGGCGACCGCTGAGCGCATGGCTTTATCAATGGCGAAGGTTGCAGGAGAAATAGCATGAGTGGGAAGAAAATCACTATTTCCGATGTGACATTGCGCGACGGGATGCATGCCATTCGGCACCAATATTCGCTGCAAAATGTGCAGGACATTGCCAGGGCGCTGGATGCTGCGAAGGTGGACTCCATTGAAGTGGCGCATGGTGACGGTTTGCAAGGATCCAGTTTCAATTACGGTTTTGGTGCCCATTCGGATCTGGAGTGGATTGAAGCGGCCGCTGACGTCGTGAAACATGCTCAAATAGCCACCCTGTTACTGCCGGGTATCGGTACGCTCCATGATTTGAAGAATGCCTATAACGCCGGTGCTCGCGTGGTGCGTGTTGCAACGCATTGTACCGAAGCGGATGTCTCAAAACAGCACATCGCGTATGCCCGTGAACTGGGGATGGATACCGTGGGCTTCCTGATGATGAGCCATATGACGACGCCGGAAAATCTGGCCGTTCAGGCGAAGTTGATGGAAAGTTACGGCGCCACCTGCATTTATGTCGTGGATTCAGGCGGGGCGATGAATATGGATGATATTCGCGCCCGTTTCCGTGCCTTGAAGGCCGTGCTTAAACCTGAAACGCTTACCGGCATGCACGCTCACCACAATCTCAGTCTTGGCGTGGCAAACTCGATTGCCGCCGTTGAGGAAGGATGCGATCGCGTGGACGCCAGTCTGGCCGGCATGGGGGCAGGCGCAGGTAACGCACCGCTTGAAGTCTTTATCGCGGTTGCGGATAAACTTGGCTGGAACCATGGCACGGAACTGTACGCGCTCATGGATGCGGCCGACGATCTGGTTCGTCCGTTGCAGGATCGCCCGGTACGCGTCGATCGCGAAACGCTGGCGCTGGGTTACGCCGGTGTCTATTCCAGCTTCCTTCGTCATTGCGAAGTTGCGGCGACAAAATATGGTATCAGCGCGGTAGATATTTTGGTGGAACTGGGTAAACGCCGGATGGTGGGCGGTCAGGAAGATATGATCGTGGATGTGGCATTGGATTTGTCCCGCCGATAAAAACGTGACGTGCAAGGGTGGTGCGCTACGGTGCATCACCCTTGGTTATTCCGATTTTCGCGAAGCTTTTGAGAGCTCCTCTTGACCACCCCAGAACGGGAACTACAATTTATGCATTAATTATTACGTTGAATCTCTTGGATAATGATTGCTCATGGCTGAACACTGCAATATGCCTGGTTGTACAACTGATAAGAGGTATGAGATATGAAAACTAAAATGTTATGCGCTTTAGTACTAATGGGTCTTATCAGTGCTCCTGTATATGCGATCAATGCGAAATATCGACAACAGCTAGAACATTCAGGATGTACACAAGTATCAGAAGCGCAGGGATGTGATATCCATAAGTCTAAGGAAGAAAATGCCAAGGCTGGTTTTGGATCAACAGAGGGGGCTGTGAAGCAAACTACATCGAGTTCTTATGCGGGCAATTGGATTGCTATGAGCAATGATGGTGCCACTGTTGCGAAGATCAATATTGATGCTAACAATAAAGTGATGGTTGATGGTCAAGTGGTCAAAGCAAAAAAAACAGATGGTGCACTTCAGTTTAAAAAAGGAACTGTTCTTTTTACAATCCAAGGTGATCGCCGTGTTAAAGGTGAAGATGTTTGGATGGACACTGACGCCGGTACACAAGGTAAGATTATCAGTAAATGATATATAGCAAACTATAACGTCAGCCTGGCCAGCATGGGGGCAGGCGCAGGTAACGCACCGCTTGAAGTCTTTATCGCAGTTGCGGATAAACTTGGCTGGCACCATGGCACGGAACTTTACGCGCTCATGAATGCGGCCGATGATCTGGTTCGTCCATTGCAGGATCGCCCGGTGCACGTCGATCGCAAAACGGATGTATGACGCCGGATCCGGCACATCGGCAATGTCACGGATCGCTATTAATACCTTTGGATATTTTTACCTTGGAAATCAGCCTCCTATTATCTCCGCCAATATAAAACCCCGCCCCTGATTTGAGAAAGTGACAGTAGATAGCTACGCTGATTAATATTCAGATGGAGTTATTCTCCGTGACATTAAAATCAATTGTTGTGTGGACTAATATAGCCTTTCAACTGTTATTACCGTTGACGCTATCCTTTTATCCCGCAATAGCCAATATGCTCTCATCTTCTCAGCAGACTATCCCGATTATGCAGTATGAAACAGTGCCATATACGCTGGGACCTGGTGAAACCGTCTATACAATTGCGAAAAAAAATCATCTAACGTTGGACGAACTCAAGAAAGCAAACCAGTTCCGCACATTTTCGAAAAACTTCACTCAACTGGGTGTGGGTGATGAGATTGATATTCCACGTAGCCCATCGTCACCTTTTAAAAGTGACAATAGTGATCCGCTGCAAACAACACCTCCCCCGCAATATAAAGAAAGGCTGGCACACAGTCTGATAAAAGGGGGCTCAATTCTGGCTGACAGTGATACCTCGGGGGCGGCAGCCAACATGGCACGTTCTGCCGTGGTGGGTGAGGCTAGCGACTCCGCAGAGCATTGGCTGAGCCAGTTCGGTACAGCGCGCGTGAAATTGGGGGTTAATAACGATCTTGGTTTGGATGGTAGCGCAGTCGATCTTCTGGTGCCCTTTTACGACGATCGGGAATCTCTGTTATTCAGTCAGTTAGGTATTCGCAACAACGATGGACGCAATACGGTCAACATCGGTGCGGGTGTACGCATGCTGTACGATGACTGGATGTACGGTGCCAATACTTTTTACGATCGTGATATGACCGGCAAGAATAACCGGATCGGTTTGGGTATTGAAGCCTGGACGGATTACCTGAAATTATCCGCTAACAGCTATCTGAGGTTAACTGACTGGCATCAGTCCAGGGATTTTGCTGATTATAATGAACGCCCCGCCAACGGTTATGATCTTCGTGCTGAAGCCTATTTACCCGCCTATCCGCAGTTGGGTGGAAAACTGGTGTATGAACGCTATCAGGGTGAAGAAGTGGCGTTGTTTGGTAAAGACAACCGGCAGAAGAATCCCTATGCAGTGACCGCCGGGATAAATTATACGCCTATCCCCTTGGTCACAATTGGCGTTGATAATCGCTCTGGTAAAGGCGGCAATAATGAAACCAACCTGAGTATCGAACTGAATTATCGCCTTGGCGCATCATGGCAGTCGCAGATTGATCCCTCGGCGGTCGCCGCGAGTCGCACACTGGCGGGGAGTCGTTATGATCTGGTTGAGCGTAACAACAATATTGTATTGGAGTACCAAAAAAAGCAATTGATTCAACTGTCACTGCCGGACCAGGTGACAGGAAGTGCGTTTGAAATCATCAAAGTGGATGCACAGGTAACGGCCAAATATGGGCTTAAGCGAATAGACTGGGATACCTCCACGCTGGTCGCTGCGGGGGGCGAGGTAATACAGATCTCCTCACAAAGCCTCTCGATAAAACTGCCGCCTTACACGATAAGCGGCAATGTTTATACCCTGAGTGCCGTGGCCTACGACAATGAGGGAAATGCCTCGAACCGGGCCTCAACCCAAATCATTGTTACGCCACAAGAAATTAATCCGGCTAATTCTACAATAGAGGCATCTCCCGCTGAAATACCTGCGGATGGCGTTGCCAGCAGTCTTATTAATTTACGTCTGAACGATAATAACAACCTGCCGGTTCAGGGTATGGCCGAGCAATTGACGCTGGATTTACATTTTACGCCTGACGAAATGGCCGCAGCACCTGCGATCAATCCACAGTTGGGTGTTATTACCGAGACTGCACCCGGTGTTTATACCTTTCAATTAACGGCGGGGTTAACCCAAGGGGAAGCCGTTATTGTTCCTGTCATTAATGATCTATTTCTGGCATCAGCTAAGATTGTATTAACGCAGAGTAACCATGCACTGAGTCCAGAGCATTCTCTCTTTAGCGTAACGCCTGCAACGATAATTGCTGATGGAATAGAGACCAGTACGCTCAGTTTTACGGCCTTGGATAGCAACGAACAACCTATCCATGAATTAACGCTGGGATTTGAAGTGACAGGTGTTCCGGACGCTACCGTGAGTGCGGTAACAGAAGAAAACGGTGTATATCACGCAGAACTGAGCGGGATATCGGCAGGAACCGCGACGGTAATACCGACGGTGAATGGCGTTGCCATAGAAGGGAAATCCAGCGAGGTAATACTCACCGCAGATCCCCGCACTGCGGCCATTGAGATGACGGTGATTACTGATGATGCCTTCGCCAATGGTGTCAACCACAATGAAGTCCAGGCGCAAGTGACTGACATAAACGGTAATCCTATTGCGGATATTTTGGTGGAATTCGAAGCGAATAATGATGCGACCATCACCCCCTCCGCCGTTACAGACGCCAATGGTCAGGTGGCGGTGACGCTGGCCAATATCAATGCAGGTGTCACCACGGTGACAGCCAGTGTCGAGGGTGCCAGTCAAAGTATCGATACCTCTTTTATATCAGAAATACCAGTGAAATTAATGATATATCACAACGGCGTTGAATTAACTGAACACCCGGTTGTTGATGACACCCTCGTGGCGGTTGCGATGTGTTCAATTGCGTTGTGTAACGGCGTGCCAGTGAATTATCAGTGGGAAATTGAATCTTTTGTGGGGTCGGGAGTGTTCATTGCTATACCAGGGGCAACATCAGAATCATTGACAGTAACGGCAGACTTGCAGAAACGGGCTATTAGAGTGGTTTCGCATTGAAACGAGGCATTTATCATCATTCCGATTGGCAAAGAAATGTGACTAACACATTGATTTTTGGTGCAGAAGAGGAAAGAAAACAATGAAAAACAAGATAGTCTCACGAAAAGGGCTGGGGTCTCTGGTCGCGGGAGTAATATTGAGCCTGTTGATAGCCGGGTCTGCATGGGCGGTCTTCACATCCACTCCGACTGCCACCGTCATAGGGCGCGCACCGGTAGTCACTCAAAGCACCATTGTCTCGGACGATGCCAACGGCAATGGCTTGATAGATACCGGAGATACATTAAGTCTCAGTGTTCCCGGTACATTCAGCGATGCGGACGGCGATGTGGCAATACCAGCAACCTATCAATGGCGGGCCGATGGCGTTGATATCCCAGGAGCAACAACCAACACCTATACCATCACTGCGGATGACTTGGGCAAAGTCATTACTGTGCAGGTTACGCCGCATACCGATCCTGGCATTACCGATCCTGCCGTGGGTCTGGAAGTCGCTTCCAATGCCTTGACGGTCATTGCTGGCGGCACGGTTACAGCCGTGACGGTATCCGGCGAAGTCGGAGGCTTTCCACAGGTTGATTCTGCACTCACTGCGACAGCAACGTGTGCGGGCGGTGCCTGTACTGGCCTGACTTACCAATGGCAGATTGAAACTGGGGTAGGATCGAATACCTTCACCGACATCAGCGGAGCCACAGCCAATACCTATACACCAGTGCGTACAGATCAGCGGTTGAGCATTCAGGTCGTCGTCAGTAACTAATTCAGCGAGTAACTCGTTGAATCGGCAATAAAGAGTAAACCCAGACACGCTGATAGTGTGAGCGTGTCTGGGTTAATTAACGCACTATCAGCATGATGGATATATTGGATGCTGCACCGCTATTTTATCTTTAATGATTTTTTATTCAGGATATTACTGGTTCTGGCGATCGTCATGAGCCAGACGGTGCAGGCCGTCCAACAATCAACAACGCCAGTTCACGGACGGGCGCCAACGTCAGTTCTCTCCGTCAACAATATAAATCCGCGGGTCGGGGATGTTATTACGGTGACATCCGCCTTCAATGATGCCGATGGTGACGCTGAATATGGAACAACCTATCAGTGGATGTTGGACGGCAACATGATTAGCGGGGCGACGAGTCCGAGTTACACCATGAATCTCAACGACATTACCGCAGGCAGTGAGTTGAATGTGGTCGTCACACCCCAGACCGATCCCAGCATTACGGAACCCAACGTTGGACTGCCGGTTCAGTTGCCCAGCCCAATCAATATCAAGTGGCAACGGGTTATCTCCAGTCTGGTATGGGACGAATCGCCATTGGGTGTTGTGGCCGACGGGGTGGCTGTGAATACAGTACGTGCTAACGTTGAATATCTGGATGGTACACCAGCCCCAAATGCCACGGTCAACTTTACTGCGGACAATCTGGGCGTGGTTTCAGCGAATGAGCCAAGCGGCCCCGATGGCGTGGCAACCGCTTACGTCACGAATGATATCGCCGGACCCACTCTGGTCACGGCTACAATCGATGACGATTCACAATCTATCAATACGCTCTTCACTGCGGGGCCGGCTGCGGTTATCAATGCGGAAGTGACCCAAAACAACGCAGAGGCCAATGGCGCGGATGATAACCGGGTGCTGGTCAGGGTAATGGACAATAGTGGCAATGAAATTGCGGGCGAAACCGTGAATTTCACCGCGACCAACGGTGTGAACCTGCGTTATGCCAGCGGTGAAACCGACAGCATAGGCGAAGTGGAAATATTCCTGACCAGTGAGTCGGCGGTCACGAGCGAAGTAACGGCAACGACCACCAATGGTACTTCCGCGACTGTCACTGTCGAATTTTTTGCTGAGACCCAAATGACGCATATTTTAGTCAACGGCGCTTCTTTCTCGGTTAATGATGGATTCCCTAACAATGGATTCACCGGGGCGGCATTCCAATTAGTCGTTGGGGAAGACGTTGCGGAGAATGCAGACTTTAGCTGGTCTGCCGATCAGGGCTGGGTCAGTGTAGACGCTAGCGGCAATGTAAGCTTCAATCAGGAACCCACTTCCGGCAATAATTCGGTCACCATTACGGCTGAAAATATAAACAGTGGCTCATCATTAACTTACCGATTTACTGTCAACCGCTGGTTTATAAATAACAGCTACAACATAATGGGAACCAGTGACGCCGGAGCATGGTGCAGCTCCCAGGGCGGAGGCTACACCATACCGGGCTATAGCCAGATGACCGACAGAACGCCAACTATTGAGACGGGTGCCAACCGCGATGCCAACGGCAGATTGTGGAATGAGTGGGGATCGATGGGCGCTTACTCCAACGGGTGGTTCGCGGGTAACTATTGGGTGACTGAGCTCACCAGTGCTGGTAATGCGCGGCATTATGTCTATTTGGGGAACGGTAGTTTGTTCAGTTTCCCATTGGATGGCACAACCTATGTTACGTGTTCCCGGTCGCTTTAAGGGAATACGTGCGGACGGTTGGAAGCGGGCAGTTAAAAACGGACATCGAAGCGTATTCGTCGGTGATCGAATACGCTTTCGGTCGTGAGTTTTACGTCTTCTGCAATTTTGCCAGCAGGGTTTTCCGCGTGATCCCCAACTGTTTTGCCGCCTCCGTCTTATTACCGCCGGTCTTCTCAAGGGCGGTTAAAATAGCCTGCTTTTCAATCTGCTCGAGGGGCTGGATCGCCTGATCTGCCTGATCGCCGTGCGGATTATCCTGAGCAAACTGATTGATGCACAGCGGCAGCTCTTTCTCACTGATAAAATCACCGGTGAGCAAGATAACGGCGCGTTCTACCGCATTTTCCAGCTCCCGGACGTTACCGGGCCAGTTGTATTTCAACAGCAGATTCATTGCCTGAGGTGTAAAGCCCTTGACGGCCTTGCGGTTTCTGGTGGCATATTTTTCCAGGAAATGCATAACCAGCGGCGGAATATCTTCACTTCTTTCCCTGAGCGCGGGTGTGTCGATCGTCATGACGTTTAAACGGTAATAGAGATCCTGGCGAAATTTTCCGCTTTCAACATCCGCCAGCAGATCGCGGTTGGTCGCTGCAATGAGGCGGACATCAACCGTGAGCGTGTGGTTGCTGCCTACGCGCTGGATTTCCCTCTCCTGAATGGCCCGCAGTAGCTTGGCCTGCATCAATAATGAGATTTCACCAATTTCATCCAGAAACAGGGTGCCTTTGTCGGCTTCCATAAAGCGGCCTTCCCGACGTTTATCCGCGCCGGTAAATGCCCCTTTTTCATGACCAAACAGTTCGGATTCCAGCAGTGATTCACTTAATGCTGCGCAGTTCACAATCACCATCGGCTGATCCCGGCGTGAACTGTTGGCGTGCACCGAACGGGCAATCAGCTCTTTTCCGGTCCCTGATTCCCCACAAATCAACACCGTCGCGTCGGAAGGGGCAATCATGGCAATCATATCCATCAGACGCCGCATTTGCGGGCTGCGACCAATCATGTTTTGCGGCGCCGCGGTCAACTGCTGTTTGAGCTGCTCATTCTCGGTTTTGAGATGGGTATGCTCAAGGGCGCGCGCAATGGTTAGCTGAAGCATATCGAAATCAAGGGGTTTGGTGAGATAGTCGTACGCCCCTGATTTAATGGCATCAACCGCCGATTCGACGTTTGAATAGGCGGTCATGATCAAAATGGGAATGGCCGGGTTGTAGGCTTTGATGGTTTTAAGCGCTTCGAGACCATCCATTTCAGACATGCGGACATCGGTCACGATCAGGTCAAAGGGGATCTCTTTTGCCTGTTCCACGGCTGCGCGGCCGTTATGGGCGAGACTCACATCATATCCCCAGCCTTTCATCAATGCCTGGATAATAGTGCAGTGGCTCAGATCGTCATCCACCACCAGAATGTGGGCTTTATGCGTTGTCATGGCGTGGAACCTTCCTTGGCGGTTTGTCGGACGTCAATTCGCCGCTATGGGTGAGTGGGATCATCAGGATAAATAGCGTACCTGACTGCGGGGTACTCGTGACGGATATCCGGCCCTGATGCTCTTCAATCACTTTCTGCACAATCGCCAGACCCAGACCGGTTCCTGACGCTTTGGTGGTGAAATAAGGGTCAAAAATATGCGGCAAATCGTCAGGAGGGATACCTTTGCCTGAATCCTTGATACCGATTCGTAATCCGCTTCCCTCAACAAGTTCAAGAGAAACGGCAAGAGTGCCGTCATTGCCAATGGCCTGAATCGCATTCAGATAGAGATTCAGCAAGACTTGCGTAAAACGATCGGGATCGAGCTCGATCATTGGCAGATTTTTATTGCTGTCGAACTGAATTCTGATGTGTTTACTTTCTGCATCCTGCCGGATGAGATGCAATGAATGCTCAATGATTTCATTGATATTGACCCGCTGGAAACTGAGATCGACAGGGCGAACCAGCTCAAGCAACTCGGAAATAACGCGGTTCAATCGATCCACTTCCTTGGCCATCACTTTCGCCAATTCTTGCTCTTCACTCCCTGGCGGTGAACGGCTCTCAAAATACTTGGCGAAACCTTTAATTGACGAGAGCGGATTCCTGATTTCGTGGGCGACACCGGCAGCCAAATTACCAATCGCCGCCAGTTTGTCTTTGCGCCGCACTTCTTCCTGCAACTGTCGGCTCGATTGCTGGTACCGCCTGGCCCAATACAGCGCCAACATACTCACCAGCGCCAGTAATAGCAGAATCGACAGGAAGATCAGCGTATTGCGGATATCTTTCGCCTGGGTGGCATCCAGTGTCGTGGTGTCGAAAGCGGTGAATATCGCGTTATTTTCACCGTCGGCAGAGGTTGTTATTGCAGGATTGACGACGTTATGGCGGTTCATATGCCCACGGTGCGGGTCTTGCTGTGTGGGTTTAAAGAGGCGAAAGACTTCAAACGCATTCTGACTATTACGTTGTTCATCAATGAAATGAGTAAACCGCCAGCGTTCTGTGGAAGCAACATTCAGCGATTTCATCTCTTGCGGACTATAGAGTTGCGTACCCACGCGCGTTGGATCGCTGTGGGCCAGGATTTTACCCGAAGGATCCGTTACCGCGATATAGAGCACGCCCGGTTGATAGGCCATCTCTTCCAGCAGTGTCTGGCGCAGATCGTGACGCCAGCGCATCCCCATGCCGGTTCGGGCACCCGATTCAAACGCACGGATCAAGACGGTGCTTTTTTCCAGCAGGGTCTGGGTTTCAATCTCCCGCCCGCGATTAAGATCTTTTATCGCCATGGTGACGATGATGATCACCAACACCACCACCGAACTGATAAAAAACCAGGATGGGAGCAAGGGCAATAACCCATGCTGGCCCTTAAATTCCTTCACAACGACCTCCATTTTATTTACCTGCGGGATCTTTATTTTTATCCACAGCGCCCGGCGAGTAATAATGACTCACATGATAAATCCTGCGGGTAATTATTACCCGGTCCCGCTTAACGAATTAGGGTAAATCAAGCTGCTAATTAGCGTAAATGACATGCCGGAATAATCGACCCTCTTCTGCATTCTACGTTGCAAGCCGCGCCATAAGGGCTTTTCGCTGTGATAATCGCTAAAAACCTCTCTTCATCTGGACTGATTACCATCAAGTTTCGTGCCAGAAAAAAGGGTGGCATGTGTATTGCACTACTTCCCGGGAGGACAAAGAAATACCCTGTTTATTGATAATCAGACAAAAGGAAAATTATTATGAAACTCAATAAAACTGCGATCGCCGCCATTATTTCACTGGGCTCTTTGATAGGATTCAGTGGTTCAGCACTGGCTCAGCACGGTATGGGAAATAACATGAACGGCGGTCAGTATCATCAGGGAATGAACGGTGGCGGTTATAGAGCCAATCTGACCGCTGAACAACAAGCGATCTGGCAAAAGGTTTTTGCGGAGTATCAGACGGCAACGGCAAATCTACATCAGCAATTGCTCTCAAAAAATTATGAATATAACGCCGTGCTGACCAGTAGCCCCGTCGACGATAAGAAGCTGTTGGCGGTGAGTAAAGAGATTGCCGCATTGCGCGACAGCCTCTACCAGCATCGCGTCACCATGGACACCCAACTGGCAAAAGCCGGAATGCCGTTGATGGGACACCATCGTGGAATGATGGGTAATTCCGTCAGGATGGGAAATCCTGGCCCGCATTGCGGCAGAGGTTATCAGTAAATATCCGCAGGAATTTTCCGATTTGCTGACCTGCTTTTTAGAAAAATCATGAGAAACACAACATGATAGGCGGGGTGATTTGCTCCGCCGATGCCATTGATTAACAGTTTTACTGGCGCGAACCTATACTG
This sequence comes from Edaphovirga cremea, assembly GCF_003332275.1. Lineage (GTDB taxonomy): Bacteria > Pseudomonadota > Gammaproteobacteria > Enterobacterales > Enterobacteriaceae > Edaphovirga > Edaphovirga cremea. The sequence goes on along the minus strand of NZ_QOVA01000009.1, from coordinate 119,323 downwards.
TTCAGACATGCTGCAAACGGTAACCAAGGTGTCATTTCAATGAGCGATGAATTAATCGATGCGGGATACCGCTGCTATACCGGTGACAGGATCGATGTCTATTTCAATGCCGCGCGATGCCAGCATTCCGGAAATTGCGTGCGCGGTAATTCGTCCATTTTTAAACTCGATCATAAACCCTGGATCACACCCGATAATGCCGCAGAAAGTGAAGTCATGCGCGTCGTCAAAACCTGCCCAAGCGGTGCCCTTCAGTACAGGAACAAATAACATGACCTTGGCGATTCAGGAAGATGAGAAACGTTTTTTTATCAATAATGAAAAAGGCGAAATGATCGCTGAAATCTCGTTTGTTCCCAGCGGAGAAAAACTATCAATCATTGACCATACCTACGTTGATGACGTCTTGCAGGGGCAAGGCGTGGGTAAAAAACTGGTCGCCCTCGTGGTCGATAAAATGCGTAAAGAGCACAGGAAAATCATTCCGCTCTGTCCTTTTGCCAAGCATCAGTTTGATGTGACCCCTGAATATCAAGATATCCGGCAATAGGCTATTTTATTTGCCATTTTGGACCTGGGTAGTGCTCAAAATCCTCACGTACTCTATGTACGCTCCGGTTTTTCCGCGCTGTCCATGTCCAAACTGACTGCAACAATTACGCCTATTGAATAGGCTATTTTATTTGCCATTTTGAACCTGGGCAGTGCTCAACATCCTCACGTACTGCGTCGCATCTGGTCAAGCGGTAGATAGTCGAGGGGTTTTACCTCGCGAAGAACAAAGGTGGTTTGCATCTCCTTGATGCCCGGTAAACGGCGTAGCACCGACATGGCAAACGTTGAGAACGTGTCCAGATCTTCTGAAACCACCTGCAACAGAAAATCAGCATCCCCCGCGACGGCATAGCAGGCAATCACCGGTTTCAATGCCCCCATCTGTTTCTCGAAGTGCTGCGCCTCTTCTTCACTGTGACTATCAATTTTCACACGGATAAAGGCCAGAATCCCCAATTTGATTTTCTGTCGATCGATATTGGCCTGATAGCCGGTAATGACGCCGCTCTCTTCCAAATGCTTAACCCGTCTCCAGCAGGGCGAGGTCGCCATTCCCACTTTATCGGCCAAATCCTGATTGGTGATGCGACCAGAACGCTGTAGCTCCTTCAAAATTCGAATATCTGCCGGTGTGATTTCTGATGCTGACATTTTCTACCCGCTCTAAAGTTTATTTAGGAAGACTCTACCAGATTGAGCGCTTTTTGACTGCGAAAAGAAAGCATTTACCTGCCAGCCAACGCTATGATCGTGTTTTCAAATGTCGTCACCAGGAGTCTCATTTTGACAGGAAATATGCGTCTCGCGATTATCGTAAACCCTGAACTTCCGATCGGCTTACTTGCCAATACCACCAGCGCCGTAGGAATTGGGTTGGCAGCCAAATTCTCTCTGCTGGCCGGAACGACTTTATGTGACGCTCAGGGTAGAACTATAGATGTCAGCTCAAAATTACCCGTGCCCATTCTGCAAGCGAATGCGTTGCAGATGCAGGAAATCATGTTGAAGGCGTTGGGAGCGGCAGGTGAGCGGGCGATTGTCCCTTTTCCTGCCTTTGCGCGGTCAATGCACAGCTTTCTGGACTATGAGAATACTTTTCCACAGCGTGATCTGGTTGACGAAACACTGGATGGTCTTGGATTGGCTGGCCCGGAAAAATGGGTCAGATCGCTCACGGGCGCATTGAAACTGCTGCGTTAGTCCCTAAGCAAGTGACGAAAAAGGCAGCAAAATGCGCTGCCTTGTCCGGTTTCCGTTGGCTTCAGGGTAAATAATCAGTCCTGATTTTGGCACCAGAACGTTGCAAGTTTTCCCTCAAAATACTGGCCAGTCGGCCATTCATCGGCAGTCAGTTTTTTGCCGACGGTAAAGCCCGCATCGCTGAATTGAGCAAGATAATCCGCCTCGTCATATGCCTGCATACTTGATGCATAACAGGTGGTCCGCTGGGTTTGCGCATCAATCACCCAATAGGCCGTTGTCGCGACGCGACGTTGCTCATCCCAGTTGTTTTCTTGTAGCAACAGATGCGGTTGTGTTGAAAACAGTCCGGATTCGACACTCTCCCAATTTGTGCCACTCATGCCCTGGCGTTTTACCTCCGCAAACGTGTGGACTTCCAGCAGCAGGTATCCGCCCGATCTGAGCATGGCCTTGGCTTGAGACAAGATCTGCTGAATATCCTGCGAGGTAAAAACATTGAACTCGCCGAATGTCAGCATGATCAGATCAAAGGTTTGCTCTGGCTGAAAATCACGGATATCGCTGCAATGATATGTGACGCACAAGGCATTTTCCCGCGCGTGCTGTTCAGCAAACTCGATAGACGCCGGTGAAAAATCGACGCCGGTGCAGTGATGGCCTTTGGCGGCCAACTGCTCAAGATACAGCCCCGGACCGCAGCCCAAATCGAGTATCCGCGAGGGCACGCCCTGAAGAGTGGCATCAATCCAGTCAACGTGCCGGGTGATGATTTCACGCCGACGGCTGGCCCAGTCGTGCTCTTGCGCCAGATGATTTTCCAGCATTCGCTGGCTGAATGCCGGATCGTTCCAGGGAATTTTTTCCCCTTGTGTCCATGGCTCGATAGGGCGTTTGGTTTGAATAATATCAATCAGTTTCATTAGGTGTTCCTTACTGCTGAAATCCTGCATGCAGGGTTTCACTCCTTGTAAAATAGTCCGCAATGCTCAATCAGAGGCTAACGATTATCAGGTTGCGATCGCACAGCACCGAGACCCTGCTGGGTGATGCGATAAGGTGCGCCCTGATGCGAACGGATCAGTTTCCTGGTCTTGAGTCTATTGAATACCGCAAGCGAACAATCAAGCAGGCAAAAGCCATCGCGGTTATAGCAAATGACTGAAGTGACCCGGCCGCTGGTATTGCGTTCGAATTGAATATGGCCGCCTTTGGCGAGTTGGTGCAGAACACGTTGTTCCGCCCTGGAAAGGTTCATGTCGAATACCTTGTGAAATCCACAAAAAAGCACCCATGCATTAAAAATAATGCACGTCAAAATCTCAGGTTTTGGATGCGTTGATATTCAGCCCGTTAACAACGAGATGAAATATCAGTGGTTTGTCACAATCTCCAACATGCAGGCCTCGGGTAATAATGGATAGGGAAAGCGTTGAACGGGTAAAATTTACTTTCTGATATTGGTAAAGTCAATGAATTAAAGAAAATTCAGCAGGACGTATTATCGATTCTGTGATCTCTAAAACTGTTGTTATTATTTTTATAACAAACATCACACCAATCAATATCGGAAATATCTGGCAACTGTAACAACGCTTATCGCACCGTACCAAGCCAATGCCATTTAAAGATAATTCAGCTTTCCACGAGGAAGAATAAACTCCGGCAACTTTTCTGATTGATATGGCTAGTGAAAATCCCTCTGCAATGTCGACTACGAGGGATATTCCCGCTGGCCGTCTGTTTTTGCCGTGAGGAAATGGTCAGCTATGGCTAAGTTTTTTATTGAGCGCCCTATATTTGCGTGGGTGATTACCATTATCATCATGTTGGTTGGTGCACTCGCCATAATTAATCTGCCCATTTCCCAATATCCTCCGATCGCTCCTCCAACCGTAGCCATTTCGGCGCATTATCCCGGTGCCGATGCGCAGGCCGTGCAGGATACGGTTACGCAAGTGATTGAACAGAATATGAATGGCCTCGATAACCTGATGTATATGTCGTCTCAGAGCGATTCATCAGGCAACGATACGGTCACGCTGTCTTTCCAGTCGGGAACCAATCCCGATATCGCGCAGGTACAGGTACAAAACAAATTGCAGTTGGCGCTGCCGCTTCTGCCGCAAGAAGTGCAGCAGCAGGGCGTGAGCGTAGAGAAATCGACCAGTAACTATCTGATGGTGGCCGCATTCTATTCCGACGATACCTCGCTGAATAATGAAGATATTGCCGATTACGTGGCCGCGAATATCAAGGATCCCGTCAGTCGGTTGAATGGGGTGGGAAATGTCGAGCTGTTTGGTGCGCAATATTCCATGCGCATCTGGCTGAATCCGAATCAGTTGGATACCTACCAAATGACCACGCTGGATGTGGTCAATGCCTTGAAAGTGCAAAACAACCAAATCGCGGCGGGGCAACTTGGCGGAACGCCGCCAGTGGCTGGGCAACAGTTGAATGCCTCGATCATTGCGCAAACCCGCATGAAAGATCCCGAGGAGTTCAGGAACATTATCCTGAGGATAAATCGCGATGGTTCGCAGGTGCGGCTGCGTGACGTTGCCCAAGTCTCTTTGGGCGGTGAAAATTACGATACCGTTGCCCGTTATAACGGCAAGGCCGCCAGCGGCATCGGTATTCAACTGGCAACCGGTGCCAATGCGCTGCAAACGGCAAATAACGTAAAAGAACAGATCGCCCATTTGCAGCAATTTTTCCCGCGCGGATTGAAAATGGCGTACCCCTATGACACGACGCCGTTTATTAAAATCTCCATTCAGGAAGTGGTAAAGACGTTATTTGAAGCGATCATCCTGGTGTTTCTGGTGATGTATATCTTCCTGCAAAATTTCCGTGCGACGCTGATCCCGACCATTGCCGTACCGGTGGTGCTGTTAGGGACATTCGGCGTTCTCGGGGCGTTTGGTTTCTCCATCAATACCCTCTCGATGTTTGGGATGGTGCTGGCGATCGGACTGCTGGTTGATGACGCCATCGTCGTGGTTGAAAACGTCGAGCGGGTGATGCAGGAAGAGGGGTTGTCGCCCAAAGCCGCCACTATCAAATCAATGGAGCAGATTCAGGGGGCGTTGGTTGGGATTGCGATGGTGCTGTCGGCAGTATTTATTCCGATGGCCTTCTTTGGGGGGTCGACGGGGGCGATTTACCGGCAATTTTCCGTCACCATCGTATCTGCGATGGCGCTGTCAGTGCTGGTTGCAATGATTTTAACCCCGGCGCTTTGCGCCACGTTGCTTAAACCCTACTCAGCAGAAAGCCACGGCAGCAAGCGCGGTCTCTTTGGCTGGTTCAACCGGATATTCGAGCGCAGCGCCGGTCACTACCAGTCCAGCGTTTCCCTGATTCTGAGCCGAACTGGTCGCTACCTGTTGATCTATATCATTATTGTTGCGGGAATGGCGTTCCTTTTTCTTCGCCTGCCAACGGCGTTCCTGCCGGAAGAGGATCAGGGCGTACTGTTTTCCTTGATACAACTTCCCGCCAGTGCCACGCAGGAACGAACGCTGAACACCATCAGTCAGGTAGAAAATTATTACCTGCATCAGGAGTCGCAGTCGGTGCAATCAGTATTTTCCGTTGCCGGTTATGGTTTCAGCGGCAACGGCCAGAATACCGGGATGGCGTTCGTTATGCTCAAAGATTGGTCGCTGCGTAAAGAGGCCAGTCAAAAAGCACCTGCCTTGATTGCCCGCGCCGACAAGTATTTCTCAACGATTAAAGACGGGATGGTGTTTGCATTCAACGTGCCAGCAATTATCGAGTTGGGGAACGCAACCGGCTTTGATTTTGAGTTGATCGATAATGCGGGTTTGGGCCATGAAAAATTGACCGAGGCGCGAAATCAACTGCTCGACATGGTCACGAAACACCGGGACACGCTGGTGCGGGTCCGTCCCAATGGGCTTGAGGATACACCGCAATATCAGATAGATATCGATCAGGATAAATTAGAGGCGCTGGGTGTATCCATTGATGATGTCAACCAGACCATTGCCACCGGGCTGGGCGGGACCTATGTGAATGATTTTATCGATCGCGGCAGGGTGAAAAAGGTCTACGTGCAGGGATTGGCACCTTACAGAATGCTGCCAAACGATATCAATAACTGGTTCGTTCGTGGCAGTTCCGGGCAGATGGTTCCCTTCTCGGCATTCAGTGATGCGCACTGGAGCAAAGGTTCACCGCGTCTTGAGCGCTACAACGGTTTGCCCTCGATGGAAATTCTGGGTGAAGCTGCGCCGGGTAAAAGTTCCGGTGATGCCATGGCCCTGATGGAATCAATGGCCAGCAAGTTGCCAAGCGGTATTGGTTACGACTGGACGGGCATGTCGTATCAGGAGCGGTTATCAGGCAATCAGGCTCCGGCGCTGTATGCGATTTCACTGATCGTCGTTTTCCTCTCTCTGGCGGCGTTGTATGAGAGCTGGTCAATCCCGATTTCCGTTATGCTGGTGGTGCCGCTGGGTGTGATTGGTGCATTGCTGGCGGCATTCATGATGAAGCAAAACAATGACGTCTATTTTCAGGTAGGGTTATTGACCACGATAGGATTGTCGGCGAAAAACGCCATTCTGATCGTCGAGTTCGCCAAGGATCTGATGGAAAAAGAGGGCAAGGATCTGATTTCGGCGACGATGGAGGCAGCGCGAATGCGGCTTCGCCCGATCCTCATGACCTCTCTGGCATTCATTCTCGGGGTTCTGCCGTTGGTATTGAGTAATGGCGCGGGATCCGGGGCGCAAAATGCGGTCGGATCGGGCGTAATGGGCGGCATGATCTCTGCAACGATCCTGGCAATCTTCTTCGTTCCCGTCTTCTTCGTGGTGATTTGCCGTCTCTTTGCACCGCGTCAGCGTTAATGCATCAGCGCGAGCGCCTGTTTCAGGTGCTCGCTGTTTATTCCGCCAAAACCAAAAGATAAAACGCCGGATGTCTGGCGATCTTCACTTGGCGAGAAGTAACTGTTTTCGCGACCAAAACCGATGCCCAGGGCATTCAGTTCTGTCAGCCGCTCTGCCAGGGGTTGCGGTTCGTTATAGTGCAGGGCCAGATGTAAACCTGCCGTTGCCGGATAAAGGGATGAGTGCGGGAAAATATCCGCTAAAGCTGAACGCAGCAGTGCATACCGTTTGGCATAGCGTTTTTCCATAGCTTTAAGGTGGCGCAAATAATCGCCACGCAGCATAAAGTCGGTCAGAAATGCTTGTGACAGCCCTGAATTACCCTTATCAAGCAAGGCTTTCAAACTCGTAATGGTTTCGGTCAAATGCTGCGGGCAGATCATATATCCCACGCGTAAACCAGCACCGAGTGATTTGGAGAAACTGCTGAGGTAAATCACACACTCCTGATTATCCAGACTTTTCAGCGCGGGGACGCGTGTTGTACCGTATTGGAACTCCGAATCGTAGTCATCCTCCACCACATAGCAACCGGACTGGCAGGCCCAGGCGAGTAACGCATAACGCCGCGTTTGACTCAGCGTCACCCCGGTCGGAAATTGATGCCCGGGGGTGACGTAACATAAAGTGTGCTTACCCGCAGGTAATACCTCAGTGCGCATCCCTTCGTTATCGATATCGACAGGAATAATGCGGTTACCAGAAATTTGCTGGGACAAGTGAAACAGTTGCCACGCCCCCGCGTAACCCGGATTCTCAATAACGGCTGAACTGTCTGGCCCGAGAAAAAGACGGGTCAGCAGGGAAAGGGATTCCTGTGTGCCATGGGTGACAACAATCTGTTCTGGAACGGCTTTGATTCCGCGATTCAGCAATACGTGCTGACAAATCTGCTCACGTAAGGGATACAATCCCGCTGGATCCTGGTATGCCGAAGCCAGTTCGCGCTGGTAATGTGAACTGGCATTATTCCAGCGTTTCCAGGACGCCCATGGAAACGCAAGGGGGTCGATGGCACCTAACCTGAAGCTGAAAGCGGATTTGTCGCAGGGATCCTGATGAAATCCCGTCGATCGGGCAAACAGAGGGGGAGTAAATGCCTGGGTTTTTTGCGGAGGGGAAAAAATAACGCCGGTATTTACGTCCTTGCTATAAACAGCAATATAGCCGATACCCGGTCGATTAATGACATAACCATCCTCGACCAATTTCTCATAAGCCAACCTGATGGTATTAAGCGATACATTGAAGTCTTGCGCAGAGGTTCTTACCGAAGGTAAAAACTCACCGGGACCGATTTTATTCTGCGAAAACTGCGTCACCCAATAGCGGTAAATTTGCGCTTGAAATGACACGCCGGTTATTTTTTGCAACGCGAAAGCAGGCACGTAAACCCTTTTTGCATTAATAAAATACAAAAGAAAGAGTAGCAGTTCTTTTTAAGCTGGCCTAGTGAAGGAGAGTAATGGTCTGTTACTTTGGGTATATATAACGTTGCGGGAGCATAGCGAAGCGAAACCGCCATCACGCGCGTTGCGTGATGGCGGAGAGAGAAAATGCTTACCAGAATCCCAGGACTTTCCACCAGGCACTGCCGATAAACAGCCAGATAGGAATAACGACCAGACTGATCAGGAAACCAATCTTCCACCAGGTTGCCAGCGGAATGTAGTTACAGCCAAACAGAATCGGGGCCGGGCCGCCAGAATAGTGCGTAGTCGCCATATAAAGGTTACTGAACATACCAAAGACCAGCACGGTCAGCATTGGCGGTGCACCCGCCGCAATGGCGATAGAGACAAATATTGCATACATCGCACTGATGTGGGCAATGGCGCTCGCCATCATGTAGTGGCTGTAATAGTAAGCCAGCAACAGAATACCCAGCATCGGCACCCAGTTCATTCCCTGCACGGAACCGGCAATCAGCGAACCAAACCAGGCGATAAAGCCCAACTTATTGAGCTGACTTGCCAGCGTCATCAACACTGCAAACCAGATAATCGTATGCCATGCTTCTTTCTCGGAAATCACATCTTCCCAAGTCAGCGCACCGGTTAACAGTAAGATAGCCAAGCCGATAAAGGCGGTCATGGTGGCGTCGATTTTCAATGCTGAACCGCACACCCACAAGGTGACCAGACCAATAAATACGGTAAGAACGATCCACTCATTGCGGCTCATGCCACCCATTTCGCGAAGTTTTTCGTTCGCCATGGCACGCATTTCAGGGGTTTTTTTCAGCTCAGGCGGATAGAAACGGTAAAGCAGAAGCGGGATAACCACCAGCGAGATCAAACCGGGGACAATCGCCGCCACTGCCCAACTGGTCCAGGTGATCTGGATGCCCATTTCCCCGGCCAGTTTTCCGACCATGGGGTTACCCGCCATGGATGTCAGGAACATCGCACAGGTAATGGCATTACACTGGAAAATACATTGCACCAGAAACGCGCCAATCTTGCGCTCGGTGCCTCTTTCCGGCGTGGAGTCATAAGCTTCTGAAATAGAACGAAACAACGGCGTAATGATACCGCCACAACGCGCTGAGGTGGAGGGCATTGCCGGAGCAAAAATCAAATCGGTCAATACCAGACCGTAGGCCAGCCCGAGCGAGCTGTGCCCCAGTTTACTGATAAACAGATAACCGACACGCCGACCAAAACCGGTCTTGATAAAACCACGCGAGATGAAGAATGCGCAGGCAATCATCCATATGGTCGGATCGGAAAACCCGGCCAGCACGGCTTTCATATCCAGCAAACCGGTGCTTACCACCACGGTCAGGCTGAAAATAGCCATGGCACCGAGTGGATAAGGAGAAAGGATCAACCCTATTACCGTCGCGGCAAACACTGCCATCAAATGCCAGGCAGCGGGATTGACACCTTCAGGGATTGGGCTTATCCAAATACCTGCCCCAATCAGCAGGATAATCAGCATTTTCCCCATTTTTGTCTTAAAGAGTGACATTATATTCATACCTTTATTCCATTAAGGTCTATATCTGGTGGTTTACTTGGGAAGTTATGACAACAGAGCTATCAATAAAGTGACTTTATATTTGAAGAGCAAAAGCTATGTTGATCGAGGTCATTCTTGATCGGGAGTTTTACTCCTTAAGGGGTAAAATTTTACTCTGTGACTTTTTATAAGTAAAAAAATCGGTGCGCAATTAACGGGGTGAAAACTAATGTTAATTATTAATGTCTTGATGTTTAATTATTATGATTGCCAATGTTATATATTCTAAAATACCCCCTCCATAAATAGTGGAATACCTTGTATTCATAGAGTACAGACATTTTTCCTTTTTTTCTGAAACGTGTTTCGTATCGCTACCTTTATGACGCGCAACGAACGTCAATATGTCGCATTCGTTAACGCCAGACCGGCGCATTTTAATAAATGCTATCCCGACAGCAAAAAATACACCCTGTAATGCGTAAAGCAATGCGTATATATCCGCGTGGGAAAGTCTATTGGTGAATGGATGCGATAGAGGCGTAATTCCCTCCCCGGACTAAACAACGGGCCGGAGAGGGGCGGGCATTAATTTACAGGGAGGGCGCTGGCGCGCAATGTGACCTGCTGTTGCTCAGTATCTTTGGTGAAACGCCAGCACTGCTGATGATATTTCGCCACGCTATTTCGGTGTGCGACGCTGACCAGAGTCATATGCGGTAACTCCTCCACCAGCAGGCTGTACATCCGTTGCTCGGTGTCATCATCCAGTGCGCTGGTGGCTTCGTCGAGAAACAGAATGTCCGGCTTGATCAACAGGGCGCGGGCGAAGGCCAGACGCTGCTGCTCACCCGGCGACAGGCGATGGCTCCAGTTTCCGCTGGTATCCAGGAAAGGTTGCAGATGCTTCAAATGGCAGCGCTCAAGGGTATCCAGCAATTGCCCATCGCTGAATCCCGTGGCGTCATTTGGGTAGCTCAATGCATCACGCAGCGTACCAATGGGAATATAGCTGCGCTGCGGCAGGAATAGCCGGACTTTATCCTGATCGGCAAGAATTTCCCCGCTGCCATAGGGCCAGATGCCTGCAATGGCACGCAGCAACGTCGACTTACCGCATCCGGATGGCCCGGCAATCAGCACCTTATCGCCGCTGTTCAGCTTGACATTGACCGGCTCAAACAGGCGCTCGCCCTGAGGAAGGGTGAGGGAGAGATCGCGCAGTTCCAGTGAATGCCTGCTATCACTTTTCATGGTGATGGCCGAGCGCTGGGCGTCGATCCGTTCCACTGCGTCATTGAATCCGGCGAGACGGTTCACACAGGCTTTCCAATTGGCCAGATCGGTAAAGGCATCAATAAACCACGACATCGCCCCCTGAACCTGACCGAAGGCCGAGGAGATCTGCATCAGCATGCCGAGCTGGATTGCGCCGGTAAAATAGCGCGGCGCTGCCACCAAAAACGGGAAGATGATGGCGAATTGAGCGTAAAACGTGGAGGCGACGTTCAGGCGCCTGGTAACGCGCATGATCGACCACCAGTTGGCGCGGATCGATTCAAACTTGCCGTCAAGTTGCTGACGTTCGCGGTTTTCACCCTGATACAGCGCAATCGCATCGCCATTCTCACGGATACGGATCAGACCGAAACGAAAATTTGCCTCGAACCATTCCTGGTTATAACCCAATTTCACCAGCGGTTTGCCTATCCACCACACCAGAAAGGAGCCCAGAATGGCGTAGAGCAGGGCGAACCAGACCATATAGCCCGGAATGGTAATGTTATGCGCAGCGACCATAAAACTGAGGGGGCCGCTGACCGACCAGAGAATGGTAACGAAAGAGACCAATGTCACGACGCTGGACAGCAATCCGAGGGATAAATTCAGGGTGCCGCTGGTCAGGGCATTCAAATCATCGGCGATACGTTGGTCAGGGTTATCAATACTCTGTTGCTGTTCGGTATGATAATAGACATGGTGTTTCAGCCATTTGTCCATGTACTTGCGGGTCATCCAGCGCCGCCAGTACATTTGCAATCCCTGCGTCAGATAGATTTTGTAGATGGCAATCAGAATGAAAGCCAGAGCCAGCCAGGTAAAATGCAGCAATTGCGCCTTGAAAACCGGATAGTCTTTATTCTGCAAGGCATCGTAAAATACCCTGTTCCATTCATTCAGCAATACGCTGATATAGACGGTTGCCAGTGAGAGCGCCACAATGGCGATCAACATTCCCCACGCGCGCCATTTTTCCTCGGAGTGCCAATAGGGTTTGATCAAACTCCACACCGCCCTCCATTGCGATTGAGTGGTTTTTCCCGGTTGTTTATTCATAGGTAGTCAAACTTCCAACGTTAATTTCTTCAGTAAACCCTTGGGCTTATCAGTCAGGTGAATAAAAAGCAGAATGAGTCAGCTCAGCACAACAGGCAAATATAGACTTGTAAGCATCCTTTTCGTTCTATCCCCATCATGATTAATTTCATTCGGTCATGTCGCATTATTGCCAGGCTAAAATGCCGATCGGCATTGCATGATGGTCAGAACCCAGTAGAGTATCGCCTTCTTATCGCGCCTTTGCCCTGTGAGATGACGAAAGAGACCAAGGAAAAGATCAATGAAAGTATTGCTGCCCGCTCTGCTGACGGCTGGTTTTCTGTTTTCAGCTCAATCGTTTGCCAAAATCGATGAGCCGGATGTCGAGGCTGATTGCGAGAAAATTGCGGACTATGCTGCTCTGGGCAACGCGGCATACCAAAAAGGGGATTACGTCAAAGCAGCCGATCATTTCCGCGATCAGGTGGCCTGGAGTGAATTCTGCCAGCATCCGCAAAGTGCCCTGGCGACGGCATACAATAATTCGGCGCTGGCGTATTTGCGCCAGGGTCAACTGCGCAAAGCCCGCGCCTGGCTGGCATTGGCGGCTGACGATAAAAAGTCGCAATACAACCTTTCGCGCATGCAGGACTCTCTGACGGCGCTGGCCAAGCCCACCAGTCCGGTCGGGGAATATTGGCAATATGCTGGTTTTGGATCCTGGAATACCGTCGAGGTGAAAGCCAAAGGCGAGCGGTATGAGATTCATTATGACGGCCTGTACATGGGCGCGATGGCGCTCTATTACGGCCCCAATATTGGTGAGTTTACGGCGGTAGCGGCGATAAAGGATCAGCAGGCGGTGTACCATCAGTCAGATGATTCAGACTATGGCGGAACCTGTGATGTTGAAATGGTTTTCAGCGACGAAAACGTCGCGCTGAAAACTCACGGAGACTGCGGTTTTGGGCATAACGTGCGGGCAGACGGCGAGTTTGTCCGCGTCGCGCCCTGAGCAATAGCGCCGGATCGTTTGAACCGGCGCCACCTGCTACTGTTTTATTGCGGCCATTTCATTTCGCCTTTCAGTACCTTCGCACTCATTTCAAGATCGCTCTCTCCGCTTAATTGCGGGTAGTGTTTTTTCATCGCGGCGATCAGTTGAGCGGAATCTTTGGCTTTCGGCAGTTCCTGTTCAGCAGTGATGAGATAGTTCTGCGTGAAGGTCACGGACTCCAACGTCTGCGGTGCGCCTGGCAGGAAATGGCCCGGAACGACCGTTTTTGGTTGCAGCGCTGCAATATTGTCCAGCGTCGTCAGCCAGTTTTTACGCGACTCCACGCTCTGGCTGTCCGCCAGCCACAGATGCATATTGCCCGAGACCACCACGCCCCCCACGACAGCGTTCAGTGCCGGAACCCAGACAAACGTTCTGTCCGGTATTGCCCCTTTCAAGCCGTTGATTTGCAGTTTTTCACCATCCACACTGAAACTGTCGCCGTGCAGTACTTCAGGAATAATCACCTCTTTAGGGGCATTTTCTTGCAATATCGGCCCCCAATAGGCCAATTTTCCCGCTTGGGTGGCCTGAATTGCCGCAACGGTTTGTGGCGTAGCGATAATTTTGGCGTCAGGGAATGCGGCCTTGATGGTGTCCAGACCAAAGTAATAATCGGGATCGGAATGGCTGATATACACCGTCGTCAGCTTACGGCCCGTCTCTTTGATTTTTTTCACCAGTTCCTGCGCGTCATTGCGCTGGAATTGCGCATCGATTAACACGGCTTCGTGCGGGCCGCTGATGATTTCGGAAGAGACCGGGAAAATGCTGCGTTCGCCGGGGTTATAGACCTCCAGTTTTAAGGGGGTGGCGGCATGAACTGCCGAGGAAAAAACGAGTGCAGCGCCGGTCGCGAACAGAACAGATGATTTGGTCATGGGATATTTTCAGTCAGTCACTCAGATAGTGTGCGTACTATAGATTGCATATATCGATTGAAAAACCGGATAATGAGCAATTGTTTGTTGCATAAATCGGACGAATTATGGATCGCATTACGGCAGCACACGTTTTTATTACCATCGTGGAGCGCGGCAGTCTGGTCGCGGCGGCAGAGTCATTGGACATGTCCCGCGCGATGGTGACGCGCTATTTATCGCAGATGGAAGAGTGGGCGGGGGTACGCTTGCTGCACCGAACCACCCGCAAGCTCAGTTTGACGGATGCCGGTGAGAATACGCTGGGGCGCTGCCGTAAAATTCTGGCGATTGCTGCTGAAATCGATGTCACGCCGGAACTGGGCGATGACGCGTTACGCGGATTGCTGCGCATCAGTTGCTCCCAGTCACTGGGGCAAACTGCGCTGGTGGTCGCGATTACGGAATTTCTCCGGCAGCATCCTCAGGTTGCCATTGATTTGCAGATGAGCAATCGCGCCATCAATCTGGTTGAAGAACGTATTGATTTGGCCCTGCGCATTACCAATGAGCTGGATCCCAATCTGATTGCCAGGCCGCTGGCGCAGTGTGCCTCAATCATCTGTGCGGCACCCTCTTATCTGGCGGCTCACGGCACACCGCATAAACCGCAGGATTTGGCGTTGCACAATTGCCTCACGTACTCCTATTTCGGCAAAAGCCTGTGGCATTTTGAGCATCAGGGCAAGCAGTTGGCGGTGCCCGTCAGTGGCAATCTGAGTGCGAATGAGTCGGTGGTTTTACTGGCTGGGGCCGTAGAGGGGGCAGGCATCGCGCTGCAACCCTGGTATTCGGCTGCGCCGCTGATTGCCAACGGACAATTGGTAAAGTTAATCCCGGATTATCAACCGCAAGCGATGGGCATCTATGCGATCTTTACTTCGCGCCGACAAATGCCTGCCACGCAAAGAGCGCTGCTGGACTATCTGGTCGACTGGTTTTCCCACCATCCTCGCTGGCAATCACTTCTGCCATGACAGGGTGCTAAATGATGAGCACTGATGATTTAGCGAAAGTTATTAACGTGAATGTAACGTTTATATACATTTTGTATCGTCCATGCGTTCAAGCATTTAGCGAAATAATGGCGGATTTTACACCGGGGACCGGACAAAGCTGCTGGTCAATGGGGCGCATGCCGTGCTATTTCTGTGAGGCAAATCAAGAGTGATAAAGGCTTAAAAATTATAAGGATATCTCCGATAACCTGGCGTCGGGCTTTTTTATCGGCTTGGTTCCAGATGTCGACACTCTTGCTGCTCTGACCCTTTCTTTCCGGGCTGCCCGCGAGCGGACTCCCCCGGAATTCTTTCGATTTATTTAAATACTTATCTGCCCGCGGCGGACGAAGTTCTGCCGTCGATCAGAATGACATTGATTGGGAGCGTGTATGCCTATTTCTCTTCTGGCGTTGGCAATGAGTGCCTTTGCCATCGGCACCACTGAATTTGTGATCATGGGGTTATTGCCGCAGGTGGCGGGCGATCTGCATGTCAGTATTCCATTGGCAGGGTGGTTGATCAGTGGTTATGCGCTGAGTGTGGCGATTGGCGCACCCATTATGGCGCTGTTGACCGCCAGACTGCCGCGTAAACATACGCTGCTACTGTTGATGGCGATCTTTATTATTGGCAACGTCATGTGTGCGCTGGCGTTCACTTATCAATTTCTGATGTTTGCGCGTGTTATTACCGCGTTGTGCCATGGTGCATTTTTCGGGATTGGTGCCGTAGTCGCCGCAAATCTGGTTGCACCCAATCGGCGGGCATCGGCAGTTGCGTTGATGTTTACCGGCCTGACGCTGGCCAACGTGCTCGGCGTACCGCTGGGCACGGCGCTGGGGCAGGTTTTCGGCTGGCGTTCGACGTTCTGGGCGGTGTCAATCATTGGCGTGATCTCGCTGGTGGCGCTGTTCACCAAATTGCCGGAAGCGAAAAATGAAGCGCCGACTGGGTTGCGTAAAGAGATGGCCGCCCTGCGTGGTGCAGGGATCTGGTTGTCGCTGCTGATGACAGTGAGTTTTGCTGCTGCCATGTTTGCGCTCTTTACCTACATCGCGCCGATCCTGACTGACGTGACGGGCATTACGCCGCAAGGCGTGAGCTGGACCCTGCTGCTGATGGGGTTGGGGCTGACGATCGGTAATGTCGTGGGCGGGCGACTGGCGGACTGGCGGTTATCTGTCAGTCTGACGCTGACGTTTGTGCTGATGGCGGCATTATCCATCCTGTTCAGTTGGACCAGCATGTATCTGCTGGCGGCGGAGATTACCTTATTCTTCTGGGCTGCGGCGTCCTTTGCCGCCGTTCCGGCGTTGCAAATCAACGTTGTGGCGTACGGCAAGAACGCGCCGAATCTGGTTTCTACGCTGAATATCGCCGCGTTTAATGTCGGAAATGCGCTAGGTGCCTGGGTCGGTGGCGTGGTCATTGCCGGTGGTCTGGGATTGACCACCGTTCCGCTGGCCGCCGCCGCACTGGCGCTGTTTGGTTTCGCGGTCTGCTTCTTCACTTTCCGCCGCGCGGCCCGCAACGCGACGCATACCGCTGCACACTAAAGCAATCAGCAGGCGATCGCTGCCGACAACCGTGCCGGAAAGTGATTGGCCTGCTGTTTTAAATGGGCAATAAACGTCGTCACCAGTGCTGATGATGGCCGATGCACTGGCCTGATAATGCTCACCGTAAAGGGAACCTGATGGCTGAACGGACGAATGGCGACTCCACCTTTGCCTTCAGCATAATCCAGAGCCGTCAAAGGATTCACAATCGACATGCCCACGCCTTCCCGAACCATCGCACACACTGATGCGGCGCTATGCGTTTCCATCACCATCCGCCGGGTTATGCCGTTTTCGCTAAACAAAGCATCCAGAAGTTGTCGATAACTGTCGGTGATCGACAGGCTGATGAAGTTTTGCTGTTCAAAATCTTGTGGAGTCAGCTCACGCTTCGCCAGCAATGGATGCCCGGTTGGCAGCACGCAGACTTCGTTCAGCGTTAACAACATTTCACGTTCGGTTCCTGCCGGGGCTAGCACATTCTCGGTCAGGCCAATGTCGTGGCGTTGGGCAGAAAGCCACTCTTCCAGCAGCGGGGATTCCTGCGGAATGATATTGAAACTCACGTCAGGGTAACGATCGATAAAGGGTTTGCAGACGGCGGGCAGCAATGACTGGCTGAACATCGGCAGACAGGCAATCGACAACTGCGCCTGCTGAAACTGACGGATGCCGTCCGCAGCATTGATGATCCTTTCCAGTCCGTAATAGGAGCGCTGTACTTCCTCATACAGCCGCAAGCCCTGCACCGTGGGGTAAAGGCGTCCGCGCAAGCGATCGAACAGGCAAAGATTAATCAATTTCTCAAAGCGTGCCAGTTCACGGCTGACTGTTGGCTGCGACGTTTGCAGCAGCGCGGCAGCCTCGGTGAGATTACCGGTAGTCATTACCGCGTGGAATATTTCAATGTGACGCAGCGATATAGCGGCCATGGAAGAGTCCTCGTTGACGATACCCATATCATAGATGAATAGACTATAGGCAAATAGATATTTTTCATCCCGCTTTATGCCAGTAATAATCAGGGCAATGTTTTCATGAATGAGTGCCTTGTGGACGATGGTTTTAATGAACGATCGTTTTACCAGACCCTCGTTGATATAGAGAGTTGAGAGGATCTTATGCCACGCGCCCTGAATGACCTGAGCACCGCACTGACCGCAGAGAATTTACTGGCGTTGCCGCAACGCTTTGGTTGCCCGGTGTGGGCCTATGATGCGGATATCATCAGCCAGCGTATTGCCCAGTTACGGCAATTTGACGTGATCCGTTTTGCGCAGAAGGCTTGTTCCAATATTCATATCCTGCGCTTGATGCGTGAACAGGGTGTGAAAGTGGATTCGGTTTCGCTCGGTGAAATCGAACGTGCGCTGCTGGCGGGTTATCTTCCGGGGCGTGAGCAGAGTGAGATTGTCTTTACCGCCGACGTATTGGATCAGCCTACGCTGGATCGCGTGACTGAACTGGATATTCCGGTCAATGCCGGTTCCATCGATATGCTGGAGCAGATCGGCCAACAAAAAGCCGGGCATCCGGTGTGGTTGCGGGTTAACCCTGGGTTTGGTCACGGCCATAGCCAAAAAACCAATACCGGCGGTGAAAACAGCAAACACGGGATTTGGTATGCCGATTTACCGCAGGCGCTCGCCCAGATTCAGCGTTACTCGTTGAAACTGGTGGGAATCCATATGCACATTGGTTCTGGGGTGGATTACCAGCACCTGGAGCAGGTATGTGATGCGATGGTGCGTCAGGTGGTTGAAATGAATCATGACATCGAGGCAATTTCAGCCGGGGGCGGTTTGTCGATCCCTTACCAGTTTGGCGAAGAGTCGATCAATACCGAACACTATTATGGCTTGTGGAACCGCGCTCGCGAGCAGATTGCCGCACACCTCGGTCATCCGGTAGGTCTGGAAATCGAGCCGGGACGTTTTCTGGTGGCAGAATCCGGCGTGCTGGTGGCGCAGATCCGGGCGATTAAAGAGATGGGGAGTCGCCACTTCGTGCTGGTGGATGCCGGTTTCAACGATCTGATGCGTCCGTCCATGTATGGCAGCTACCATCATATTTCTCTGCTGCCTGCGGATGGCCATGATATCAGCGAACTGCCGTTGCGTGAGTCAGTGATTGCCGGGCCGCTATGTGAATCGGGCGATGTCTTTACCCAGCAGGCGGGTGGCGGAGTCGAAACGCGGGCTTTGCCTGAAGCGCGGATTGGCGACTATCTGGTCTTCCATGACACCGGGGCGTACGGCGCCTCGATGTCATCCAATTACAACAGCCGTCCTCTCTTGCCGGAAGTGCTGTTTGAGCACGGTGAACCGCGACTGATTCGCCGCCGCCAAACCATTCAGGAATTGCTGGCACTCGAGTTGTTGTAAACCAGTCGTTGTTAACGAATGGCTGTAAACAGCCAGAGGTTGGACTGAGAAATAGCGGGCGCAGGCGTTCGCTATTTTTTTTGCGATGCAGACAGGGAAAATGGCCCGCAACCGACCGATTCCCGCAACCTGAGCTCCCCAACAAAAGGGGGCAACTCGGCGATGGGCTTGCCATTAATCAGACGCAAGGCTTGTAAAAACGCCGCCTCAATCATCCCTTCAATGGGCAGAAAAACGGTGGAGAGCGCAGGTAGCAGATAGGCCGCCCTGGGTTCGTCATCAAAACCAAACAGGGAAACATCCTCCGGCAGTTTTTTACCGGCCTCATTCAGCGCTCTCATGGCACCAATCGCCATATCATCGTTGCTGGCAAAGAGGGCGCTGAAAGGCGTTCCCGTCGCCAGCAACTGCTGACAGGCATGGTAACCGCTGGCAACGGTACTGATACCATTTACGACCAACACAGGATTTGGCGTAATGCCGTGTTCACGCAGTGCCTGTTGGTAACCGGCCAGACGCAGTTTTGCGGTGGGGGTCGCAATCGGTGCGGTGATACAGGCGATGTCACGGTGACCCTGCTGGATAAGGTAATCAACGGCATTGAACGCCGCCAATTGCTGTTCGAAGAAAACGCAACGTTCTCGCGCCTTGGGCAGATCGCGGTTGATCACCATCAGCGGCGCAGGCAGCGTTTCCAGCAACAACATCAATTCGCTTTCAGACATATAACGGGTATAGAGGATGATGGCATCACAGCGCCGGTCAGCCAATAATCTCACGGCCTGGATTTCACCTTCCGGCGTGTCGTGACCGTCGGTCACGATTAAATGTTTACCGCTGGCCTCGGTGAGTTTTGCGGCCTGACGCAGCAGGCTGCCAAAATAGGGACCATCAAAATTGGATACCACCAGGCCGATGCTGTTCGAGCTTTTGGTTGCCAGTGATTGCGCCAGGAAATTCGGTCGGTAACCCAACTCATCCATCGCCTTGAAAACCGCATCACGGGTGCTCTGTTTCACCTGTCCGGTATTGTTCAGCACGCGTGATACGGTTGCCTTCGACACGCCCGCGCGTACAGAAACATCCAGCATGGTGATCATCAATCGCTGCCCTCATGGAATCATTGACCGTCGCCACTTCCTCCGGATTGGGGGAAGTAAAATGGATCCACAGTTTAACATAGCGATCGTCCTAAAGCGGAAACCATTCGTTCCGCGCTAGGTGAGTCTTTTGTCTCATTAATCAGCGTTATGGCAAATACTTCACACCAGGAAAAATTGGTCAGGCAGCTTTATGCGTTATTGCCAAACATCTCCCGGCGTAAAAGAACGATTTCTTCGGCCAGGTCGCGGCAAAGCATGGCAGTCATCAGGTGATCCTGAGCGTGCACCATGATCAAATTCACCGGAATTTTACCCACGCCCTCATCCAGGCCAATCAGTTGAGTTTGCACCTTATGCGCCTCGCGAGCCGCGGCCTGAGAGGCTTCCAGCATCTCATCAGCCTCTTGCCATGCCTGCCTGCGCGCGGCCTGAATCGCCATCATGGCTTGTGAACGGGCTTCCCCGGCATTGATCAGCAGTTCCATGACGGTTTGTTCGAGATCGAGAATCATCAGCTATCCTTTTTGGTATGCCAAAACTTGGTTTTTTCATCATATTGGAATTCCAATACGCTCTTGTGAGAGAGCGATCACAGAAAAATAATTCATTTCCGCTAATTTTGGCATACCAAACGCGATCGAGCCTCACGCGCCGGGAAAATGGGAATTCCTCAGAATCGGACTCTGTTTAAAAAAATAAAAATGTCCTAGCAAACACAAAACTCGAAAATCAAGAGGTGATGTCATGTCATTTAAAGACCGGCTAATAGACTCTCTGGGCGGTTTTGCCAACACGTTCAATAGCCTCAGATATATTATGGCAATCAAAGCAGCGTTCATTACGCTGATGCCCGTAATTATTGTGGGGGCATTTTCCGTGCTGATCTCCAATATGGTGATGGATCCAAAAAATGGACTCGCCAGTTTTCAAATATTTTCCTTCCTGGCTACGCTCAAGCCAATAATGACCAGTATTAACTACGCCACCCTGAGTTTCCTGACTATTGGTGCGGTTTTTCTGATTGGTATTGAATTAGGCAAGATTAACGGCAGCCGAACGTTATTTCCGGGATTACTGGCGGTAATATGTTTTATTGCCGTGACGCCAACCACTATAGAACTGATGGTCAACGATCAGCTGCAGGTGGTGAAAGATGTATTGGCGAAACAATTCTCTGATACCAAAAGTCTGTTCCTCGGAATGTTTATTGCCATTTTGGCAGTAGAGATATATTCCCGGCTTGAACAGGTGAATGGTTTGAGAATTAAAATGCCGGAAAGCGTACCGCCAAATGTGTCGGCCTCTTTCTCCGCATTGATTCCCGCGATTATTACCGTTGTCGTGATTGCGACCTTTGGTTTCGTCTTCCATAAAGTTACGGGTATTTACCTGTATGACGCCGTCTACCGGGTCATTCAACAGCCGCTGGAGTCGGTGGTGCAGAGCCTGCCGGGTATCCTGATCCTGATGTTTGTTGCCCAACTGTTCTGGGTTATCGGCATCCATGGCAATCAGATGATCAAACCGATCCGTGAACCGCTGCTGCTGGGCGCAATCACCGTCAATATGACCGCGTTTGAACAGGGTAAAGAGATCCCGAATATCATCACCATGCCGTTCTGGGACGTCTACATGAGCATCGGTGGTTCCGGTTGCACTATCGGCCTGCTGATTGCGGTCATGATTGCTTCCCGCCGCAAAGAGATGAAAGAGATCGGTAAACTGTCGCTTGGGCCAAGCTTTTTCAACATCAACGAGCCGGTGATATTCGGTATGCCGATCATGCTTAACCCGATTCTGGCGATTCCCTTCATCATTACGCCGCTGGTGACCGGAACGATTGGCTATTTCGCCACCAGCCTTGGATTTGCCGGTAAAGCCGTGGTGATGGTGCCCTGGACTACGCCGCCAATCATCAACGCCTGGCTGTCAACCGCCGGTTCTATGGGGGCGGTTGTGACGCAAATAGTCTGTATTGCGACGGCTATCCTGATCTACCTGCCGTTTGTGAAAGTCGCGTCCCGCCGGGCTGAAAATGCCCAGAATGAAGCCGCCAAAGTTGAACTGGCCCAAAATGCGTGAGGTATGTAATGAGCAAGGTTTCTATCGCCATTCCTGAAGGATTTATTCTTGGTGCCGCCGCGTCAGCGTGGCAAACCGAAGGATGGAGCGGGAAAAAACCGGGGCAAGATTCGTATCTTGATGCCTGGTACAAGAATAACCGTCAGGTATGGCACAACGGCTATGGCCCGGCGAAGGCGACGGATTTTATTAATCGTTATCAGGAAGATGTCGCGCTGATGAAACAGAGTGGCCTGAGCCACTATCGCACCTCCATTAACTGGTCGCGCTTTCTGACCGATTACGAACGGGGCACTGTTGATGAAGAGTATGCGGCTTACATCGACAGCCTGCTTGACGAGATGCAGCGGCAGGGCATTGAACCGATGCTCTGCCTGGAACACTATGAACTGCCTGCCGTTTTGCTGGAAAAATACGACGGCTGGAGCAGCAAACATGTGGTTGAGCTGTTCGTACTGTATGCCGAAAAGGTATTCGAGCGCTTTGCAGGCAAGGTAACGCGTTGGTTCACCTTTAATGAGCCGATTGTGGTGCAGACCCGGGTCTATCTGGATGCGATTCGCTGGCCGTTCGAGCAAAACACCGCAAAATGGATGCAGTGGAATCATCATAAAAATCTGGCCACGGCGAAAGTGGTGCAGCTTTTCCGCCAGAAGGGCTATGCACAGCAGGGCGGCAGCGTGGGGGTCATTCTCAATCCTGAAGTGACTTACGCCCGCTCAAGTGCCGCGCATGACGTCAAGGCCGCCGATATTTATGACCTGTTCTATAACCGCGTATTTCTCGACCCGGCGATTAAAGGGGAATATCCGGCACAATTACTGGCCTTGCTTGAAAAGCACCAGATTCATTTTGACTGCAGCGAATCCGAACTGGCGATTATTCGTGAGAACACGGTCGATGAAGTGGGGATCAATCTTTATTATCCGTATCGGGTAAAAGCCCCAAGTCGGGAGTGGAATAAAGAGACCCCTTTTCACCCGGCCTATTATTACGAGCATTTTGAATTGCCGGGCCGCCGCATGAATAAATCCCGTGGCTGGGAGATCTATCCGAAGATCATTTATGACATGGCGATGCGGATTAAAAATGATTACGGCAATATTCCCTGGTTTATTGCCGAGAATGGCATGGGGATTGAAAACGAAGTGCAGTTTAAAAATACCCATGGCGAAATTCAGGATAATTACCGGATTGAGTTTATTGCCGAACACCTTTACTGGGCGCTCAAGGCGAAAGAGGACGGTGCCAATTGTCACGGCTATATGCTGTGGGCATTTACCGATAATGTCTCGCCAATGAATGCGTTCAAAAACCGCTACGGATTGATTGAGATCGATCTGGAAAATAACCGCAATCGGCGGCAGAAAAAATCATCACACTGGTTCAATGCGTTAAGCGAATCACGCGTGCTGGAATTAACGCTGGATGATGATGAAAAATAGTGAGGAAGAGTGATGAAAAGAATCGTTTTAGCCTGTTCGGCAGGAATGTCCACCTCACTGGTGGTGACCAAAATGGAAAAAGAAGCGACTGCCCGTGGTCTCCTTTACGAAATTTATGCCATTCCTGAGCAGAACCTGCGCGATGAATTGCAGACATTCGGTAATGACGTGGTGGTGGTATTACTTGGCCCCCAGGTGCGTTTTAAGCTGGCCGAGAACAAAAAATTAACGGACAGCTATCAGATCCCCATCGCTGTCATTGATACAATGGCGTATGGCACGCTAAACGGTGCGAAAGTACTCGATCAGGCCCTGGGTTTGATAGACTAAGTCCTTTGCCAGCATCGCAGGGCGAAAAAGTGGGTTAAAGGGGATTTAACCCACTGTTTTAAAGGTGATATTTTTCACCGTTTAAAAAGTCGACCCTGTAGCGACTGGCCTGTTGGGCGGTTTAATTGAGTTCTTTGTGGCTTTTAGGGTGAAATCGTGGAAAAAGGTGTCATTCCGCAAGAAAGAAAGCAGTATCAGGAAATTGGTCAGGATCTGCGGCAGAAAATACAGCAAGGCCATTATGCGGTGGGATCTCGCTTGCCGCCTGAACGTAACATTGCCGAAAGTTATGGTGTCAGCCGTACCATCGTCCGCGAAGCGTTGCTGATGCTCGAATTGGAAGGGACGGTGGATATCCGTCAGGGTTCGGGCGTCTATGTGATGCGTATTCCGGCGGAAGATGAAGAGCAGGACGAGGAGTTGCGCAATGAAATCGGCCCTTTCGAAGTGCTGCAAGCGCGACAACTGTTGGAGAGCAATATTGCGGCCTTTGCTGCCACCATGGCGACAAAAAGTGATATTGAGAATTTACGCCGCACGCTGGAACAAGAACAACGCGCCATCGTGGCAAATGATACCAGCGGCGACAACGACAAACTGTTCCACCTGCTGATCGCCGGTGCCACGCAGAATCAGATGCTGCTGGAGACGACAAAAAATATCTGGCAGCTGCGGGATAACAGCCCACTCTGGCAACAGTTGCACAGCCATATCGCCACGCGCGGTTACCGGCTGAAATGGCTGGCAGATCATCAGAATATCCTTGCTGCCCTGCGCCGACGCGACGTGATGGGCTCCTATCAGGCCATGTGGCAGCATTTGGAAAATGTCAAAAAGACCCTGATGGAGTTGTCAGATGTCGATGCCCCGGAATTTGATGGTTATCTCTTTGAATCTGTTCCCATCTTTCAGGGAAAATTGGTCTAGTGGGGCATGGCGTGGTACGTATCGAATTTCTGGCCGATCATCCGCAGTTTGAACGGCAGGTGACGGACTGGCAGTGGCAGGCGTTCGGTAGCCATAACAGCCGAGAGTTTTTTGCCAGTATTGTCAAAAGCAGCATGAAAAAACAGGGACTGCCCCTGACATTTGTTGCCTTGCGCGACGGCGAGATACTCGGCACGGTGGGATTATGGCGCTGTGATTTGATTAGCCGACAGGATCTCACCCCCTGGCTCGCCGCACTGTATATAGACGAAGCCCACCGCGACGCCGGTTTGGGCCAGCGTCTACAGCAGTTTGTGTTGGAGTACAGTCGCCAGGTCGGTTTTGGCGATCTCTATCTGTATGCGACATTCAGTGGTTATTACGAACGTCAGGGTTGGGAGTACATCGGTGACGCCCTCGACTATCCAGATAAACCCGTTCGCCTATATCATCAATCACTTAACGATTTCTAATCATGCCCATTCTGGGGTGAGGCCACCGAATGGCGTCTGACTAGCGTCGGGCTGAACATATGGGTGGTTTCCGGGAGAGGCAGATTGCTGGCCAACGCCAATGCCAACTCTGCGGCCTGCGTAGCCATCGCCACGACCGGGTAACGGATAGTGGTGAGGCGCGGGCGCAGATAGCGCGAAATCAGCACATCATCAAAACCAATCAATGACATTTCATGCGGCACGTCGATACTATTATCGCTCAGAACGGAGAGCACACCTGCCGCCATGGGATCGTTATAGCAGGTAACGGCGGTAAAATTCTTCCCATGGCCGAGCAGATCGGTCATTGCCAACTCGCCGCCCACTTCGTCCGGCTGCCCGTAGGCGATCAGTTTGTCATCCACAGGAATATTGTGTTCTTTCAATGCGTCGAGATAACCTTGCAGGCGGTCATTGGCGTCCGAAATCTGATGGTTTGAACAGATAAAAGCAATGCGCTGATGCCCGGCCTGAATCAGGTGACGGGTCGCCAACCACGCGCCATGGCGATCGTCAAGGGCCACACAACGCGACTCAAAACCTGGGACGATGCGGTTGATAAGCACCATGCCCGGCATTTGTTCCATCAGGTTACTGAGTTCAGCATCGGGCAGTTTCTTGGCATGCACCACCAGTGCCGCGCAACGGTGGCGTATCAATTGTTCAATGGCCTTGCGCTCTTTCTCTACGTCATGGTAACCGTTACCAATCAGCAGGAAATTACCGGTGCTATAAGCCACTTGTTCAACGGCCTTTACCATCGCGCCAAAAAACGGATCTGACACGTCTGCCACAATCAAACCGAGGGTTTCGGTGGATTGTTGCGCCAGAGCCCGCGCATTTGCATTGGGGTGATATTGCAGCTGTTCCATGGCGCTCATGACTGAAACACGAGAGTTTTCACTAGCTTTCGGGGAGTTATTGATAACGCGTGATACCGTTGCAACAGAGACGCCCGCCAGTCTCGCTACATCCTTAATTGTGGCCATAGATTTTCCAGAAAAGTGCAGGGTAATCGCTTACATTGTTCAGTTTTGCGGAAATCGCCGTGCTGCGCAAGGGGTGTAGATCGCAACTTTATGATACCAGCGCAAAGAACTGCCCATTAAGCAGACCTTTGCGCGTCGATGGGACGGGGTAACGCGGAAAAACGCTAAAGCGTGGGCTCGGTTTGACTCCCGGCCGCCGGTTCCGGAAGAGACGCGTAGTGGCGCGTGACGGCTGCCGCTGCCGCCGCAATATCCGCAGGCTGTCCTGCTTGTATCAGCGCGGCACCGTAGGCAACGACATTCGCCAGAACGGTACTGAATTTTGCGTTCGGGCCAGTATGGTTCAGGCGGATCAGGCGGCGGGAAATGGCCCCCACGCCCGGCGTCAGTGTGACTCCAAGGCGGGCGGTGGCATCCAGCAGATCGTCGATGTTCACCTCATCCGGAACGGGCGCGGCCGTGACCAACGCTGACGCCTGATCGTCCTCGGGAACCCAGGGCACGACGCCCATGGCCCGCAAACCCGCGCGGGTCGCCCGTGTCGCCAGGATATGCCGGTTAATCATATTCACCAGCCCCTCTTTATCCAAACGATCGAGCGCAGATTCCAATCCCCAGAAATCCAGGGACGAGGGCATTCCCGGCAGACTTTGACGACCACGATCGAGCCACTGGCGTTTCAGCTCGCTCAATGACAGGCAGGATTGCGCATAACTGGCCGGCGTATTGAGTTGCTGCCAGGCACGTTCACTGACGCTGATTGCCGACACCCCGGCGGGTCCACCGAGCGCCTTTTGCGGACCAATCACGGCCAAATCAATGCCCAATGCGTCGACGTCCAGCGTATGCCCGCCGAAGGACGCCACGGCGTCAACGATTAACAATGCGCCGCGCTGTTTGACCAGGGCGGCAATATCCGCCAGGGGATTGACGATACCGCTGGCCGCTTCACCATGTACCACCACGACGGCATCGATATGCGCGAGTTTATCCAACGCGTGGCTGAATTCTTCCAGGCTGACCGGGAAACCGCTGTGCGCTTTTACGTCATGGATAGTGGCACCACCGCGGCGTAACCACTGGCTGAAATAGAGTCCGTAAGGGCTGGTGACCACATTCAGGATATGCATGCCGGGACGTGAGAGACTGACGGCCACCGACTCAAGCGCGATAATGGCTTCACCCTGAATCAGCAACACATCATTGCGGGTATTGAGTAGCGCGGCCAACCGGTCGGCCAGTGGGGCAAATCTCTCCGCCGGATAGGCGGGCAGATCGAGAAGCGGATACCAGGTTGAATCTGTCATAACAAGCTCCTGTTATAGCGAGCCGGCAGAGGGGAATGGCGACTCAATGTGATTCCAACGGGCGGTGATGCGCGGTTGTTTACAGAAAAGTGTAGGGGCGATTACCCACCTTGGCGATAAAAACCGCGTTTTTGCCTCGCAAGCCGAGTTTTATAAATCCTTAGTCCAATTTGTGCTTTGAATCTTTCATCTGCTGAATGTTATTTTTATGCCCCATTTACTGCCACCGAGACCGTCATGTCCATAAAACGCTATCCGCAACTTGCTCACTGGGGGGCGTACACCGCCGTAGTTGAAGACGGGAAACTGATCCGCTGCGAGCCTTTTGCTGGCGATCCCGATCCTTCCCCTTTGTTGAATTCGATCGCCCCGTCGGTCTATTCCGACAAACGGATTCAAAAGCCTGCTGTGCGCCGTTCATGGTTGCAAAAGCGCGAAAATAGCGATCGCTCGCTGCGGGGGCGTGAAGAGTTTGTCGAAGTGGAATGGGACGTGGCGCTGGATCTGGTGGCGCAGGAGAACCGTCGGGTGCGCGATCGTTACGGCGCTTCGGGCATTTTTACCGGCTCTTACGGTTGGTCATCGGCCGGTCGCCTGCATCATGCACGTTCGCTGGTTCGTCGCTTCTATTTCAGCGGTGGCGGCGGTGTCGACCAAGTGGGCAATTACAGTTGGGGCGCGGCGCAGTTTTTCCTGCCTTATATAATTGGTACCTACAGCCCAATGACCGGTCGGGTAACGTCCTGGGAAAGCATTGCGGAACATTGCGAGGTGTTTGTCGCGTTTGGCGGACTGGCGCTGAAAAATGCCCAGGTTGCCTCGGGCGGGGCGGCGGAGCATACCCTGAAACCCTGGCTGGAAAAGCTGGTCAGCAAAGGCATTCCGATTATCAATATCAGCCCGATGCGTGATGACTGCCCTGAATTTGCCAAGGCCGAATGGATCCCTATCCGACCCAATACCGATGTCGCGCTGATGCTGGCGCTCGGGTATGAAATCCAGCGTCAGGGTGCCCATGACTTGGCTTTTCTTGCCAGTCACTGTACCGGTTATCCACAACTGCTGGAGTATCTGACCGGTGCGCAGGACGGGATAGCGAAAACCCCGCAGTGGGCCAGCGAGATTACCGGCATTCCTGTGGCTCGCATTGAGTGGTTGGCGCAGCAACTGATTGGCGTACGCAGTTTGATTACCGGCTCCTATTCCGTGCAACGGGCGCACCGAGGGGAACAGCCTTACTGGATGCTGATCGCACTGTCGTCGATGTTGGGGCAGGTGGGATTGCCGGGTGGCGGCTTTGCCTTTGGCCATGGTTCAATGAACAGCGTGGGCAATCCACGCCACGACACGCCGGGGCCGACCATGTCGGCAGGACAGAATCCTGCCGGGCTGTCGATTCCGGTCGCGCGTATTTGTGACATGCTGTTACAGCCGGGGCAGCCTTACGAATTTCAGGGTGAAACCCACCATTATCCTGATATTCATCTGGTTCACTGGGCGGGCGGCAATCCTTTCCATCACCATCAGCAACTGAATCGGCTGCTGGAAGGCTGGCAGAAACCCGATACTATCATCGTGCAGGATATCTGGTGGACGCCAGCGGCCAAACTGGCCGACATCGTCTTGCCCGTAACCACGACGCTTGAACGTAATGATATCGGCGGATCGTCGCGCGATCGTTACGTTCTGGCGATGCATCAGGCCATTGCCCCGCAGCATCAGGCACGCAATGATTTCGATATCTTTGCCGAACTGGCCGATCGCCTGGGTTATCGCGAGCAATTTACCGGGGGGCGCAATGAACAGCAGTGGTTGCACCAGATTTATGAGCAATGCGGTGCGGCGCAAGCAGGAACGGGTGTGGAGTGGCCGGACTTCGAGACCTTCTGGCAACGTGGTTATGTGGAATTACCCAAACCCGAGAAGCCGTTTATCTTCTTTGAAGAGTTCCGCAATAATCCTCAGGCCAATCCGCTGAAGACGCCGTCCGGCAAGATTGAGCTGTTCAGCGAAAAAATTGCCGGTTATCGCTATGAGGACTTTGCGCCACATCCGCAATGGCAGCCGCCAGTGGAATGGTTGGGCAGCGAGACTACCAAACAGTGGCCCCTGCATCTGATTTCGATCCAACCCAGCGATCGGCTGCACAGCCAGCTCGATCAGGCTCCGCTGGCACAAAGCAATAAAACAGCCGGAAAAGAGACGCTGCATATGCACCCAGCGGATGCACAGGCGCGGGGAATCGAAAACGGCGCGTTGGTGAAAGTTGTCAATCAGCGCGGTGCCTGCCTGGCCGGCGTCTATATCACCGACGGCTTGACGCCGGGCGTGGTACTGATGTCTACCGGAGCGTGGTTTGATCCGGATTTTGTGGGGAAAGACAACGGCATAGAGCAATCTGGTAACCCCAATGTATTGACGCTAGATATTGGTACATCGCGTTTAACTCAGGGTCCGAATGCCATGAGTTGCCTGGTTGACGTGGTACTGGCCTGATATTCATTGCTGGTTACACTTTGCAGATTTATGTTGCGATTCGCCGCTGGCTGTACTTCTGATAAACGGGATACATTGAACGTCCCAGAGGTATTGATTGGTGAATTATCAACATACTCTGTATGTTGAAACCATTTTATAATGTTTGCACCAACCTACGCGGATGCGTAGGTTTTTTTTTGCCTGAAGCTTTTTCCGCCAATTTAAGAGGGGTTTACCCCGTCGACTGTCGTCAGTCGCCCATATGCTGGTGTATTCTGTTTGCCATGCGGTGGCGCATTTTTTGCGTTCCTGGTTTTCCCTCATATGGAGATGGGCATGGTTTATTCTTTATTACGTGGCTTGTTCAGACTGCTATATCGGGTCTCGGTGGATGCCGATCCAGCGCAATTCAAGCATGAAAAACTGCTGATCACCCCCAATCACATCTCTTTCCTTGATGGCGCGTTGCTGGCCCTGTTCCTGCCGGTAAAACCGGTTTTTGCTGTCTATTCCAGCATTACCGACCGCTGGTTTATGCGCTGGCTGAAAAAATACATCGACTTTGTTCCGCTCGATCCCACCAAACCCATGGCGATCAAACATCTGGTGCGGGAAGTGCAGAGTGGCAGGCCGATTGTGGTATTCCCCGAAGGGCGGCTCACCGTTACCGGTTCATTGATGAAAATCTATGATGGCGCGGCTTTTATTGCTGCCAAGTCAGGTGCCACCGTGGTGCCCATTCGGCTCGATGGTGCGGAATATACGGTGTTTGGCCGGTTGCGCGGTAATTTCAAAACCCGCTGGTTTCCAAAAATAACCATTCGCGTTCTGCCCGCGACTCAGATTGAGATGCCTGATGCGCCCCGGGCCCGTGAACGGCGGGTTCTGGCGGGTGAGCGTCTGCACCAGATCATGATGGATGCCCGAATGAAAACGCGGGAGCCGGAAACCCTTTTTCAGGCTTTCCTGTCGGCCCAAACCCGCTATGGCCGCTTCAAACCTTGTATCGAAGACATTGCATTCAAAGAAGACAGCTATCACGGTCTGCTGAAAAAAATCCTGGGCGTGAGCCGGATTTTGCAACGTTTTACCCAGCCGGGTGAGCATGTCGGCATGTTGTTGCCCAATGCCACCATCATGGCTGCGGCAATTTTTGGCGCGTCGCTGCGTGGGCGGGTGCCTGCGCTACTCAATTACACCTCGGGTTCGAACGGTATCAAAAGTGCCATGAAAGCGGCGCAGATTAAGACCATCGTGACGTCGCGGCAGTTTCTGGAGAAAGGGAGGCTGACCCATTTACCGGAGCAGGTCACCGAGGCCAACTGGGTCTATCTGGAAGACTTGAAGGACACCATCACCGGGCAGGACAAACTGTGGATCCTGGCACATCTGATTTTTCCGGCCAGAGCCATGGTAGAGCAGAAACCGGATGATGCGGCGCTGGTGTTGTTCACCTCGGGTTCAGAGGGCAATCCAAAAGGTGTGGTTCATTCGCATGCCAGTCTGTTGGCTAACGTTGAACAGATTCGAACCATTGCCGATTTCACGCCACGCGACCGGTTTATGTCGTCATTGCCGCTGTTTCACGCCTTCGGACTGACGGTCGGCCTGTTTACGCCGTTGTTCACCGGCAGTCGGGTTTTTCTTTACCCAAACCCGCTGCATTATCGGGTGGTGCCGGAATTGGTTTACGACACCAACTGTACCGTTCTGTTTGGCACCTCGACCTTTCTGGGGAATTATGCCCGTTTCGCCCATCCTTACGATTTTGCGCGGTTGCGCTATGTGGTGGCGGGCGCAGAAAAGCTGGCTGACAGCACCAAACAGATCTGGCAGGACAAATTTGGTATCCGCATTCTGGAAGGGTATGGCGTGACGGAATGCGCGCCCGTTGTGGCCATCAACGTACCGATGGCGGCGAAAGTCGGCACCGTCGGGCAGATTTTACCGGGTATGGAGTCCCGCTTGATGCATGTACCTGGCATCGAGCAGGGCGGGCGACTGCAACTGCGCGGCCCGAATATTATGAAAGGCTATTTGCGGGTGGAGAATCCCGGCGTGCTTG
The DNA here is from genome assembly GCF_003332275.1 of Edaphovirga cremea. Classification (GTDB taxonomy): domain Bacteria; phylum Pseudomonadota; class Gammaproteobacteria; order Enterobacterales; family Enterobacteriaceae; genus Edaphovirga; species Edaphovirga cremea. The sequence goes on along the minus strand of NZ_QOVA01000009.1, from coordinate 87,219 downwards.
AGCCACCTGTGGCAGAAAACGCCGCAGGCGAACTGCAACCGGGCTGGTATGACACGGGGGATATTGTCACGCTGGATGAAAAAGGATTTTGCGTCATCCGGGGACGGGTCAAACGTTTTGCCAAACTGGCCGGTGAGATGGTCTCGCTGGAAAGCGTGGAGCAACTGGCGATTCGGGTGTCTGCCGATCATCAGCATGCGGCGACCGCGCGCAGTGACAGTGCAAAAGGCGAGGCGCTGGTATTATTTACCACCGATGCGGGATTAACGCGGGACGCCCTGTTACGGTCGGCACGCGAGGCAGGAACGCCTGAACTGGCTGTACCGCGTGATATACGCGTAGTGAAAACCCTACCTCTGCTGGGCAGTGGTAAACCCGATTTTGTCACCCTGCGCAAAATGGCAGAACAACCGGAGAATCAGGCATGAGTCAAACCACGGCGACAGATGGCCCTTTATTATCGCGAAGTATGATTGCGGTAATCGTCGCGCAATTTCTGTCGGCATTCGGTGACAACGCGTTGTTGTTTGCGACGTTGGCGCTGATAAAACAGCTTCTCTATCCCGACTGGAGCCAGCCGGTTCTGCAAATGGCTTTCGTGGCGGCCTATATTATCCTCGCCCCTTTCGTCGGACAGTTTGCCGACAGTTTTTCCAAAGGTCGGGTCATGATGTTTGCCAACGCACTCAAGCTGGCGGGGGCGCTGGTGATCTGCTTCGGCTTCAATCCGTTCCTTGGCTATACGCTGGTGGGGATCGGGGCTGCGTCTTATTCACCGGCCAAGTACGGTATTTTGGGTGAAATCACCCGTGGCGAACAGTTGGTGAAAGCCAATGGATTGATGGAAGCATCAACCATTGCGGCGATTCTGCTGGGTTCCGTGGCCGGGGGCATGCTGTCCGATTGGAGTCTCACGGCGGCTCTTTGGGCGTGCGTGATCGCCTACGGTGCGGCCGTTGTCGCCAACCTGTTTATTCCGCATTTGGCCGCTGCAAGGCCAGGTTCGTCATGGCATCCCCGCGCCATGGTGACAACTTTTGCGGCAGCTGCGTGCAGTCTGTGGCGTGACGGTGAAACGCGTTTCTCGCTCATGGGCACCAGTCTGTTCTGGGGAGCGGGGGTGACGCTGCGTTTTCTGCTGGTACTGTGGGTACCGGTCGCCCTGGGTATTGCCGACAACGCAACGCCAACGCTGTTGAATGCGATGGTAGCCGTTGGGATTGTCTTTGGCGCAGGGGCCGCAGGGAAATTCGTCACGCTGAAAACGGTGAAGCGCTGTATGCCTGCGGGGATTTTAATGGGTGTTGTCGTGGCTGCTTTCGCGCTGCAACATCAATTATTCAACGCGTATGTGCTACTGGTCGTTATCGGTATTTTGGGGGGATTCTTTGTTGTTCCGCTGAATGCATTGCTGCAAGAACGTGGCAAACAGACCGTGGGCGCAGGCAATGCGATTGCCGTGCAGAATCTGGGTGAGAATACCGCTATGCTGTTAATGCTGGGGCTCTACTCGCTGGTTGTAAAACTGGGTGCGCCGGTTGTGGCCGTTGGCGTTGGTTTCGGTGTGGTTTTTGCGCTAGCGATTGCTTCCCTGTGGGTATGGCAAGTTGTGCAGGCTCGTAAAGCGCGCAAGGTATAATTTTCACAAGGAGGGTGGAAAGATTCCACCCTCCTGTTTCAGTGGGTATGACCTATCAGTGATAACACCTGGAGATTTAAGGCGCAGGAATGGTAAAGCGGCGGTGTATCTCTTCCAGTTTATCCAGAACGTCTTGCTCCAGAACCAGATCCTGACTGTCGATATTGATCTTCAACTGTTCTACGGAAGTGGCTCCCAACAATGTGCTGGCAACGAAGGGTTGCTGACGCACAAAGGCCAGCGACATTTGCGCCGGATCCAGCCCGTGATGTTTCGCGAGCGTCACATATTCGGCGATCGCTGCCTGGGTGTGCGGTGCCGAATAACGCGTAAAACGGCTGAACAGCGTATTGCGTGCGCCTGCCGGTTTTGCCCCGTTGAGGTACTTGCCGGTTAATGTGCCAAACGCCAGGCTGGAGTAGGCCAGCAGTTCGATACCTTCACGATGGCTGATTTCTGCCAGGCCGATTTCAAAGCTGCGGTTCAGCAGGCTGTAGGGATTTTGGATCGAGACAATGCGCGGCAGATCGTGTTTCTCAGCCAATTGCAGATAACGCATCACGCCCCAAGGCGTCTCGTTCGAAATACCGATATAGCGAATCTTGCCTGCGCGGACCTGTTCGTTCAGCGCTTCCAGCGTTTCCAGAACGGTGACGGCCAGTTTGTCATCGGTATAGGTGTAATTGAGTTTACCGAAGGTATTGGTCTGGCGTTGCGGCCAGTGCACCTGATACAGATCAAGATAATCGGTGTTCAGGCGTTTCAGGCTGGCATCGAGAGCCGCCCGGATGTTTTTGCGATCGAGAATCTGGTCTGGACGAATTGCGCTGTCATTGCCGCGTGAAGGGCCAGCCACCTTGCTCGCGAGGATCACTTTCTCACGGCAACCGCGGGCTTTCAGCCAATTACCGATATAGGTCTCAGTCAGGCCCTGGGTCTCTGGTCGCGGGGGAACGGGATACATTTCCGCGGTATCTATAAGATTAATTCCCGCAGCCAGTGCGTAATCAAGCTGCTGGTGGGCTTCGGCTTCGCTGTTCTGTTCACCAAATGTCATGGTGCCAAGTCCCAGCACGCTCACTTCTAAAGAACTGTGGGGTATACGGTGATATTGCATTGCCGGTCTTCCTTAGTATCTGAGAATGTCAGGCTGAATATGAACTTGTCTACAAGGACGCTATTTCCCTTACAAGGACTCTATTGCCTTATAAGGACTATAACGAAGCAATTAGTGTGGGGGAAGAGCGATAACAGTCAGGAAGGAGAAAAAGAGGTCTCCTTATATAGGCTGCCAATCACAGGCAGCCTATGGAAGAAATAATAAGATTACCTTTCAAGTACCTGGGTGACTTGATTACCATTGATCTGACGTTCATTACCCTGTTCATCGGTATAACGGATCAATCCAGTATCTTTATCAATACGTGGTTTACCCTGCGTCAGAATCATGTTTCCTTCCTTGGTTGCTATAACGTAATCGCTTGAGCAGCCAGCCAGTCCAAAAACAATCAACATGGCAGACGCAGCCAACATCCACTTTTTCATCTTTTTTTCCTTGGTACCAGTAATAGTGAAATCTTGTTAAGCGTAGCAAATAGAGAGTGATAAAAAGGGGCAGCCAGCGCTATTTAACACTTTTTTGAGATTAAACATAAATAGCCATACTTTTTGTATGCATTTAAAGTAAGAAATGGCGTGCCAATAATTGACGGGTGAAATCTTTCTTCAAATAAAAGCCCCGTGGCAACGTCATAATGGGCTGCCCATGTTCGCCGATGGCTTCGGTCAGCGCTTTGCTGTTAGCGGCTTTTGGTCGCAATTGCAACACTTCACCATGGCGCGCCGTAACGTTTTCGACGTGGCCCAGGACGATCAGGTCCATCAGTTCTTCCCAATCACGACGCAACAGCTGTTCTTCTTCTGCCGAAGGGCTCCAGAGCAGAGGCGAGCCGATTCTACGCCCGGCCAAAGGTAACTGGCGGGATCCTTCCACAGGGATCCACAGCACCCGGGCCAGTTTGTGCCGCACATGGCTGGTGTGCCAACTCACGCCGCTGTTGCCCGTCAGGGGGGCGACGCAGACAAACGTGGTTTCCAGAGGTCTTCCTTGTTCATCGATCGGGATGGTTTTTAGTTCGATACCCAATTGCGGGAAGTCCTGTTCGGGCTTACTTCCTGCGCTCGCTCCCAGGAAGAGTTCCAGCAACATGCCTACCCAGCCTTTGTCCCGCTTAAGATTTGCGGGTATGGCAACGCCAGCCAGGGTTGCCAATTCACCCAATGAAAATCCCGCCAGAGCCTGGGCTCGCACCAGCAGTTCATCCTCATCTTTCGGGGGAGGAGGTGGGGAATACAGTGAAATAGTCATAGCCACGGCCTGTCAAAAACGGTTAAAAAACACTCTATTAATTATCCCGTCCGACATTAGTGAACCCTGCCTGGGGAAAAGTATAATAATAGCATGATTTAAAGGGTTTTTTTTCGTGAAAATAAATCCTGAATTTTTAGTTGACGGCGCTTTTGCACCAGTTGCCGCCAACAATGAACAGGATCACCCACTGGGTTATCCACAGATTTATGGGATAACCGGGTTAAAACCCGATTACTGGTTCTATTTACAGCCTTGACTTAGGGGGTTTTACCCTGATTTACCCCATTTGTGCCTAACTTTTTTGCATATACTGTGGATAAAAGCGACATTGCTTGATCTTTCACCAGTCGAGGATCCTTTCCGTGCACAGATCACATTTGCCCGCGGTGGATAAACGGTATTAAGTCATTAATTTCATGATTTACATGCATTTAATTTTTGGCTTGAATACCCTCTTTTAGAAACCCCACTGAGTTTTACCCTGCTTACCCTACAGTTCTGCACACCTATATCCACAGAAAAAGTGAATAAGATGGGGCACAAAACGCCCTGGCTGTTTATAACTTTGCTTTTATCTGTGGGTTATCCCAGAGTTATTCGTTTGCGTCTGCCTGAACGCAGTGGTTTACCGCCTGATGGTAGTATGAAACAATCAGGTTATCTTTGCGTTAATAAGCTTATTGAGGTAGTCCGGTGATCGATGATGATGGCTACCGCCCGAATGTTGGTATCGTAATCTGTGATCGGCAGGGGCAAGTTTTGTGGGCCAGACGATATGGTCAGCACTCCTGGCAGTTTCCGCAGGGGGGGATCAATCCTGGTGAAACCCCGGAACAGGCCATGTACCGTGAACTGTTTGAAGAAGTGGGACTGAGCCGAAAAGACGTCCGTATTCTCGCCTCAACCCGCAACTGGTTGCGCTATAAATTGCCAAAACGTTTGGTGCGTTGGGATACAAAGCCGGTATGTATCGGCCAAAAACAAAAATGGTTTCTCTTGCAACTCATGTGCAATGACGCGGATATCAATATGCAGCGCAGCAGCACACCTGAGTTTGATGGTTGGCGCTGGGTCAGTTTCTGGTATCCGGTTCGGCAGGTCGTGTCATTTAAACGCGATGTCTACCGGCGTGTGATGAAAGAGTTCTCAATGACAGTGATGCCGATGCAGGAGGCAACTCCTCCTCGGACTTCGCCCGCTTACCGCCGAAAAAGAGGTTAAGTCACGCAGATTATGCTCATGCGTTTGCGAGAAATCGTTGAAAAGGTCGCGGCAGCGGCCAGCCTGAATGAGTCGCTGGATCTTCTGGTTAATGAAACCTGTCTGGCGATGGATACGGAAGTCTGTTCAATCTATCTGGCTGACAATGACCGCCGATGTTACTACCTGATGGCGACACGGGGCTTGAAAAAGCCTCGTGGGCGCACGGTTACGCTGGCATTTGATGAAGGTGTGGTCGGGCTGGTAGGCCGTCTGGCCGAACCGATCAACCTGGCCGATGCGCAAAGCCACCCCAGTTTCAAATATATCCCGCAGGTAAAAGAAGATCTGTTCCGATCTTTCCTCGGCGTTCCTATCATCAACCGGCGCCAACTGCTGGGTGTATTGGTAGTACAGCAGCGTGAGCACCGCCAGTTCGATGAGAGTGAAGAATCCTTCATGGTCACCCTGGCGACGCAGGTCGCCGGAATTCTCGCTCAATCGCAACTCAACGCCATTTATGGTCGTTTCCGCCAAACCCGGGTAAAGGCGCTGGCCGCCTCGCCGGGTGTCGCCATTGGTGAAGGCTGGCTGGACAGCAGTCAGCCGTCGCTTGATCATGTCTATATGGCGTCAACGCTCGATTCCTCGCGGGAGCGCGAAAGGCTGACCCGCGCGCTGGAAGAGGCGGGCGCTGAATTCCGCCGTTTCAGCAAACGTTTTGCGGCCAGTTCGCAAAAAGAGAGCGCGGCGATTTTCGATCTCTACTCCCACTTGCTCAACGATGCCCGGCTCAAGCGTGAACTGTTTGTCGAAATCGACGGCGGTTGGGTCGCGGAGTGGGCCGTTAAAAAAGTCGTGGAGCACTTTGCCGAACAGTTCGCCAGTCTGCAAGATGCCTATATGCGTGAGCGTGCGGGTGATTTGCGGGCGCTTGGGCAACGGTTGCTGTTCCACCTCGACGATAATGTGCAGGACGATATCCAGTGGCCGGAAAGATTCGTGCTGGTCGCGGAAGAGCTGACGGCCACGCTGCTGGCGGAAGTGCCGCAGGATCGCCTGGTTGGCGTTGTGGTGCGCGATGGCGCAGCCAATTCACATGCGGCCATTCTCGTGCGGGCGATGGGCGTGCCGACGGTAATGGGGGCGGATATCCAGCCGTCGCTGCTCAATCGGCGGTTGCTGATCGTTGACGGTTACCGTGGTGAGTTGCTGATCGAACCTGAACCGGTTCTGGTGACGGAATATCAACGTTTAATCAGTGAAGAGCTGGAACTGAGCCAGCGAGCAGAAGATGATGTTGAACAGCCTGCAACGCTGAAAAGCGGTGAGCGGATACAGGTCATGCTCAACGCCGGGCTGAGTGCCGATCACGAAAAGCGCTTTGGTACCCGGGTCGACGGCGTCGGTTTATACCGCACCGAGATCCCCTTCATGCTGCAAAACGGTTTTCCTTCTGAGGAAGAGCAGGTGTCGCAGTATCAGGGCATGCTGCAAATATTCCCCAGTAAGTCGGTCACGCTGCGTACGCTCGATATTGGTGCTGACAAGCAGTTGCCCTATATGCCGATCAGTGAGGAGAATCCCTGCCTCGGCTGGCGCGGGATTCGGGTGACGCTCGATCAGCCGGAGATCTTCATGATCCAGGTGCGGGCGATGCTCAGGGCCAATGCGGCAACCGGTAATCTGAGCATTTTATTGCCAATGATTACCAATCTGGAAGAGATCGACGAAGCGAAACGGTTGATCGATCGCGCCGGGCAGGAAGTGCAGGAGGTTCTAGGGTACGAACTGCCAAAAATCCGCCTTGGGGTGATGATTGAGGTGCCGGCGATGATTTTCCTGATCCCGCATTTGACGCACCGGGTAGATTTTATCTCGGTGGGCACCAACGATTTAACGCAGTATCTTCTGGCGGTGGATCGTAACAATACCCGTGTGGCGGCGATGTACGACAGTCTGCACCCCGCGATGTTGCAGGTACTGAAGATGATTCTCGTACAGGGCGAGGCGGCTGGACTGCAGATCAGCCTGTGTGGCGAGATGGCAGGTGATCCCATGGGCGCACTGCTACTGGTGGGATTGGGTTATCGTAATTTGAGTATGAATGGCCGCAGCGTCGCTCGAATCAAATACTTGCTGCGCAGCGTGGATCTCGCCGAGATCCAGTTGCTGGTAGAGCGCGTATTGACTGCGCAACTGGCAGCCGATGTGCGCAAGATTACCGCCGAGTTTATGGAACGTCGCGGTCTGGGTGGATTGATCCGCGGCGGTAAATAGTGCCGCAGCGAGTATGTTAGCCGCACTTGCATTGGCGTCATGCCAGGAGTTCGATTGTCCCTGTTTACAGAACTTTTCCTGGCGCCTGATCCGGTGTGCTTTTCGGTTATGTTATGATGCGCTCCCTGCCGACCCCCGAAAGGGGAAAAATACTAACAATTTGTGGTGATAGATGAGTAACAGCTATCTGGTGTTTCCCAAGTTCGATCCGGTGATCTTCTCCATCGGTCCGGTTTCCCTCCATTGGTACGGCTTGATGTATCTGGTGGGTTTTATCTTTGCCATGTGGCTTGCCGTGCGTCGTGCAAACAAGCCTGGCAGTGGCTGGACCAAAGACGAAGTTGAAAACATGCTCTATGCCGGTTTCCTCGGCGTTTTTGTCGGGGGGCGTGTCGGTTACGTGCTGTTTTATAACATGCCGTTGTTCCTTGATAATCCACTCTACCTGTTCAAAGTCTGGGATGGCGGCATGTCGTTCCATGGCGGCCTGATTGGTGTGATTTGTGTGATGCTGTGGTTCGCCCACCGTACCAAACGCAATTTCTTCCAGGTTGCCGATTTTATCGCTCCGCTGATCCCGTTTGGTCTCGGGGCGGGTCGTCTGGGGAATTTTATCAACGGCGAATTATGGGGTCGTGTGACCAGGGATGTGCCATGGGCCATGCTGTTTCCGGGATCGCGCGCAGACGACATCGCTATTGCCGCCGCCGATCCGCAGTGGCAACCGCTGTTGAATCAATACGGTGTGCTGCCGCGTCACCCTTCGCAGATTTATGAAATGCTGCTGGAAGGTGTGGTGCTGTTTATCATCCTCAATCTTTTTATCCGCAAACCACGCCCAATGGGCAGCGTGTCAGGATTGTTCCTGATTGGCTATGGTGTATTCCGCAGCGTCGTTGAATATTTCCGCCAGCCAGATGCACAGCTCGGCCTGTTCGATGGCATGATCAGCATGGGGCAGATACTTTCGCTGCCGATGATTATTGCTGGTGTGATTATGATTATCTGGGCTTACCGCCGCCCACAGAAACAACTGTCGTGAGGTAAAATGAAACAGTATCTGGAATTAATGAAAAAAGTGCTGGACGAAGGCACCCCAAAAGCCGACCGCACCGGTACCGGCACGCTGTCGATTTTCGGTCATCAGATGCGTTTCAACCTGAAAGAGGGTTTTCCGCTGGTGACCACCAAACGCTGTCATCTGCGTTCCATCATTCATGAACTGCTCTGGTTCCTGAAAGGCGAAACCAACATCGCCTACCTGCGGGAAAACAACGTCTCGATTTGGGACGAATGGGCGGATGAAAACGGCGATCTCGGGCCAGTATATGGTAAACAATGGCGCGCCTGGGGGGCGGCAGATGGCCGCAAGATTGATCAGCTCAGCAATGTGATTGAACAACTGAAAAAAGATCCTGATTCACGCCGGATTATTGTTTCCGCCTGGAACGTGGGTGAGTTGGATCAGATGGCTTTGGCACCTTGCCACGCCTTTTTCCAGTTCTACGTTGCCGACGGAAAACTCTCCTGCCAATTGTATCAACGCTCCTGCGATATATTCCTCGGCCTGCCGTTCAATATTGCCAGCTATGCCTTGCTGGTACATATGATGGCGCAGCAGTGTGACCTTGAGGTCGGTGATTTTGTCTGGACAGGCGGTGACACCCATCTGTACAGCAATCATATGGAGCAGACTCATCTGCAACTCAGTCGCGAGCCACGTGCGCTGCCAACGCTGATTATCAAACGCAAGCCTGAATCATTGTTTGACTATCGGTTCGAGGATTTTGACATCGAAGGCTACGATCCGCATCCCGCAATCAAAGCGCCTGTCGCCATTTGATCGATAACAGAGAATCTGCCTGTTGAAACCGGAGCCTGAGGGCTCCGTTTTTTTGCCCCTTCCCCCTGGAACTCCCCGCTTTATTTGCGCGCTGTGCCGCAGAGTAAATCCACCAGCCTGCATATTCACATCCACTTTGCGCGGTCTGCCGAAAAGCCCGACAACTCCGCTGGAGCGTAGGTTTTTCCGCCGTAAAATCCGCGCATGGACACACATCTGGATAGACAGCATCTGGGTAAACGGCATCCCTACAGACGGCATACCTACAAACAGCGCCCCTACAAACAGAGGCCCTGTAAACAGGGAGTAACCGCTGAATCAGGCATGACGCTGATCGAAACCCTGCTTGTCATGGTGCTGATCGGCATGATGACGACCTGGGGTCTGAGCAGTTGGCGGAGCTATCAGCAGGCGCTGCAACTTGAGCAGAGTGCCCAGCAATTACTGGCTTTTTTGACCACGCAGCAAGCGGATGCCAACTGGCGAAATGAATCGGTGGTGTTATGGGTAAAACAAGGTAAAGGGGGATGCGTCGGGACCCATGCGGTTTCACAAGAGTGCGCCAATGCCGGTGGCCGAGTGTTCCGGTTACCGTATTCTTCGGTTTCCCTGTCTGATTTTTCCGCCAATAGCATGGGATTTTACGGCCTACGCAACGCCGCCCTGCCGGGGCACATTCGCTTGAGCAGTAATGCTGGCAGCGTGCGGGTAATTTTGTCTGCTCGCGGACGTTTGAGGCTGTGCAGTGAGAAACAACAAGTTCTGGGGATCGGAGTATGCGCGCAATGAAATACCGCATGAGTGCGTTCAGTTCATCGGCAAAGTTACGGGGCTTTACGTTGCCTGAGGTGATGCTGGCGTTAAGCGTGGGAAGCATGGTTATGCTGAGCGCAGCAAAAACCTACCCGTTGCTGCGCCAGCAAAGTCAGGATATGGGGCAACGTTTTCGTCTGGATCAGTTATTACGCCAGACAGCATTGATGATTGAAAAGGACATCAAACGCGCGGGTTTCTGTCAGGGTGATGACTGCCAGGGAGAAGCTTTGAGAATAGGCAACGTGGCGGGAGAAGCGGCCAACTCTTGCCTGATCGTAGCCTACGATCTTAATCGTAATGGCCATTGGGAAGGGAGTGGTCATCCTGAATCAGACTATTTTGGTTTTCGTCTTCGGCAACAGGCATTGGAAGTGCAGCGCGGTGTGACTCAATGTCAGGGTAATGGCTGGGAAAAGCTCTTGGATCCTGAGGAAGTCATTGTTTCAGCATTTACCCTGTTACCTCTGTCAGCCAGTAAGCTCGGAGGATTGATTTCACTGACGATCGAAGCGCAGTGGACGCGACGCCCAGCTATCCATCGGCGCATCGAACGCATTATTTCTGGGTTGAATCCATGAAACAGGGGCGAGGTGTCGCTCAACGTCAGCGCGGCAGTATCACCTTGCTGTCGATTGTCATGCTGATGGCATTGGGGTTGATGATGCTGAATGCGCTGCACCAACAACTTACCAACGCTTTGCAATTGGTTGCAGAGGAGCGCCATTATCTACGGGCCTGGAATCAGGCCGCTTCAGCACTCAGTTGGGGAAGTCGCCAATCATGGCAATTGTCTGACACTGCACAATGGCAGTGCCAGAAACCGGATAACCAGTCATTTGTCAGTTGCCTGAGGCAATCACCGCGTGAGGGGATTTATCTGCTGAAAGGGATGGCAGCGACGGTTAAACAAGGCGAAGCGCTGGCGCTATATACGCACCTCGAACCCAGGACAACAGAAAATAACTCACAGGTTATGTCGGTGGTGAAACGCAGTTGGCTGGATTTCTGCCCCGTAACGGATTCACAATTCTGTCGTTAAGGAGATGTCGTTGAATGAATCAATGTGTAAAACAGTCGGGATTCAGCTTGCCGGAGGCATTGATCGCCGCGCTGCTCTTTTCGGTATCGCTATTGGGGTTGATACAGTACCACCAAGCGCTCAGTGACAGTTTCCAACGGCAATGGCAAATCCGGCAAGCATGGACACTGGCACAGCAACGCCTCGATGAATATGCCAGTGAGGGCAGCAATCAGAGCCAACTGATTTTGCCCGTGTCGAAAGGTGCCCGGGCATGGCAGTTATCACTCAGTGATAGTACTGCTGACAGTGGATGCCGCGCAGTGACGGCGCTCGTTGAAACCCCTGACCAGTACAAGGCCAGCCTGACGCGTTGGATGTGTTGAAAGGCTAGAAGTATTGAAAGGTTAGAGCCGTTGAAAGGCTGTGCGGGGTAAGAAATTTTAGCCATTATGAGAAAATGCCCCAGCATTTATCATGCAGTGCTTGCTTTGCCGTCTCGGGTCGTTACAGTGTTTGAGCCGTGCCATGCAGCAACCACGCGGTATTACGCCACTTTAAGAGGTCATGATGTTCACGGTTTATCATTCTAATCAGTTGGATCTTCTGAAATCGCTGACATCGGCACTGATCGCAGGAAACCCCCTGAGCGATCCGTTCCAGCAAGAAGTGGTTCTGGTACAAAGCCCAGGTATGGCGCAGTGGTTGCAAATGCAATTGGCTGAAGAATTTGGCATCGCTGCAAATATCGAATTCCCGCTGCCTGCCTCATTTATATGGGACATGTTTACCCGGGTTTTGCCCGGTATCCCGAAGGAAAGTGCGTTCAGCAAAGACGCCATGACCTGGAAACTGATGTGGCTGTTGCCGAGGCTGCTTGCCGAGCCAGCGTTTGCGCCCATGCGGCACTATCTCACTGATGATGCGGATAAACGCAAAATACATCAGCTCGCCGCCAGGGTCGCCGATCTCTATGACCAATATCTGGTCTATCGCCCGCAATGGCTTGAGCGTTGGGAGCAGGGAGAACGCGTTGATGGTTTAGGCGAGGCGGAGGCGTGGCAGGCGCCGTTGTGGGCAAAACTTTGCGAATACACGCGTGAACTGAATCAACCTGAATGGCATCGTGCCAATTTGTACCAGCGGTTTATTACCCAGCTCAATGCAAGTGACACCTGTCCGCCGGGCTTGCCTCCACGGGTATTCATCTGCGGAATATCCGCTCTTCCTCCCGTCTATTTACACGCATTGCAGGCGCTGGGCAGGCATATCGATATCCATCTGATGTTTACCAATCCCTGCAAGTATTACTGGGGGGATATTCAGAACTATGCGTTTCTGGCGAAATTACAGAGCCGTAAACGTCGTCACTATCTTGAGAAAATGGAACAGGAACTGTTTCGCGATCCCCAACAAGCGGCGCAATTGTTTAACGCATTGGGTGAGCAAGAGGTGAATAATCCGTTATTGGCGTCTTGGGGGAAATTGGGGCGCGATCATATTTTTTTGCTTTCCCAGGTCGATGATATCCAGGAAGTCCACGCTTTTTCTGACGTAGAGCGCGGATGCCTACTGCATAATATCCAACAGGATATGCTGGATCTTGAAGATCATGCCGTTGTCGGAATGACGCCGGAGACGCTGGCATCTAGCGACACCAAAATTGAGCTTGATCCTGAAGATCGCTCCATTAGCGTTCACGCCTGCCACAGTCCGCAACGGGAAGTAGAAGTGCTGCACGATAAACTGTTGCAGATGCTGGTGGACGATCCGTCGCTCACGCCGCGAGACATTATCGTGATGGTCGCGGATATCGACAGTTACACCCCGTATATCCAGTCGGTATTTGGTAATGCGCCAAAAGAGCGTTTCCTGCCGTTTGCCATTTCTGACCGTAAGGTCAGTCAGGCGCATCCGGCGTTGCAGGCATTCATCGCGCTATTGGATTTGCCACAAAGCCGCTTTACGTCGGAACAGGTGTTATCCCTGCTGGAGGTGCCAGCACTGGCCGCTCGTTTCAATATTCATGAAGATGGATTGCGTCTGTTGCGCCAATGGGTTGGCGAATCTGGCATTCGTTGGGGGCTGGATGACGAGAGCGTTCGTGAACTCGAATTGCCCGCCACGGGCCAGCATACATGGCGTTTTGGCCTGACGAGAATGCTGCTTGGTTATGCAATGGACAGCGATGCCGGTGACTGGCAGGGGATCTTGCCCTACGACGAGTCAACGGGTCTGGCCGCTGAACTCGCGGGCTATCTGGCTGAATTATTAATGCAGTTGAGTTTGTGGCGTAAAACGCTCAGTGAACCCAGATTATTACAGGATTGGTTACCGCTTTGCCGCCAAATGCTGGACACCTTTTTTGTAGCCGACAGCGAAACGGAAGTGGTACTGGCGTTGATCGAACAGCAGTGGCAAAAAGTACTCAACTATGGTCTCAATGCGCAATATCCCGATGACGTACCGCTGAGTATTCTGCGTGACGAACTTGCCGCACGCCTTGATCAGGAAAGAATCAGTCAGCGATTCCTGGCGGGTCCTATCAATTTCTGTACCCTGATGCCAATGCGCTCGATTCCGTTCAAGGTGGTCTGCCTGCTGGGTATGAACGATGGGGTCTACCCACGAACGCTGCCGCCACTGGGGTTTGATTTAATGGCGCAGCAAGTGCAGCGCGGGGATCGCAGTCGTCGTGATGACGATCGCTATCTGTTTCTGGAGGCCATGTTATCTGCACAGGAGCGGCTCTATATCAGCTACATCGGGCGTTCAATCCAGGACAACAGCGAACGCTATCCCTCTGTATTGGTTACTGAGTTGCTGGAATATATTGGGCAGAGTTTTGTATTGCCCGGAGATCAAACCCTGAATGTGGATGAGAGTGCCCAGCGCGTTGTTGAGCATGTAGTGTGTTGGCATGCGCGAATGCCGTTTGTTGCCGAAAACTTTGATGTGAAAAATGAGCACCAAAGTTACGCCAGCGAATGGCTTCCGGCAGCGGATTTGCAAGGAATCGCGCACCCTGATTTCAATCAGTCCCTGCCTGAAGAGGATCGGCCAGAAGTGTCACTGGACGATTTGTTGCGCTTTTACCGTCATCCAGTTCGTGCCTTTTTCCAGATGCGTCTGGGCGTTAATTTTATTCTCGAAGAAACTGAATTACCGGATGAAGAACCGTTCATTCTGGATAACCTCAGTCGCTATCAATTCAACAGCCAATTGTTGAATTCACTGATTCAGGAAAAGGATCCGGCTGTCCTGTTTACACGCGTCAAAGCGTCAGGAGGGTTGCCTTATGGTGCCTTTGGTGAAATTTACTGGGAAAAGCAGCAGGAAGAGATGGTCGAACTGGCCGAAAAAGTGCGGGAAGAGCGCCATGAAGAACAGTTAAGCGTTGAGCTGAATCAGGAAATTATACCGGGTTTGATGCTCACTGGCTGGCTGCATCAAGTTCAATCCGACGGCTTATTACGCTGGCGTCCGGCCGCCTTGTCCTCGGTCGATGGATTACTGCTGTGGATTGAACATTTGGCCTATTGCGCCAATGGCGGTACCGGTGAGAGCCGGATGTACGGACGGAAAAATACGGCCTGGCGTTTTGCCGCCATGAAGAAAAAAGATGCACTGCGTCACTTGCAGGATTTGCTGGAAGGCTACCAGCAAGGTTTGTGCAAGCCGCTGTTACTGTTGAATAAAAGTGGTTGGGCCTGGTTGAGTCACTGTTTTGATCCGAAAAGCGGTCATGTCGATCATGATGCAGACGTGCAGGCCAAAGCGCGTGGAAAGCTATTGCAAGTGTGGCAAGGGGATCAGCGGATCCCGGGTGAAGGTGAGGATCCTTACGTTCAGCGGGTTTTCCGTTCTCTGGAAAATCGCTATCTGGAGGAAATTATTCGCAATGCGGAGAAATATCTGCTGCCGCTGGCCCGTCATAATGTAGCCTGATGCTGAGTTTCCAGTGGCAGGTAAGTTTTTGGATAACCGATAAAAAAATAATTCACCTTTATACTCAACTCCCAGGGTTGAAATGGGTCTGAAATAACATAACGGCATAAACATGACGTTGGCTGAATTCGCACAGAGTGGTCTTTTGAAAGTGAAGTTTGCTCAGGCGGTACATTTACGAGGTGAGGGGAGAGTGGGAATGCGCAGACAGCTTGCCTGCATTACGGGTTTACTGTTTTTATTGACGTTTTGGCTACCGGTCAGTTGGGCTGCTCAAGGATGGGAACCACTGGCAAAGACAATCCATAAAAGTGAACACGATCCTCGCCAGTATCAGGCGATTACACTGGAAAACGGAATGACAGTGCTGCTGGTTTCTGACAGCCAGGCACCGAAATCACTGGCGGCTCTGGCGTTGCCCGTAGGGTCGTTGGAAGATCCTGATAGTCAGCTCGGGTTGGCGCACTATCTGGAACATATGGTTCTGATGGGATCAAAACGCTACCCGGAACCTGAGAATCTCTCCGAGTTCCTGAAAAAGCACGGCGGCAGTCACAACGCGAGTACGGCCTCTTACCGCACCGCTTTTTATCTGGAAGTTGAGAATGACGCGCTGGCTTCTGCTGTCGACCGTATGGCGGATGCCATTGCCGAACCCATTCTTGACCCGGTCAATGCCGATCGTGAGCGAAATGCCGTCAATGCGGAATTGACGATGGCGCGTTCACGCGACGGTTTGCGTATGGGGCAGGTCAGGGCTGAAACACTCAACCCGGCTCACCCGAGCGCGCGTTTTTCCGGTGGTAATCTGGATACACTGAAGGATAAACCCGGCAGCAAACTGCATGATACCTTGACCCAGTTTTATCAGCGTTATTACTCTGCCAACCTGATGGTCGGCGTGATTTACAGTAATCAGCCGCTCGAACAACTGGCTAAATTGGCAAGCGAAACGTTCGGCAAGATCCCTAATCGTCATGCTGCGGTCCCTGAAATCACCGTGCCGACCATGACAGACAAAGAAAAAGGGCTGATCATTCATTATGTCCCGGCGCAACCGCGTAAACAGCTGCGCATTGAGTTCCCGATTGATAACAACAATGCGGAATTTCGCAGTAAAACGGACACGTATATTGGCTATCTGATCGGTAACCGTAGCAAGAATACACTTTCTGACTGGTTACAAAAGCAAGGGCTCGCGGACGCCATTAGTGCGGGTGCCGATCCTATGGTGGATCGCAATCAGGGGGTGTTTGCCATTACTGTTTCGCTAACGGATAAAGGCCTTGCGCAGCGCGATCGGGTGATTGCGGCGATCTTCAATTATCTTGGGAAAATGCGTCAGGAAGGGATAGAGCAGAGTTATTTCGCTGAAATCGGCCACGTACTGGATCTTGATTTCCGCTATCCGGCAATTACGCGGGATATGAATTACATCGAGTGGTTGGTTGACACCATGCTGCGCGTGCCCGTTGAGCATGCCCTTGATGCAAGCTATCTGGCAGACCGCTACGATCCCAAGGCAATTGCCCAACGTCTGGATGAACTGACGCCGCAGAACGCCCGATTCTGGTTTATCAGCCCCGATGAGCCGCACAACAAAATGGCATATTTCGTCAATGCTCCTTATCAGGTTGACCGTATCGATGCCGCGCGCTATCAAACCTGGCAGCAACTGGGTGAGAAGATCTCCCTGTCGCTACCCGTTTTGAACCCCTACATTCCAGACGATCTTTCGTTGATAGATAACAGTCAAGCCAGTGTTGACGCAGCCACACATCCGCAGAAGATTATTGATCGGCCAGGATTGCGTGCGCTGTATATGCCTAGCCGTTACTTTGCGGATGAACCGCGTGCTGATATCACGCTGGCATTCCGTAACCAACAAGCGCTCGACAGTGCCAGGCACCAGGTACTTTACGCGCTGACCGACTACATGGCGGGGATTTATCTGGATCAACTGAGTTATCAGGCTTCGATCGGTGGCATCAGTTTCACTACCTCCCCCGACAATGGCCTGCTCGTTAATGCCAACGGTTTCACCCAGCGCCTTCCACAGTTACTGACCTCACTGGTTGAAGGCTATTCCAGCTTTGTCCCCACGGAGGAGCAACTGAGTCAGGCAAAATCCTGGTATCGGGAAAAGCTCGATTCAGCCGATAAGGGCAAGGCATTCGAAATGGCGTTGCAACCGATTCAGATGCTTTCCCGCGTGCCATACAGTGAGCGCAGTGAGCGCCGTAAAATGCTGGACAGCATCACGGTTGAGGACATCAAAAAATACCGCGATGACTTGTTGCACCATGCGTCAACGGAGTTGCTGGTGGTGGGCAACATGACGGCTGAGAAAGTGAAAGATTTGGCAGAGTCGATAAAAAACCAGGTGGGGAGCACGGGAACCGAGTGGTGGCACGGCGTGGATGTCGTGATTAATCAGCACCAGTTGGCAAACCTGCAACGCGATGCCAGCAGTACTGACTCTGCGCTGGCCGCAATCTATGTGCCTACCGGCTATGATGAAGTTCGCGGAATGGCCTACAGTTCATTGTTGGGACAAATGATTCAGCCTTGGTTTTATGGTCAGTTGAGAACACAGGAGCAGTTGGGTTACGCCGTCTTTACCTTCCCAATCTCAATCGGTCGGCAGTGGGGCTTCGGTTTCCTGTTACAGAGCAACAGCAAGCAACCTGATTATCTCTATGAGCGCTATCTGGCCTTTTACGAGCAGGCAGATAAGCGCCTGGCCGCGTTGAGCAAAGAGGATTTTGAACAGTATAAGCAGGGTATGATCAATGAATTACGCCAACGACCTCAGACATTGAGTGAAGAAGCCAGCCGTTTCAGCAACGATTTCAGTCGCGGGAATTTTGAATTTGATACGCGCGAGAAAGTGATCAAGCAATTGGAAGCAGTGACGTCTGAACAATTGATCCGTTACTTCCGCGAAGCGATTATCAAACCGCAGGGACTGGCATTGCTGTCGCAAATCAAAGGCAGCGGCGATCAAAAAGGGGATTTTGCTGCGCCAGCCAGTTGGACAACGTTCCCTGATGCGTCAAGTCTGCAAAAAACGCTGCCATTACAGGTGAAAGGTCAATGAATACAGCCACACCGCTGAAGCTCGACCCCCTTAATCTGCCGCTCTTTGGTGAGCGGTTGATAGAAGCTTCTGCGGGCACTGGCAAAACATTTACCATCGGTATTCTCTATTTGCGCTTACTGCTGGGGCTGGGTAAAAAATCTGCCTTTTCCCGCCCGTTGACTGTCGAAGAAATATTGGTGGTGACCTTTACGGAAGCGGCGACGGAGGAGTTACGTGGCCGTATTCGCGCCAATATTCATGCACTGCGATTGGCCTGTGTACGGGGAGTCAGTGACGATCCGGTGCTGACTTCCCTCATGGCAGAAATGAGTGACTTCGCGGATGCAGCTTCGCAATTGCTTGCTGCAGAACGGCAGATGGATGAGGCGGCGATTTACACTATTCATGGCTTCTGCCAGCGTATGCTTACCCACAACGCCTTTGAGTCAGGCATCCTTTTTGAACAAACGCTGGTTCAGGATGAGCTGCCGTTACGCCGTCAGGCCTGTGCTGACTACTGGCGACGCCATTGCTATCCGCTGTCGATAGGCATTACCCGGGCGGTGAGTCAGGAATGGAGCGGCCCTGAAGCGTTGCTTGCCGATCTTTCCCCTTACCTGCATGGTGAAGCGCCTACACTGCTGCAACCTCCCGCTGAAGACGAAACGTTGGAGATGCGCCACCAGCAGATTCTTTCACGTATCAATATGCTGAAAGAACAGTGGCGCCTGGCTGCGGCTGACATCGAAACACTGATTACCGGGTCGGGTGTGGATAAACGCAGTTACAGTGCCCGCTATTTGCCGATGTGGTTAGAGAAAGTAGCGGAGTGGGTGGCGCAGGAAACTGAAGACTATCAGTTGCCAAAAGAGCTGGAAAAGTTTCGGCAAAGTATTCTGCTGGAAAAAACCAAGAAAGGTCAGCCACCAGAGCACCCGCTTTTTATACTTATAGATGGGATATATGCTGAGCCATTGACGATTCGCGATCTGATTATGGCGCGAGCCCTGAGTGAAATACGTACCTCAATTCAGAAAGAGAAGCGTCAGCGGGCGGAAATGGGTTTTGATGACCTGTTGAGCCGACTTGACGCGGCGTTGCAGGGACAAGGCAGCGCGTTGTTGGCTCAGGCCATACGCACGCGTTATCCGGTGGCAATGATCGACGAATTTCAGGATACCGATCCGCAGCAATATCGTATTTTTCGCACCTTATACGTGGGTCAGCCGCAGTGCGGATTATTGTTGATTGGCGATCCCAAACAGGCGATTTATGCGTTTCGCGGCGCGGACATTTTTACCTATATGCAGGCGCGATCTGAAGTAAGTGCCCACTACACACTTGATACCAACTGGCGCTCCTCTTACTCAATGGTGAACAGCGTTAACCGCTTGTTTCAGCAGGTTGATTCCCCTTTTCTCTTCAAGCAAATCCCCTTTAACCCGGTCTCGCCTGCCATCAAAAATCAAGGGCTATCCTTTGAGTATCAAGGCGCTGCACAACCTGCAATGCACTTTTTCCTTCAGAGCGGCGAAGGTGTCGGAGTCAGTGATTACCAGCAATTGATGGCCCGCCAGTGTGCTGGACAAATTCGGGACTGGCTGACCGCAGGGCAACAGCAACAGGCGTGGCTGGTGAAAGGTGACAAACGTCGACCTGTTCAGGCTTCGGATATCACGATTCTGGTGCGTAGTCGCGCTGAAGCCGCATTGATACGCGATGCGTTAAGTGCGCTTGCTATTCCGTCCGTCTATCTCTCCAACCGCGACAGCGTATTTGATACGGCAGAAGCCAAAGATTTGCTATGGCTCTTACAGGCGGTGATGTCTCCAGAGCAGGAGAGAACGCTACGCAGTGCGATGGCCACCGGTCTGATGGGATTGGATGCGCTGGCCATTGATGCTCTCAGTAAGAATGAGAGTGAATGGGATGCGTTGGTTGAAGAGTTTGATGGCTATCGGCAGCATTGGGCCAGATACGGCGTGCTACCGATGCTGCGAGAAGTCATGCGCAGACGGCACCTGGCTGAAAATCTGCTGGCAACGGCCGGGGGGGAAAGACGGCTCACCGACGTCCTGCATTTAGGTGAGTTGTTGCAGGAGTCGGCGTCTCAACTCGATAGTGAGCATGCACTTACACGCTGGTTGGCACAGCAGATCTCTCAACCCGATCGCCAGTCAGATAATCAGCAATTGCGTCTTGAAAGCGATCGCCACCTGGTTCAGGTCATTACGATTCATAAATCGAAAGGTCTTGAGTATCCGTTGGTGTGGCTGCCCTTTGTGGCTAATTTTCGCCAACAGCAACAAGTGCTGTATCACGACAGGCAAACCTTTGCCGCGCTACTGGATCTCAATGCCAGTGAAGAAAGTGTGAAGTTGGCGGAAGAAGAGCGGTTTGCTGAAGATTTACGCTTGCTTTATGTCGCGCTGACCCGCTCTGTTTACCACTGCAGCATAGGCATTGCCCCGCTGATTCAAGGTACGCGCAAAAAACAGGGTGACACGGATCTGCATCGCAGCGCGTTGGGTTTTCTGGTTCAGCATCAGGAAGCCGGTGATGCGGCGTTTCTTCAACAACAACTCAATACACTCGTCAACGACGATATTGCGGTAACCCTTGTTGATGAACCCGACTCTGCAAGCTGGGTCGCGCCTCCGCTGGTTACGCGTTCCTTACAGGCAAAAGTGTTCAACCGTCAGGTTCAGGATTATTGGCGGGTGACCAGTTATTCCGGTTTGCAACAGCATGGTTCGGCCATTGCGTATGATTTGTTACCCCGTCTTGATGTTGATGCTGTTGGTGAGCAACAGGGTGAAACTGAGCCGCTGATTAATCCGCATACTTTCCCGCGTGGCGCATCGCCGGGCACTTTTCTTCATGGTTTGTTTGAGGAACTGGATTTTACTCAGCCTATTGAGCGCGAGTGGTTGCGGGAAAAGCTTGATGTTCAAGGGCTGGGCGAGCATTGGCTACCGATGCTTGAATCCTGGTTGGATGCCGTTTTACACGCGCCACTGGATGAGAATGGAATCAGCCTGAGCCAACTTTCACCACGGCAAATGCAATCCGAGCTACAGTTCTATCTACCGATCAATGGCTTGCTGAAAGCTGACGAACTGGATCGGTTGGTGAAGCGCTATGACGACCTCTCTGCACAATGTCCGCCGCTGGATTTCCAACAAGTGCAAGGCATGCTGAAAGGGTTTATCGATCTGGTGTTTTGCTGGGAAGGGCGTTTCTACTTGCTCGATTACAAATCCAACTGGCTGGGTGAGGATAGCAGCGCTTACACCCAACCGGCGATGCGCCTGGCGATGGCGGAGCACCGCTACGATCTGCAGTATCAACTCTACAGTCTGGCTTTACATCGCTATTTACGTCACAGAATGGCAGATTACGACTATCAGCAGCACTTTGGCGGTGTGATTTATCTTTTCCTGCGCGGGGTCGATAGCGCTGTACCTGGACAAGGGATCTTCCAGCGCCGGCCTGATGCTGAATTTATTGCGCAACTTGACGCGTTGTTCGAAGGGAATAATGAAGCTGACGCAGGAGCCGAATCATGATGGACTTACTGGATCAGGCTCAGGCAGTAGGCGCATTACGCGCACTGGATGTGCAATTTGCCCATGTAATTGCCCGCGATCGTCACCCGGCGATATTGCTGGCCGCCGCCTGCGTTAGCGCTGAAGCCGGAGGTGGTCATGTCTGTTTGCCGCTGTCACAATTGATGCCAGAAAAGCTCTTTGAGGGGCGGTATCCTGTTCTGGCACAGCAAATATGGCAGGCCGCAGGTTCATTGGACCCGCAACAGTGGGCTGACCTGTTGTCCCGCTCTGATGCCGTAGGGGATGGCGCGCTGGCGACGCCATTGGTATTGCAAGGATCGCGATTGTATTTGCAACGTATGTGGCAGAGTGAAGGCGACGTGGCGCGCTTTATTGCCAGTGACACCCAATCAGCGCTCACTGATGAATCGGCCCTGCGCAAAATCCTTGATGCACTCTTTGGCGAGAATCAGGGGGAGATCGATTGGCAAAAAGTGGCGGCTGCCGTCGCGGCAACGCGCCGTATTTCCATTATCTCAGGTGGTCCGGGGACCGGGAAAACCACCACGGTAGCAAAATTACTGGCTGCGCTGATTCAATTGAATACCGGGCGACCACTGCGTATTCAGCTTGCGGCTCCCACGGGTAAAGCAGCAGCGCGTTTAACGGAATCACTCGGGCAGGCCAGCCAGCAGATTTTTGCCAACGATCGGTGGTTGGCATTATTCCCGCAGGAAGCAACGACGCTGCATCGATTGCTGGGCGCCCAACCGAATAGCCAGCGTATGCGATACCACGCGGGGAACCCTCTGCATCTGGATGTGTTGGTGGTTGATGAGGCATCCATGATCGATTTGCCGATGATGGCGCGCCTGATTGCGGCACTGCCTCCCCAGGCAAAAGTGATTTTCCTTGGCGATCGCGATCAACTGGCCTCAGTGGAAGCCGGGGCGGTGTTGGGGGATATTTGCCGCTTTGTAGAGCAAGGATACAGTCCGGAGCGAGCAGCCCAGTTACAGCGCTTGACCGGGTGTGATGTGTCAGGCGTTGAGGCCGCCCGGGATGCAAACGTGCGCGACAGTTTGTGTTTACTGCGCAAGAGCTACCGGTTTGATGCCAGTTCAGGTATCGGTCAACTGGCGGCGGCGGTCAATGCTGGAAACAGTCAGCATGCCATTGCGGCATTACATGGCACCTTCGCAGATGTGCAGGGTTTTCCACTGGCCGAAACGGAAGATTATCAACATTTGCTGGAAGCCTGCGTTGAGGGCTACCGGTCATATTTGAAGAAAGTTGCTGCGGGAGATGAGGCAAAAAGTGTTCTTGCCGAATTTAGCCGCTTTCAATTGCTTTGCGCGCTTCGTGAGGGGCCTTTTGGTGTGACAGGCTTGAATGAACGTATTGAACAGGTGTTACAACGAGGTGGTTTGATTCGTCGTCCCATTGGCCCTTCCGGGCGTTGGTATGCCGGGCGTCCCGTGATGATTGGTCGCAATGATCGGGCGCTGGGCCTGTTCAATGGTGATATAGGCATCGCATTGCGAGATGCGCAAGGGGAACTGCGGGTATTCTTCCAATTACCGAACGGTGACATCAAGGCGGTGCAGCCGAGTCGTCTTCCCGCCCATGAAACGGCATACGCGATGACGGTCCATAAATCTCAGGGTTCAGAGTTTGATCATACGGCGCTGGTGCTGCCAAACCAGTTCTTGCCGGTATTAACCCGTGAACTGGTCTACACGGCCATTACCCGAGCGCGAAAACGACTGTCGCTGTATGCCAGTGATAAAGTGCTGAGTATGGCGATCCGTACGCCCACCCAGCGCCGCAGTGGCTTGACGGAGCGTCTGCTACCACTTGAACTAGTGCCGTCAGAGCGTGGGGAGTGACGCTGCACTATTTTTTACAGCGTCACTTTTACATTGGTGCGGTTAGAGATCGAGCAGCAGAATCTTTGATCGGCGCTGATAGTTGTACAGCGCCTGCTTTTGCATCGGCAGAACCTCGACTTCAGCCGGTTTGAAGCCCCGCTCCTGAAACCAGTGGATACTGCGCGTTGTCAGAACAAATAACCTCTCGAGCCCTTGCTGCTTAGCCTGGGATGCGACTCTTTTCAGTAACATCTCGCCGCGCGATGAACTGCGGTAGTCGGGATGCACTGCCACGCAGGCCATTTCGCCAATACGCTCTTCCGGGAAAGGGTAGAGTGCGGCGCAGGCAATCGTCAGATTATCCCGCTCGATGATAGTGAACTTATCTATTTCCATTTCCAGTTGCTCACGCGAGCGGCGTACCAGAATCCCTTGCTGTTCAAGCGGGCGGATCAGTTCAAGAATGCCGCCAATATCATTTATTGTTGCCCGACGCACCTGCTCGGCACTCTCCATCACGATTTGCGTACCAATACCGTCACGGGAGAACAGTTCCTGAACCAGAGCGCCGTCCTCCAGGTAGCTAATCAAGTGGCTGCGTCTGACACCGCTACGGCAGGCTTTGACCGCGCCACGCAGAAAACGAACCGTACCGGAGTGATAATCACCGGTCTCTTCCAACTGCTCGATTCTTTGCTGCGCATCATTGGGAAATAGCTCAGAAATAATGTGACCTTCAACGTCCGTAACGCCTTGGGAAGAGCAAAAACCGATCATCTTTTCGGCCTTGAGTTTGATAGCCAACTGGGTCGCCACTTCCTCTGACGTCAGGTTGAAGCTTTCACCGGTAACCGATACCGCGACCGGCCCCAAGAGCACGATAGCGCCATTTTCAAGCTGGCGATTAATGGCATCTTCATCAATTCTACGGATACGTCCGCTGTGGCAATAATCCACGCCATCATCCACACCCAACGGTTGGGCGATAATAAAGTTACCGCTGACCACGTTGATATGCGCACCTTGCAATGGGGTATTATTCAGGCTCATGGATAAACGGGCGGTGATATCCAACTGTAACAGCCCCGCAGCCTGTTTTACCCACTCAAGGGTTTTGGCATCGGTGACGCGGGTATGCTTATGATAAATCGGCTCATAGTTGTGCTGGGCCAGGTTCTCGTCAATTTGCGGACGCGCACCATAAACCACCACAATTCGGATACCCAGGCTGTGTAACAGCCCGATATCGTTAACTATATTGCTGAAATTCTCATGTTCTATAGCTTCACCGCCGAGCATGATGACGAAAGTCTTGCCACGGTGAGCATTTATATAGGGAACTGAGTGGCGAAAACCCTGAACCAATTCAGTACTGCGTTCCTTCACGGCAAAACCTCTTTTGCATTTTTATTCGTAATTTTTGTATTTTTATTCCTTTTTTGGCCCGATGGCAAGCAGGATATTATTCATTGATTTTGCAGTGGGTAGCTAAGTCATTAATAAGTTGACAAACATTGACAATGTTTTCAGATGACATGATGGAAATGATTCGTTAAAGTTTTCGCGTTTATTCTGTTTGGCGATGTTTTTCATCGCCGTTTATCTGTTACTGGAGTCGCATGGCTAACGAAAATCACAATCTGGGACGACGTCGCTTACTGCAAGGCGCTGCCGCAACCTGGTTGTTGAGCATCAGTCGCGTCGGTTTTGCCGCCTCACAGGTCGTTGCCGTTCGTGTTTGGCCTTCTTCCACCTATACGCGTATTACGCTGGAATCCAGTACGCCGCTGCAATATCGTCAATTTGCGCTGACGAACCCTAATCGCATGGTGATCGATATTGAAGGCGTACATCTCAACAGTATTTTAAAGGGGCTGGGCACGCAGGTTAAGTCTGACGATCCTTACCTCAAACAGGCGCGGGTAGGGCAGTTTGACAAGAATACCGTGCGAATCGTTTTCGAACTGAAACAGAATGCCAGTCCGCATCTGTTTACCCTTGGACCGGTCGCAGGATTCAAAAATCGTTTGGTGGTGGATCTCTATCCCGAGGAAGGAACTAGCTCACAAGAGGATGATCCCCTGCTGGCATTACTCGAAGATTACAATAAGGGCGATCTTGAACGCACATTGCCCGCCGAAACCGCGAAGGCAGGTAAGGCCGGGCGCGACAGGCCGATAGTGATTATGCTCGACCCCGGTCATGGCGGAGAAGATCCGGGGGCGACGGGGAAATTTAAAACCCGTGAGAAAGATATCGTGCTACAGATTGCCCGACGCTTGCGTAAGTTGATTGAGCGTGAGGGCAATATGAAGGTTTATATGACCCGCAATGAAGATGTTTTCATTCCGTTGCGGGTACGGGTCGCGAAAGCCCGTAAGCAGCGCGCCGATCTGTTTATTTCTATTCATGCCGACGCGTTTACCAATCGGGCTGCGCGAGGTTCGTCGGTTTTTGCACTGTCGACCAAAGGGGCAACCAGCACCGCAGCGCGTTTTTTGGCGCAAACCCAGAATGAAGCGGATGATATTGGCGGCGTAAGCAAGAGTGGTGACCGCTATCTCGACCACACGATATTTGATCTGGTACAGACGGCGACGATTAATGACAGCCTGAAATTTGGCAAAGAAGTACTCAACCGGATGGGAAGTATCAACCATCTGCATAAAAACATTGTCGATCAGGCGGGTTTTGCGGTACTTAAGGCCCCAGATATCCCTTCGATTCTGGTAGAGACTGCCTTTATCAGTAATGTCGAAGAGGAACGCAAACTGCGCACCAGCCGTTTTCAGCAACAGGTCGCAGAATCCATCCTGGCGGGGATCAAGGCGTATTTCAATAAGGGCGGAACGCTGGCAAAACGTTGAGTCGGATTTCTTGGGGTGAGAATTTGCTTGCAGGTAATGAGGTTCGTATCGGGAGAATTGAGAAACTATAGGATTGAGAAACTGTAGAAACAAAAAAACACCCTGTTGGGTGTTTGATGTTGTAAGTAATTGGTTGCGGGGGCCGGATTTGAACCGACGACCTTCGGGTTATGAGCCCGACGAGCTACCAGGCTGCTCCACCCCGCGTCCGTCTACTTCTTAATTTACGTCTTACTGCTTAATACCGATGCTATTGTACTGATTTTTACACTATTTACCAGCTTTACTGCAGTAATCATTCGCCTACTAAGACGACGTTTACTGTCTTACGCATTCTGATTGGTTGCGGGGGCCGGATTTGAACCGACGACCTTCGGGTTATGAGCCCGACGAGCTACCAGGCTGCTCCACCCCGCGTCCGTCTTACTATATTTTTACTGCATTTCTACTTCTTTCGTGCTTTTTTCTATTGTTTACTGCCTATACTTACTTTATTTCAGCAAGTTATCGAACGCTTTTTCGTTTTGCTTTCGCAGAATCGAATTGGTTGCGGGGGCCGGATTTGAACCGACGACCTTCGGGTTATGAGCCCGACGAGCTACCAGGCTGCTCCACCCCGCGTCCGATGGAAGCGCACTATACTCTCCACAAGATCTCATGCAAGTCATTTTTGTGATTAATGGCACGGAAGCGGTTTTTTTGTTTGAATAATCACACATTTGCTGTTTTTTTCATCAATATTGTGCATGCTCTTTTTTTAAGACGAACAATTCCTTTATCGATGGGCGTTTGTTATCGTTCGCCGGTAGAAAATATCTCAGAGAGAGTGCGGTAAATGAAAGGACGTTTGGGAAAATATCTGCTGAGTGGACTGATGATTGCGGTACTGGCCGGTTGTCAGTCAAAACCGACCGATCGTGGTCAACAGTATAAAGACGGGCGTTTGGATAATCCTCTGGAACTGGTCAATGAGCCGAATGCAAAAGGGAAACCGGTTAACGCCAAGGATTATATCGATCAGATAATGAAAGTGCAGTCCGCGTCTTCGTCGCTGTATAACCGCAACAGTGATACTTTCCTTTCCGTTGAGCAGTGGATCCGTTCAGGTGGCGATACCCGCACGCTTAGCCAATACGGCCTGAGTGCCTACCAGATGGAAGGCATGGATAACTTTGGCAACGTTCAATTTACCGGCTACTACACACCGGTCTTGCAGGCGCGCTATACGCAGCAGGGTGAATTCCGCTATCCGTTGTACCGTATGCCGCAAAAAGGCAAACGGCGACTGCCCGATCGGGCTGGAATTTATTCCGGTGCGCTGAATAGTAGTCTGGTCATCGCTTATACCAACTCGCTGATGGATAACTTCATGATGGAAGTTCAGGGAAGCGGTTATGTGGATTATGGCGACGGCAGGCCATTGATGTTCTTTGGTTATGCAGGCAAGAACGGTCATGCCTATCGCAGTATTGGCAAAGTCCTGATTGATCGTGGCGAAGTGGCGCGCGAGAATATGTCGATGCAAGCCATACGGCAGTGGGCGGATTCCCATAGTGAATCCGAGGTGCGGGAACTGCTGGAACAGAACCCTTCATTCGTATTCTTCAAACCGGAGATGTATGCGCCGGTGAAAGGGGCGAGTGCCGTTCCATTGGTTGCCAAAGCGTCGGTTGCCTCCGATCGTTCCTTGATTCCCTCCGGGACCACCCTGTTGGCTGAAGTTCCTGAACTTGACAATGGCGGTAAGTTTACCGGTAAATATCATCTGCGACTGATGGTTGCGCTTGATGTTGGCGGGGCGATTAAGGGCCAGCACTTTGATATGTATCAGGGGATTGGTCAGGAGGCGGGCCATGCGGCGGGTTACTATAACCACTATGGCCGGGTCTGGGTTCTGAAAACGAGGCAAAGTGGTGGTCCACTATTTACGGCTTATACCAGTCAGAAGGCACCCACGCTGATGACTTCTCCGCCGGGAACCTACCAAAATGCCAGCGGTGCGGTATTGGTCAATAATCAGGAATGATTCTATACCCGTCATACTTGAAGCTGCATCTTTGTTGGCTACGCTCGATTATTCGGCTCATCCATGAGCCTCGATGCAAATCCAATTATTTTGGGTATAGAGCATATACTGTTTTGTTAAAGCGGCCTGCGGGCTGCTTTTGTTTTTTGAGTCAGAGGTAAGCTGTGTCAACAACAACCTATTCCGATGCCTATCTGCAACGCTTTGGCGGTACGGCGCGTCTGTACGGCCAGAATGCGCTGGCGGTATTTTCTCAGGCACATGTCTGCGTTATTGGTATTGGTGGCGTCGGCTCCTGGGCCGCAGAGGCGCTTGCACGCACGGGTATTGGCGCGATCACACTCATTGATATGGATGACGTTTGTGTCACTAATACTAACCGTCAAATTCATGCCCTGAAGCAGACCGTGGGGCAATCAAAAGCTGAAGTAATGGCTGAGCGTATTTTGGCGATCAACCCTGAATGTCGGGTCACCTGCATTGATGATTTTATTACGGCGGAAAATACTGCCGACCTGCTGAACCAAAATTTTAGCTATGTTATTGATGCAATTGACAGTATCAGACCGAAAGCGGCGCTGTTGTCTTATTGTCGACGGTTCAAAATCCCCGTGGTAACGACGGGTGGGGCGGGCGGTCAGATCGATCCTACGCGCATCTCTGTTGTTGACCTGGCGAAAACCATTCAGGATCCGCTGGCGGCAAAATTACGTGAAAGGCTGAAAAGCGATTTTAACGTGGTGAAAAACAGTAAAGGGAAATTGGGGATCGATTGCGTATTTTCAGATGAGCCGTTGGTTTATCCGCAGGCCGATGGCAGCGTGTGCGCTGTCAAAAGCACCGCCGAAGGGCCAAAAAGAATGGACTGTGCTTCAGGCTTTGGTGCGGCGACCATGGTGACCGCGACGTTTGGATTTGTTGCCGTTTCGCATGCCCTGAAGAAAATGTTGGGCAAAGCGCTACGGCAACAGCAGATGGCTTGAATTCTTTAGGAAATAGCGCGTTGGGCGAGGTTTTTAACCCCGTCTGACAACGCTTGCAGGCCGCTGGCGCGACTGGCGCTGAGCTGATGGCGCAACCCCAATGTATCGAAAAGAGCGAGAGGATCCTGCTGGATTAACTCTTGCGGTGTTTTCCCTTCGACCGCAGTAAGAATAATTGCCAGCAATCCTTTGACGATCCTGCCTTCACTATCGCCATAGAAATGCAGCGTGCCATTCTCTTGTATCTGATACCCCAGCCACACTCTGTTTTCACAGCCGGAAAGCTCAATGGCTGGCGTTTTCAATAACTCATCCAGAGCCGGTAACTTGCGGGACAATAGAATGAGTTGACGATATTTGTCTTCCCATTGAGTAAAGGCAGCGAACGTGCTGATAAGCGACTCTGTGGTGATTTCCCGGCCAAACGGATGGGGGGCAAGCATAAATGCTCCGGATTCTATCTATTCGGTAATTTTCGTTTGATCTGCTGATAACTTAATCGGCTAACAGCGACAATGCATTTTTGACGGCAATGACCAAGGCATCAACATCTTGCTCGTTATTATATGGAGCAAAAGAGGCTCTCAGCGTACCGCTCACGCCAAGTTGTGCCATCAGTGGCTGTGCGCAGTGCTGCCCAGCGCGGATGGCAATTCCCTGTTCGGCCAGCAACGTGACAATATCACTGTGGTGCATATTGGCAAAATTAAACGCCAGCAAGCTTGAGTCAGAGCGGCGATAGCTGCAAAAGCCCGGTAGTTCTGCCAGTCTCTCTTCGGCGTGTTGTGCAAGTTGGCGGGCATAGGCTTCGGCTTGTACGGTATCTATCTGTTTAAGCCATGTCAGGGTGGCACTCAGGCCAATAACGCCAGCGATATTCGGCGTGCCAGCCTCAAAACGATGAGGCACCGCTTGTGGCGTAAAACCTGAGAACGAAGCTTGGGTCAGCATTTTTCCTCCGCCTTGCCATGCATCCATTTCATTGAGCAGTTCAGTTTTTCCGTAGAGCACACCCATCCCCGTCGGGCCATACAGTTTGTGTGCAGAAAAAGCATAAAAATCAATATCCAATGCCTGAACGTTAGCTGGAGAATGGACAACACCTTGCGCCCCATCGATAACTACCCGCGTGTTGTTGGCGTGCGCCACCGCAATAGCGCGTTGTAAGTCCGGGCAACCGCCCGTGACATTCGACATCTGACCCAAGGCAAGCAATCGTGTGCGCGGATTCAATAGTTGAACTAATGCGTCCAAATCGGGGAGTGCATGCTCATCAAGAGGCAGTTCCACCACGGTTGCGCCGGTTTGTTCAGCGACCATCAACCAGGGGATGAGATTTGCATGATGTTCCGCCTGGCTTACCAGAATTTCATCACCCGGTTGCAGTCTGGGTCTGGCGTAGCTTTGTGCCACCAGATTAATGGCTTCTGTTGCACCACGCGTCCATATGATGTCCTGCGGCAGCGGGGCGTTAATCAACTCGGCAACCTGCTGGCGAGCAGATTCATATTGCCGGGTTAAGGCTTGCGCCGCCTTATGCTGGCTGCGGTGGACTGTCGCTGTGCTTTGCGCATAGAAACGCTGCGTGGCATCGATCATCACCTGGGGTTTCAGCGCCGTTGCCGCACTGTCTAAATACACCCCACCGTTAGTCAACGCGGGGAAATTCCGACGGAATTCGGAAGGATCGAAAAGCATCATTGGATTTTATGTTTCCTCATGTCAGCAGGTGATCCTGTCCTATTTCTGATTGGCAGACAAGGCATTGCTGAGCGAATTTGGCCAATTTCTGGCAATATCTGAAAAGTTTGTTATGCTGAATATTGATGGGTAGAAAATTTTGCCTAATGACATCAACGGTTTTTGAAGCATATAAAACTACAAATATATAAAACCACAAGGAGTCCATAATGAAGAAGATCGCTGCAGTATTTTCAGCGCTGATGCTAACTTTCACCTTAGCAGCCTGTTCCAGCAATTATGTTATGCATACCAATGATGGTCGCACGATAGTTGCAGACGGAAAACCGAAAGTTGATGATGATACTGGCATGATCAGTTACACCGATGCTTATGGCAATGAGCAGCAGATCAATCGCTCAGAAGTCAAAGAGATGGTGCAAGGGAAGTAATTTTTAGCGGGCCAGGACGGTCTGTAAAATAAGCAAAAAAAAAGCACCGCGCAATGTGCGGTGCTGCATAAAATCACTATAGACAGACAGGGTAAATGCACAGGAAGTGAAAAAGAGCGGCTATCGCCACTCGAGTCTGGCTCTCCAGACAATTTGCAAACACAACATCACAACCACAAGCCAAAAGCCTCAAGATATCCTCATACCCTTCGACTTTTCGTTCCGGCTTAGGAAGTGCCGCTACTATAGGTATTTGCTGGTGCATCCTCAACGGACAATTTATAATGGCTCGGATAAAAAAAACTAATACGTAAATAAACGGATTTATCTGGTGATAAATCGTTAACAAAAAGTATCCAATCCATGTCTAAACGTTTGCCACCCTTAAATGCCCTGCGGGTTTTTGACGCTGCCGCGCGTCACCTTAGTTTTACTAAGGCTGCGGAGGAGCTATTCGTCACCCAGGCGGCCGTGAGCCATCAAATTAAATCGCTTGAGGACTTTCTTGGGCTGAAATTATTCCGGCGGCGAAACCGTTCTTTACTGCTGACCGAGGAAGGTCAGAGTTATTATCTTGATATAAAAGAGATTTTTTCCGCGCTCAATGATGCCACCCGTAAGCTGCAGGCGCGCAGTGCGAAAGGGGCTCTCACCGTTAGTTTACCTCCCAGCTTTGCCATACAATGGCTCGTTCCGCGTCTTTCCAGTTTTAATACCGCGTATCCTGGCATCGATGTCCGTATACAGGCAGTTGACCGCGAGGAAGATAAACTGGCTGATGATGTGGATGTCGCGATATTTTATGGCCGGGGAAACTGGCCGGGCCTGCGGACCGAGCGACTCTATAGCGAATATTTGCTGCCGGTATGTGCCCCTGCGTTGCTGCAAGGCGAACATCCGCTCAAGGTTCCTGCCGATTTGTCCTGGCATACTTTGTTGCATGACACTTCCCGGCGGGATTGGCTGGCCTATACGCGGCAGTTGGGATTACAGCATATCAATGTGCAACAAGGACCTATTTTCAGTCACAGCGCGATGGTGGTTCAGTCTGCCGTACACGGGCAGGGCGTGGCACTGGTCAATAATGTTATGGCGCAAACGGAGATCGAAGCCGGGCGTTTGGTGTGCCCCTTCAATGAAGTTCTGGTGAGTAAAAATGCTTTTTATCTGGTATGTCATGACAGTCAGGCAGAACTGGGTAAAATAGCGGCCTTTCGTCAGTGGATATTGGCAAGAGCTGCCAGCGAGCAAGAAAAATTCCGCTTCCGCTACGAAAGTTGAGGGTGCACGGGCGCGGTCAAAGCACCTGCGGCTTGAAGTATGACGGGCATAGGCACCACAACGCTGGGTTGGTTTTATTAAAAGGTTAAGACGATGAGTAGTCGTGCGATGTTGATTTTTGCCGCGTTGAGCGGTTTTGTTTTTGTTGCGTTTGGTGCCTTTGGCGCACACGTACTGAGTAATTCTCTTGGATTGAAAGAGATGGCCTGGGTTCAGACCGGCCTGAATTATCAAGGTTTTCACACGCTGGCGATTCTGGCGTTGGCGGTGGCGATGCAGCGCCGGGTTAGCCTGTGGTTTTACTGGAGTGGCGCACTGCTGGCGTTGGGAACCGTTCTGTTTAGCGGTAGCCTCTATTGCATGGCACTTTCCCACCTACATTTATGGGTATATATCACGCCTATTGGCGGCACCTGCTTTTTGGCAGGCTGGATTTTAATGTTGATCGGCGCGCTGCGTCTGAGAAAAAGGGCAGAACGTCATGAATAAGTTAGCTTTATATTGCCGCCAGGGCTTTGAGAAAGAGTGCGCTGCAGAAATTACCGAGAAGGCCGCTGCGCTGGAGATTTACGGTTTTGCCCGCGTAAAAGAGAACAGCGCCTACGTTTTGTTTGAGTGTTATCAACCAGAAGACGCCGATCGTTTGGCCCGCGCGTTGCCTTTCCGCGAGTTGATTTTTGCCCGACAGATTCTGGTGGTCGGCGAATTACTGAAAGATTTACCCCCAGAAGATCGCGTATCGCCTATTGTTGGTATGTTGATGGGAGTGGTTGAAAACGCAGGAGAACTGCGGGTTGAAATGCCTGATACCAACGAGGCGAAGGAGTTGACCCGTTTCTGCCGCAAATTGACGGTGCCGCTGCGTTCTGCACTGCGGGCGCAGAAGTTGTTGATGACCAAAGAGAATCCTCAGCGCCCCGTCATCCACGTCTTCTTTATCGCTTCCGGTTGTTGCTATGTCGGCTACTCCTATAGCAATAACAATTCCCCTTTCTATATGGGCATCCCGCGCCTCAAATTTCCTTCTGAAGCGCCAAGCCGCTCAACGCTGAAGCTGGAAGAGGCATTTCACGTGTTTATTCCTGCCGATGAGTGGGATGAGCGCCTTGCCAGCGGCATGTACGCGGTAGATCTGGGTGCCTGTCCGGGGGGCTGGACCTATCAACTGGTTCAGCGCAGCATGATGGTGTTTGCTGTCGATAACGGGCCGATGGCACCGAGCCTGATGGATACCGGTCAGGTAACGCACTGCCGTGAAGATGGTTTCCGCTATGAGCCAACGCGCAGCAATATCTACTGGTTAGTGTGTGACATGGTGGAGAAACCTGCCAAGGTTGCGCATCTGATGGCTAACTGGTTGGTGAAGGGCTGGTGCCGCGAAGCGATCTTCAATCTCAAATTACCGATGAAAAAGCGTTATGAAGAAGTGACGCAGAATCTGCAAATGATTAAGCAACTGCTTGATGAGCAGGGCATCAATTCCGAGATCCACGCCAAACAGCTTTATCACGATCGAGAAGAGGTCACTGTACACGTCCGCCGCATTTGGTCCGCCGTACCTGGACGCCGCGACGAGCGTTAATCATTTATCCACGGTGCTTGATACTCAGCGTGGATGGATGTCTGAATTGCAATTATTTCTTATGCGTGATTATTGGCTGGGTGGCAATCTGAGTTGTTGCAGGTTGCCATTCAGCGCCACGTCTGTTTTCAGGCTGGCAACTTGCTGGCAGGCAAAGGCCAAATCCCGATGCTGCTCCAGTTTTTTACGCCACTTATCCGGAACCGCCTCCAGGTTCTGATAGAGCGCCTCCAGCGTTCCTGCCTCCTGCATTTGCAATAGCGTCACGGCTGTTTTTGGCCCGATTCCCGGTACACCGGGTATTTTACTGCTGCTGATCCCCGCCAATCCCCAATAATCGATGAGCTGTTGAGGTTCTACGCCGAATTCTGCCTTGATAAAAGGCATATCCAACCAGCGCTTTTGAAAGTAATCGCGGATAAGAATATTAGGCGCCAGTAGCTGGCAATATCCTTTGTCGGTGGAAACGATGGTGACCTGATGACCCGCTGCCGCAACTTTGGTAGCCAGCGTAGCGGCCAGATCGTCTGCTTCATTGCCAGCGGAATGCCAACAGGCGACACCGAGGGCTTCAAACGCAGCGCGCAGTTGTGGCATTTCCTGCTGTAGGTTTTCAGGCATGGGTGAACGCCCGGCTTTATAATCAGGCAGGCACTGATGCCGCCAACTGTTCGCCCGATCGTCCTCATCAAATACCGCAACGGCATGTGTAGGCTGCGCATGCTGAATGAGCTGGTTCAGTGCGTTTTGACAAGTGGTCAGGCAAGGTGAGCCTTGTACAGCATGAATGCGGCGGATCAGGTTTAAAGCATCAACTATCAGAAGATGTATCATTGGCGCGGGCCAGAGAAAAAGTGCGTGAGAAGTAACGGACGGCAAATTGCCGTCCGCTGCGGGCAGTTGATGCGATCAGGCACAGATTTCATAGCAAGGTTCATACGCCGACCCCGGAAGTTTCATCCGGTGTTGGGCAACAAATCCCTGTAGCAGACTGTCCATCTGTTTCATCATCTGCGGATCACCGTGAAGCTTGTACGGCCCGAACTCCTCAATGGCCTGAATCCCTACTTCTTTCACATTACCCGCCACAATGCCAGAGAAGGCACGGCGTAATGACGCGGCCAGCAACTCTGCGGGTTGATTTGGATAAAGATTCAGATTCGCCATATTTTCATGCGTTGGCATAAAAGGTAACTGTAAATCGGGCGCAATACGGATTGACCAGTTGAAACTGTATGCATCGCCAGTATTACGGCGGTTTTCTTTCACAGTAGGCATCGCTTTTTTCATCTGACGGGCAACTTCAGCCGGATCGTCAATGATGATGGTGTAGTGGCGACGAGCCTCATCACCGAGCGTATTCATAATGAATTCATCAAGGACACGGAAATAATCCGCGCTCTCTTTTGGACCTGTCAGAATCAGCGGCAGAACCTGATCGCTGTTTTCCGGATTCATCAGGATACCCAGCAAATACAGCAACTCCTCCGCTGTACCAACGCCACCAGGGAAGATGATGATCCCGTGCGCGATACGGACAAAGGCTTCGAGACGTTTTTCGATATCCGGCATGATGATCAGTTCGTTCACCAGCGGATTTGGTGGCTCAGCTGCAATAATTGAGGGTTCGGTCATCCCGATAAAACGACCTAGCTTGTAGCGTTGCTGCGCGTGTCCAACGGCGGCACCTTTCATCGGTGCTTCCATGGCACCCGGTCCGCAACCGGTGCAGATATTCAGTTCACGCAGGCCAAGTTCACTCCCTACTTTGCGTGCGTACTGGTACTCTCTTTCGTTAATTGAGTGTCCGCCCCAGCATACGACCATGTTGGGATCCTCGTCCAGGTGCAGCGCACGGGCGTTACGCAGGATGGAGAAGACCAGATTGGTAATGTGCACAGAGTTTTCCAGATTCATTTCCTGGAGTTCACCTGCGCTGACAATTTGTGCATTCACAAAAAGAATGTCACGCAATACAGCAAACAGGTTTGCCTGCAATGAGCGGATAATCCGCCCATCAACAAAGGCCTCTTCCGGTGGATTCACCAATTCAAGCTTAACGCCGCGCTCCCTGCGCAAGACGTTGATATCAAAGGTTTCGAAGCGTTCAAGAAGTTCTTTACTGCTGTCGGTCTGACTGCCGCTATTCAACACGGCAAGGGAGCAATTACGGAAAAGACGGTAAAGGTCGCTGCTGGCCGTGCGTTTCAGCATGTCGACTTCCAACTGCGATAACAGATCCATTGAGCCGAGCGGGCTGACATGTGTAATCAAGATGACTCCTTTGCACCTTTCTTGGTGCGTTTGTTATTGATCTAACCTTAACGGTGTCCCTGATTTTTTACCAATAGTAACGTATCGTTAGCTTAGTTCTTGAGCAACCCCTCGTATTATTGTCTGACTAACCGCCCTGTTGCAGGACTAAATTGGAAGTTGGCTCGCCAAGGATTTATGTCCAGACCTCCGCGGCGGGTATATCTTGCGTAGACTGCCAGTTTTTGCGGCTGACAATAATGCAGCAGATCGTTAAAGATCCGTTCAACGCATTGCTCGTGGAATTCATTGTGATGTCGGAAAGAGACCAGGTAGCGCAACAGCGCTGCACGGTTGATTCTGCCGCCAGAATAATGAATTTGCACTGAGCCCCAATCAGGTTGATGGGTGATCAGGCAGTTGGATTTTAGCAAGTGGCTGATCAACGTTTCCTCAACAGGGTCAGATCCGGCTGAATGACGCAAATGCTCGCTACTGAACTGATAGTCATCGATTTCGATATCTTGATCATCAATGCATTCACCCTCGAAACGGGCGATATTCTGGCCTTCAATCTGATCAAGGCGATAGAGGTTTACCGTAACGTTACCTTCAGCACAGGCTGATAAATCCCTTTCCAGCGTGGTGCGAACGCTCTCCCAATCCTCAAAGCGG
The DNA here is from genome assembly GCF_003332275.1 of Edaphovirga cremea. Taxonomy (GTDB): domain Bacteria; phylum Pseudomonadota; class Gammaproteobacteria; order Enterobacterales; family Enterobacteriaceae; genus Edaphovirga; species Edaphovirga cremea. The sequence continues at coordinate 49,801 of NZ_QOVA01000009.1, read as the reverse complement.
GTCTGGTTGAAGCTGTTGAGGTAAAGCTTGAAACTCTTCGACTCAATCAGATGGGTACTGTCGGCGTTCAGACTGATTTCACCCACGCCAACCTGCGGTAAGCCTTTGGCATTCAGCCAGGACAATTCATACAGTGTCCAGATGTCGGCACCGTGAAAAGGCAGCGCATCCGGATACAAGCCAAGCGGCTCGCGATTCATGCTGCGCGGAACCGCCTGTAACAGGCTGACATCATAGATATCACGGTAAGCGGTAGGTTTGCCCAACGTTAAACCCGCCAGGGCTTGATGCTTATTGGTTGAGGACATGCTGTCTCCTCGCTAATAGATAGGTACAATAGCGCTAGTTTAACTTACCCACCCCGGAAGATGAGAGAAATTATGACGCATGATGTTTCAGTGGCATTGCGCGAATTTACGGATCGCTATGTCGCGCTATGGCAGCGTGAAACCGGATTCCCGCCAGCGAGTGAGGCACTGTATGGTGTGCCTTCGCCTTGTATTGAGCGGAGTACCGATGACAAGGTTTTTTGGCTGCCGCAACCTTTTGTTGGGTCAGCTTCCCTGGCGAACGTTGAAAGAGCGTTGGAAATCAGCCTGCGTGAAGAGATTCATCGTTTTTATACCAGCCAGTTCGCGGGAGACATGTCTGCGAGCTGGAATAACCAGGATGTGACATTGCTTCAGGTTTGGAGCGAGGATGATTTTATCCGTCTACAGGAAAATCTGATCGGTCATTTGGTCACGCAAAAACGACTGAAGCTTGGGCCAACACTTTTTCTGGCGACAACGGAGTCTGAGATGGAAATGATCTCTTTGTGTAATGTCTCGGGACAGGTTATACAGGAGCAATTCGGTACCAAACGAAGGGAAAAACTTACGAATTCCCTTTCCGAATTCTTATTTGGATTAGCGCCTCGTTTGTCTGAGTAAAAGTACAATCCTATTCCACTCTTCAGCATGTAAGAGATGTCGCACTCAGCCTGTAAGACAAAGCTCTTATTTTTTATGGTATTCTCTTCGTGTTTTAATTAAAAACTAATTAAATCAATAAATTGATTCAGAATATTATGTTCACAATTTGCTGCGTGTTGTAAGTAAGGCTTACGCTACCTTGTAAGCAGTGGGTAAATGAGTGATTCTTACCTCGCCGGAAGGAAACGGTTTGAAGCAAAATAATCAAGATGGTACCCGCTTTAAAAGGACAAGCTCTGGAAGAGTTAGGGAAGCAACGGGATGTTGCCAAAATGTTTCAGGAAAGGAACAAGGGACACCTCCACTTTGGAGATTAAACGCCAACAAGGACGCGTTGGTAAGCCAGGAAGGCCAAAGGATATTACATCAGGATGATGTCAGGACGAACTGTCAGGATGAAAGTAGGACGCCGCGAGGGATAGCCGGGTAGGATGCCTCAAGGAAAAGTTTTCAGGGATTGAGCAGGGAGCACTAAATTAGCGGGATTGCTGAAAACGAATCAGGGGGTACTTTTAAAGGGTACCCCTTTTTGTTGTCTGCAATATATACGACTTCTGGCAACAACGGAATCTGCGAGGGGAATGGTCTCACGGTGTAATGTCTGAGGGCGGGTTATAGTGGCATGGTGTTATAATGGTAGGGTTCGGCACCAAACGAAGGGAAAATCTTTCGAATCCCCTTTCCGAATTCTTACCAGAATGAAGACCTCATTGGTCTGAGTAAAAAAAAGCAATCCTATTCCACTACTCAGCGTGTAAGAGATCTCTCACGCAGCCTGTAAGACATTGCTCTTATTTTTTCTGACATTCTCTTTGGTTTTTAATTTAAAAATAAGTAATTCAATAGGTTAATTCAGGATATTGTGTTTATAATCTGCCAAGTGTTGTAAGTAAGGCTTACGCTACCTTGTAAGCCGTGGGCAAATGAGAGATTCTTATCTTGCCGGAAGGAAACGGTTTGAAGCAGGATAATCAGGATGATACCGGCTTCAAAAAGGACAAACTCAGGAAGAGTTAGGGAAGCAACGGGATGTTGCCAGGATGTTTCAGGAAAGAAACAAAGGACACCTCCAGGACGGAGATTGAGAGCCAACGAGGATGCGTTGGTGGGTCAGGAAGACCGAAGGACATTACATCAGGATGATGTCAGGACGAACTGTCAGGATGAAAGTAGGACGCTGCAAGGGATGGCTGGGATAGGATGCCTCAAGGAAAAGTTTTCAGGGATTGAGCAGGGAGCACTTAATTAGCGGGATTGCTGAAAAACGAACCGGGGGTACTGTGCAAACAGTACCCCCTCTTTATTGCCTGGAATGTATCGCCTGCAATGACCCCACTTCAAGTTATTCGACTTCTGGCAGCAACGGAATCTGCGAGGGGAATGATCTCTCTGCGTAATGTCTCTGGGCAGGATATGCTGGCGCAGTTCGGCACCAAACGAAGGGAAAATCTTTCGAGTCCCCTTTCCGAATTCTTACCAGAATGAAGACCTCATTGGTCTGAGTTAAAAATGCAATCCTATTCCACTACTCAGCGTGTAAGAGATCTCTCACACAGCCTGTAAGACATTGCTCTTATTTTTTCTGACATTCTCTTTGGTTTTTAATTTAAAAGTAATTAATTCAATAAGTTAATTCAGAGCATTATGTTTATAACCTGCCAGGTGTTGTAAGTAAGGCTTACGCTACCTTGTAAGCCGTAGGCAAATGAGAGATTCTTATCTTGCCGGAAGGAAACGGTTTGAAGCAGGATAATCAGGATGATACCGGCTTCGAAAAGGACAAACTCAGGAAGAGTTAGGGAAGCAACGGGATGTTGTCAGGATGTTTCAGGAAAGAAACAAAGGACACCTCCAGGACGGAGATTGAGAGCCAGCGAGGATGCGTTGGTGGGTCAGGAAGACCGAAGGATATTACATCAGGATGATGTCAGGACGAACTGTCAGGATGAAAGTAGGACGCTGCAAGGGATGGCTGGGATAGGATGCCTCAAGGAAAAGTTTTCAGGGATTGAGCAGGGAGCACTTAGTTAGCGGGATTGCTGAAAAACGAACCGGGGGTACTGTGCAAACAGTACCCCCAACTTTATTGGCTGGAATATATTGCCTGCAATAACCCCACCTCAAATTATTCGACTCCTGGCACTAGTTGGGGAGTCCCATCAACAGTGCTATGCTTTCACTCTTTAGGCACGCCATGGTTATGAACCTGGTATTTCTGCTGAGAGTAACTGATGACTACAGAAACACGGGTACGACAGAGCCTGCTGGAAATTGAGCAGGAGATGCGCGATTTGTCGTTGTGGCAATCCCAGCCACCTGAGCCAAAATCCTTCGAAAGCGTTGAGCCATTCTGCGTAGATACGATGAATGCTGAGCAGTGGCTGCAATGGGTATTGATCCCCAGAATGCATGCCCTGCTGGACCAGAATGCCCCGTTACCCACTCGATTTGCGATTACTCCCTATTTTGAGATGGCATTTAACGGCGTCCTGACTGGACACGGGAATTTAATGGCGGCGTTACAGCGCCTTGATGACCTGTTGAATAAAGAAGACTGAAATGCTGGAAATTCTTTATCAGGACTCACATCTGGTGGCGGTGAATAAGCCCGCAGGTTGGTTAGTGCACCGTACCTGGCTGGATCGCCACGAGGCCGTTTTTGTTATGCAGACATTGCGCGATCAAATTGGTCAGCACGTTTTCACCGTGCATCGTCTGGATCGCCCAACGTCGGGGATCTTGTTGATGGCGCTGTCAAGTGACGTGGCGCGGAGTCTGTCTCAGCAGTTTGAGCAGCATCAGGTTGCGAAAACTTATCATGCGATAGTGCGTGGCTATTTGCTTGACGATGGAACCGTTGATTATGCACTGACGGAGGAACTGGACAAAATTGCCGATAAATTTTCGAGTGCGCAAAAAGCACCGCAACCGGCCATCACTCACTATCGTGCGTTAGCCAGCGTCGAAGTTCCCTTGCCGATTGGACGCTACCCAACGTCACGTTTCAGCCTGATGGAGTTGCAACCGCAAACCGGACGCAAGCACCAGTTACGTCGCCACATGTCGCATCTCAGGCACCCTATTATTGGTGATACTACTCACGGTGACCTGAAGCAAAATCGCGGTGTGGTTGAGCATTTTTCCTGCCCTGGCCTTATGCTGCATGCCAGTCAGATGCAATTGAGTCATCCGGTAACCGGTGAACATCTGTCGATCACCGCTCCCCTGGATTCACGCTGGCAGGGGCTGATCGGTGATTTTGGCTGGAAAGGAATTCTCCCTGCGCTTGAAGGGGTTGAGTTTGCCAGCCCGTCGGGTCAGGATAGCGGACAGATTGTTATCAGATAAATGGAGTGTCATTGATGGCTCAGGTAGGGATTTTTGTCGGGACCGTTTACGGTAATGCGTTACTGGTTGCCGAAGAAGCTGAGAACATTCTCAAAGAACAGGGGCATGACGTTAAACTGTTCGAAGAGGGGACGTTGGAAGAGTGGCAATATTACCGACAGCACTACGCGCTAGTCATAACCTCGACCACGGGTCAGGGGAATCTCCCCGACAGTATCGCCCCGCTGTACGAGGTCATTCGTGATACCGTGGGGTACCAACCCGAATTACGCTACGGCCTTATTGCTCTGGGTGACAGCAGTTATGATAACTTCTGCGGCGCTGGCCGGTCTTTTGACGCATTGTTGCAGGAGCAGGGCGCTACACGCATTGGTGAGATGCTGGAAATAGACGCTATTGAGCAGCCTGAAGCGGAAGTGGTGTCTAGCCCATGGGTTGAACATTGGGGAACGCTGCTTAAGAGTTGATACCTATTTTGGGGCGTTCTGAAATCACAGTGGCGCTGATTGCACCACTGTTTTTAAACCGACTGTTTTGCAACAAATGGTTTTGCAATAAACTGTTTTGCAATAACTTTTCTTGAAACAAATTGCCTTGAATAAAATGCCTTGACGCGTATGGGTCGCAGAACTTAGTGGCCATTCTTCGTCAGTTTTTCCAGGTCAGACTCTATCTCCGCAATCTTATTCGTCACCACGGATTCAAGGTGGCGCAAGTCATCAAGGATTTTACGTTTCAAATCAACTTCAACCTGATCACGCAGACAGATCTGATCGAGCTCGTCGATCACATAGCGCAGATTTGGGCTGATCTCATGAATTTCACGGTACCCTCTGCCTGAGCTATCCGCAGCAACAGTTTTACGCTGGCGTGGGTATTTAAATTTCACGCTCTTGGCGAAAAACTCACCCTTATCTTTTCTGAAATAGATTTTAAGAATGTCGTTATTGGCCTCCTGACGAAGGCTATAGCGATCTACATCAGCGGGATTATTGATGCCCAGACTTTTCAGATTGTCATACATAGCGCCACCTTATTGGTTTAATCCACAGATTCATTATGACTTCTTTGCATGCCCAAGTATGTGAGACTATCGTAATGAAGGCAAAAAAATAGCGGGAAATTAACCTGGCATAGCCCACCACACTGAATACTCCGAGCTGCAACCAACGCATCTGCAGCTCGGAGTATCACGGGTAAGAAAGCTTAGTCGATAGAGCGCAACAGCTCATTGATACCCACTTTACCGCGGGTTTTGGCGTCAACTTTTTTCACAATCACTGCGCAGTACAGGCTGTAGCTGCCGTCTTTTGACGGAAGGTTGCCTGAAACCACAACTGAACCTGCAGGGACACGGCCATAGTGCACTTCACCGGTTTCGCGATCGTAAATCTTGGTGCTTTGACCGATGAAAACGCCCATGGAAATGACCGAACCTTCTTCAACGATTACACCTTCGACCACTTCTGAGCGGGCACCGACAAAACAGTTGTCTTCAATGATCGTTGGGTTGGCTTGCAGTGGTTCGAGAACCCCACCGATGCCGACACCACCAGACAGATGGACGTTTTTGCCAATCTGTGCGCAAGAGCCCACGGTAGCCCAGGTGTCCACCATCGTGCCTTCGTCGACATAAGCACCAATGTTGACGTAAGAGGGCATCAGAACTGTATTACGGGCGATAAATGCACCCTGGCGTACGGTCGCAGGAGGCACTACGCGGAAACCTTCACGCTGGAAGCGCTCTGCGTCGTAATCAGCAAATTTCATCGGCACTTTGTCGTAATAACGGGTTTCAGCCCCTGCCATAACCTGGTTGTCATTGATGCGGAAAGAGAGCAACACGGCCTTCTTCAGCCATTGATGCGTTACCCACTGACCGTCAATTTTTTCTGCAACGCGCAAAAGGCCGCTGTCCAATTGGCTGATGACCTGGTTAATCGCTTCGCGCGTTACAGTGTCTACGTTCGCCGGAGTGATTTCTGCGCGACGTTCGAAAGCCATTTCAATAACGTTTTGTAGTTGCTGCATCCTGGTATCTGTCCTGATTTGTAGTGTTAAAAGATATAAAAAAATGCGGTATCACACTTTATCGGTTGGATTGAGTGCTGCTGTCAACCGTTGCTCTAATTCTTGACGCTTTTTACTGCTCAGTGCCCGCCGATCGCTGTCCGCAAGTATAAACAAATCCTCTACCCGCTCGCCAATGGTGCTGATGCGTGCGCCGTGCAATGAAAGGCCGAGATCGGCGAAAACCTCACCTACACGCGCCAACAAACCCGGTTGATCGAGTGATATCAGTTCCATATAGCTGCGCCGATCGGTGTGGGTTGGTAGGAAATTCACTTCCGTAGGCACGCTGAAGTGCCGCAGTTTCGGCGAAGGGCGGCGACTGCGCGGCGGCTGATAGTTCTGCGTCATCGCCTGTTCCAGCGCCTGGCGAATTGACGCATGGCGATCTTGCGCCAACGGGCTGCCATCGGGTTCCAGAACGATAAAGGTGTCCATGGCAATACCGTCACGGTTAGTGAATATCTGTGCGTCGTGTACGCTCAGATTGCGTCGATCCAATTCACCCGCGACTGCGGCAAACAGATAAGGCCGATCCGTTGCCCAGATAAAGATTTCTGTACCGCCGCGCGTAGCTTGCCGACTGACCAGCACCAGCGGTTGCGTGGAGTTATGTTCCAGTAGGTGACGCGCATGCCAGGCCAACTGATTGGGGGAGTGCCGCAGGAAATAGTCGGCACGGCAGCGGCTCCAGATTCGGTGCAGCGCCTCCTCATCAATATTGTCCATGCGCAGCAGCGCCAACGCTTGCAGACGGTGGTGACGTACACGCTCACGCAGATCCGGGCTGTTTTCCATGCCGCGACGCAACTGTTTCTCTGTAGCGAAATACAGTTCCCGCAACAGGCTCTGCTTCCAACTGTTCCACAGGGTTTCGTTTGTGGCGCAAATATCTGCAACGGTCAGACTCACCAGATAGCGCAGGCGGGTTTCACTTTGCACTTCAGCCGTAAATTGCTGTATGACGGCAGGATCCTGAATATCACGACGCTGCGCAGTCACTGACATCAGCAAATGGCAGCGAACCAACCAGGCAACGAGCTGTGTTTCACGCGAATTGAGGCCATGGAGTTCAGCAAACTCCATGGCGTCATGCGCGCCAAGAATGGAGTGATCACCGCCGCGGCCTTTGGCGATATCATGAAACAGCGCCGCCAGCAGCAGCAATTCAGGCTGCGGAAGGCGTGGATAAAGCTCAACGCAAAGCGGGTGGCGGGGACGGGTTCTTTCATCTGCAAAGCTTTCGAGTTTTTGCAATACCCGGATGGTGTGCTCATCAACCGTATATGCGTGGAACAGATCGAACTGCATCTGGCCGACAATCTTTCCCCATTGCGGCATATACGCCCACAAAACGCTGTGGCGATGCATCGGAACCAGTGCCCGTGAAACCGCACCCGGATGGCGCAGTATTGACATGAACAATTCACGGGCTTCCGGGATATTGCACAGCGGCGTTGAGAGATGGCGCCGCGCATGGCGTAACTGACGGACGGTTGTTGAATAGATGCCTTTTATCTCGCGATTGCGTGCCATCTGGTAGAACATGCGCATGATGGATTGCGGTTCACGCATAAAGAGCGTTTCATCACGCAGATCAATCAAATCACCGCGAAGTTGAAAATCTTCATCCAGTGGGCGGGGTTTCTCATTTTCACCCATCGCCAGAATCGCTTCGTCGAAGAGCTGCAATAGCATTTGATTCAGTTCACCGACCCGTCGCGTCATGCGATAGAAATCTTTCATCATGCGTTCGACAGGCTGATTGCCTTCGCCGCGATATTGCAAAAGTTGCGCCACGCTCAATTGGCGGTCAAACAATAAGCGGTTGTCGTAACGTGTAAGCACCAGATGCAGCGCAAAACGAATGCGCCAGAGGAAACTCTGGCACTCGTTCAGTTCGACGCGTTCAGCTTCGGTTAGAAAACCAAAGCCTACCATTTCGTCAAGTGAGGTTGCGCCAAAGTGGCGACGGGCCACCCACAGCAGGGTGTGAATATCGCGCAGGCCACCGGGGCTGCTTTTGATATCCGGTTCGAGGTTGTAACTGGTGCCGTGGTAACGCTGATGGCGTTCATTCTGTTCGTCAATTTTCGCACTGAAAAATTCGGGCGAGGGCCAGAAACCGTCGCTGAAAATGTGTTTCTGCATCGACAGGAATAACGCCACATCACCGCAAATCATACGTGATTCGATCAGGTTGGTAGCGACAGTCAGATCTGCCAGACCTTCCAACAGGCACTCTTCCAGCGTCCGCACGCTATGGCCTACTTCCAGTTTGAGATCCCACAACAGGGTTATCAGCGCGCCAACCTGCTGCTCGTGGGCATCCGTCAGACGTTTTTGGCTCAGAACCAGGAGGTCGATGTCAGACAAGGGATGCAGTTCGCCGCGGCCATATCCGCCGACTGCGACGAGCGCGGTTTCCTGGATGCCATCAAAACCGTAGTAACTCCACAGACGGCGTAACAGACGATCAATATAGAGGCTGCGCGCATCCACCAACTCTTCAGCGCAGACACCGGCATTGAAAGCAGCAGCCAGCCAGAGCTGGAACTCCTCAAGACGCAGTTTCAGATTCTGACAGGTCAGCTCATCGTCAGTAAAATAGAAAGGCGCAGTGGGCTGCTCGGGAACGGAGTGTGAAGATTCCGGCGGAATTTCTTGATCGAGATACTTTTCAGACATAGCGCAGCCCATTAAAAAGCCGGCATCAGCCGGCTTGTTTTTACTGTTCGTGCGTAATGATATTGGGGAGTGTTTCGTCCTTCCGCAACGTCATTATTTCGCAGCCGTTATCAGTCACCACAATAGTATGCTCATACTGTGCCGACAAGCTGCGATCTTTGGTTTTTACAGTCCAGCCATCCTTCATGGTACGAATGCGGTAATCACCGGCATTGACCATGGGCTCGATGGTGAACGCCATGCCTGGCTGCAATACCACGCCACCGTCATCAGCATCATAGTGCAATACTTGGGGTTCTTCGTGGAAACCCTCGCCGATACCATGTCCACAATATTCACGGACAACGGAAAATTTTTCGGCTTCAACGAACTTCTGGATCTCTTTACCCAGCGTGCGCAGGCGAATACCCGGCTTGACCATTTTGATCGCCAGATAGAGGCTTTCCTGGGTGATGCGGCAGAGGCGTTCGCCGAGAATGGTGGGTTTGCCCGCAATGAACATGGTCGACGTATCGCCATGAAAACCATCTTTTATTACGGTAACGTCAATATTTACGATGTCGCCGTCTTTCAGCACTTTGTCATCGCTTGGAATACCGTGACAGACCACTTCGTTAATCGAAATGCAGACTGATTTTGGGAAACCGTGGTAATTAAGGCATGCAGAAATGGCATGCTGTTTATTGGTGATATGATCGTGACAGATTCTATCGAGTTCACCGGTGGTTACCCCTGGTTTTATATGGGGTTCGATGATTTCGAGCACTTCAGCAGCCAGGCGGCCAGCGACGCGCATTTTTTCGATGTCTTCAGGTGTTTTGATTGAAATAGCCATGAAATATTCCGCAAGTGCCCTGTGATTGGACACATCAGTCGATAATAAGAAGCAATGGCTTATGGTATCAGCCCAAGCTATTTACTGCCAAATTATCATTTCGCCCGACACTGTGAGATACAACAAAAGGTGGAGTCGCGGGCGGGTTTATGGTATAAAGCGCGCCGGCGATCCGCTCTGCGTTTTGTACTATTTTTTACTTTGGTGCTACGCAGGCGATCGGACCAACAACTCATTATGTGTATAACACACACGTATCGACACATACGCCGGGGTGCTCTGAGGGGGATTTCTCCAAGGGGTCGGCGGTATGGGATACGTGGAGGCATAACCCCAACATCTACTATAGAGGTTTTATCATGGCAACTGTTTCCATGCGCGACATGCTCAAGGCTGGCGTACACTTTGGTCACCAGACCCGCTACTGGAACCCGAAAATGAAGCCATTCATCTTCGGTTCGCGTAACAAAGTTCACATCATCAACCTTGAGAAGACTGTACCAATGTTCAACGAAGCTCTGGCTGAGTTGACCAAGATCTCTTCCCGTAAAGGCAAGATCCTGTTCGTTGGTACCAAGCGCGCTGCAAGTGAAGCGGTAAAAGAAGCGGCTCACAACTGCGATCAGTTCTTCGTGAACCATCGCTGGTTGGGCGGCATGCTGACCAACTGGAAAACTGTTCGTCAGTCCATCAAGCGTCTGAAAGACCTGGAAATCCAGTCTCAAGACGGTACTTTTGAAAAACTGACCAAGAAAGAAGCGCTGATGCGTACCCGTGAACTGGACAAGCTGGAAAACAGCCTGGGCGGTATCAAGGATATGGGCGGTCTTCCAGATGCACTGTTTGTTGTCGATGCTGACCACGAACACATTGCGATCAAAGAAGCAAACAACCTGGGTATCCCGGTATTCTCTATCGTTGATACCAACTCCGATCCGGATGGCGTTGACTTTATTATCCCGGGTAACGATGACGCAATCCGTGCAGTAAATCTGTACCTGAGCGCTGTTGCTACCGCTGTTCGTGAAGGCCGTTCGCAAGATCTGGCTGTTCAGGCGGAAGAAAGCTTCGTAGAAGCTGAATAATAAGGCAAGCTCAGCTGAGCCCTTATTAACCAGGTATTGAATATGGTTGGTTAAGGGGCCTTTATTGGCCCCTTTTGCTTATCTAAATGTGAGAACTATCTTGGTGAGAGACCTCTCCACTGAGATAATCGAGGAAAATATAATGGCTGATATTACCGCTGCCCTGGTAAAAGAACTGCGCGAACGTACTAGCGCTGGCATGATGGATTGTAAGAAAGCGCTGGTTGAATCTAACGGCGACATCGAGCTGGCTATTGAAAACATGCGTAAGTCTGGCGCGATCAAAGCGGCTAAAAAAGCAGGCAACGTAGCTGCTGACGGCGTGATCAAAACCAAAATTGCAGGCAACTTTGGCGTGATTCTGGAAGTTAACTGCCAGACCGACTTTGTCGCTAAAGATGGTGGTTTCCTGGCATTTGCTGACAAAGTGCTGGATGCTGCTGTTGCAGGCAAAATCACTGACGTTGAAGTGCTGAAAGCACAGTTCGAAGAAGAGCGTATCGCACTGGTTGCAAAAATCGGTGAGAACATCAACATTCGTCGCGTTGCCATCCTTGAAGGTGACGTGCTGGGTAGCTACCTGCACGGTGCGCGCATCGGTGTTTTGGTTGCTGCCAAAGGCGCTGACGAAGAGCTGGTTAAGCAGATTGCCATGCACATCGCTGCAAGCAAGCCTGAATTCGTGAAGCCTGAAGATGTGTCCGCTGACGTGGTAGAGAAAGAGTATCAAGTTCAGTTGGACATCGCCATGCAGTCTGGCAAGCCTAAAGAAATCGCAGAGAAAATGGTTGAAGGCCGCATGAAGAAATTCACCGGCGAAGTTTCTCTGACTGGCCAGCCTTTTGTTATCGAGCCAAGCAAAACTGTTGCTCAGGTACTGAAAGAGCACAACGCTGATGTGAATGACTTCATCCGCTTTGAAGTGGGCGAAGGCATCCAGAAAGTTGAAACTGACTTTGCTGCTGAAGTTGCAGCAATGAGCAAACAGTCTTAATGCAAAAAAATGGAGCCGCCGATTGGCGGTTCCATTTTATCCAGCCAGAATTATCTCAATGGCATCTCAGGCTGTAGCGATTGCAACAAACTTGTGATGTGATGTACAAAACCCCAATACTCTTACTGCTTCTTAGGACAGGACACCATGGCAACCAATGCAAAACCCGTATATCAGCGTATCCTTCTCAAACTGAGTGGCGAAGCCCTGCAAGGCGCAGAAGGTTTTGGTATCGACGCTAGTGTTTTGGATCGCATGGCTCAGGAAGTCAAGGAACTGGTCGAGCTGGGGATCCAGGTCGGTGTAGTGATTGGCGGTGGTAATTTATTCCGTGGTGCCGGTTTGGCACAAGCCGGAATGAACCGCGTCGTGGGTGACCACATGGGCATGCTGGCAACAGTGATGAACGGCCTGGCAATGCGTGATGCACTGCATCGTGCCTATGTCAACGCCCGCCTGATGTCGGCTATTCCACTGAATGGTGTCTGCGATAACTACAGTTGGGCTGAGGCGATTAGCCTGCTGCGCAATAACCGGGTAGTGATTTTTGCTGCCGGTACCGGTAATCCATTCTTTACGACTGACTCCGCAGCCTGTTTACGCGGCATCGAAATTGAAGCGGATGTCGTATTGAAAGCGACGAAAGTGGATGGTGTCTTCTCGTCTGATCCGGTGAAAAACCCAGATGCGACGCTGTATGAGCACATCACCTACCAAGCCGTGTTAGAGCAAGAGCTCAAGGTGATGGATCTTGCTGCGTTCACGCTGGCCCGCGATCATAAATTGCCGATTCGCGTTTTCAACATGAATAAGCCTGGCGCACTCCGCCGCGTAGTCATGGGTGAAAATGAAGGGACACTGATCAACGACGTAGAAACCGCCAAGAGCAAAATTTTGGTACAATAAGGCAGGTCATGCTGTTTATACGGCGTAATTCATAGCCCTGTTTTATCCTTACCAGCGAGAGTTGGTTTGAATATTCACGGACTATACTTACGGTATAGTCTGCCAAGTAACCAATTTCCAAGGGTTCGCAACGTGATTAACGAAATCAAAAATGATGCTAAGACGCGCATGGAAAAATGCGTTGAAGCATTCCAAAACCATATCAATAAAATCCGTACTGGCCGTGCATCTCCAGACATTCTTCATGGCATCATGGTGGATTATTACGGTACGATGACGCCACTGCGTCAACTGGCGCAGATTACCGTAGAAGACTCCCGCACGCTGGCGATTTCTATTTTTGATCGCTCTATCAGTGCAAAGGTAGAAAAAGCCATTATGGCGTCAGACCTGGGTCTGAACCCGTCGTCTGCCGGTGCAAGCATTCGTGTTCCACTGCCAGCACTGACTGAAGAGCGTCGTAAAGACCTGATCAAAGTCGTGCGTAGTGAAGCTGAGCAGGGCCGGGTTTCCGTGCGTAACGTCCGTCGAGATGTCAACGATAAAGTGAAGGCTTTGTTGAAGGACAAAGAGATCAGTGAAGACGAAGAACGCCGTACTCAAGACGATATCCAGAAATTCACCGACATGTTCGTCAAGAAAATTGATGCAGCTTTGGCAGAGAAAGAAGCTGAGTTGATGACATTTTAATTCGTATTGAACAGTGTAAAACGTCGCATTTTGCGGCGTTTTACTTTTTGTAGTGTTAATTTTTCCCGTTTGCCGAACAAATCTCATAGACAAGAGAATGCAGAGGTTTCAGACTGCTGCCATTCCTTTCATACAAATACAGTTATTCAGAGCAACCTCATGAAGCAACTGACCATTCTTGGTTCTACCGGATCTGTTGGTACCAGCACGTTAAGCGTGGTGCGCACCAATCCACAAAGTTTTTCAGTCCTCGCCCTGGTGGCCGGAAAAAATGTTTCCGTCATGGCGCAGCAATGTATCGAATTCCATCCACGCTATGCTTCGATGGCAGACGACGCTTCTGCACAAGCCCTACGCCGCATCCTTGCTGAAAAAGGGGTGAAAACCGAGGTTTTGTCAGGTGAGCAGTCTGCTTGTGAACTGGCGGCGCTGGATGACGTTGATCAGGTTATGGCAGCCATTGTCGGTGCCGCAGGTCTGCTCCCAACGCTGGCTGCTGTTCAGGCCGGTAAACAGGTGTTGCTGGCCAATAAAGAGTCATTGGTAACCTGTGGTCGCATATTTATGGATGCGGTCAAACACAGCGGTGCGCAACTGTTACCTATTGATAGTGAACATAATGCCATTTTTCAGAGTTTACCGGAGAGCATTCAGCGGCAGTTAGGGTATGCTTCCCTTGAGGATCATGGTGTTTCAAGGATTATCCTGACAGGTTCAGGCGGGCCGTTCAGGGAGACGCCGCTAGATAAGTTTGCAGAGTTGACACCAGATCAAGCCTGCGCGCATCCAAACTGGTCGATGGGGCGCAAGATCTCGGTGGACTCTGCCACCATGATGAATAAAGGACTGGAATATATTGAGGCCCGGTGGTTGTTTAACGCTTGCGCAGAACAAATGGAAGTTGTTTTACATCCACAATCGGTGATCCATTCAATGGTGCGCTACCGTGATGGCAGCGTTCTGGCGCAATTGGGGTCACCGGATATGCGTACTCCAATCGCTCATGCCATGGCCTACCCGCAACGGGTTGTAACCGGTGTTGACCCATTGGACTTCTGTCGCATTGGCGCATTGACCTTTACTGAACCAGACTATCAGCGTTATCCCTGTTTACAGTTGGCTATTGAAGCCTGTAAAGCAGGTCAGGCCGCAACCACTGCGCTGAATGCCTCCAACGAAATCGCGGTGGCGTCTTTTCTGCAATCTGGGATTCGTTTCAGTGATATTGCATTGCTGAATCGCCACGTGCTGGACTCTTTGAGTTGCCGCGAACCTACGTCGGTAGAAGAAGTGTTAGAGGTGGATCGTCGTGCCAGAGACGTTGCCAGCCAAGCATTGAATAGTTTTGCTGAATAAGTCTATCCGCTTACATTTTCAGCAATTTGTTCGTGCCTCGTTGAGATGATATAGTCTGCGCCACCTTTCTCGTTATGCCACTTAAAAACGAAGAAATAATGTGGTCGGGTGAAGAGGGTAAGCCGTGATTGGTTCACGGCTTTTTTGCGCAAACAAGGTCCGCTGTTCCAGTAAGACTGTTGTATTTCTGACTAAGGAAATAAGTACGCGTTATGTCGTCCGCAAATCAACAAGGGGCTGACTTGCCCGTTCAGGGTCCAAGGCATGTCGCCATCATCATGGATGGCAATGGTCGTTGGGCCAAACGTCAGGGAAAGTTAAGGATTTTCGGCCATAAAGCAGGGGTGAAATCCGTGCGCAGGGCGGTGAGTTTTGCTGCCAGCCATAATCTGGATGCACTCACGCTTTATGCGTTCAGCAGTGAAAACTGGAATCGTCCTGCTCAAGAAGTGTCTGCTTTGATGGAACTTTTCGTCAGGGCGTTGGATAGTGAAGTAAAAAGCCTGCATAAGCACAATGTCCGTCTGCGGGTCATTGGGGATATCAGCCGTTTCAGCGCACGGTTGCAGGAGCGAATTCACCGTTCAGAAGTATTAACAGAAAATAACGATGGCCTTACGCTAAACATCGCTGCGAATTATGGTGGCCGATGGGATATTATTCAGGGTATGAGAACGCTGGCTGAGCAGGTTGCAGCCGGAACATTACGCCCCGATGAGATCACTGAAGAAGCTTTGGATGCAAAGGTTTGTCTTCAAGAACTTGCCCCGGTGGATTTAGTGATTCGTACCGGCGGCGAACATCGCATCAGTAACTTCCTGATATGGCAAATTGCGTATGCAGAGCTTTACTTTACTGATGTTCTCTGGCCTGATTTTGATGAACTCGTCTTTGAAGGTGCGCTGAATGCTTTTGCACAACGCGAGCGTCGCTTCGGGGGAACAACACCTAACGACGCCAAAGCGTCCTAGGGGGAACTTTTGCTGAAGTATCGCCTTATAACAGCTTTAATTTTAATTCCGATTGTCATCGCCGCACTTTTTTTACTGCCGCCAATTGGGTTCGCTATCGTGACGTTGGTAGTGTGCATGCTTGCGGCATGGGAATGGGGACAATTGGCCGGATTTGTTACGCGTAGTCAGCGTGTCTGGTTAGCGATACTTTGCGGATTTCTGTTGGCGCTGATGATGCTGACTGTTCCCGCTTATCATCACTCCGTTCACTTGCCGCAGGTGAGCGGATCGCTTTGGGCGTCCTTGATTTGGTGGATCGTTGCCCTGCTGTTGGTGCTGTTTTATCCGGCATCGGCAGCGCTTTGGCGACACTCCAAAACGCTCCGCTTGCTGTTTGGCGTGTTGACGATCATCCCTTTTTTCTGGGGAATGGTTGCGTTGCGCCAGTATGGCTATGACGAGAATCATGCCACGGGTGCCTGGTGGTTGTTATATGTGATGTTGCTGGTGTGGGGCGCAGATTCTGGCGCGTACATGTTTGGCAAACTGTTTGGAAAACATAAGCTGGCACCTAAAGTTTCCCCGGGAAAAACGTGGGAAGGATTAATCGGAGGTTTACTGACCTCGGCTTTGATATCATGGTTGTTTGGCCGTTATGCCCCGCTCAGCGTTGTCCCTATGACGCTTTTGATCTGTTCGGTGGTGGCTGCGTTGGCGTCGGTATTAGGCGACCTGACTGAAAGTATGTTCAAGCGTGAAGCTGGAATAAAAGACAGTGGCCATCTGATTCCTGGTCATGGTGGGATTCTCGACCGTATCGATAGCCTTACTGCCGCTGTTCCTGTTTTCGCTTGCCTGATGCTGTTAGTGTATTAATCCGTCCGAGACGGGGAGTTTAGGGACTATATGATGAACATACTCTGGAGTCTGGCCGCTTTTATCGTTGCACTGGGGATTTTAATCACCGTGCACGAGTTTGGCCATTTCTGGGTGGCTCGTCGTTGCGGTGTCCGCGTTGAGCGATTCTCCATTGGCTTTGGCCGCACCTTGTGGCGTCGGACTGATCGACATGGCACCGAATTTATCATTGCCATGATTCCGTTGGGTGGCTACGTGAAGATGCTGGATGAGCGGGTGGGGGCAGTTGCTCCCGAGTTCCGTCATCAATCATTCAACAGCAAAACCGTCTGGCAGCGAGCTGCCATTATCAGTGCCGGTCCTATCGCCAACTTCGTTTTTGCCGTTTTCGCCTACTGGCTGGTGTTTATTATCGGTGTCCCAAGCGTACGTCCGGTTATTGCGGATATCACGCCCAATTCTGTCGCCGCTGCCGCCAAAATTTCACCTGGAATGGAACTTAAGTCCTTAGATGGTATCGAAACGCCTGATTGGGATTCAGTGCGTTTGGCTCTCATCGGCAAGATCGGTGACGCACAAACGACGATAGGAATCGCACCGTTTGGCTCAAATCAGGTAGTGCAAAAAACATTGGATTTGCGTCAATGGCATTTTGAACCTGACAAGCAGGATCCTGTCGTAGCATTGGGGATTATTCCTCGTGGTCCGCAGATTGAATCTGTTCTGTCTGAAGTGCAATCTGGCTCGGCAGCGCAAAAGGCGGGTTTACAAGCAGGGGACAGGATCGTTAAAGTCGATGGTCAGCTTTTAGATCGTTGGCAAACGTTTGTCATTCAGGTGCGTGATAATCCTGGGAAATCGATAAATTTAGAGATTGAAAGGGGCGGTTCCCCCTTGTCTTTGACGCTAATTCCGGATACAAAGCCGGTGGGGAAAGACAGGGTGGAAGGTTTTGCCGGCGTAGTGCCTAAAGTAATTCCACTGCCCGATGAGTATAAAACGATCCGCCAGTATGGTCCGTTTACAGCATTTTATGAGGCCGGGGATAAAACCTGGCAACTGATGAAGTTGACGGTAAGCATGCTGGGCAAGCTGATAACGGGTGACGTTAAGCTGAACAATCTGAGTGGCCCTATCTCTATCGCACAGGGTGCCGGAATGTCAGCAGAATATGGGTTGGTGTATTACCTGATGTTTTTGGCGTTAATCAGCGTCAACCTGGGGATTATCAATCTGTTCCCGTTACCTGTGTTAGATGGTGGTCACCTGCTGTTCCTGGCGATAGAAAAGCTGAAGGGCGGACCGGTTTCCGAGCGAGTTCAAGATTTCAGTTACCGCATTGGCACAATACTGCTGGTGTTGTTAATGGGACTTGCACTTTTCAATGATTTCTCCCGCCTTTAGGCTGGGGATAGGTTAGGAAGAACGCATAACAACGATGGCGATGAAAAAGTTGCTCATAGCGTCGCTGCTGTTTGGCAGCGCAACCGTATACGGTGCAGATGGATTCGTAGTGAAAGACATTCATTTCGAAGGCCTGCAGCGGGTCGCCGTCGGTGCGGCGTTACTCAATATGCCTGTTCGCGTAGGGGATACGGTCAGTGATGAAGATATCAGTAACACTATCCGTGCACTGTTTGCCACTGGCAACTTTGAGGATGTCCGCGTCCTGCGCGATGGTGAAACTCTAATTGTTCAGGTCAAGGAGCGGCCGACAATCGCCAGCATAACTTTCTCCGGTAACAAAGCGGTGAAAGAGGATATGCTGAAACAGAATCTGGAAGCCTCTGGCGTCCGGGTTGGCGAGGCTCTCGACCGAACCACTCTCTCCAGTATCGAAAAAGGGCTGGAAGACTTCTACTATAGCGTCGGTAAATACAGTGCTTCCGTGAAAGCGGTCGTTACACCGTTGCCACGCAACCGTGTTGACCTCAAACTGGTATTTACAGAAGGCGTTTCTGCCAAAATTCAGCAAATCAATATTGTCGGTAATCATGCCTTCACTACGGATGAACTGATTTCGCGCTTCCAGTTGCGTGATGAAGTGCCGTGGTGGAACGTGGTTGGCGATCGCAAATACCAGAAGCAGAAACTGGCGGGCGACCTTGAAACCCTGCGCAGCTTCTATCTGGATCGCGGTTATGCCCGCTTCAATATTGATTCAACCCAAGTCAGCCTGACGCCGGATAAAAAGGGGATTTACATCACCCTGAATATCACGGAAGGCGAACAGTACAAACTTTCCAGTGTGCTCATCAATGGCAACATGGCTGGGCATTCTGCTGAAATTGAAAGCCTGACCAAAATTGAGCCAGGCGAACTCTATAACGGTGCCAAAGTCACCAAGATGGAAAGTGAGATCAAGAAGCTGTTAGGCCGTTATGGTTATGCCTATCCGCGCGTCGTGACTCAGCCTGAAATCAACGATACCGATAAAACCGTCAAGCTGCATATCAACATCGATGCGGGTAACCGTTTCTATGTTCGCCATATCCGTTTTGAAGGTAATGACACCAGCAAAGATTCCGTTCTGCGTCGCGAAATGCGCCAGATGGAAGGTGCCTGGTTGGGTAATGATCAAGTTGATCAAGGTAAAGAGCGTCTGAACCGTTTGGGGTACTTTGAAACGGTTGATGTTGATACCCAGCGCGTGCCGGGAACTGCCGATCAGGTTGACGTAACCTACAAGGTTAAAGAGCGTAATACCGGTACCTTTAACTTCGGTATTGGTTTTGGTACGGAAAGTGGTGTCAGCTTCCAGGTGGGTGTCCAGCAGGATAACTGGCTGGGTACCGGTAATACGGTAGGTATCAGCGGTACGAAGAACGACTACCAAACCTATGCGGAAGTGTCACTGACCGACCCGTACTTTACAGTTGACGGTGTCAGCCTCGGGGGTCGTATTTTCTATAACGACTTTAAAGCCGATGACGCCGATCTGTCTGATTATACCAACCGCAGCTATGGCATTGGTGGAACCTTGGGTTTCCCAATCAATGAAAACAACTCATTGCGCCTTGGCCTGGATTATATCCATAACGACCTGTCCAATATGGAACCGCAGATCGCCATGTGGCGTTATCTGAACTCCGTTGGTGTGCGTCCGGATGTGACTACGGAAGATCATTCCGACACGGCTGACTTCAGTGCCAATGACTTTATGTTGAACCTGGGTTGGACCTACAGTGACCTGGATCGTGGCTACTTCCCAACTTCGGGTAGCCGTGCAAGCCTGAACGGAAAAGTCACGGTTCCTGGCTCTGACAACGAATACTATAAGATTACGTTTGACTCGTCGGCGTATTTGCCTTTGAGTGAAAGCCATGAGTGGGTGTTGATGGGGCGTGCGCGTGCGGGCTACGGTGATGGTCTGGGCGGTAAAGAAATGCCGTTCTACGACAACTTCTATGCCGGTGGCTCAAGCACGGTTCGTGGCTTCCAGTCGAATACGATTGGTCCAAAAGCTGCCTATTACCGTTGTGCGGGTGGCGAGACGTCCTATGACAGTTGTCAGATCGATAACTCCGATGACGCCGTTGGTGGTAATGCCATGGCCGTTCTGAGCGCAGAGCTGATTGTACCGACACCGTTTATCAGTGAGAAGTACACCAACTCCGTGCGAACCTCCTTCTTCATTGATGGCGGTACGGTATGGGATACCAATTGGCAGAATACTTCGCAGACTGAATCAGTCGGTGTACCCGATTACAGCGATCCAAGTAACTTCCGCGTTTCTTCCGGTATTGCTCTACAATGGATGTCACCGCTTGGACCGCTGGTCTTCTCTTATGCCCAGCCACTCAAGAAATTTGACGGGGACAAGTCTGAACAGTTCCAGTTTAACATCGGTAAAACATGGTAATTCCGGGCTAACGTTCCGGCGATTATCACAGAATCACAATGCCGTTGAGATTAAGATGGCACTTCGGGGGGGCAACCCCCCGGTTTGCATAGTGTGTTATTCTTAACGTGTTGTGTATTTTAATGTGTCCTGTGGGCACAAATGGGTGATGGTAAGGAGTTTATAGTGAAAAAGTGGTTGTGTGCCGCAAGCCTCGGTTTAGCAATGGCTGCTTCAGCTGGTGTTCAAGCTGCCGACAAGATCGCTGTCGTTAACCTGGCCAGCATTTTCCAACAGTTGCCAGCACGTGAAGCTGTCGCGAAACAACTCGAGAATGAGTTCAAAGGCCGTGCAACCGAATTGCAGGGTATGGAACGTAACCTGCAAACTCAAATGCAGAACCTTCAGCGTGATGGTTCTACCATGAAAGCCAGTGAGCGTACCAAGAAAGAGCAGAGCATTATGGCTCAGCGCGAGCAGTTCTCTACTAAAGCGCAAGCATTTGAACAAGACAACCGTCGTCGTCAGGCGGAAGAACGTAATAAAATTCTGAGCCGCATTCAGGACGCAGTGAAAACTGTAGCGACCAAAGAAGGTTATGACGTAGTTATCGATGCTAACGCCGTTGCTTACGCTGGCTCAAGCAAAGACATTACTGCTGATGTGCTGAAACAGGTTAAATAATACATGTCTTCAATTCGACTGGCTGATCTCGCACAGCAGTTGGATGCACAATTGCACGGTGATGGCGATCTTGTCATCACCGGCATTGCTTCTATGCATTCCGCACACTCTGGGCAAATCACGTTTTTATCAAACAGCCGCTACCGTGAACAATTGGCAACCTGCAATGCCGGTGCTGTTGTCTTGACGCAAGCGGATCTGCCGTTTTGCCATACCCCGGCGCTGGTGGTTAAAAATCCCTATCTGACATATGCCCGCATGGCGCAGATCATGGATACCACACCCGCTCCGGCTCAGGATATCGCCCCAAGCGCGGTTGTTTCGCCGGAAGCTTCACTGGGACAGAATGTTGCTCTTGGTGCCAACGCGGTAATTGAATCCGGGGTTGTTCTGGGTGATAACGTGGTGATTGGTGCTGGGTGCTTTATCGGTAAGAATACGCGCATCGGTGCCGGAACGTGGCTCTGGGCGAACGTTACCGTGTATCACAATATCGAAATCGGTCAGCAATGCCTGATCCAGTCAGGGACCGTGATCGGTGCTGATGGATTTGGCTATGCCAACGATCGGGGCAATTGGGTCAAGATCCCGCAGCTTGGCACAGTACAGATTGGCGATCGTGTCGAAATCGGTGCCTGTACGACCATCGATCGTGGTGCTCTCGACAATACCATTATTGGTAACGGTGTTATCATTGATAACCAATGCCAGATTGCGCATAACGTTGTGATTGGAGACAATACTGCGGTTGCCGGTGGCGTAATCATGGCGGGTAGCCTGAAAATTGGCCGTTACTGCCAAATTGGTGGCGCGAGCGTGATTAATGGTCACATGGAGATTTGTGACAAAGCTGTCGTGACAGGAATGGGAATGGTTATGCGACCAATCACTGAACCTGGGGTATACTCTTCGGGCATTCCGTTACAGGCGAACAAGACCTGGCGTAAGACCGCCGCGTTGGTGATGAATATTGACGAAATCAATAAGCGCTTAAAAGCCGTTGAGCGTAAAGTCGGAAAAGACTAGTCGCCCTTTTCGCCCGCCACGTCGGGTGAGTAATCACGCGGAAAACGCATTTCGGTTTCCGGGTAAAAGTTTCTATTTGCGGCCTGCCTGTTGACCCTCTTTTGGGGTTTGAGCAGGCCGTGTTATTGATGCCATCAGTTTTTTTAAAGACAGGAAGAGTATTTTGACTACTGACACTCATACTCTGCATATTGAAGAGATATTGGATCTGCTCCCACACCGCTTCCCTTTTTTACTGGTGGATCGCGTTCTGGATTTTGAGAAAGGAAAATTTTTACGTGCGATAAAAAACGTTTCAGTCAA
Source organism: Edaphovirga cremea (assembly GCF_003332275.1). GTDB lineage: Bacteria > Pseudomonadota > Gammaproteobacteria > Enterobacterales > Enterobacteriaceae > Edaphovirga > Edaphovirga cremea. The sequence continues at coordinate 27,190 of NZ_QOVA01000009.1, read as the reverse complement.
TGAACCGTTTTTCCAGGGGCATTTCCCTGGCAAGCCGATTTTTCCGGGTGTATTGATCCTTGAAGCCATGGCGCAAGCTACGGGTATTCTGGCGTTTAAAAGCGTTGGCAAACTTGAGCCAGGCGAGCTTTACTATTTTGCAGCAATTGATGACGCGCGTTTCAAACGGCCTGTTATCCCAGGTGACCAGATGGTTCTGGAAGTTGAATTCATTAAAGAGCGTCGTGGCGTAGCCCGCTTCAAAGGTGTTGCCAAGGTTGATGGTGAAATCGCCTGCGAAGCGACGATGATGTGCGCCCGTCGCCGGGAGAGTTAATACGTGATAGACAAAAACGCCTTTATCCATCCAAGCGCTATTGTTGAAGAGGGTGCCATTATTGGCGCTGGCGCACATATTGGCCCCTTCTGCTTTGTCGGCTCCCAGGTGGAAATCGGCGCAGGAACGGTTCTGAAATCACATGTTGTTGTGAATGGCGTGACCAGAATCGGCGAGGACAACCGCATTTTCCAATTTGCTTCGATTGGTGAAGTGAATCAGGATCTGAAATATGCGGGTGAGCCTACCCGTGTTGAAATCGGCGATCGTAACAGCATCCGCGAAAGCGTAACCATCCATCGCGGCACCACGCAAGGCGGCGGTCTGACAAAAGTGGGTAATGATAACCTGCTGATGGTCAATGCACACATCGCGCATGACTGTGTGATTGGCAACCGTTGTATTTTTGCCAATAACGCCACGCTGGGCGGCCACGTTGAAGTGGACGACTACGCCATTATCGGCGGCATGACTGCGGTGCACCAGTTCTGCGTAATTGGCGCTCACGTCATGGTGGGTGGTTGCTCCGGTGTTGCCCAGGACGTTCCTCCTTTTGTCATTGCTCAAGGCAACCACGCAACGCCTTTTGGTATCAATATCGAAGGGTTGAAGCGTCGTGGCTTTGATAAAGAATCCCTGCACGCGATACGCAATGCGTACAAGGTGCTTTATCGCAGCGGTAAAACGCTGGAAGATGCGCTGCCGGAGATTGCGGCATTAGCCGAGCAATATCCGGCCGTGAAGCCGTTCAGTGATTTCTTCAATCGCTCAACGCGCGGCATCATTCGCTAATCCATGCAAAATCGTCCTTTGACTATCGGACTGGTCGCCGGAGAAACTTCCGGTGATATTCTTGGGGCCGGGTTAATCCGTGCCCTCAAGGCGCAGGTACCTGATGCACGCTTTGTTGGTGTGGCGGGGCCTTTGATGCAGGCCGAAGGTTGTGAAGCCTGGTATGAAATGGAAGAGCTGGCGGTGATGGGGGTGGTAGAGGTGTTGGAGCGTCTGCCACGCCTGTTGAAAATCCGTCGTGACTTGACTCAACGTTTCACGACGTTGGCTCCCGATGTTTTTGTGGGTATCGATGCACCGGATTTCAACATCACGCTTGAAGGTCGGTTGAAGCAGCGAGGGATCCGCACCATCCATTATGTCAGCCCATCAGTTTGGGCCTGGCGTCAAAAACGTGTTTTCAAAATTGGTAAAGCCACAGATCTCGTGCTGGCCTTCCTCCCTTTTGAAAAAGCGTTTTACGACAAATTCAACGTTCCTTGCCGATTCATTGGTCACACGATGGCTGATGCAATGCCGCTCACACCAGACAAATTGCTGGCACGCAAAACGTTGGGGATCGCCCCCGATGTTCGTTGCCTGGCGCTTTTGCCTGGCAGTCGTGGTGCGGAAGTCGAAATGCTAAGCGCCGATTTTCTTCGCACAGCGATGCTGTTGCGCGAGCAATATCCTGAGCTTGAGGTTGTCGTTCCGTTGGTGAATGCCAAACGTCGCGAGCAGTTTGAGCGCATCAAGGCGGAGGTCGCACCCAATCTTCATGCCCATTTGCTTGATGGCAATGCGCGCGATGCAATGATCGCCAGCGATGCGGCGTTACTCGCTTCCGGTACGGCGGCGCTTGAGTGCATGCTGGCGAAATGCCCGATGGTTGTTGGCTACAGAATGAAGCCCTTTACCTATTGGCTGGCTGAGCGTCTGGTTAAAACACCCTATGTCTCATTGCCAAACCTCCTGGCAGGGCGCGAGATTGTCACTGAACTTTTACAACATGACTGCGTGCCTGAGAAACTCGCTGCTGCGCTTTTACCCCTGCTTTCCGGTGGTGATGAAAGCGCTGAACTGAAGCACACTTTTCTGGAGTTGCATCAGAGCATTCGCTGTGGTGCCGATAAACAAGCGGCTCAGGCTGTGTTGGAGTTGACCCATCAATGAAAGAGCTGTTTATTTATCCTCATGCGACCTGCATCGCAGGGGTAGATGAAGTTGGCCGCGGCCCCTTGGTTGGTGCTGTGGTAACTGCTGCGGTAATCCTCGATCCGAAAAAACCGATTATCGGTCTGGCTGACTCCAAAAAACTCAGTGAAAAACGGCGTAATGCTCTCTTTGATGAAATTACGGAGAAAGCGTTGGCCTGGAGTTTAGGACGCGCAGAACCTGAGGAGATCGATCAACTGAATATTTTGCACGCTACAATGCTGGCAATGCAGCGTGCTGTTGCCGGGCTGAGGATTACGCCTGATATGGTATTGATTGATGGTAATCGCTGCCCTAAGCTGCCTATGGCCTCTCAGGCGGTGGTGAAAGGTGACAGTCTGGTTGCAGAGATCAGTGCGGCTTCCATTCTGGCAAAAGTGACCCGCGATCGTGAAATGACTGAGCTTGACCTCAGTTTTCCAGATTATGGTTTCGCGCAGCATAAAGGCTACCCAACGCCCTTCCATCTGGAAAAATTGGCCATTCTGGGCGCGACTGAGCACCACCGTCGCAGCTTTGCGCCAGTTAAGCGCGCGTTAGGTTTGGCTTAGCGCTACAATAGCCTTTGCAAACCCGGTCTTCGCAAACCCGGCGTTGACAAATTCGGCGTTTTCAAATCTGGTGTTCTCAATCGCATTGAGTAAAGATGCCAGATAGATTTTTCACCCACTCATTTCTGGTATCTGGATATGGCCGAACCTCGTTTTATTCACCTTCGCGTACACAGTGACTACTCCATGATTGATGGGTTAGCCAAGGTGGGTCCATTGGTGAAGCGAGCCGCCGCTCTCGGCATGCCAGCGCTGGCAATCACTGATTTTACCAACCTGTGCGGACTGGTTAAGTTTTACGGCAGTTCGCATGGTGCCGGGATCAAGCCAATAATTGGTGCCGATTTTAACGTCCAAAGCGAAGTGCTTGGGGATGAGCTGGCGCATTTGACCGTTCTGGCAATGAACAATGATGGCTACCAAAACCTGACGCTACTCATTTCCCGTGCCTACCAGCGTGGCTATGGCGCTGCAGGACCAGTAATAGATCGGGATTGGTTGATAGAGCATCGGGACGGTTTGCTGCTGCTTTCTGGCGGGAAAATGGGGGATGTCGGGAAGTTCTTGATCCGCGGCAATCAGCCTCAGGTTGAGCAGTGTCTCGATTTTTATCAGGAATATTTCGCCGATCGTTATTACCTCGAACTGATTCGTACCGGTCGACCGGATGAGGAAAACTACCTGCATGCGGCAATTGAGCTGGCGACGGCGCGGGGCTTACCGGTTGTTGCCACCAATGATGTCCGTTTCCTGGTCGAAAGTGACTTTGATGCGCATGAGATTCGTGTTGCCATCCATGACGGTTTTACTCTCGATGATCCAAAACGGCCAAGGAATTATAGTCCCCAGCAATACATGCGCAGCGAAGATGAAATGTGCGAGCTGTTTGCTGATATCCCGGAAGCGCTGATTAATAGCGTCGAAATTGCCAAACGCTGTAACGTCACTATCCGTCTTGGTGAATACTTCTTGCCGCAATTCCCGACCGGCGAAATGACTACCGAAGATTTTCTGGTGGCGAAGTCTAAAGAAGGGCTGGAGGAGCGTCTCGAATTTTTATTTCCTGACCCTCAAGCCCGCTTAGAGAAACGCGTTGAGTATGATGAACGGCTGGATATCGAACTTCGGGTTATCAACCAGATGGGATTCCCTGGTTACTTCCTGATAGTGATGGAATTTATCCAATGGTCAAAAGATAACAATGTGCCAGTGGGGCCAGGGCGAGGATCGGGTGCCGGTTCGTTGGTGGCCTATGCGCTGAAAATCACCGACCTCGACCCGTTGGCATTTGATTTGCTGTTCGAACGCTTCCTTAACCCGGAACGTGTTTCCATGCCTGACTTTGACGTCGACTTCTGCATGGAAAAACGCGATTTGGTGATCGAGCATGTGGCTGACATGTATGGCCGTGATGCGGTATCGCAGATCATCACTTTCGGTACCATGGCGGCAAAAGCGGTAATTCGCGACGTGGGAAGGGTGCTCGGACACCCATATGGTTTTGTTGATCGTATTTCCAAACTGGTGCCGCCCGATCCTGGGATGACGCTGGAAAAAGCCTTTGCTGCTGAACCGCAACTGCCCGAGATTTATGAGGCAGATGAAGAGGTCAGGGCGCTGATCGACATGGCGCGTAAACTGGAAGGGGTGACGCGCAACGCCGGTAAACATGCCGGTGGAGTGGTGATCGCGCCAACCAGAATTACAGATTTTGCACCCCTGTATTGCGACGCTGAGGGTCACAACCCGGTCACCCAGTTTGACAAGAATGATGTGGAATATGCGGGTCTGGTGAAGTTTGACTTCCTGGGCTTGCGTACATTAACCATCATCGATTGGGCACTGGGCATGATCAATGCGCGCCGAGCCAGGCAGGGTGAAGATCCCATCGATATTGCGTCAATTCCGCTCAACGATAAAAAAAGCTTCGATATGTTGCAACGCTCGGAAACCACTGCGGTTTTCCAGCTTGAATCACGCGGCATGAAAGATCTGATTAAGCGCCTGAAACCCGACTGTTTCGAAGATATGATCGCGTTGGTGGCGCTGTTTCGCCCGGGGCCATTGCAGTCAGGCATGGTTGATAACTTTATTGACCGTAAGCATGGCCGTGAAGCGCTCTCTTATCCTGATATTGAATGGCAGCACGAATCGCTGAAACCAGTGCTTGAGCCGACGTACGGCATCATTCTCTATCAGGAACAGGTCATGCAAATAGCCCAGGTTCTGGCGGGATATTCGCTGGGCGGCGCAGATATGTTGCGTCGCGCCATGGGTAAAAAGAACCCGGTCGAAATGGCCAAGCAGCGCGGTGGTTTTGAGGACGGCGCGAAAGCACGCGGCATAGACGGCGAACTGGCGATTAAAATTTTTGACCTGGTGGAGAAATTCGCCGGGTATGGTTTCAATAAATCCCACTCCGCAGCGTATGCGCTGGTCTCGTATCAGACCTTGTGGTTGAAAGCTCACTATCCCGCCGAATTTATGGCGGCAGTGATGACTGCGGATATGGATAATACGGACAAAGTGGTGGGGCTGGTTGACGAATGCTGGCGCATGGGGCTGAAGATCCTGCCTCCCGACATCAACAGCGGTCTTTATCATTTCCACGTTAATGATGAAGGCGAGATCGTTTACGGTATTGGCGCAATAAAAGGGGTGGGTGAAGGCCCGATTGAAGCCATCATCGAGGCGCGTAACCAGGACGGATATTTCAAAGAGTTATTCGATCTGTGTGCCCGTTCAGATACCAAGAAGCTTAACCGCCGTATACTCGAAAAGCTGATCATGTCCGGGGCATTTGATCGCCTTGGGCCACATCGTGCTGCGCTGATGAATTCCCTTGGGGATGCACTCAAAGCTGCCGATCAGCATGCAAAGGCGGAAGCTATTGGGCAGGTGGATATGTTTGGCGTTCTGGCCGAGGCGCCAGAGCAGGTCGAAAAATCCTATGCGAATGTAGCACTGTGGCCGGAACAGAAAGTACTTGATGGTGAAAGGGAAACGCTGGGGCTCTATTTGACCGGCCATCCCATCACGCAGTATCTGAAGGAGATTGAACGCTACGCCGGAGGCCAGCGTTTGAAAGATATGCATCCGACGGATCGGGGCAAAATGACCACTGCCGTGGGGTTAGTGGTTGCAGCACGGGTTATGGTTACCAAGCGTGGTAATCGCATCGGGGTTTGTACGCTGGATGACCGTTCGGGACGTCTGGAAGTGATGTTATTCACCGATGCGTTGGAAAAATACCAGCATTTGTTGGAAAAAGACCGTATCCTGATTGCCAGTGGACAGGTCAGCTTTGATGACTTCAGTGGTGGACTTAAAATGACCGCCCGCGAGCTCATGGATATCAGTGAAGCCCGTGAAAAATATGCTCGTGGGCTTGCTATATCGCTGACTGACAGGCAAATTGATGACCAGCTTTTGAACCGTCTCCGCCAGTCGTTGGAACCCCATCGATCAGGGACGATTCCAGTGCATCTGTATTATCAACGAGAAGATGCACGCGCCCGGCTGCGATTTGGCGCGACATGGCGTGTGACGCCCACCGACCGCTTGTTGATAGATTTGCGGACTCTGGTAGGTAATGAGCAGGTGGAACTGGAATTTGACTAAAATAGGAATGCTATGAGTCTGAATTTTCTTGATTTTGAACAGCCGATTGCAGAGCTGGAAGCGAAAATTGACTCGCTGACTGCAGTCAGTCGTCAAGACGAAAAATTAGATATTAATCTGGACGAAGAAGTTGAGCGCCTGCGTGAGAAAAGCGTTGAATTGACGCGTAAGATCTTCTCTGACCTGGGAGCCTGGCAGATCGCCCAGTTGGCGCGTCACCCTCGTCGCCCTTACACCCTGGATTATATCGCCCATATTTTTACTGATTTTGATGAGCTGGCAGGCGATCGCGCTTTTGCTGATGATAAAGCCATTGTTGGTGGTATCGCTCGTTTGGAAGGACGTCCGGTGATGATCATTGGTCATCAGAAAGGGCGTGAAACCAAAGAGAAGATCCGCCGCAACTTTGGTATGCCTGCGCCGGAAGGCTACCGTAAGGCGCTGCGCCTGATGGAAATGGCCGAGCGCTTCAAGATGCCGATCGTGACTTTCATCGACACCCCAGGTGCTTATCCAGGTGTGGGTGCGGAAGAGCGTGGGCAGTCAGAAGCCATTGCGCGTAATCTGCGTGAAATGTCCCGTCTGAATGTTCCGGTAATTTGCACCGTCATCGGTGAAGGTGGCTCGGGTGGTGCACTGGCTATCGGCGTGGGTGATAAAGTGAATATGCTGCAATACAGCACTTATTCTGTTATCTCACCTGAAGGCTGTGCGTCGATTCTGTGGAAAAGCGCAGATAAAGCCCCTCTTGCTGCGGAAGCGATGGGTATCACGGCACCGCGCCTGAAAGAGCTTAAGCTGATTGATTCGGTTATTCCTGAACCTTTGGGTGGTGCTCATCGTGATGTTGCGACGATGGCTGAATCCTTGAAGGCACAGTTATTGGCTGACTTTAGCGATCTCGACGTACTCAATACAGAAGAACTCCGCAACCGCCGTTACCAGCGCCTGATGACTTACGGTTACTGCTGATAAGGTAGCGTTGTTGATTCCTGAAACCCGATGCCATTGATTTGTCATCGGGTTTTTTGTTACCTGTTGTTTCTCCACCGCCATAACACCTCTCTGTAGCATGATATTCAACTATGCTTACCAGCTGCGGAAATGCATAGGCAAATGCAGAACAAAAAAGGATCGATTCATGAATATAATTGCCATCATGCAACCAATGGGTGTGTATTACAAAGATGAGCCAATGCGCGAGTTGGATGTCGCATTGACGGGGCTGGGATTCAAACTGATTTATCCACAGGACTCAGCCGACCTGTTGAAACTCATTGAGCATAACGCTCGCATCTGCGGAGTTATTTTCGATTGGGATCAGTTAAGTATGGAACTTTGTACTGAGATCAACGACCTCAATGAATATTTGCCACTCTACGCATTCATCAACACCACTTCTTCAATGGATGTCAGTCTCAATGAAATGCGTATGGCGCTCTACTTTTTTGAGTATACGCTCGATGCTGCAGAAGATATCGCGCAGCGAATCCGCCAGTATACGGATGAATACATCGATGCCATTACGCCACCATTGACCAAGGCACTCTTCACTTATGTAAAAGAAGGCAAATATACGTTTTGTACCCCCGGTCATATGGCGGGCACTGCGTTTCTAAAAAGCCCCGTAGGGACCTTGTTCTATGATTTTTTTGGTGCCAATACCTTAAAGGCTGATGTTTCAATTTCTGTGACGGAATTGGGATCTCTGCTTGATCACACCGGCCCGCATCTTGAGGCCGAAGAGTATATCGCCCGCACGTTCAATGCTGAGCAGAGTTACATGGTGACGAATGGCACATCGACGGCGAATAAAATCGTCGGGATGTATTCTGCACCAGCGGGTAGCACTGTGCTTATCGATCGAAATTGCCATAAGTCATTGGCACACTTATTGATGATGACCAATATTGTGCCGATCTATTTACGCCCTGTCCGCAATGCATATGGCATTCTCGGCGGCATACCGCAGCGTGAATTTTCCCGCGAGAGTATTGCATTGAAGATTGCACAAACTGCCAATGCCAGTTGGCCAGTGCACGCAGTGATCACCAATTCCACCTACGATGGTTTGCTATATAACACTGACTACATTAAGCAAACGCTGGACGTTCCTTCAATACATTTTGATTCCGCATGGGTGCCATACACCAATTTCCATCCGATTTATGCCGGTAAAAGCGGGATGAGTGGCGAAAGGATCCCGGGAAAGGTGATCTATGAGACGCAATCGACGCACAAATTATTGGCGGCATTCTCGCAGGCATCAATGATTCATATAAAAGGTGACTATAACGAAGGCACCTTCAATGAAGCCTATATGATGCATACCACGACATCGCCGAATTACAGCATTGTCGCTTCAATGGAAACGGCTGCCGCGATGCTGCGTGGTAATCCTGGGCGCAGATTGATTACCCGTTCGGTTGAGCGTGCCCTGCATTTCCGCAAAGAGGTTATGCGTTTACGTGAGGAGTCGGATGGCTGGTTTTTTGACATCTGGCAGCCTGAAGAGATCGATGAAGCCGAATGTTGGCCATTAAATCCGGATGACAATTGGCATGGATTTGGTGAGACCGATCGCGATCATATCTTTCTTGATCCCATTAAAGTGACGATCCTGACGCCGGGAATGGATGAGAAAGGAGCGCTGGCGAAAACGGGTATCCCCGCAGCATTGGTAGCAAAATTCCTCGACGAGCGCGGTGTGGTCGTCGAAAAGACCGGACCTTACAATCTGCTTTTTCTATTCAGTATTGGTATCGATAAAACCAAAGCAATGAGCTTGCTGCGTGGTTTGACTGAGTTCAAACGCTCATTCGATCTTAATTTACGTGTGGGCAATATGCTGCCGGATCTTTACGCGGAAGATCCGGACTTTTATCGCAACATGCGTATTCAGGACTTGGCACAGGGCATCCATCGCCTTATGCAGCAGCATGATTTACCCCGATTAATGCTTCGCGCATTCGATACTTTGCCTGAAATGAAAATGACCCCTTATGAGATGTTCCAGCATCAGGTGAGAGGCAACGTGGAAACATGTGAGCTTGATCAACTGATCGGCAAAGTGTCGGCGACGATGATTTTGCCTTATCCGCCGGGGGTGCCGGTAGTAATGCCTGGTGAAATGATCACAGAAGAGAGCCGGGCTGTACTCGAATTTTTACTGATGCTGTGTTCGATTGGTTCTCATTATCCAGGGTTTGAAACCGATATCCACGGAGCGAAACTGACCGAAGAGGGGCGGTATCTGGTGAGCGTTTTCAAACCATCCTGAGAATAAACGCGGATGCAGGGACACCCTCATCCGCTCTCAACCGTCGCCAATAATCAGATAGGCGGCGTGAATGGGTCTGTACACGCTCTGGAGTTGGGCTACGCGGGGCAATAGCGTGCTTTTGCGTGACGTATCGTAATTCGGGCAATTTAGGAAAGCACGGATTGACGGGATTTACTCTGGTCAGGTACCGTCACAGGACATGAATAAGTCTTGGAGAAAGCATGCTTAAGTTACGTCAGGTTCATCACATCGCGATAATTGCCAGTAACTATCGAATTAGTAAGCACTTCTATTGCGATATTTTGGGATTCCGGCTGTTAGGAGAGTTTTATCGTCAGGAGCGAGACTCCTGGAAAGCGGATCTGGCACTCAACGATCATTACACCATCGAACTTTTTTCCTTTCCTAACCCTTCTGCACGCCCCAGTCAACCAGAAGCATGCGGCTTGCGTCATCTCGCATTCAGTGTGGATAATATCGAGATTGCAATCAGTGAACTTGAACGTGCCGGTGTAACGTGTGAACCGATCCGGGTTGATCCTTTTACAGGGAAACGTTTTACCTTTTTTAAGGATCCCGATCTATTACCTTTAGAACTTTACGAGAACGAATAATTAACTTCGTGCGCACTGATTTTATACTTAACTATTAATTGACACTGCGCACGATATCTACTTTTCTGTACGAGCAAAAATCATTGATATGATAAAGTTTCATCATATTATGTCCTCCCTTTAGGTTTTATTAAATAAAAACAATGAAAGAAAAGACATTTGCCATTGGTGAATGGGTGGTTTTTCCTCCCAACAATGAAATTAGTAGAAATGGTTATGCATTTTTTCTCGAACCCAGATTAATCGATCTGCTAACTTACTTTGCTAAATACCCTGATCAAGTATTGAGCAGGGATGAGCTTATTAATAACGTTTGGCAAAGGGGAATGGTTACTGATCATGTTGTTACTCAGTGTATATCCGAGTTGCGAAAATCGCTGAAGAAGGGAAGGGATGAAGATCATGATTATATCATCACGATTCCTAAACGGGGATATAAGTTAGTGCAACCCGTTAAATGGCAAGATGAAGTACAAGAGGGGTTATTAATCTCTGAAGATATCGCAAATACATCAACTTTATATCAACATGAGATTCATGGGGTTGCTAATAAATCTCAAGAAAATGTCAACACTGAAAATGTTTCTGAAATATCGTTAATTGAGGTTATAGCAACTGATATACAGCCATCATCACTTCCTGCTTTACAACCTTTGCAACAGAATGAGCTCGTTGGCAATCATTCCTTGCATAGAATGTCTCATTTTTGGGAATGGCTGGCGTTTATTTTGGCATTGATGCTTTGTGTAAGTTTCATTGCGGTCGCTTCTTTCAACGCGCGTCAACCTGTACCGCCTCCTGTCACGATTCTGAACCCTCGCGAGATCACGATTCGCCTTAATGGTGGAAACAGTTGTACAAACGGGCCAATACAGCTTGCTTACATTTTGGGTTTGGCTGATACCGTAACACGCACCCTCAACACCTTTTCAACCTATCTGGTTCACGATCAAACGAATTATCTCGGCAAGGAAGAGGGAGGTTCTGGTAAGTCGCTCTATATTGAATTTATCAATGAACACCATTACCGGGCGCAGCAGTGTTTCCTTTCCCTGCGTCTTGAGGATCATGCAAATAATTAGCTTATCCTGGACAAGCGATACGTTATCACCGCTAACAATATCGTCAATGTACAGAACGACTTTTTTAAGAGTTTTTTCAATGTATTGAAGGTGACGATTCCCGCAAAAGTCATTCCTGAACTCATTGCTGGTGGTAAAGAGCAAAACTATCTCCAACAACGTCTATATCAAGTATTACAGTGGATTCAGCATGGTGATCAGGACAGTCTGCTCAAAGCCAGACACCTCTTGGAGCAATTGATTATCGAACATCCTGACTCCATTCGTGGCAAAGCTTATCAGGTTCTGATTGAGCTGCTTCTTAACTCTTATCTGCCGTATGATGACGTTCGAATACTGCAATTGCATGATGATCTGCTGGCTTTGGCTGACATTCATGCATTGCAGGATACCGCTATTCTCCAGCAAATTTATGCCATCCGTGACCTTAGTGAGGGGCGGGCCGATGCAGCATATAATGCGCTGCAAAAATCAATGGCAATTGAAGTTTCATGGCTGAATTACGTTTTACTGGGCAAAACTTATGAGTTGAAAGGGGAAAATCATCTTGCTGCAGATGCCTATATGACTGCATTTAATCTCAGGCCGGGTATTGATACGTTGAGCTGGGTGGGAAATGCTATTTTCCATACTGAGACCTCACAAGTTACTCCTTATCTTAATAATTACCTCAGTGATTGATTACTCAGGTAAATTCTCTTGTGAAATATAAGTAATAGTGTGGTTTTTCTGCTTTGGGTTGCAATTGGCTGATGGTTTTATTGATTGTATTTGAGTGTGGATATATCAATAAAATATCAAGAATAAAAACCATAGATTAAATTTACTTTTTCCTGAGTTATTTTTTTGAAATGATCAGTAGCATGACGGTCGTTCACTTCCTGCCGTGCGTTATTAACGCAGGAAAGATAAATTTGTTTCCAAATTTAATAAAGGTAACTGACCATGTCATCTAACAAGAAAATAGGACTCGTCGCCTGCACCGGAGTGGTTGCCGGGAATATGATGGGAAGTGGGATCGCCCTATTACCCGCTAATTTGGCAAAGCTGGGATCTATTGCTATCTGGGGATGGGTGATTGCGCTGATCGGTGCATTATCGCTGGCCTATGTATTCGCAAGGTTGGGAACAAAAAATCCTCAGGCTGGTGGTCCTATTGCCTATGCGGGAGAAATTGGCCCTGCTTTTGGCTTTCAAACTGGCGTACTTTATTACCATGCAAACTGGATTGGTAATCTTGCCATTGGGATCACTGCCGTTTCATATCTCTCCACTTTCTTCCCGATACTGAATAGTCCTGTACCAGCAGGGATTGCATGTATTTCGCTCGTCTGGTTCTTCACCTTCATCAACTTGCTGGGTGGCTCATGGGTCAGTCGGTTAACAACTACGGGTCTTATATTGGTACTCATTCCAGTCATGTCGACTGCCATTTTCGGATGGGGTTGGTTTGATATTGCCACGTATAAAGCCAACTGGAATACATCAGGAACAACGGACTACCAGGCCGTGATCAGTAGTGTATTACTCTGCTTGTGGGCATTTGTTGGAATTGAATCTGCCTCGGTCAGTTCAGGGATGGTCAAAAATCCGCAAAGAACCGTTCCCCTCGCAACCATGATGGGAACTGCACTCGCCGGTGCCGTATACATTGCTGCAACTCAGGCCATCAATGGGATGTTTCCTGCTTCACAGATGGCGGCATCGGGTGCCCCTTTTGCCGCCAGTGCGTCTTTGATGGTTGGGAGTTGGGCGGCACCGATTGTTTCAGCTTTTACAGCCTTTGCTTGTTTGACCTCCTTGGGTTCATGGATGATGTTGGTGGGACAGGCTGGTGCCAGAGCGGCCAACGACGGCAATTTTCCGGCAGCCTACGGCCAAATCGACAAGAATGGCGTACCCAGGAAAGGATTATTACTTGCCGCGTTAAAAATGACTGTTTTAATGATTTTTATCACGGTGATGAATTCGGGCGGAGGAAAAGCATCCGATCTTTTTGGCACACTGACAGGCATTGCCGTACTGCTGACCATGCTGCCTTACTTCTACTCCTGCATTGACCTGATTCGTTTCGAAGGCGCAAGTATGCGCAATCTTCTAAGTCTCTCCGCATCCATTCTCGGTTGTTGCTTCTGTTTTATCGCCTTGATGGGAGCGGGATCCCTGGAGCTATCAGGCACATTTATTGTCAGCCTGATTATTTTGATGTTTTATGCACTCAAAATGAACAAACGTAATCCACCAACTTTCTGTAATGAGGAGATAAAAAAAGCGACACTTTAGTGCCTAAATATAAAATAGCGCCTAAATCTAAGACAATACATTAATACGACAAATTATCCCATTATGTCGCCTCTCCTTATATCCCTACCAAACAAGGGAGGGGCTAACTTTGCCAGGAGATAGAATATGAATATTATAGCGGTTATGGATCATATGGGTGCTTATTTTAAAGAAGAACCCATTCGTGAGTTGCATAAATCACTGGAAGCCTTGAATTTTAAAATAGTCTATCCACAAAATCGCGAAGATCTTCTTAAACTTATTGAGAATAATGCCCGTTTATGTGGCGTTATTTTCGATTGGGATAAATACAACCTCGATCTGTGCGAAGATATTCACTATCTAAATGAAATGCTGCCACTGTTTGCATTTGCAAATGTACATTCTTCATTGGATATCAGCTTGAATCAGTTGCGTTTGCAGATACGTTTCTTTGAGTACGCCTTGGGAGCAGAGGCGGATATTGCCAATAAAATAAAACAGACAGTTGATGAGTATATCAATGCTATTTTACCCCCATTGACCAAGGCGCTCTTCAAATACGTCCGTGAAGGGAAATATACTTTCTGTACACCAGGCCATATGGGAGGGACAGCTTTTCAGAAGAGTCCGGTAGGCACTCTTTTCTATGACTTCTTTGGGGCAAATACCATGAAGTCCGATATTTCGATCTCTGTCTCTGAGTTGGGATCATTACTTGATCACTCCGGGCCACATAAGGAAGCTGAAGAGTATATTGCGCGCACGTTCAATGCCGAGCGCAGCTATATTGTGACCAATGGAACTTCTACGGCCAACAAAATTGTTGGCATGTATGCGGCACCCGCAGGAAGTACGATTTTGATTGACAGAAACTGTCATAAATCCCTTACCCACTTGATGATGATGAGTGATTTAACGCCAATATATTTCCGTCCAACGCGTAATGCATATGGCATCCTTGGTGGCATTCCAAAGAGTGAGTTTCAGCGAGAAACCATAGCCAAACGCGTTAGCGAGACAGTGGGAGCAAGTTGGCCGGTACATGCGGTCATCACAAATTCCACCTATGACGGATTGTTGTATAACACGGATTTTATAAAGCAAGAACTGGATGTGAAATCGATTCATTTTGATTCTGCATGGGTACCTTACACTAATTTCCACTCAATTTATAAAGGCAAGTGTGGAATGAGTGGGAACAAAGTAGCGGGAAAAACTATTTATGAGACACAATCAACACATAAACTTCTCGCTGCATTTTCACAATCTTCCATGATCCACATTAAAGGTGATTACTTTGAAGAGACTTTCAATGAAGCCTTTATGATGCATACATCGACGTCACCGCATTATGGCATCGTTGCCTCTACGGAAACGGCAGCAGCAATGATGAAAGGTAATAGTGGTAAACGTCTTTTAAATGGGTCTATTGAACGAGCGATTAAATTTCGTAAGGAGATTAAACGCTTGAAAGATGAGTCTGATGGATGGTTCTTTGATGTTTGGCAACCTGATGATATTCATGGTGAGACAAAATGCTGGCCGCTAAATAGCGATGATGCATGGCATGGTTTCAAAGATATTGATAATGACCATATGTATCTCGACCCTATCAAGGTCTCTATTCTTACGCCGGGTATGAGTAAGGATGGAACCATGGCTTCCCAGGGTATTCCTGCTTCCCTGGTTTCAAAATATCTTGATCAACAAGGAATTATTGTCGAGAAGACGGGGCCTTATAACCTGCTATTCTTATTCAGTATCGGTATTGATAAAACAAAAGCATTAGGATTGTTGCGTGGGCTCACTGAATTCAAACGTGCATATGATCTGAATTTGAGAGTAAAAAACATGTTGCCCGCGCTTTATCAAGAGGCCCCTGAATTCTATGAGAACATGAGAATCCAAACGTTAGCTCAAGGTATTCATCAGCTTATAGCCGATCATAACTTGCCTGAACTTATGTACCACGCCTTTGAAGTGTTACCGACCATGGTGATGAATCCGCATAAGGCTTTTCAACTGGAACTACATGGCAAAATTGAAGAAGTCTATCTTGAAGAGATGATCGGTAAGGTGAATGCAAATATGATTCTGCCTTATCCTCCCGGTGTTCCTTTAGTCATGCCTGGAGAAATGTTGACGGAAGAGAGTCGTCCCATCCTGGAGTTCCTGCAAATGTTGTGCGAAATTGGCGCTCATTATCCTGGCTTCGCTACTGATATCCATGGTGCATACCGGCAGTCCGATGGACGATATACTGTTAAAGTGATCAGCAATTCTGATTAATGTCATGACTGTTAAAGCGCCCTTGGGAAGGCGCTTTAACTATTTTGTAGTTGTTTCATTGATTGTAATCATCTGACGTAGCTGAAATCTTTTCGATGTTGCGTCATGATGTACTGCATTGGTTAATTTGCGAATAGCCGTTTCTCATACAAGCAGGATGATCGCTACTACGTCATGAATATATTGGATTTCCAGCAAGGTATTACTAACAAACTGCGTGAGCGCAAGAAACTACTGGTTGCTTTCAGCGGTGGACTCGATTCAAGCGTGCTTCTCCATGCTTTGGTACAGCTGCGTCAGCAGCATTCTCTGGAAATTCGTGCAATACATATTCATCACGGATTGAGTCGTTTTGCAGATTCTTGGGTTAAGCATTGCCAACTGATTTGCGATGCCTTGAAGGTGCCACTCAAGGTTGTGCATGTGGACGTTAATCGTGGCGGACAAGGGCTGGAAGCGGCTGCGCGTATTGCGCGTTATCAGGCCATTGCGGCATATTTATTATCAGGAGAACTTCTGCTGACGGCACAACATCAGGACGATCAGTGTGAAACGCTATTGTTGGCTTTAAAACGCGGTAGCGGACCCGCAGGGCTCTCCGGAATGGCGGAAGAAATGCCTTTTCGTCAGAATATGCTTTTACGGCCACTTTTGGATATTTCTCGCTCGCAGCTGGAAGCTTATGCTCTCCAACATCAGCTCACCTGGATAGAAGATGAGAGTAATCAGGACGATCGTTTTGATCGCAATTTTCTCCGATTAAGAATTCTGCCTGAACTTTCAGAGCGTTGGCCGCATTTTGCCTCGGCAGCGGCCCGGAGTGCCGCTCTTTGCGCCGAGCAAGAATCGCTGTTGGACGAATTGTTGCGCGATGCACTGGATTCATTGATCGATGTGAATCGATCCCTGGATATAGAGGGGTTGACCTCTATGTCAGAGGTTAAGCGCTATGCGCTTTTGCGTCGTTGGATTGCCGACTTTGGGGTTCAAATGCCAGCCCGTGATCAATTGCAACGCGTCTGGAATGAAGTGGTCCTCAGCCGTGAAGATGCCGAGCCTCAGCTTACTTTAGGGGCGTGGGTATTTCGTCGTTTTCGTCAGCGTTTATATTTGTTACTTCAAACGGTACCTTTAACCGATACCGTTTTGTTCTGGCAACCTCCTGACGATCTGATTTTGCCCGATAATTTGGGGTGTCTAAAAGTTGATACTCAGGGAAGGGGAATTCGTCAGCCTCGGCGTGGTGAGACGGTGACGGTAAGGTTTTTTGCACAAGGGAAGATCCGTATTGTGGGGAGAGATCATTCCCGACAGATAAAAAAAATATGGCAAGAACTCGGGATCCCTCCCTGGCAGCGAACTCGGACACCGCTCATTTACTATGCTGATACGCTGATTGCTGCCCCAGGTGTTTTTGTGACGCGCGACGCAATTGCAGAGGATAACGAAGCGGAATGGCAGATCAAGTGGCAGAAACTTGAATAAGGAAGTCCAAAATTGATTAATAACGCTTGAATATGCGTTTTAATGTGCAGTAATGAGAATGCCCGTAGGAATTTTGTTGAGTTTCAGTGTGGCTTCTGTGTCTGTATTGGCAGATGGAAACGCCAGTGCAAGTTCGGTTAAGGCCAAATCGGACAGCTGTGTTGCCCTTCTCCTAATGCAAACGGGCGACCCTGAGGTCGCCCGCTGTAAGCAGATAGCAGTTGTGGTTGCTAAGAAGCACTGACAACTACAGTACCAATTTCAGGATGACTGAAACTTGCGATATGGTCGAGTCGTAGTTCACGTTGATTACCTGCCTCTTCAATAATCAGGTATTCCACATGTTTTCTCGAGATCAGATCGTTCGCTTTCCCCTCGACAACATCTCCGCCCCGCAGCTTCAGCGTCAAAACAAGGTGATGCTGACAGGCAAGCTCAAGATTATCGTAGTCATCACAATTGATGGGTTGGTACTCATCATTAGTCGACATAATCGCTCACCAGTAAGTTAGCGGCGGCAAAAGCCGCCTGGTCCCTGACGGAAGACGGAAGTTCAGTGTTAGCCGCAACTTCGTCTAATGCTTTCAATACACAACCCAATGCATCGGGCACGTAGCCGAGATCGCCACTGCCAATCTCGGCATAAAAACGGCGTACTAATTCACAGTATTGTTGCACGTTATCCTCCCCCTAAGAGCTTATCCCGGTAGGATGGCACAGAAGCCAGCAAACTGATAAACCCACGAAGATAAACTCTCATTATCTAACGACTATAGCACAGGAGTTACTGAGTTATTAGCAGCAGCAACAAGGTTTCTCTCTATCTTATAATTGGCTTATATTCAGTTTATTTGTTCGTTACTGGTTGTGGCGCAGTACTTTCAAGTACACTTACCGATTGTTACTCAAGAGGTTCCTCATGGCGCTAAAAGCTACCATCCATAAAGCGGCAATTAATATTGCGGATATGGATCGAAATTTCTTTCACGACGCTAGCCTGACGATAGCGCAACATCCTTCAGAAACCGAACAGCGGATGATGCTGAGACTTTTAGCCTGGATTTGCCATGCGGATGAACGATTATTTTTTACTAAAGGTCTGAGTGCGGATGATGAGCCTGAGATCTGGCTGAAGAACGATCATAATGGTATCGATCTTTGGATTGAACTGGGTCTACCAGACGAGAAACGGTTGAAAAAAGCCTGTAATCAATCATCCAATGTCGTGCTTTATGCTTACGGTGACCGCGGAGCAAAAGTGTGGTGGCCGCAAATGAAAGAGAAAACTTCTGGTTTGCGGAATTTATCTGTGCGCTTTATTGAGGATGGCTTATTGATGCAATTAGCATCAATGGCTAATCGAAATATGGTGTTACAAGCCACTCTACAGGAAGGTACTATCTGGCTTTCTGATGCTCAGACCAGTTTGGAAATTCATTTTGTAGATTGGCAATCAAGTGAGCGCTGAGTGTGTTGATTATATCCAATAGTGTCACTTTACCGGACAGCGAGGTAGAGTTGACGGCGATTCGTGCACAGGGTGCTGGTGGCCAGCACGTAAATAAAACATCAACCGCAATTCATCTGCGCTTTGACATCAAGGCATCCAGCCTGCCAGAGTATTATAAGCAGCGCCTATTGGTGATGAATCACCACCTTATCACTGCTGATGGTTTGGTGATTATTAAAGCACAGGAATATCGGAGTCAGGAACTGAATCGGGAGGCCGCTCTCACCAGACTGGTTGCCCTCATTCGTGAAGCGACGGTGGTTGAAAAAGTCAGGCGTCCAACAAAACCGACCAAAGCCTCAAAAACCAGGCGGTTGGATAGCAAAACGCGTAAAGCAGGAACGAAAGCATTGCGGGGTAAAATTCGCCAGATTTAGTCATCTGGCCAGACAGAATGAAAAAGGTCTGTCTGTTACGCAGTACACAGTAGGAGAGAAACTGTGAAGAAAATAACAATAAGTGTTTTTTTGCCATCGGGGCACTTTTGCTGATTGGCTGCAATAATCATTTTCGCGCGAATGAACAACGGTTACAGCCTATGCAGCAGAGCTATCAGGGCATTTTGCCTTGCGCGGATTGCGGCGGTATTGAAACCTCGCTCTTTCTGAATGAGGATGGAACATTTGTTCTGCAAGAGAAGTATTTGCAAGGCAAAGAAGGCGACAGCACGTTTGCTGAATATGGTAATTGGGCCAGAACGGCAGACAAACTGGTTTTGACTGATAACCACGGTGAGAAGCGTTATTTCCGCCCGCAGGATAAGAATCTGGAAATGCTTGATCGCAGTGGCCTGCCGATAGAATCCACATTCAATTATCAGTTGAAGCCGGTTAAGCAAGATCTACCTACAACGCCAATGGCCTTAACGGGGATGTACAAGTATTTCGCTGATGCGGCCAGATTCACTGATTGCACCACCGGCAAATCTTTCCCTGTGGATAATACTGTCGCGCTGCAGCAAGGTTACAGCGCCGCCGGTAAAGCGGGGGGAGAGCCCGTGTTTGTCACGCTCAACGGACATTTTATGCTATTGCCTTCAGCAGAAGAGGGACTGGTGCAAAAAACATTGGTCGTTGATGGACCGGCGAAATTCGATGCCAATCAGCGCTGCCGTTGAACCGACGAGCATGAGTAAAAACGCCCGCAATGCGGGCGTTTGGCTTTTGGGACAATGATAAATCTCTGTAACGACGATTAGCGAGGGATCTGGCTTAGCAGAAATGCAATAACATCCTGCGTTTTAATCATCTGCTTTTCACCGTTTCTACGGTTTTTGTATTCGATCTCTTCACTGTCCAGGTTGCGATCGCCGATGACAACCGTATGCGGTACGCCAATCAATTCCATATCAGCAAACATGACGCCTGGACGTTCTTTGCGATCGTCGAGAATAACATCAACACCGTGTGAACGAAGCGTGGAGTATAACTCCTCGGCCAACTCTTTCACGCGGAAAGATTTATGCATATTCATTGGCAGAATAGCGACATGGAAAGGTGCAATGGCATCAGGCCAGATAATGCCGCGATCGTCATGGTTCTGTTCAATTGCCGCAGCAACCACGCGGGAAACACCAATACCGTAACAACCCATGGTCATCACTTGATTGCGTCCGTCTTCACCCTGAACCGTTGCCTTCATTGCTTCTGAGTATTTGGTACCAAGCTGGAAGATATGACCCACTTCAATACCACGCTTGATCAGCAGAGTGCCTTTACCATCAGGACTGACATCGCCTTCGACCACATTACGAATATCTGCAACTTGTGGCAGAGGTAAATCACGCTCCCAGTTTATGCCGAAGTAATGTTTACTTTCCACATTAGCCCCGGCGCCAAAATCACTCATTGCGGCGACGGAGCGATCAATAACGACAGGAATTGGCATATTCACTGGACCCAGTGAGCCAGGACCGGCCCCAATAATGGCGCGAATCTCGTCTTCTGTAGCGAAAGTCAGTGGAGCTGAAACCTGAGGTAATTTCTCAGCTTTAACTTCATTCAACGCATGGTCACCACGTACCAACAGGGCAACCAGTTTGTGTCCACTCTCTTTATTTGCATGAACCAACAGTGTTTTCACTGTCTTTTCAATCGGCATCTGGAACTGTTCTACCAGTTCAGCGATGGTTTTTGCATTTGGGGTATCAACCAGACGCATTTCTTCACTTGCTGCTGCACGCGGTGTGGCTGGTGCAACCGCTTCGGCAAACTCAATGTTGGCAGCAAAATCTGATTCGGTAGAGAACACGATATCATCTTCACCACTGGAGGCCAGAACCTGAAACTCGTGCGATGCACTGCCGCCAATTGAGCCTGTATCAGCCTGTACCGCGCGGAAATTGAGGTCCATGCGTGAGAAAATCTTGCTGTAGGCGGCATACATTGTGTCATATGTCTCCTGTAGCGACTCTTGCGTAGTATGGAAAGAGTAAGCATCTTTCATCAGGAATTCGCGCGCACGCATCACGCCGAAACGCGGGCGAACCTCGTCACGGAACTTGGTCTGAATCTGGTAGAAATTCAGCGGCAACTGTTTGTAAGAGCTAATCTCGTTACGAATCAGATCGGTAATCACTTCTTCATGCGTTGGACCCAGTACAAATGGGCGATTTCCGCGATCAACAAAGCGCAGCAGTTCAGGGCCATACTGTTCCCAGCGACCACTTTCCTGCCATAAATCTGCGGGTTGAACCACTGGCATGGATATTTCAATCGCACACGCGTTATTCATCTCTTCGCGTACGATGTTTTCGACTTTTTTCAGAACTCGCAGGCCAGTAGGCAGCCAGATGTATAAGCCTGATGCCAGTTTGCGAATCATCCCGGCACGCAGCATCAACTGATGGCTGATGACTTCTGCATCGGCTGGGGTCTCCTTCAGAGTGGAGAGCAGATATTGACTAGTACGCATGGTGTGTTGATTCCATTAGAACGGCAGATTGCATTGAGTTGCCAGCAGGCAGCCAAAAACTAAAAAGTGGTTTAGTTTAACAGCGACAGCCGGTTGTCAAAAGAGAGCAGAAAGAAAATTAAACGTTATCGAGTGAGATCACTTCTGCTGCGTTTTCAATCACGCGCCAGCGCACATTAAATTCCAGGAGATGCACGGCATAGTCACGTTCGACATGTTCTCCTTTTCGATATGCAGGTCGCGGATCCTGTGCCAGTACTTGAGTGATAAAGCGGCGCAGGGTGGGGTAGCGTGCGAGATTTAACTGTAGTTGTCGTTCGGCCTGCGCAGAAAAAAGTATGGGCATATCAGCAGTCGGGGCCAATTGGGCAAATCCGGCTCGCGCAGAAGGATGACTTTCGGCAAAGGGAAGATAAGGTTTGATATCAATGACCGGTGTTCCATCAACCAAATCCAAACTGCCTAAGTCGAGGATGACCTCTGAACCCTGGCAGCGAATGCCTTTTAGCTCAATCAGCGACATACCCACAGGATTCGGTCTGAACGTAGAGCGGGTTGCGAACACGCCAATCCTCGCGTTTCCGCCCAACCGGGGAGGGCGCACGGTTGGACGCCAGCCTCCTTCCATGGTTTGATGAAAAATAAACATCACCCATATGTGACTGAAATCCTCAAGCCCACGTACTGCTTCGGGTTGGTTGTAGGGTGGCAACAACATCAGTTCACCACACCCATCTTCAACCAGACCTGGCTGTCGGGGTACAGCAAATTTTTCTTTGTAGGGAGAACGAATCCTCCCTATCTGGCTGAAGCTGAATTCGGTCATTTAAAAGAAACGTTGAGAGCTGTGCCCTGGCATACGGCTTGCTGATAGCAGCCGGGTACACCGCCCATAATTTGGCATTGATGCAATAAAACAGCATTGGCTTTCATATATGAGGCACGAATTTGCATTCTTTTGCGAGCGGTCGCGATATTCGGCGGTGCATCCTGTGGTGTTATTTGGCAGGATTCACCGGAGACTTCGCCCAGATCACGGAATGGACGGCCCACTAACTCTTCTGCTTCCTTGTAGAGTTTTACAGGTGCAGGTCGAGCTGCAGGTTTAGCTACTGCCGGTTTAGGGGCGACGGGAGTGACACTGTTTGTCGGGGATGATGTCGTCTTTGGAGTCGTGGAACATCCCGCTAGCAGAAGTGCTAACAAACAGAGAGGTAAAGCTCGCATGGAAATTCCTCTGCATTTTAAAAAGTGACTTATTGAAGCAATCTATCGCACAAATAACAAGACGGGCCGTAGCCCGTCTTGCATATATATTGGCAAAAAGCAGCAATAAAAAATTACCAGCCTTTCACTGCTCCGCCGTTGAAGGCTTTGTTAGCAGCTTCATATACTTCATCAGACTGATACGCCTGTACGAATTTCTTCACGTTCTCCGCATCTTTATTGTCTTCACGGGCAACGATCAGGTTTACATAAGGTGAATCTTTATCTTCAACGAAAAGACCATCTTTCGCAGGGGTCAAACCAATCTGGCTGGCGTAGGTGGTATTGATAACGGCCAATGCAATCTGCTGATCGTCCAAAGAACGTGGCAATTGCGGTGCTTCAAGTTCAACCAGTTTCAGGTTTTTCGGATTCTCAATCACGTCGAGAACAGTTGGCAGCAGGCCAACATCGTCTTTCAGTTTGATCAAACCTTGTTTTTGCAGCAGCAGCAATGAGCGACCAAGATTGGTCGGATCGTTTGGTACTGCAACTTGCGAACCTTCTGTCAGTTCATCCAGGGATTTGATTTTCTTCGAGTAACCAGCGATTGGATAGACAAAGGAATTACCGACGGACACCAGTTTGTAACCACGGTCTTTAATCTGCTGATCAAGATACGGTTTATGTTGGAAAGCATTCAGATCGATGTCGCCTTTGCTCAGGGCTTCATTTGGCAGAACATAATCGTTAAAGGTGACCAATTCGACATCAAGGCCATATTTCTCTTTAGCGACTTTCTGCGCCACTTCCGCAACCTGCTGTTCGGCACCCACGATGACGCCAACTTTGATATGATTCGGATCTTTCTCTTCCTGTCCGCAACCTGCCAGAGCCAGAGTACCCAGAAGTGCACCGACGACGGCGAGTGATTTCAATTTAAAAGCCATTTCCCTTCCCTCTATCTATAGACACGCATTTGTATGCGTTGCTGTGAACGCGATTGCCGATCCGTATTACTTGTGAGTGACGGCTTTTACAATCCGGTCACCACAGAATTGAATCAGATACACCAAAACAACCAATAATACTAATACCGTATTCATCACTGTGGCGTTATAACCGATATAACCATACTGATACCCAATCTGCCCCAGACCGCCAGCACCAACAGCGCCGCCCATTGCAGAATAGCCCACCAGTGTAATCAGCGTAATGGTCGCAGCGTTCACCAGACCCGGCAAAGCTTCAGGTAACAAGACTTTCTTGATGATCTGCAGCGGTGTGGCACCCATTGCGCGCGCAGCTTCAACCAGACCAGTAGGAATTTCCAACAGGGCATTCTCAACCATGCGGGCGATAAAAGGGGCTGCTCCCACGGTTAACGGAACCATTGCCGCCTGCAGTCCGATGGACGTACCGACGATGATCCGAGTGAAAGGGATCATCCACACCAATAAAATGATAAAAGGTATGGAACGGAAGATGTTCACCACACCCGAAAGCGATCTATGGAGCTTGGGGTTTTCAATGATCTGCCCAGGGCGGGTAACATAAAGCAGAACCCCGACCGGTAAACCAAGCACAAAACCAAAGAATCCCGAGACGAAAGTCATCATGACAGTTTCCCAGATGCCACGGCCCATTAACCACATCATTGCCTCAGACATAACCCAGAACCTCAACTTTCACATGATGATCTTTCAGGAATTGCATCGCCGCCAATGCATTCTCATCTTCGCCGTGTAATTCAGCCAGCATGACACCAAATTTCACTCCGCCCGCATAATCCATTTGCGAACTCAGAATTCCGATATCCACATTGAAACGTCTTACCGCCTGAGATATCAGCGGGGCATCAACAGATTGGCCTGTAAACTCCAATTTTAGTAGCGGCAGGCGATCTCCGGCCGGTTCCGGGCTCATGCGTTTCAGATAATCTTCTGGAATATCCAAATGCAGAGTCGATTGGATAAATTGCTGGGCCAGCGGTGTTTTCGGGTGGGAAAACACTTCGCTGACGGTATCTTGCTCAATCAACTGACCATCGCTGATGACCGCGACCTGATCGCAAATACGTTTTACGACATCCATTTCATGGGTGATCAACAGAATGGTCAGACCCAATCGACGATTGATGTCTTTCAGGAGCTCCAGAATCGAGCGGGTGGTGGCAGGATCCAGTGCGCTGGTGGCTTCATCACACAGCAGAACCTTTGGATTACTGGCCAGCGCACGTGCAATGGCAACGCGTTGCTTTTGGCCGCCAGATAAATTTGCCGGGTAAACGTCATGCTTGTCGGAGAGGCCAACCAAATCCAAAAGTTCACTGACGCGCTTTTTAATGTCACTGCGCGACATATTGTCGAGTTCAAGTGGCAACGCCACATTGCCTGACACAGTACGTGAAGAGAGCAGGTTGAAGTGCTGAAAAATCATACCTATCTGGCGTCGTGCACGCGTCAGTTGGCCTTCAGAAAGAGCGGTCAAATCTTTACCGTCTACCAGAACCTGCCCATGGGTTGGTCGTTCCAATAAATTGACGCAGCGAATCAGGGTACTTTTACCTGCACCTGAAGATCCGATAACGCCATAAATTTGTCCTGCAGGAACGTGGAGGCTCACGTCAGAGAGCGCAGTAATCGAGCGCGAACCCTGCTGGAACACTTTGGTAATGTTAGAAAGTTTAATCATATTCTTCTTATTTTATCGTGGTTGCCTATGGCTAGATAAAAGTTAACGCTGGTGTAGTACCATAGCGTTGTTGGATGTTAAGGCGTCTAGACGTCCAAGTCAACCGGGATTGCTGCTGGATTGCATTCTCACCAACGGTCAAAACATGCGATACTGGCGTGGTTTTCCAGCCATCAGGAGCAAATTCGTGGCACAACCTGTTCCAGCAATTTTTCTCGACCGTGACGGTACGCTTAATGTCGATCATGGGTATGTTCATGAAATAGATGATTTCCAGTTTATTGATGGAGCCATCGACGCTTGCCGTACTTTAAAAGAGATGGGCTATGCCCTGGTTCTTGTTACCAACCAGTCCGGTATTGCAAGAGGTAAGTTTACAGAAGATCAGTTCATGCATCTAACAGAATGGATGGATTGGTCATTGGCAGATCGTGATGTTGATCTGGATGGTATCTATTTTTGTCCACATCATCCTGATGGCGAGGGGGAGTATCGGCAGATGTGTGAATGCCGTAAACCCAAGCCGGGGATGTTTATTGATGCGCAGAAAGAGTTAAACATAGATATGGCTGCTTCTTATATGGTGGGTGATAAACCTGAGGATATGCAGGCAGCCGCAGCCGCAGGTGTGGGGACTAAAGTTTTAGTCAGAACCGGTAAACCGGTGACTGAACAGGGCGAGGTGCTGGCTGATTGGGTGCTGAATAGCCTTGCGGATCTCCCTGCAGCTATCAAAAAGCGGAATATCTAAGCGCATCGTATGAAAAACGGTCGAACAGAAAAAAAGTGAAGTTTAACGCTTGCCATTCTGACTCGACCCCCTATAATGCGCCTCCATCGACACGGCGCAAGTGATTCACTTCACAAAGCGACCGGGACGGAAAAGATTTAAAGCAGGGTGGATTCACGAAATTAGTGATTGACTCTGAATGAGGAAAGCGTAATATACGCCACCTCGCGATAGCGCCACGGCGGCTAACGCACTGCTCTTTAACAATTTATCAGACAATCTGTGTGGGCACTCACAAGACAATATCCACCGTCGAAAGACGGACAAAAGATAACAAGTCTTGAAGAGTGACCAAAGCAGTATCCATTGACCCGCAAGGGCAATGAATTTGCAGAAAGTAATCTTTGAGCATCGCTTCACGTGTTGAAGCAAATCAAGCTTTTAATTGAAGAGTTTGATCATGGCTCAGATTGAACGCTGGCGGCAGGCCTAACACATGCAAGTCGGGCGGTAGCACAGGGGAGCTTGCTCCCTGGGTGACGAGCGGCGGACGGGTGAGTAATGTCTGGGAAACTGCCTGATGGAGGGGGATAACTACTGGAAACGGTAGCTAATACCGCATGACCTCGCAAGAGCAAAGTGGGG
>NZ_QOVA01000008.1 GCF_003332275.1 Edaphovirga cremea | reverse complement strand
TTCTCACGGCTGAGCACCTGCCCGTTGCGGTTCACCAGGCGGATTTCCACGCTGTAGAAGCCGCCGGGCAGCAGGTTGTAGTCAATCTCGTTACGGCCAATCACCGCCGGTACCCGGCGAATAAGCCGCCCGTCGCGGTAGAACTCGTAGTCACCGTCGCTGGTGGCGAACAGCACCAGCTTGCCGGCTGATTTTTTATCCTGGTTGAGGTTGTCCTGGCTGCCCAGGGTGACAAACTGGTCAAAGCTCGGGTTCAGCGAGGTATTGACGCTGCCCGCCGCCGCATCCCGGGTGTCCTGACGGCCACCGCGCAGGTAGGTGGAGGCAAAGTTTTTCTGCAGATACCAGGTACTGATCCCCTGATCTGTCTGTCGGGTGTTGTAGTTTCGGTTCTGGCTGTAGTACCAGCTCAGGTAGCCGTAGCTCTGCGCGGGTAGCCCCAGGTAGCCCTGGCCGAAAGCGGACACCGCACGGTATTCCTGCGAAGACGCACGCAAATCCAGCGACTGGTTGTGGATAAAGCTCAACATGGTCACGGGTTGGACATAGCGCGAACTGCCATTGCTGATGGTCAGGGACTTTTTCACCTTGTCCAGCGACACGTTCTGGCCACTGAGGGTGTAGTCACAGCCATTTTCGCAGACGGCATAGGGAATTTGGGGGAGCACCTTGTTCAGCGTAGCGATCTGCCCGGCTGAGATACCGTTCTGGCGGTAAAGGTTTTCATCAAACGTGAGCTGATTTTTCTCTATAGACCAGCTTACCGGCCCTGGCAACGGCGTACCGTCCAGTGTGGCCAGAAACTGCATGGATTTGTCCTGATCGGATTCGGAAAACCCTGCGGGCACCTGATATTCAATCTGGACATCATTTGCATATGTTGCGGCTGACGGTGCCAATAGCAATAAGGAAGTTGCCCATCCTGAGATAACTTTTGCCATGGAGAATCCGTTCCATAAGTAGAGTAAACAACACTGCCAATAATTAATGTGTTAACAATCGACAGAACTGGCACTCTTAATAATTAACATAATAACAACCAACCAGGATAAAGGGCTTAATAAGCAATATAATAATTAACCCATATGCCGTATTGGATCCCAATGATGAGTCAGATCGTAAGTAAACTGGCAATATCTGTTAATATGTTTACGGTACTTTAATTAATGCCTGGTTCCTGGCTTTAACCTAAACACTGTAAGAGGAGACACGATACCCATTGAGATAAATAATAGGGTCATTATGCATAACCCTATTATTATCAAAACCATTGCTCAGGATATTACAGCAAGATCAGATTATACCGTAGGTTCAAACAGCATGACCAGTTCACCCTGGTATTGGCCATTGTTTGACTCAACAGTCGAGGCGCCAGGTGCATCAGCCAGGATTTGCAGGTCATAGATGTTGTCATAACCGCCGTTTAACGAGGTAGTCTGGGTAATGGTCGTGACATTACCCGGTTCAGGCAGCTCTGCACCCGCGAAGTTGACTACAACGTTCTGGAACTCGGCACCGTTATCCTTATGAATAACAACCGCCTGCACCAGAGAAACAGCTACTTTTTCAGCTTTGCTGAAAATACGCACTGGCAGAACGTTTGATGCAAATTCAGTCTGGGTATAGTCCTTGGCATAAAGCTCTTCTGTAGTATACCAGGATTTGCCATCAGGCTTGGAAACATAGATTGCGTCGTTAATGGTAGCAACGAGGTTAATCTTTTTTTCCACGCCATCAGCGGCATGCGCCATACCGGTAGACAGAATTGCAGCGGCAACAACAGACAGAAGAATCTTTTTCATTATAACTTCCCTTATTATATCAATTAGTACGACGCCCTTAATCATTAAGAAACGCCAATAATTATCCGTTCCATAATGAACTTTATTCAAATAACCCTTTGGAAAAGGTTATTTGGAAGCAATCCATAAATGAACAGATTCAGACTCAGAGGTTAACTATAAAAGCCGTAAAAAATGTCACCAATATAAGTCAGTTTATGTACCAATGGCTTCATCATAGAGAAAATTCTTAGTCCGAGGGAGATGCGTTTTGTTTATAGACTATGCGTGTTTGTTATTTCATCAGCAAAAAAATTAGGAATTTTCTCAAGAAAAAACCTACAAAACCTTACCCAGAGCCACTCTCTATGATTTATCTCAGAAAAACAGGAAAACTCATTTCACATCAATTTAAGTCGTTTTTTTAAAAACTTTACAAATGATAGGGATATTCCTTCCCTGAAAGGAAGAAATTGTGTGATGTCGATCCATCTGACTTTTAGGGATAAACATCGTCAATCGCCATTTGACGCACTATGCATTCAATGAGAAACCATAGAATCCACAAAAGCAAGAGTAGATCAATTTACATTGTTTATCGCTCACGGAGGTCGCTATCGGAGAGAAAAAATGCCTCAGCATAAACGGCGGTTACAGAATGAAAATGTGTATACCGCTACCACTGAGACAAAACCCGCCCACTCGATTAAAAAGGAGGGGCAGGTTCGGGATGACAAAGTAGAGGGAAATGAATGGGGAAATATCAGGATATTTTATGGGATATGCTCTCCACCTACCTGATTGGCGAAAACTGCCACCAGGTTTAAGGAATCGCAGTTTTGTAGAAAGACCCTCAGCATGCCCTCTCAGTTCAATGTGAAACCGCTGATCGGATCATCGAGCAAAACTATGCAAAAAGTCGGCTAACTTATTGCATGCAATTGTTTTTACGATTATATATTAATAACATTGATAGACTAACAACGTCAGGCACAGGAATTGCGAGGGATTAAAATGAAAGGGAAACGTCTGCATGTTACCGGGTTAGCATGTCTCATCTTACTGAGCGCATGCACTCCCCAAACTAGCGCAGAACGTCATGCACGGAGCTATATCTATAAGGCAAAAGATGATTTTGATCCAAACTTCCGCACTGATATCTCGGGTTCGGTGAAACTCATGGCACCGGTCTTTGAGGGTTTCTATCAGGAAGGTAAGAAGGATCGTGCCGCTGGCATGTCTCTCGCGGATGCAAAAACCAAAACCACGGAATTACTGAATAACGAAAGTCACTCCAATACTGAGCGCTATCATATATTTATGGGAAAAAGTTACTCCATGGGTTCAGATGCCAAAAAAGAGAAACTTTTGATCAAGGAATGCATTGATGCCTACTGGGATGGCTTCAATAATAATTAAGTAAGACAATTCCAATTCACTGACTTACGCGCTGGCATAGATCCTATGCCAGCACAGGCCAAAGATTATTTTCTATAGAAGCCAGATCCCGCGCCTGAACGATTGATACTTTTTTTACCCTCAACCATTCACGACAGCTTCGTGATGGAATCCTGCAATATAGTCGATGAAAAAAGACATATTCTCGGCATTACGATTTTCAAGATCGTAGAGATTTAACATCAGTTGCATTTCATAGCCGGGTGACTGACTGATGGTTCTTATTTTTCGGTCATTAATGAAGAAATCAATTTTTTCACCTGTCCACTCAATGGCATAGGTATTGAATATTGTGACATCAAGATCAAAGGTCTCTTCGTAGAACTCTTCGACAATTCTCGCATCGCCAAAAGGATGTACGCCATAGCCAATTTTGGCGCATTCGTCATTTACGTTCGTGCCTTTGAGCTCGAAGATACAAATCTCTGCCGATCTCTCCGGCAGATCCTCATAGCCTATCAGCCATAAGGCCGCGACATTGTTCGCTGAAATCTTACATTTGGCTCGCAGTTCGAGATAGCCATAGCGGGGAAGGTACTTTTTCTCAGCAATCTGTTCTTCGCGTACCAGACATTGCGGCGAGAAGCGATGCTGTCCAATCCGTGAGCCAACTGAACCGGAGTAAACCCCTGTTTGTAACGAGGAAACCCTGACATTCCCGTTGAACTCCGGGCACCACGGTTTTTGATCTTTTTGAATTTTCAGAACAAATCCATCATCAGAAAATTCGAATCGAGGCGCAGACAATTCCCGACTGCTCCACTGAGGGAGGTAATAGGGAAGCCAGTGCGTTTCCTCGATATAGCCGCGATCAAAGCCATCATAAAATTCCAGCGTGTATGTTTTTCCATCAATGATTTTGCAGGGTGCTACTTTCATTCTCATCTGCCTGAAGTAAAGACGTTACCTGAGGCTAAATAATAATCCCTGGCGTAAATTAACCAAATCATATTTTTGGGGGAGTTAATTCAGGTCTTTTGGTCCTGTTATTTTTATTAATACGTTGATTACGAAAAAGAAAAAGCCAGAGAGATAAGCGTGTGAGATAGGCAAATAAAATCGTAACGGCAAAGAAATCCAGATAGAAAAGTTTCTTTGACTCTTCAAAGTCGAAAAAAGCAAAGTCCACCTGGATGAGGAGATAGGGCAGCAGGTTGCGATGAATAAAAACATGCAGGCCGTAAACGGCAATGCTGAGGAAAAAAGCGGGCATCAGACGTGTCGCCAGAAGAGAATAGGGCGAAATATTCCAGACTTTACAAAAAAAGTTGGCCAGCATTTTCCAGTGCATGCCCAAATGAACGGCAATGATAATTTGCCCCCAATGAACACTGGTCATGTGGATCTTTCTGACGACATCGGATGAACTGTGAATCGGCAAATCGGGCAATACATGCTTTGAAAGCATCAGCCCACTGATAATGGCGGATGAAAGTAGCAGTATCAGTAAGAGATTAACGGTGACTT
Source organism: Edaphovirga cremea (assembly GCF_003332275.1). Taxonomy (GTDB): domain Bacteria; phylum Pseudomonadota; class Gammaproteobacteria; order Enterobacterales; family Enterobacteriaceae; genus Edaphovirga; species Edaphovirga cremea. Next base: position 217,424 of record NZ_QOVA01000008.1, on the reverse strand, counting down.
GCATGAGCCTGAAAGCAGAATATTCTCCCTGGGAGAGTTTCCTGAACCATTGAAAATTCAGGCCATTATGGAGCAAGATGAACAATAAAAATGCAATGCCCAACCACTCATGGGTACTTTCTCCCCACAGGTGAAAGCCCATCAGTGATAACAGAATAATCATCATCACTGTGTCCTGCACCACCTGGAGTTTATATTTTGCTTTCATTCACTGGCCTGCTATCACGGCATGTTCGGTAATGTATTTAGCCAGTCAATGATTTCCTTTGGCGTATCATCATCTGTCACATCATCTCTTGAGATGGCGAGGCCCTGCATGAGCAATTGTGCGTTGGGCTGAAGGCGTTTGATTTCGCGCAGAGAGTCAGAGAATCGACTGCCGCCATGGGTGGTAAAAGGAATAAGCGTTTTTCCACTAAAATCATGCTGTTCAAAAAAGCTGTACATCACCATCGGCATCTTGTACCACCAAATGGGATAACCAATGAAAATCTGGTCATAGTCAGCAAGATTTTGTATTTTGGCTTTCAGTACTGGCCGAACCCCGTCTTTCAGTTCTCGTTCAGCATATTTCAATAAGGGGTCATGCTGGCGCGGGTAGGGTTTAACCGTTTCAATGCGGAACAAATCACCACCGGTTTCTTTCTGGATAATCTGGGCCACATACTGGGTACTTCCCATAACAACACTGTTTTTTTGCAATATGCTCGCACCTGAAACACCATCCACCCCGTCTAATTTCACCTCCTCAGGTTGAGAAAAATAGACAATCAGGATCCGCCGGGCATTGTTGTCTGCCGCCTCGGCTAGCGCACTCAGGCTACTGAAAGCAATCGCCAGAAATATAAGCAGATGTTTAGTCAGTGAAGTGAATCGTAATTTATTCATAGCGTTCGCCAAGGGTTAAAGTGAGTTATTCGTTATTAACAATTTTCTTCGTGGTTCAGCCGTAAAACTTACCGTGCGGATGCCACAGAGATAACGGTGGCATCCGGCATGACTTACGACGGTATACATCTCTGCGCTAGAGTTGGCGCTGGGTAAAAGATGATTCAACAACGTTTTTTCTTATAAGTTTTTCCCGTAGAACTGATCCAGTTTACCCATCGCCTGATTCACATATTCCGGCTTCCAATAGGTTTCAATATGGGTGGCACCGTCAATCAGGAACAGTTCTTTATCTTTCGCATTGCTGGCACCTTTAAATGCCTTTTCACTCATATACAGGGAATCGGCTTTACTGCCTGCTATCATCAGTAACGGCTTATCAATTAAATCCATATTGCTTGCCGCATCGAATCTCATTAAGTCGAGCAAACTGCTGGCGGTGTATCTGAAGGTTGAGTTGGGATGAGCGTGCGTCTTGCCATAGTACTCAAAACCCTGCCGATAGAGGTCAAACGGCAGCTTGGCAATTTGCTCGTCCGTCAGTTTGGCATCCCCGACATAGGTCACTTCACCGCCCGCCGCTTCTTTTGCTCGCGCATCAGAGGCTTGCTTTAAACGTTCTTGTATCGTGGATATCTGCGAATCCTGATAGCCGTTACGCCTTACCAAACCGGAATCAAACATGCTCAACGTGGCGATGGCGCTGAAGCGTTTATCGGTTTGCCCGGCCTTCAAGGAGTAGCCTCCCCCACCACAAATACCCAGCAGACCTAAACGGACCGTGTCCACACCGGGATATTGGGTGATGAAGTCTGCCATGCCGTGTATGTCTTCAATCCGGTAAGCCGGTTTGTCTACATTACGGGGCAAACCGCCGCTTGCACCCTGAAACACCGCATCCGCAGTAATGGTGATGTAGCCTTGTTCTGCCAGACGCTGGGCATACAGACCAGCAACCTGTTCTTTCACGCCGCCATTGGGGTGAGCCACCACCACGGTCGGGTATTTTTTAGCGGGGTCATAATTCGCAGGGGTATATACGTTGGCAGCAATGTCCAAACCATTCAGTTTGTAAGTGACCGGATGAATATTGACTTTACCTTTCACATTTTCGGTAATCGCGCCATCATAGGTCAACGTAAACGGATTTGATTTATAGTCTGCTGCCATTGCGCCCCCTGTTGAAAGAGTGATAACTGCCGCTAACAATGTTGTTTTAAAAACCGAAGTTGTTTTAAAAACCGAAGCTGTTTTAAAAACCGATGCTGTTATAAAAACCGATGGTGCGTTGAAAACGTTGTGTTTCATTTATAAAACCCTCCAGATATGGAAAATAAACAACGTATGACCTTGATGCTCTCCTGGTTCTTATTCGTTAGGGGAACAGGCTTAGAGGGAGTTTAGGAGTGACGCGCTGACATCAACATGACGGCCAGATAACATTTCTGTCAGGTGGAGAGAAATTTTTCCCTGACAAAAATGTCAGGGAAATGTCAGTCTGGTGTTGGTCGAGCATGGGTAAAATAGCAGTAACATGCGTAATATTGCCCGCAGGGCAAAGGGAGAAACAGACATGCGGCTACTCTTGGTGGAAGATGAGGAGAAAACCTCTTCTTATATCAATCGCGCACTCAGTGAGTTGGGCTTTACCGTAGACATCGCGGCCAACGGCACGGAGGGCCTGTATCTGGCTCTCGAGTACGATTACGATGCGATTGTGCTGGATGTTATGCTGCCCGGCATGGATGGTTACAGTGTTCTGCAGGGCCTGCGGGCCAGCAAGCAGACTCCCGTCTTGATGTTATCTGCGCGTGGTTCCGTGGATGAGCGCGTCAAGGGGTTGCGCCATGGCGCTGATGATTATCTGCCTAAACCTTTTTCCCTGATTGAGCTGGTTGCCCGTATACAGGCGTTGTTGAGGCGTCGTCCCAGCGACGGCGCGGATGTCACGCAATTACATATTAACGATCTGCATCTCGATCTCCTGGCAAGACGCGTCACCCGAGCCGGGGATCGTCTTGAGCTCACGGCAAAGGAGTTTGCCCTGCTGAGCCTGCTGGCCAGACATCAGGGAGAAATTCTGTCAAAAATGATGATTGCAGAACAGGTCTGGGACATGAATTTTGACAGCGATGCCAACGTCGTTGAAGTGGCGATAAAACGTCTCAGGGCGAAAATTGATGCGCCCTACGCGGTCAAACTGCTGCATACGGTACGCGGCATGGGGTATGTCCTTGAAACCCGCCCCGAGCACCAGACAAAATAGAGAGGATTGTCATGATTAAACGTTCCATCTCAGGACGGCTGGCGCTGATGTTTGCGCTTGCCTCCGTCATGATAGTCTCAGCATTCGGTATTGTGCTGAGGGGCTCCCTGCATGACTCATTGCAAAAGCAGATGCATAACGAATTGCAGTTCAGGGAGTCGCTGATTGAGCCCTGGATCCTCTCGCGCATCACGCTGGATGGCTGGCAGACACTGGCAGCTAAATTCACCGATTTGGCCGCGGCTGAAGGTGGACGCGTGCAGTACTGGATCCTCAGTGATAACCCTGAACTTCAGGTGGGCGGGCCACCGCCAAGCGGCGTAACCTGGGCTTCGCTGAGCAACGGATTCAGTAAAGTTCCCGGAGCAACAGAAGAGTCATGCTCTCTGTTCCTGCTGATGTCGGAAATTCCGGCCCAGGGTGAGCGCCCCGCTTTGCGCTATGTGGTTGCCATCGACTCCACGCCGTATATGGGTACCCTGAATGAATTTACCCGCACGCTGATCGTCATTAGCGCGATTGGCGTCTTATTGGTGGCCCTGCTGGGATTTGTGATTGCCAGAATAGGCATGCGACCCGTCAACAAACTTAGCGATCAGGCACATCACCTTGCTCCCGGGAATCACGGACAGCGTCTGGATACCTCTACCCTGCCGGATGAATTGCAAAAGCTGGCCGTCGCGTTCAACGGTGTGCTCGAACGGCAGGAAATTGCCTGGCGACAGCTTGAGAGTTTTAATGCCGATGTCGCACACGAACTGAGGACGCCGTTGACCAACCTCATGGGACAAACCCAACTGGCCCTGTCATGTCAACGCGAAACGCATGAACTTGAGGAGTTGCTGGAATCCAATCTGGAAGAGCTTGAGCGCATGACTTCAATCGTCAACGACATGCTGTTCCTTTCCCATGCCCAGGCCGGGGAACACGCAACCCAGTTAACGGAAGTCTCCCTTCGTGAAGAGACGTACAAGACCACGGAATACGTAGAACCTTCATTTGCGGAAAAAAACCTGTCTATCCATGTGGAGGGGGATATCACTGCACGTATCGACCGGCGACTGTTCCACCGCTCTCTGGCGAATCTGCTGGAGAACAGCGCCCGCCATGCTGTTCCAGGCACCACCGTTACGGTGACAATCGCAAAAGAGAATGATCTGGCATCAATAGCGGTCGCCAATATTGGGGAACCCCTTGCTACGGAACACCTGAAACGGGTATTTGAGCGTTTTTATCGCGCGGATCCCTCCCGTACCCGCAGTGATACACACCATGGACTCGGGCTTTCAATAGTCAGGGCGGTGGCGATCATGCATCGGGGAGATGTCTTTGCCAGTAGCCAGAATGGAATTAATACCTTTGGCCTGACCCTCGCAATGGGAAATGTTTCTACTGGGAGAGAAAAAGGCACTGACCGCGTTGTGAAGTCTGGCATAGCCGAACAGGTTAAAATCTAATATCGCCGAATAGCAAAGTTACGTGTGAATTCCTCAACAATTCACATATCGAAAATATCGCTGACGGGAATTCTGACAAGCATGTCAGGGTACTGTCAGCCTGACGACATGAACCCTCCGGTAAACTCAATTCATTCTGAATGACACGACATACTCTTTTTCACAGTGCCAATAACAAAGGAATGAATGATGAAAAAAATGATTCAGCAGTCTCTTTTTTGCACCTCCATCCTGTTTGCGGGTTCAATCGCCTCCATCGCCTACGCGCAGGATACGACAGAAAAGAAACCGTCACGGGCGCAGCAGTTGATGGGTGATATCGCCCCCAAGATGGCGCAACTCACTGACGATGTCCTGTATGCCGATATCTGGGAGCGCCCGCAGCTCTCCAAGCGTGACCGGAGTCTGGTGACGGTCAGTGCACTGGTGGCGATGGATCGCCCCGACCAGTTGCGATCTCATCTGCGTCTCGCTCGTCAGAACGGTGTCACAGAGGAAGAGTTGGTTGAAGCTATCACCCAGCTTGCCTTCTACTCAGGCTGGCCGACAGCGGTAACAGCGATCTCCATTGCAAAAGAGGTATTTAAAGAAGGGAAATAATTTTTATCTTCAATGGATTAATTGGATCTCACGCGTTAAAGGATGGATTGAATATGAAAGTTTTCCTTATCAAACTCGCTGCACTTTTACTGCCTGGAACGCAGGCTATCGCCGCAACGCAGGAGGCGGTGACTGTCAGTCCTGCGGGCTCACAACCCACAACTATTGGTGCACCAGAGTATTTTACCGGTACGGCAAAGATACCGCCTAATCGATACCGCCGCCTCTTATCAGAATGAGACACAAGTGGGTAATGCACTGAAACAGAGCGGTATTGCACGCAATGAACTCTTTGTTACCACCAAGCTCTGGCTGCAAGACACCAGTTAATACGCCAAGAGTGTCGGCCAGGTAATCCTGCGCTGGATCTACCAACGTGGCATTGTTTCGCTGGCTAAATCCGTTCGCAAAGAACGCATGATAGAAAACTTCAACATCCTGGATTTTGAACTCAGCGCGATGGAAATGACGCAGATAGCGGCAATGGATACGGCCACCAGTGCCTTCTTTTCCCATCGCGATCCGGCAATGGTTGAGTGGCTGGCCCATCGGAAACTGGATGTTTAATCACCAACAAATTCCGTTCCACAAGAAGGATTCATCACATGCAAAAACGTATTCTTGGCAACTCAGGTCTTGAAGTCTCTGCATTAGGATTGGGATGCATGGGGCTGAGTCATGGTTATGGCCCTGCAACTGACACCCGTCAGGCGATAGCGTTGATTCGAGCCGCTGTCGATCGCGGCGTCACCTTTTTTGATACCGCTGAAGTGTATGGGCCTTATATCAATGAAGACGTTGTCGGTGAAGCGCTGAAACCTGTGCGCGATCGGGTAGTGATTGCCACAAAGTTTGGTTTTACCTTTGGTGAGGACAACAAACAGCAAATCCTGAACAGCCGCCCCGAACATATCCGCATGGCCGTTGAAGGTTCCCTCCGCCGGTTGAAAACGGATGTGATTGATTTGCTCTACCAGCACCGCGTTGATCCGGATGTGCCTATTGAAGACGTTGCCGGGACAGTAAAAGATCTGATTGCGGAAGGGAAAGTGAAGCACTTCGGTTTGTCAGAGGCGGGCGCGCAGACCATCCGTCGGGCCCACGCCGTTCAACCGGTCACTGCGTTACAGAGTGAGTATTCGATGTGGTGGCGTGAACCCGAGCAGGAGATCCTGCCAACGCTTGAAGAACTTGGTATAGGTTTCGTTCCGTTCAGTCCCTTGGGCAAAGGTTTTTTAACGGGGACGATTCAGGCGGGTTCCACGTTTGGCAATGACGATTTCAGAAGCCAGGTACCGCGTTTTGCTACCGAAGCACTCGACGCGAACCAGCGCTTGGTGGCTCTGCTCAATGGCATTGCCAGCGCAAGAGCTGTCACACCCGCACAAATTGCCCTGGCATGGTTACTGGCGCAAAAACCCTGGATCGTGCCGATCCCGGGAACAACCAAGCTCCACCGCCTGCAAGAAAACCTCGGCGCGGTTGAGATAGTGCTGAATGAACGCGATCTTCAAAGTATTACCGCCGCCCTGGAAACCGTTCACGTTGAAGGGGAACGTTATCCTGCCGCATTGCAGGCGCGAGTCGGACGTTAATCACGGAGAAATACCCTAACGTTGATGCCCATCTATTATTGATGGGCGCCACAGGGATCATCACTGTTTTTTTACACCGAAAATTCAGGGACTAACCGTCGACCCCGGTTCAAAAAATTGCCGTTCTTAGAATTTCTTTTCTCACCGGCCATACTTCAAACATATTCCTTCCACCCAGTTTAAGGAAAGCATTGCGTCGGTGTGCATACACTGTTTTTATTGAAATACGCAAAAACTGACCAATGGAGTAGGCATTCATTCCATTAATGGTATGAAGCAGGATGACTTTTTCTCTTTCGGTCAATTTATCTCGCATAAAATCCAATGCAGAGACCTCATCTACCTGACTTTTAGTTATCTTATCCCTAATAATTTCAATGCCGGCATAAGCATCCAGAAAAGTATGTCTCCTAAAGGCGCTATTAAACTTTACCTTGCTGTTCGTTGGAATGAAAATCAGCCGCCCTGCGAAAGAATCCCTTGAAATCAGGAAGGAAAGCTCATCAAGATAATTTGACGTGTAAAAAATAAAGATATCCTCCTCCTTAAATCTGCTTCCTGGGAGGTTTTTTAATTCATCCGGATTGATCCTGCTCACCATCCAGTCATCGTCCTGGAGATGTTCCTTAATCCCGATATAAAAATAGGCGTTTTCAGTCACTATATTAATATTTATGGTCATATCCATAGTCCTTTTTTAGATACCCTGATATCCATTGATAGCAACACTACTCAGACAGCGTTGCCAATACCCCCCATGTATTGAGTTTTTATAATAAGTGACGATACGCAGACGCTTTATCTTGCTGGTATCGTCTTTTATTTATTAATAATAGTTAATGGTGAACTCCACTTTGCCATTCGCTTTTCCCGGCGTCGGTGTTGTCGCCGTTTGAATATAGCGGGCCGACAGCGGCACGCGGATCGTCGAGGTACCGTCTTTAGGTAGCGTCATGGTTTTTTCTGCTAAAAAATCAAACAGTATTGGTGTTTGGCTATTTGATCCCCACCCGAGTTGTATACCCACGCCCGATGCGGCACCAGAGACTGTCGGGTCAATAGCCATGATCCCATTGGCTGAATTAATAGTATCGCCTACGGGTGTCAACCGCACACCAATACTATTACTTGTTGATGTCGCGACTATTCCCTTGCCGGTGCTGTAGTCAAACATGAGCGTGCTGTTGGCCGCATTATAAAAACCATAGAATTTAGGGCAATTGGTCAACATGATCGATGCATCAATCCACGGCGTTGTTGAGCCTGTACCGGTAAAATTATGCTGTATATCATAACTCCCCAAATTAACATTTACGTGCGGCGTGGTGCAGGTTTGGGTATTTACCGTCATTTGTCCCTGAAACTTGACGATAATCGCCTTGATGGGGAGCCCAGTCGATGTTATCGGATGCCTCAGCGGATTAATAAGCGTTATATTGGCGCTGGGCAGTTTCACTGCTTCAAGGTTATGACTTCCCGCGTTCATGGGACCGATTTTAATCAGCGAAACAAAGATGTTGTTATCAGCCAAATAAGGCTGATAAAATCCCGACGTTAATAGAGTGTTAAAATCGTTGGGGTATTTATAAACCGGTTGTCCCAATGTTGCCCCACGGCCATCACTGCCTTGCGAAATTGCAATGCCTACGCCTTGAATACCCGTCTCGTACACCGCGCTACCAAAAGAACTGCCCGTCCAAGAGGAAAGCGGCAAAGGTGCATTCTCGAGACCCCAGGCAACATTAAGCCAAAACGAGGTATCCACAGGTGATGCGCAACTTATGACACTTTTACCAACGATAGCACCGCTATACCAGCGCCCCTGATAAATCACCGTTCCCAGGGGAATATCTTCACCCGCTGAAATATTGCCCGGGCTCAGTTGAACGATATCGGTTCGCGGTGAGCCATTCATTGGTGTACAGACGATCGCAGCCCATGTGGTTTCAGTGGTTGCCAGAAGTAAAAGCAGCCCGAAAGTACTCTGTATTATTCTCTTCATTGGGTTCACCCTAGTCGGCCTCGCAAACGGTGTTGAAGCGTTGAATAGTCAAGTCGATACTGTTTTTGGCTCGCGGCATCAGCCTGTAACCCACGGTGCACTGCGCTTCGCTATTTTGACCCCATTTCACCTGCAACCGGCCCTGATCTTCCGCCACCCGTGCATACAACTGCCCGCCCTGACCCACCGAGCCCACGCTGTTGCCTTTGCCGTCAAAGATATCCGCCCCAAACGGCACCGGTTCACCCTGATAGGTGGAATTGATCAGAATAAGCGTCCCCTGCCTGGCGTTGTATTTCACTTTCACCACCGCCCCGGAATACGGCGCCACTTTCTGGCTGGTGTTGTCCAGCTCCACGCCCGCCGCCGTCCCCTGCGGATCGATGATAATGTCATTCATCTGGTACGGGTTCAGGTAAGGCACCACCGCGTAGCCGCGTGAATCAACCGCCACCCCCGGATACGACGACACGCCCGCCCCTTCCGCCCCTTTGGCCTCAATCAGCGCGAAGGTATCTGAGGTGTATGGCGTAAAGGTCAGGCCACCCGCATGCCCAATCACCGTGCCGTTCAGGCCAGCGGAGGCGCTGTGGTAGCCTTCCCCGGTGCTGTAGGTGCCGCTCATCGCGGTCGCCGGACTGCGGTAGTTGCCGTTTACCGACCCGCTGGTGCCGACCCCCTGATTGGCGTTCATCGCCGTCACGCCGTAGCTGAACTGGTTATCAGCGCCGCCCGTACCGGACACGGTTGCCTGCTGCCCATAACGGCCACTGCTGTCATGGGAAAGATCCATACGCAACTGCGGGATATTTCGCTGGTCATCACGTCCCAGCGGCACGCTGAAACTGAGCAGGTAGTTGGTCTGGGTCGAGCCCAGGCTGGAATAGCTGCGGCCCACGCTCAGCCCGTAGGACAGGCTCTTGTAGCGGTTGTTGTAGCCCATCTGGTATTGCTTCTCGGTGCCCTCTTTGTTCCAGTAGTTCTGCACCGAGCCACTCAGATACAACTGCCCCCACGCTTCGGGAAGCCCCTGCCCGTAGGTGACCGTCAGCCGGTTTTTGGCCCGCCATATCGAGTCCGCTGGGAAGCCCTGTTCCACCGCTTCGCGGGTCTGCATCGCGGTCATGAAGTCCATGTAGCCGTCGGTGGAGAAACGGTAGGCCGCCAGCGACAGGTTGCTGTTGGTCTCGGTGATCATCTTGCTGTAGCTGATCTGATAGCTCTGGCCGCTCATCGCCTTGTCATGCCTGTTCGGTCCATCAGTGCCTTTACCCAGATGCATGCGGGCCTGGGTGGCATCAAACGCCACTGCGCCGATCGGCGTACCGATCGCGGCACCGACCTGCAGGGCATAGTAGTTCTGGCTGAGTTGCATGCCGCCGTAACCGGTAACGCTGTTGGTCAGCCCACGCTGGTAGGTCGCCTGGTAGAGCGCCGAATTATGCCGCAGGATTTCACTGCGCAGTTCACCCATGGTCAGCGAATAACGCGACGACCCCGGCCGCAGCAGTTGTGCTACCGAGGCATACGGCACCAGGAATGTCTGCTGCGTGCCGTCAGACTCCCGCACGGTGACCTCCAGATCCCCGCCGTACCCGGTCGGGTACAGGTCATTGATCAGGAACTCGCCGGGGGTGACGGTGGTTTCATACAGCACCTGGCCGCCCTGGCGCACGGTGACCCGCGCATTGGTGCGGGCAATCCCGCGGATCTCCGGCGCATAGCCGCGCACCGACTCCGGCAGCATCCGCTCGTCGCTGGCCAGTTGGATACCGGTGAACGGCAATGTATCGAAAAGCATCCCCAGCGTGTTGGACTGGCCCATCAGCACGCGACCCTTGATGATCGGAATATCGCGCTGCACGTAGGTATTGAGGGTGTTGTACTTCTTCGGCCCCTTGTTCGATCCGCTGTAGGCGCCGTTATGGCGTAAATACCAGGCACCGACGTTCAGCCCGGCGTTCACGCCGGCATACAGGGAGTTGTAATTCGTGCCGCGCGATTCACTGGTGTAGCCATTGACGTTATAGCCGAGCAACAGTGCCGGGACGCCACTGTCCCACAATTCGGGGCTCACCGTGCCCCGGGCCGTCGTCAGCATATATATCTGCGGAATAACGATATCCAGGCGCTGTTCATTACTGTCATAAGTGACCCGCGCCTGCGGCAACTTCTTTTCCAGGTCAAGACACTGGTCAGCGTTGCCTGACGGAATTAAAAAATCCGCCGGCAGTTTCTCGTAATTGAACGCAATGTTTTTAATAATCTCACGGGTCAGGCAGGGATATACCGACTTGTCTGCCCGCATCTTGAATTCAATATCGGTATTGCGCACCAGTTGGCTGTTAATATACAGGGCGGTTTTGTACACGCCGGGCAGCGCCGAGGAACCATGGGCAAAGCGGCTGAGGTCCACTGAGCTTTGATCATCAACATTCAGGAATGAAGAATCAAACTCCAGATTCTTTGCGGTCTCTGGCTGGGGGGTGACTGTATTTTCAGCGCGCGCATTCCCCACGAAAAAAGTCGATAGAATGGCTAGCGCCAGAGGGGAGAATTTACTCTGCGATCCACGTTGCAAAGATTTTGACATAAAGCATCCCTTCAGAATTCATTCCTGAATATTGACAATCCTGTCTTTTTAAACAGAGCGCTAATTTATACGGAATTATTATTTAATGATGGCGTCAAAAGAATTGACTGCCCCGTAATCATTAACGAACTCCCCACTCACTTTATTGCCCGCATTCGCCGGCAAAGCAAATATCTGGTTTCCCCGGGGTGCCACCATCAGACCGTCAACTTTTTTACTGTTCACCATCACATTCGCAAAAGAGACATAATAGGGTGTCGGATTGGTGGCCTGGAGTGTATTCCCTTTTGCGCTCCAGGTGACGGCTTTGGCGGCATCATTGGCGTTACCCGTCAGCCCGGCGGGGCGATAAAACAGCTTGATGCGCGAGCGGAAGGCCATCTGCAGCGTATTCTCATCGGCTTTGGCCGCATTCTTTGCCGGGACTTCAAGGACGTTGAGCCAGAATACCGACTCTTTGTCCATCGGCAGTGCGCCACCGGCATAGCTGATACGCAGGGTCTGGCCTTTACTGGGCTCAACGCGGTTTATCGGCGGGGTCAACACAAAAGGCACCCGAATGGCGGACGGTTTGGCCGTGGAATCACCGGTATCGATCCAGCTCTGGATCAGCACGGGGGTCGAACCGACATTGCTGAGTTTGACGCTCACCTCTCTGGCATCAGACGGATAGATCACCCGCGTACCGCTAATCACCACGCTGGCCAGGCTGCTGGTACTGAAAAGAACCACGGTCGCCAGGCAGAAGACCTGATGGGGGATCCGGGAAAAAAAAGACATGATAAGCTCCCTGCAAACAGTCTAAATGGGGAGGGTTGTGCCCTCCCCCAAACGTATTACTTGTACTGAATGGAATAAACAACATTACTGGCTACGGTACCGGCGGTGGTCTCACCTTCGGCATAGTATTCCACGGCATACGGCAGGGTGGCGGTGCCTGAAGTGGTGTTATAAGCCACATACTCGGTATCGTCTATTTGACTCTGATCACCGGCTTTGATCACCGCCTGGGAAGTACTTGACCCGTCACGCAGTTGCAGGCTTACCAAGCCAGCAGTTCCGGTCATGTTTTTCAGACGCCCGGTGGTCTGCTCAACAGAGCTACCCGCTTCGAAGAAAGCAGAGGCCGTGGGTAGCGTGCCTGCACAGTCGCTCAGTGCCATAACGAAGCCGGTACGACCTGCAGTCTGGGTGGCGCCTGACAGTTGGCTGGTACTGATGGTTGGCAGGGTGATTGTCGCGTCCGCACCTTGACCGTCAACATTGACGTTGCAGGTGGTTGCAGTCAGTTCACCATTGAACGTGATAGTACCGGTAGATGCAGCCTGAACCATACCAACAGAACCAAATACAGTGACCAGAGATGCAACGATTGCTAACTTTTTCATATATATTCCTACATACCTTGTATTATTAATACCATTCTAATATCCATTAAAATGGTGGTGGCTATCCATGTCATATGGATATATTGATATCTGCTCTATGAATTACAGAACAAAAATTACTTTATGAATAACGACATGACCCTGCGGTTATCTACGGAGTAACCAATGCCGTGTACATTCGTTATAAAATCTTCCGGGAGCCCCATAGCCGAAAGTTTTTTCTTTAATTCGTTTAATGCGTGCCACAAACGCTGATTGGAAGATGATAAATTAATTTCATCCCAAACGTGTTTCATTATGTCACTCTTATATATGATGGCATCTTGGCTATTGGCTAGTAAAAAGTTCAATAATCGCGTTTGAATCTCATTCAAGGAAATAACTTTAAAAAAAAGAGTATGCTCAGAAATCTCCTCGTAATAACGAAAAATTCTCCGATTACAAATATCGAACTGAATATCACTGTCTATCAAGAATCCATAAGCTTTACTTTCCATATATATCTCGAATTATTATTTCGTTTAAAAAACAATAATAACAAGCTCCCCTTTGCCGCCCATTATAGGATCATTCCTATCGATGGCAACCTTGCTATACCTATCACTTTGGCACTTGCAATAACTCGATAACAGTTATTAATATCATAAGAATATTAATTCTTAGAGTTTAAAACTAACAAAACAAGGTTTTCTTAGGGTTTTTAATAGGAGTTTCCTTAGAAAATTTCAAGTAGTCATAACTTTCAAAGAAAAAATATACTCAACATTAATGACTGAAATTATTTTTTATTATTAATATTCAACAACATATCAGATTTTTCCCTTTTAGAAAAAATTAAGCAAATAGTTCGTTAAAAAGACCGTCCAGATCAATTTTCATTAAAAATGCGCCAAAATTGGGGGTGACGTTACGTGTTCATTCTGCTTTTAACAAGGACAAGGAAAACATCAAACACTGTAGCTTAGCTGGGTAAACCGTAAGTAAGGATGACTTAAAAGACTTTCGTACCTGATAAATTTAGCGCTCTCACGCCAGCCAGAGGAAAGTAGAATATTCACAGTACGATTCCTTCTTGTTGATGGAGAGTCAAAATGGAAAAAATCACGCTAGGCTATATCGGGCAACGCCAGTCAGTACTGAAACAGCACTATCTTCTTGGGAATGGCTACCGAGCTTTTAATCCCTTGTTGAAACGCTTTTCTGCATGGGATAGTGCGAGCCCATTTGGTGTTGGCGGAACGAATGGTTATGCATAGAGGTCTGACGCTCAGTGGAACGAAAACTCACGTTAAGTAGTATCTTCCTCCTCTGACGTCTCTTTTAATTGCCTCAGATGGCCCTTTATCACCTGTTCTGCCAGCGTAAAGGAATAATGGCCGAGCATATTTACATGCCCGTGGCAGTCCGGTTCATCGATGACGGGCTCGGCACCGATGGAGAAATGGGAAAAATGGTGGTCACTATTCTGTCAGCTGTAGCCCAGGCAGAACGTCAGCGCATACTGGAGCGTACAAATGAAGGGCGACAGGAAGCTAAATTAAAAGGTATTAAGTTTGGTCGAAGACGTACAATCGGCAATAATGATAATAAATGTTTTTCAGGCATCAGGTGGCACTTCTCGGGGAAATGCGCGCGAAACCTCTTTATTGATGCCTGAGTTGTGCGTCATTGTGCCATTTAGAATAAACACTATACTGAGCGGCAATGGATCCCTTCTCAGGAAAGAGCGAACATGCCATTAACCATCAGTGTGTTACTGGAAAACCGGCGCACCGGTAGCGTAAAAAAATCGCTGCGGGCTAAAGCCGGATTAAGTCTGTTGATTCAGGATGAAACTACCGCAATTTTGTTCGATACCGGCCCTGATGGCAGTTTCCTGCATAATGCGGCTCTGATGGGCGTCGATCTGTCCAGGTTAACCGCTACGGTGCTCTCACATGGTCATTATGACCATTGTGGTGGTGTCCCATGGTTACCTGATAACAGCCGAATCATCTGCCATCCACAGATAGCCAATGAGCGCTACTCGACAGTAAGATTTGCTGGTTATACTAGAAAAATCAAAAAATTATCGTTGGAAATTGATTACTCGCGTCACCGTATGGAGTATACCTGTACGCCATTGCATATCAGCGAACGCTTTATGTGGTCAGGGGAGATCACGGTGGCCAAACCGCAGGCATACGGTGTTATTAGCGGCAAAACTGCGGCTTTAGACTATGTCATTGACGAGGGGGTACTGATTTATAAATCCGATCGGGGGTTGGTGATTATTATCGGTTGTGGGCATCGTGGGATCATTAATATCGTACGCCATTGTCAAAAAGTCACGGGGATAAATCATATCCATGCATTATTCGGTGGTTTCCATCTACGCTGTGCGTCACCGCATGTATTATGGCAAGTTAGGCAGTTCCTGAATCAGCAAAAGCCAGATAAAATAATGGGTTGCCATTGTACCGGTGCATGGGGCCGGTTGTGGTTGCCGGAGGTAATAACTCCAGCAACAGGGGAAACTTTTGTTTTGGAATGAAATGTAATATGCACCTTAAATAAGCAGGGTGGTCTACGTTTTATCGATTTGATAAAGAATCCGGTTTTCATTCCAGGTCAACGCCTGAGAGTAAATGGCAACCTATCGCCAGATTAGATCCCATAACCAGAATGATTTATGAATCAAGACTTCTTGCTTAGAGCCGAGGACACCGGAGCTTAAATCGGAAAGTTCAGTATGGTATGCGTCTCCCTTAATTAAAGGTCACCAGCACTTCTGCTGAAGCATCGACGGGACCGGTAGGCAAGCTTGCCCCGCCAGAACATAGCCGCCAGGTCACCTGATTACTGAGGATCCTGGTGGCATCAGCCAGACCAATACTCCCTACCTGAAGCTGGGTACCGTCAAGAGGGATCCCGGCAGTTCCGTTGCAGGCCCCGCTACCCGTGACACCATTATTGATTTCACCGGTGATATAGCCCCCACCCTGCCTCAGCGTCAGCCGGGTAGGCGCGCCCTCATGCAGGCCGGTGATAGCCCGGAATTGCACATTAATGTTGGCGTTAATCCGGTCTGAAAGCTGTGAACAGGTGACAGTGAGCGGATAAGACAAAATACCCAGTTCGGATCCGAACTGGGTATTACGCCGGACACTGCCAAAGTTGATATTTGTCGTTGTTTCAACCGCGCAGGACAATGTCGAGATACGCAGTGTGATTGCGGACGGTAAAATAACCGCAAACCGGTCTCCGCTAAGCACTTGAGAATAACTGCCGGCATACATGGCCGGAATGATGATTTCGCTGCTGGTCTGAGTACCATCCGTCACCATGACCCAGTTTCCCGACAGCGTCGCCGTTCGGTTGGCGTTCACGTAGAAAAAATTCGCCTGAGCGGTCATTCGTGGCGGAATGCACCATGTTGTGTCCGCGATGGGGTTGGTAATGATGAACCCTGAACTTGTTTGCCCGCGACTTTCAGGTAATCCAATCGTGCCCACCAACGTTTCCAGCCATCCGCTGGCCAGATAGTATTGCGCGGAGCCCGTTGCCCGGGGGATTAACCCCACACCCGGAGCAATTCTTAAAGCCTGATAGCCCGCAATGGTCGTGAGGTTGGAGGGATTCAGGCACGTGTAATTGAGATTGGATATGGCTATCAATCCGAATCTGTTTATACCCCATATGTCCCCCAAATACGCGCTGTCCATCGGGCCACTCATCGTCACATTAAACGGCAACCCCTCCCAGATTATCCCCACGCCCTTCCCTATCGTGACCATCTCGGCCCGGGATGGCGGTGCCGTTACCATCAGCAGAAGCATGAGTAGGCACTGTCCGATCCTGCCAGGGCGACGCTGACGCCATGTTGCGCATGTTCCTTTCATCATTTTCCTGCTCCTGTATTCACATCCTGCGCCAGTGTCTTCCATTGCGGGGAGAACTCAATCTGCCAGCCCTCACTCACAGCGTGCTGCCAATAGACGTATCGGATTGTTTGGCGAAGATGCCGAAACGTTAATCAGGCTGAACGACGCCGCGCACTGTTGGCTCGCGCCATTCCCCCATTTGACCCGCAACCGCCCCTGTTCCGGTAACCCGCTCAGGTAAACCTGACCTGCATCGCCTACAATCCCGGTATTGGGTTCACTGCCTGTTGTGTTTTCGACCGTCACCAGCGCACCGAACGGTACTGGCGTCTCTCCCTGCTGCAATGTCACCAGCGCCTGATAACCAATTCGCGTGGTGAAGTTCGCCATCACCACCGCCCCTTTGGTCGGATATACGTTCAGACTCGACTGGGTGATATCCACATCATCCGGCAATGTCGAGGGGTTCAGGCTGATGCTGTTACTTTGGTAATTCGACAGATAAGGCACCACGGCATACCCGCGGCTATCCGTTTGTATGTTGCCGTTCATCACACGGACACCCGCCGCGCCCGGAGCACTCACCACGACGATGGAACTGCCCAGCATCTGGCTTAACGTCACCCCTTCGGGGTGCACGACGATGGCACCGTTGCCGCCCATATTCAGCGAACGATTCTGGCTGCTGTAGCT
Source organism: Edaphovirga cremea (assembly GCF_003332275.1). Lineage (GTDB taxonomy): Bacteria > Pseudomonadota > Gammaproteobacteria > Enterobacterales > Enterobacteriaceae > Edaphovirga > Edaphovirga cremea. Next base: position 200,079 of record NZ_QOVA01000008.1, on the reverse strand, counting down.
ATAACCCAGATTCGCCATGCCCTTGCTGCCCTGATAACCGGCATTCAGTGTGCTGGTACTCTTGGTCTGACTATTGGACCAACCCTGCATCACGCTATAAGACAGTCGGTCATCCAGGGCACTGCCATTGATGCCGGTCTGCTGTTGCACTTGCCCCTCGTTATTGTGGGTCATCTGGTAACTGGCATAGGTGTTGTTGAGCGCAGGTGTGGGACTGAATAGCCTGAGTGGGATCTGCACGTTCAGCGACAACTGGCGGTTCTCCGGCCAACTGCCATCATCACGTTTAATCCGGTCAATGCTGTAAGCCACGCCGTAACTGATCCCGCGAAAGCTGGCGTTATAGCCCGCTGAAACCGTGTTCATGACTTTGTCATTGCCCCAGTAATCATTGCGCGTTCCCGACAGGTAGAGCGATCCCAATGAACCCAACTGTTGGCTGAGTCGCACCTGGAAGCTGGATCGCTGGCGCTCCAGAGCCCATGGCACCTGATCCTCATTGAGCTGGTAGCCCAGGTTGTTGAAGTCGGCAAAACTGTAATAATGACGGGTGGAATAACGGTAGGCCGTCAGGTCAACCGAGGTGCCGGTGCTCAACAGGCTTTTGGCGTAGCGCACCCGGTATGAGGTGCCCTGCTGGCGCTCATTTTGCCCCTGCAATTTGGCGCTTGACGTCGTGACATCCGTTGACAGCGCGCCAAATTTCCCCAGCGATAACCCGGTTCCCGCCACCAGCGACGTGTAATCCCTGGCCAGCAAGGCACCGCCATACAGGGTCACATCATACGGCAGGCCATAAATAGCCGTGCCCGACACGAAAGTCGCCTCCTTCGAACCGACGGTTATCCCACCGTTATACCGCCCCGCCGTCAGTTCATATTTAAGGCTGCCCGGACGTCGCATCACCGGTAACGATGAAAATGCCACCGACTGAGTACGGACCGTGCCATCAGCCTCGGTAATGGTCACCGTCATGTCACCACTCTGACCGTTCTGGAACAAATCATTGATGCGAAAAGGCCCCGGAGCCACATAGGTCTGGTAAACGACGTTGCCGTTCTGGCTCACCGTCACCCGCGCATTGGTCTGGGCAATGCCGCTGATGACGGGGGCAAAACCGCGCAGGCTGTTGGGCAACATATCTTCGCTGGAGTTGAGCCTGATCCCACGGAAAGGGATGCCGTCAAACACATCACTGTCGGTACTGTTCTCACCCGCCAGCACTTCCGAGCGCCAGACCGGGATATCGCGTTGCACGAAAGTATTGGAAAAATCCGTTCGTTGGGTAGTCTGCGACCCCCCATTCATCAGGTCGCTGGTATTGCGGGTATACGTCATATCACTGCGCAGCCGCCAGGCCTGCAAGTTGATGCCGCCGCGCACGCTGGCAAACAGGTTGGTCTGGGTACTCTTGTCTATCCCTGCCTGGGCATTCTGCCAGTTTCTCCCCCCGTTCAGGTTGTAATTGAGCAGCATGGCGGGCACCCCGTTATCCCACAACGCCGGGTCAGCCGAACCCTGGGCATTCGGCTGCATCGCTATCTGTGGAATACTGAGTTCCAGACGCAACTGGGCAAAATCGAAGCGGATCTGTGACTCAGGAATAAGGGCAGCAAGATCCTTCACCGGCACCTCTTGCGGCAGACCGGCAAAGGCCGGCAGTGCCTGGGTATTGATACCCAACTCATGCAGGAAAGCGGGCGTCAAATCGGGTTGTATTTTCCCATGACCCTCTTCGCGAAATTCCAGCTTGTGCTGCCCCTGATCCCTTTGATTGACAAACAAGCTCACCAGATAGGTACCCGGCGGGATTTGCCCTGCCGTTTCAAAAGCACTCAAATCTGTCGTAGCGGATTGTGCACCTCCCAATGACAGCAGTCCGGGATCAAAATAGTCCCGGGCGATTGCAGGACCACCGCCAGCAAGCAAAACCGCTCCAGCCAGCACAGGAAAGAGTGAGAATTCAGTATGTTGTGATTTAATGGTTTTCATTGTTATCGCGTCCATAACGAAAATCCGGGTGTCACCTTCCCGTGAGCCGTTTTAAAAGAACTACAAAGGGCGCTCCTCAACTGGCGTATCCCAGCCATCTTCATCAATCAGTTGCCAGGCCACGCTGGCCGAATTACCGGCTGGCAGGACGTAGCTCTGCTGCCCTTTGGGCGGCACCATCAGGCGCAGTTGCTCCTTGTCGAGCGCATGTTCACCCACTATCAAGCGGGAAAAGGTCAGCCAATAGGGGGTAGGGTTGCTGGCGATCAATCGGTTCCCTTCACGCCGGAAACGCAGTTGCGTGGCTACATCAGCCACCGCTCGCCTGGCAAGTCCTTGCGGGCGATAAAACACTTTGAGGTTATTGACCAGCGTCAGCACCATCGTCCCGGTCTGTCCGGTCTTGTCGGAAGGGTCCTGCGCGGGAATAGCCTTCATCGAGATAAAGAACACCGACTCACGGTCTGCCGGTAACGGCTCGCCATTGCGGCGGATGCGCAGTGTCAGTTCACCCTTTGCCTCCAGACGCGCCAAAGGTGGGGTGACGATAAGCGGCATGGTCGGGAGTCCTGTCGTGGTCAGATCCACGTTGCCGGTCGCCATCTCGACGGGACGTATCCAGGACTGCATCAGAAATGGCCCCGACGTTTTGTTGTAGGCTGTCAGGGTGACGCCCTTTTTTTCACCCTCGGGATAAACCACCCGCAGCACATAAAAAGTGATGCCCGCGGGTTCAACAGCAGGCATCCGGGCAAGGACCAGACTGAAATTGGCCGTTAACATACATAATGCCAACGCGACCAGGGGAGAGAAAACGAAAGAACTCAGGCTCATAGTGTTTCCTGTATAGATGAAACCGTCTGCTGACACTGAACGGATAAACCACCGTAATCGGTGATGGTCTGCCATTCTGCCGATGTCACTGCACCCGCCGATGAATAGGTCTGCGCGCTCAACGGAGCCAGCATGTCGGGCTCGGTGTTCAGGTTGACCGCGACGCGATTGAGCGACAATTTTGCCAACGTCTGAAAATAAGGGGTGGGGTTGTCGATGCGGATCCCCTGCGGTGTCCGGCTAATACGCAGGCTGCAAGCCTTCTCCTCGGGATCCATCACCAATCCTGCCGGGCGATAAAACAGCTTGAGCATAAAACGCACACCCATGGATAACTGTACGGGGGCGTTTTCCTTGTCTGCCTTGGCGGGAATGGCCAAAATCGTAATGTAAAACAGCGACTCCCTGTCAGCTGGCAAGGATGCCTCCTGTGACACAATGCGTAATAGTTGACGGCTGTCAGACTTAAGTGGAAACAGCGGTGGCGTCACAATGAAAGGCGCGGGCGCAGTATCGTCGGGTGAACGCTGCACGCGACTCTGAATCAGGAAGGTTTGGCTCCCGGTGTTTTTCACCGTCATTGTTTGCGCCTTGTCCGTGGAGAGAAAAACCACCCGGGTTTGCCCCAGGCTGACACCGCCACTTTCAGCGGCCAGCGCAACGAACGGCAATATCAACAGGTTCGCCATGGCAACGGGCATCAGATTACGCAAAAAAGACATCTCCACCTCAACGATAAGCGAGGTTAAACAGAACCCGCGCTGTCAGTGTTCCCGCGCCCAATTGCGCACTGGCACACCCGCTACTGCCGCCGCAGGTGACCCCGGCATAAAACGTGAGATTCTGGTTGAGTGGATCGACCCCCACGCCCGCCAACGGGATGCCATCACCGTTTTTTATTTCGGTATCGCTGTAGCTGGGAGGGGTGCTTTTATTCACCAGCATAACGCCCACACCAGAGGCAGAAGAGTCGCCGCTGCGAAACAGCCATTTACTGTCCCGGGTTATTCCATCACCGCTGACGTTGACCACCGGGGTCAAACTGGCGTCGGTTCCGCTGCAATCCTGAACGATTAAGGTAAAGGGTCTGGTCACCAGCAGGGTCGCGGGCTGCAGTTGTGACAGCGACAGACTTCCCAGCACCAGCGTGCTTTTGTCCAGACTGAAAGTGCACGTGCCCGGTGTGAGCGTGGCGGAGAAGTTGAGCACCAGCGCCTGTAACGGATTAACGATCACCGCAGACAGGCACAGCACGCCCAGCAAAAAAAAAGCCTTACGGCAGTTCACGACTGAACGCATTGATGCCTCCCTCGTCATTAATGGTCTGCCACTTCACGGGACCCCGCAGGGCGGTGGCCGGATAAGTGTGCGAACCGAACGGCATCAGCATCAGCGCCTCGGAGGTGTCCAGCCTGAGTTTCTTGCCCCCCACGCTAATGCTGGCGAAGCTGACAAAATAGGGCGAAGGATTACTGACCTGAAGTCCCCCTTGAGCCCGCGAGAACTGCAAGTCCTGCTGCGCGGCGGTCGATGATGAAGGCAGGTCGGCAGGACGATAGAAAAGCTTGATAATATTGCCCACGCCAAATTGGGCAGTCCCATGCACCCCGCCGCCCTGATTGCCTGACGTTGGCGCGGTACTGGCCGGAATGGCACTGGCCTGAAAATAGAATACTGATTCACGGTCTGCTGGCAGTCGGCCTCCCTGTATAGCAATGCGCACCTGATTGACGCTGCCCGGTTCCAGACGAAATAACGGCGGCGTGACCAGAAAGGGGGCGGAGACATGCCCGCTCTGCGCGCAACTCACCCCGACCTGCACCAAATAGGGGGCGGTGGTCAGGGTATTACGCAACGTAACACTGATACTGCGCGCCTCCTGCGGATAAATCAGTCGGGTGGCATTGATACCAAAACCGCTGGCCTGCACCAGAACGGGGGTCGCCAGCAAAGCGATCAGCACGGAAAACAGCGAAACAAAACTGGGCATCCAACCCCTCCTGAGCAGCAAAAAAGGCGAGCCTAGGCCCGCCTGCGAAGGAAGAAAATCAGTTGTAGGCAAAGCTGAACAGGATAGGCGCGTTCACTGCACCAATATTGACGCCGTTAGCGGTGGCATTAGACGCCAAACCGGCCTGTAAACTCAGGGATTTGCCGTTAAAGTCGCCAGCTTCCGGGGTTAAACCCGCCGTTGCCAACAACAGTTTGTCACCGTTGCTGATATAAGTCGTTGGCGTGGCAATCTGGCTCAACATCACACCGGTGTTTGTGCCGGTGCTGTTAAACATGTTGGCGTTTCCCCCCAGGGTCTGGCCAGTGACCACCAGGTTGGCAGTATCGTTTGCAGCTAAAGGGGCCTGACAGTTATTGACACCTACTGTGAACTGTTTCTGGCTGGCAGCAACAGGTGTCGCCACGGCGGTAAACTGCGCAGGGGTGTAGTTACCCAGATCCAGGTTATTGGTGGACAGGCTGACGTCGCAGGTAGCAGCAACCACGGTACCCGTAATCGTGATTTGGGCGTTGGAGGCTGCGTAAGCACCCCCGGTCACAGCAAGAAGTAACAGCGCAACCGGAGTAAGAGTGGGAAGAGTTTTGCGCATCATATTTCCTCATTTAGATAGATCATGATATTTCCGATTTTCCGGAAAGTTTGTGGCATAAATAAACCACGAACTACATGCATAACATCCATCAACCCCGAAGGAGTATTTTAATGAGAACTATTTTCGGAAAAACAACATTTCACAAAAATAGGAAACTACTTATCTTTACCTTCGGTTTTTATTCATTTTAATCGCCCATAGAATATCTAACGCCATGAGAATCACCTTGGATTTTCAATGGGTGACGCCTATTATTCAGAACGCGCCTATAGATATTTTATCTTTAAAAACATCACCTTGCATAATCACCTTCTTATTAACTCCGTGATGGATAGCTCATTTTACATTGTTATATAAAAAGGACTTTCAGAAAATACACTTAATTAGAAATGACTATTGGAAAAGATCGTTCATTACTATCAATAGGGTGAACGTTATAAAATGAATTATGCGAAATCCCCCTAAGATGTTTCCAATATTACTTGATGACCCATCAAAAGTTAAATTATTTATAACTTGCAATGAATTATTTTCCACAGGAAAAGCAAATAAACACCCCCACTGCAAGTGAACTGCACCCCAAAAGCGGTGGTTATAGATCTTTTTACCCGTAACGTGGGGCGCTGATCGATGACGCGCGAACTGGCACTGGTGCGTATGTATTGACGTGTTTTACAATCGTACCCGGCGCCACAGTCATCTGGGGGGCGTCAGCCCAGAGGCCTTCGAAAAGGCCTCACCGTGAGGACAGAAAATGTCTAGCGGTATGGGGCACTCCATTTCACAATGACATTATTCTCTTGGCCAAGATTGATCGGATACTACCGCACCAATTTTGCCATTCAAAAAATCATCCTGAGTATCCCCAAACAACTCAGGCAAAAATATGCCCAATTCGTCAACAGTGACAGGCTGATTATGTTCTGGTGACAAATAGCATACTGCATTTTGTGGGTTCCCCTTCCAATCAGATGCCGGATCCCGATACCTAATCACAATCGCATGGTTCGGATCTCCTAACAGATAACCTTTATAATTACCCCATGTCATAACAGGTGGTGTTCTTGGAGGGGTACCTTGATCTATCACTTGCTGTTGAGTAAATGAAGTTGGGGCAAAGAAGACATAGGCATAACCATCATTATCAACATATTCATTTAGCATCCGACTGCTAACCGTCCAAAAATCAAGGAGGGGATCGACGCTGGTTGTAGATTCAATATTTGCACCCACACTCACTTGCCTGCATTGGTAGCAGCCGAATGTTAAATCAGGCGTGGCACTTCCAATAAACGTTGTTGGCATCTTAATCCTTAAAATTAGCACTTGCTGGTTTTCTGGATCATCTTTAGTTGCTGAAAGATATCCTTTACTGCATCCATCAGAGGCCATTTCATCAGAGAATCCCATAGCAGAACGTTCAGCATCGGCACGGAAAAACAATATCTCACCCTCTCGCTTTCCCACGTTAATAGAGCATTGATTATGGGAAGAAAGTGGCGACATTTCTTTTTTGTTACTATCCCATTCAGACTCAGTATAATATATTACACTTGGATTACCTTCTATATATGGATTTGAATCACAGGGGATGGATTTCATTTCCCTATCCAACATTTCATACTGGAATCGACCTTCAGCACCAAAATCAAGCCCCAAGTAAACGGTAATACTAAAATATCCCGCAATTTGATAATTACCCGTAACAATTAATTTGGCATCATAAGGAAGGGCATTGAATGACTGCTGGTAATACTGAGAATGTTGATCAAATCCCCCTTGGCTTTGACCATTAATATAGTCTTCCTGATTAAATCCATCAGGCTCTACCTTGGAGACGCTGTTTGCCGAGAACCAGAGAGCAAGTTCGATGACGTCACCATCCAGAATAACGTGAGGCGGAGTAACAGGCTGTTGCCATCCATCGAGAGAACCATCCCCCCAGACATCATAAAAGCGTGCAACAATAATACCTCGCTGTCCCGCTGGAATGGTAAATTCAGATTTATATTCTGGTGTCATAATGTTATTCATAAATTATCCTTGGTGATTAATGGAAAGTTTTTTCATTCGATGAAATATAATTCTTCCATAAATCCCATGCAGACAATCGTGAATTTTTTGAAGAAATAGCACGCATTGATTGCATTTTCGGTTTTATCCTTAAAGTACCGAACTTTCACTCCCGAAAAACAATAGGTACTCTTAGCTCATTCATGAGTGTTAATTGAACGCTTATATGATTTTTTCAGCTCAGAATAAACATGAAATAAAAGATAATTTATAAAAAACCATGGTGGAAATTAAAAACAAAATAAATCATTAAGGAGCATAAAAGGGAAACACCGCCATGTTTCCCTTTTTACTTTTGGAGGGTATCAACGCATTAACAATGAAGAATGATTCGATTTCCTGGGACTAATTCACTTCACCTGTGGCTTCGTCCTTATTCTTGCTCTCATCACTCCCCTCTTTCCTGGTTTCCTGTTCCTCCTGGGTTTTGAATTTTCCATGTTGTTCAAACCAGGCAAATTGTTCTGCACCGTACGCCGACATTTTCTCACCGTTATGCCCAACGCCTTTCAATGTGGTGAATTCCCAATTGAACGGAACCTTGTAGCGCTTGGCTTTCTGCTTGGCGGTCAGGAAATAGGTTTCTGCACGGGTCAGTCTGCTATCGCCCTGGGTCATCGCGGCGTAAGAACGACGCAGCAACGGATGGTACGGATCGTTATCCTTGCTGCCCACCGTAATTAACACCGGTTGAGCAAAGTAATCGGCCAGCTGTTTTTGGGTAACGTCAACCGGGGCACCATCCAGGCCATAGGGCCATGGATTCTCGATGTCAGGCATGGTCCACCAGCCCGCCGCCGCACACATCGCCGCTTTCACCTTCGCTTCGGGAACAAACGTCAGCATCCGGTGCGCAAACTGGCAGCCCGCGCTGTTACCAAACAGATAGTACTCTTTCTGCTGGGTAATCCCTTGTTTTTGCAAGTTAGCAAACAGATCGTCGATCACCGTAAACGCCCACTCCCCGCGAGGATTGACCTTACCGGTTTTCGCGTTTACCAGATTGCCCAGATTGTAACCATCATTGCCCGGATAATCTTTCTCGCTGTAACGCGGAGCGATCACGATCAGTTTGTTCTTGGTCGCGTTCTCGACCCAGGAATCGCGATATTTGTCCGCATCACGGTTCAGACCGGCGAGAATAAAGACTACCGGGGTCTGGGCATTGGCGCCCGGCGGTTGATAGGTGAAGACCTCCATCTTTTTCTGGGTCTGTGGCACAACAAATTCAAAACTTCCGCTCCCCTGCGGTAATGAAGCCGCATGACCCAGTCCGCAGGATAATAATAATGCGCTCAATACACTTAATTTAATTTTCATGGTATTTTTCCTGATGGGTAGTTATCCTTGATGAGTAGTTATCCATGATGGAAAGTTATCCATGATGGAAAGTTATCCATGATGGGCTGCTATTCATAATGGACAGTTAGAAATCGTAACGCACGCCGAGAACCCATAAATTCTCTGGGGACTCATAATCGTCACGCTCATCGCGGATATAGGTCGTTGACAGATGAATATCCTTCTTCAACTTATACTCTGCTTCTATCAACCATTGTTTCCGGTGGGCGTAGTCGTCGTTTTCTTTCTCGATCAGTTGTGAATAACCACCGCGCAAGGCGACTTGTTTGGTGAACCAATATTCTGCCAACGTATCCAATGCATCATATTTTCGATCGGACGCATTCAACCGTTCATATTTCTGCTTACCTACGTTCACCCCTAAATAGGCTTTATCATAGCTAACACGAACACCGACACCTTCCTGGATATAATCGGTATAATTACCCGACAAGGTGGTGTTTTTAGGATCTTTGGTTAACTTCTGCCAGGCAATAACCGGTTTAATCGTCAATGCCTTATCAAAAAGTGTGGTTTTAATGGTGTAACCAAGGCTTCCCATATAGCCGTTATCAACGGTACTGTCACCCGCGCCATTACCCATCAGGTAGGCCGCGCGCAAGTCCACGTTGTGCCCCAGATATTCATACTGGATGGTGCCATCCTGACGGTTCCACTGGTAGGAGGAATCGATACGGGTCCCAACCCAGTTGGAGTAGACGTTGGAAGTAAAATTCATGTAGCGATCGGTGATACTCATCCATTGATACATGGGGTTACGCGTTCTCCCGATCATGGCTTTACCGTATTTATTCGCCTCGACACCGGCATAGGCGTAGCGAATTTTCCAGGTATCATCAGAGGATTCAGTATCATTTTTTTGCGTATTCACCTGCCATTCCATCTTACCCAGCACGGTAAATGTATCATCTATTTTTTGCTGTGCGTCGACGCCTAAACGCCCGGTAAGATTCGCTGCACTGTTATGCTCGGTGGTCCATTCATTGCCTATTTTTGCTTCCACGCGGCCATAAAGATCCAGCTTGGTACCTTCTTTATTGCTATATACCGTCGCTGCCTCAGCAAAGCCCGTCATAATTAATGAAGGGACGAGAACCGGTAATAATATCTTTTTCATGGACTATTCCTTTGAGGTAAACATTCCCGCACCTCTTTTTGTAGAGGTGTTTTTATACACACGATTCTTTCGATCACTGCTTTACTTTATTTTTTTCAATATAATCCCCGACGAAAGATAAAATCGTCAAAAATATATCATGAGACAGAAAAGAGTGATCTCCTTAAAAAACACGACAACGATTTCATTGCCATTTATTTATTGAAGAAATCAAACTTACCCCACTGCTTTTACGGATAGTACATTCAGAGGAATACCATTTGAAAAGGGAATCAAAAATTCCCATGACGAATTTGTGAGCAATCACACATGAAAGGAATTTATTATGCGTTTAAGAAGGGGATATAAATTTTTTTCTCGGAAAATTCTGTAAAAAAATAACGATCGCCATCAAATTTTTATGCAACTACACTCTGCTGGCATTTACGAATAGTCTTGTTTTGCTATTTAACGTCCATGCGTTATCCTTTAATGCGCGGTTAAAGAGAGATAACGCGTTCGCATAAACGCTCACTCAGCGCCCTATTGTGTGTTACGACCAACACCCCCATCCCTCTTTGCTCGGCGACCGTCATGATCCACCGCCACAGCTGCGCCTGAGTGATCACATCCAGCATGGTTGAAATCTCATCGGCTATCAGAATCCGCGTTTGCGGACTCAGGGCGCGGGCGATGCAAATGCGCTGCAATTCACCCGCAGAAAGCTCGTTCGGCCAGCGATCCAGCCAGGCGGGTTCAATCCCCAACGACAGCAACGTCTGCTCGTCGCATTCCCAGCCCTCATTTAGGGTATCGCGCAAGCGCCAACGCGGGTTCACTGCCTGTTCAGGATGCTGATAGATCAATTGAACCGGGCGGTAACCCTGGGTCGGCAACGGCGTGCCATTCCACAGAATCTCCCCGCGATGCGGCGTCAGCATACCGGCCAGCATTTTACACAGTGTCGACTTGCCGCAGCCAGATGCACCGACCAACGCCACGCGCTCCCCGCAACGGATACTGAGATCAAAATCATCGATCACGGATGCGCGATGTTCGTAACCAAAACCCAGCCCGCGTGCCTCAAGTTGCATGTAAACACCTCACCAGCCCCTGACGCAGCGGACGCAAAGAAACCGACGCATAGTGGCACTGTGTCGAGCGTTGGGAACAGCGTGGAGCAAAGAGACACCCTTGCGGGTGTTGTCCGGCACAAGGCTGTACGCCCGGCAACGGCATAAAACCATTCTGCGGTAACGCCGCGATCATTGCCTTGCTGTATGGGTGGCGCAACGCCTCTGCTCCCGCCTCGAAATCCTGGCGCGGTGCCAGTTCCAGAATAGTGCCCGCATAAAATACAGCAATGTTATCAGCGACCTGCATCGCCAAATCCAGATCATGGGTAATGAGGATCACTCCGCGCCCTTCGTCAGCCAAGCGACGAAAATTCTGCATCACCTCCAGCGCCATTTCATGGCTCAGACCGGGCGTAGGCTCATCGGCAATCACCAGTTCGGCATTCTCAATCAACGCAGTGGCAAACAGCACGCGGCGCGCCATGCCACCCGACAGGGCAAAAGGATACAGGTTAGCGACATCCGGCCCGAGTCCGTACTGTTCGAACACTGCCTGTTGCGCCGCCTCACTGCCGCGAATACCGCGCACCTGTTTGCCTACTTTCATCATCGGATCGAGGTATTGCACCGACTGCGGTACCAGCGCTATTTTTTCACCGCGTAACGCCCGTAACGTCGACGATGACAGAGGCTCACCCTGATAGTGCAGCGCACCACTCACCGTCGCATTATGCGGTAACAACCCCAGCACGGCATGGGCGAGAAGGCTTTTACCGGAACCGCTGGAGCCAACAATAGCCAGCATTTCCCCTGCTTTCACCGTCAGACTGAGATCGTCGATCACCCGGGTCGTGCGTTGTTGCAACCCTTTTTCGTACTGTAGGAAATCAATCGACAGGTGCTCAATGGATAACAGCGGCACATCGTGATTCTGGGAACGTGTTTTCATCAGCATCACCTATGCGCGCTGCGCGGATCGGTCAGCAGGCGGACATTGCTGCCGAGGGCATTAAACAGCAGGACAACCATCAGCAGCGCCAGCCCAGGAAACAGCGCCAGCCACCACATGCCGGTTGCAAGATGCTTCATGGATTCCGCGAGGATTGAGCCAACGGCGGGCATATCCAGCGGCACACCAAATCCGACAAACGTAATCGCCGCTTCATGCAGGATGGCATGGGGGAACATCAGAATCAGACCGACGATGCATTGCGGAAGTATCTGAGGGAATATGTGTTTCCTCGCCACCCAAAAGCGGCCACGCCCCAGCCCACGCGAGATGTGGACGTAGGGAGCAGAAAGGATCTGCATGACCTCTGCGCGGATAATGCGGGTCAGCGGGGGCCAGTGGGTGACCGCGACGGCGATGGCGACCCCTTTTATTCCCCCGCCAAGCATGAAGGAGATCAGGATCAGTTGCAGCAGGTGCGGGATCCCCATGGAGAGATCGACCAGCCAATTGACCAAGCGGTCAACGCCGCGACCCAGCGTCGCCGCCAGAATTCCCAGGGTGATCGCAATGGTCGCGCTGACCAGCGACGCCGCAAAACCGATCTGCATACTCACTGACAACCCTTTCAGGGTGCGGGCAAACATATCACGCCCCATAAAATCGGTGCCAAACAGATGGGAAAGTGAGGGCCATAACTTCTTGGCGGCATAGTTCGGCGCATAGTCATCTGCATTCATCAAACCGCCGACGATCACCACCGTCGCCAATACCAGTAACGTTAAGGCGATCAATCCCAGCGTGCGCGTGCGCAGATTTATCCGCAACATGTCACGCCGGACTTTGGCGATACCGGGCAGGCTAATGAGTGACATCGCGCCTCCCCTGAGAAATTCGTGGATCCACCAGCCCGTAAATCACGTTGGCCAGCAGATTGCCGGTAAATACAAACAGTGCGCTGAACAACGTCACGCCCAGCAGCAGAGGAATATCGCCTTTCAAACCTGCCAGCGTGGCGGCACTGCCCAGCCCAGGATAAGAAAATACCTGCTCAGCCAGAATACTGCCGCCGAACAGCTCCGAAAAAGAGGCAAACTGTAACGTGATCGCCGGTAGCGCGATATTTCTCAGCCCGTGGCGCATGACTGACCGCCACCGCGATTCCCCCCGCGCCCAGGCAAATAGCATGTAATCACTGTTCAGCGCCGAGATCATTTTTTCCCGCGTATGCAGCGTAATGTTGGCGATGCCCCCCACGCTCAGTACCAGCGCCGGTAACACTAAATGGTATAACCGATCACCCCATGTCACCTCGGACGCCAATTTACCGGCGGGAACCGCCATCCCCATGGGAAACCATTGCAGGCTGACCGAAAAAATCATCAGGGCCAATAGCGCCAGCCAGAAGATCGGTGCGCTCGCCAGTGCCAACGCGATGGCGTTAATCAGGCGATCCGGCCAGCGCTGGCGATAAAAACCCGAGACCACGCCAAGGGTAAATCCCAGCACGCCAGATAAAACCCATGCCGTTCCCATCAGCATCATCGACGCAGAAAACCGTTCAGCCAACACTTCACTGACCGGTTTGTGGAATATGACTGAGGTGCCCATCTCTCCTTGCAGCAAATTCCCCATCCACTTCAGGTATCGCACCGGGCCGGGATCGTTGAACCCCCAATGTTCCGCGATATTTTCTTTCTGCGCTTCACTCACTGTGGCATCGGCCCCGACATACGCCGTGACCGGATCGAAAGGTGAATAGCTGATCAGGGTAAACGTAATCAAGGTGACGGCCAGCAGCAAGCTGACCATGCGCAGCAGGCTTTGCACGATGAACCCCAGCCGACCCTTGGGGCGAATCCGGCCAGATAGAGGCAAAATCATCAAGCGTCCCATGTCCAATACTGCAAGTTGCCCACCACCGGCCAACCGTGTCCGTGTGGATGCAACCGTTGGTTGCCAAGTTTCAGTCCCTCAGCAACAAAATAGGTGTGATCGATATTTACCAGCCAAAGGAAAGGCATATCGCCCTGCTCACCATCCGGGCCGGTTTTGCCATCCCATTGGCAGCGCTGCCACTCTTCTATGGCCTTCGCATGATTGGTCGATGCCAGCGCTTTATCGATCCACGCATCCACCACCGGATTGGCGTAGTGAGAAAAATTATAGCTGCCCTGACTGTGATAACCACTGTACAGATCCTGCGGATTGTAGTCGCCGAATCCCCAACAGCAGGGTTCGTAGGCGGCTTTCTCTTTGCATTCGCTCCATGGCCGCGCCTGCGCATGCAGCAGAATACCGAGTTCACGCACGTTCTCCGCCAGTGCCAGCGCCAGGTTGTAGCGCTGTAAATCGTCGGTACGGGCGTTGAAGGTGATTTCGGCGCGCAGGCCATTCTTCACCCTGACGCCATCGCTGCCACGTTGCCAGCCCGCCGCGTCGAGCAACGCGTTGGCCTCGTGGATGCGATTATCCTTGAAGTGTGTCGCCGCATTCGACCAGGGCAATTGATCCACCCGGGAAAACGCCGGGGTGCCGATGCCATTCAGCGCATTGTTGATAATCCACTGGCGATCGATACCGATATTCATTGCCTTGCGGATAGCGTGATCGCACAACACATCATTGCCGATGGGCTTACCGCTCTTATCGCTGCCGCGCGGGATAACGGGCAGGTTAAAACCGCGATTATCCACGGTACGCACGGTCAGTAATTGCATGCCTGCCACGGACTCTTTGGCGTATTCCGGATTGACCATCACCACGTCCAGTTGCCCGGATTTGGCATTGGCCAGCGCCGTCTCTTCATCAAGAAACAGCAGGGTGATTTTTTTGAAGGGCGAAGGGACGCCATAATAGTGCGGATTGGGCTCAATGATAATCTGCTGGCCTTTATCCCACTGCACCAGTTGGAAAGGTCCGCTGCCTACAGGTTCCTCGCGGTAACGGCCCGCATGATAGCGTTTGGCTGGCACGATACCGAGCTGTGCGGTCAGCGTCACAAAGGTCGACCACGGCTTATTCAGGGTAAACACCACCGTGTGGCTATCCAGCGCTTCCACGCTGCGCAGCATGGTCAGGTCGACCACCGATCCGCTGTTTTTTGCGGTCTGGTAGGTGAACACCACATCAGCGGCGGTTAATGGCGTGCCGTCAGAAAACAGCACATCCCGGCGTAATGTGTAGGTGTACGTCAGCCCGCTATCAGCGACCTGATACCCCGTCGCCAGATCGGTGATCAGGTTGATGTTGGCATCAAAATCCAGCAAGGCCGATTGGAACAGGCGATAGCCGTTAAATCCCCAGCCAGTGCAAGGGTCGAAACCGGCTTCCGGCTCGGCACCCACGGAGATCATCAGGGACTCTTTCGCGGGACGTGGCGTCTTTTTACGGGCATAAACCCACGAAAACGGTTGAGCAAATCCCGCCATTATGCCGGTGGCGACAGCGCCTTTGATCAAACTGCGTCGACGAAGGCTGAAAGCATTTTTTTTATACATTCTGGTTTTCCCGGTTCGTCAAATTGGCGGCGGCAATCAGCGCCTGACCCAACGCAATACCGCCGTCTCCAGCGGGTAAATTCACATGCTGCAAAACCTGTAATCCCTGCAATTGTTCTGTCAGTAATTGGCGCAATAACACGTTATGCATTACCCCGCCGGACAACACGATGGTGTTGACGCCAAACTGTTGTGCCGCCCGCCGGGCCAATACGGTAAAACCTTGCGCCAACGCATAATGAAAGGCGTATGCACGTTCGGCGGGTTCTGCACGATAACCCAGCCATTCTCGCCAAAAAGTCGCAAGATCAAGTTCATCCCCGAGCAGTGGCATCGTCACGGGTGGCGTATGTGGCCGACTTTGCTGCGCCAACGCCTCCAACTGACAGGCTGCGCCCCCCTCCCATCCCACATGATCAGGGGAAATATTCAACGCCGCCGCGACCGCATCAAATAACCGCCCGGCAGACGACGCCAGCGGGGCGTTGATTCCCCGGCTTATGGCGCGCGCCAGCACCTCGGCTTGCGGGCGGGGAATCGCGTGCGCCTCAGGCAACGAGGCCCAGTCAGGGACGAAACGCAGCAGATGGGCGAGCAGATTGCGCCAGGGCTGTTGTGATGCCAGATCGCCGCCGGGGAGTGCCACCGCAGGCAATCCACCCAGATGCTGGCAACGGGCGTAATCCACCAGCAGGCATTCTCCGCCCCACAGGCGGCCATCGCTGCCATATCCCAGACCGTCCAGCGCCAGCCCAATCACCGGTCCCGCATTGCGCGGCCACTGCCGTTCGGCCAGACAGGAAACAATGTGCGCGTGGTGATGAAAAACCGCCACGCAGGGAATTGCCCACTGCGCCGCGAGCGCATGGCCCATCTGATGGCTGACATACCCTGGATGCGCATCCACCACCAGTTGCTGGGGAGTGAAGTCGTACAGTGAGCGGAACAGCGCCAGCAATTGCGCCTGCTGCCGCTGGATATCCAGATCGTCCAAATCACCGAGATGCTGACTAAGAACAGCGTGGTTATCGCGCAATAGACAAAACGTATTCTTCAGATCGGCACCCAATGCCAGAATCGAAGGTTGCTGCGCAAATCCCGGCGGCAATCCCAAGGCATCAGGAACATAGCCACGGGCGCGACGGAGCATCTCCGCGCCTTGCGGGGTGAACCGCACCAGTGAATCATCCGCGCGCTGAACAATGTCACGGTTATGCATCAGCCAGAGATCGGCGATCGGCTGTAACTGATCCAACGCCTGCGCATTGCTTAATGCGGGTGGTTTGCCGCTGGCGTTGCCAGAGGTCATCACCAGAGGACGCGCAACGCGCTGCATAAGCAGGTGTTGCAACGGATTGGCGGGCAGCATGACGCCAATTTCGCTCAGTCCCGGCGCAATGGCCGAACACAACGGCGAGGATTCACGCAGCGGTACCAGAACAATCGGTGCTGCCGGGCTTTTCAGCAGCGAAATCAGCGCCGACAGGTTCGGTTTGGACACGCAGCGTTGCAGCCATTCGACGTCAGGAACCATAACCGCCAACGGTTTATCGCGGCGATGCTTGCGCTGACGCAGACGTTGCACGGCGGTCAGATTGGTGGCATCACAGGCCAGATGAAAGCCGCCGATACCTTTAATGGCAACAATCTCACCCGCCAAAAGCGCCCGTTCAGTCTGTTGCATGGCGGCTTCCCCACTCGCCAGCTCGTCGCCATGTCTGTCACATAGCCAAACGTGCGGCCCACAATCGGCACAGGCATTGGGTTGGGCATGGAAACGACGATCGCCGGGATCCTGATACTCCGCCAGGCATTGCGGGCAAAGCGGGAAATCGCGCATTGAGGTATAGGGGCGATCGTAAGGCATGGAGTGAATGACGCTGAAACGCGGACCGCAGTGGGTGCAGTTGATGAACGGATAGTGATAGCGGCGGTTATCGGCAGCGTTCAGTTCTCGCAGACAGGCATCGCACGTAGCGGCATCCGGCACCACCTGCGTATCCATCTGCCCATGACCGCTGTGAACAATAGTGAAATCCTGTGGCGGTTCCGGCCAATTGAACGGTGACGTCTCCACACTGTCGATCTGCGCCAGCGGTGGACAATCGGCGTGCAATTGCTCAAGGAAAATCGCCACATCCGGCGTTTGCCACAAATGAATGTCGACACCCGCACCATCATTACTGACATCCCCCAGCAGACCGAGACGGTGGGCTAATTGCCAGACGAAGGGTCGGAACCCCACGCCCTGCACTTTCCCTTTGATGCGTAATTGTAAACCGTTAGGATTCACTCGTTCATCCTGCTGTATGGGTATTCATTTACTGTTTGCGCGGAGGCTAGCAAATCCTGGGTAGAGGCTCAAAATGCGGAAGTTCCAATCGTCTCGACACGCCAAACATGCCACATAACCTGACCTGTCTGGCCTCGATCACTTCACCGATGGCTATCGCGTCATGCCCCAATGGATGGGCATGCAGCGCCGCCAGCACCTCGGCTTCTGCCTCGGGGGCAACAACGATCACCAATTTGCCTTCATTGGCGAAATTCAGGGCATCCAGTCCAAGCAATTCGCAGATCCCGCGTACAGCCGTTTTCATCGGCAACGCCGGTTCGTGGATCTGCATGCCGTAACCGCTGGCCTGGGAAAATTCGTGCAAAATTGCCGTCACGCCGCCGCGCGTCGCGTCGCGCATGGCGCGTACCCCGGCAATGGCGCGCAAAGGAGCAATCATCGGCGCAAGCGAGGCGCAATCGCTCATCAATTCGGATTCCAGCCCCAGCTTCTCGCGCAGATTGAGGATGGTGGCACCGTGATCGCCGAGCGTGCCGCTGACGATAATCCGGTCGCCCGGACGAAGATCGGCTGCCGCCCAACGCACGTCAGCCGGTATGACACCAATCCCCGCCGTGTTGATGAAAATCTTGTCCGCTGCGCCACGGGGTACCACTTTGGTGTCCCCGGTGACGATCTGCATCCCGGCGTCACTTGCCGCCTGGGCCATGGATTGGACAATCCGTTGCAGGTCAGCCAGCGGGAATCCTTCTTCAAGAATAAACCCGCAAGAGAGATAAAGCGGTACCGCGCCACTGACGGCGACGTCGTTGGCCGTGCCGCACACCGCCAGTTTGCCGATGTCGCCACCGGGAAAAAAGATCGGGTCGATCACGTAGCTGTCGGTGGAAAACGCCAGGCGATCGCCCAAGGCGTTCAGCAGGCTGAGTGGCAGACGCGCCTGATCTTCGCGTTCGTTGAGTGCCGGATTGGAAAAGGCATCGAGAAACAGGCTCTCTATGAGCGTCTGCATCGCTTGCCCGCCGCTGCCGTGCGCCAGCGTGATTTGTGGTTCATTTCCCTGACGCATTTATGCTGCCCCACGACGATATTGATAATAAGCAGCGCAGGCACCTTCAGAAGAGACCATCAGGGCACCAAACGCATTTTGCGGTGAACACCGGTTGCCAAACAGCGGGCAATCGGCAGGTTTACACCGTCCGGTCAGAACATCACCACAGCGTGATTGCGGATCGTCGGCCACTTTCTGTTGCAGAGGGTTAAAGCGTATTTCGGCATCGAACTGGCGATAATTCTCTGCAAGTTGCACACCTGAATTTTCGATTTCGCCAAGCCCACGCCATTCGCTGAGCGCTTTTATCGAAAATACCTCGTCCATCGCCTGTTGCGCCAGCACATTGCCCACGTCAGGCACGATGCGCCGGTACTGATTCTCCACCAGGCAACGTTCGTCACGCATTTGTTCAAGCAGCATCACTATCCCCTGCAGGATATCGAGCGGCTCAAACCCCGTGACCACCAGCGGTTTATGGAATTCATCACTGATAAAATGGTACGGCGTAGTGCCGATCACCATGCTGACGTGACCCGGTGCCAGAAAACCATCGATGCGCACATCGGGTTGCTGCAACAGGCTGCGTAACGTCGGGATGATGGTGATGTGTTGGCAGAAAACCGTGAAATTGGTGATCCCGCGCAGGCGCGCCTGTTGCAAGGTCAGCGCGGTGGCGGGCTGGGTAGTTTCAAACCCCAGCGCGAAAAAGACCACCTGGCGATCGGGATTCTGCTCCGCCATCGCCAGCGCATCCAGCGGTGAATAGACCACCCGCACATCGGCACCCTGCCGTTTCGCATCAAGTAGCGAGCCGCCGCGCCCCGGAACGCGCATCGCGTCGCCGAACGTACAGAAAATCACTTCAGGATGCGCCGCAATCTCCAGACAGGCGTCGATCCGCCCCATCGGCAGTACGCACACCGGACAACCCGGCCCATGAACGAATTCGATGTCGTCTGGCAATAACTGGTCGATGCCAAATTTGAAAATGGCATGGGTATGCCCGCCGCACACTTCCATGATTTGCAGCGGACGCCGATAGTGTGTTGGGATTTGCGGCACCAGCTCGGCAATACGCTCGAACAAGCTTTTTGCCAGCGCCGGATCGCGAAATTCATCCACAAAACGCATCGTTATCCTCCAACCCGTGAGGACTCGTGATCCAAATCCAGACCGACAGCCTGCATGCTTTGTAGCGCCGCCAACGTGTCCTGCGCTTCCTGTTCATCAAGCAAACTCATGGCAAAACCCACATGTACCAACACCCATTGTCCCAGAAGCTCGTGCGGGTCGCCTTCGCAGACCAGCCCGATATTGATCGCCCGTTTTACGCCGCACACATCAACCCAGGCCAATTGGTGAATATCGTCGCCAACTTCCACGACTTTGCCAGGAACACCTAAGCACATTGTTGAGCCTCCAGCCAACGGAACCAGTCGGCCATGCCTTCGCCGGTTGTGGCAGAAAGTTTGATCACCTGAATATCAGGATTGACCTGACGTGCAAAGGCGATGCAACTCTCAATATCGAAATCCAGATACGGCAGCAGATCGACCTTGTTGATGATCATCAGCGTCGCGGCGGCAAACATATGGGGGTATTTCAGCGGCTTGTCTTCACCTTCCGTCACCGACAGCACCGCCACCTTATGGCGCTCACCCAGATCAAATCCTGCCGGGCAGACCAGATTGCCGACGTTCTCGATAAACAACAGGCTGTTGTTTTGCAGCGGCAAGTGTTTGGTTGCATCCATAATCATCTGCGCATCAAGGTGACAGCCTTTGCCAGTATTCACCTGAATCGCGGGGACACCCGTCGCACGAATACGGTCGGCATCGTGGGTGGTTTGCTGATCGCCTTCAATAACCGCACAAGGAATTTGCGAGGCCAACTGCAATAACGTTGTCGTCAACAGCGTGGTTTTGCCCGAGCCCGGACTGGAAACCAGATTCAGCGCCAGAATATTGCGCGCCGCGAAATCCTCGCGGTTATGCGCCGCCAGATGATTGTTCTTGCCCAATACATCCATTTCAATTTGCAGCATACGGCGCTGGCTCATACCCGGTGCATGGGTGCCCGCTTCACCTTTTCCGTAGTGCAAATCCTGTTGCTGCTGGCCATTATTCTGTTGACCATTTCTTTGACCATTTTGTTGCACTTCTGGAACCTGGCGCTCCGCCAAAGGCGAGGACTCAGTGGTTTTTTCCGGTGGCAGCGTGTGGTAGTGATGATGCACGTCACCCGTGTGGTGATAATGGTGATGCACAATCGTTGTTCCGGGCGCAGACGCGATCATGGCGTGCGAATCCAGCTTTAAGCTTTTGAGTTTCTTTAAATGTTTCAGGTTCTTGAGTGGGCCGCGAACGCAGGCATGGTCATGAGCATGTGAATGGTGATGATCGTTTTCATGGCCGTGATCATGGTCATGATCGTGGCTGTGATTATGGCCATGCGAATGACTGTGATCGTGTGCATGGTGATGATCGTGCTGGTGGTCATGTGGATGCTCGTGATCAGCGTCGTGATGATCATCCACCCCTTCAATACTTCTCTCCCCGCTACCGCAACCGCAAGTCGTACACATAGGAAATCACTCCTCAATTATTCCACTTCCATCTGTTTAATCTGCAAACTGTCACCGCCTTCAATGCGCAGACGGTGACCACTACAGACAGGACACGGTGCATCGTGGCGGGTAACTGCGACTTCTTGACTGCAATCCCAACACCAGGCGCGCGCATTCCGGTAACTCAGATGTAATTGACATCCCTCCGCCACGGTGTGGCGGCAGACGCTTTCAAAACAAAAGGCCAGCGCACTCTCTTCAACACAGGAAAGTACGCCAATTTCTATCCACACCGCCGTCACCCGTTGTGCACCATGGTTTTGTGCCTGCTGTTCAATCAGCTCCAACGCGCTCTGGCAAAGGGATATTTCATGCATCAGCTCATGCTCCGCTTAGGACTGAATAATGCACGGCGACTGCGATTGACGGGATGATCCGCATCAACCAAAGGCAAAGAGAGCGCCATTTTGGCACTTTGTGTTGCCAGCAATACCGCCTGCTCCGCCGACATCCCTTCTTCCAGCGGTGACATCAGGGAACGGCTCAGGTATTGACCGCCGGCCTGCGTTTCACTGACGGTAAAACTGACATTCCCACACGGCAGCGCCAGCGCCTGACGCTCACCGACGACCCGGCGGACCCAGAGTTGCCCCGGCCCCGGTAAAATCACCAGGCTTAGCATCCACGGCGTCAACATCGCACCAAACCACTGGCCTTCAAAGAGTGCCATTCCGCAGGCACGAACCGGAATGTGTCCCTGATAAAAAGGCAGGGAATACATCTGGTCGTCAGCGATCTCGGTGAAGATATTTTCCAGCAGCGTGGCGGGGTTTTCTTCATGCCCCAATACGTCGTCAGACATGATCGACCTCCTTCTCAGTCACCGTTACGCCGCTGGTACGCAAGGCAGCGACAACCTGATCAAGCGCGGCATCAAGGGAACGCGATATCGTTCCGGTCAAGCCGATACCTACTGCCAGTGATTCAGGCTCGACACCAACGAGAGTCAGGCGCTGCGGGAATTCACCGGTCATGTGCAAAGCCATCAGTACATCGGCCAGCCCCAACTGGTGCGGAGAAATTTTGCGGGTATAAAGCGCAGGCACTTCACCGTCGCGCAGCACCGTGACGGTACCGGGAGGACTTCCGGTAAGTATAGCGTCAGCCACGATCAGATGTTCGCGGCACGCCATATCACCCATCAATTCCATTCCCGAGGTGCCGCCATCCATCACGTCAACCTGCGGGGAAAGGTTGAAGCGCTGTTCCAGCGCTTCAACAATTCGAACACCAATAGCTTCATCACTGAGTAGCAAATTGCCTATACCCAGTACCAATATATTCATTACAACACCTTAACCTTGGTGACTTCACCGCCGGTAGCATCAACGACGTGAACCGCGCACGACATGCAAGGGTCAAACGAGTGAATGGTTCTGACCACCTCAAGCGGTTTGGTGATGTCTGCAACCGGGGTGCCAATCAGCGATCGTTCATACGGCCCCGGCACTTCATCATTGTTGCGCGGCCCGGCGTTCCAGGTCGAAGGAACCACGGCCTGATAGTTCTCGATCTTGCCGTCCTTGATCACCACCCAGTGCGACAACATGCCGCGCGGAGCCTCTTCGAAACCCACACCGCGGATTTCGCCTTTCAGCGGGATATCCGGTTTGATGAAGGTCTGGTGATCGCCGTTACCGATATTGGTAACAAGCGCCTGCCACTGTTCCGCCAGCGTATCTTTCAATACGCTACAGTGAACGGTACGGCCAATGATGCGCCCGAGGGTGGAATGGAGATGCTCGACGCCGAGCGTATTGCCGGTCACCGCTTTGTACGCCTTGGCGACCTGATTAAAGTGCTCGGTGGTGCTCTTGTGACCCGCTGCCAGCCCACAAAGCAGGAATGCAACCGGCCCCACTTCAACCGCTTTACCGTAGAAAGTCGGTGCCTTGACCCAGGAGTATTTACCGTCTTCCTGCCAGCCGGTGTATTTAGGGCGCGTCAGCCCTTCCCACGGCGCCAGCGGCTCGTCGTCCTCATACCAGGCGTGTTTGCCACTCTCTTTGATTCCGTCCATCAGGAATTTGTCCTGATGCGTTTCGATAGGACGGTAGCGCGAGAAGTCACCATTTTCGAGGTAACCGCCTGGCAGCAGGAATTTCTGGTTTTTACCGTCGATAGGCAGTTCAGGGACGCTGAGATAATGATCCGCGCCTTTCCCCAGCGACAACCATTCCGGGTAGTGCGCAGCAATAACCACGGCATCAACTTTATAAACCTGCTCGATAAAGTCACCCAGCCGATCGATAAAGGATTTGATGTACATCAGGCGCTCAAGGTTGAGCACGCTCGGCGCATCAAGATTGATCGGGTTGGCTACACCGCCCACCGCCAGGTTCTGGATGTGCGGGGTCTTGCCACCAAGAATGGCGACGATGCGGTTGGCATCACGCTGGCATTCAAGTGCTTGCAGGTAGTGCGCCACCGCAATCAGGTTAATCTCCGGCGGCAATTTCATTGCCGGATGACCCCAATAACCGTTGGCGAAAATACCCAGTTGACCACTGGCAACCAGATCCTTGATTTTCTGCTGGGTCTTGCTGAATTCTGCCGCGCTGTTCAGCGGCCAGGTGGAGAGCCCCTTCAGAATGGCTGCCGCTTTTTCAGGATCGGCTTTCAGCGCGGAGGTCACGTCAACCCAATCCAGCGCCGACAGTTGGTAAAAGTGAACGATGTGATCATGGATGCTGTGCGCCGCCACGATCAGGTTGCGGATATATTGCGCGTTGATCGGAATAGCCATATCAAGCGCATTCTCCACTGCCCGCACGGAGGCAATGGCGTGAATGGTGGTACAAACACCGCAGATACGCTGCACGATCATCCAGGCATCGCGCGGGTCGTTCCCCTTGAGGATCTCTTCCATCCCGCGCCACATGGTGCCCGATGACCAGGCTTTGACAACTTTGCCCTGCTCAATTTCGCAGTCAATCCGCAGGTGTCCCTCGATTCGGGTTACGGGATCAATGGTGATTCGTTGGCTCATGCTCTACCTCAACCTTATAGTTTTTATGGTCGCGTTCCATCGCTGGAAGCACCGGCAACAGCCGGATCAATAATATGTATGCACAGATCTCGATGGCGACGAAGCTAATGGAGATCAGGATTTCTGGTGTGGTGGGGAAATAGTGGTAACCGGCACCGGGGTCCAATGCCAACAGTGAATAGTTGATGCGCCACAGCGCGCCACCAAACACCATGCTCAAGGCACCGAGGAACAGCATGCGGGAATCCTCGCGGCTGCGCTTCCAACGGAACACCACCAGCGGGAACAGCATGAACAGGGTTTCTACCCAGAACATCACGGAGTAGCGATCGAGATGCGCCAGATAACCCAACTTGCCGTGCATTGCCAGTTCGCCGAAACGCAGGCAGATAAACACAATGAGGAACACCTCAATGAGACGCATCAGCCGGGAGAACAGCGATCTTTCATCAGGGCCGCGGCCCAGTAAACCGGCCTGGGTCAGCGAGCCTTCGAAAACCACCATTGAAAAGCCAAGAATAAAGGCAGTCAACAGCGAGTAGACCGGCAGCAGCTCGTAACTTTGCCACAGTGGATGTACTTTCACGCCAGCAACAATCATCAGTGAACCCATCGATGACTGGTGCATTGTCGGTAACAGCGCGCCCAGGGCGATGATCAGGAACATCACTTTGTTGATCCGCTTGAGTGAGACTTTCCACCCCAGCCTTTCAAACAGCACCGGTGCAAATTCCAACGCCATGACACCGATATAGATCGTCATACAGACGGCCGTTTCAAACAGTACCGAGGCAGTATTGAAGTGGCCCGGCAGAAAGAAGTACGGCAAGTTCCAGTAACGGCCTACGTCGATGGTGATTGACAGTCCACCCAGTGAATAACCGAACAGGCTGGCCAGCAGGGCCGGGCGCACCAACGGATGGTATTCACCGCGGTTGAAGACGTAAACGGCCCATGCCAGCGCCCAGCCACCGCACGCAAGGCCGGTGCCGATCAGTAGGTCAAACGATATCCATAACCCCCACGGATAGCCGCCATTCAAACCTGCGACCGAACCGATACCCATCACCAAACGTCGGATAATCAGCATGACGCCAATGATGACGAACGGTCCAAAAAACATCATCGGCCAATTGACCAGGCGTCCACCCAGCGGGCTGGTTTTATGCGTCGTCATGATCATCCTCCTTATTGTCATGATCGCGGGTATTGCGGTGCACCAGTACGGAGAGACCGGCAAGAACCGCCAGAGGTAAAACCATGCCTTTATACAGCGTGTGCTGGACGTATTCCGAACGCGCACCCGTGGAGAGATCGGCCAGAGGCGGGAGATCCAGATTCTGGGAAGGGACACCTGCCAATACCAGAACCTGTGTTCCACCGCCCTCTTTTTCACCATAGACGTGAAGATCGTACTTGGCGACCGGGTGTTCGTAGGTGTCGTTGGCACTCAGTGTCTGGCGCGGATAACGGTAGTTTTCCCCGCTCTTCAGCGTCAGCCGGTGTTTGGCTTCGGCCAGCAATTCCTCGCGGGTGCCATAAATCACCGCACCGGTTGGACAGACTTCCACGCACCCCGGCAATCCGCCCTGATCGAGCCGCTCAAGCCCTTTCTGGTTGCACAGTTCGCACTTGTGGATTTTGCCAAAGGGATTTTCGTAGTCGTATTTGGGCACGTTGAACGGGCAACCGATCATGCAGTAGCGACAGCCGGTGCATACATCGGGATCGTAATGAACGATACCGGTTTTGGGATCTTTCTTCAGCGCAGTTACCGGGCAAACGGAGACACAGTTGGGATCAACACAGTGCATGCACTGCTTTTTGATGTAGGCGTAGCCATTTTCCAGCTGATCCTTTTGTGTGCCGTCGCCGCTCGTCCAAACCTGAATAATATTGTTGGTATAAGGACTCAGCTTGTCGTTGTTCGACCAGATCGCCTCACCCCCGGCATAAATCTTACTCTCCGGGTTGTATTCAGACTGGTTGAGTTGCTGGCATTTACTGACGCATGCCTGACACCCCACGCATAAGGTAGAGTCATAGAGCATGCCCAGTGAACCGGGAATGGGCGGTCTATTCTCCGCGCCCGCCCGGCTGACCGACGGCGTTCCGACCAGCAGGGCACCGGCAGAAGCGAGTTTAAAAAAGTTGCGTCTGTTCACAGCTACTCCTCCCGAGAAGAGCGTTCGGCATCCTTGCGGCGCTGTTTTTGTTGTCGGCCCAGTTCACGGACTGTCATCAGGCTAACCCCAACCACCACCCCAATCGCCCCGCCAATCAGACCGACAGCGGTTGTCGATACCTCCCCGCCTTCGCGCATCTGCACATTCGGTTTATTGTCTCGCGGAGTAGGATTCACCACGCCGGCAAGTTGGAAAATACCTTTGGTGAAACCGATTCCCTCCTCATTGCAGCCGTAACAAGGGTGGCCGATACCGACAGGCCAGATACCACCGCCCACATCGCAAAACTCCAGCGTGGAGCAGTTGCCGTAGGTTTCCGGTCCTTTACATCCCAAATGGTAGAGACACCAGCCCTGACGATGCCCGTAATCGCCAAACTCCTTGGCGAAACGACCGGCGTCAAAATGCGGGCGGCGTTCGCAGTTTTCATGGATCAAGCGGCCATAGGCAAAGGTTGGTCGCCCTTTACTGTCCAGTTCAGGCGGACGCTGGTAGGTGATGATATGCGCCACGGTGGCGAGGAAGTTATGCGGGTTGGGAGGACATCCTGGGATGTTGATCACCGTTTTACCCGGCAGGACATCTTGCAGGCTGACCGCACCGGTCGGATTGCCACCGGTGGCTGGGACACCGCCCCAGGCAGAACAGGAACCGATCGCAATGATCGCAGCCGCATGCTCGGCAGCCTCACGGATATGATCCACAATCGGCTTACCCGCCACCATGCAGTAGATGCCCTTATCCTTCAGAGGAATAGAGCCGTCTACGACCAGAACATATTTGCCCTTGTACTGTTCTATCGCACGGTGTTTGTTTTCCTCGGCCTGATCGCCAAATGCAGCGGACAGCACTTCGTGATATTCCATCGAAATCACGTTGAGGAGCAGGTTTTCTATGGTCGGATGGGTGGCCCGTAACAGGGATTCAGTGCAACCCGTACACTCCTGGGCACCGATCCAGATTACCGGGGGACGCTGGGGCGAACTGACAGACTTGGCCATTTCCGCCGCAGCCGTTCGACTCAGACCCATGGTGGCAGCCATGGCTGCACAAAGCTTCATAAAATCCCTGCGGCGCAACCGCGGGAGAAGTAGGTGATTGCTCAAGGTGTACATCTCCTTCATTATTATATTACAGCGACTCCGCGCTATTTTTTCGGCTTCGCCGTTTCTACTGGCTGATTTAAGCAATATGACTTAGAAAATTCTTAGAAAGCCCCTGCAAAACTCCCGCATGAACCAAATCAAAAACTTCGAGTCAATCCCGGTTCTTTGACCGTTTATTTGTCATTTGCATTTATGCAATAAGTCGTGAGTCCTCTACGTTGTGAGCGCTTCACCTGCGCCAGAATCCTTTCCTGATAACGAAATAATAGATCTCTTGAATGCGCGCATCTTTGTCTAAAGTCGTCTTTTCATACCTTTCTTAAAATTGTTTTCACCATTACATTGACGTCACTTATGGAGTAGTCAAAGCCTTATCTCGCACCGTAACGGGTAACTTATTGATCCTTTGGTTGTTCACCGCTAAGCCCTTCAATACCCAGTTCAGCCAACATCCGGGAACATTCTGCGGCACAATAGCCAGTTGTTAGATCAATTACCGTGATTGCCGCCAAAGGGTTTATCACCTTTCCCTATAGAAGCTAAGGTTATTCATCAAGAAGCGTTTCAGCTCTCTTTCCAATAGTTTTTTGGCGGGAAATGTGGTCGATTTTTAGTCAACCGACCATGCCGTTAACTACATGGTGGTTTTCCATAAGCCGTGCTCATTGCAATAGGCATAAGCGGTGAAACCACGCTTACAGTTGAATTTGCAGCGATTGCCCTTGCACACCAGGCGATCGCAATAGACATAGGCATCTTTGTCTGACAACGCAAAGGTGGCTCCGGCCACGTTTTCCGTTGAGATGAATTTGATTTGCCCACCCTGGAAGGTATGCAGGTAGATCCATTCCAGATGATGTTCGGCCTGCATCGGGTGTGCCGGTTCACCCACGGTGACCGTCATGACGTTGGCATCAAACCCGCCGGAAATCACCATATCGACACGGTGTGCGGCGGCATCAGCATCCGTTTCATCGCGGGCAGTCAGTTTTTGCATCGACTGACCGCAGCAGCGAATATCGAGATCGCTGTCGGACGGGTTTTCCTCAACGAGCAACCGATGGCATGCATCACAAAGATAAAATGCTGGCTCGGCCACGACGAATTTGGGCTTGGTGCTGTTTTTGATGCGGGTGGAAACCCGCGGTGGCCGGTGAGTACGCTGTTCTGTGCGGTTTTCCATCCACTGCCTCCCCCTACTGTTGTGTCCAATGGAGGCTATGTGGCTGGAGGGAAACGCTTGTTGCCAGGCATTCCGACGCGTCACCTTTCTCCTGTTCAAGCTTGCAGAAAATATCTTGCCGCAGCTGGAATTTTTTAATCTTTCCCGATCCGGTGCGCGGCAACTGTTCCACCAACTCCAGACGTTCCGGGTATTTGTATTTCGCCACCCGTTTGCGGCGGAAAAAGTCCACCATCTCCTCAAACGTCAGTGGCGTTTCATCCTCTTTCAGCACCACGTAGGCGCAGGCCCGCTCGCCGAGCCGCTCATCGGGCATGGCGACAACCCCGGCATCACGAACTTTGGGGTGCTGCAACAGAATCTCTTCCACTTCCCGGCTGCTGATGTTCTCCCCGCCACGGATGATCATGTCCTTTTTGCGGCCCGTGATCTTGATATAACCGTCGGCGTCTTTGCGACACAAATCACCGCTGTAATACCAGCCGTCCTCATCCAGCATCCGTGCGGTCAACTCCGGTTCATGCAGGTAGCCGACGAACACATTGGGCCCGCGCGACGCCTCTTCGCCTTCGATGCCGTCCGCCACGTTTTGCCTCACCCTGTCGACCACTTTGACCTCGATTCCGGGTGCGGCAATACCATCCGTGTTAATCATCCGGGAGAGGGG
Source organism: Edaphovirga cremea (assembly GCF_003332275.1). GTDB lineage: Bacteria > Pseudomonadota > Gammaproteobacteria > Enterobacterales > Enterobacteriaceae > Edaphovirga > Edaphovirga cremea. The sequence goes on along the minus strand of NZ_QOVA01000008.1, from coordinate 170,484 downwards.
ATCGTCGAGTTTCACCATCGTATGCGGTGCACTTTCCGTCGCGCCATACACGCTCAATACTTTGAATCCGGCTTTCAGGCACTCTTTCACCATTTGCCGTGGCACCGTCGCGCCGCCACTGAGGAAAAAGCGCAGCGATGAAATGTCATAAGGGTGTTTCTTTAACTCACAAAGTACGTCGAAAACGAACGGCGTCGCGCCCATGATGCAGGTGCACTTTTCCCTTTCGAGCAGCGTCAGGCAAGCCTGTGGCGTGAAGATATCGAGAATGACACTGCGCGCGCCAATCAGGAAAGGAGCCGTTACGCCGTGCAAAAAACCCGTGGCATGCGCCAGCGGTGCAGGCATCAGAATCGTGTCGAGATAGGTGATATTCAGCGCCGCGCAGTAGGCCCGCTCGCTGGCAATAATGGTGTTATGGGTCAGCATCACCCCTTTCGGGACACCTTCGGTGCCGGAGGTAAATAACACTGCCGCCAGATCGTCACCGTGTGTTTTTACACAGCCGTCCATCGGTTCATACGCTTGCAGCAGTTGGCTCAGGGTCGTGAAGTCACAGGCTTTGGGCGTCTTGTCCACTGCAATCACCCGTTGCAGATGCGGCAATTCCGGCAGCAGCATGCGGATTGTTGCCGGTGGGTCATATTTTTTGAATTCGACAGGGATAAACAGAACGCGCGCGGCACATTTATTCAGAATGTAGGCCAGCTCGGTTTCGAGATAATTCGGCATCAGCGGCACCGCCACCGCGCCGACTTTGAGACAGGCGATATAAATCGCAGTGAACTCCGCCCAGCCCGGCAGTTGAAAAGCAACGCATTCGCCAGGCGCGATACCGAAGTCCAGCAGGCTGGTGGCAATCCGCGCAGCCATCTGATCCAGTTCAGCGTAGGTGTATTCGCTGCCCTGCCAATCCGTGACGGCGACTTTATCGGGTGAAACACGCACCGCCATCTGCCAGTAATCCGCCAGCGATGCGTCCCCCCAATGCCCTTCTTTACGGTACTGCGCTCTTCGCGCTTCATTTAACCTGACGGTGACGGACATATCCTCAGTCTCCTTGAATTAACGCCAGAACGAGACAACAGCTCGTCTGGCGTTAATAACGTCAATGACGGAGTTAGCCGAAGCGAAACTCAACGCCTAGGGTACCTTGCGGATACTCCCACTTTTGCAGGATGGTATTGCCACAAAGCACCCGGCAGGTTCCGCACTCCAGACATCCGGCATAGTCAAAATGCACCGTTCCGTCCTCGGTCAGTTTGTAGAGGTTTGCCGGACAGGCTTTAATCAGCTTGGCCAGTTCCTTGCGATCGGGGTTATCCACCAGCACGATGTGAGGATTCTCTTCATCCACCCGGAATTTATTCACCCCCAGTTTCACATCCACATTCAGCGCACTCATAGCGATCGCACCCCTCTGAAACCGTCTTTCAATAGATTGAACAGACCCACTTGCTTGCCATGACCCAGCATCTTGTTGAGGATTGGACGGCTCGGTTGACCATCAATCACGAACAGATCGGCCATCAGTCCAGCCGCCATTTGTGGGTACTGGGTGAACATGCGCGGGTTTTCCAGGAAAGCAGGCAATTTTTGATACAACTTCATATCTTTCAATACGAAACTCTTTTCCAGACGCTTGCGATACCCCGCCAACCCTGACGCGGTGAAATCCTGTTTTTCTTTAGCGTCGATCGCCGTCAGCGCGGCTGCTTCGGCAGAGGCGATCGCCAGATCCATGCCGCGAATGGTATAGCCGAGATTGAGGCACATTCCTGCCGCATCACCGACCACCATCGCCCCGTTGGCACTGAGAATCGGCAGCATGTTCATCCCGGCTTCCGGCACCATGTGCGCAGAGTATTCCACCATTTTTCCACCCTGAATCAGCGGACGGATTGCCGGATGCTGTTTGAAATCTTCCAGCATCTGCGGGACGCTTTTGCTCGAATTTTCAATGCCTCCCAGACCGCATACCACGCCAAGGGAGATCGAATCGCGGTTGGTATACAGGAATCCGCCACCCAGCATTCCATCGGTTGGCGAACCGGCAAACATCCACGCCGTGCCTTCACCCGGTGCCAGATTGAAGCGATCCTCCAACTGCGACTGTGGCAACTCGATTAACTCTTTCACGCCGACGGCGACGCTATGCGGCGAGATATCGCCCACCATGCCCGCCGCTTTGCCCAGCAACGAGTTCACGCCATCCGCCAGAATCACAATGTTGGCTTCCAGCGCGTCATCACCGGCCTGCACGCCATAAATCTGGCCGTTTTCCATCAGCAGCGAATCAACCCTGACGCCCGGAATAAATTGCGCCCCGGCGGCTTCTGCCTGTTCCATCAGCCATGAATCGAAACGGCTGCGCAACACGGTGTAGGACGCCTGGAGCGGCACATCCGGTTGCTCTGAGTGATAATCGAGCGTGACGGCACTGTCCTGAGTCAAAAAGGATATTTTTTCCCGGGTGACTTTACGTTCGATGGGTGCCTCTGCGGCAAAACCTGGCATGATCTTTTCCAGACTGTGCGCATAAAGGCGACCGCCGGTCATGTTTTTGCTGCCCGCAAAGTTACCGCGCTCGATAACCAGGACGTCAAGTCCGGCCTTCGCCATCACATAACCCGCAACACAGCCTGCCACCCCGGCTCCCACCACGATGGCATCAAATCTATCTTCTGACATATTGTTTACCTCGGGAGCGGTAGCGACTGCCGGTGTAGGTCAGTCGCTACCCTTGCTAACGGATGCTTGCAAAAAAACGCTTAGCGTTTGAGTTGCTCAACCAGCGCAGGAACCACCTTGTAGATGTCACCCACCAGGCCATAATCAGCAAACTGGAAAATCGGGGCGTTTTTATCTTTATTGATCGCCACGATAGTGCGTGCGCCGTTGCCGCCCACCATGTGTTGGATTTGACCGGAGATCCCCAGCGCAAGGTAGAGATCGGCCTTGAGCAGCACGCCGGAAACGCCGATATAGCGTTCGCGTTCCATCCAATGTTCCCCTTCCGCGATGGGGCGTGAACAACCCAATTCGGCTTCCAGGACATCGGCCAGCGCCTGTACCATCTTCAGATCGTCCTGGGCAGCCAGGCCGCGCCCAATTCCCACTACGCGTTTTGCTTTGCTCAGATCGACACTGCTGCCCTGTTTGGCGCGACGCTCCTTGCACACCAGCGCGTTGGCGGGCGTCACGTAGTCAGCCTGGACAACCTGCGCTTTACGTTGCGGATCTTCTGCCAGCGGCTCAAAGACGCCCGGCATCAGGGTGACAATCGCCAATGGCGACGACATGACTTCGTTGCCAAACGCCAACCCACCATAAAGCCGGTGTTGCGCGCAGATACCGCCCGCATCCAGACTTAACGTGGTTGCATCGTTGACCAGCGCCACATCCAGCAACACACTCAGTCGGGCCGCCAGCGCCTTGCATCTTTTGGTGGCGCTGAACAGTAACAATGTGGGCTGGGGCGAACACTGGCGCACAATGGTCGCGAGGGTTTCGGCATAATTTTCAACCATCGGTTGCGAGGCTTTTTCCCCCAAGGCATAGACACAACTTGCGCCCTGACGTGCCGCCATGGCGACATCGTCATCTGATCCAAATACCGCCGCAGTGACGTTGTCACTTAGTTGCGTGGCGGCCGCCAGAAGTTCGGCATAGCGATCTTTCAAATCGCTGAAAACCAATACGTTTGCCAATTTGCTCATTACGTTTTCTCCTCTGGCTTAATTCAGCGCTTTGCGCAGATGTTCCGCCAGCGCGCTAATGGCTTCTGGTGAATCACCTTCAATCATCACCCGTTTACGATCTGTCTGTTCCGGGGCATACACTTTGGCAAGCCGAACCTGCTCGGCAACCGGTGCCCAGCCAACGTCCGCCGCGCTCCATAGGGTTACCGGCTTCTTGCCTGCACCCAGAATCGCCTTCATGGTGGGAATCTTCGGTGTATTGATGTCTGACGTGACGCAAAGCACTGCCGGAAGCGGTACTTCGATGACTTCAATCTCATCTTCCAGGGTGCGTTCTACCAACACTCCGCCGTCAATGGCGGTAATGCGGCTGACCGCATTCAACGTAGGGAGCTTCAGCAGTTCGCCTACCAGCAACCCCACCTGTTGGGCATAGAGATCGCCAGAACCTTCGCCGCACAGCAGGAGATCAAACTCTACTTTGCTCGCCGCTGCCGCCAGCGCCCTGGCCGTTTGATACGGCAACGCCTGTTCCAGTTGGGCGTCCTGTACCAGATACAGCGCCTGCGGCCCGCGCGAGAGGATGTCTTTGCGCGCTTTGGTGTTATCCAGCGCTTTGCCGCCGGCACTCAGGGCGATAACTTCACCTCCTTCGCCCGCCAACTGCACGCCCGCTTCTACCGCGTTCAGGTCAAACTGACTGATTTTTGTTTCGGCACGGTCGAAATTGAGGCTGCGATCGCCAGCCACGACAATGTCCTGCTCTTCTGGCACCAACTTGTAGCAAGTGATTATTTTCATCGTGTCCCCTACTTATTTTCGTATTGTTTGAGGATTTGCCGACCGGCGATATAGACCATGATTTCGTCGGTGCCGCCGCCAATACGGTTAACACGGGTATCACGCCAGAAGCGCGAAATACGGCTGTCGTCGGTATAACCCAGGCCACCGAGGATCTGCATGGCATCGTCAATAACTTCGCAGGCTGACTGCGCACAATAGATTTTGCACATTGGCGAGGAGAGTCGCATCGGCAGGCCGTTGTCGCATTCCCATGCCACTTTGTAGACAAAGTTTTTCATGTTCTGAATTTTGATCGCCATTTGGGTCAGCTTGAGTTGAATCATCTGGAACTGACCAATGGTTTTACCGAATTGAACGCGTTGATTGGCATACTTGGCTGCATCTTCAAAAGCACATTCCGCCACGCCCAGTGAGTGCGCAGCGATAACCAGCCGCTCGATGTCGAAGTTTTGCATCATGTGGATGAAGCCAAAGCCTTCTTTACCCACCATGGCGCTCTCTTCTACTTCCACATTGTCCAGGAACACTTCGCAGTTGCTGACCATGTGCCAACCCACTTTGTGCAGGTTGTTGAGCTTGACGCCCGGTGCCGTAGGTTCGATCCACCACAGCGTAAAGCAGCGTTTGGGATCTTCAGGTTCAGGGTTACGTGCCAGAACCAGCATGTAAGGGAAGTCCTTCGCGCCGGTGATGAAGGTTTTCTGACCGTTGAGATAAACTTTGCCGTTTTTACGGGTATAGGTGGTGGCAATGCGATTGTTGTCCGATCCCGCCTGCGGTTCAGTGAAGGCCAGCGAATAGGCTGGAATGCCCGTCAGCCCGGCTTCTGCGGTTTTTGCCAACTGCTCTGGGCTGCCAAAGGTCTCCATGTTATGAATACATTGGCCTTCAGTCATTATGTAGGCAGGGGCACCCATACGGGCGATCTCTTCCAACACCAATACCTGAGTCATCATGTCTGCAGGTACGCCGCCCAATTCCTCAGGGATGCCGAGTAAACCAATGCCGCTCTCAGCCAGTGCTTCGAAAAATTCACGCGGGAATTTGCGTGCTTCGTCACAGGATCTGAAATATTCATCGGGAAAATCACGCGTGATTAATTCGCGAATACTCGCTAGCAGTAATTCTTGCTCTTCGGTTAAACTGAAATCCATGTTACCCCCTGTTTATTGCCTATTTTGGAAGCCCATTACGTCTCCACTCGATAAATGGCAATGGTGATGGCGAGATGTTGGTTTTATTAGTGGTAAAGTGACATGCGAAGATATTCAATGAAGCAACAGGCAAGCATGCAGATTAAATTAACCAGCGCGCTTACTCGTTAATCTGGCGGGTTCATTGAGTTATTTTTGCATATCCTCCTCAATAATATGGCTGCGAGTATATGTCCCATGAAAAAAATCCAACACTGACAATTCCAGCCATTAGCAGGACAAAACGCACACCCGGTTAAAACCGGCCTGCTTTTATTTATCTGGCCATTATTACGTGTATTTGAAAACAGCAAATAAATCAATTAAATTACTTAAATTTCAATCACATAACACACATCATTGACGCAAGTATGAAAAAGTTGATCTCTGTCGCATTACGCTAAAAAAGAGGATAATTCGAACTCATCACGTTTTTACGGGGAAGTTTTCAACATTTGAATTAAAAGCCGTACAGATCACTTAACGTCACCTTTGCACGATTTGTCCTTCTATTTGCTTAATATGTCAATTCTTTATCTGTCAATGACGAGCCTATACTCACTGCGAATTGCACCACACCTCAATTTAATGGATTTAAAACCGAGATCAATATAGAGGTTAAACATGGCCATATTATCAGCGAAAGAACTTGCTGCGTTAAAGATGAAAGTCCGCAACGTTACCGAAACCGAACTCGAAGAATTACAACTCGAAGTTGAAAGAACTAACGTATTTCCAGACGCCTATTATGATGTCTGCCGTAAAAACGATCTATTCCGTTTAGCAATCCCTGAAGAATATGGTGGTTTGGGCCTCAACTGCGAACAATTCTTTTCTGTGATGGAAGAGTTCTGCCGCGGCCCTGGCGGTATGCGTATGAACCTGCACCACGCCAACGGCCTTAACTGGCGCATCCTGCGCGACCATGGCCCAGAAGATCTGAAAGCAAAATGGTTACCGCTGCTGGCCAACAAAGATTTCTATATTAACTTCGCGTTGACGGAAGCAGACTGCGGTTCTGGTGCCGATATTCGCACCACCGCCGTGAAGAAAGGCGACCATTATGTACTGAACGGCACCAAGACACTGATCTCGCACACGGATATCTCCGATGCCAGCTACGTGATTGCCGTGACTGACGAAACAAAACGCAAGAAAGGCGGCTTGACGGCGTTCCTGATTGAAACCAAATCGCCGGGTTATTACATCGACCCAATGCCACACATGATGGGTTGCCGCGGCGCAGGTCATGCTTATCTGCGTTTTGAAAACCTGGAAGTGCCTGCGCATAACATTATGGGTAAAGAAGGCGACGGTCTGGATATCTTTATGGATGCCCTCGCCCACTCCCGCGCCATGATTGCCGTCACCTGTCTGGGTATGTCACAACGCTTCCTTGAGTTGGCGATTGCCAGAGCGAAAGATCGCGTTACTTTCGGCAAACCACTGGTTGCGCGTCAGGCTATTCAGCAGACTCTCGCCGACATGGGAACCCAGGTACACGCCCTGCGTACCATGCTGACAGATTGCGCCCGCAAGTTTGACCGCGGGGAAGATATCGAAATGGTCTCCGCAATGTGCAAATTGCACGGCATCGACACGGTTCGTACCGTCTCCGATGGTTGCCTGGAGATCTTCGGCGGTATCGGCTACTTCGAAGATAACCCGTATGGCCCGGTAGAAAGAATGTACCGCGACGCCCGCGCATTATGGTTCGAAGAGGGTCCACGCACCGTACAACGTTTGACTATCGCCCGCCCACTGATTGCCTGTGGTGGCGATATTAAATAACGCGTACGTGTCCACATGAACCTACAGACTGCAACGGCTACATCTCTCTCACTAAGGTGTAGCCTTTTCTGTTTTTACTTATCCGTTGTTAACTTTTCCGTTTTGAACAAACGGGGAGCCACAAATGAGTACATCGATTGGTAATAGACGCTGGGGCATTGCCGTACTGCTGATTATTGACTATTTCGTTATGTTCGTGGCCAGAACCGGTATGTCAATGTGCGGACCGGCACTCATGGCCGAGTATGGCTGGACCGCTACCCAATTTGGTTGGGTCTCCACCGCATTTTTCATCGGCTACGCAGTGACCATGCTGCCCGCAGGTGCGCTGGCAGACCGCTTCGGTGGCGGTATTGTGCTGGTCACCGGTACCCTCTGGTGGGCCTTCTTCACCTTCCTCACCCCTTTCGGCGAGACCCTCGGTTTAATGATGCTGGTGCGTATTTTTGTCGGGATCGGCCAGGGATTACTGGTGCCCGCAAACTTCTCACTGCTGGCGAACTGGGTGCCGAAAAGCGAATCCGGCAAGGCGACGGGGCTTTTGCAGATTGGTTGTCCGGCAGGGATTGCGGCCTCCATGTTAATCGCCGCCTGGATTATCCAGATGTGGGGCTGGCGCACCGTGTTTTACTCTTTCTCGGTGCTGGGTCCCATCTGGTGTCTGCTCTGGTGGCGTTTGGGCAAAAACAGTCCGGCACTTGATCCCAATATCAGTGCGGCTGAATTGGCCTATATCCAGGCCGGTCAGGGGAAAACGGCGCAGAGCCCGGTCTCAACGGCACCTGTTCTGTCGAAAAAAGATATCTTCACTACCCCTTCCGTCTGGGGATGTGCAATGTGCTATTTCTGCACAAACTATCTGTTCTTCCTGTTCATGACCTGGCTACCCACCTATTTCGCGATGGGTCGCGGTATCGATCTCAAACAGAGTGCCATTTACTCGATGATGCCGTATCTGGTGGCAATATTCGCTTACCCTCTGGGCGGATTGATCGCCGATAAAGCAGCCAAAATGTTTGGTGAAAACGCGGGTCGTAAATTGTGCCCACTGATCGGCCTGCTCCTCGCTGGCGTGTTCCTGGTTCTGGGAACCCGCGCAAGCAGCTTGTGGACGGCAACCGGTCTGATCTCCGCTTCCAACTTCTTCTTGTGTTTAACCATGGCTTCGCACTTCTCCATTCCCATGGTTTTCTCGCAGAAAAATACCGGAATCATTGTGGGTCTGAATGGATTCTTTGGTACCGCCGCAGGGATCCTCTCCCCGGTGTTCTCAGGCTTGATTATTGATATATCAGGTAAATATGAATACGCACTGTATCTGGGAGCGACCATGGCCATTATCGGTGCGGCCATTATGCTGATGACCCGAATACGGCCAGTAGAGCGGCGGGAAGAGCGGCACTCTGGTGGTGTGACAGCAAGTTCATAACGTCGGTTAGCCGGGAACCCGATAGACCGGGCCACAAAAATGCGATGACTGTCCTCAATTCTGCTGACAGGTTCGATTTGTCCATTTACTGGCTCGGTTTGTCGGTGTTTTAAGCGAATCAGACAATTCTATACTTCAACTACCTCTCTGACCCACCTTTGTAGTGTCAAGACTGGATGCGACAGGGCGTGGTCAGCTCAGGTGTTTAATCATTGTAAGGAGTAGATTCAATGCGACCACTGGAAGGCATCAAGATCATTGACCTGACTTCGTTTCTTGCTGCGCCAACCGTTCCCCGGATCCTGGGGGATTGGGGCGCAGACGTCATTAAAATTGAGCCACCCGCCGGCGATCCCGGGCGTACGCAAGCCTCAGTATTCAACATGCCGTACAGTGATGAGGAAAATCCGGCGTTTGATATTGCCAACGCCAACAAACGTTTCCTCTGCCTTAATCTGAAAAATGAAAAAGCCAAAAGTGTCGCCTATGAACTGCTGGCAACGGCTGACGTTATCGTCACCAACTATCGAACCAATGCGCTGAAAAGATTGGGTTTCTCGTATGAAGAATTGAGCCTGCGTTTTCCGCAGATTATTTTTGCGCAAATTTTGGGCTACGGTGAAAATGGGCCGGAGAAAGATACTGCCGGTTTCGATGCCACTGCCTATGTGTGTCGCGGCGGTATTTTGGGCTCCACCAACGAACGCGGTGAAACGCCTATTAACTCTGTCAACGGATTCGGTGATTTCCAGGCGTCGATGTGCCTGGCTGCGGGTATCTGTGCTGCACTGGTCTCCCGTCAGAAAACCGGCAAAGGCGATAAAGTGACGGTGAGTTTGCACCACACCGCGCTGTTTATGATGAGTATTGCCGTCACCTCTTCGCAATATGGCAACGTTTACCCCAAATCACGCAAAGAAGTCGCCAACCCGTTCAACAACACCTATAAGACCAAAGACGACCGCTGGATGGTTATCTGTATTCCTGAATACGATCGCTACTTCAATAAATTCATGACGCTGCTTGAAAGAGAAGATCTGCACGATAATCCGGATTATTGCCGTATCGGCGATGTGAACCTGCATGGCAAGAACAGCGAAATCATTGAGATCATCAGCCAGCAGGTGGCGAAAAAGACGTTGGCCGAAATCACCGCCCTGCTTAAAGCCAATGACTTTGCTCATGAGAAAGGTTACACACCGGATGAAATTCTGCAGGATGAACAAGCCTGGGCCAATGATTGTCTGCGCTGGGTTGAATATCCTACCGGCAATAAACGCATCATGACCACGCCACCGGTAAACATCAAAAGCATGGGGGAAGCCCGCATTATTCCTTCACGTAAACTTGGTTACCATTCGCAGGATATCCTTCTTGAATACGGGTATTCGCAAGCAGATATTGACCTCCTTAGAGAAGAAGGTGCTGTCGTTATTTCATAATAAATGGCCTCATCGCCCTACTTTGTAAGTAGGGCGATGAATTTTTCAACCAGTTCTTTCTATCAACCTTTTCTTATTAATAGTAAGTGATACTTGGGAGGGTGACCTCCGTAACACCTGTAGACCGTAAAATTTTATAGCATGACGTGTTCCACGCGTAACCTGGGCTGCGAGTTTTGATGGGGCTTAATAAGTTGAAATAAAACGAATTACTATCTCCTACCTGTATTCAATGATAATTAACCGAACGCTCGGACAGAGAAAAAGGGAGAAATGCCATGACTACGACGATACCGACGTATGCACTATATGGTGAGCCGTCTGAACTAAGCTGGGATAATTTTTTCAATCTTGAATGGATTTCCGAGCGATCCAAAATACATAACTGGAAAATTCATCCCCACGTCCACGAAAATCTTATCCAGGTTCTGTTCTTGCAGCGCGGCAGCGTAGATGTGCTGCTTAATTATTCCAAGCAGACCGCCGTCTCCCCTTGTCTGATTCTGATCCCGGCACAAACTGTCCATAGCCTGCACTACACGTCAGACACCGAAGGTCTGACGGTAACCATTTCGCAGAAGGCATTGGAATCGATGATTCATTTGCTGATCCCTAATCTGTTGCCGCTGATCCACGAACCGCGCATCACGCCGCTCAATAGAAATGGGCATAACGATGAGCGCGTTTTGCAGTTGTACATGGCCATTGAACAAGAATTATCGATGCCTGCGCTGGGCCAGACCGCGATGTGTATGTCGTTGGTATCGGCACTTTTTATCCAGATACTGCGCCTCAGCGATATTTTACCCAAGGCCAACCAGCAAGCGTTGTTTTCCCGCAAGGCAGAACAGATCGATAAATTTCTGAAAATCGTTGAGCAGAAATTCAGGATGCGGCTCTCTATTGATGACTACGCCAACGAGATGGGAATGACACCGGGACATCTGTCGCGACTGTGCCGTTTGGCTCTGGGGATTTCGAGCCTTGACGTGATCAATATGCGGGTCATTCAGGAAGCGCAGCGGGAATTGGTCTATACCTCAAAAACCATCAAGCAGCTCGCAGCGTCATTGGGGTTTGTTGATGAAGCCTACTTCACCCGTTTCTTCCGCAAGCACGTGGGTGTGAGTCCTAAAAAATTCCGCTCTTTGGCCATCACTCAAATTTTTCAGGCTGACGAGAGCCAGCCAGTGGAGAGCCGTACTCCGCATGAATCAGATGTAAAAATGTTCGGGCATATTTTCTGATTGGGTTATCGGGACCAAAATTACCTCATCTGATTTTTTGCAATAAGCCCTTTGATGTTGGTGTCGATACGTTCCTGAATAGTACGGAGTGTTGCACCTGAGATCTGCTTTCGGAACATCCCTTCCGCCTTTAATGAAAAGCTGGCGGCGACATCGCAGATTCTCTCAATGATGGAGGCTATCTGTTGAACTGTAAGTTCCGTCTCCTCTTCCCCTAGGGACATGATGTGTTTTCGTCTGATTTCCAGCGCTTCCCCCATCACGTCCATCTGATGATAGCCCCCAGGGCCTTCACAATAGGTAACGTCGTAGGCTGGTGCCAGTTTCCATTGGCCAGCAGATGACATGAGGTACGAGAAATTTTTGGGGTGATCGTCGCGGTTGTTGAAAGCGATGTTAAAGACGATCCGTTCAAATGCCAGTGACTTCTCACGCACGTCGTTAGTACACATCTGTGTCGCGCGCAAAAAATTGCTGTAATCGAGAGCCCCAGGAGACTGGTAATCCGCGCTGGTGAAAGCCGCGAGGCTTTGCATGGGAACCCTCATACCCCTATGTCGATCGAAACGTTTTGTGGCGAATGCTGCCTGCCCGTTGGGCAAACTAAAATATTGCGTGTCTGGGGTTTGGATATTGCAGTCCCGCAAGCATTGCGCATATACAGCCTCGATCGCACAAACTTCCGGATGCTCTTGTCGAGCCGGAAACTTGATTAACCAGTTTTCGAAACCGGCTACAGATTTTGTCGTGAATTTCCCTGATTGAGGATCTCGACAAAGTAGGGCTTTTGGTCTGGCGCCCTGGGGAGAGCCGCCAATTTGTATCAGCCTTTGCAAAAACTCGCCCCCCTCACCATCAAGCACCTCCTGAACTTCTGAGGCTAACTGGTTGAGAGGAATATCCTTTTGCGGGGGGGATGCTTCGGGTTCCGCGGGCTGGAATGACATCGCCCCCATCGCATTGGCTCCGACATAGGTCAATCGTTCCAACGGACCGATTCGTGCAGCATTAAGACCCCGCTGCTTAAATAAGCGATCCATCAGCAGCATGCCCCACCCATCAGGGAGCGCATCATAAACCGGCCCTGGAAGCCCTAGCTGATGAGAAGGAAAGTCTCTGCGTAACTTGGGGCCACGCAAAGGTAATCTGAATGAGGACAATTCGATCCCTTGCCGTATCGCTTCATCACTGTATTCAAACATGATGAGTGGGCGACCGGTGAGTGCGGTTGAGGACATCAATGTCCCCCATTTCCAATGTTCTCCCCAACCTTCGTAATAGACATCGACTTTATTAGGCATTATGGGTCTTCTTTTTTACACGCTGACGCTTGGCGCTTTCCTCATAACGAAGAATGTCATCCAGAGTGTCTACCTTTGGTTTGAATAGCTCTTCAAGCTCTTTGACCCGTCCAAGCACCATCGCCACTCTTACGACATTATCGAATCCCACATTCCGTCCGGATTCAAGATTGGACACGGTGTTCACTCCGATACCAGCCCGCGCAGCGACTTCAGCCTGCGTCATCTGCTGTAACAGGCGCTCCTTACGTAGTCGATCACAAAGGAGTTTAACAATTTCGCTTGGCTTACTGAGGCTTAAATCCATCATATCGTGTTCTATCCAAGAATAGTTGACTTAATATACAATATTACAGATTTAATGGCATCGACACCGATGGATTACATAAAACACTAAATTCTGTATTTAACATCTATCAGTGACAGATAAGTCACAGCTTAATGGAGTTATGTACGATAAAAAATTGAGTATTGGCCGCAAACACAGCGACTTTCGTTAAGCGAAACGCTTCATGGTGTGTAATACATTCTCAATGAGGTAAGGAGTTAAAGAGTTTCTGACAGACGACCCTCCCAACTTCCATGCTTTTGAGGAGCACGGTTAGTTAATTTGGCCTGCAACGATTTTTTCACGTCGGGCCATTCTGTATCGATGATACTGAAGCGAACTGAATTGCGCTTTCTGCCATCCGGCATGATGCGTTCATGGCGAACAATCCCTTCCTGTTTAGCGCCGATGCGCAATATTGCTGCCCTGGATTTTTCATTCAGCTCATCTGTGGTGAATTGAACGCGAATGCAATCCATCACTTCAAACGCATGCATCAAGAGCAAATACTTCATTTCAGTGTTGATGCCAGAGCGCTGCACCGATTCACTCAGCCACGTGTGCCCTATTTCCAGTTTTCGATTGATGCGATCGACCTTCCAAAAACGCGTGCTACCTACGATGCGACCACTTTCGCGTTGGATAATGACAAAAGGTATCACGGTACCGCTCGCTCTCGCGGCCAGAGCAGTGGAAATATACTGTTCCACTGTTTCTGGCCCGGGTATCGCGGTTACCTTCAGATTCCACAACGAACCGTCTGCGGCAGCTTCCAGCAAACCTGGCGCGTGCTCACGGTGCAGTGGCTGAAGTTCGACGATATCTCCTGAAAGCGAAAATTCTTCCTTTTTATCTGAATAACTCATTCTGTCGATAACTCCTTCTTACATTAATCTTCGCTAAAGTCGATCGCACCGCGTAGATAGCTATCTTTAAAGCTGGACGAGTTCAGGGATCTCTACGTTAGCGGCTACATCAGCCTCGTAATCGACACCTTCAATGCCGAATCCGAACAAGTGCAAAAACTCTTTCTTGTAGCCAGCGAAATCCGTTATTTCATAGAGATTTTCGTTGTTCACTTTATCCCAAAGTTGCTGAACGCTATTTTGAATTTGCGTATCAAGCTCTTTGTAATCTGCGCGCAAGCGGCCCTCTTCATCTATTAACGGTGCACTGCCATAGAGACTTTCTTTGTAGAGACCGTACACCTGCTCAATACACCCTTCGTGGGTTCCTTGCTCTTTCATCACTTTAAATAACAGGGAAAGATACAACGGCATCATGGGAATAGCAGAGCTGGCCTGGGTAACAACAGCTTTCAATACAGAAACCCGAGCGTCACCACCCTTTGCATTTAAGCGGTCGCGAATGGTGAGAACTCTTTTATCGAGGTCTTTTTTGGCCGCACCAATCGAACCGTTCCAATAGATGTCGTGGGTGATTTTTTCACCAAGATAAGTGAATGCCGTGGTCTTGGCACCTTCAGCCAATACATCTGCATCAAGCAGCGCATCAATCCACATCTGCCAATCTTCACCGCCCATAACGGCGACAGTACTGTTAATCTCTTCCTGCGTCGCAGGTTGCAGAACCGAGTCTTTGATAACTTCTTTGTCAGTATCCAGACCACGGATGCTGATCTCTTTGCCGATAGGTTTTAACGTTGAGTTAAAGACCTCACCCGTTTTCGGATGTGTGCGTCTTGGTGATGCCAGGCTATACACCACGAGATCAACCTTGCCCATATCACGCTTGATGATTTCAATTGTCTTCTTTTTGAGCTCATCTGAAAAAGCATCGCCATTGATGCTTTTGGCGTACAGACCTTCTGATTTGGCAAATTTTTCGAAGGCCGCTGAGTTATACCAACCGGCTGTGGCAGGTTTGTTCTCTTCGCCAGCACGTTCAAAAAAGACGCCCAGCGTATCAGCATCACAACCAAAGGCCGCTGTGATTCGAGCTGCAAGGCCGTATCCCGTTGAGGCTCCAATGACCAAAACCTTTTTAGGTCCTGACGTGATTTTTCCATTTTCTTTGACGTAGTCTATCTGCTTCTTAACGTTGGCTTCGCAACCAGCAGGGTGTGCCGTAACACAGATGAAGCCACGTATACGCGGTTTTATAATCATTTTTGCCTCAACAATAAAATCCAATAATTAAATGTCATGAGTAGGATACCGCTTGATTCATTTTCAGCAAAGTCTAATACCCGCCCTACCCTTCATGCAGCAGATATCTTGTTCAGTATGGTTTTTTTTCAGTGAAGATATAGGGGGTGCTAAAATCTTGAAATCTTGAAATCTTGAAATCTTGAAATCTTGAAATCTTGAAATCTTGAAATCTTGAAATCTTAGGATTATAGAATCACGTATGGCAACTCAATAATTACAGCAATTTCAATACATAACAAAAGAATCATGGGATTATATAATCCTGAAATCTTTGTATCTTTGTATCTTTGTATCTTTGTATCTTTGTATCTTTGTATCTTTGTATCTTTGTATCTTTGTATCTTTGTATCTTTGTATCTTTGTATCTTGGGAGCTTGGGAGCTTGGGAGCTTGGGAGCTTGGGAGCTTGGGAGCTTGGGAGCTTGGGAGCTTGGGAGCTTGGGAGCTTGGGAGCTTGGGAGCTTGGGAGCAAGCGTTCCTGCGATCGAATGCCGTGTCAAACGTTTTTGCAAGTCTTCTGTTCAAGGCCAGTTGGGCTATGTGATAATTTTGAAATCTCAGGATTACAAAATCCTTTAATCCTTTAATCCTTTAATCCTTTAATCCTTTAATCCTTTAATCCTTTAATCCTTTAATCCTTTAATCCTAGCATTTTGAATATATAGTTGATAAACAAGTATTTTTTACAAATCATGTCACAACACCTCGAATAAATAGCCGACGCGCCACCATCTCAACATCTCAACATCTCAACATCTCAACATCTCAACATCTCAACATCTTGTGATTCCAGGCTCTTAGGATGCAAGAAGTGGTGGCTTTGAATAACGACACGACACAATCTAAAGATTGGGAGATGTCAGGATGTTGAGATTATAGGATTCTATAACCCTGTGATTCTACAATCCCCATGTGATGAGAATGAGCTCATGGACTCATGGGTTAGTAAAAAACAAAATTAGAATCCTGTGATTGTACTATCCCAAGATTATGCAATTAAAGTAGTAGGAAGATTTTATAATTACGTAATCACAGGATTATGAAATCACAAGATTCAAGGATTAGCACATGCCTAATCTTGTAATCTTGTAATCTTGTAATCTTGTAATCTTGTAATTCGAGCATCATGGAAATTTAATATAACTCAATGGTATTCAATTACTTAATCATAATAAAACCAGAATGATTAGAAGGGCAGGGGGCTTAACTCACTTTTTACCAGAGAATTATGCAAATTTCTCCTTCTTGAAAAGCAGTGAGAGCGTCTGAATAACACCACGCGAAATCATCAATTATCATCCGGTCTGTTGCAAGAAGAATGCTATCTGATCGGCAAAACTTGCTGCTGTATAAACATAACGACGGGAGCCGTGAACTGAGACGACAAGAAATGCCGACGGGAGTTCGGGATAGGCAGGAAAGCAGGGATGACCTTCTGGATTGAAGAAACCATCAGCAGAACGACATCCGCCAGGGTTTTCCTTTCGATCCCTATGCCAGCAACTTGTCGCAATATATCTCGATTCTTTTACCTACGAGTAGCACTCATCGCAGGTTAGTCGTGGTATGAAAACGTCGCGCAAAGCCAAATCCCAGAATCCTGAGATTATATGATTTTATAATCATATGCATTGAACTCTCTTTTTTCAATGGTATAGTAGCGAGATTCAGTAATCCTATAATTATAGGATTTAATAATTTCACAATCCTAGAATCCTAAGATTCGCGAGGTGTCCTCCATGGCAACCAAGATTATTTCTTTTCTGAACGGTAAAGGCGGGGTAGGTAAAACAACAACATCAATCAATATTGCAACATGCCTTGCGCGCAAGGGACACAAGGTTGTAATGGTTGATACCGACCCACAAGGCAGCATCAGCAACTGGTACGAAGAAGGGAAGTGTCTCTTTGATCTGGCTGAAGCAGCTTCCGAAAAAGAAGTCTATACAGTACGTAAGCAACTTAAAGAATATGATTTCGTCGTAATCGACGGAGCAGCAGCGATATCCGCTATTTCTTCCGCAGCGGTCATGGTGAGCGATTTGGTGCTTATCCCTGTTACTCCATCACCTTTGGACTTTGCGGCCTGTGGTGCGATTCTGGCGGTCGTAGAAGCACGTGAAAACTTACAGCCTGTGATTGCCCGCTTTCTCATTACGAAAAAAGTCGCTTCTGCAAAAATGCTGTCGGTGCTGAAAGACTCAATTGCCGATACCGGTGTTCCTGCTTTGAGAACAGGAACAACACAGCGGCAGATTTACATCAGAACAATGCTTGATGGCGGCACAGTGTTCGATACGACTGACGGCAATGCCAGGGGTGAAATTGAAATCATGACTAATGAAATCCTGGAGTTATTGAAATGAAAATGAAGCTTGGTACTCACAAACAGTTGTCTTCAGCGCTTGATGCTGTTTCAAAACCCCCAGTGGCAATGAAAAAGCTTCAAACCAACATTGATGAAGATCTCCACAAACGCTTTAAAACGTCATGTTTTCTGCAAGACCGTGAAATGAAAGATGTTCTAACAGAACTGATTGAAGCCTGGCTAGTCAACAATGAAAAAAAGTGAGTAGACCCTCCGTGGAAAGGATCGCATCTGAGATAGGTTCAACCGATCCGCTTTTTGGATCCTGCCATCAATGCGATCCGGCTGGATCTCGGTACTTCGTGGGAAAACAGTTAGTAGATGTCGTCAGTAAACAATTGCAGGATAAGAGGTTTTGTTGATATTAGCGTCAAATTCAGGGGAGGGGAAAGGGAGTTGATCTGTATTTGGATCCAAAGATCAAAAATAGATCCTTTGTTTCTTTTTAAGTTTAAGATCTTTAAACCTTTAAGGGGGGTTTTTTCTGTTAATTTTCAAGATATTACAAGAAAATTTGTGGAGTGATTTCCTGATGAATGTGGATATATTTCCTGAACTAAGTGGAATGATTTCCTGAGAAATGTAGAGTTTTTTCCTGTGGGTAACTTTAGCATTATCAAAACGTTATGAATGTGGAGACTTTTCCTGTGGATAACATATTGATCTCCACCTGCTCTGGATCCTCCGATAACTCTCTTTTCACTTCTTTTGTGATCCTGATCCCGATTAAACGTGGAAAGATTTCCTGTAGTAATAAACACGCTAGAAACAGCTAAAATCTGCAAGTGCAAAAAATGTGACACCGTCACGCCATCACTTATGCGATATGTGGAGCAATTTCCTGTTACTCCCTATTGTCCAAAGCACTCATTCTTCCGATAAATTAACCAATCTCATACCCAATACTGATTTTACTAACGTGGAAGGATTTCCTGTTACGCATTTTTTGCGTCAGCCAACCTGCATGTTGCAATGTCCAGGATAGTCAAATGTGGAGTAATTTCCTGTTGCGATTTCAAGATTAAAATTATTATAAATCATATACATAATTCTTATTCGTCATATGCTGAATCTACATGTGGAATGATTTCCTATCATTGGGACTTCGCATATGTGGAGTGATTTCCTGTTTGTCTTTTTATGGTCAGGGGGAGGCAAAAAAGGACACTGTCACCTCTTATGTGGAGTAATTTCCTGTACCTTGCGATCACCTTTAATGTGGAATGATTTCCTGAACGGATAGGGCGGTACGAAGTAAGGATCTTAAAAATTCACAGTTGATGGGCTGAGTTCCCTTGATTAGAGCGAGAAGCGCTACCCGTTTTCGACTTATCTTATGTGTGGAATGATTTCCTGTATCTATAGTAGGGAAGGTGGAGTGGATGCCGCAAGACAATGCTGGCCTGAATAACCCCTATGTGGAAGGATTTTATGTAGTGATGGAAGATCAAAATTCATTGAAAACATATATTTATGAATAATTTTTCGAAAAAATGTTCAATGTTTTTAGCTTTGAATATGCTGTGACAGCCTAAAAAGATGCGCTGATCCACATTTATCATATGTGGAGAAATTTCCTGCCAAGCCAAAATAAAGTGATTGAAATCAAAGAAGTGACGATGTCACTTTTACGAGGCGTTCTTCTGCTTATGTGGAGTAATTATCTGTTTAATGTATACGTTTCAATAAGGCGAAAAGGCGGGTCAGATTGACCAGGAAAAAGCATATGTGGAGAAATTTCCTGTTCCTATTTTTTCATTTTCCTTTTTAATGTATATTAATCAATAACTTATTTGATAACATTTTTGCTTTACCTTCATATTTTTTATGTGGAATAATTAAAACTCATTCCACCTATGGATCCTGCTACATGGAACTCAATAAACTTACCGTTGTTCAAGGTAACGACCTTTTGGAGGGTGCATATAGCGTCACGCTCGATGAGATGCGTTTACTGAACCTCGCTTTGGCACAAATTGATAGCAGGAAACCTCAACCCGATGCCTTGTACCTCCTTTACCCGAATGATTATCAGCGGATCTATGGTGTGAATCCGACGAGTAGCCATCGCCAATTGCGTGAAGCTGCAGAGAGTCTGATGAAAAAACCTGTAACGATCTACAAACCTGATATCAAGACGGGAAAGATCCGCACTGTGCAGCTCTCTTGGTTCTCCCGCCTGGAATATGTCAGTAATGATGAGCATAGCGCGGTTGTACTTCGTTTCGGGCAGGACGTTGCGCCTTATCTGTATGAGTTAAAAGAGTCATTCACCAAACTCAATTTTGCCAATATCGCCAAGCTGGATACGCCATTCTCAGTCCGGCTGTATGGTTGGTTGATTAAAGCAAAAAATCTCTATGGACGCCGTTCCGGTAAAGCGATTGAAGTTACCCTGGAACTGGAATGGATGAGAGAGAAGGCGGGCCTGACGGGTAAATATGAAGATTACCGCGATTTTCGCCAGAAACTGTTGGAGCCAACCATTAACCGTATAAATGCCAATACGGATATCTCTGTGATATGGGAGCCCGTTAAAAAGGGCAGAACGGTTATTGCCATCCAGTTTTCTTACATTGATGAATCCTGTCCCGAAGCCAGCAAACCGCTTCGCCCAAGGCTGCCACGCCGCCCTAAAGTGGTTGCAGGTTCGGATCTCGAAGGAAAGTGGGCGCGTCGCTGCATAGAGATCTTCGCCGAATATCGCACCAAATTAGATGCTTACGACGTTGATGAGAAATTGGCGCTGACCGATCTTCGAAAACTGGTCGACTGGTACAAGGTAATTGGCGACAAAGCGGGGATGAAGGAAACAATGGCGGAAATCACCGCACGGAAGAAAAGAACGCCTGCAAAAAATACCTAATTGATTTTTAAAGGAATTCATTTTATCCCTGATGTCTACGCAATAATCATTCACAGGGTTATCCCCCGTTTCTGTGGGTAACTTTGCGTAGCGTCTCGCGGATTTGGAACAGTTCACTCCTTTTTTGCCCAATCACCGCGCAGGAAATTACTCCACATTAGTCCTCAAAAGCCAACAAACGAAAAGTCACCTTCAGTAAAAAAAACGAAACGCCTGCACTTTGATATCCATGATCCTTTTTGTTTTGTTCTCAAAGATCGAAAGCATTTATCTCTCCGAATGGTAAGTGAGCACTTACATTTATTGTTTTTTTGCTATGGAGTGGCTAACAAACCACTCGGCAAATTTTCTTTGAAGAGGTGAACATCAGCCAGGACGTTTGAGAGCATTCTTATCTACGTTTCTGATGTCGCCAGCCGGACAGCCAGTGAGTCTTTATCTTTAACATTTAAGCCACAACTCATACCAGGTAAACGTGCGAAACTGTATGAAAAATATTGCTATTCTGAATGATTAGCACGGCTTAGAAAGTATTTACGGTGTATATTAGTAAGCTTGGTTTACTAAGTGACCGCTATATGGATGGTGCTGTCTCTTGCTGATGCATTTGTTGTTAATTTAATGAATAACTTTGAGGGGAATATATGGATATATTGTTAACTATCTTGGTCTTAGCTTTGGTCGTATCTTTATCAAGCATTATTACACGCATCGCTCCCTTCAATATCCCATTACCTTTAATGCAGATAGCTGCAGGCACGCTGCTGGCGATGCCTATTTTTGGCCTTCACGTTGAATTCAATCCTGAACTGTTCCTGTTATTGTTTATTCCCCCATTACTGTTCTCGGAAAGTTCACGCATACAGACCAAAGATTTCATTAAGCATGGCCGTGAGATCGTCGGGCTTGCCTTGATACTCGTACTCATCACGATTTTTGGGGTCGGCTATGTCATTCATATGATATTGCCGAACATCCCTCTTATTGCAGCATTTGCACTTGCGGCGGTATTGTCGCCGACTGATGCTGTAGCGCTGTTGGGGATCGTGGGTAAGGGCAAAATACACAAGAACATACAGGAGATACTGGAAGGTGAGGCATTGATGAATGATGCTTCGGGTCTGGTCGCTCTGAAATTTGCTATTGCTATTACCATGGGCACGATGGAGTTCAGCATCCATGGCGCAACGATTGAATTCTTCTGGGTCGCATTGGGGGGAATAGTCGTTGGTGTCGCGATTACCTGGCTCTATGGCAAAATCCTTTTGTTGATTAGCCGCTATGCACAGGATGAGCCGTCGATTCAAATCGTGTTGATGTTATTGCTGCCTTTCATTGTCTATTTGGTGGCCGAGCATGCGGGATTATCTGGTATTTTGGCGGCAGTAGCTGCTGGATTAACCATGAGTAGTATCGGTGTCGTGCATCACGCGCCGTTACGTTTGCGTCTGAAAGCGCGAAGTACCTGGTCGATGCTTGAGTATATTTTCAATGGCATGGTGTTCCTGATCCTGGGGTTGCAATTACCCGAGATCGTAGCTGAATCCTTTACGCGTGCTGAAATCGATCCCACGGTTGAGACCTGGTATTTGGTTCTGGATATCATCTGGATCTATTGTGCCTTGATGTTTTTACGATTCAGCTGGTTGTGGGTGATGCGTCAATACAGCCTTAAAGTGAAAAGCAAACATCCGATGATTTTTGCCCATTACAGTACCCGCGACTTACTGGTAGCGACATTTGCTGGCGTGCGTGGTGCGATTACTTTGGCGGGCGTGCTCTCAATTCCTCTGTTACTTCCTGACGGTGAACTTTTCCCCGCACGTTATCAATTGGTTTTCCTCGCCGCAGGGGTGATCGTGTTTTCATTGCTTTGCGGCGTGGTTTTGTTGCCGCTGTTACTGGGTAAGAACGTCACGATCATCAGCGATAAACTGCAAAAAGAGGAGAAAGCGGCGCGGATGTTCATGGCCAAAGTAGCCATTGTTACCGTACAGAAGAAGCAGGAACGCCTGCTCACTGACAGCACGGAAAATATCGATAACGATATCATTCTGGAGACGGGGGCGCGGGTGATTGGTTATCTGCGGCGCGGCGAAGATGAAAGTATCACTGAGGAGATTAATCACCAACGTGAAAAGTTGGAACGTGCGTTTACCCTTGCTGCACTCAATGCCAAACGGGCTGCTATCTACCAATTGAGAGCTAAACAGGAAGTGAGTGACGAGACAATGGCCAAGATTGTTCAGGAGATCGATCTGCTCGAAGTACTTATCGCTGAACATTGAGTTTGGATTCCCCCGGCAACACGGTGTCGGGGGATATCCTGAAACTCTGGAACGTTACGTCTGCTTTTCAGGGCGATAACGCCATAGCCAACGACCCGTGGCCATTCGTCGATAAAACAGGATGCCGCGCACGATCCAGTCAGCAAACATTCCCATCCAGACGCCAATAACACCAAATCCCAGCATCACGCCGAGAACATAACCTACAACCACGCGACATCCCCACATGCCAGCCAGCGCAACCCACATGGTATAACGGGCATCTTTTGCCCCTTTCAGTCCTGCAGGCAGCACCCAAGCCGCAGCCCAGACCGGTGTAAACAGCGCATTGAGCCATATCAGGTGCTTAACAATCCTTATCACTCCGGGCTCGTCGGTATACAGGGAAGCCAGAAATCCTGCGGTCGGAATGGAAAGGAAAGCCACAAAACAGACACCAACATTGGAAAGCCAAAAGATATGCTTTATCTGGCGGATTGCCTGCAGGAGCTGACCTTTACCCAAGCGGGTACCGATAATAATCGTCGACGTCGAACCCAAGGCATTTCCTGGCAGGTTGATCAGCGCCACGATCGAAAATGCGATAAAGTTTCCCGCAATGATCTCGGTTCCCATGCCCGCAACAAAACGTTGGGTAATCAATTTGCCGATACTGAACATCACAGACTCAATACTGGCGGGGATCCCAATACTTAACACCTCCAGAAGAATAGCGGGGGTGAAGGGGGAGAAATAGGCTTTGAGTGGGATCCTTAGCGCATTTTTAACGCCGCTCATCAACACCAGAATGATGATGAGTGCGCCTATATAGCGGGAAATCGCAATGCCAATTGCAGCACCGATAAAACCCATTCCTTCCCATCCCAGACAGCCGTAAATAAGGAGGTAACTGATCGCAATATTAAGGATGTTCATACCGATATTGATGAACATCGGAATCTTGGTGTTACCTGCTCCCCGTAATGCAGCACATCCCACCAGCGTTATCGCCATTGCTGGATAGGCCCAAACGGTAATCTGGAGATAGATCAGGGCCATTATTTTGACCGGTTCATCGGCCTGGAACGCGATGAGATCAATGATCCCCTCACCAAAAAACTCAACCAGCAGCACCAGCAGAAAAGAAACCAGAACCAACATCGATATTGATTGCCTTGATGCCGATCTGGCCTGTTTTCGGTTTCGCTGACCTAGACTGAAGGCGACAACCACCGATGTTCCCAGGGCTACCGACATGAAAAATGCACCCACCAACATATTGAAACTGTCTGCGAGTCCCACTGCCGCCATGGATTCTTTACCCAACCAGCTCACTAGCAGTGTGCTGAAAACCCCCATTAAAACGACGCATAGCCCTTCAACGAAAATCGGTACCGCAAGAGGGCTGATTTCACGCCAGAATAGAACTCGGTTAGAACGTCGTTTTTTGTACCATGCACTGTCCCGGAAGAAATTCTTGCTTGCTATCCCGGAAATCCCTTCCATTTGACCAGACCTCGTATCCCTAAGTTAGGGTATGACATATTTAGTTACAGGGCGGAGATAATAACACAGCTCACCACCATAAGAAGTCAGGTTGCTGGGCGTGCTATTCTCTACAAAAAACTTTGCATAGTTGCGCATCTCTTATCATCCTGATTTAAGTCACTTCTCGTTTTTCACAAGCTGGAACCATCTTGCAAAACCTCAGAGTCTCTCTGCACCACGCTATCGCGCGTACGCCGTGGTATCAGAAGCGTCATTCCTATCGGGTACTTTTCTGGCGCGAAATTACCCCATTGGCTGTACCCATCTTCTTCGAAAATATGTGTGTTCTGTTGATGGGCGTCCTGAGCACATTCCTTGTGAGTTGGTTAGGTAAAGAGGCGATGGCTGGCGTAGGGCTGGCGGACAGCTTTAATATGGTCGTCATCTCATTTTTTGCGGCGATTGATCTTGGTACCACGGTGGTGGTGGCATTTAGTCTGGGGAAACTCAACCGAGAAAGGGCGCGTGCTGCTGCCCGCCAGTCTTTGGTATTGATGACCCTCTTTTCAGTTGCGCTCGCACTGGCTATTGAGCTTTCCGGGCAAACGATCATTAATTTGATAGCGGGCAATGCATCACCGGAGGTGAGGAGGCTGGCATTAAGTTATTTGCGGGTAACCATATGGAGCTATCCAGCCGCAGCGATCGCGCTGATTGGATGCGGAGCCCTGCGCGGGGCGGGCAATACTAAAATCCCCATGCTAATCAATGGTGGGATGAACATCCTGAATATCGCGATTAGCAGCGTACTGATCTATGGTTGCTTTTCGTGGCACGGTTTGGGTTTTGTTGGTGCTGGGCTCGGGCTGACGATTTCCCGCTACATTGGCGCGGCAGCGGTCATTTACGTGTTAATGATTGGCTTCAATCCGGCGCTAAAAATTTCGCTTAAAAGTTATTTCACTCGGCTGAACACCAACATACTGAGGGAGGTTTTAAGCATTGGCATTCCGGCCAGCATTGAATCGGTTCTGTTTAATGGCGGAAAACTGTTGACGCAAATTTTCGTGGCAGGAATGGGCACCAACGTTATAGCGGGGAATTTTATCGCTTTTTCGATCGTTTCACTGATCAATTTACCCGGGAATTCGCTGGGTTCGGCGTTAACCATCATTGTTGGTACTCGCCTGGGGAAAGGGCAAATCGGGCAGTCTGAGCGTTTACTCAGGTATATATTCTGGTTGTCCACCATCGGGTTGTGCGTGCTTGCTTTTATATCCGTTCCCTTTGCGGGTCTCTTTGCGTCGTTTTACACCCGCGAGGAAGACGTTATTGAAGTGGTGAAAACGCTCGTCTGGTTAAATGCCGCATTCATGCCTTTCTGGGCTGCATCCTGGGTCTTGCCGGCATGTTTGAAAGGCGCTCGCGATGCGCGATTCACCATGTGGGTATCGATGTTAGGGATGTGGGGATGCCGCATTGTATTCGGATATATATTGGGCATTGTGTTGGGATTTGGTGTTGTCGGCATTTGGCTGGGCATGTGTCTTGACTGGATCGTCCGCGCGCTGTTTTTCTATTGGCGCATGGCCAGTGGTCGCTGGCTGTGGAAGTATCCGAAGCCCGTAAAGCCATCGAATACATAAATATTCACTCAAGGATGTTGACGGCTCCCCCGATCACGGGGGAATACAGCCGATGTTTTTAATGATGATAAAAAACTCTAACAAGAAAAAATTAAAAAAGCAGAAATTAATGTAAGGAATGGTGTATTTGATCATTTATTCTCTAGAGAGGATAGATAATTTAATAACCTCAACTCACAAAAAAATTAGTATTTACAGTGTGGTAAAAATATAAATCCGTGGTTAAATAAAACCCCGATTAATTATTGGTAATATTATGCATACATAGAGAGAAATAATGCGAAGAATTTACAATAATATTTCCACCTAACATATGCCCGTTTATTTTGGAAATTTACCGCCCGCTTTTTTGTCTCGTGATTATCCTCTAAATAATTTAATCATCTCTAATATTTTTGATCATATCCAACAATAAAGAACTTCCTCCCATTTCCAAGAAATTGCTCACCCCCTGCGTGCGCATATAAATTATCGATTGTCGCCATAAAACCGGTTTATTCATATGTTCTGAAAGATTTTGCATCACAGATTGTAGACTATATGGTCGGCCCGTTCTATTTGCAATGACAGGTATTAGTGGGTCTGAAAATGAGAAGTTTTTCACATATTCACTAAATTTTACAGCTGCAGCATTTAGCATTGAACTATGAAACGCACCGCTCACTTTCAGTACAACATATTTAACTGCGTTGTTGTCATAAAACACGTCCTCTGCAAGATGAATACTCTCAATGGGTCCTGATATAACTATCTGAAAGTCAGAGTTTAAATTGGCAATTGAGAGGTCAAGGTGACGATTTTCAGCAATAATGTGCATCACTTCTTCTTCATTAAGCCCCATCACAGCAGCCATGCCGCCGCCCATAATTTCAGACATTAGCTGTGCTCGTTTATTTACAATACGTAATCCAGTTTCAAAATCGAATACACCGGCAGATTGTAATGCATTAAATTCCCCAAGTGAATGACCAGCCAGAAAAATGGGGGTGGTTTTACATTTTTCAATATATTGTAGATAATACAAGGCATTAATGGTGTATAATGCAGGTTGAACGTAACGAGTATTCATGAATTGCTCGGTGGGGCAATGCAGAAAGAAATCCCGAATACTAAATCCTGAGAGCTCTTCAGCCTTTTCCAGTAATTCTGGCCAGATATCAAAGACTACTGTCTCCATCCCTGAGCGTTGTGCTCCCTGACCTGGGAATAATATTGCCTGGTTTGAAGTCACATTCAGCTCTCCCCGTCCGTCGTAACGCTGCATTGTAAAAACTCTAATCATTGAGGATATATTTATCCTTATTTATGAAGCTCTTGCACCTCTGAACTGCTTGTTACAAACAGATCTATCAAGCCATTGATAGATTTGATGTTTTTGAGTTCCGTACGTGGGACTTTTATTTTCAACTCCCTCATGCTCCCCGAGACAACGGAAACAATATCTAAACTACTTGCTCCATAGTCTGCCATCGATTTTTGTAAATCAATTTCCGATTCATTGATGTCGTTGACTGCGTTGATAATATGCTTTTTTACAACTTCAACGATGTGTTCTCTGTTCATGCTATCCCCCTGACTCATTACATTATTCATTGCGATCTCATTATTTATAGTCGTTTTTTTTGTAACTATCAACCTGTCGATACTTATTTCTTTTTTTGCTGAAAATCCTTTAATATTCAATATTTTTAGAGGATATCATCACTGATAAGTGCAGTTATTTCACAATTTTTACAAAATACGCCATTGGCATTTCTGATAACGCACTATATACTTTTTGAATGCAAGAAGCTGATCATCTGCAAGGACATGCTCCCTAACTAATCAGACAAGATGAATATCATGTCCACTGTTACCTGCTACTCTATTTATGCTGTCTGTGGAACTTGTGACCACAGTTTATTTGTTGATTATGTAGATGGGTCGCTTTATACCCATGAAACCGATTTACTGCAGCAAATAGAACGCTGTTCACACCAGACACTCCACGCTTGGCAAATGCAACATCATCCTCAAATTTCTGAAATATTTGAAATAGAAAATGTTTTTTCTAAAGAAGCTGCTGAAGAAGCAGTCTCATTTTGGAAGGCCTATTTTAGTTCGCTTGGAAAAAATGTTATTGACAGTACGCACGTATGTGAGGTGTTCAATGGATACCAATAACAGGAATGCTTCGCACAAAGACGGCAGCATAATGGAAAATAGGCTCCTCTCAATTTATGATGCAACATATCCCAACCCTCAGGATTTAAAACAAATTCAACTCAATCAGTTGAAAGTGAAGTTATTGTTTTCCGACAATGTCGCTAATGATCTGAAACAATCATTCGACCAGCGACAGATAAAAAAAATGATACCGCACCGAGAACCATTTCTCCTGGTCGACAATGTGGAGTTAGTTAATCTCCAACTCAGATTAATCAAAGCCACAAGAAAAATAGATAAAGAAGATCCGGTGTTTAGGGGACACTTCCCTGATTATCCCGTATATCCTGGGGTGTTGCAGCAAGAAAGTATGTTTCAAACCGCCCTTATATTATTGTATTTCCTACTCAATGAAACTGCCGAGCCTCCTGTAGAGGAGCAGGTTACTAATGCTGTTGGCACACGCATATATGATGTTTTTCATTTGTCAGCGGTGCATCCTGGGGACTTAATGACTATTCGATGCGGCATCATTGAATATGATTCACTGATTGCGACCGCCATTGTTCAGATCACAGTCAACGATAAAATCGTCACCATCGGAAAAGGAGAATTTTGTGTCATCTAACCGCATAGTAATAACAGGAATCGCCATTAATACCCCTCTTGGTGACACATTAGATAATGTGGGCAATAATTTATTGTCTGGAAAATCAGCCATTGGTTACTGGCGCAGTGTCGATACCAGCAAAATCTATTCCAAGATTGGTGGGCAACTCCCTGAGTATGATACTGAAGACAAGCTGCGCGCATTTGATGGTCGCATTTCCGATGCCGTAGTTGCTCGTGCTGAGCGGGTCTTTAAGCAGACCAACAAGAACGTGCAACTCTCCGTATTGATGGCAATGGATGCCTGGCTTGACGCCGGGCTATTCGAGCAAACCCTTGACCCCTACGAATGTGGAGTAATTTGTGGGGGGCATAATCTGTCTGATCACTATTTACTTACTCAACAAGCTGTTTTTCTCGATGAACCTGAATTTATTGATGCCTTTTGTGGATTGAATTCGCTCGATACTGACCATTCATCCTCTGTGGCTCAAGTGTTGAATGCAAAAGGACTGGCCTATCTCATCGGGGGCACCTGTGCTACAGGAAACGTCGCTATGCAGGCGGCAATCAATGCGATCAAAGTGGATAAAAAACAGGTGGTGGCCGTCGTTTGCCCAATGGCATCTTTCCACCCGCTGATGCTGCACTCCTTAACGATTTTGGAAGCTATCTGTTATAGCCAGTATCAGGATGCGCCAACCAAAGCCAGTCGTCCTTATGACATAAACCGGAGCGGTTTCCTGCCCAGTGAGGGAGGGGCAGTGTTAATCCTTGAAGAGGCCGAACATGCCAAAAGCCGTGGCGCGGAAATTTATGCAGAACTTCTCGGTGCAAGTATTAACTCGGATGCTAACCACCTGGGTGATCCTTCTCATGAAGGGCAAGTTCGAGTCATTCAGGATGTACTGAAAAAATGTCATATTGCCACAGAGCAGGTCGATTATGTCAGCGCCCATGCCACTTCCACAAAAATAGGTGACATCGTTGAACTTAATTCGATTAGAAAAGTGTTTGGCAGCCATGCGGAAAAACTGATTATCAATGCACCTAAATCCTTGCTTGGACATACCATGTGGGCGTCTGGTGCCGTGGAAGCGGCCATTGCTATCTGGCAAATGAAACGTGGGGAATTTCATCAATCACATAATATTGAAACCCTCGATCCCGCTGTCGATCTGAATGTTTGCGCTACCGGCAATGTAAAAAAAGACGTTGATATTTTTCTGAACAACTCTTTTGGTATGGGGGGCATTAACAGTGCCAGCCTGTTCAGGCGGTATTATGACTGACATGAGCCTTTTTATCAGTGGCGGAGCCAGTGGTATTGGGCGAGCGGTGGTCATTGCCGCGCTGAGCAAAGGTTGGAATGTCGGTTTTAGCTACCACCGCAACAAAGAGGGTGCACAGCAGATCCTTGAGATTGCGCGAGCAGAATTTCCTCAGCAATTATGTCATGCCTATCCGCTAGATGTGGTGGACAGCGAAGCAGTGGAGTCGACGGGCGATTGCGTTATTGCTGATTTTACGAATATTGATGCGGTAATTTGCAATGCAGGCATGGATTTACCCTGCAATCTGGTGTCAATGACTGATGAGGATTGGGCACTGGTGCTCAATACCAACTTAAGCGGTACCTTTTATCTTATTCGTTACTTTCTACCGCTATTTATTACCAATAAATATGGACGGATTGTCACTGTTTCCTCTCTCGCTAAAGATGGATCGTCAGGACAAGCGGCTTACGCTGCATCAAAGGCTGGCCTGGTCGGATTAACCGGAACTACAGCCAAGGAGTATGGCCGTTTTGGTATTACAGCCAACGTGTTGGTACCCGGCTTAATTGATACTGAAATTATTGGTAATGACGTTAAAGGTATCTCACAGTTTTTTGCGCAGCACTCTCCGGTAAGGAGACTTGGCTCAACCAGTGAAGTAGCGGAAGCCATTTTGTTTCTTGCCAGCAGAGAGAGCAGTTATATCAACGGGGCTGTCTTCAATGTGACGGGTGGGATTGATTGGGTTTATTAATTGCCGGGGGATCAGATGAACGATATTGGTATTGAAAAAATAAGTATTTACCCCAGCAGCCTTGCCTTGGAGATGTCTGAACTGGCGCAAGCACGAGGTGGAGACAGAAAATATATTCAGGAAACGTTGATGGTTTCGACGCGTAGCTTGGTGCCTTTGTGTGAAGATGCCGTCACCCTTGCCGTTAATAGCGCCAGAGAGATGCTAACCGATGTGGATCGCTCGGATATCGGCTTGTTTATCATTGCAACAGAGTCTGGTTTAGACCAGGAAAAGGCATTAAGTACCTGGGCCCATCGCTATCTGGATTTACCTGCTGCTTGTCGTGTTTTTGAATTGAAATCTGCCTGTCATGCCGGTGCCGCTGCGTTGAAGGTGGCTGAATCATGGATATCCTCCGGTCTGAATCGCGACAAAAAGGTTCTACTGATCAACGTCGACATCAGTAATAACATGACCCGTCACGGAATGATGGAATATAGTCTTGGCGCTGGGGCCATTGCGTTACTCATTTCAAATAAGCCACTTTTTGCCGTGATTGAAACGGGTAAATCGGGTGTTCATACTCATGAAGTCACCGATGTCATACGCCCTCTTCCCTGGAAAGAGATTGCCTTTGATGTAGAGGCGAGTCTTTTTTCCTATATGGATGGCGTCGAAAGTGCTTTCGCAGAATATTGCCAGCAAACACCAGAAGCGAGGGATCCTGTTTATTTCGATTATAATATTTATCACCTGCCTTTCCCTGGAATTAGCAAAGAAGCACATAAAGTCTTGCTCGAGCTACAAGGCGTATTTGAAAAAGAGGCATTCGTCACTTCATTTAAACAAAAGGTCGTGCCTTCCTTGTATTATTCGCAGCAAATCGGTGCGACTTATTGCGGCAGTATTTTTCTTTCCCTGTTCTCGCTTATATCGCAGGCACCAAAACTTAAATCAGGGGAACGCATAGGAATCTACTCCTATGGTTCGGGTTCCTGCGCGGAATACTTTAGCATGCTTGTCGGGGAGCAAGCGTCAGAGATCGCACAGCAACAAGCCATGAGCCTCGATGCACTACTGGCTCAGCGGCAAGTTATGGATGTGACAGCATACGAGCAGTTGGAAGAAGCCCGAAGTGCACAAATGCAAGGGCAAAGTTACCGAGCAGACAGAGACAATTTGCAGGACTGGTATGCTCACCACTACGGCGGGAGCGGCCATCTCATTCTTGAACGTATCGATAATTACTTGAGGAGTTATCGCTATGCATGAATATGTCATGGTACCCATAAAATTTAACCCCGACTTATTAGCCGACTTCGAAAGCCGGTTTACCTCCGCGTTAAATAACGAGCAATGTCATGTTATCGTGCTCACTGGGGATCTCAACTGGTTTAGTATGGGCATGGATCTTGATTATATCTCTACAGATTACGAACCGCTCTTTATTTCGCAATTCTGTAATATACTGAAAATGGTCAAAAATAGTCCAAAACCCGTTTTAGCCAGAGTTGAAGGAGATGTTATTGCAGGGGGAATAGCGCTGATGTGTGTCGCGGATTATATTATTTCTTGCGAAACAGTTTCGTTTAGCTTGCCAGAATCCACCTTTGGAATAACGCCAACAATCGCGATGTCCTGTTTACTTGAACGTATCACTCCTCATCATCTTAAATTCCTCGTATGGAGCGCAACGGCTATTTCTGCCAGAAAAGCCCTTGAGTGGGGCATAGTAGACAAAATAAGCACGACGGAAACAATAGAGCAGGATGTTCGGGCGATGAGCAATAAACTTTCCCATATCCCGGCGTCCATTATACGAGAAAGTAAGCTGCTTTTGGACTGGCATTCCTCTTTTGATAAAACATTGGATCTGGGTTCTCATCTTCTTGGGGAGAAATTAAGTGATCCCCAGATTATTGAAAAAACACGTCATTATCTGGAATGCATCAGTTTGTTTAATGATGAATATGCGGATCATCAATATGAACAAAATTAATTTAGAAGTTCATTCTGAGGGGGTTGTTTTTTTCCATATTAACGACCCGGTAAACAAAAATGCAATTGATGATGAATTCTGCTTGCAACTTTATAGTATTGTAGAAACGATAAAAAAAGACAAAAGCATCAAGGTCATTATCCTGACCGGGTTACCCGATATATTTTGCACCGGTGGAACGGAAGCGTTTTTACAAAGCCTGATAACTCACTACAAAACCAATATTGAGCACGAGTATGCGAACCATCTCAAGCATCTTTTGGATATACCCATTCCCGTGATTGCAGCGATGGAAGGAAGCGCTACCGGCGGTGGATTGATATTAGGCTTATATGCAGATATTTTAATCGCAGCAGAAGAGAGTCGTTATGGACTCTCGTTTATGAACATGGGTTTCACTCCAGGGATGGGTTCAACCGCTATGAGTCAAGCGGCTTTTGGTTACTATACGGGTTTTGAGATGATGGTCACTGGTAATTATCTCAAAGGCAATGAGCTGAAAGGAAAATGCTGTTTTAACTATATATTACCCCGCGCCGAGGTCTTGGATAAGGCGATTGAATTGGCCACAGCCATTGCTGAGAAGCCTCGCCATAGCTTGGAGTTACTGAAAAAATACCTGTCAATAGAAAGACGTAAAGCCCTTGAGGAAACGAGCACTATCGAAGCATTTATGCATCATATTTCATTTAATCAGCTTGATATTGAAAAAAATCTACACGACAATTATACGGGTTAATTATGATGAATAACTTCACTGAAATGGTTGTATTAATCACTGGTGGCACAAAAGGCATCGGCCATGCCACTGTTGAAAGTTTTGTGAAAGCCGGTGCGAAGGTATATGGTACTTATTACTGGGGTGATAATTTAAATGAGCTTGAAAAATATTTTTCTCACTATTCCAATCCTCCCGTTTTTGTACAGGCAGATGTTCGTGATGAAGATGCCACGCGCCGTTTAATTGAAACTATCGCGAAGGAAAACAAAGGTCTTGACATTCTCATTGCCAATGCTGCTTTTGCTCCTCAATTTAAAGATAGTTATGAATACCGCGATTTTCTGGATAGCGTTGAACACAACGCCTGGCCTCTCATCAGTTATATCGATACTATTAAAAAGTGCTTTGGCCAATTTCCCCGTTATGTTGTGGCAATAACGTCAGAAGGTCACCGCAGTTGTCATATAGGAGGATATGATTATGTCGCGGCATCGAAATCCGCGCTGGAAACATTTACTAAATATATTGCAGCGCGAGATAATATTATTATTAACTGCGTTTCACCTGGTGTGGTTGACACTGAAGCCTTTGAATTGGTTTTTGGCAAAAAGGCACAAACTTTTCTCAGAAAATTTGATCCGGATTTTATTGTGCAACCTGAAGCCGTCGCAAATGTGATAGTTGCCCTGTGCAGCGGCTTAATGGATGCAGTCCGCGGACAGGTCATCATGGTAGACAATGGCAAAATGTTTACCGATAATTTCACAAAATGGATTAAAATGATTGGTGTACATTTCGATGATAAATAATTCAGGCGCACCTTGGTTTCGACATTATTTAGCCTGATTTGGTAATAACACTATTTATTGTATGTAAAAAGGGGGAAATTATGTCTGATATCAGCAATAATCCATTTTTAGGCCGCTGGAAACTGGTGTCCTGTATAGGAAAAAATGGCGCTAAAAATATCTATCCCTTAGGGGAACTCCCTTTTGGTATGCTAATATATACAGAACAATATATGATGGTTTTTATTTCATCCAATGAGAGAAAGAAATTTAGTACGAATGATATTCGTGCAATAGAACCTGAGCAGGTAATGTCAGATTTCTCCAGGTTTGAGACGTATTGTGGTAGTTATGATATCAATTTTAATAAAAAAATTGTTACTCATTTTGTAGAGAACAGCAAAATCCCCAATCAAATTGGTACACAACTTTGCCGATATTTTAGCTTTGAGCAGCAAAAACTAATGCTAAGATCTACCGATAGTCTGTTGCTTAATGGCGAGCCATGGTTGGTTGAACTTATTTGGGACAAGCAGGAATGAACCACCGCCGCCTTATCACTATCAACGCTTGCTTTTCTTTAATAGTAGGCCCCGCGGTGGTGTAACTGCCAAAACTCCCCGTCTGTGCGCGAGGGTTTACGGGACAAATGCTAAATGCTCCCTTTACCTCACAACCAACACTGACGTCATCGCGTGGCGTACAATCGCTGAGGCATTTGAGCCGAGTAAGTAAGTGGTTACGCTCGGTCGACGAGAACCGACGACAATCAGATCCGCGCCTATTTCCTGAGCCAGTTCCAGCACGCTGTCACGGGCAGCGCCAAAACTTACGCTGCACGTCACCCGGTCAGAGGGAATATTTACGTTCTTGATCATCTCTTCAAGGGATAGTTTCGAATGTTTTTCAATGTCATCCCGGGATACCAAAGGAATTAAACCTCGTTCACCGACATACGCTGATATGTCATAAATTGCGTAAAAGAAATGGACCTTTGCCTGTGAGAATTCTGCCAGTTTTTCTACATGGCGTAGAGCTTTTGCGGTGAGTTTGTCTTCACTAATATCAACTGGCACTAAAATGGTTGTATACATAACACCCCCTTCTTTTTGGCACGTTGAACCTGACTGTTAATAGGATTATTAATCAATCAATTATTCTTTACTGTGATGGGCTTCAGCGTAACGTAAAACACCTACACCTACACCAAAAGACAAAATGGAGGCATTGGTCGTTAAGAGTCAATCGGTTAGCTTGGCACGAAGCAAACGGAAGAGCGTGGTTTTAGGTGTAGAAATAGCAATGTGTCCAGATTTATTATCGTAAATGGTAAAGATTCAACCAAAAGGGGAGGAATAATAGAGAGGAACCCACTACAGTTGCAAAGGGTAAATGCATTTTTAATGGCATTCAGGCTTACGCCCGTTGGGCTCTCTGCTGCGAAGTCAGGCTGTTGCAAAGTTAGGTAATTGAACAGCAAATTAATTAGCCTGCGTAATATTTGGCGTTACTATCATAGCGTCTTATTAAGTGTGATTTCCTGTAATGGGCTATGAGTCGATTCTATGTTTCTGAATGATGGTAACTACTTAGTCGTAGCGTATTTTGAGGAAACAATATGTTGAGACATTTGAGCGCGGATGAAAACAAACGCGTGCAGGCTCTTGATGAGTTACAGATTTTTAACTCAACTCAGGATGAGATCCTTGACAAAATCACCTCACTGACGTGCCAGTTGCTGGATATGCCGACCAGTCTGATAACCCTGATCAGTTCTAACAAACAGACGATAAAAGCCAAGCAGCATTTCCATCTTGATGAGACAGAAAGAGAGGATGCTTTCTGTAAGTACACTATTCAGGCAAAGGAAGTGGTGGTGTGCCATGACACCGCGACAGATTCTCGTTTCAGTCAAAACCCCCTTGCGGCGGGCACAACACATATCCGTTTTTATGCCGGTGCGCCGCTGGTGACGACTGAAGGCTATGCTATCGGTGGTTTGTGTGTGCTCGATACCAAACCCAGGGAATTCTCTGCGGAGCAACAGAACCAGCTTCGTGATATGGCTGCGGTATTGATGTCATTGATTGAATCAAGAAACGCGATCGGTTTTGTTGATGCAGTGACCCATCTCCCTAACAGGCAACGGCTGATAGAAGATCTCTCGCAGATGGTGGATATCAATCAGGGCTATGCGTTGATCCTTATCGACAGTATTGATATCACTTATGCCTACGAAATGGGCCGTTCGCTAGGAATGCCGACCGTAGAAAAAGTGTTGAGGGAAGTGGGTACGTTTCTGCGGGTCACTTTCCACGATCTCGAAAAGATATATTGCGTCGCAACAGGCCGTTTTGCCCTGCTGGTCAAGACGGAAAGAAAAGAACATGTCCTGAACGATCTGGCACGTTGTGCCGGACAAATACAAGATAGTCTCAGCAGCCATTTGCCGATTAAACTCGAGATGTACATTGGTTACAGCGAGTTCAGCGCACCGGGAAGGGATCCTCAACGTTTATTGCGTGAGGCAATGAGTGCCTTGCACGACGCAATCAGTCTGAATGTCCGGGTTCGCTCTTACAGCGAGGACAGCGATCGCACGCGTAAACTGGCGTTTACCTTATTAAGCGACCTGGGTGATTGTCTTCATCATGGTGTGGATCTTTATCTGGTCTACCAACCCAAACTTAACGTGAAAACCGGCGATGTGGTCGGCGTTGAGGCTCTGATCCGCTGGAAACATCCCGACCTTGGTGAAATTTCCCCGGCAGAATTTATTCCTTTGGCTGAAAACACCACGCTCATTACTCCGCTGACAGAATGGGTAATTGTCCAGACATTGCGCCAAATTAAAATCTGGCGAGCCGCGGGTATTCTTATTCCTGTGTCGGTAAATGTGAGTGCCAGTAATTTTGCGGAATTTGAATTTGTTGAACGATTGCAAAAGCATCTAAACGATCATGGACTAACGTCCACTGACATTGAGCTCGAATGCCTCGAAACACAAAAGATCCTCGGCAGTCCAGATGCTCTGGCTTGTCTGCATAATTTGAAAAGACAAGGGTTCACGTTGGCTCTGGATGATTTTGGATCGGGTTACAGCAACCTCAGTTACCTGAAAAAAATCCCTGCCGAGGTGATCAAACTCGATCAGTCTTTGATCAGGGACTTGACCGAGCAAAAAGACAGCCAGGTGATCGTCGAGCAGGTCATCGCCATGCTGCATAAACTGGATTTCCTGGTCATCGCTGAGGGCGTCGAGGATCGGGAAACGTTGCATTTCCTTGAGCGATACGGTTGTGATGAAGTCCAGGGTTACTATTTTTCCCGCCCACTGATGCCGGAAGTGTTGGTTTCATGGTTAGTGGGAAGAGAAGAATCAGCGGTTTAACCTAACTGCGCAAACATCGGTAGCAATAGAGACAGCTTGATCACTATGGCATTGACGATGTCCATAAAGAAAGCACCCACCATCGGTACAATGAGAAACGCAACGTGTGAGGGGCCGAAACGCTCAGTGATCGCTTGCATATTGGCAATGGCGGTGGGGGTCGCCCCCAACCCTAAACCGCAGTGACCCGCAGCTAAAACCGCCGCATCATAGTTCTTTCCCATCACTCTGTAAGTGACAAATATTGCGTACAATGCCATCAACAGCGTTTGCACCAACAGAATAGCCAACATCGGTAGCGCCAGAGAGGCCAACTCCCACAATCGTAGACTCATCAACGCGATTGCCAGAAACAGAGAGAGGCTAACGTTACCTACTATAGAAACCGCATGCGCAAAAACCTGATAAAAGCCCGTATAACTCAGGAGATTACTGAGGATCACCCCGACAAACAGGACATAGACAAAAACCGGCAATTCGAATAAAGATCCTGCCAATAATCCCATGATATAGCGGCCTGCCATCAAACAAATGGCAATCATGGCGAGGGTTTCTACCAGAACCAATGTTGTGATGACACGCCCTGATTGTGGCTTTTCGAATGTAGTGGGCTGTATTGCATCTTCTGGCCTCCCATTCGGGGCGGCTGAATGCTTAATCAGATAAAGTGCAACAGGACCTGCGATCAATCCCCCCAATACCAGGCCGAAAGTTGCGCAGGCCATTGCCACTTCAGTGGCATTGCTTAAGCCATAATTTTCGACAAATACACTGCTCCAGGCTGCACCCGTACCATGCCCGCCAGACAGCGTGATGACCCCGACAAGTAACCCCATCAACGGCTCCAGCCCCAGCATTTTAGCCATGCCGATGCCAACCATATTCTGGAGCAACAATAAACCAATAACGACCACGATAAATTTTACCAGTACTCTGCCACCGGCCTTTAAACTGGCCAGATTGGCATTAAGACCTATTGAGGCAAAAAATGTCAGCATCAGCGGGTCACGTAAGGATGTGTCAAAGCGGGTTTCCATACCTGTTGTCTGATGAATAAGCAGGAACAGCAAGGCGAACAGCAAACCGCCAGCGATGGGTTCGGGGATAGCATATCTTTGCAGTAAAGGAATTTTCTGGACGCATTGCCTGCCTAGCAAGAGGACCAACGTTGCAGCGACGAGCGTGCCATAAATATCTAGTTGGAACATTTCGAAACCCCCGCATGTAAAAGCAATGACCCGATACCTACATTGTTCTTTTAAGTTTGCTCAAAGCGCATATAAAGGAGGATTCACAATAAAGCTCCAAATAAAGAGGGTGATGCTTAACTTATTGATTTGTTGTTTTTATTACACCGCTATACAGAGAAGTTATTTGAGAGCAATCAACAGCGATAACATCATTGTTGCTAACTAAAGCGTAGCACGACTTTTTTCTGGCATTGCTCTTGCGACACTCATTTTTTCTGTATAACGCGTTATTTAGAGGATGGAGAATGGAAAGCAGAGTAGGTCTGGAGTGCAGTGAAAGATGATTTTGGTGAACAACCCTGCGCATTGTAAAAAACGTGCAATTTATATACAGTGATTGGTGTTAAGCCACATAATCTAAAGGGTTTCATGGATGAAAAAAATACTCCTCATTCTGCTGATTGGAGCCGCAGTGCATCATGTTGCCTGGGCAAAGAATGCTTCTATAAAGTTACCCGAAGGCGTTCGAAATGGGATTGCGGATGATTGTGTTTCGGATGCATTGAATGCATTCCTTCACGCGGATAATCAACCGGCGCTGAGCCTTGGCAATTTTCAGCTCAACGAAGTGACGTGCAGTTCTGATGGTGCAAGACTGGTTTATCAAAAGTCTGAAAATACACTGAGCATGACGATAAGAGTCAATCAGAGCGGTGGTGGGCTCGCTGAAAGACTGGTGAAAATGCAGAGAGCAGTAATAAAAACGTATGAGTCCCATATCCAGGCATTTGATGAATTACAGAAAAAACTCCCTGAAGTCGCGGCAAGCCAAGAGAAAAGAGAACCTCCCCCAGGGAAATATCTTTTACCGACGGGAGACACTCTCTATTTTCGTCGCCAGATTTGTGATGACGCCTGTGGCTCGGTGCAGGCAAATGCAATGCTCAGTGGAGAGCGCTATTTTTTTGAAGTTGTCGCCGAGAATAACGACGCCTTCCGCTCTCAACAAGCGGCAGAAAAATTTGTTCAGAGTGTAACTGACAGCGTGCAGTGGGCAAGGCTACGGTAGCTTTATTGACATTCTCCGCCGCCAGGTGCAGTTTTAAATTCCTGACAAGTGTCATATTTGAACCTTTCCATTTGTATCCCCGTTTTTTTAGACATTGAGCGCGCAAAGTCAATGCACATAAGTTCAAATATGACACTTTCCCTTCAAGAAAAAGAGGGCGCTAGGGTAAATCATGATAGAGCCAAATAGCCGGTATCTGACTAGTTACGCTCACTCACGGCCTGCTCCTTGTGGCGAATCCACCCGAAAGATCGAAGCCCTCGTTAATGGTCAAGGTAGAGGTAATGCATCCAGCTAGTCATGCGCAGCAACACCTTACGCATAACGGAAACATGGGTGAAATGGTCGGAATAAACGGCTACCTGAGCAAATATACCGTCAGGCAGTACTTCAATTTCAGCATTCTCTTGCAGCTCTATAATGGCAAGGACCCCGTCAGTGCCAGGAACAATGTTCAGCGATTGCAGCGTTCCCTGTGCCTGATATGTTCCGCCAGATACAACAGGGACAATGGTGAGTAATTTCCCCAGGAATACCTGCCCAGGTAACGCATTGAATACCACCTCAGCGTCATCTCCAGGAAGCAGGCGCAATAGCGAGTTTTGCCTGAATTGGGCGATTATCAGCCTTTTTTGTTCCGGTATAAAAACCATTACCGGGCGAAGCGGCAAAGCGGCCGCGTAGGTTCCAGGACGAATGAGTACCTGCGTGACATAGCCGTTACTTGGGGCACGGATCACCGTTTGTTCGAGATCATATTTGGCTTCAGCCAACTGCGCCCTGAGGCTGACTACCTGGGATTGTTCTCCGTTAACTACGCTGTCTATCTGACTTTTTATTTGTGACTGCTCGGCAATGGAGCTTTTTACCAGCGCATCCTGCGCCATGAAGTTCTGTCTTGCGTTATCAATATCACTTTCGGAGAACGGATTGACCTTCGCTTGACTCCCTCTGACATAACGCTGGTAGTCTTTATACAATCTATCGCGCTCGGCAGTAACATGAGACGTATTGGCGATGGCCTCATCCAATTGTCCCTTGAGCACATAGGTATTGTGTATTGCCGTGACTAAATCCGCCTGAAGCCTGTTAACACGGGCCTCATATCGGGTAGCATCTATTTTAAAGAGTACTTCGCCTTTTTTGATTAATACGTTTGATTTGTCAGTGACTTCGGTAACAACGCCTGTTACCTGGGGCGTAATCGGAATGCTAACAACGGCCTTCTGGGCTTGAAAAGTATAAGGATGATTGTAATTCATCAACAAAATTAACCCGCTAATTAAAAAAACACCGCCCAGTGCGGCGGTGGGTACGGTCCATTTATTGACGGGTATTTTAAATATTTTAAATATGGCCCAGGCAAATGCGACATACGTCAGTATAATGAGTAAATCCATGATATTACTCCGATGAAGTCGTTTGATTATCACCCAGTTTTTGTTCCAACTCGGTTACTCTTTGCTGCAACTGTGCAAAGGAGTCTGGCTGGCCTTGCATTCCCCAGCCACGTTCCGGGCGATACAACGTGGCCCAGATCCATAAAAACGGCCATATGACATGTAAAGTAAACAAGCTCACCCAACCTGCGACATGAATAGCATCCGCATGGGGATGGTTGCGTGATTTTGCGATCAAATAGGGGATGTCATGAAGAATAATGATCCCGTAAAAGATGATGAGGAAGACAAGAATGAGTACGCCTAGCGCAAAATAATTAAGGAACATAGCTGCCTCGAGTAAACGAATTGCTGTTCAATAGTAAAGATAGACGCTATTTGCCCCAATTGTAATGTCACCAGAAAATACCCATTACATTATCGTTATCTCAAGCCGGTGACCGGTTCAGTGGCCCTTTGAGAGCAACGCGCGTGCGTGGGTCAGTATGTTTTCGACGGTAAAACCAAACATCTCAAACAATTGATCCGCTGGTGCAGATTCGCCAAAGCTATGCATACCGATGATTTTGCCCTTCAAGCCGACATACTTGAACCAGAAATCTGCAATACCCGCTTCAATGGCGATGCGAGCGGTGATGTTTGATGGCAGTACCGATTCACGATAATGCGCATCCTGGCGATCGAAAGTCTCGGTCGATGGCATCGAGACAACCCGTACGTGGCGACCTTCCGCGTTCAGTTGGTCGGCTGCATCAACCGCCAGACTCACTTCTGAACCGGTGGCAATCAGGATGAGCTCAGGTGTGGCGTTACACTCTTTCAGCACGTAACCACCACGGGCAATGTCTGCCAGTTGCTGTTGGTTGCGAGGCTGTTGGGGTAAATTTTGGCGCGAGAAGATTAATGCGCACGGACCATCAATACGTTCGATGGCATGTATCCAGGCAACGGCTGATTCAACTTGATCACAAGGACGCCATGTGCTCATGTTGGGCGTCAGGCGCAGGCTGGCCATCTGTTCTACGGGTTGATGGGTAGGTCCGTCCTCACCCAGACCAATTGAATCATGGGTATAGACGAAGATACTGCGAATTTTCATCAAGGCGGCCATGCGTACCGCATTGCGCGCATACTCCATAAACATGAGGAATGTCGCGCCATAAGGCAAAAATCCGCCATGCAGAGCTATACCATTCATGATGGCTGACATACCAAACTCGCGCACGCCGTAATGGATGTAGTTGCCTCCCCGATCATCCACAATGGATTTTGAACCTGACCACATCGTCAAATTACTCGGTGCCAGGTCGGCTGAACCCCCAAGGAATTCAGGGAGCAGTGTGCCGAATCTTTCCAACGTGTTTTGTGAGGCCTTGCGTGTGGCAATATTGGCAGGGTTATCCTGCAAATATTCAATGAAAAGTTGAGATTCCCGCTGCCAGTCAGCCGGTAATTCATTGCTCGTGCGGCGTTTGAGTTCTGCGGCTAACTCGGGATATTTATCTGCATAGGCAGCAAACTGTTTGTCCCAAGCCAACTCTTTGGCGTGACCCGTCACCTTGGCATTCCAGGCAGAATAAATTTCCTGGGGGATGAAAAACGGCGGG
The DNA here is from genome assembly GCF_003332275.1 of Edaphovirga cremea. Taxonomy (GTDB): domain Bacteria; phylum Pseudomonadota; class Gammaproteobacteria; order Enterobacterales; family Enterobacteriaceae; genus Edaphovirga; species Edaphovirga cremea. Next base: position 127,510 of record NZ_QOVA01000008.1, on the reverse strand, counting down.
TGTTTCCAGCCCAGCGCGTTGCGTGTGGCGGCAACTTCAGCATCGCCTAAAGGCGCTCCGTGACTTTCATGACTTCCTGCTTTGTTGGGGGAGCCGAAACCAATAATCGTTTTACACATCAATAGGGAAGGCTTGCCTGTCTCGCGTTTGGCCTGCTCAATTGCTGTGCGGATAGCGTTCGCATCGTGTCCGTCGATAGCTGAAATTACGTGCCAGCCGTAGGCTTCAAAGCGTTTGGCGGTATCATCAGTAAACCAGCCGTCAACATGACCATCAATGGAGATCCCATTGTCATCATAAAATGCAATCAACTTCCCTAATTGCAGGGTACCCGCCAGTGAGCATACCTCATGGGACACCCCCTCCATCATGCAGCCGTCACCCATAAAAGTATAAGTAAAATGGTCAATTATTTCATGATCTTGCCGATTGAATTGTCTAGCCAACGTTCGTTCGGCAATCGCCATGCCCACGGCGTTGCCAATGCCTTGCCCCAAGGGTCCGGTGGTGGTTTCTACCCCTGGGGTATAACGGTATTCAGGGTGGCCGGGGGTACGGGAATGAAGCTGGCGAAACTGCTTTAAATCTTCGATCGACAAGTCATAACCTGTGAGATGCAGCAGACTGTACAGTAGCATCGAGCCATGGCCGTTGGAGAGAATAAAGCGGTCGCGGTTAGCCCACTGCGGATTCTCCGGGTTATGGCTAAGGAAATCCCACCATAAGACCTGCGCGATATCCGCCATACCCATCGGGGCACCCGGATGTCCGGAATTGGCTTTTTGTACCGCGTCCATACTCAACGCGCGAATAGCGTCTGCGAGCTCTTTATGAGAAGGCATAGTTAACTCCATGTAGGTGAAATTTCTTGGGGGATGAATAAACGTTCACTGGCTAATCGAGTCTCCGTCTGATGAGACTTTCTTTATGAAATACCTATCCCGACAACGTAATGTCGCGGGACAGGTTTATGAATACGTTTTTCATTCATATATATTCATTTTGGGGAGGGGTTTTAGAGTTGCGCCGCGATCATCCGTTCCAGTTTTTCCTGATCTGCGGCAAACAGACGAATACCTTCGGCAAGTTTATCGATAGCCATAGGATCCATATTATGCAGCCAGCGGAATTCGGCTTCAGTCATCCTATTTGGACGATGCAAAACTTCTTTGGCAGGGGAAAGCTTACGTTCAACCGGGCCATGACTCTCCTGCAATTGCTCCAGCAGGGCAGGAGAAATGGTTAAGCGATCGCATCCGGCCAAGGCAAGTACTTGTTCAATACGCCTGAAACTTGCACCCATGATCACCGTCGAATAACGGTGCTGTTTATAGTAATGATATATCTCCCTGACAGAGGTCACGCCCGGGTCACTTTCAGCGTCGTATTCCATGCCCGGTTGTTTTGCCTGATACCAATCATAGATTCGGCCTACAAACGGTGAGATCAAATAGGCACCTGCTTCAGCACAAGCACGAGCCTGAGCAAAAGAGAACAATAATGTCAGGTTGCAATTGATACCCTCTTTTTCCAACTGTTCCGCCGCGCGTATACCTTCCCAGGTCGATGCCAGCTTGATCAGAATACGTGATTTATCGATACCTATACTTTTATAAAGCGAAATGATTTTACGTGCTTTTTCTACGCACAGTTCGCTGTTATAAGACAATCTGGCATCCACCTCGGTAGAAATTCTACCTGGAATGGTTTTAACAATTTCTGCGCCGATATACACAGCCAGACGATCGCAGACGTTGACTAACAGTGTGTCCTTATCGCCATCCTGTTCCCGGGCGTCTTTAATCGCGGCATCAATCAAATATTTGTATTGGGGGAGTTCGGCAGCTTTGAGAATGAGTGAGGGATTCGTCGTTGCATCTTCTGGTGAGAAGTTGCGGATCGACTCCAAATCACCACTATCCGCCACAACGGTGGTGACTTTTTTTAGTTCATCAAGTTGATTCATAAAAAATTTCCTTTTGAAATATAATCCGACACCCCCAGCCATTTACTGGATGCAAGCCCGGATAACGATCAACTATCTCTCTTAAGAAAGGAGATGCTGGATATTCTCGTAATGACTGATTCGCTCAACTTTTTCCGCTGAACCCCCGCCATCGAACTCGGAATCTAACCAGGCATCAACCAGCACTTTGGCCAATTCGGTACCAATAACCCGCGCGCCTAAACAGATGATTTGCGCATTATTGCTTTTTCTGGCGCGCTGGGCAGAGAAGGTGTCGTGGCATAGGGCAGCCCGAATTCCCCGCACTTTATTTGCGGTAATACTCATGCCAATACCCGTCCCACAGATCAGAATGCCTCGCTCATGTTCCCCCTCTTTGATCGCCTGAGCGACTCGCATGGCGATATCTGGGTACATCGTAAGTTCAGGGTACTGATCGCAACTGTAGTCGACGACAGTAATACCTTTATTTTTAATAAATTCAACAAGTTGGTTTTTCATATCAATAGCCGCGTCATCACAGCCGATTGCAATAGACAACATATTTCACCCCTTAACAAATGGAACTGTAATCGCGTTAATCACGATTTTGCTGCTGAAGAGCAACAGTTAACGACCTGAAAACCTGGGATGAGCATTGAGAAAAAATGCAGATAACACAAATGCTCATTGATTGTTCATATGTTTTGCATGTTCGTTGATTTCATCTGTCAAGTCAATAAACTTATGTTCACTTCGTGGCTTACTCTGTTGCTCGCCATTATATCTGCCCGTATTTCGCGGCTTTTACATTCCTCATCAGAAACAAGTAATTATAAAATTCTTGGTTTAATTTATGATCTCTCTCACAGCCTGAACATTTTTAGATAGCCTGAAATGGGGTCATGGACGTACTGTTCAATAGCACGGCAATAGATCTTATGTTCATAGTACCCACAAAGAGAATCAGTATTTCTAATAAAAATGGTTTTTAAAGGAGTCCGGCATGTGTAACAAATGTTCTAACGATATTCAGATGGTTGCAGGAATTCCCGAAAAAATGCGTGCTGTTGTCGCGTATGCGCCGGGCGATTATCGATTTGAGATAGTCCCGGTTCCGACAATTGATTCGAAAGAGATTTTGGTTAAGGTCGAAGGTTGCGGTATCTGCGCTGGCGATACCAAGGCCTTCGGCGGTGCCCCCAGTTTCTGGGGAGATGATAAGCAACCTTCCTATATAAAAGCGCCGATGATTCCAGGTCACGAATTTATCGGGCACGTTGTAGGTTTAGGAAGTGAGGTTGAAGGATTCAAATTAGGCGACAGGGTAACGTCAGAACAAATCGTTCCTTGTTGGGAGTGCCGTTTCTGTAAGCGTGGTCAGTACTGGATGTGTGAAAAACACGACCTTTATGGTTTCCAGAGTAACGTTAATGGTGCGATGGCTGAATATTTGAAATTCCCCAAAGAAGCGATTAATTATCATGTGCCTGACAGTCTCTCGCTCGAAGAGGCTATTCTGATAGAGCCTTACGCCTGCTCTTTTCACGCCGTACAGCGTGCCAATATAAAACTCGGTGACGTGGTAGTGCTTGCCGGTGCGGGTACGTTAGGGCTGGGCATGATCGGTGCGATTAAAATGTCTGGGCCAGCCAAGCTTATTGTTCTGGATTTGTCTGATGAACGTTTGGCATTGGCGAAAGAATTTGGTGCCGACTTAATTTTTAACCCGAGTCGTGACGATGTCATTTCCATCATCAAAGAAATGACCGGTGGCTATGGCTGTGATATCTACATTGAAGCCACTGGTGCTCAGAAAGCCGTGGACCAAGGTTTGACGCTGTTGCGTAAGCTGGGTACGTTCGTTGAATTCTCCGTGTTTAAAGATCCCGTCACCGTTGACTGGAGCATCATCAGCGATCGCAAAGAACTTGATGTTCTGGGCTCACACCTGGGTCCTTACTGTTATCCACTGGTCATCGAGGGTATTTCCAACGGCAATTTACCTACCAAGGGGGTTGTGACTCACATTTTGCCTCTGGAGAAATATGCTGAAGGATTTGCTTTGGTAGAAAAAGGCAAGGGTTCGCTGAAGGTTGTGCTTGATCCAAATATGAAATAATCAGAGTACTTACTTTCAATATAAGGCAGGTTTTCCCGTTGGGAAAATTTGCCTGATTTAGCGCAGGTAGGTTTGATACTGACAATTAACCTCGATTAATCATCCTTATTTAAAGAATGTGTTATTAAAAAACGGGTTAATTTTAAATCATAGGTGATACAACCATGTTAAACAGTTTGGTTAAAAGGATCGGGCTACCTAAGAAGATATTATTAGGATATCTCGGCGTACTGATATTTATGGCCGGCGAAGGTCTGGAGCAGAGCTGGCTGTCAGACTTTATTATTCGTCGTGGTCTCACGGTGGAAGAATCTGGACTGATGTTCAGTGTTTATGGCTTTGCCGTCGCCATTGCTGCCTGGCTTTCGGGTGTTCTGGCTGAGATGTTTACCGCCAAAAGAGTCATGGCCGCCGGGGTAGTTATTTTCTTGATTGGCTCGGTACTGTTTTTATCCGTTGGGTTACCGAGTAATAATCTGTCGATTATGATCCCGACGTATGCACTTCGTGGACTGGGTTATCCCTTGTTCGCCTATGGTTTTTTAGTGTGGGTGGCGTATGAGGCGCCCAAGGCCAAACTGGGTTCGGCAGTGGGTATTTTCTGGTTCGTATTTACCGGCGGATTAAGCGTTATTGGTGTTTTCTATGCGAGCGTCGCGCTGCCGCTGCTGGGCGAGATGCTGACACTCTGGAGCGGTATTATCTTTGTGCTGATCGGCGCGATTATTGGTCTGATGCTAAGTAAAGATACCAAAATAGATGCGCCATCAGATGAGCCGCCTAAAACGTTTTCCTATCTTTTCAAAGGGGTATCGATCGCCTTTGAAAATTACAAAATTGGGCTGGGTGGTATCGTTCGTACCATCAATCTGTCGTTCGCTTTCGGTCTGATCGTATTTCTTCCTACTTATTTTCAGAACGTTATCGGTTTTACCCGTGACCAATGGCTGTCAATTTATGCGTTCATGTGGACTATCAATATCATCTTCAACCTGCTTTCTGGCGTAATCAGCGATCGTTGCGGGTGGACCAATACCGTCATGTGGTTTGGTTGTGTGGGCAGTGCCATCTGTGTGCTGTTGATTTATTACATCCCAACGCACTTCGGCGTTGAGGGTTACACCTACACCATGTTGGCGGCGGGTGCATTGGGTGCTTGCTTTGCAGGGTTCGTACCACTTTCAGCGATTATGCCTACCCTTGCACCGAATGATAAAGGTGCCGCCATGTCAGTGCTCAATCTTGGTGCGGGGCTTTGCGCGTTCGTCGGGCCACTGATCGTTACGCTATTTATAACCCCTCTGGGTATTGAAGGTATTATTTGGCTCTTCTCAGGTCTGTATATATTTGGCGCAATTCTAATGAAATTTGTCACTTTGCCTGAAGATAAACCAATAGGGCTGTTGAGCGAAAAAGATCGCGTTTTTGAAGTAAAGGAAGTGCCGTAGTCTTTTTCTTACCTCAAATAAATACCTATTACTAAAGATTGACTGTTAAGGTGTCTTAAAATGAAAAATGAATATTGCGGATTCGATACTGATTTTTCTTTAACAGGTAAAGTGGCAGCGATTACTGGCGGTGCTGCGGGTATTGGCCTTGCGATTGCCGAGCTTTTTTTAGCCAAGGGCGCGAAAGTCGTATTGATCGATCGCAGCGAAAATGTCGGCGACACGGCAAAAAAGTTACATGGCGAAAGCGCTGCGGGTTTCTACTGTGATGTCAGTAACGGTGATTCTGTCAGAAATACGGTCGACAAGGCTATCAGCGCCTTTGGCACAGTAGATATTTTGGTTAACAGTGCCGGTATTGTCGCGCTGGATCCCGCCGAAAAAGTGAGTGAGGAAGACTGGGACAAAACGATCGCCGTCAATCTCAAAGGCGTATTTTTAATGAGCCAGGAAGTGGGAAAATATTTTATCAAGCAGGGCCACGGAAAAATCGTCAATATGGCTTCGCAGGCTGGCGTTGTCGCCTTACCCAATCATTTGGCTTATTGCAGCAGTAAAGCCGCGGTTATCGGTATGACCAAGGTATTGGCGCTGGAGTGGGGGCCATTGGGTATACAAGTTAATGCGATCTCACCCACTGTTGTATTAACCGAGTTGGGAAAAAAAGCGTGGTCAGGTCAGGTCGCTGAAGAGATGAAATTGAAAATTCCCGCTCGACGTTTTGCTTATCCGCCGGAGGTTGCCGCATGCGCATTATTCCTGGCAAGTGACGCCGCAAATATGATTACCGGTGCAAATTTGGTGATAGACGGCGGATATACCATTCAATAGTAAAACGAGAAGACATTATTTTCGGGTTAAAGACCTTAATATATTTGATATTTTCAGGAGATTACCATGAACCGAATTATTAACGATCCCGACCATGTGGTAGAAGATGCGATAAAAGGTTACTTGTCTGCCCATCCCAATTTTTTTGCCAAAACAGCGCATGAAAAAGTGCTGAAACATCCTGAGGCTCCGCGTAAAGGGAAAGTGGGCGTCGTCACTGGCGGAGGGTCAGGTCATGAACCCGCATTTTTAGGCTACATTGGCAAAAATATGCTTGATGCCGTGGCGATCGGTGAGATTTTCTCATCACCGGCGGCAGGTGCTTTTTTAGAAGCATTTAAAGCTGCCGATGGTGGTGCGGGCGTTGCTTGTCTGTACGGCAATTACGCCGGAGACAACATGAACGTCAAAATGGCCACAAAAAAAGCCGAGGCAATGGGCATCAAAGTGAGAACCGTTGTTGCCAATGATGATGTGGCTTCTGCACCATCGACGGAAAAGGAAAAACGTCGTGGCGTTGCGGGTGAAATTTTCATGTGGAAGATTGGCGCTGCCGCCGCTGCCCAGGATTACGGCCTGGACGCCGTGATCGATGTTGCCCAGAAGGCCATCGATAATTGCCGCTCAGTGGGGGTGGGTTTGACATCCTGCACCATTCCCGCTGTAGGCAAGCCCAATTTCCATATCGAAGATGGCATGATGGAAGTCGGTATTGGTCACCACGGTGAACCGGGTATCAGGGTCGAGCCATTGAAAAGCGCTAACCAGATAGCAAAAACCATGGTGGATCTGGTGGTCGCTGATGTGCCTTTTGTTGACGGTGATGATGTCGCCGTGTTGATTTCTGGGCTTGGTGCGACACCAACCGTTGAGCTGTATATCTATTACGCTGAAGTGGTCAGATTATTGGTGGAAAAGGGAATCAAGGTTTATCGTCCCTATATCGGCAACTATTTTACTTCTTTGGACATGATGGGTGTCACGCTGACACTGATGAAACTGGATGATGAACTAAAGACGTTAATCGATGTACCTACCCATTCTTTAGGCTTAACCCAGGTGGAGTAAGGGAATATGAAAGCATTAAGTATAAATGACGGAACCCCGATCGTTGAGGACCTGGTTGAGACAATTATTGCCAACCGCGAATATCTGAGCGAAATAGATGGTGCCATCGGCGATGGGGATCACGGTATTAATATGGCCAAAGGCTTCAATATTTGTGCTGATAATATCAAAGGTAAAAATCTGACGGTCGCAGAAGCGCTTGATGTATTGTCGGATTCTCTGATGGAAGGTATCGGGGGATCGATGGGGCCGCTTTATGGCAGCATTTTTATGGGAATGGCGGACAGCGTCCGTCGCTGCGATAAAATCGATGCAACAGCCTTTGGTGGGATGTTACGAGGCGGCCTTTCCTGCCTGCAGGATGTCAGCAACGCCAATGTGGGTGATAAGTGCATTATGGATACGCTTATTCCTACCGTTGAAGCATTTGAAAAGGCGCAACAGCAGAATAAATCCTTTGTTGAATCGCTCCAACTGATGAAAAGCGCTGCGGATGCAGGACGTGATTCGACCCTTGATTTAGTGGCCAGAATTGGCCGCGCAAGCCGTCTGGGTGAGCGTTCCCGTGGTGTTTTGGATGCGGGGGCAACCTCATGCTGTTTAATATTGAATCGTCTGGCTGATTCAGTAGAGCAACGCCTGGTATAGTGAATGTTCACAACGATACGGTCAGCAGGAATGCTGGCCGTTGTGTGCGTTTGTGGCTGTCAGTAAAGGCGGTTACGGTTGCTGAATCATCTTCAAGATTGTTCGTGCATTCGACGCACTGGTCGCGATGATATCGATTGCCCCAGTACGTAGTGCGCCGAGGATGGCGAATGCTTTGGTATTTTCAGCGGCAATGGCAATAACACAGGGGATTTGGCTAAGTTCTCGCGTACTGAGGCCGATAACCCGATCGTTCATTACCGTGTCGGCTGGCTTACCTTGGGCATCAAAAAAGTCATATCCGGCAATTTCACCCGTTACACCCTGATGCAGGCTCGCATTAACAATTTCCTGCGGCGTGAACCAACCCAGTTTCACCATATAGCTATTTTCATTCATATCGCCAATACCAACGAGAGCGATATCAGCTTTGCGCGCGCGATCCAACGTCTCTTTAATCGTACCGTTTTGCATGAAGGCTTCTTTTAACGCGCGATTTTCCACGTAGGCGGGTGCATAAAGGCTTTCACTGGTCCCTCCAAATTTTTTGGCTAAGCGGCGACTAATGTGGTCGGCGTTTATTGCATCACCTGGGCGATGTGTGCCACCTATCCCGCAGATAAACTTACAGTGCCTTGAGGGAACAATACTGACATGATCGGCGACGGCAGCAATATTGCGGCCCTGACCCACGGCCAATACCGTGTTGTCTTTCAGATTCGAGGCCAAATAGGCGGAGACCAGCGAGGCAACCTGACGGCGTTGTTCGTCTTCATCTTGATAATCAAGCGCGATCAGCGCCCGCTTCAGGCCAAAATGCTCTTTCAGTTGTTGCTCAAGGCGGGTACTGAATACGGGGTGATAACGAACGGTAATTTCAACAATACCTTCGGTTTTGGCCCGCTTAAGCAGACGACCGACCTTGATTCTTGAAATACCGAACTTTTGCGAGATTTCTTCCTGGGTCATCTCATCCTGGTAATAAGAAACCGCAATTTCAGTTAATAGTTCATTGTCTGGTGGAATGTTTTGCTTTTCCATGCCTTATGCCCTCGGCTTGATAATACTCGTTTTTTTATAGTTCTTATTGATAGCCCAAGTAAAAAGTTATCACCTCGAATTGGTTTAAATATTAGAACATTTGTTTGGGGGCTCGAACAGAAAAATTCTCGATTATCCGTTTATATCCGTAATAATTTCCTTGGGAAAGCTGTTTTTATGCCGTGAAGTTTAAAAAAAGCGGATGCAACTCAGTTTGTGGATAAAATTTATTCATTTTCGCTTGGTTCTTTACGTTATCGTTTAAACAAAAGTTCATAAAGTGGTCTTTTGTTTGGGTGCGTACAGTGCAGAATGAATGGGAGCGTATTTATTGTGCTCTCCTTCTTTTTTAAGTGTTGCCCGCTTCACGTCATTGTCGCGCGGCTCTTTCTGAGCAACGGTGGATAAGGTATAGTCCGCCTTTTTACGAAGGTATCATGCTGACCAACTCATCGATTCGTCTTAACAAATACATCAGCGAGAGCGGTATCTGTTCTCGTCGCGATGCTGATCGTTACATCGAACAAGGAAATGTTTTTATTAACGGCAAGCGGGCCGGGATTGGTGCCCAGGTATTTGCCGGGGATGTGGTGAAAGTTAATGGTCAGCTTATCGAGCCGCGTAACGAAGAAGACTTGGTGCTTATCGCGCTGAATAAACCGGTTGGTATCATCACCACGATGGAAGAGGGTGAGCGGGATAACATCAGAGATTTTGTTAACCACAGCAAACGAGTCTTTCCGATAGGGCGTCTGGATAAAGATTCGCAGGGGCTGATTTTACTAACGAATCACGGTGATTTGGTCAACAAGATCCTTCGCGCTGGCAACGATCACGAAAAAGAGTACATCGTGACCGTCGACAAGCCGGTGACTGACGAGTTTATTCTCGGCCTGGGTGCGGGCGTACCCATGCTGGGAACGATGACCAAAAAATGCAAAGTGAAGAAAGAGGCGACCTTTGTCTTTCGTATCACGCTGGTGCAAGGACTTAACCGTCAGATTCGCCGCATGTGTAAGCACTTTGGCTATGAAGTCACCAAACTTGAACGCACACGCATCATGAACATCAACCTGAAAGGACTGCCACAGGGCGAGTGGCGAGATTTGACCGACGATGAACTGACAGAGTTATTTAAACTGATTGAAAACTCATCTTCGGAAGGCAAAACGGTGAAAAAATCCCCAGCCAAATCCGTGGCAGCGAAGAAAACGGTCATTAAGGGAGCCCAAAAGGGCGAAAAATCCGACGGTAACTCTGCATCCCGAAAGCGCTTTACCCAGCCGGGGCGTAAGAAGAAGGGGCGTTAAGCTCGAGCCAATCTCGCCTGCCGCCGCCAACAATCGGACATAGCGCTCTCTTAAGAAAGTATGGTTATCTGTTATAACTGAGTTCAACATTTTGAGCGCTTGATTGAGATGGCCCTTTGTTGATGGCGTGGAAAAGTTGATACTTACCCCGCTCGCCAACCAGTTGCAGATGGTTTAATGCCGCGGCAGGCAAATCGCTTCTCTTCTCACTGTCGATAGCCACAAAGATATTTCCACTGGCAATGCGCCGATCCAGAGTGGTCAGGTCCAGTTCCTGTTGCGCTTTTCCCTGACTATAAAAAGAGGCGGAGAACGGACGTTTGCCATAATAAACCAGTTGCTCATCATTACTTCGCTGCTGGCTCTGATACAACGCGACCAGCGATTTAGCGGATTTATTATCATTCACTCCCAGTAGCGGCAGGGAGAACACGATCAGTAATGTAATCAAGCTGGTAAACGTCAATCCGGCAAAAAGCAGCTTATTTCTGCTTTGCTCATCGACAGCCTGTTGATTATTAAACCAGGCGGATAACCACAGTGCCAGTCCAGGGAAACCAGGTAATACGTACGGCCAAAGAATATTGCCAGCAAATGAAAAGAATATTGCCGGAGTCAGGCCCCAAATCAGTAAATATCGCTGCCAGTCGCGGTCGGTTGCGGGCGATTTGGTTATTTTACCTTTGCACCACAGCCACAACAGTAACGCTGGAAACAGGAATGACCAAGGCAACCAGTCGGCGATCATTAATAACCAGATAGTTCCTCTGGGGAAATTATGCGCTGAACCATAAAGATCGCCTTGCCAGCCGGGCGTAACAAAACGATGAAAGTTTTCACCTATCAAGAAATAATACAGATAGCCAGGGGTGTGTAATTCGGCAATAACATACCAGGGCAATGCAATTGCAGCGGTTAATAAACTGCCAGAGATCCAGGGAATCGATTTCCAAACCACAGAGTATTTATTGCAGACGACCATCCACAGGAATATAGGTAAACCGGTCAATACCACGGCGATGGGGCCTTTCGCCAACAACCCGACAGCCAGACCGACAAACAGCAGCCATTTTTCGGCATTCCTTTCTGCACTGACCGCTGCCCAGAAGCCGCGCATTGACAAGGTGGTGCCCAACAACAGCCACATATCGGTCATCACCATTCCTGATGAGGTGAAAAACAGGAAAGCACCGCTGAGTAATACGACCGCGTAGAACGCCTGAGCACGGGAGCGTTGAGCGACCCATTGCCAGATCAGCCAGATAACGAACAAACCACACAGATAATGAGGAAGCCTGGCAGCCAATTCATTGACACCAAATAGCTTAAAACTGAGTGCGGTAGCCCAGAAAGAGAGCGGGGGTTTACCCCAAAAAGGAACAGCATAATCTGACCACGGAGTTACCCAGTCATTCAATTCCAGCATTTTACGGGATATTTCAGCGTAACGGGCTTCTGTGTTATCCGTTAATGGATATAAATTGAGGGTTATCAATCTGAATAGAGCTATTAACAACATAAAAATTAAGAGATTAAATTTAGTTGTATATTTATTCATTATTGCTCGCATATTATTGCCTTACGCTTTTTTACCGAGAATGATTCCAAGTGTAAAAATCTTACGTTCACATGATCAAAATGGTCATAACGTATATTGCGACACACAAACACTGCTTCTTTTTTGCAGCATAAATATTCTTTTCATCAACAGCCGTTGCATTGAGCCGCAAACTATGGCGTCCGGCGAGTCAGAATTATTGGATTATAGGCAGCGAAATATTAAGTTAACCTTAAGAAGGCAGTGCTTTGACAAATGAATTATTTAGGCGAGTAAATGCTGGGAACGTTAATATCCCTATTAAATAGGCTGCCCCCCTTTAGCAGTGAGAAACGAGGACTCTTTTTGGCAGAGCATCCGCTACTACGTGGAGATTTCTGGAGCAACAGGTTGCTTCAGGCGGAAAAATTTGCTGACCGGGATGAGAGGATTACGTCGTTGCGCCGTGAGATTGTTGGGATGCGACTGAATCCTGTTTTTGAGTACTCAATTCAAAAAATTTTATTTTTTTTGCACAATTGTTTAGCTCTACTTTAATAGAAACAGATATATTATTTCTTTCTACTTAATTTATGTACTCCAGGTAAGACACAGTATGGATAGTCTTGAATTGGCTCTGCAAATCATTGTGCATACGCCGGTGTGGGTTTACCTCATCTTCGTTTATCTTGTTTTTCAGGGTATACGTGCACGCCATCCGGCGGACATCTCCCCGTATAGATTGATCGTCTTGCCCGTTTTACTCACTCTCTGGGGCATCTGGGATCTGGTGAGCGTATTTGGTATCCGGCCCGCTAACCTGACGACGTGGCTGGTGGCGCTGATCACCGGTGTGATGGGGGGGATGGCATTTTATCAACGCCTGAAATTGTCTGCCGGTGCAAGAGTGGGGGTTATTCATCGTGAGGCCGATTTCACCCTGTTGCCATTGCTGCTCTTCACGTTTGGCGTCAAATATATTTTTGCCGTTATGCTAGCCATAGCGCCGACACTGGCTCACGGTTTACCGTGCCAACTGCCCAACGTGGCGTTTTCGGGTTTCTTTGCCGGGGTCTTTATCGGAAAATCATCGATTTATATGCAAGCATATCGGGCTATTTGGGCCAAATGATGTGGCTTGGTCAACGTTAAGGGAGTGGGGAATGGGCATTACGACGCGGGAAGTCGGTCTGATAGACGTTCAGGCCGGTGAAAATGTCACGGTAGTACAACCATCAAATCTCTATGGCTGCCGATTGGGAGATAATGTATTCATTGGCCCTTTCGTGGAGATCCAGAAAAACAGCGCTGTTGGTCGTCGTTCACGGATTCAATCCCACGCCTTTATTTGCGAATTTGTCGAGATTGGTGAGGATTGTTTTATTGGTCATGGCGTGATGTTTGCCAACGATATGTTCAGCGACGGTGGCCCTAATCCTGATCCGGCTTCATGGGGTAAAATTCGGATTGGCAACGGCGTCAGCATTGGTTCAGGTGCGACAATATTGGCCGTCAGCGTGTGTGACGGCGTGGTGATCGGCGCAGGTGCCGTGGTAACCAAAGATATTGTCAGGCGCGGCATTTACGCAGGCAATCCGGCACGCCTGATTCGGGATTTGTAATGGTTCGACGTGATATTCACAGAATCCCAAGATTTCAGGATTCTGTGATTACTATAATAAAAAGTTATACTTATCCCGGTTCATTCCACTAATCCAGCGCATTTTCCCGCATTACCCACGGCGATTTCCCAATCTGGCTGACAGTGAAGCCGCGATATCCACCAGTTTACTGCCGATAGTATCGACATTCGATTCCGTCGCTTCCTGTTCCAACATACTTACCGCCAGACCCGCGACCACCTGTCCTGAAAAATCATGCACGGGAGCGCCAATACAGAACATCCCTTCACGGATCTGCCCATCATCAACTGAATAACCGCGCTGGCGTGCGAGTGCCAATTCCTGCAACAACATCTCAATGGATGCCACGCTGTGCACCGTCAGTGGTTGCGGCCAGCCTGCTGCAAAGCGATGGCAGATATCCTCATCATCGAGGGTGCTGAGTATTGCCTTACCGGTGGCGGTGAAAGGGGCGGGTAAACGCATACCGATCCGGAATGTAAATCCCAGCGCCGCTTTGCTGTTGGAGCAGGCAACGTAAACCACCTGCTGACCATCCAGTACCGTCAGGGTTACGCTGAAATCACTCAATTCACGCCGGTCTTGCAACAACCGCTGAAATTCCTCCACCAGATCGGTTTGACCAAGAAAGGCGTTGGCCCAATTCATGACATGCGCACCCACGCGATAGGTGCCTGCGTCGGTTCTCACCAGCATTCCCAAATCCACCAGCGCGGCGCATAGGCCGTGCGCAGAACTTTTCGGCAGGCCGAGTTTTGTCACGATCTCTGTAAAGGTCGGGGGATGTGGAAGTTCGCTCACGGCATCCAGAATCTGTACTGCGCGGCGTAATGCGGGTGCATTATTCCCAGATGTGTCTATCTCTGCATTTTTCGGCATGGCTCTCACTTTTTTAACAGTAATTTGACGTTAGCTCAAATTTTGTGCCACAATTCAATATAATGAATTTAGTTCAATATGTTGAACTTGTAAATATAAATTCCCATGGGAGGGAACATGCTCGATTTACGTGATCCATCGTTGTTCAAGGATACCTGTCTGCTCGCGGGAGAGTGGCGTCCTGCTGCCGACGGCGCAACGTTTCCAGTAACGAACCCGGCCACTGACGAGATATTGGCCTATGTCCCTCAGCTTGAACAGGCAGCTATCGAAGAGGCTATCTGTGCAGCACAGCAGGCTTTTTTACTCTGGCGTGAAAAAACCGCCAAAGAACGTTGCGTCGTTTTACGCCGTTGGTTTGATCTTATCACTGAAAACAGCGCTGACCTCGCAGCAATCATGACTGCGGAGCAAGGTAAACCCCTGGCCGAGTCCCGCGGTGAAGTGGCGTATGCGGCGTCATTCATTGACTGGTTTGCCGAGGAAGGCAAACGCACTTACGGCGATGTGATCCCTTCGCCACAGGCCGACAAGCGGTTGGTGGTGTTGAAACAACCTGTGGGTGTCTGCGCAGCCATTACCCCGTGGAATTTCCCGGCAGCGATGATCACCCGTAAAGCCGCGCCAGCGCTGGCTGCGGGTTGCGTGATGATTGTCAAACCGGCTGAGCAAACGCCGTTGACTGCATTGGCGCTGGGTGAATTGGCGATACGTGCGGGTATTCCGGCAGGCGTGCTGCAAATCGTCACGGGCGAAGCAAAAATCATCGGCGGCGTGCTGACCAAAAGTGATGTGGTCAGAAAACTCTCTTTCACCGGGTCAACGCCAATCGGCCGTCTGCTGATGGCGCAATGCGCACAGACGATAAAACGTGTTTCCCTTGAACTGGGTGGCAACGCGCCATTTATTGTTTTTGATGACGCTGACATCGAAGCCGCCGTCGAAGGTGCTGTCCAATCCAAGTTTCGTAACGCGGGTCAGACCTGCGTCTGTACCAATCGTTTTCTGGTGCAGTCCGGTATCTACGATCGGTTTGCACAGCGTCTGGCGGCGCGCGTCAGGGGTCTGACTGTGGGTAACGGCGTTGATGAAGGCGTTCTGGTCGGTCCGTTAATCGACGAAAATGCCGTGGCGAAAGTTGAAAGCCACATTCAGGATGCAAAAAGCAAGGGCGGTGAAGTGCTGGTGGGCGGCCATCGCCATGCGTTAGGTGGGCTGTTTGTTGAACCTACCGTGATTGCCAACGTGACCCGCGATATGTTGATTGCGCGGGAAGAGACATTTGGTCCTGTTGCTCCGCTGTTCCGGTTTGATACGGAAGAGGAGGCTGTGGCAATGGCCAATGATACGGAGTTCGGCTTGGCCGCTTACTTTTTCACCGAAAACAGTAAAAGAATGTGGCGGGTTGCAGAGGCGCTGGAATATGGCATGGTCGGTCATAACACCGGACTCATCTCCAACGAAGTCGCGCCGTTTGGCGGAATGAAACAGTCAGGAATTGGCAGGGAAGGCTCAAAATACGGGATCGACGAATACCTTGAGATCAAATATTTCTGCACATCGGTAGGGTGAGTAGTCACTCAGTCTGGCGGTGAATCATGATGCCCGCCAACTTCCTGAGTATTAACCCAGCCGGATAGGTGGGCTGGGTCGGTTTTCGGATGCTGATGAACACCCTGAGTCTACTCAAGGGAAGAGAAATGCCACCGGGTATCGAGCGTAAGAGGGGAGTGTGGCGTCACGATATGTGGCTGGGTGTTGACCCCGTTTGGCGGCCCGGACAACGGTTCGACGCACGCTGCATCGGGTTGTTTATCGAAAATAACCATCGACTTGGCGGGAGACGTCATATCCAGCCGGATTTTTCTCGGCCATAGCAGGGAGGCGTGCATTGACTCGGCAAAACCAAAACAGTCATCCCATGGACCGGGCTGTGGCGCAATCCGTTTGCCGGTCGGAAGTTCATTTGTGCCGGGCTCCTCCTGCCAATCTGGCTGGGTGACGATGCGCAATTCACCTTCGCTATTCCCAGGGAGGGCCGAAGGGGCAACTCCTGTCCATTTATTGAACCATGGGTGCCAGCCAGCCGCCGCCGGGAAGCGATCTCCTTCACTGCGAATCGTCAGTGAAAGAAGTAGCGCGTCACCCGATAACGCAATTTTTTGTGTGACGGTACAAGGCCACGGCCAGCATTCGGTAATCTCCATTTGGCATTCGACGGCGCTTGCTGATGAAGAAATAACCTGCCATGCGCCATAACAGGCCATGCCGTGCAGCGCGTGCGGGGGTTTATTGGCGGGTAACGCGTAGTGATTATTTTCAAAATCCAACGTGGCATTGCCCAATCGCCCAACCCACGGGATCATGGGGAAGCAGCCATATTGAAATGCCCGGCGCAGCGGATTCCACTGGCGCAGCAATTCATAGCCAAAAGCCGTCAGTGACGTTATGCGGCACCCATCTTCAGGAAAGAGAGTGACGCTGAGATTCTGGTTCTCAAGGGTTACGGATTTTCCGCGCGGTCCGGGCCATGGCGCATCAAACGCCTCTCGTACTGCCAGATAGGGATTATTTTCTGTCATTGTTGTCATGATCCATGTCCACTTCTTTTCGTTAAAATAAAAGTCCCGTAAAAATAAAGGCGTCAGCAAAATAATTGCGTTGATGGAATCCCATCAGCCGGTGACTGGGGGCCGCTGTCTGACAGGATCATCGCGATTGATCAATCTGACGCAGAAGAATGAAATTGCCGAGATCACGGCCAGATACGCGGCGACGTACCAAGGTTTTCCACCCCCTAGAATCAGCAAGGAAGAGGCGATAAGCGGAGTCATTCCGCCCAGAATGGCCGAAAATTGGTACGCGAAGGACAAACCGGTATAGCGCACGCGGGTACCGAACATGCGGGTAAACAGCGTCGGCTGAACGGCAAACATCATGGTCGGACCGAAGTTATAACCGAGGATCATGGCCAACCAGATAATCCAGATCTCGCGTGTTTCCAGCAATTGGAAGAAGGGGAAGGCGAACAACATCGAAAATGCCGCGCCAGCCATATAGAGACGGCGTTGCCCCCAGCGGTCGGAAAGCCAGCCAATAATCGGGCAACTGACAATACCGATCGTCGAGGCGATCAGCATCCCGGTTAAGGGAATCTGCCGATCCATCGCCAACTGCGTTGAGATGTAGACAATGCCGAACGTATTGATAGTATTCGATGAAACGGTCTCTGCGAGCCGTGCCCCCAGCGCCAGAAGAATGTTGCGGGGATGGCGTCGGAACAGTTCAATAATCGGCAGCGACGATTTTTCTGGGTTATCGGCAGGCGTATTCTTGCGGGTCTCGCGCGCCCGTTGGAAATCAGGGGTCTCTTCCGTATGCAAACGGATGTACATACCGACCATCAGCATTAGCGCCGACAACAAGAATGGGATCCGCCATCCCCAATTCATAAACTGTTCTGGCGTCAGCAACCAGCTACAGAGGGCAAAAATCCCGGTCGCCAGCATGATCCCCACCGATGCCGCTGTTTGTGGCAGTGAACCGAGAAAACCGCGCCGCGCTTCGGGGGCGGATTCAATGGTCATCAGCGCCGCACCGCCATATTCGCCTCCCAGACCAAATCCCTGGATCAAACGTAAAATGACCAGCGCGATCGGTGCCCAGACGCCCGCCGTTTCATACGTCGGCAGCACGCCGACCAGAAACGTAGAGGTGCCGACAATGATGAGCGTCCAGATCAACGTGACTTTACGTCCCACGCGATCGCCATAATGACCAAAGACGATGCCGCCAAGGGGGCGGGCCAAAAAGCCAACGCCAAAGGTAGCAAAGGAGGCAATGGTGCCGACCAGCGGATCGGATTGTGGGAAAAACAGCGGCGCGAAAATCAGCCCAGCCGCCGTACCAAAAATAAAAAAGTCGTACCATTCAAGCAGTGCGCCGGCAAAACTCCCGGCCACGACTTTGCGCATTGATTTACCCGATAAGCCGGGCGCTAATGCAGCCTGTGTTCCGTCATTCATACCTGTTCCCACCGGATAATGTTGCGGGAGGTTGCAGGGTAATCCCCTGCAACCGTTCGTTATTTTTTCGTTTCAGCCCGCGGATATCAGCGTTCACGCTGGCGGGAAAGCAGGGCCAGAACCTGTTCATCTTCGGCATCGACGTTGGCACCTACCGGTTCCCACTTAATCAGCAGGCAGGCAAGGAAACCGATGAAGGGCACGATGGCCAGCCAGTAAAACGCCGCAGTATTCAGGCTTCCCCACAGCATCGGCCAAAAAATCAGACCCGCGATGGCCCCGGTTCGCATGATGGCGCGGGCAAAACCGACGCCAGCTGGGCGAATACTGGGTGGATACGACAGCGTTGCGATGGTCATCCCTAACCCGCCGGGTCCTGCGGAGTGGAAAAAGATGATGGCACCCAGCAAACCGAGAGACAGCCATGGATTGGTTTTTGCCAGAAAGCCCAGGGCGAGGAGGGCGGCGGCGACCACCATGAAACCGTACATCGACTGTTTGCGCGATCCGAAGCGGCTGACAAGCAGTGAGCCTATCGCGCCACCCGTGACGCCGCACAAGGCGTTGACGACCGCCGATCCCGACAGTGCGCCCGTCAACCCGCCACTCAGGATCCCCGCCAGCGTCAAGGGCAGATAGACCCCAACAGCGTTGTACTGCCAGGCTTGCATCGTTGCGACCACGCAGCCCAGAATGGTGCGTTTACGGTATTGGCTGTTGAAGAGAATGCGGTAGACACCCTCCGTTTTAATCGCGGTTTTTTCTTCTTCTTTCACCACGGTTTCGGCAGGAATGGCATCGACGCCATAGCGTTTCTTGAGAATTTTGCAGGCCTGATCGTACTTGCCAACCCGGGCAGACCACATCGCAGACTCGCCAATAAAGACATAACGTAGAATCATAATCAGCACGGCAAACAGTGCCCCGATGAAAATGCCGTAACGCCAGAGCTGGTTATCCGCAATATCTGCCAGATGCAGGGGTAGCAAGACCAGATAGACCACGGTGGTGGAGATATACCAGGCCATTTGCCAGAGGTTGACCGAAGTACCGGATTTTTTCGACGAGGAGCCACGCAGTTCAGCCACTGCGTTGGTCGCCAGTGGGAAATCAATCCCCAATCCAAAACCCATCACAATCCGACAGACCAGCACCCACCAAATATTGGGGGCAATAGCCACGGCAGCGGCACCGAGGGTACATAGCGCCATGCCAATTAAAAAAGCATGTTTTTGACCGAAGCGATTGATGACGCGGTTGGCGAGCAAGCCACCGATCAGGGCTGCAACCAGCACTGACGCGTTGACCGTTGCAGCCAGACCTGGGGAGATACCGAACTGCTCGGCGATGAATTTATTGCCAAATCCTACCATGGCGGCTTGATAGGCATCGATCAGGATGCCACCCAGCGCAATCAGAATGATTCCCACGTTGGATTTCAACGCCGAGTGTTTATTCACGATATCTATGACGTCTTGCGGTCGCTTAATTTTGTAGGGCGAATGCATCACTATTTGCGACATAATATATCCTTTATATCTATTTGATTATCAGAGGATAAGTGCGTGTGCCGGGCGGTGACGCCAATGAGTAGAACGGCACAGGTTAAAACTTCCCTGGTATTGTCTGGTAAAGGCATCAGTCGGACTGATGCCGTCATACTTACGATCTATGCATCAAACTGAATCAGCACTTTTATTGATGAAGGTTCTTTTGCCCTCTGGAATGCCTTATCGGCCTGATCGATTGGAAACACATCCGTGACCAAATCGCGGGTGTCGAAACGGCCATCGGTGAGCCAGGCAATGACCTCGTCGAAATCTTCGGGGATATACATCCCTGAATTCAGCAGGTCACGTTCGAAACGCTGCATGCTTGGCAATGGAATTTCGCGCGGGCCATTGGGAACGCCCATGCACACGACGACGCCGCCAGCCAGAACACGGGTACATGCTTCGTTGATCGTCGCCTGGGCTGCGACCACATCAATCACTCCCGTGAATCGTTCATCAGCGCCCAATTCACCGGGTGCGAGTGCCCGTAATGCACCGAATTTCACTGCCAATTCACGTTTGTGTGCATCCGGTTCAACCACGGTAATGACGCCAGCGCCCATGATCCTTAATGCCTGAACAATAGAGAGCCCGATGGTGCCCGCGCCAATGACCAGTACCTCTTCCAGGGCACTTTTCGGCAGGCGATTAACGCAATGACGGGCGCAGGCCGCCGGTTCAGCAAAAGCCAGCACGTTCATTGGCAATGATTGCGGGGCGACATGGCAATTGCGGGCGGGTACCACATGTGAGGAGCGGGCAAAACCGGCAGCGCGGAAACCGGCGACTTGCGGTGGTTCACATAAATTGAAACGACCGGCCTTGCAGGCGCGGCATTCCATACACGCCATGATCGGATCGACCACCACATGATCGCCGACGCTGACCCGATCAACATCTGCACCAATTTCCGTGACGACTGCGGCAATCTCATGACCGGGAACCAGTGGCGGTTTGGCGAAGGGGTGGCCGCCCGCCAGGACGTGCAGATCCGAACCGCAGATACCAAAGAATGCTGGAGCAATCCGCACTTCATGGGCCTTGAGCGGCGGTAATTCGGTTTCATTATGTTCGGTCGTTACCTTGCCTATATCGGTAAAGACTACGCGTGTGATCTTGTTCATCTTACCTTCCTTTTGAAACTGTCAATGTTCGGTATGGAGGGCGGGTTAGCGCTGGGCCATCGCTTCATCCACAATCTCTGCCAATCGTTGCAAACGGGGAACAGAGACGTCGCGCAGCATCATGGGCATATCAGGTGCACCGATCACCGACGCCCAAACCGCACGCCCAGCCAGGAAACCAGAAGCGCCAGCCGCCATGGCTATGCGTACAGCGCGACCAAACAGATTGGCATCGACACCGGAACTGAGAATTACCCACGGCATGTTCATCTGATCATTCAGCCGCTGTGCTGCCGCCAATAAATCTTTCTCCGCGCCTTTGCCACCCAAGGGCATTTCGGCTTTATAGAGATCAGCCTCGGTAGAACCCAGTTCAGCGGCGGCTTGCACGATGGCTTCTTCGCGATCAAATACCCAGCCCCGGCGAGGCGGGCGAACCACGGGTTCAATAATGCTCACCAATCCGGCTGAACGGCACATCGCGACAAAGTCAGCGACCATATCGAGCCGCGTTTGCGGATCCTCATCCGGACGCCATAACACCAGGAGCTTCAGCGCCTTGGCACCACTGGCACGCACAGCGTGGGGATCGACAGTGCGATCGAGTTGCACGCTATCCACAGGAATGCCATTGCCGGGCAAGAAGTCATCGGCGGCGACAATTAAACCGCAGGTCCTGGCAACGGCATTTTGCTTGACGATTTCATCCAGGCAGTACTGTTGATCGGCCAATACCGCTGAGGCATAAGGCGAGAGAATACGCGTTGCCTCAACTTTAAAATCCGTCAGCACCTGATCGGCTATTGGACTGGGTGTGCCTGCGGCAGCAAACATCAATCTCATGGCCTCGCGCTGATCAACGGCCAGCATGGCAAAACCACCTGAAGGTCGCGAAATATCGGCCAATGAGTAGGGCGTAAGTAATGAAGACATCGGATACTCCTTTAAGTAAGAATATGTCATAAAAAGGACAACGGCTGACCGGTTACAGAGAATCCGGACGCCCGGAAATGCTGCGGACCTGCGAGAGTATGGCGGTCCAATCCTGACGACCGCGTCCGCTGGCCCGAGCCTGACTGTAGACCTCGCGGGCGGCGGCACCCATTGGCATGGCGACATGCAATTGGTTGGCAACGTCGAGGGCGATTCCCAAATCCTTA
This sequence comes from Edaphovirga cremea, assembly GCF_003332275.1. Lineage (GTDB taxonomy): Bacteria > Pseudomonadota > Gammaproteobacteria > Enterobacterales > Enterobacteriaceae > Edaphovirga > Edaphovirga cremea. Next base: position 105,176 of record NZ_QOVA01000008.1, on the reverse strand, counting down.
TGTGCCAGATCGATCATGAAAGCCGGTGTGAGATCCCCCTTCAGCACCTTATTTGGCCAACTGGTGGTGAAATGGCCTTTTCCTGCCGGGGTGGAAGACATTACGTCGATGGCGACATCCAGTGACAACCCCAGCGCTTCGCACATTACTGCGGCTTCTGCCGAGAGCGCATTCAGCGCTATGCTCATGTAGTTGTTAATTATTTTTACCCGGATACCCATTCCTGGCCCGCCCGCATTGACCAGTTCTGACCCCATGCACATCAAGATTGGGCGAGCTTTCTCGACCTGTCGTTGGTCGCCTCCGGCCAGAATCAATAAGGTTCCGGCAATGGCGTGATCTGACGTTCTGCCAACGGGGGCATCCATATAACTGAAACCGCACTCAGCCATGCGGCGACACATGGCATCACTTTGCAGGGGGTGAATGGTGGACATGTCAATCACCAGTGCGTCTTTGCTGAGCGTTTTTGTCACTCCGTGAGCACCGAACAACACGCTTTCCACTAAATCGCCATTGGGCAACATGGTGATAACCACGCTGGCACCTGTTACACATTCTGCGGGCGTTGCCGCAGCGTTTGCGCCGAGATCAACCAACGTCTTGACCGCCTGTGGGTTAATGTCGTACACCCTGAGTTGATGTCCGTGCTTGATCAGGTTCGTCGCCATTGGCGAACCCATTTGTCCCAATCCGATAAATGCCACTGACGCCATGGTGCTTCTCCTCAGAGCGAATGTAATCATGAGTAATGTTTGATGTTCATTTCAGTTCGGTTTTGATGTTATTTGTAATTATGAGTAATTAAAGTGACATGCATCACTAATTTAATATTCTCAGTGATTAAAATGGACATAAATTGACATTAAGTGACAGAAATGAAAAGGAGAGCCTCTATGCTGAAAATTGCCTGTATAGGAATCGCTGTTCAGGATCGTTTGTATTATGTGGAGCAACTTCCTGATGCCAGCGGTAAGTTTGTCGCTCAGGACTACCGGGAGATTGGCGGTGGACCCGCGGCCACGGCGGCGGTTGCTGCCGCGCGGCTGGGTGCCTATGTCGATTTCATTGGCCGCGTGGGGGATGATGCAGCAGGGAAAACCATTGTTGCCGATCTGGAGAAAGAGGGCGTTGATACGCGCTTTGTCCGAGTTTGTCATCAGGCGCGCTCTTCACAGTCGGCCATTATTGTTGATGCGCAGGGTGAACGGATCATCATCAATCATCCCAGCCCCGATTTGTCCAATGAGGCTGATTGGCTGAATGACATTACGTTTGAGCACTACGACGTCGTGCTTGCTGACGTGCGCTGGCATCAGGGTGCCGAGCGCGGATTCACCTTGGCGCGGGAAGCGGGTGTGGTCACGGTCCTGGACGCGGACGTTACGCCGCAAGATATTGCCCCCTTGGTCAAGCTGGCCGATCATGCCGCGTTTTCTGCTCCCGGCTTGGTGAAGGCTACCGGTGAAACCGAATGGGAAAAGGCACTGTTATTGGCGCAGGCGATGACAGCCGGAAAAGTTTACCTTACACAGGGAAAAGCAGGTTGTTACTGGCTTGACGAGAACCGTCAGCAGCATCGTCCCGGCTTTAAGGTTGACGTTGTGGATACCACGGGAGCCGGGGATGTTTTTCATGGCGCATTGGCCTTTGCGATTGCCAGTAAACAGGGTGTAAGCGAGGCAGTTCACTTTGCAAATGCGGTTGCTGCATTGAAATGTACGCGACCAGGTGGACGGGAAGGGATCCCGGATTATCATCAGACCAGAGCATTTTTGTCACTTTATGGGTAATATGAACAAAAAAGGTGCTTATTTATGAGAGGTGTGCGATGAGCCTGACGGATATTACAGGTAATCCACGGCACGATCACTTGATCACATTGATAGCCGATCGTGGTTATATGAATATTGATGAATTGGCGCAGATTCTGGATGTCTCGACGCAAACGGTACGAAGGGACATCCGCAAGCTCAGTGATTTGGGTTTGGTCTCTCGCCATCATGGCGGCGCCGGACGGGCATCGAGTGTAATGAATACCTCCTTTGAGCAGCGGGAAATTTCTTACACCGAAGAGAAAATGGCGATCGCGCGCGACGTCGTGGAGTCAATTCCTGACGGTTGTACGCTTTTTGTCACTATCGGTACAACGGTGGAGCATATTGCCCGGGCACTGGAGAGCAGAAAAAATCTGCGGGTGATCACCAACAGCCTGCGGGTGGCACATATTCTCTACAAACATACTGGATTTGAAGTGATGGTTCCGGGCGGTATTATCCGACCCCATAACGGCGGCATTATTGGCCCAAGCGCAGTCTCTTTTGTTGAAGGTTTTCGCGCTGATTATATGATTACCAGCATGGGAGCTATCGAAGGGGATGGCAGTATTCTGGAGTTTGATGTGAATGAAGCCGCCGTTGCCAAGGCGATGATTGCCCATTCACGTTATCTGCTGCTCGCCGCCGATCATACCAAATTCCGCGCCTCGGCCGCCGTAGAGATCGGTAATGTGAAACAGGCATCAACGCTTTTTACCGACGACACCCCGCCAGCACAATTGGCCAGCTATCTGAAACAGAATCAGGTAGAAGTTCGCATCTCGGCGATAGGTCTCGCGCCATGAAATGATATATTCCTATCGCGGATTTATATCGCACGAAGATGAGGATCAGTGACTGCGCCCGCCATTGAAAATGGCGGGCGCAGTGGCGAAAATCTGTTAACAACTCGCCATGCTATTCGTGGAGAATAAATAACGAACGTCCGATATTTGCAGCAGGGTTAAATAATATTTTTTGCGTAACGCGAATGACGTGTTTCTTTTTGCAACTTTCATTCCTTCCAAATGCACCCCCGAGAGACATATTACCCGCTATTATTAACTTCCCTTACTTAATATTAACAAGTGAAGGGGCGTCACTCATTCAAATTAAGGATTTTTTTATGAAAGAAAATAAAACTATGGCTTCTGGTAATGCATCACTCGCTGATATTTCTTCATTGACCTCGCAAAAAACGGGTGTGCATGAATACGGCGACTCTACAACCTTGACAGCGACTGTAGTCGATATGATAACCGGCGCACCTATGGAAGGGGAAGTCGTTTCCTGGAGTGTAAATGTAGGAAATTTGACACAATCCACTGTCACCGATATCAATGGGCAAGCATTGAATACTTACAGTACGCCGTCGGATATTGCGACGGGCGGTCTGGCAAATATCACGGCTACCCTCAGCAATGGCAATAGTGCGCAATTAAGCCTGCACATTCTTCCTGCACCACCACGTTAAGCTGCCGAGTAACCCGATCTATTAAATAAACAGTCACCCACATTCTCGATTAAGGGGATGTGGGTTTAGAAAGTTCCTTTGGATTGTTACATTTCAATACTGCCCCACTTTATTTTCCCCCTCTTGGAAATATCCGGTCGATACTTTATGACCGGATAATTTTCATTATCCGGTTTTTGCTGCTACTGCCACTCGCTGTATTATTTCACCTTCTGATCCGCGGCGTTAAAACTGAATGTCGCATGCTGGGAGGTGTTGGCAGGCAACGTGACTTTAACGATAGGCACGATAATTTTCGTATCGTTATAGAAATTCTGCTGATCTTTTTGCGCTACCGCGAGACCATCAGAGATATAGAAAAAGGCCTGTAACGGCAGTTGAGAGGCGATGCTGGTACTGCCCGACCAGGTTGCGAGACGTAATTCATTTTGTTCATTAATGGATTCTGCCGAAATCAAACTCATTGCCCGGATGTTTTGGTAGAAAGCATCGGCGACGTCATAGCCACTGTAGTTCCGTTCATCAAATCCACACTGATTACTGTGCGAATTGTTTCCTTGTTGGTAATGGGTCTTCCACTGCTCTGCGGTAAAAATCCCTTGTGTGCGGCAGAGATCGCTATTGATGGTTTGATTGGAAGAGACACCACAACCCTTATCAGCGCGGTTATTGGTCGCCGCATCGATGGGGAATGCACACAATACCGGGACATCCAGTTTTCCACCTGGACGATTTGCTGTGGGATAAAATATCAACCCGTTCTTGCGGCCATAGGCGAGTCTGGAAAATTTGGCATCATCGCGCAAATAGGAGAATGACACGCCACCACTGGTGACAGATGCGGGTGAAGGGAGCCACGGTTTGTCCACGTCAGCACTGGTGACTCTAAGCATGACCCCAGAGCACATAAATGCGGGTTTTTCCGCGCTTCCACAGTCTTTTCTCATATCGTTATACTGGTCAGTTAATTCCTTCGCAATGCCTGCGGGAGGGGGAGGTGGAATATCAGACAGCGGGGGAATATAGACATTTCCGCAACTTCGTTTACCGGTCTGACTGATATCATAATTACACGCAAGATTGCCTCCTCCCCAGGTTCCTGACGCCATATTGAGATTTTTTACGGAAATGTAGGTAGTTAAACTGTCTGTACTGCAACGATTAAAGGCACTGGACATTGAGGGTTTCAAGTTAGTGTTATCGACAGCAGTTTTTGTGGAAATAATAAGACAAGAGGGCGCATTGGTGGTGACTGATAATGTCGCGCCTCCCGGATTGCCGCCGGTTATTGGCGTATGGTTAAACGTCATATCATATGAATTGCCAGCCATCATGCAGTTATTGCACGAACTCAGGTCAAAGCTGATTGAGCCGCTGGTATCGCCTGCCCGGACATTGGTGGCGGTAAAAGACATTGCGGCAGACACCAGACTGGGTGGGAAGAGTGCTGCGGTGATTAAACAAAATTGAATCGAGGTCTTATTCATATTTTATTTCCGTATTTATTAAATGGAATAGGATAATTTTTTAAATAAATAGAGTGCGCAAAAGATTATTCGGAAGGGTAAAAATAACAGCCAAATGCTGAGATTATGACGGTAATAATTGCGTGGAAAAATGTCGTTTTATAAAAATAAATGAGAGGGGAAGGGAAATTATTTGGTCCACCGAACAGTCCGTGGTAATTCAGGAAGCGATTCTTAAAGGGTGGTGATTGTGTCGGCAGCAAAGCGGAAAAATAACGCCATCACTTTCGAGCAAATAGCGATAGAGAAAAATAAATGGCACAGAATAAATGTGGTTTTCAGATTGATGACAAACTCTTCTGCAAAAAGCCAGGGCCTTGAATCTAATAGCAACAGGCTAAAAACTGCTGATTTAACTTAATTGTCTGTTGCCAGCAAATGGGAGAAAAAGCATGATGTAGTTCGTTCCCATTATTATGCCTTATGGATAATATATGACGTTGAAATCCCTCCAGAGTATGACTCCCGGCCTGATGAACCTGCTTGCTTATGAGCGAAGCTGGCTGAAACCTGATATCCGTGCTGGCCTTTCAGTCGCGGCGGTTGCACTGCCGGTCGCTATCGCCTACGCCGAATTGGCGGGTGTCAGTGCGATTGTCGGACTTTATTCCTGCATTCTGCCGATGATCGCCTACGCAATTTTTGGATCATCGCGCCAGCTGATCGTCGGCCCTGATGCGGCCACCTGCGCGGTCATTGCCGCGGTAGTGACGCCGCTGGCCGCGGGCAAAACCGAACTCCACTGGCAATTGACGATCGTTATGACCCTGATGATGGGGACATGGTGTCTGATTGCCAGCCGTTTCAAGCTGGGCGCGATTGCGGACCTGCTGTCGCGTCCGATCTTGAATGGGTTGCTGAACGGTGTTGCGCTGACCATTATCGTAAACCAGATCAGCAAGGTATTTGGATTTGCGTCGCCCTCAAGTGAACTGATTGAGCGCATTTACGCTCTGCCCGCAAATTTGCTCAACAGTCACTGGCCCACGGTGGGTATCTCACTGCTGACGCTGTTGATCCTGTTTGGGGTCCGCTATGTCCGGCCTAATTGGCCAGCACCGTTGTTTGCCGTGGTGTTGATTACAGCGTTGACCTGGGCGGCAGATTTGTCGCGTTTTGGCATCGAAACGGTATCAGGGGATACCGGTGGTGGGTTACCGATGGTGACATGGCCTGATTTTAAACCAGGACTGCTGCGCGATCTGGTGATCCCTGCGTTAAACCTGGCGGTCGTCAGCTTTGTCAGTATGATGCTGACCGCGCGCAGCTTTGCGGCGAAAAATGGCTACGAAGTTGATGCTGACGCCGAGTTTCGCGCGCTGGGGTTGGTGAATATCGTCTCCGGGCTTTCGCAGGGGTTTGCCATCAGTGGTGCAAACTCCCGTACCGCTGTTAACGATGCCAACGGTGGCAAGAGCCAGTTGGTTTCAGTGATCGCCGCGCTGGCGATCGCTCTGGTGGTGATATTTTTTGCCGAGCCACTGCAGTTTATTCCCATCGCCGTGCTGGGTGTGGTGCTGATTTATGCTTCGTGGTCGCTGCTTGATATGCGCAGCATTTTCCGGCTGCGTAAGCGCAATCGCCCCGCGTTCAGTCTGGCGTTGTTTACTTTCCTGAGTGTGCTGCTGGTGGGGATCATTCCCGGTATTGGGCTGGCGGTTCTGCTGGGCCTGCTGCAATTTCTGCACACTGTTTTCCGGCCTACCGAGCAACTGTTGGGGGTGAATGATGACGGTATGATCCACTCGATTGATAACGGTAACGGGATAAAACCTGTCGACGGCGTCATGATGTACCGCTTTAATTCGCCGTTGACCTATTTCAATGTTGCCTATTTTAAACGGCGGATCACCAGTTTGGTGGAGAGTATGCCTTCCCAACCGCGCTGGGTGGTGATTGACGCGGTGGCCAGTTTCACCCATGCGGATATCAGCGTGCTCGCGGCTGTCGACGAGTTGAAGCGGGATCTTAAGCAGCGTGGCATCAGCCTGGTGCTCGCAGGCCGGCGTACCGAACTGACGCGTTGGTTTCATATGAGTCGCTCCAGCAATAAAGAGCGTGATCTGATTCTGGTGCCTGACTTATATCTGGCGTTGAAGCTGATTCATAGCAAGGAGCTCAAGGCGGAAGGGGACCGAAACACCGAAACTGCCCCATCAGAGCCGAAAGAGTAAGACAATCGGCAGCAAGAGGACCGTTTCAGCGGCCTCTCTTGCTGTTGGTCAGTTCCCGCACGAGAATTCAACGCTGCCTGACAGTGAACTGTCCCCAATTGTTGCGGCCCGTAATCTGAGTCTGTGATTCTCTGCCCAGCAGGAAGCATGACGAGCCTTTATGATGCTGGGAAATAAAACAGCGAGTACATCGGCAGGGTTTGCAGAAAACACTCGTCAAAGGGGACGTTATGGATATCCATCACTTTAAGACTTTCAACCAGGTGGTTATAAGCGGCAGCTTCACTAAAGCGGCGCAGGCCCTTTTCCTTTCCCAACCCGCGATCAGTATGCAGATTCAGGCCCTGGAATCCTTCCTGAAGGTCAATCTGTTCGATCGTTCCCGACGCCAGGTCAGCCTGACAAAAGAAGGCGAGGTGTTGTTTGAATATACCCAACGCATATTTCAGTTGTTTGAGGAAGTGCAGAGCGTATTTCAGGACATCAGTAAACTTCAGGTCGGGCGTTTGAGAATTGGTGCAACGGGCGTGATGGGTACGTACTACCTTACCCGTTTTATTCGTCGTTTCCATGAACGCTTTCCGGGGATCGAGCTTGAGATTCTGGCAGGGAATTCGTGGCGCATAGCGGAATTGGTCTCCAGTGGCGAGGTGGAGCTGGGATTCGCCGGACGATCGGTGATCCGTTCACAGGTTCAGCAAATGTTGCTGCATCGGGAGAATTACAAAATTGTCGTGGGTAAAAGCTCACCGCTCGCTTGTCGGGCTGCGGAAATACTGCCGCCGGAAGTCCTGCTGGAAATGCCGTTTGTCATGCGTGAAAAAGGTACGCGCATGCGCGCAAAAATGAGCTCGTGGTTTAAACGCCATACCAGCACGCTTGCCCCAGAGAATACGGTGACGATTTCCAATATTGAGGCGACCAAACGGCTAATAAGCAGCGGCTACGGTGTGACGGCTATCCCGCACCTGGCGGTTTTCGACGAGCTTGAGCAAGGAGAAATGGTAGAGCTTACTGTGAAAGGATTTAATCTTGCCGTTGATTACTACCTGGTTTGCCACAGCGAGCGAAAACTTTCTCACGCCGCTCTGGGTTTTATCTCATTAATGCATGAAGACGCACCGAATATTAACTGGGGAGACATTCCGGAACTGCTTGATAACATCTTTGGTCACTCTCGTTAATGTTTAATACCATTAATATGATTTCGTGACCGGGTAATTATTTACAGCGTGTTCCGTTACAGAAAAGACCAAAAAAACCAAATCGGTAACATAGGTGATTCGATCATTTAAATAATCGCTGAAAAATCCGCATTACTCCTTTCAGTCTACCCTCTTCCTTTGCTCATTAAAAATTGTTTTTGTCGTGAAACAAAAAAATCGCACTATAACCCTTTGTTTTTATTTCTTTAATTTGTTTATGAGATCGCCGTCAACCTATAAGTCTGTCTTATGGGTCCGATATCTTAATACGATTTCCAAAATATTTAAAAGCTAATTACTATGAATTCAATAAGGCAGTGACTACCGTTTTCTTGGCAGTAATTTAATTCAGCAAGGAGTAAATAATGGGCAAAGAAATAGAGCGTAAGTTTTTATTATCTGGCGATGAATGGCGCGGATTGGCATCGGGTACCCATTACCGTCAGGGATATCTTAACAGCACCAAAGAACGCACGGTGCGCATCCGGACGATTAATGATAAAGCTTTTCTTACCGTTAAAGGCATTACCGTTTCAGCAACCCGTGCGGAATATGAATATGAGATCCCACTGGCTGATTGTACGGAGATGCTCGATGGTCTCGCTGAACGTCCCATTATTGAGAAAAAACGCTACAAAATCCCTTATGCAGGGCTGGTGTGGGAAGTCGATGAGTTCTTTGGCGTCAACGAAGGGCTAATCGTTGCAGAGGTGGAGTTGCAAAGTGAAGATCAGGTCTTTGAAAAACCGGTATGGGTGGGTGAAGAGGTGAGCGGCGATCCGCGTTACTTCAATTCAAATCTGGTCACGCATCCTTATACCACTTGGGAAAAATAACGTTCACGCCGTCTCTGACTGACCACGCAACAGGAAGGATATCATGAGTACACATATGGATAAAAACGTCGCCACCTCCGCCAGTGATGCCGATAAAATAGTACCACGCGCGGAATTCCGGGTATTCGGACACGGGATTATAGACGGTGTCAAAGATAAAATGTGGGAGGCGAAAGCCACGTTGTTCAAAGCACGGAAAATGCCGCAGGAAACGTACTTTCTCTCTGTGCATACGGATGCCGTGAACGTAAAAGTACGCGATGGATTGCTGGATATTAAAACCAAAACCGGCGAAACCCCGGAAGGGTACGAGATTTTCCAACCCCGTGGCAAATTCCAGTTTCCGGTTCAACGTGAAGAGCTTGAAACCATACTGGATCATCTTCAGGTATCGCTCCCGCTTGAGCAGGACAGTTATACGCTTGAGGCGTTTATCGCACTGGCAAAAGCAAGCAGCGAACTGGTGCCGGTAAGCATTGAGAAAATGCGTTACGGTTTTAGCGTCAACGGCATCATCAGTGAGTATGCGTTGGTGTGGTTTAACGGGGCATTGCTGGAAACTGTCTGTTGTGAAAGTGAAAACTACGAGGGCATCAAAACCGCCGTTGCAGCACTTGGGATAGAGGAGCTACCCAACACCAATTATCTTAAAGCTGCCAGACAGGTGGTTGGCATGTGATTTATCACGCCCCGGCAAGCAGGGATATCCTCTTGCCGGAGCTTAAGGAGATACGACCATGTCGAAAAAGGACACCACACAGTCGTTCGATCCTCTGGATATGCGTAATTATTCCCTGGAGAAATTCAAGGAAATCAAATCCGGCGTCTGGATGGAGCGCATCAAGTTTATTGGTATGCCATTAGCCATTCTACTGTTTTTGATGTTTCATTTTCAGTGGGTTGGTCCCATCGAGATGTTTGACACACAAACCAAAGTTCCTCCAGCCAACTGCTACAGTGCAACCGGAATATTCATTGCCTCACTGGTACTCTGGTTGACCGAATCCATCCCCAATTATCTGACATCACTTATTGTGGTGGTGGTGGTGATTCTCACCGAAACAATGAAGATGCGGCCCGCATTTGCCATGCTGGGTGAGCCGGTCATGATCCTGAATATCGCCAGTTTTATCATGGCGAGCGCGCTGGTCGTAACCGGTCTGGCAAAACGCATGTCGGTCTGGCTTCTGGTACGCATGGGCAATAATATCGGCTTGCTCTTCTGGAGCTTTATCCTGCTCAACCTGATTCTGGGTGCCTTTATCAGTGCAACATCCGCCAAAACCGCGCTGTTATTACCCCTGTTCATGGTGATTTCTGCAATTTATGGCGCGACGGGTGGCGAAAAGCGTAACAACGTCGGTCGTAACATGGTGTTGCTGAACCTGTTGGCAAACAACGTGTCGGCGAGTGCGTTCATCACCGGTTCTGCGGCTAACCTGCTGGCGGTTGCGATGATCGAACAGGCAGGATACAAAATTTTCTACGGCGACTGGTTTATCGCGCTGTTTCCGCTGGCATTAATCCAGTGTGCCATTGCCTGGTACACCGGTACGCGTTGGATTTTCCCGATAAAAAAAGAGGATTCCATTCCTAAAATTGAAGGGGGAATGTCACGCTTACATGACGAACTGAAGCAGCTTGGACCAATCTCTACTGCGGAAATCAGAGCCGCGCTCACCTTTCTGGTTGTGCTGCTGCTATGGGCAACCGACCGTCTGCACGGGATGCGTGCCGAGGTTATCGCCGTGGCCGGTGCCTGCGTGGTGCTGATGCCTTCTGTCTGTAAACTGCCTCGCCTTGGGGTGATGAAATGGAATGACGCCGATATTCCCTGGCATATGCTGATGTTCAGCTTTGGTGCCTACGTTCTCGGTGGCATGGTGGATCAAACCGACATCGTTGGTCTCTACATCCACAGTTTGTTTGATAAATGGCAGATAGATCCCGCAGGCGGTGGCAAACTGCTGGTATTTGCGGTGATGAGTGGCGTATTTGCCATCACTACGCTGGTCAGTGAAAGTAAAACGGCGCGTACCATCATCATGTTCCCGATTATTATCAGTATTGCCAAGAAATTTGGTTGGGACGTGGTCGGGTTCTGCTTGCCGATGGCCTTCCTGATTAACCAGGTCTACGTGCTCTATTTCAACTCAAAACCAGCCAACATCAGTTACTTGCTTGACCACTACTCAACGGGTGAGTCTTTCAAATACGGCATGATACAGATGATCATCATCTGGTTCCTGCTGATTCTCTGGACACAATATGTGATGCCGCTGATGGGGTTCAATAGCGCCCTCTGGTAAGCATGATAAGGCGGCAACACAAGTGGGTTGCCGCCACCTACGCAGGAGGCGGGGATGATCGGGGAAACAGTCAAAGCGGCGGGCAAGCGCAGTATCGAGATAAAACAGCGCATCTCATTGCCGGTGCGAAAAAGCGGTAGAGGCATTCAAACAGAAAATTATCATATTGAAACCTGGCTGTTCTTTCCTTCCAGTTTGCAAATAAATCGCTGGAACTTTCCTCCCCAGATTTTTCAGCAAAGCCTGAAGAACTATATCCGCCTGCGTCCGCCCACGCTCATGTTGCGCAAGTTTGCCCACTCCTGTCAGCAGACGCTGGCAGAGATTGAATGTTTAATTACTTCCGGTGACAGCGATACGGCGTCGAGCGTTGGCTATGAATACCGTCTGAAAATGTTTTGCCTGACCTTCAAGCGCGCGTTGCATCTGGAAGTGCGTTATATCAATAAAGTGGACGGAGAAAAGCGTGAGTTGGCGCTGATTAATTTCAGTACCACTGCCGCAGAGATCTTGTCCCACTATCGACGCATGCGTGATAACGTCGGTTCACTGGCCCCAGAAAATGCCAAACGTGTCGTGGATTATTGCGATGAATATATGGCCCTCATTGCCACTCGCTATGGCCGTCAGGTACTCAACAGTTTGCCACCGAGTCCCGCCCACAGCGAGTTACGCGATTTTTGGCGTAAGGAGATGTTTTATCGCAAGGCGAATTATCCCGCGACGTTCCCGTCGCCTACCACGGATAATGAATTGGTGGTGTATCGGCTGAATACGCTAAAAAAATATATCAGTAGCCCGATGTTTCTGGATATCCGCCGCAAGCATGGCGAAACGTTCCTGGCCCACACCATTGCGGGTTTTGCCGCAGCAATTGCGATGATATTCGCTACCGGCGTCGCTTTTTTGTGGCAAGGAAAATATGGTGCGTTGAGCACACAACTGTTCCTCGCCATGGTGATCGGTTACATCTTCAAAGATCGAATGAAAGAGAGTTTTCGCGCCCGGCTGTTTTCAACGTTCCGTCGTTGGCTGCCAGACCGCCAGCAGATGATCTATAAAAATCTTCGTCAGGCGATCGGTAAATGCAGTGAATCTTTTGTCTTTGTGAATGAGCGGCATTTACCCGCAGATGTGAGTGCCATGCGGCGAAAAGTTCATCTTCTGGATATCCAGAATTATTACCTGAGTGAAGACGTCCTGCATTACTCAAAGCACGTCCGGCTCTGGCACTGTAATCAACTCTTCTCGGGGATGAATCGTTCCGTAATGGATATCACCCGGCTGGATATCACCCCGTTTCTCAAGCATACCGATGAACTGTTGGATGAGTTGCCAACGCTTGAGGGCGAGAGTGTGATTTACAGTGGAAAAGTCTATCACATCAATATGATTCGCCGCGTGACGGATGGGAAGGAAAGCTCGCTGGAGCGTGCGCGGATTGTGGTAAATAACGAAGGGATAAAACGTATCGAACCGGTCTTTATGACAGAAAACCCGGAGAAGGGCTGAAGGTAAACTTCGCCGCGTCCTCCGGTCAGAGGGATCTTTATTTATTTATTGCTGTGAAAGGGCTATGAATAAGGATGCGAATAGACGCGAGGCGACTCATCAAGAAAGCGTGAAATATGGGGTTCGTTACGCTGCCGTTTCTTCAACTGTTTTTTCAACGCAGATAAACTGGTGATTTCCATCAACTGTTGGCGAATATGCGCGATTTGCTGAGCGCGTCGATGGCAATAACGGTCGATGTTTTCCCCAACCTTTTCATGATCGTTTGAACCAAACAGCATCCACAGCGCATTGCTGCACGACGCCGTCTTCTGGACAGTAAGTGGTTCATTGTCGCCGACTGCATGACTCTTCAGCGTTCTCTGCAGTTCGGTTACCCAGGAAGACAATTCGCTCCGCTGATCTTGTTCCAACTCATGTTCCAACCCGGGTTCCTGCAACAGTTGACGGAGTTTCGTGTACTGGCAGGAAAGAAGCAGGCAATACTGGCGCTCAAGAGGCATTACACGTTGGGTAACTGCCTCATAGAGCGTTCGTTGGGATTCAGATTCCACTATTTCCGGCAGTGGATATTTCCTTTCCAGAAAGATCATCAGTTTCCCTCCCTGTCGATGAATTAACCGGCGATGCTGCCTAAAACGCTAAATGACACATCGTGCAAGTCGTTTTATGGCTTTGCTCATTTTCAAGGTAACAGAGGCTGACGAGGACTAAAAATCGATAATTGCGATACTTCCCATAACGTTTATTGATAACACCGCTAGCGGGATGTTTTCCGCGCGACTTTCTCGCTATCAACTGAGAATGTGTTTCCCTTTTTTTCTAAAGAAGGTCGCAGCGGATAACGTTGCGGCTTCTTTTTTACTGCTCAGGTAAAGCGTCGCTTGTTTGAATCCTGTCTACAGTCCAGCCTGTGGCCAGCTCGGTGAATTGCTGTTTGAGCCAGTTGCAGGCGGCGGGCCGTCCGTTTTTGCGATGCAGATAGATTTTGATTGTATAGGCAGGGATCGTGAATGGCAGGGGATGGATCTCTAATGCTGCCGACCGTTGCAATTGCCTGGCTGCGTAATGTGGAATGCTCATCAGCAATTCGCTGGCCGCAATAATAAAGGGGGAACCCAACAATGAAGGGGTTTTCAACGCAATATCTCGCTGCAATCCCTGTTTCTCCAACTGATAATCAATAACCCCTCGTTGCTCATTCCAGGGAGTAACCACGACGTGACGCGCCTGTAGATAACGCTCCTGCGTCAATGCACCATATTTTTGCGTAAAAATCGGGGAGCATATCGCGACATAGTCGTCCTCAAGCCAGTCGATCTCTTCAATTTCCGGGTAGATCTCATCCGTGGATTCGGTAAAACCCAGTGCGAAATCAATCTTGCCTGCCAGCAGGTCGTTTAACGCCACTTTACGTTCCGAGTAACAAAGCTGGAACGAGATATGGGGAGCCATCTCCTGCAGATGGGCCATCAGCATAGGGAAAACGGCAAAAGCGGTGTAATCGGTAATGGCAAAGGTGAAGGTTTCGCGGCTGGTGGCCGGAAGAAAAGGGGGGCGCGGGTTCAATCCCTTGGTTAATAGCGTGAGGCTTTCGCCGATCGCCGGTGCCAGGTTTTCTGCAAATACCGTTGGCAGCATATCGTTACCCACCCGGTAAAACAGTTCATCTGAGAGGCTTTTACGCAGCCTGGTCAACGCATGGCTGAGTGCCGATGTGCTCAGCGCCAGCTCCGCAGCGGCGCGGGTGACTGAACGCAGACGGTAGACCGCTTCAAACACCAGTAACAGGTTGAGATCGATACGTCGCAAATTCAGATGCATGATATTCATTATATGTTGAGGAAAATGCAGTTCATACAATATCGGTTCGGTATTATGCTGGCAAGCAGGCTAATTCACTCAACTAGGAAAAACGATGACCATTGAAATCCGCCCAGCGGTACAAGCTGACGCCAGGCTAATCCTGGATATGATTATTGAGCTGGCGGTATATGAAAAAGCCCGTGATGAGGTAGTCACTAACCGGGCTGAAATTGAAGAGAGCCTGTTTGGCCCCAATGCCTGCGCAGAGGCGCTGATTTGCAGTGTCAACGGCGAACCAGCAGGTTATGCGGTGTTCTTTATGAGCTATTCGACCTGGCTGGGCAAGAACGGCATCTACCTGGAAGATCTCTACATCACGCCAAAATTCCGCGGTGCGGGCACGGGCAAAGCCTTGCTGCGTCATATCGCCCAGTTGGCCTATGAACGCCGTTGCGGCCGTTTGGAATGGAGCGTATTGGACTGGAACCAGCCAGCGATCGACTTCTATTTAAGTATTGGAGCCACACCGCAGGATGAATGGGTGCGCTACCGTATGGAAGGGAAGGTGCTTGAGCAGTTTGCCATGTCCTGATATGGGCACGAGCCGGGGGAGGCAATCTCCTCCAGCGGCCTTCACTGGGCTACTTATTTCTTCGCCAACGCCGCTGCAATATGGAAACGCATATTTTCCGTGATCTGCTCAACCAACAAACTTTTCGGAATTTGTGGCGGATAGAGCGCCAGGTAGGCGATCGTTATCTCGGGCAAAAACGGTTTGATAATAATATTCCCCTGGTAATTGAGGGCGGTCATCGAATCGACAATACCAATTCCCGAATTATTGGCGGCCAATGTGCAACAGTTGGCCAATGAAGTTTCGATCGGGCTGTGCAAATACAGCTGTTGCTGAATCACCTGTTGCTCAATCTGTTCACGCAACGGCGTTTTACGACCGGGAATAATGGATCGATAGCGCGTGAGATCGTCAAGGGTGATGGCATCTGCACCGGCCAATACATGTTCCGCCGACAGCACCGCCACCGCATTGGCTTGCGCCAGCAGTTCCGCCTCCAATCCTTTTACGCCCGCCTGACCAAAAACAAACCCGATGTCGTATTGATTGCCGGCGATCACGTCAGTGATATGGTTGGTACTTTCGATGTCCAGAAAAAGCGAAATATCCGCGACTTTTTCCAGCAACGTCGGAAATATTTCATTGGCACAAAGCGTGGAGAGGGCGTGAACCGTCGCGATGCGCAAGACACTGCCTTTTGAGTGACGGATTTCATCGGCAATTCTGGCGATGTGCTCCAGACCCAGATACAAGCGTTCCACCTCCCGGTAGAGTTTCATCGCCTCATCCCGCGGCACCAGACCACGACCATCCCGATTGAAAAGTTTGAGGTTCACCGCATACTCGAAATCCCTGATTAGCCTGCTAACCGCGGGTTGCGTTATGTTCATCATGTTGGCGGCCGATGTGACGCCGCCCGTCAGGATGACTTTGTGAAACGCTTCAACTTGTCTGGGATTAATGCGCATGATCAATTCTCAAAGCCCATAACATTTTGTTATGTGTGCAACACAAAATACAATTTTTAATTATTCTGTCCACCCCATAGACTCGAAAATAAGATCTTCAGCACATCCCATAAAATGGACTACATATAAAGGGTAATTTGAATGAAGAAATCCACTCTGGCAGCGATATTCGCTACCCTATTTGCCTCACTCCCCCTGGCTTACGGTGCAGATCTGAACGTCGGTCTCGCCTCCTCAACAACGTCCATGGATCCACAATTTTATGTCGGCGGCCCAAACAGCGCGATGGCCCGCAATATTTTTGACGGATTGGTTATTCAGGACGAAAAACAGCAGATCACGCCCGCACTCGCCGTCTCGTGGAAAGTGATCGACGATACAACCTGGGAATTCAAGCTACGCCCAAACGTGAAATTCCACGACGGCACGGATTTTGGCGCGAAGGATGTGATTGCCAGCATTAAGCGCGTGGCACTGGCCTCCAAAAACAGCCCGAGTTCATACGCACCTTATGTCAGTGATATTACCGAGGTCACGGAAGTCGATCCGCTGACGGTCAAAATCACCACCAAAACCGCCGCACCTCTGCTACTGAATAACCTCAGCCGTATTTCCATTATGCCTGCCCGTCTTGAGAATGTGTCTTCACAAACGCTCAATTCCGGTAAAGACGTGATTGGCACCGGGCCGTTTAAATTTGTTTCGTGGACGCCAGATGACAACGTGGTTCTCGAACGTTTCGACGATTACTGGGCAGGGAAGGCCGCCTGGGAAAAAGTCACCATCCGCGTGTTCAAAAACAGCAGCGCCCGCGTAGCGGCGATGTTATCCGGCGATGTGGATCTTATCGAGAACGTCCCTACCGCAGATAACCGCAACATCGAGAAAAATACGGCGTTGCGCAGCGTGTCGACACCGGGCAACCGCATCATGTATCTGCATATGGATCAGGAGCGTGATGTATCACCTTTTGCTGCCGGTCCAGATGGTAAAAACCCATTGCTGAAGACGGATGTGCGCCAGGCGATGTCACTGGCGATTAACCGTCAGGCGTTGGTTGACCGGATTATGGATGGGCAGGGCGTTCCGGCCTCACAACTGGTTCCGCAAGGCTATTTCGGCTACTCCGCCAATATCCCGGCACCGGTTTATGATCCCGTCAAGGCCAAACAGAAACTGGCCGCAGCCGGATATCCTGATGGCTTTACGCTGACTTTCCACGCCTCCAACGATCGCTATCCCAATGACTCCAAACTCGCGCAGGCGATAGGCCAGATGTTCAGCCGCGTCGGGATTAAAACGGATGTGGTGACGATGCCGGGTAGCGTCTATTTCTCCCGTGCCTCCAAACTCGAGTTCAGCTTGATTATGGGCGGGGCGGCGGTCGAAACGGGCGAAGCTTCTGGCGTATTGGGGCCGTTGCTCGAGACCTTTGGACCGAATGCCGGGCAGGGAAACCGGGGGCGTTACTCCAGTGAAGCCTTTGACAAGGCACTGATCGCCGCACGTTCCACGTTGGATGATGCGAAACGCGAGCAGTTATTGGTAGCTGCAACCGACATCGCCATGAAAGATGTGGGAGTGATTCCAGTTCTGTTCCTTTCCAACACCTGGGCGATGAAAAAACAGTATAACTACGTCGGTCGTTCTGACGGTTATACGCTGCCGTACTTTGTTACAGAGAATAAATAGTCAGTAAAACATCAAGTTAAGCAGTGGCAAATTGCATTACAGAGCAACGTTTACAACAACTGAACCTTACCACCGGCTAAATAAGCCTGTTGGTATCAACCGTAACAGACGAGGAGGGAAAGTATGTCTTCATTGCGTGGTGTCTTTCCCTACCTGGTTTCGCCAGTGACGAAAGAAGGTCTGATTGACAGGCCCGTACTGGCAGAGTTGGTTGAGCACCTTATTGCCAGTGGTGTTCATGGCCTCACGCCGCTCGGCAGCACCGGGGAATTTGCCTATCTCTCGCCGCAGCAGCGCACAGACGTCGTCGAAACCGTCATAGAAACGGTTCGTGGGCGGGTTCCGGTGGTGGTGGGGGTTGCCTCGACCACCATCCAGGACGCTGTGGAACAAACAGAACGTTATATATCGATGGGAGCGGATGGAATTCTGGCGATACTGGAAGCCTATTTCCCGTTGAACGACGAAGGGATCGAGCGCTATTTCCGGGCCATTGCCGACGCCGCGCAGGGAAAACCGCTGGTGCTGTATACCAATCCGCAATTCCAGCGTGTCGATCTCAGTCTGCCGGTTATCGAAAGACTGAGCCACGTAGAGAATATCCGCTATATCAAAGACGCATCGACCAATACGGGTCGGCTGCTTTCCATCATTGAACGAACCAAAGGGCGGATGGAAGTCTTCGCCGCCTCCGCACATATTCCAGCTTGCGTCATGCTGATTGGCGGCGTGGGCTGGATGGCAGGCCCGGCCTGCATTGTACCAAAGCAGAGCATTGCACTTTATGACGCCGCGCAGTCTGGGGACTGGGCGCTGGCGATGGAATTACAACGCCCTTTATGGCGGATCAACGAGATATTCGCCAAATATTCCATTGCAGGATGCATCAAAACCGCCCTGCAATTGCAGGGATTTGCCGTCGGTGACCCGTTGGCACCGCAGTCGCCGTTGACTGAACAGGCGCGTGCCGAAATCGCCGATGTTTTACGTTCCGTGGGAGCTCTGTGAATGGCACTGCCTATTATCATCGATTGTGATCCGGGAATTGACGACGCCATTGCGCTGCTGAGCGCTTTTGTCTCGCCGGAACTCAATATTCTCGGTATTTGTGCCGTCTGCGGGAATCAGCCGCTAGAAAGAACCGTGCGCAATGCGCTGCAAATTACTGAACTGGGCGGTCGCAGCGATATCCCGGTATACGCCGGATGTTATCGCCCTATGTTCCGCGCCCCGATTCACGGTCAGTTCCATGGTGAGAATGGTCTGGGGAAAACCGAATTGCCGCCGCCGGTCAAAGAAGTGGAATCGCTGCATGCGGTCAATTTTCTGATTGAATCCTGTGAATCGGCCATTGCCCGTCAGGAAAAGATCACCCTGTGTTCGCTGGGACCGTTGACCAATCTGGCGACCGCGCTGAGCATGAAACCGTCCATTGCCGGAGGGATTGAACGTCTGGTACTGATGGGCGGCGCATACCGCGAAGCCGGAAACCGCAGCATGACTTCAGAGTTCAATATGCTGGCCGACCCCCATGCCGCGCACGTCGTGTTCTCCAGCCAGATCCCTACTGTTGTCCTGTCGTTGGATGCAACGCATCAGGTGATTTTAACTCCCGAGCATGTTGCACGCTTTATCGCCGTTTCCGGCCGGATTTCGCAACCGCTGGGTGAATTGATGGCGTTCTGGGATCGCAATGATGTCCGCCGTTATGGTTCGCGCGGCGGGCCGCTGCACGATCCGCTGGTTATCGCCTATTTGTTGGCTCCCGCACTTTTTGCAACAGAAAAAGCCAGGGTTTTTGTCGAACATGAAAGTGAGCTCTGTATGGGGCAGACGGTGGCTGACTGGTACGGTAAATCCGGCCAGGAACCTAACGTTGAGATTGTGACCCACGTCAACGCGGAAAAAGTCTTCGCGCTATTTTACGGACTCTTGGCCCGATATGCGGAGAATTCCTGAGATGCCTCGTCAACGCATTATTATTGATACCGATCCGGGCGTCGATGATGCCATCGCCATCTGGCTGGCATTAGCCTCACCCGAGATCGACGTCATGGGTATTTCCGTGGTGGCGGGCAATGTGCCGCTTGAGGCAACGGTACGTAACGCGTGCAAGATCGTGGCACTTTCTGGCCGTGATGTCCCGGTTTTTGCGGGTGCGGCTGGCCCCTTGTTCCGCAATCAGGTCTACGGCAAATATGCCCATATCGGTGCATTCAGTGACGATCTGGTTCCGGCGGCAACGTTGCAGCCACAAGCGGAACATGCGGTCGATTTTCTGGTGCGCACGTTGCGACAGGCGGCGCAGGACAACGATCCTATTACCGTTTGCGCTATCGGCCCGATGACCAATCTCGCCCTGGCGTTGGTGCAACATCCTGATGTCGCGCGGGGGATCCGCCAGATTGTCACGATGAGTTGTGCGTTTACCGCGCTGGGGCATCGCGTGCCTTGGGCGGAATTCAATATTTATGCCGATCCGCATGCCGCAGAAACAGTATTTACTGCCGGGATCCCGCTGTTCATCATGCCGCTGGACATGACGTTTCAGGCGTTGATCGGCAATGAACAAACCAGTGGACTGCGTCAACGCGCAGGCAAACCAGGAAAGGCGATCGAAGCACTTTTACAGGCTTTTGATCGCAGCGACAAAGCGCGGTTTGGCCGCGATGGGGGTCCGGTCCACGACGCCACGACGGTCGCATGGCTTTTACAGCCAGAATTATTCCGTGGCAGCGCTGCTACCGTCGGTGTGCAGGTGACCGGTAAAACCGCCGGGTATACCTACGCGGATTTCTACGGGAAATTGGCGCAGCCAACCAATGCCACCGTGATGCAACAGATTGATGAAGCTGGATTCTTCGCGTTGCTGGATCGCACGCTGAGTGTTTATGGCGATATTGAAGGAGATGCCAGATGAGTGCCTACCTGCTGAGCCGGATCGGACAAACCATGTTGACACTGTTGGTCATGTCAGTGCTGGTGTTCGTGGGGGTTTATATGGTAGGCAATCCGGTGGATCTGTTGCTGGGCACCAATGCCACGCCTGCGGAACGGCAGGCGGTCATTGAGTCCTTCGGCCTGGATAAGTCGGTGTGGGAACAATATTGGCTGTTTCTCTCCAATGCCCTGCAGGGCGATATGGGTAATTCGTTCATTTTCAACCAGCCTGCGCTGGATCTGATTTTCCAACGCATGCCCGCCACGCTCGAACTGGCGATGACCGCCTTTGTCATGGCGCTGGTCGTGGGTATTCCGCTTGGTATCTACGCTGGACTTCGTCCACAAGGCAAACTCTCAAAATCGATCATGACGTTCTCGATTTTGGGTTTCAGTTTGCCCACGTTCTGGATTGGGCTGGTGATGATTATGTTTTTCAGCGTCAAGCTGGGCTGGTTACCGGCGTCGGGTCGCGGCCAGACGGTCGATGTGCTGGGGGTTCCGATCAGTTTCCTGACGCTTGACGGCCTGTCGCACCTGATTCTTCCGGCATTCAATTTGGCGCTGTTCAAAATCTCACTGATTATCCGCCTGACCCGTGCCGGGGTGATGGAGTGCCTGCAACAGGATTTCGTTCAGTTCGCCCGCGCCAAAGGGCTGTCTGAGACGCGGATCGTGTTGGTCCACGTCCTGAAGAATACGCTGATTCCACTGATTACTGTTATCGGACTGGAGTTGGGGTCGTTGATCGCGTTTGCGGTGGTCACCGAGACAATCTATGCCTGGCCAGGAATGGGCAAACTGATTATTGATTCCATCGCGGTGCTCGATCGCCCGGTTATTCTCGCCTACCTGATGATCACCGTTGTGATGTTCAGCCTGATCAATCTGCTGGTGGATATTTTGTATGTCCTTGTCGACCCGCGGGTACGAATCGGAGGTAACGCCTAATGTCCAATAGCGTTCACACCCGCAAGACGCAGACCGTTGTCGCGGTACCGCGATCGGCATTTGTGAATACGATGAATGCGCTGGTACACGACAAACTGGCGCTCATCGGGCTGATTATTCTCGGCATTGCCCTCTTTTTGGCGGTGTTTGCACCGCTTATCTCGCCGCAGAATCCTTACGATCTGATGCAACTCGACATCATGGATGGGCGGTTAACGCCGGGGTCAACCAGTCTGAATGGCATGAGCTACTGGCTGGGGACTGACGATCAGGGGCGCGATTTGTTCAGCGCCATTCTCTACGGCACACGGACCAGCCTGCTGGTGGGCGTGTCGAGTGCGGTGTTTGCGCTATTAATCGGGGCGTCGCTGGGGCTGATCAGTGCCTATGCCGGGGGAAAAGTCGATTCGCTGATCATGCGCATTGTGGATATCCAGCTCAGTTTCCCACCGATTCTGATTGCGTTGATCTTCCTGGCCGTCATTGGGCAGGGCGTGGATAAAATCATTCTGGCGCTGGTCGTGACCCAGTGGGCGTACTATGCGCGAACCATTCGCGGCTCCGCGCTGGTTGAACGCCGCCGCAGCTATGTCGATGCCGCGCGCAGCATGGCGCTGCCCGATAACCGCATCCTGTTCCGACACATTTTGCCGAACTGCCTGGCGCCGTTGATCGTTGTGGCGACCATGCGTATCGCCTACGCGATCATGCTTGAGGCAACGCTCTCGTTCCTCGGAATTGGTCTGCCGGTGACAGAACCTTCTTTGGGACTGCTGATTTCGAATGGTTTTGAATACCTGATGTCGGGAGATTACTGGATCAGTCTTTATCCCGGAATAACGCTGCTGTTGCTGATTGTGGCCATCAATCTGGTGGGGGACGCCCTTCGCGATATCCTCAACCCGCGGAATAAGGATTAAGCCATGGCTGAGCCGATTTTAACCGTATCGAATCTCCATACCGCCTTTCAGGTGAAAGGTGAATGGATGAACGTGTTGCGCGATCTCTCATTTACCGTGGGTGAACGGGAAACGGTGGCGGTAGTCGGTGAATCCGGCTCGGGTAAAAGCGTGATGGCGATGTCGATCATGCGGTTGTTATCCGCACAGCATACGCAGCATCAGGGCGTGATTAATTTTGAAGGAACCGATCTCCTGTCGCTGACCCAGAAGCAGATGCAGGATGTCCGTGGCAATCGGATAGGCATGATTTTTCAGGAGCCGATGACAAGTTTGAACCCGGTCCTGAAAGTCGGCTATCAGATTACCGAAGTGCTGAAGCGTCATCGCGGTATGAATGATGCCCAGGCGCAGGTGGAGGCGATCCGCCTGTTGGAAAAAGTGCGCATACCCGGGGCCAAATCCCGGCTGAATGAATACCCGATGAGTTTTTCGGGGGGTATGCGTCAACGGGTGGTCATTGCCATCGCATTAGCCTGCAATCCGCGTTTATTGATTGCAGACGAACCGACGACCGCTCTGGATGTAACGATACAGGCGCAAATTCTTACGCTGATAAAAACGCTTCAAGAAGAAGAAGGGATGTCCGTGCTTTTTATTACCCACGATATGGGGGTAGTCGCGGAAGTCTCCGATCGCACGTTAGTAATGTATCGCGGTGAAATGGTTGAAAACGCCTCCACCAGGGAAATTTTCAAACATGCACAGCACCCTTACACGCATGCATTGCTTTCGGCAGTCCCAAAATTGGGTTCGATGTCTGGGACCCAATGGCCGCAACGTTTTCCTCTGGTAGATATTCAGACTGGCGCTATACAGCCGGCAAAAGAGACGGTTAACACGGTGCAACGTGATAAACCGATACTGGAGGTGAGGAATCTGGTCACCCGATTTGATATCAAGTCGGGTTTTTTCCGCCGGGTTTCTGGACGTGTCCACGCGGTAGAGGATGTCTCGTTCGATCTCTTTGCGGGCGAAACGCTCTCGTTGGTGGGTGAGTCAGGCTGTGGGAAATCAACCACCGGACGGTCGATTATCCGGCTGACTCCGGCCTGTCAGGGTGAAATACTGATTCAGGGGCAGGATATCCGTCATGCGAACAGTGCGTCGCTGGCCGGCAGTCGCCGACAGGCGCAGATGATATTCCAGGATCCTTACGAAAGCCTGAATCCACGCATGCGCATTGGGGATGCCATTGCAGAACCGATGATCAGCCATGGGCTGGTGACAGCGAAAGAAGCGAAAGGACGTGTGGCTGAGTTATTGCAACAGGTGGGTCTGGACGACTGGATGGCGGAGCGTTTTCCGCATCAGTTTTCCGGCGGACAGCGCCAACGTATCTGTATTGCCAGGGCATTGGCGCTGGAACCCAAAATTATCATTGCCGACGAATCGGTATCGGCACTGGATGTGTCGGTCAAGGCGCAGGTGATTAACCTGATGCTTGATCTGCAACAGCAACTCGGGTTGTCTTATCTTTTTATCTCGCACGATATGGCGGTGGTAGAACGCATCAGTCATCGCGTCGCGGTCATGTATTTAGGTGAAATCGTGGAGATCGGTCCGCGCAGCGCCATTTTCGAAAATCCACAACATCCTTATACCCGCCGGTTGATCGCCGCCGTACCTATCCCTGATCCTGAGAAAAGGCAAATTCGGGTAGTGGACGCGCAGGAAGTGAAAAGCCCGATACGCGCTGCGGATTTCATTGTACCGCAACGTCAGTATCGGGAAGTTTCCGCCGGTCATTTCGTCCAACTGTGACTGCCCTGCTTCGCAGACAGTTGAAAGTGTCAATTAACGGCTGCCGACTCGATCCCTTGATCAGTGCACCCACAACGTGACCGGGATACGTCACGTCTAATCGTCACGTTTACTCTATTGCGTAATGCCAACCGAGTGGGCTAATTGACTGACCTCACCAAAAACCTCATCTATGGATATCGACATGACGTTCTCGTCATCCTTTTGTATGACTTTATGTGGCACTGCCCAAGGGGCCCAATGAACAGGGTCGCTATTGCCGAATAATGCCACAATAGGTTTATTGAGGGCGGCCGCGACGTGCATCGCCCCGCCATCGCTACAGATCAGGAAGTTGCACAGTTGCGTTGCGACGATCATCTCTTCAAGTTGATGCGTTGGGACGGCAGTGATCGGCAGCCCTTCACATAGGGACATCACTTTTGCCGCTTTGGCATCATCACCGGGGTGCCGTGGATTGTTTTCATCGCCTGGCGACCAGAGAAGCATCAGGTGGCATGGCGTCATTGCAGCAATTCGATGCGCCAAAGCGGCAAAGTTTTCGGCTGACCAGCGTTGCCTTTCTTTGCGTGAGCTGATGTGCAACGCGAATACCGGCAGGGTAGCGGGAATTCCATACTTTTCGCGTGCAGCAAGAACCCGTTGCGGATCCGCCATCATCTCCAACGGTCCGGGTGCTTCCTTCGTATCGAATGGCTCAAGCAAGCGGTGCATGCGTACTACGCAGTGTTCATTGCCGTCACCCGGTGGAATAACCAGATCGGTGATGAGCGGGTGATCGTGATCGCCCAGGGCAACCACTTTGGCAGGGCGAATCAGTGGAACCCAGCGCAATACCCGTTTGTCCCAGCGACCTTTGGCGATGAAGACCACGTCGTAACGCTGCCGTCTCAATTTGACCAGCAAAGCGAGGCGATTCAAGAGTATTTTTACCACAGATTCATTGGCTTCGCGGTGATGGGTCTTCTTATACGTATAGACATTATTTATATTTGAATTACCATCCAATACAGCGGCGTTATAACTATTGGCGAGGACGTCCACCTCAAAGTTAAGCTCTTCAGAGACACTTCTAATCAAAGGCGTGGTGACTATAGTATCGCCGATATTATCCCGGCATATAATTAACGCTTTCAATACTGACTCCTGGGCAAATTGTTAGCATTCCAATTCGTACATGATAAATTATTCTCTTAACTGCGACCAGTAGACTCGTTCGTCTAGAATTGGTTCACTTGAATATATGTAAATAATTTGAAATTATTTTGTTAATGCAGTGTGTTTTCGCCTCGTTACTGGCAACTATTTCCAGAATCAGTCGCTTATCACTGCGCTTTCAGGCTGACATCCTCAGCACCAAAGCGATGGGTGAACGTTGCGCTATCAAGTCTGAGAGGAGCGCCGCAGTTTGCGATACCGGGGGTAACTTCTTCAGAGTGACATAATCGGACCCGTTTTTCCGCTCGGTCACTTTTCATTTCTCCGACAGGGGCGTCTGTTTTGTGTTGAAATAAAGATCGCGTGGTGGGGATTATTTAAATAACCTTTCAAAATGAATCATATTCACAGGCGAATAATGCGATATCCAATGATTTATTATCCTACCAAAATTGACGTTAGCCAAGTTTATTAAATCAACACTTAATAAGCTACGCGCTAATAAACGATCTATTAATTAGCTATCTGTTAATAAACTCTCCTTTAATAAACCCAGCCTGAATAAAAAAGAAGAATTATGATGAAAAATTTAGCGAATGAAGCATTACTTGTTATGGGCTCAAGACGAACTTATGGAATTTCATATACAGCATCTCCGACTCGATTGGCCGCTTTGGATCCTATTACCCGACAACCCATTGTTGCCATCTGGACTTATGATGGTGACGTGAAAGGTAGTGAAGGCGATGCTTTCATTGATATCTCACCAATGCGATTGCTCACCGTTTCCTCTGCGGGTTATTTACCCGTTACGTTGAATGTGGGGAACGCAATAGGCTGTAGTAACTTAATGAATATCCGAACGGATGATGGCAGCGTCACTTTTTTCGGCGTTGAAGGTTTTCTGCCCCCACAACCAGCTGATAATCATGATGTTATCGGAATTTTCAGCAGCACTAACTCGGCTGTTGCCTTGAGGTCCGACGGTGCGTCATTTCCTGGGGAGAACCGCAATATGGCGCGTCGTTGCCATATTCTGTTACCGAGCGTCGGGACATCATCCAATTGACCTCAGATGGTGGCGCATTTGTACTCCTCGGTACCACAGCACCTTAGGTAGAAAGTTGGGGATATGACAGTATTCCTATTGCTCCAGACAGTATTGCTGCAATGACGGATTTAGTGGTAGTTCATGCAACCTGGGGCGCATGTTGTGTACGCAATAACCAAGGGGAAATATTTGCGTGGGGGGAATCTTCCTACGGTGCTATTCCTCCTGCTATCAGTGAATTGAAAGATGTTGTCGATATTATCCCAGGCGGAACTGGATTCGCTATTTTAAGAAGTACGGGACAAGTTATGCAGTGGGGCATGGAAAACCAGCAGGGCATGCTTCCCCCAGAAATTGCCGCGTTGACTGATATCGTCCGTGTTATTGGCATGTCGGGCTGTTATGTCGCCTTGCGATCCAATGGTTCGATTGTTGCCTGGGGGAATATTCATTCTGGCGGTGATAATCGAGACATCCCAGAAGGTGTGCAAGGCAATATCTCCTATATAAAAAGCATCGGCTGATATTCAAATATGCTGGTTATGTCTTGAGGGTGACCGCCATGGGTCAACCTTTTTTAATCCATTCATACTGGTTTGTGATAGAGAAAACAGCATGGCAAGCTGGGCAAAATCCCCGGCACAAAATTTTGTCTCAAATTGTTCAAAAGTTACCAGTGTTTACAACTATTCATAAATAGATCCTATAATGATTTGAAATTTATGAAGAGTAAAGCAAACCCAAATATCTCACGTTGAAAACGTTAGAGCTATTTTGAACAAAGGAAGTAGAGATGAGATTAAGAAAAAAACGCGTAGAACCGATGCAAATCAATGATATTACTATCATTGATGACACAAAGCTCAAAAAAGCCATCACGGCGGCGGCATTGGGTAACGCGATGGAGTGGTTCGATTTTGGCGTCTATGGATTTGTGGCATTTGCCTTGGGTCAGGTATTTTTCCCAGGCGCAGATCCCGGTGTACAGATGATCGCGGCGCTGGCAACTTTCTCCGTTCCATTTCTGGTCAGGCCGCTGGGTGGTCTTTTTTTTGGCGCATTAGGCGACAAATTCGGGCGGCAAAAAGTCTTGTCCGTCACCATCATCATCATGTCAGTAAGTACATTCTGTATCGGTCTGATACCTTCGTATGCCTCAATAGGAATTTGGGCACCGATACTGTTGTTGCTTGCCAAACTGGCGCAGGGTTTTTCCGTCGGCGGGGAATATACCGGGGCAGCAATTTTTGTCGCAGAGTACTCACCGGACAGAAAACGTGGCTTCCTGGGCAGTTGGCTAGATTTCGGTTCCATTGCCGGATTCGTGCTGGGTGCGGGTGTTGTTATCCTGATTTCCAGCATTGTCGGTGAAGCGAACTTCCTTGAGTGGGGGTGGCGTATTCCGTTCTTCGTCGCGGCTCCACTGGGATTGATTGGTATTTATCTGCGTCATGCCCTTGAAGAAACCCCGACCTTCCAGCAGCACGTTGACCAAATTGACAGCGATTCGCGCAACCAGATAGCTCAACCACCGAAGGTCTCCTTCCGTGAAATTATCACCAAACAGTGGAAGAATCTGATCGTTTGTATGGGTATCGTGATCGCCACCAACGTTACGTACTACATGCTGCTCACGTATATGCCAAGCTATCTGTCGCATAGCTTGCATTACTCCGAGGATCACGGCGTGTTAATTATCATTGCCATCATGTTGGGGATGCTGTTTGTCCAACCGGTCATGGGGTTGATGAGTGACAAATTTGGCCGCAAGCCCTTCATAATTTTTGGGAGTGTCGGGTTGTTTATTCTGGCCATCCCCAGCTTTATTCTGATTAACAGTGGCGTGATTGGCCTGATATTTTGTGGATTGCTGATCCTCGCGGTATTGCTCAACTGCTTTACCGGCGTGATGGCCTCGACCTTACCGGCAATGTTCCCCACGCACATTCGCTACAGCGCACTGGCCATCGCGTTCAACGTGTCGGTATTGGTGGCCGGTCTGACGCCAACGCTGGCGGCCTGGCTGGTGGAATCCACGCAGAATCTCTACATGCCAGCCTATTATCTGATGGTGGTGGCATTGATTGGCCTGGCGACCGGTGTCTTCATGAAAGAGACGGCGAATCGACCGCTGAAAGGTGCCACCCCGGCCGCGTCTGACCGGGCTGAGGCCAAAGAGATACTGCAAGAACATCACGATAATATCGAGCATAAAATTGAAGATATTGATGAACAAATTGCTGAACTTGAGAAGAAAAGAAAGAACCTGATCGACCAGCATCCTGAAATCAATTGATCGCCACGAATTGCCTGAGATAAGCGAGCCCGCCAGCGATAACCGGCGGGCATTTTTTTGGATTTTTCATTCCGCCCCCTCGCTTTTTTCTTGTGGGAAAGTTGAGAGGCGGGTCGGTTTTTCCAGAGAAAAATCTTGATTTTAACTGGATATAAATACAGTATTGCTCGGCGTGAAATGCGTTGCGCTACATTTTGGCAATGGATGTTTAAATACAGGAAAGTACCCATGATCATTGAAATTGTTACCTTTGAAACCGCTGGAGATATCTCTACTGAAACGGTGATCGCCTGCGCAGAAGAATCCCTGGTGTTTCTGAATACCTGCCCGGGCTATCTTGGCCGAAAATTGCTCAAAGGGGAGGGCGCGCATTGGATTGACTACGTGCAATGGGCAACGCTGGGAAAAGCACTGGCCGCAGCAAAAGAGTTCAACTTCTCTCCCCATACAGAAAAATTCAACCAATGCATCAAACCCGGAACGGTCACAATGAAGCACCTTGAGGTAGCGTTGTCAGACTGACGGCTGAGCAAGCGAGTCCCCCCGCAGGCTCTTCTAAATCAGAAGAATCGCATGACAAGATCATCGGTTGGTGTCTGACCATTCATCATTATCAGCAGATTGACGTCAATACCGGGATTTTTGCGGGGATTTCTTGTCAACGTGTAGGCATAGATGTTGTCTTCGTTATTGTGACCTATAGGAAATGCGAACAGCAGGAAATATAATCCTATAATGAAATGGCAGCATTAATTTTTGCTATTTAAATTTACTTGAGATGATTACACTCCACGCCAGTTTTATGTGTTTTTTTACCTTTTTTTTTGTTGTTTTATTTTAGGCGATCTATGTTTTGCCAGGGTTTAATATTCATTTCTGATATGCGGCGTTTTTTATTTCACACATACTATTATTGATAGTGATTTATTATGTGTGAATGAAAAAATCATAAATCTATTTTCTAGTAAAGCAAAATAAGCACTATTGACATTAATTGTGTAATAATGATTACATGTGCTTATCAATGAATTGTCGGGAAGCGGATGTCCTGATGCTGATAACATATTTTCAATATGGATGAATGTATGAAGTATGATGGTATAGGAACTTACGAATTAATTGAAAGGAACGAAAAAAGGTTTTACACATATTCTTTGTCGGCTGTCCCTCTTCAAGCAATAGCCTACATACTTTATGTGAAAGAAGTTAATGCGGTGCTTTCTTGGGTTTCTATTGTCTTGTTTGTCGTTGTAATATTCAATTCTCTTTTCTGTTTTTATACTATAGTTTTTCCTAAAATATTGAAATATACATATGGAAGAGACGATATATCTAACGATGTTTTTGGCGGCTCGTTATATATTGTTGAGGCTGTGATTGTAATTATTGGTGTAATTATTACCAATGTGTCATTAATGCGCAAAATTTTATCGAGATAAATAATAAATGTCAAACCATCCACAATATTATATTTCTGGGGATATGGCCGTATCAATTACGAATGTAATTCAACTGGTAGTTGAACCGTTTTTAAATAGGAAATTACCTAAAAATTTTATTCAAGTTATGAGTGGAAATTTGGTGCTTTAGCTTCTTTTACAAATCTAATGCATAAATATAAACATGGAACGGATACCGTTAGCAATCGGCTAGCGGTGAGTGCGGGTCCTACAAAACTTGTAGCAGGATATACAGGGAATCCCGTCATGTCAGGCATTGCTATGGTTACAGGTTCACCATTGTCAATGGAAGACTTTTTATTAACAGGAGAGAGTGATGAAATATGATGGTGTTGCAACTGATGTTTTATTGAAAGAGAATAGCACAAAGTTAATGTATTTTTTTATTTCTATCCTTGCGTTTGAGCTTATTGGCCTCGCATTTAATAGGCTGCTTTCACCAAGAATCACCACGGATATATTAGCCGTTATTTCATTTTTTCTTGCGACCCTACTTGGTGTCTTGGCTTATCGACAGATTACATTCCCCAAAAGATTACAAAAAAAATATAAAAGAGAAGTTCCAGAAGAAAAAAGTACGCATATCTTCCTTGTAATAAAATACGTCATCGCTATTTTAACTATAACGAAATTCAACGTAACTTTTATCTGCGATATAATAGCAAGGTGGTGATTTATGATTAAAAAAAGAAGTAATTTAATGGCAGAAAGCACTGACGGAGACGTGGTTGTTAGTACTACGGATCTTGTTCAAATCCTTTTTGAGATATTTCTTGCAGATAAGTATCCCAACAGTAAACAATTCATCAACGTTATGAGCGGTAAGTTGGGTGCAACAACTACAGTAATTAATGTGCTGACTAAATATAAAGCAGGCACTGATACGGTCAGTGACTGGTTAGCGGCCGGAGCCGATATCGCGACAATCGTTGCGGGCTATACACGGAACCCCATTGTTGCTGGCACGGCTGTTGTCCTTACCTTTGCGACGTTCCTGACATCAGATGCGGCAGAGGACATGGCGAAAGCCATTTTGGATGGCGTACAAAAATATGGATTGGTTGATCCGGAGACTGGCCAGTCGTTATTACCTCCTGGATTATATGACCCTTCAGTGCCTGGAGCCGGTCCTGATACGTCAGGAGCTGCCAAGGTGGCCTCTCCTATCATTATTGATCTTGATGGTGACGGTATTGAAACATTACCCATAGAGAGGGGTATCTTTTTTGATCACAATGGGGATTATTTCGCTGAAAATACCGGATGGGTGGCCCCTGATGACGGACTTCTCGTAATAGACCGTGACGGTAACGGTCTTATCGATACCGGAAGTGAACTTTTTGGTAACAACTTCATTTTGCAGAGCGGTAAACTTGCTGCAAATGGTTATCAAGCCCTGCAGGAGCTTGATGAAAACCAGGACGGAATACTTGACAGTAATGATGCTCTCTGGCAACAACTTCGGATCTGGCAGGATAGCAACAGCAATGGCGTGGTCGATAATGATGAGTTGCTTTCCATGGATGATGCCGGGGTATTGTCACTCAGTACGGAATATAGCAATTCTACATATATTGATGAACATGGGAATGCTCATAAACAGCAAGGAAGCATTACTTATACGGACGGGAGAGCCGGGATATCGGCTGATGTCTGGTTTAATACCAACAAAGGATATTCGCTTTATAAAGGCAAAATTGAAATTAGCCAAGCTATTAGAGACCTCCCCTTTATTCGCGGATTCGGTAACATGGCCGATTTGCATATCTCAATGAGCCTGAATGCTGAATTAACCTCCCTAATTCTGGCGTATGTTGCAGATCCGATAGCTGCCAAAAGATCTGATTTCATACAGAATATTCTTTTTACCTGGGCTGGAGTTAAAGACGTGGATCCTGGCAGTCGAGGCAGCTATATCGATGCCCGTTGGTTGGCGGTGCTGGAGGTAGCCACAGGCGAGGGTTTTAAGAGTGATATCAGTAATTGGGTGGATCCGGGTTCAAATGCAGCGACTATTCTGAAAGATGAGTTCGCGCAGTTTGCTGCATATGTAGAGGCACATTTATTAGCCCAGACAGTGTACAGCAGCGACTTCGACCTGATTAGTCTTGAGTTGATACCAGATCTTAAGGGAGTGACCTTCAATTTTGATGTTTTTGAAAAACATCTGGAGAGCCTGAAGGTAACGGATATGAAACGTTACCTCGAATTGAGCAATGTACTTTATGCGTACCTGGCATACATGCCATCTTTCAGTAATGAGAGGGAACGTCTTGGAATACCAGAAGCACAGACATTTTTCGGTAGTGAAAGTAATGATGTATTGACCGGAAAAACTACAGACGATGTGCTTTGGGGAGGGGCAGGCAATGACACACTGGAGGGTGGTGCTGGTAGTGACACCTATCTGTTCAATCCGGGGGACGGGCAGGACACCATTTACAATAACGACGCCGGTCTGGCGAAGACCGATACCCTGCAGTTAGGTGGGGGACTCCGTCCCGACGAGGTGATCCTTTCACGCTATATCACGACCGGCATGATGAGCAGCCAGGACAGTCTGGTGATCACTTTCGCCAACAGCAGCGATAAAATCACGGTCAAAGACTATTTTTTCAATGACGGCATGCAACTGAACCAGATTGTCTTTGCCGACGGCACGAGCTGGGACCGTGAGACCATTAAATCCCAACTCCTGCTGGGCACCGCTGAGGCGCAGACGCTGCGTGCCTACAACGAAGGCAGCGAGATTTTTGCCGGAGGTAGCAACGATACGTTGCACGGTGCGGCGGGCAGGGATGTATTGTCCGGTGAAGACGGCAATGACCTGCTGTATGGCAACGCTGGCGATGACCATCTGTACGGCGGTGAGGGCGACGACAAACTGTACGGCGAAGCCGGAAATGATGTGCTGATCGGGGGAGGCGGCAATGACTACCTTGAGGGCGGAGCAGGCAGTGATACCTATCTGTTCAACCCGGGTGATGGGCAGGACACCATTTACAATAACGACAGCGGTCTGGCGAAGACCGATACCCTGCAACTTGGTGAAGGGCTTCGTCCCGACGAGGTGATCCTATCGCGCTATATCACGACCGGTATGCTGAGTGGTCAGGACAGTCTGGTGATCGCTTTCGCCAACAGCAGCGATAAAATCACGGTCAAAGACTATTTTTTCAATGACGGCATGCAACTGAACCAGATTGTCTTTGCCGACGGTACGAGCTGGGACCGTGAGACCATCAAGTCCCAACTCCTGCTGGGCACCGCTGAGGCGCAGACGCTGCGTGCCTACAACGAAGGCAGCGAGATTTTTGCCGGCGGAGGCAACGATACGCTGCATGGTGCAGCGGGCAAGGATGTATTGTCCGGTGAAGACGGCAATGACCTGCTGTATGGCAACGCTGGCAATGACCAACTGTCCGGCGGTGAGGGCGACGACAAGCTGTACGGCGAAGCCGGAAATGATGTGCTGATCGGGGGAGGCGGCAATGACTACCTTGAGGGCGGAGCAGGCAGTGACACCTATCTGTTCAACCCGGGTGATGGGCAGGACACCATTTACAATAATGACACTGGTCTGGCGAAGAGCGATACCCTGCAACTTGGTGAAGGGCTTCGTCCCGACGAGGTGATCCTCTCGCGCTATATCACGACCGGTATGCTGAGTGGTCAGGACAGTCTGGTGATCGCTTTCGCCAACAGCAGCGATAAAATCACGGTCAAAGACTATTTTTTCAATGACGGCATGCAACTGAACCAGATTGTCTTTGCCGACGGTACGAGCTGGGACCGTGAGACCATCAAGTCCCAACTCCTGCTGGGCACCGCTGAGGCGCAGACGCTGCGTGCCTACAACGAAGGCAGCGAGATTTTTGCCGGCGGAGGCAACGATACGCTGCATGGTGCAGCGGGCAAGGATGTATTGTCCGGTGAAGACGGCAATGACCTGCTGTATGGCAACGCTGGCAATGACCAACTGTCCGGCGGTGAGGGCGACGACAAGCTGTACGGCGAAGCCGGAAATGATGTGCTGATCGGGGGGCAGGGCAATGACTACCTTGAGGGTGGTGCAGGCAGTGACACCTATCTGTTTAATGCGGGTGATGGGCAGGACACCATTTACAATAACGACACCGGTCTGGCGAAGACCGATACCCTGCAATTTGGTGAGGGGTTTAGTCCCGAAGAGGTCATCCTCTCACGCTATATCACGACCGGTATGCTGAGTGGTCAGGACAGTCTGGTGATCGCTTTCGCCAACAGCAGCGATAAAATCACGGTCAAAGACTATTTTTTCAATGACGGCATGAAACTGAACGAGATCTCCTTTGCGGACGGCACGAAATGGCTACCAGAAGATATCGTTAACTATCTGAATTACGGTATTCCACTTCCGGTTATAGCTTCTTCTGAGATGAACTACTCTAGCCAATTGATGCGGCAAGAAATTTGCCAATTCCTCAGCACCGATGACAGCGACAGTAGCGACGGAGTTAATATGTCTGCTCCACTGACGCTCTCTTCCCAGAGGATCCCAAGTTTTAACCCGTCGACTTATTCTTAATTTTACATCATGGATAACCGCTGGACCTATTGGGTTCAGCGGCCTTAAGCATGCGCACAAGGAAATGTGATTAATGCCAGATTCGCATCAGAACCTATGGCACGGTTTTTCGCTGATCGCTCGTTATTGGGGCATAGCCGTGAATATTCCTGCTTTGCAGGAGCAGTTTTATGTCGACCAGCAGCACGAGATTCAGGTGCAATTTGTTCGGGCAGTCCGAAGTTGTGGGTTAAAGTGCCGTTACGTCAAAAATCTGAGCGGCCAGGCGAAAAAAATGCCCTTACCCTCTATCGTTTTCATGCCGGATCGCGGCTATGTGGTGGTACTGGCGATTAAAGAGGGGAAGTGGCTGATTCAGGGTAGGGATCAGCATAAACCCGACATTATTCAACCCGATCCCGGGCAGTACTTCAGCGGTTTTTTATTCACCCGCCGCTTCTCGTGGGAGAGTTTGGAACGGGAATTCAACCTGCGTTGGTTCGCCCACGCTTTTTTTCGCTATAAAAAACTGGTGGGCGAAGTCTTGCTGGCCTCCTTTTTTATCCAGTTACTGGCGCTGGTAACACCGCTGTTTTTTCAGGTTGTCGTAGATAAAGTCTTGGCGCACCAAAGTTTAACCACGCTGGATGTGCTGGCGCTGGGTATGCTGACTATCGCGTTTTTTGATGTGGTTCTCGGTGGCTTGCGTAACTATCAGTTGGCGCACACCTCGCAACGCATTGATGTCACGCTGAGTTCACTGCTGTATAAACACCTGCTGGCGTTGCCACTGGGCTATTTCAAGCAGCGGCAGGTTGGGGTGACGGTTGCGCGCGTGCATGAACTGAAAACTGTCCGTGAGTTCCTTACGGGCAGCGCGCTGACACTCTGTCTGGATCTGCTATTTACGATCGTATTTTTCATCGTTATGGCTTTTTATAGCGTACCGCTCACTCTGATTGTCATCGCCTCGCTCATTCCCTACATCATCTTGTCAGCGGCAATTACACCGGTATTGCGTCGTCGATTGGATGAACAATTTCAGCAGGGTGCCAAGAATCAGGCTTTTCTGGTGGAGAGTATTACGGGTATTGAACCGGTAAAAGCGATGGCGGTGGAAAATCATATGACCCGCCGTTGGGATGAGCAGGTTGCGGCGTTTGTAACCAGCTGTTTTAAAACGCAGAATCTCGGTAATATCGCCGGGCAAATCTCGCAACTGGTAAGCAAAATAACCAGCGTTGCCATCCTCTGGTACGGTGCCGACCAGGTGATCCAGGGGGAACTTACGGTCGGCGCACTGATTGCCTTCAATATGTTCGCCGGTCAGGTTACCGCGCCCGTATTGCGGTTGGTCCAACTGTGGCAGGATTTTCAGCAGGTCTCCATCTCAGTCAAACGCCTGGGCGACATTCTTAATGTGCCGCCGGAACACCAGCAGAGCAGCGGTAATGTGCTGTCGGAAGTGAAGGGAGCGGTTCGTTTCGCCAACGTCAGTTTCGCCTATCGTCCTGATGCCGCACCGGTTGTAGCGGAGGTGAATCTTGCCATTCGTCCCGGCGAGATAATCGGTATCGTTGGCCGTTCTGGCTCAGGGAAAAGTACCCTGACCCGTCTGATTCAGCGTCTCTATTTTCCTTCCAGCGGGCAGATTTTCATTGATGGCATTGATATCGCCCAAACAGACCCGCACTGGCTGAGAAAGCAAATCGGTGTTGTGCTGCAAGAAACCCAACTCTTCAATGGTTCGATCCGCGACAACATCTCGCTGGCACTGCCGGACGCTTCTTTGGAACAGGTGATTGACGTTGCCAGGCTTGCGGGGGCCCATGATTTTATCAGTGAGTTTCCCCTTGGCTATGACACGCCGGTAGGCGAGCAGGGAGGGCAACTTTCAGGCGGGCAGAAACAGCGTATCGGTATTGCCAGAGCGTTAATGACCAAACCCAAGCTACTGATTTTTGACGAGGCGACCAGCGCACTCGACTACGAATCAGAGGAGATTATCCAGCGAAATATGGCGGACATCTGTCGTGACCGGACGGTATTTATCATTGCCCATCGCCTTTCTACCGTGCGTCAGGCGCATCGGATTGTGGTGATGGAGCGGGGACGCATTATTGAGCAGGGGCCACACCAGCAACTCCTGCAACAGAAAGGCATGTATGCCAGATTGCACTATTTACAGAGCGGAGTGAGACATGAAAGCTAAACACCATGACTTTCTGCCTGCGGTACTTGAAGTCCAGGAGACTCCCCCTTCACCCTTGGGGCGGATCATTATGTGGGTGGTGATGACACTGCTCGTCATATCGGTGGTTTGGGCAGCATTGGGTAAAGTGGACATTGTAGCGATCACCCGTGGAAAGCTGGTCGTCAATCTCCTTTCCCGTCCGGTTCACAGCGCGGTGACCGCAGAGATTGCCCAGGTTTTCGTCAAGGAAGGTGAACGCGTTGAAAAAGGTCAGGTGTTGGTGCGCCTGAACGATACGTCCCTTGTGGCACAGAGGGAAGAGAACATTCTGCGTCAGCGATTGAACACGCTGAATATCCAGCGGCTGGATATTTTACTCAAGCAGTATACCGATATACTAATTGATGGCGCTGAACATGACGCTGAAAACCTGCTTAATCAACAGGATGCCTTGAGTATTCCTGTTTCGGCACATTTGCACGCAGAGATAGCGGCTGACAGGCAGGAAAAGCAGCGTTACCGCAATAATCAACTGACGCTGCAAGCGCAATTGCAGGGTTTTGAAGCTCAACAAGGTATGGCGCAGGGGCAGTTGCCTATCTATCAGAAACAGTACAACGCATTGCAGTCATTATATCAGCGCGGTGGTACCAGCGAAGACAGTTTGCTTGAGGTTCGAAAACGTTTGCTGGAGGCGAATTACAGCGCACAGTCTGCATTAGCCAAGGTACGTGAAGCGCAGGCCGCTTATCAGTTATCAAAAGTCGAACTGAGCGCTTATCAGGCGGATAAAATCCAGAAATTGCAGCAGGAGCGGGTGGAGCGCTTAACGGAGAACGCGTTGCTGGCTACTCAACTGAGTCAGCTTGAGGCGGTACTTCGACAGTATCAGTTGCGTGCGCCGGTGACTGGAACCGTGGAATCCCTGGTCTTCCGTGATGCGGGAGCGGCGGTGGAAGCGCCTCAGGAGGTGTTGAAAATCGTGCCGGATGGCGAGAAATTGAGCGCGGAAGTGTGGGTCAGCAATCAGGATGTCGGTTTTCTGCGTCTTGGTCAGCGGGTAACGGTGAAGATCGATACCTTTGATTTTACCCGTTACGGCTGGGTAACCGGCACATTGAGTCAACTCTCGACAGATGCCATTGAAGATAAAGAGTTGGGACTGGTCTATAAGGCGGTGATCCAGCTCGAACAGGAACTGATGAATATAGAAGGGGCCCAACGCTCACTCGAGCCGGGTATGTCGGTATCCGCTGAAATCAAAACCGGTAAACGGACGATCCTCAGTTATCTGCTCAGTCCGATGCTTGAAGCGTTGGATGATGTCGGTAAGCAGCGTTGAATGAAAAACACTGCAATTCATGCCAGGAATCATGTCGGCAAGAAAGAGGGGACAAAACGTCTGGCCGGGCGAAGAGGGCGGAGCAGGGCATGGCCAGTCTCTTCACCCGAGTCCGAATTTATTGTAAATGATAATCATTATCTATAATATTCCGAGCATATATTGATTTCGGATAATAGATTACATGTTGAAAATCTGGGTTTTATTTTCTGCCATGCTGCTGTCGGCATGCAGCCAGACGGCACCGGATTCCTTGGAAAAAGGGTCTTCTGCTCCGGTTGCAGATTCGATCGTTGATTTGCGTAGCGGAAAAACAATCACGTCGGGAGAGTTGCTCGAACAGTTGGCGGCGGCGCCGCGAGTGATTGTCGGGGAAAAACATGACAATGCCAGTCACCATAAAATAGAGCAGTGGCTGGTGGAGAACCTGGCGCAGCAACGTCCGCAAGGTAGCGTCCTGATGGAAATGCTCACGCCAAATCAGCAAGACAGGGTTAATAAATCCAGGTTGTGGTTACAGAGTCACCCAGACGGCAACGCCAACGAGATCGCAGAACAACTCGACTGGAAGAAAAGTTGGGATTGGTCGATGTACAACGGTGTGGTGATGGCCGCCATGAGGGGGAATTATCCGCTGCTTTCCGCCAATCTCGATCGTGATGAAATCCTGTCGCTCTATCAAACCCCTGTTTTTCCGGCAGGAAATTATTCCAGTCAACCCGATGTCAGAGCGGCGATAGCAGAAACGATCCGTGTTTCTCATGGTGGCAAAATAGAGCCCGATCAACAAAAATCGATGCTGGCGATTCAGCAGCAGCGCGATCGACGTATGGCCGAGCGGTTGCTGGCAGCACCAACGCCCGCGTTGTTGATTGTTGGTGGATATCACGCGTCAAAAAAACTGGGTGTTCCTTTGCATATCCGCGACCTTGATTCTCAGGCGACGTCGGTGGTGCTGATGCTGGCGGAGCAGGGCACCGTCGTGACGGCTGAAAGCGCAGATTTTGTTTGGACTACACAGTAGGTAGAAAACCGTGCCTTGTATTCCCAGACTCAAGGCAGCGGTTTTACGGCAGACCTGATAAAAGTGAAAAAAAGCGGGATGATAAATATAAGAATAATTATTATCCCGCGAGGTCAAGTACGAGGTCACGTATAACGTCGTTATAGAATCGTCAAGGACAATGCCATCATCAGTACATAAGCGATTCCCAGTTGCACACAATTTCGTTTTATAATTTCGAAGGGGGTTACGCCGACAAAACCTGACACGGCAATAATGACGCCTGAAATGGGAGAAAAACTACGGCCTAAACTCGCAGAAAAATGCAAAGGAACCAGCATCTTAAATACAGAAATCCCTGCTCCTTTGGCTACCTCTGCGCTTAAAGGGGCAAAGGCATTAAAAACGGTCGCCGTACCCATAATCACGGAACCAAAGAAAATCAACAGACTGAATATGATAACAATCAGGTAAGCATAATGTCCCTCTTTGGGAATAAATCCAAAGAGCGTATCAATAAATCCAATTTTG
This sequence comes from Edaphovirga cremea, assembly GCF_003332275.1. Taxonomy (GTDB): domain Bacteria; phylum Pseudomonadota; class Gammaproteobacteria; order Enterobacterales; family Enterobacteriaceae; genus Edaphovirga; species Edaphovirga cremea. Next base: position 65,088 of record NZ_QOVA01000008.1, on the reverse strand, counting down.
ATGATCCCGGCAACAAGTACCTGAGCACAAAGCAGAATTGATACGACAGTAATAAACGACTGACCCATTTGATCAAAGAGCCCCACGACTTTATCCGTTGACTTTCTCAGGTCAAACGTTCTGAATGAGTCGATAATAAAGGCAATGAAGAATGAAAGGATAATTGCAGAGACGACATCGATTTTAAAATGCAGCGCAGACGGTAGATATTCTTCAATAATACTGGAAAAGACAAAAAGAACGATCATCGGTACCACTGGCAGTAGGGCGTAATAGGTAGGAATATCGTCATTTTTCTTGATCTCACCGCTTTCAACGTGACTCTCTACCGCGCTGGCCTGCTCTTTTCTATCCCAGTAAGCCTGCATGAACATATGCGATACGCCAATGACGAGAAATAAAATGGCGACTATAGGCACTTGTTTATCAACGAATACTGAAAACAGATCATAACCTGTCAGCTCTGAAATAAGAACGCTTCCCGTGGCTGCCGGGCCGTAATCGATACAAATCCCCGATGCAATAACTGCTGCCACCGCCGCCTTTGTACATCCGATAGATCTCAGGACCGGATATAACGTTGTCATCATCAATAAGGCCAGACCCGAGGGACTTGATATAAAGAGAGCCAGTATCTGCATTAGGATGTAACAGGCGCCAAGGAGCACATATTTCGCATTGATCCTTTTAAGCGGCGTGACACACAGTTCCACGAGCTTTGCCGATGCGCCAATGTCGTTCATATATCTCGAAAAGCCGGCGATCACCATAATAATCAATCCCAACTTGGAAATACTGTCAGAAAAAAGCGATTTTACTTCAATGAATATATCGAGGAACCTGGAGCCGGATCCTGCCTTCGTTATGCTAATTTCCGGAAAAGCAACCGATGTGATAATTAAAAGTGCAATCCCCCCGGAAATAATCACCGCCTGGGCATAGTACTTTCTGGCAATGCCCATACAAACCAAAACGATGACCAGGAAAGACGTCGCCAGAATGAAAGCCTTATCGCCAAAGGAAAATTTCAGCGCGAACAGGGCAATGATGCTGACTGTCATAAAAACAATAGTTTTTGCTTTTTTTACCATTAACTCATGCATGTCGTTTCACCTGATGTCATAGTATTACTTTTATGATATGATCACATAACATACAAATCATGTGACTATGATCTCAAAAAGAAAAAATCGCAGAAGTAAATGATTAATCCGTTGACCTGTCAGGAGATAACTAATATTAATAAATAGGTGATATATACATAACCTATTGGTAATACGGAGTGAGCTATGAACACTGGCATGTTTGAATCCTGCATTACAGGGCACTGGTTTAACTTAGAAGCAAAAGATATCTGGTCAGATGTTAATACCATTCAGGCTTGGCTTGACGTAGAAGCTGCATTGGCCCAGGCGCAGGCCGAATTGAAGATGATCCCACACTCTGCGGCTGACAGAATTTTTGCCACGGGGAAAGCAGATTTGCTTAATCTTGACAGGATTAAGGCGGGGATACGTGAAACCTGCCACCCGTTTGTTCCGGTCCTGAAAGAGTTTGAGCGGGTATGCGGTAAGGAGGCTGCCGGGTATTTACACTGGGGAGCGACCACCCAGAATATTTTCGATACTGGTGCGGTACTGCAACTTAGAAAAAGTCATCTACTGATCAGTGAGTTTATAGATAAGGCACTCATTTCACTTGGAAATTTGGCCTTGCAATCCAAAAGTTACACACAAGCAGGCAGAACACATGGTCAGCATGCCCTTCCTGTCACTTTCGGTTTTAAAGTCGCTGGCTGGTATGCGGAATTACACCGAATCAATAAACGATTGGCTGCTGCCACCCATGACGCTTTCATTGTCAGTATGGGCGGGGCGGTCGGCACCTATTCGGCGATGGAGGGTAAAGGTCGTCAGGTTCAGGAGACGATGGCGAGTATTCTGAGCCTTGAATCCAATCCGATCCCGGTGAGAACATCGTGCGATTCTCTGACTCATTATGTCTCAGTGCTCGGGCAGCTTGCTGCCGCGGCAGAAAAAATAGCCCAGGAAATTATATTTTTACAACGCACAGAATTGGCTGAAGTAGAGGAAAATTTCCACCACGGGAAAGTGGGGAGCTCGACGATGGCCCAAAAGAGAAACCCGCAGAATGCGCAAAATATTGTCGGGCTTTGCCAATTACTCAGGGCGCGCGTTCCTCTGTCATTGATGTCAATGATTCGCATGAACGAGGGTGATGCTGCCGAAAGTAATGTGATGGATGTTACGCTTCCGGAAGTTGCTATTCTGAGCATATCCGTTGCAGAGAATCTATATAAATTGATAGAGGGGCTACAGGTTTACCCTGAAAAAATGCTTGAAAACATCAAGAAGACCAAAGGGCTTATTCTTTCCGAGTCCATTATGATGGCGTTAGCCAGGGACATAGGGCGTTCCGATGCGCACCATGTGTTGTACGAAGCGGCCATGGAGTCTGTCAGGACGCAGGCACCGTTTTCTGATTGTATTAGAAATCAATTGGTTAGTGGTGATATAAACATAACTATCGACATCGAAACGCTACTTGATGAAACCAGCTACATTGGTGAAGCTGAGGACTGCGTTGACTTTGTACTGAAAAATACCAGCCTGTAGTTATAATAGTGATAGTTACAATGGTGATAGTTATAATAGTGATAGTTACGCGGATGATGGTTCTGCGGATGATCGTTACGCGGCTATTTCCAGTACTTGCCCGTCACTTCATTGATTAATCAATAGAGTATTTCATTACTGTAGCAGTCTGAAATACTCTATTTATCCCATCCCTGGACATACTCGATATAATCAATGCAGTAGGGATTGAGTGAATTATTCAAAACCAGCAGCATCATTTCATCATAAATATCCATGTCGATTTGCTTCACAATTATATTTTCATCAAACAAATTGCACGTCGGAAATTCCGGAACCAGACTAATACCGATATTTTCCCTCACGAAGTGCAGTGCCGCCATGGAATCGGATACCTCTGCGATAATGTTTGGTTCGACACCATTAACCGAAAATATTTTTCTAAGTTTGGATGACAGTATGTTTCTTGCTGTGTACATGATCAAATTTCTGTAGTTAAGATCATGGATGGTTAACTTTTCTTTGTCTGCCAGTTCATGGTTTTTATGCAGGATGCAGATAATTTTAGACTTAAAAAGCGGGTATTCCTTAAGATCGGCAAGGTTATTGTTTATATTTGCATTGCCTAATGCAATGTCAGCCCTGCCTTCCCTGATTTCATTCAGCATATCAACCGAGTTGACAACAGAAAAAATCACTTTGATATTACCCCTTTCTTTCATATAGTTAGCCGTTAAGGGGGCAAGAAATGAATAAGCGATAGTGGGGGTGGTGATGATTCTGATCACTTGTTTCGAATCAATATTCCAGTTGCTGTCATCAATCCTTTCGAGCGACGTGAAAATATTCTGGATCTCTTCATAAACAAATAACGCATCTTTGGTCGGGATTAACTTCCCTTTCTCTCTGAGAAACAGCGTTTTCCCTGACTTACCTTCAATGTTGGCTATTGCTTTACTTACCGCCGGTTGGCTTATTCCGAGGATTTCCGCTGCCAGCGTGACAGATCCCTTTTCGATGAGAGTCTTTACTATTTCGAAGTCCCTGAAGGAGGCCCATCTGATAGATAAATTTTGTTTCATCAACCCTTCCTGCAATTTATATTCAACCAATTTATATTCAACTCGCCCCGTTTCCAGACCTGGCGACGCCTTGTCTTGTCATCGCTATCACTGGATGGGGTGTTCAGCGCTAATCTGCCGAAAGCTGACCTGGCTAAGATTATTGGTTCAACTATAACAGGAATTAAACCCCGTTTCGCATAGTCGATTGATTTTCGTATTGCACCTGCAACCCCTCGCTCTCCCATTCTACCTGGGGACAATACCGCCAAGGTGAAATCTGCGCAAAACGCACCTTTAACGTCGGATTTTCTCTCTTTAAATACTATCCTTAGACGTTAACAACGGTGGAAGTCTCAGATAACCGCCGTTTCAAGAGAACCGCAATGGTCAGTTTGTCGCCGCGACTGATTTAACAGACTCGATCACACCTTTCCCCAAGAGGATTGTTATGTTTACTGAATCTGAATTTCCGATCACTTCCCGCTGGCCTGCACAGCACCCTGACCGCCTGCAACTCTATTCTTTGCCCACACCAAACGGGGTAAAAGTATCGATTATGCTTGAAGAGATCGGCTTGCCCTATGAGGCGCATTTGATCGATATCGGCAAGAATGAAACCTGGACTCCGGAGTTTTTGTCGCTGAATCCCAATGGCAAAATACCGGCAATACTCGACCCCAATGGCCCAGAGGGTAAACCTTTTGCACTGTTTGAGTCCGGTGCAATCCTGTTGTATCTCGCCGAGAAAACGTCGCAATTGCTGCCTTTGCAACCTGAAAGGCGCTACGAAACCATCGAATGGGTGTTCTTCCAGATGGCAGCCGTCGGGCCAATGTTTGGGCAACTCGGTTTTTTCCATAAATTTGCCGGACGGGAATATGAGGACAAGCGGCCGTTGGAGCGATATCAGGCGGAGTCACAGCGTTTGCTGGGTGTTCTCGAACGTCGGCTGGAAGGCGGCGATTGGATCATGGGCGCGGAATACACCATTGCCGACATCTCCCTGCTTGGTTGGGTGCGTAATCTGATCGGCTTCTACGAAGCACGTGAATTGGTTGAGTTTGATCGCTTCACCCGCGTGGGCGAATGGCTGGAACGAGGTCTCGCGCGCCCGGCCGTACAGCGCGGGTTGAACATTCCGGCCAGACCGGAATAAGTCGGGATTATCAGAGATAAAAAAGCCCCCGTCGCATAAATAAAACGGGGGCTGTCGATCGGTTGTTGCTATTTCAATGGACGATCGCTTGCCAGGCGACGGTGTGGCTGGGTACGACGACCCAACGCACCGGCGGCACCGGCGATAACGCCACCAATGATCAGCAGGAAGAAACTGAACCAACTTGCCTTGGCCGTTGCGGCAGCCGCTTCATCGGCAGCTTCACGCGCTTTCTGTTCCGCCTCAGCTTTCAGTTCCTGATACTTCTGATAAGCCTGTTGGTACGTTTTTTCAGCTTGCTGTACGATTTGTTCAACTTCTGCATCGGTCTTACCGGTACGGGCTTTAATGATATTTTTCAGGGCATCACGATCAGCCGCTTGCAGCGTTTGATCACCCCGGCTTATCACCCCTTGCAGCCATTTGGCTACATCGGTGTCTGCCGTTTGCGGATGGTTGGCCGTTGCCTGCGCCTGATTCTGCGCATTATTGGCTTCAGACTGGACTTGCCCCTGAAGATTTTCTGGCTGCAGTTGGGGTTTACCCGTTTGGCGTAGCGTGGTTTCCAACTCATTCTGTAACTGATCCAGATTGATATTATTTTCCTGCAACTTCTCCTTCGCCATTTGCGTCGCTCGCGGAGCAATGCTGGATATTCCGCTACCAATAGCTTGCAATCCCGAACCGGCGATATTCGCTGCGCCACTGATTGCACTGGAAAATACCACCACAATCAGCCAGGCGCAGATCAGGGTATTTACACCCCACATCAATACACCATGCAGCGCACCTTCACGTTGCGCGAGACGACCAGCAACATATCCGCCAATGGCACAGGAAATAAGCATATTGGCGATCATCCATATGCCCGCTCCTATGCCAATACCATCAAGGGGATTCTGTTCTTTCAAGGGGTCAATAGTGCCTGCGCCGATAGCAGTACCAAGCATGGCAATTAATATATAGGCGACAATGGATAATATCACACCTGCCATTACCGCACTCCAGGATATGCGCTTCAAAGGCACGGCTGAATGGGTGTTGATATATCCATCGGCAGTAACTGGCCGGCTATTTACATCATAATCTGTCATAACGTACTCCCTCATCACGTTTGAACAGCGATATTCAGCAGCAGGCATGAATACGCAATGTTGACGATATTTTTAACGCGCGCCATCGGGCAGAAAAGCGTGGAAAACACACCTGCCAAACGAAGTGACGCAAAGAATAATCTTCCGTAGTAATGTCTCTCTGACCTTAATAAGGGTAGACAGCTAACCAGAATTTCACCACTTTGCAGCGTATGAAATTGCTATAACGAAAATGGACAGAATAAAAGATTGCTCATCGCGATATTATCCCTAACATAATCAGGTGTAATAAAACCTATAAGATCAAGCATCAACAGGAGTATTCAGGGACAACCATGTCCTCCAGGCTTTGGATACTCTACGTTGACTCCCAGCGCCCCTAACGACCATTGCGGACTGATTTCCCCTGATAGAAACCCCGCCTGCTTCATCAACTCATTGTGGTCGCCGAAGAGTTGCATTTTCATCGCGCTGCAGCAGGGCTGAACATGGCTCAATCTCCGCTGATGCAGTCGCAGGCCGATTTCAGCGATCTACCCTCAGATATTTGTGCGTAAGTATCATTCAGCGCGTGGTAAGGTAAGTTGCTGGTTCTTGCCACCGTCAGATTGCTGTTGTTCGATCGGCTGGCGTAAAAACAGGATGCCCTTTTCATCAAAGCGCAGTAACCATAACTGCACAAGTGCTCTCCTTTTATGTGTTAGCTTTAGCGCAACAAAACAGCAAAAATTATCATTCAAGGAACTGACAACAAGGAAGATCATCAAAATGAGAAGATTACCATTTAAAAAGTGCGGTTTATTTTTGTTTGTGCTGGTTTCTTTCAGAGCGTTATCGACTGACGGTTATACAGAAACTGCGCAAACTGGCTCACCAGATAGTTGGAGAACAAACGAGTTTAATAATCAATGGGCACTCGAATATATAGGTGCTCATTACGCCTACGCAAGGGGATATAATGGTGAAGGCGTAAGCATCGGCATATTTGATGAGTCTGTCTTTACGCATCCGGAGTTTGCAGGAAAACTTAATAAAATTGATGCAGCTGATCCGTATAATTTTTCAGATCACCCTAATTTCCCGAACCTGGGTGATTATATTTTTGGCGACCATGGGACACATGTAGCAGGGATAGCCGCAGCAGCTCGCAATGGTCAAGGTATGCATGGCGTAGCTTATAATTCAGAACTGGTTTCAGCTAAACTCCTGGGGTCAAATAATAATTATTTTGAATATCTAATACAAAGCAATACGCGTATTTTTAGTAACAGTTGGGGACCTGATGTTCCTATCTATGAGGATGAAAATGGTAACGAGATATTCCTTCCCGACGGTACGCCGTTCTACGTTGAAGTGACGAAGCAAGACGCCATCGACGAATTCACAGCAGAAGATATCAATATCATTAATGCTTTAAGCAATAGCCCTGTACCATCATCAGAACTTGATTCTGACAATTCCGAACATGCTGCTTTAGTACGAAGCGCGCGTTTTGGAAAACTGATTGTATTTGCTGCGGGTAATGAAAATAACTACAATGTGCCATTAGGCGAATCCTCCCTCCCTTATTTGTTCCCTGATGTATTAAATAACTTCATTATCGCAGCTAACTTGACCCAGAATGACATGCTGGATGCTTCTTCCACAAGTTGTGGATATACGGCAAGTTACTGTATTTCTGCACCTGGTACCGATATTTATAGTACCACGGCACAAACGGACTATGCGCTCTATATTCAGACAGGTGAAAAAGAGATTTTACCAAAATATGGATTAAAAACCGGAACATCGATGGCTGCACCGATGGTTTCAGGTACGGCGGCTGTGCTCATGCAGCGATTTCCTTACATGACGACGTCTCAAATAACCACAGTGTTACTTACCACCGCCACTGACCTTGGTGAAAAGGGAATAGATGCTGTATACGGATGGGGAAAACTCAATTTAGGAAGTGCTATTGATGGCCCAAAAATGTTTGTTACAGCAGATGATATTCCAAAGGATTTATATATTGATGGCTCCTATACGCAAACGCAATTTATCGCCAATATCCCCGGTGTTGGTGCAGTCATTGAATCCGGAACCAGTAATCAGCGTATCTGCAGCAGTACCGAATGTGGTTATGATAATTGGGTAAATGATATTGGCGGGCATGGCGGTTTAACAAAAACGGGGATTGGTGCACTGGCGTTAACCGGAAAAAACACCTACCTCGGACCGACCCTGATTAATCAGGGTTCTTTGATAGTTAATGGTTCAGTTTCCTCTGACGTTAGTGTGCACAACGGCGGCATCCTCGGCGGCGCCGGCAGCGTCGGCTCGCTGACCGCTCATCGCGGTGGCACCGTGGTGCCGGGCAACTCGATCGGCACTCTGAACGTGATCAACAACGTCAGCTTCGAGCCAGGTTCGCACTACGAAGTGGAAGTGGGGCCGAATGGACGGAGCGATCGGATCGAGAGCGGCGGCTCAGCAGCGATCGGCGGTGGTGAAGTCGCCGTATCGTTGGAAAACAGCAGTAATTTGTTGTCGCAAAGCGAAGTGCATAGCCTTTTGGAGCAACAGTACAACATCCTGAGCGCGCAGCAGGGCGTGAGCGGGCAGTTTGACTCGGTGGCACCGAACTACCTGTTCCTCGGCACCGGGCTGAGCTATCAACCGAACCAGGTGACGCTGAATATCGGGCGCAACGACACGGCCTTCGCCAGCGTAGCGCAGACGCAAAACGAGCGCGCGGTGGCGGCGGCGGCAGATGCGCTGGCTGCGGGCAACCCCGTGTATGAGAGTATTCTCAATAGTGGCACAGCGGCGGATGCGCGGCAGGCGTTCCGCCAGTTGTCGGGGCAAATTCACGCGGACATCGCCTCGGCGCTGGTGAACGACAGCCGCTATCTGCGCGAGGCGCTGAATGGGCGCCTGCGTCAGGCGGAAGGGCTGGTGGCGTCATCGGGCATCAAGGCGGATGACGGCGGGGCTTGGGCGCAGTTGCTGGGGGCGTGGGACCACGCATCAGGCGATGCCAACGCGACCGGATATCAGGCCTCGACCTACGGGGTGCTGATAGGATTGGACTCGGCGCTGGCGGACGACTGGCGGCTGGGGGTGGCAACGGGTTATACCCGCACCTCGCTGGACGGTGGTTATGTGTCGAATGCAGACAGCGACAACTACCACCTGGCGGCCTACGGCGATAAGCAAATCGGTGCGTTGGCGCTGCGTGCGGGAGCGGGTTACACCTGGCATCGCATCGACACCTCGCGCTCGGTGAACTACGGTGCGCAGTCGGACCGTGAAACGGCGAAGTACAGCGCGCGCACCGAGCAGCTATTCGCCGAGGCGGGGTACAGCGTGCAGGGCGGTTGGTTGAACCTGGAGCCGTTCGCCAATCTGGCTTACGTGAACTTCGAAAACAACGGCATCGAGGAAAACGGCGGCGCTGCGGCGCTGCACGGCGACAAACAGCACACGGACGCGACGGTATCGACGCTGGGCCTGCGTGCAGACACCGAGTGGCAGGGGAGCAAAGGCACGAAGGTGGCGCTGCGCAGCGAGCTGGGTTGGCAGCATCAGTACGGCGAGCTGGAACGCGGCACCGGGCTGAGGTTCAACGGCGGCAACGCGCCGTTCGTGGTGAACAGTGTGCCGGTATCTCGTGACGGCATGGTGCTGAAGGCCGGGGCGGAAGTGGTGGTGAACGACAACGCCACGCTGTCGCTGGGCTACGGCGGTCTACTGTCGAAAAACCATCAGGACAACAGCGTCAACGCCGGTTTTACCTGGCGATTTTGATCGGTGAGTGAAAGGGAGGCAGCCGTGAAAGCCTTGCAGCTGCCTCCTGTTCAGGCAAGATCCTCGCGCAAAAGCCAGGTGTAATTGGCGAGTTGCAGCATAATCGGCGCTGAAAGCGTACCGTAGTCAACATGCGGATGCTGGCGTCGGTTGTTAATAATTTGTGGTATTTTAAGCAAATTACCCCGGTGGTACGGATCCTCTTTACCACGTTGATTAAAAAGCGTAAATCGATCTATGACCCGTTTCCGTTCGCTGAAAATGCTTCTGCCCTATGTCTGGCCGAAAGAAAACCTGAAGTTGCGTTACTACCTCAGCGCGGCTTTCGTGTTTATGATCGTCGCCAAGGTGAGTACGGCGTTTGTGCCGTTGGCCTATAAATCGATGGTAGACACATTAAGCGGTGAACACGGTCAATTGATCGCCATTCCCCTGGGTTTTATTGTGATTTATGGTATTGCGCGCATCAGTGGTTCGCTGTTTGAGGAGCTGCGCAACGTGATGTTTGTGCATGTCAGCCAGAACGCCACCCGCCTGCTGGGGATCCGGGTGTTCAAACAACTGCATGCGCTTAGTCTGCGTTTTCACCTTGAACGCCAGACGGGCGGTCTGTCGTTGTCGATTGAGCGGGGCACACAGGCAGTTGCCGCTGTACTGTCACGCTTGTTGTTTTCAGTTCTGCCGATTCTGTTCGAGATTACGCTGGTCGCCGTGATTCTGTGGCGATTGTTAAGTGTCTGGTTTGCCGTGGCGATTGTGGTTACGGTGACGTGCTATATCCTTTTTACCATTGCCGCTGTGGGATGGCGGACGCGTTTTCGACGTGAACTGAATCAGGCCAACGCCGATGCCAATAATAAATCCATCGACAGCCTGTTGAATTATGAAACCGTTAAATATTTTGGCAATGAAGATTTCGAAGCCCGGCGTTTCGACCAATCACGCCAGCTTTATGAATTTGCCGCCATCAAAAATCAGATCAGTTTTACCGTATTGAGCCTTGGCCAGACGGCAATTATTTCTGTGGGTTTGGTGGTGATGATGGCGATGGCCGCACAGGGCATACTTCGCGGGCAAATGACGGTGGGTGATTTTGTTTTGGTCAATGCCTATCTGTTGCAGTTGTATCAGCCACTCAATTTCTTCGGGTTTATTTATGGCGAGGTTCGTCAGGCGCTGATTGATATGGATAACATGTTTGATCTTCTTGAACTGGATCGTGAAATTGAAGATCGGCCCGGCGCGAAATCCCTGCATTTGACCAAAGGGGAGGTTGTTTTTGACCAGGTGAATTTCGGTTACGATCCCCGTCGCCCTATTTTGAAAGACATCAGTTTCTCTATACCTGCGGGTAAAACGGTGGCCATTGTCGGCGCATCGGGCGCGGGAAAATCGACGCTTTCACGCCTGTTATTCCGTTTCTATGAGGTAACCGACGGTGCCATTTTACTGGACGGTCAGGATATCCGCCACGTGACGCAGGCCAGCCTGCGCCAGGCGATCGGCATCGTGCCGCAGGATACGGTGCTGTTCAATGATTCACTGCGTTATAACATTGGTTATGGCAATACGGACGCGAGCAAAGAGGAGATCGAACGCGCTGCCAAACTGGCCTATATCCATGATTTTATCGTCAGTTTGCCGGATGGCTATGACACCCGCGTAGGCGAGCGTGGGCTCAAGCTTTCCGGTGGCGAAAAGCAGCGTGTCGCCATCGCCCGCACCATCCTGAAAAACCCAATGATCCTGGTGTTCGACGAAGCCACCAGCGCATTGGATACCCACACCGAACGCGAAATTCAAGCCCATTTACATGAAGTGAGCCGCAATCACACTACGCTGGTCATTGCCCATCGGCTCTCAACGATCGTGGATGCCGATGAAATCATCGTCCTTGACGCAGGAGTTATTGTTGAGCGTGGGGATCACGGCGATCTGCTGTCGCAAAATGGCCGTTATGCCGCAATGTGGCAGCATCAACGGCGAGAAGAGGATGAAAAAGGGGAATAAATTCAGCTTGATGGCGGAATAATTGGTCTATTCTGATAATAGCGAGACGGAATCTCTCTTATAAATGATTTATGCCAACCCATTTCCTCTAAAAATGAGAATTATCATGGCTACCACAACAATAAAAAAATTGTCTATTTGGTCATTAACGTCGTTGGTTGTGGGGTCGATGATTGGCGCGGGGATTTTTTCATTACCTGCGACGTTTGGCCGGGCCACGGGTGGACTGGGTGCCCTTATTGCCTGGGTGATTGCGGGTGGAGGTATGCTCATGCTGGCGTTGGTGTTTCAGTCGCTGGCGCTGAGAAAACCTGAATTGAATTCGGGTGTCTATATTTACGCGCAGAAGGGCTTCGGCGATTATGCCGGTTTCGCCTCGGCAATTGGTTTCTGGGCGGGAGCCTGCATTGGTAGTGTCTCTTATTTTGTGCTGATTAAATCAACGTTGGGGGCCTTTTTCCCTGCACTGGGTGAGGGAAATACGCTGCCCGCGGTGTTGATCGCCTCCGCTGTTTTATGGAGTTTTCATTTTCTGGTGTTGCGTGGTGTTAAAGAGGCGGCAGCCATCAATACCGTTGCCACTATTGCTAAAGTTATTCCTATCTTCATTTTTATTATCGTGTTGGTTTTTGCGTTTAAAAGTGACGTATTTATGCTGAATTTCTGGGGGGATTTGCCCGTTAGTGCGGCGGCGGATCTCACGCATCTGGATGATTACGGCTACGTTGGGCATGCGGCGACGGATATAGCGCCTGTCGTCGGCACTGAATCCCTCTTTACGCAAATTCGCAGCACGATGCTGGTGACTGTTTTCGTATTTGTGGGCATTGAAGGCGCAAGCGTCTATTCCCGCTATGCGCAGAACAGAAAACATGTGGGTATCGCTACTGTTCTGGGATTTATTGGCGTGTTGTGTTTGTTGATTCTGGTAACGGTACTTTCGTATGGCGTACTGTTACGGCCCGAATTGGCAGCACTCCGCCAGCCTTCGATGGCGGGTGTCCTGGAATATATCGTTGGCCCGTGGGGTGCGGTGTTTATCAGCGTTGGCTTGATTATTTCAGTCATGGGCGCGTACCTGTCATGGACGCTGCTGGCGGCGGAAGTGCTTTTTTCTGCTGCACAGAGCGGCTTGATTCCAAAGGTTTTCACCACTGAAAATCGCAATGGCGTCCCCTCATCGGCAGTGTGGATGACCAATATTTTTATTCAGGTGTTCTTACTTATCACCCTGTTTACTGACTATGCTTTCCAGTTGGCGCTGGAGTTAACCAGTTCCCTCGTCCTGATCCCTTATCTGCTGGTGGCGGCCTATGGCGTAAAACTCGCCAAAACGGGCGAGGGATACGCCCCTACCGAGGTGTCGGCGCAGAAAAAAGAGTGGGTGATAGCGGTCATCGCGATGCTTTATGCCGTTCTCATGGTGTATGCCGGTGGCCTGAAATACATTTTACTTTCGGCGGTGATTTATGGACCGGGCACGCTGCTGTTTATTATGGCGAAACGTGAACAGAATCAAGCGGTATTTACTCCGGTGGAAAGAGGGTTCTTTATTATCGCGCTGGCCGCTGCGGCTATTGCGATTTACTGTCTTTATAGTGGGGTTATTAATGTTTAAAGGCTTCTGTGTCGACAACAGTTTCGAGGTGTATTGCGTGCACTATTGCAGGCAATAAATGAACCTGCTGCGGTCATCCATTGGGCTGGCTTTATATATCATCAAGTTAGAGCAGGATATTAAATGGCCGTGACTCAGGAGCAATAAAATTTTTTTGTATATATAGTAATAACCCATGCCATGTCCTATCCTTTAGCAGTACATATTTTTTAATGTTATTTAAAGGGGGGGAAATCATGGCACCGTTAACTGAAGAGCAAAAAGCAAGTATCAGGGAACGTTTCGCTGAAGAAGATCTTAATCACGATGGTTATATCACTGTGGCTGATTTCAAAGAGTTTCTTAATAGAAAGGGCGGGAAATTTACAGAAGAAGACGCCGCAGGGTTTCTTGAGGAATGCGATTTTGCCCATGATGGCAAAGTCACTCTGGAAGAGGTTTTGAAGGCTTCAGAATAGGAGTAGATCCATTGGCTATGCAACTACAAAGACATCACCCGAGAGAGACCGCTTTCTTTGGTGATGTTTTTGTTGGTCACACTATTTGTTCGCACTATGTTGGTCGCACTATGGCAACTTTGGGTATCCTTGCCCCGTCCTTTAGGACGAGGCGCAGTGACCCCTTTGCGAAATCTACGCTATGTTCTATGAACTTTCTTAGGATTTCTTTACGGTTCTCGCGATAGAAAGAACCGTAGAGAAAGTGATCAGCGCTTAGCCAGGTTTTGCGGTAAGCATCAGACACAGCCGGACAACCTGGAACGTCGGAAAGTTACAAGCTGCTACTTTCAATAATTCTATCCCCTCTAACGATTTCTATTGACCAGACGGTTCAGTTCATTAATGCTCGATACACCCATTTTTACAGTCAAGGAATTTTTCCTGTTATAAATCTGACTGTAATTTGCACCCATTTTTTTGGCTACTGACGTCATGGAATCACCTTTCAGGAGTTGCTTCAGCAAGGCAATTTCATCAGTATTCAAAGAGAGAAGGTTATTGGTATTCATATTCAACGCCTCCTCAACAACATCACATTTCGATGCTTTGGAAACTTCATTTTCAAGCATCTTCACCGGGATTGAAGTATGCAAAACGGAGAAAAACCCGTCGTGTTTACGCTGATAAAATCTCGCCAGAGGTATCATGTATCTATCTGAAATAACAATCAATTTCCTTCCTTTCAGGTAGGATAACCAGTGTGTGGTAATAAATCTATTGATATGGCAGACTCTGAAATCCACGAGGGTCACGTCATTCGTGGCTTTATCCAATGCTGCTGAGTTAATGACTTCAAGCACTCCCTTACCGAAATAGTTATTAACCTTTGGATAGGAAAAATAATCAGAGTTCTGCTTATTTCTTAAAGATCTGGGATTTGTTTCGACATTATATAATTTAAAACCATTACTATCCATAAAGTGATTCCTTATGAAAAGACAATAATAGAATTTAAAAATAAAATGACTGATTTTAATTTTTCATTAAAATAAATAACGATTGGCGATTTTAAACGTCAATATGCTATTTAAAAAAACGATATGTTTTTCTCCACAGATTATCCATCTGCTGAAGAAACGAACTTCCAGTTCTTTTCTGATTTATTCCAAAAGGTTCTTGCTGGGGAGGGGGTCCTTTCCGATTCCAATGCACTTACACTCTTTTAGGCTCTGACTTGAATGTAATTACATATTTACGATTATAAACGTGTTAATTTGTTTTGATACCAAAAAGAAAAATATTTCATTGAATTTATAATTCAACTTTCGAGAACAATAATGGATAAACTAACCGCGATGGCGACGTTTGTTAAGGTTGTTGAAACCAGGAGCTTTACTCTTGCGGCAAAAATTCTCGAATTGCCAAAAGCCCGTGTCTCCCAGCGGATTGCCGATCTGGAGCGGGTTTTGGAAGTCAGATTGATCAACCGCACAACCCGCACCCTGAGCCTGACTGAAGAGGGGAAAAGTTATTATGAGCGATGTCTGCACATTTTGCATGAGCTTGGTGATATCGAGGGGACACTTCGCTTAAAAAAAACCAATCCCAAGGGCAAGGTTCGGGTGGAAATCCTGGCCGCTATTGGCCAGCATGTTATCGTGCCAAACCTGCATGAGTTCAAGGATAAGTTCCCGGATATTTCACTGAGGATCGGTTGCAGTAACCGAATCAGCAATCTCTATGAGGAAGATATTGATTGTGCAATCCGCGGGGGAACGCTTGTGGACTCGAGCCTGGTTGCCAAAAACGTTTGCAATGTGCACTTTGGACTCTACGCATCTCCCGGCTATCTAAAGGCGAGTCCTCCTATAAACACCCCTGATGACCTGGCGGCTCATAGAAAAATAAACTGGTTCTTCTCCGAGAGCCATCGCCCCCTCATCTGGCAATTGAATTTGGCAGATGAAAACATCGAGGTGCCAGGCCCCTATGATTTGCTTTTCGATGAGAGCGAACTCGCAATATCAGCGTGTGTCGCTGGGGCGGGCATTTGTCCCGGCGCACCTTTTGTTGTTGCATCGCGGGTTGCATCAGGAGAGCTGTGCCCGGTACTTCCGCAATGGTGTTTCCCACCGAGACAGATCAATATTATTTACCCAAGTAATAAATACCTGCCCATTCGAGTCAGAAGCTTCCTTGATTGGGCTTTCGATGTCCTGAAAACAAATGACACTCTGAATCTGATGCCTCGCGATCTCACCCGCTAATGGCAGATGGTGAGACAGGAATGTAGTAGCGTTAAAAAAAACGAATCCAGAAATCTCTCCTATAATTATTTTTCACCTTCCGAAAAAGGTGATCATGACCCCTATAGCAATTTGTTTTCCCTGATAACAGATTGCTATCAGATGAAGCTTCAAAATAGTTCAAAATTCTTATTTTCACTGGGAATTCTATTTCAATTAGTTTGCTCATCTAAGAATTCATCTTAAAATTCCTAAAATAAAATATGGCTAATTGGCAATGTTTCCATATTTAATGTCGACATATTCAGATTAAAGCAAATAAAATTCACCAATCAGTAACCTTCTGACTCGCAGACAGTAACATGCCTTAATGCAAGTAAATCCCTTATTAATCAAATGGGTATTTTAATTATCCCGTAATATTTGTAAGGATTTAAATTTATCGAGAGGCATTTATGTTGAAATTTAAGCCCCATAAATCTGCTTCATGGCATCGCTGACAAATTGCTTGTTATGCAAAAAGCAATAAACCTAGAATAGCGCAGCACTAACATTCCTTGTATTTGATTATTTTTTAAATGTACGCGTCTTTCTAATAAATCCTTGCAGTGCCGTTTGTAGAATATAGAGAAATAGAGTCTGGATAATCGATGAGTTGCATCAGCACATATGTGTGGGGGCACATATAGATTATATTCCGACACCTTTTAACAATCATTAATGGAATAACTACTTATGAAAAAGTCTGCTTTAGTCGCCTCAATTGCCCTGGTCATGGGCGTATCCTCTTTTGCTGACGCCGCGTCAACCGGAACCATCTCCTTCAGCGGTCGCGTCACAGACAACACCTGTAACGTTGATATCAACGGATCAGGCTCCGATGCAGTAGTCACTCTGCCAACCGTTAGCGCCGACCAACTGGTACAACCGGGTGATGTGACTGGTCGTACCGTGTTCAACATGAATGTTTCCGGCTGTGAAACAGGTCATGCGTATTCCCGCGTTGCTGCCTATTTCCAACCGGGCGAGACCGTTGACATGTCTACCGGTCGTCTGAAAACCACCCCTGGCGGTGCCGCTAACGTTGATCTGCAACTGCTGGACGTGGCCGGTGGTTACAGCGTGATCAACGTGGGTAATACGGACCAGATAGGCAGTGCGACATTTGCTGATACGGCGACCACTGGCGCCGCCACCCTGCGGTATGCCGTTGAGTACTATTCCAAAGGTAGCGCTGGAGCCGGTACGGTGGCAAGCAGCGTCGTTTATAACCTGCAATACGAATAATCTTCCCGACTAATCAATTAAATAAGACCGGAGCCCGTTCGGGTTTCGGTCTGTTTACGCAGGATAACAACCATGAAAACTTGCAACGTTTCTTCCCGTATTGCTCTGTTGTTCAGCGCTTTTGTGTTGTCCACCCTTTCACTGCAGGCCGCAGCCAGCGTAGTGATCGGCGGTACGCGTGTGATTTATCAGGAAAAAGAGCGGGAGGTCACGGTAAAACTCACCAATGCCGGTAAGTCCCCGGTTCTGGCGCAAAGCTGGATCGACGACGGCAATGTGGACAGCAAACCCGACAATATCAGCGTGCCGTTCTTGCTGACGCCGCCGATTAACCGCATTGACGCCGCCAAAAGCCAGACCCTGCGTATCAGTTATACCGGCGCCAATTTGCCGCAAGATCGGGAGTCGGTTTTCTGGTTGAACGTGTTGGAAATTCCCCAAATGACTAAAGCGATGGCGGGCCAGAATAAATTGCAGGTGGCTTTCCGCTCGCGCATCAAACTGTTCTTCCGCCCGCAGGCGCTGACTGGTGACACGTCTGATGCGGCCAAGATCCTGACGTTTACCCCCCAGGGAAACAACGTGGTGGTGAAAAATCCCGCGGCCTATTACGTTTCACTGCTGTCGCTGACGGTGGGTGTGGGTACGCAAAAAGAAGGGGTTGCCGGTACGCTGGTGCCGCCTTTTGGCTCCATTTCCCTGCCGTTCAAATACCCCAACCTGTTACGGGCCGGGGCGAACGTTGAATATGAATATATTAATGACTGGGGTGCGACTATTACGCTGACTTCCACACTCTGAAACTTGTTGTTTACGGAGTAACGTCACGCCTTCGCGCAAATGTCAGCCCCGACGAGGTTGAGTACCTATGCCACCCTTCAAATTATCACGTTTGACTTTGCTTATTCTGGTCGCATCGCTGCCTGTCGAGTTACTGGCTGACGACACGCTGACGCAGGATACAGCACCAAGTACCGCAGGAGCGATGGACGACGAACAGGGCGCACAGTTTGACCCGATTTTCCTAAGTCAAACCCAGCGGGGTAATATTGATCTGACTCGTTTTGAACATGGAGCCTCGGTGCTGCCCGGCATTTATAAGGCCGATATCAGCATCAACGGGTTACTGGTGGGCAATGAGAATATCCAGTTTACCGAGCAGCCGGACAGGTCGGTACAGCCTTGCCTGACGCGCGACATGCTCAAAAGCATTGACTTTAATTATGACAAGCTGCCCGCCAGCTTCAACGATGCCCTGAAATCTGACCAGACCTGCTTTCCGCTGAAGGCCCTGTTACCACAGGCGCAGAGCGAGTTTGACTCCGGCTTGCAACAACTGAATATCACCGTACCGCAACTCTACATGAACAATACGGCGCGCGGTTATGTCAGCCCGGCACTGTGGGACAAAGGCGTTCCGGCCGGAATTCTCGGTTATAGCATTAATGGCAATACCCAGCGTTCACGCGGACAGACCAGCAATTCGGCCTTTGGCGGGATCAATTCCGGGCTGAACGTGGGCGGCTGGTACCTGCGCCACAACGGTTCCTATAACTGGCAGGAAAACTACGGCGGACACTACGAGTCGCTGAATACCTATGTGCAGCGGGATATCCCGGCCATCATGGGGCGGGTGATTGTTGGCGAGAGCAACACTCAGGGGCAGGTATTCGATACGCTGGCCTACCGCGGCGTTGAACTGCTCAGCGAAGACCGCATGCTGCCGAGTTCACAGCGCGGTTATGCGCCAACGGTGCGCGGTATCGCGCGGACCAACGCCCGCGTCACCATCCGTCAGAATGGCCGGGTAATTAATGAAGTCAACGTGCCACCGGGTGCGTTTGAAATCAATGACCTGTATCCCACCGGTTATGGCGGTACGCTGGACGTCACCGTGACCGAAGCCGATGGCAGCATCCAGAATTTCTCGGTGCCGTTTGCCTCGGTGGCCAACCTGCTGCGTCCCGGTTCCCACCGCTACAATCTGGTGGCCGGTAAGCTCAGGGACAATAACCTAAGCAAAGATTATGCCCTGTATCAGGCCACCTACCAGCGTGGCATGAGCAACCTGATCACCAGCTATGGCGGTTTGCAGGCCAGCCAGAACTACTATTCGCTGCAACTGGGATCGGCGCTGAGTACCGCCATCGGGGCTTTCTCCGCCGACGTCTCTCATGCCCGCACCCACCTGAACAGCGAGCCAACCAACCGCATGAGCGGAGAGAGTTATCAGTTGGGCTACAGCAAGTTCCTGCCGGAGACCAAAAGCAGCCTGAGCATCGCCGCCTATCGCTTCTCCACCTCGGGCTATATGGATTTCCAGACTGCGGTACGCGCCCAGGATGCTGAGGCCAACGGGCTTTCAATAAAAAATATCCGCCGTCCGAAGAGCCGTTTTAACGTTACGGTCAGCCAGGGACTGCCCGATCGTTGGGGGCAAATCTACGTCACCGGCTATACCCAGGATTACTGGAATTACGGTAACTCGGATTTGCAATACCAGATGGGCTACAGCAACAGCTACAAGATGGTGACCTACAACCTGACTGCCGGGCGCAGTCGCAATGGCGTTGGGGCGATGGAAAACAACGTCCTGTTCAGCCTGAGTGTGCCGCTGGGACGACAGGACCGGAGCAACGTGCCGCAACTGACGGCCAGCCTGAATCGCAACAGTAACGGACAGAGCGGACAGCAGGTCGGGGTGTCCGGCTCAGCGGGTGAGGACTCACGTTACAGCTACGGCGTGACCGGCACCAACTACAACCAGGGTATCGGCAGCAGCATGGCGCTGAACGGGCAGTTCCGCAGCCCGGTGAGCAACATGACGGCAGGGTACAGCACCGGCAGAAACTACCAGAGTGCGTCGGCTGGATTGAGCGGCACGCTGCTGGCCTATCAGGGTGGATTAGTGATGACCCCGTATAGCGGCGACACCTTTGCCATCGTTGAGGCCAAAGGGGCTGCCGGTGCGAAGGTCGGTAACTATTCCGGGCTACGCGTAGACCGTTGGGGCCATGCGGCAGTGCCGTACCTGAACCCGTATGAGTTGAACGAAATCATTATCGATCCCAAAGGACTGCCGTATGACGTGGAGCTGCAAAGCACCAGCCAGAAAGTGGCCCCTTACGCCGGGGCAGTGGTGCACCTGAAATACAACACCCAGCAGGGTTATCCGCTGCTCATAACCACAACATTAAGCGATGGCGGTCCGGTGCCGTTCGGCGCGAGCGTGTTCGACAGCAAAGGCAACAACGTGGGGACGGTCGGGCAGATGGGGCAAATCTATGCCCGGGTGGAGAATGAGCGGGATCAACTTAGCGTGAAGTGGGGTCAGGACGGGGCGCAGCAGTGCAGCGTGTCATACCTGATGCCGCCGCAACCGAAAGGCAAGCGTATGGAGTCACTGATGCGTTTCGCATCGGTATGCCAAGGGTAATGGATATGGAGTCAGATATCTTGCAACAGCAACATAGCGAGAAGGTAAGCGTGATGATGAAGAGAATGATCCATATCGTGCTTTGGGGATTACTGTCTGTCACCGGCAGCCATAGCGCTTGGGCGGCGATCAACTGTACGCCGCTGCCAGGGATCCCGCGTACGGATACCGTGACATTAGCCCCGGCCAATATCTCGGCCGGTATGGATATGCCCGATGGTACCGTCATTTATCAGGGGGAATGGAGTACCATTTTAAGTGGGACTACATTGGGGGTGATTAGCTGTACGTCAAACGCACCTTCGACGGCGCAGACTTTTTATGCGCAAGTTTATGTTGGCGTACAGAGTCCTCCTAAGCCACTGTCGGGGTGGATACACCCACAGTATGGCAACGTGGTCTATGAAACCGGTATTAAAGGCATCGGGGTGATGGTCAGCTTTGGTGCGACGGAAGCGAATTTTGATACGAATTTTTCACCACTTCTTCCGGTTGATGCCAATTCTGCAGGGCGCATCAACTATAATATTAGAAGATGGATCAGTTTGATTAAGATAGGCCCGCTTGAGCCGGGGAGCTATCCATTGAACGGTAGCAACTTGCCCACCATGACAATAGGCACGCGGTGGGTTTCGGGCCTGCCGGTAACGGGGTTGCCGAAAGTGACGAATATCATCCCGTTTCAGGGGGTATTGAATATCTCGGCACAGACCTGTAAATCACCGGATGTGAATGTTGATATGGGGAGTTATGAGAAGCGGCAATATTTTACCGGTCCCGACTCCACGACCCCGTGGGTTGATGCGTCTATCATTCTGACTGACTGCCCTGCTTTTCACGGATACTATGACTCATCAAATTTAGTAACATTATTTAACTACCAAGGCTCACCGATAACTCCTGCGTCAAAAAATAACAATCTGGGCGTTCGACTTACTCCTTCAACGCCGGTCATTAATTCTGCTAACGGTATTATGGCGATAGATACCACTACCACCAATGCGGCGTCAGGGATAGGGATCCAGCTTGGATGGGGGAATACCAGTGGTAACCCTGCGTTAGTTAATTTTGCCAATGAGCAGATATTTCAGCTATCGAAAGATGGCCGCACAGAAATAAAAATCCCTCTGGTAGCCCGTTATATCCAGACAGACGTTATGGTGACACCGGGAATGGCTGACGGCAAAGCGGTGTTTGTTATTAATTATTATTAACCACAGGGAAGTATCGCATCTGGGGGAATGAATGAAGAGAATAAAACAGGCTGCTGCCGGACTGTTTTTACTTATGGCCGCCACTGAAACCACGTGGGCGGCGATCACTTGTTCGCCGGCGAACGGTTCACCGCGTACCGATATCGTGCAACTGAGCCCACCCAATATTTCAGCGGGTGCGGATATTCCCGTGGGAACGGTGATTTATCAGGGGCGATGGTATAGCGGTACTACCGGCAGCAGTGTCATAGACTGCAGATCACCTGTGGATACCTGGTTCTGGCTCAATCTGGCATGGGGTGTTGAAAGTGCGCCGTTGGGTCTTTCCTCGTGGACAGGCAGTCCATTTGGTGGCGCGGTATACAAGACCGATATTGACGGCGTAGGCATTGCAATCTCCCGCAGCAATAATGGTGATGCAGCAATACTGAACCGACCGAATTATGTATACGCTACCGATCTGCATAGACAGATAGCCTCGGGGAGTTATCGGCCTTATATGAATGATACCACCATCTATGTCTCATTGATTAAAATCGGCACTATTAATCCTGGAAGTTACACCCTCAATGCATCGAAACTGCCCGCTGCCAATATCGTTATTACTAATCCGCTGACTCACGAGACAACACCCGGATTACCCATTAAGACTAATGTGGTCAAGTTTCAGGGGCAAATGACGGTGTCTACCCAGACCTGTAAAACACCGGATGTGAATGTTGACATGGGGAGTTATGAGAAACGGCAATACTTTACCGGTATCGACTCCACGACCCCGTGGGTTGATGCCTCTATTGTGTTGACAGAGTGCCCCGCCTTCCACGGTTTTTATAATGCTGCTAATAGCACGCTCATGTTTAATTACAGTACAGGCACAGGCTTGGTGGCGAATTCTACCGGCAACAGCGTCGGCGTAAGATTAACTCCCTCAACGTCGGTCATAGATTACCCAAGAGGGATTATGTCCACCGATACATCTTTACCTGGTTCCGCCTTGGGTGTGGGTATTCAATTGGGCTGGGGGAGTACCAGCGGTAACCCAGCTTTGTTTGACTTTGCGACAGAAAAGCTGTTCCAACTGCCAAAAGATGGCCGCACACAAATCAAGATCCCTCTGGCGGCCCGTTATATCCAAACGGATCTGATGGTGACACCGGGAACGGCTGACGGCAAAGCGGTGTTTGTTATTAATTATTATTAATTACAGGGAAGTATCGCATCTGGGGAAAAGAATGAAGAGAATAAAACAGGCTGCTACCGGGCTGTTTTTACTTATGGCCGTCAGTCATGGCGCATGGGCTGCATTAACGTGTCGTCCAAGTTCCGCAGATGTTCCGCGTACTGATACGGTTCAGTTGACGCCGGGGCCGATTTCGGCCGGAGTGGATATGCCGAATGGTACGATCCTCTTTCAGGGGAGATGGTCTGGTTCAGAGTTTAATGGTACACAAGCATTTTGCACCACTAACCTGGGGCAAGCAGAGGTGCTGTATTATAACTATGCATCTCTTCTTCACAGTACGCCAAAGGGACTATCAGACTGGGCGGGTTATCCTTTCGGTGGTGCAGTATATGAAACCAATGTTAAAGGTGTGGGTATTGCAATCTCATGAGGAAATACCAGCAATGCTTTTACGGCAGGATCGCCGATAATTACCATGGTTAACGAGGCTGCTAATATTTCTGCCGGAGGTGGGGGAATCACAGTAGTTAATCCGATCCGATATATTTCCTTGATTAAAATAGGTGATATAACGCCGGGATCCTACAGTCTTTCCGCAGCGGATCTGCCTAGCTTCAAGTTATTTTATACCAATCCATCAAACGGAATGCTTGTTTCAGGATTTCCTATTACAACGAATATCGTGCAGTTCCAGGGGCAACTGAAAGTAACAACAAATACCTGTAAGACGACAGACGTGAATGTTGATATGGGAAGTCATGAAAAATTAACTGTATTCAAATGATTAGGCTCAACAACGCCATGGAAAGATGCCTCCATTACTCTGACTGATTGCCCGGCCTTCGCGGGTTATTATAATGACAGTAACAGTGTATTGCTCTTTGATTACAGTACGGGAACAGGGGGGGCGGTACCTGCATCTACGAATAATAATATTGGTGTGAGATTCACACCTTCTACTTCAGTGATTGATTCTGCCAATGGGATTATGGCGACAGATACCTCCTCACCCAATGCCGCCTTGGGTGTCGGTATTCAATTGGGGTGGGGGAGTACCAGCGGTAACCCTGCGTTAGTTAATTTTGCCAATGAGAAGATATATCAGCTCCCGAAAAGTGGCTCTAGTACCCTTCGAATCCCTCTGGTGGCTCGTTATATCCAGACAGACGTTATGGTGACACCGGGAACGGCTGACGGCAAAGCGGTGTTTGTGATTAATTATTATTGAACTGAGAAAAAGCCAGCACGGTAGACAGATTACCGTGCTGGCTTTTTACCTTACTAAATATGTTCCCTGGCCAAACAGAATGACGGTCACAACAGACCGTCTTTCCCCATCCGAATCAAACCTCCGCTTGCTGCTTCAACCACAAAATCCCGCGTTCCGGTGAGGTGAGAACCGGTACCGGCGGCGTTGGCAGCGAAGATAACACCCGAGCCATCGACGCCTGTGCCAGCATCACTACGTCACTGTTGGCAAAAGCGTTTTTCAACCCTTCAGCAACGATCCTGTCGTGAGTGACGTTGTCACCATCTAGCAATGCCGTGAAGGCTTCTGGCATCAGGGTTGGAACTATCTCCAGATCTTTACCGGCTTCACTCGCCTTGCGGCGGACAAATTCCAGCGTAGGTTCCAGCGTGGTTGCGACGGTAGCCAGCACGGCAATACGCCCGCCGAGCGCAATGGCTTCATCAACCATCGCGCAATCGATACGCGTCAGTTGCAACGGCGTCATGAACTGGCATTGCTCAACGGCACCGCCGATGGATGAACACGCCGTCATGAAGATCTCGCATCCGGCTTTCTGGGCAATATCAATGTAGCCAGCGATACGGGCACTGATCGCGGGGCTGATGCCGCCGTGTTTCATCACCTGCTTGATCATCGAATCTTCAACGATGTGCATCACTTCCGCCTGCGGCATATGATCGGCGATCAGGTTTTGCATCATGCCCAGCGTGGCACTGCTGGTGTGAAAAATAGCTATCTTTTTCATGGTAAATTCCTTCTCGGTAAATAGGGTGAGCGGGTGACTACGCCAGCTCATGCAAAAATTGTGCGACGCTAACCGCAGCTTCGTGATCTTCCTTGGCGGAGAGACCGCCCACGGCCACTGCGCCAATGCACTGTTTATTCTCATCCAGTAGCGGGATGCCACCGGGCAGCGCGGTAAAGCGATCATCGCCAAAATAGCTGATGTCGAGTTGTTCTTTCTGCAAACGCAGCAAGAAGGCGTCGGTCTGACAGCCCATCCGGCTGCTGGTATAGGCTTTGCGCTGCGTCAGCTCTATGGTCAGTAATTTGGCGGCATCCATGCGGGCGAAGGCGAGTAAAAAACCTTGTTTGTCGCACACCGCGACGCTCAGTGGCCGATTCTGGTAAACCATCTCTGACAGTTCAAGAGCATGGTTCACCGCACGTTGCGCATTTGCTAATGTCAGTTTAGTCAACATAATCTTTCCTTTATGCAGAGTGAGTTTTAGAGATTGAAGAAGCCACTTTCGCTGCGGAGTTTTTTGCCGCCGCCCGCTCACGGTTCAAGTCTTTTTTGCGCCAGTAGTTGGCCAGCAGTGAGCCAGTCACGTTACCCAGCGGGGTCATGACGGCAGAGGCCAGACCGACGGTCGCCAGTTTGCCCATCGCCGCAGCCAGGCCAGAGGCCATGCCACCGTTCTGTAATCCGACCTCAAAGGCGATGGTGCGTGAGGATTCCACATCCAGACGGAACACCCAGCGACTCATGCAGTAGCCGATCAGGAAACCGCCGCAGTTGTGAATCAGCATTGCGACGCATAACAGGATACCCACTTGCATCAGGTTGTCCCGGCCCGCAGCCGCTGCCGTGGTGGTGAAGAAGATAATGCCCATCATGGAGATCTTTGGCATCGCTTTCAGAACCTTGTCGGACTTGGTGGTTAACCAGGTGTAGAACAGGCTCCAGATAATACCGCCAGCAAAGAAGTTTGCGACCACGGCCAGCATCTGTGCATCCGCTGATGCCGTTTCAAACAGGCTGTTCCAGCCGCCAAATATCATGTAGATCAGCCACACCGCACAGACACCCGCAATCGATTTGACGACGTTTTTCGCGGTGGCACCGGCATAAGTCTTGAGATAGTCATGCAGGATAGCGGCACCAATCGGGATCATCACAATCTTGATGACGTCCATAATCATCGACATCAGATGCACTTCAATCAGCGATCCGGCGAGGATATTCACCCACAGCGGCGTCATGACGGTAGCGGCCAGCGTAGAGACGGCGGTGACCGAGATTGCCAGTGCCAGATTGGCGTTGGCAATATAGACCATTACTGTCGATGACAACCCGCTGGAGCACGACCCAATCAAGATAATCCCGACCGCCACCTCAGGTGGGAAGTTGAAGATGATCGTCAGGGCATAGCCAAGCAGTGGCATGATCAGGAAGTGACAGAACGTACCGACAAACACCGCCCAAGGCATTTTTGCGACGTCAGCAAAGTCCTTGATGGTCAACTTGGTACCCATACTGAACATGGTGGCCTGAATAACCAGGAACACGATCCATTTATGGGTAATATTGAACCCGCCCCAGATAATCAAATCCTTGGAGTAAATCATTGCCGCGACGAAACCCGCAATAATCCACAGCGTAAATTGGTAACTGCGCAGTCCCGGCCAGTAACCGGCACCTACCGCAAAGCCAGTGATAAAAATCACCAATCCAGGGTGCCATAAATCGCTGGATTGTGTAATTAGCCCGGCCACTGAAATGAGTACCCCCAATGCAGAAATTACCAGCCCGGCTTTATAAACGGAATTACTGATTGCCATGTAAGACCTCACTTGCCGCATTAGGAATACGGCATCTTAAGTAGTAGGTTTTTAATTAAATGAATTACTTATTGGTAATATTTAACATACGCCGGGCTTCTTCCGGTGTTGCCACTTTTTTGTCCATACTGGTAATAATATTGGCCAGTTTTTTCACCAGGGGAACATTATTCTCCACGGTGTGGTCTGCATCAATATAACGGCTGTCTTCAAAGCCGATACGGACTTCTGACGCGCCCATTCCGACCGCAGCGGCAATTAATGAGAAGTCCCTGCGACCATAGTGGGTAATGGCCCACAGTGCATCGCGCGGAATAAATTGGCGCATGGCAATCAATGCATCGATAGTCGCGGGTGTGGAACCGCGATGACCCAATACGATATTAAACAGCATCGGCTGCGTGAAGTTTATTTTCTCCTGGAGCGCAATGATGTTATTAATCATCCCAATTTCAAAGACTTCAAATTCCGGGATAATGTTCTTCTCAACAATCAGCCGTGAACAGTATTCGACATCCGGCGTAGGGTTGAAATAGACGCTGTCACCGAGATTGACGGAGCCGACGTTGAGCGACGCCATGCCGATACCCTGAAGGTGCAGCGGGGCGCAGCGTTGCTCGATGGTCATTTGCGATACGCCGCCGGTGGAGGCCTGGATAATCAGGTCTGAGTGCTGGCGGACGGGATTGAT
Organism: Edaphovirga cremea; assembly: GCF_003332275.1. Taxonomy (GTDB): domain Bacteria; phylum Pseudomonadota; class Gammaproteobacteria; order Enterobacterales; family Enterobacteriaceae; genus Edaphovirga; species Edaphovirga cremea. The sequence continues at coordinate 37,428 of NZ_QOVA01000008.1, read as the reverse complement.
GGTGGCTTCAAAGTCGCTGACATCTGGCGTCAGTTTGCCCTGACGATCGCGGACATGAAGATGAACAACGGATGCCCCAACTTCTGCGCAGGCTAAAATATCCTGGGCAACTTCGGCGGGTTCGACGCGGGGTGAGTCCGCCGCGACGGGTGCTAATGAAATAATAACGTGACTCGACATAATAGTTTCCTGCGCGTAAGGTTAAAGTATTTATTGGAATTTCTTTTATATTAAAGGATATTGACCGCTTTATTCTCTTTAAACCAACCCAGTCCTGCAAAAGTGTCTGTTTCGGGTCGATATTCACAGCCGAGCCAGCCTTGATAACCTTGCAATTCCAGTTGTTGGAATAACCACGGGTAATTCAATTCCCCTTTATTGGGTTCATTACGGTTTGGCACTGACGCTATCTGTATATGGGCGATCAAGGGCCAATAACGTTGTACATTTGCCCACAGGTTGCCATGAATTTTCTGGCAGTGATAAAAATCAAACTGTAAGGCAATATTTTCTCTTTCACAGTCGCGGATTATTTTTTCGGCCAGTGGGAATGACGGGATAAAATAACCGGGCATATTTTCATTATTTAATGGTTCAATCAGGACCCTGATGTTGTCTGTATTTAAAAAGTCTGCGGCATAACGTAATCTTTCAATAAGTAAAACGTATTGCTCATCGAAGGTGATGCTTTCCTCCCTGTTGCCCGCCATGATATGAATCTGTTTACATCCCAATGCCAGGGCGTATTCACGCGCTTGCTGCACACTACGCTGAAATTGCGTTTCTGCATCAGGCAGTGAGGCAAGTCCCCGCTGGCCGCTCTCCCATACGCCAGCCGGTGCATTGATCAGCACCACCGGCAGGCCGCTCTCTTTTTGCGCCCGCTGCACAGCGCCGAGCTCTTCCTCATAGGGGAAGAGGCACTCCACCGCCGGGAATCCGGCCTCTGCCGCCAGGGCAAAGCGTTGTAGAAATGGCACCTCGGTGAATAACCAGGTCAGATTTGCTGCGAATTTGAGCATGGCACTCTTACCTCTTTATTGACCAGATGCAATTTAACGCCGGACTCTTCGATTTGTTTCTGCGCGGCGGGCGGCAGATTGACGTCGGAAATAATGTCGGTCAGTTCCTGCAGATTGCAGATGTGAAACATACCGTATTTGCCGAATTTGCTGCTGTCCGACACCAGAATGTTACGCCGTGACGCCCGCATCACTGCCGCCTTGACCATGGCTTTACCTTCGCTGGGCGTCGACATTCCGCGATCGATGTCCCAGGAACTGCTGCTGAGAAACGCCACATCGATATTGATCGCGTTAAAGAAATTGGCGGCGCTGTTTCCCAGACAGGAGCGGTTGCGCCGGTCAACCAGTCCTCCCGTGTGGTAAAGGCTGATGTGTGGCATATCCATCAGATAACCGCTGATGGTGAAATCATTGGTGACCACCGTCAGGTTAAAACAGTTACTGGCGGCGATCGCCTTGGCAACTTCAAACAGCGTCGTGCCCGCGTCCAGATAGAGGGTCTGTCCAGGCTCGCTCAACATGGCAGCCAGTGCCCCGATATTCTGTTTCAGCCCATGATTCAGTGATGCTTTTTCGTTATAGGCCAGTTCAAGCTTGAGCATGTTGTTGAGCTTTACACCGCCATTGATAGCCACCACTTTTCCTTCTGCTTCCAGCATCTGGATATCCCTGCGCACCGTCATGTGCGACACATTCATCATCTCTGCCAGATCCTTGAAGGATGCGACATTCTGCTCATGCACATAGCGGTAGATAAAGTCACGACGCTGTTCAGGGATCATTATCATTATCCTATTCGGTTGCGGTACGTCTGGGTCAGTTCATCGACGGCTGATGGCGCTAACTGGTTGTACTCATAAGGTTTCAGCAGAAAGTATAGCCGGGCGGTATCTTCAAGCTCTTCGGCGTTGAACACAGCTTCCCGCAAGGTTGAGCCCGTGACCACCGGGCCGTGGTTGGCCAGCAGGACTGCATTATGGTCACGGGCGGTCTCTGCCAGCGCGACAGCAATGGCCGGATCGCCCGGTTTCATGTAGGGCAGTAAAGGAAGCCGTCCGATACGCATCACATAGTATGGCGTAATTGATGGCAGACAATTCTCACTATCGATATTTGTGAGGCACGACAGCGCAGTCAGGTAGGGCGAATGCAAATGCACCACGGCACCGCAAGCGGGTCTGGCCCGGTACATCGCCAAATGCATCGGTACTTCCTTCGACGGCTTGTCACCGCTCAAATAATTGCCTTCGGCATCGAGTTTACTCAGGGTCTGGCTATCCAATTCACCCAGACAGGAGTTGGTGGGTGTCACCAGAAAGCCGCCGTCCGGGAGTTTGGCGCTGATGTTGCCGGAACCGCCGCTGCTCAGGCCCCGTTGAAATAATGAGCGAGCGTAGATCACCAGATCATCACGCAATTGTTGCTCTGAAAACGGGATACTGTTCACTCTGTATACTCCTGTGCCGTTACAAAAAAGTCTTCGTTGCCAAAATTGCCGGATTTAAGTGCCAGCATCAAACCGCGTTGTGGGTCGCGAACCCACGGCACCCCAGGTGCAATTGATTTGCCAATTTCGAGCGTCTGTACGTCAAGCTGTTTGACCACCGTGCCAGAGGTTTCGCCACCCGCGACGATAAATGTGTTGACGCCGCGCCCCAGCAAGTCGGTGGCCAAACGGGCGAAAGTCTCTTCCACCGCGGCACTGGCCTGCTGTTCACCGTATTTTTGCTGGATGTCACGGATGATTTCCGGCGGTTGCGTGGCATACACCAACGGCGCCAAATCGTCGCTGACATGGGCCAGCACCCAATCGGCGATTTCGCGGATATAGGCTGCATCCAGATTGATACAGCGCCCAACATCCAGGGCAAAATGCGCCGCCCGCTGGCAGTAGGCATTGACCTGCCGGTTGGTCATGGCCGAGCAACTGCCCGACAGCACGACGGCTTTTTTCTCCGCAGGGAAAGTGAATACCTTCGCACCAGAACCGGCAACAGAAGGGCGGTGTTTAGCCAGCGCACCGCCTAAACCTGAGCCGCCAGCCAGCAGCGGCTGATCTGCCAGCGCGTCAGCCAGACTCACCAGATCGGCGGGGGTCAGCGTGTCGGCAATGACGTGGCTAACGCCCTGGGTGGTTAACGCGGCCAGTTGCTGGTGGATGGCGGGCGTTCCCTGTTGAATCGTCTCAAGGTTAAGCGACCCCACCGCACCATGAACCTGTGGCGCAAGCACCCGCCGCAGATCGGCATCACGCATGGGATTCAGCGGATGATTCTCCATGCCGGACTGGTTAAGCAGTACGCCATTGACAAAAAGGTGGGCATGAACCACGGTGCGTTTATTCTGCGGCAGCGCCGGGCAGTGAATTAATTGCTGCACACCGACGGCAGACATTAATGCGTCGCTGACCTGGCCGATATTGCCTGCTGGCGTGGAGTCAAACGTTGAGCAGTATTTGAAATAGATCTGCCGTGCCTGAGCACTCTCTTTTAACCACTGCAAACAGGCCAGTGATTGTGCCACTGCGTCAGCGGCGGGTATTGAGCGGCTCTTCAACGAGATCACGACAGCGTCGGTATCGGCTGGGCACACGTTTTCTGGCGAGGGAACCCCAATAAATTGCACAACTTTCCAGCCGTTGTCAGACATAAAACTGGCAATGTCCGTCGCGCCGGTAAAATCATCTGCAATCACGCCAAGTTGGATAGACATCTCAACCACTCCTGTGAAACCGTTTCTAATTGACACCATTGTTAGGTTTTGGGCTTCACATTGAGATGACAATTATCACAAACTTTAAAATAGTGAATTGGTGAATATTCGACGTAATGCCCTGTAATGAAAGGCGTTGATGGGAAATTGACTAAAATAGTACGTCACAAGAAACTGTGAAAATTTGTGTCGCGGGGATTGTGTTCCTCATATGATCACACTTTATGCTGACTCCCGAAAGCCTCACCTCAGTTTACGGGTTGCAGTGATTGAATAATTTTCTCATAGGTTAAGGGGCTGACAAAAAGTCAGCCCCTTAAACGTTATCGCTTTCTACCTGAATTAACCGTTACACCAGGAACAGGGAAATTGCCGGGATGTAGGTGACCAGCAACAGCATAAATAGCAGGGCGGCCAGCAGCGGCAGCGATTTCTTGAAGAATTCGCCCACCGAGACCTGCGTGATATTACACACCAACAACATCACGGTTCCCACCGGCGGGGTAAAGGCACCGATCGAGAGGTTGAAGATCATGATAATACCAAAATGTACCGGGTCGATGCCGAAGTGCTCAACGATCGGCTTCAGCAGAGGCACCAGAATCAGCAGGATGGCATTTCCCTCAAGGAACATCCCCAGCGTCAGCAGCAGCACGTTGATGATCAGCAGGAACATGTACTTGTTTTCGGTCAGCGAAGTAACAAAATTGGCAACCGCAACGCCTGCGTGTTCCATCGAGAAGATCCAGCCCAGCGCGGCGCTCGCCATGATCACCAGCATCACGGAGGCGGTCGAACGCGCCGTTTCCCCGAGTGCCTTCACCACGTCAGAGATTGTCATCTCGCGGTAGATAAAGAAACCGATAATCAACACGATAAATACTGCCGCTGCGCCCGCTTCGGTCGGGGTAAAGATATTGGCACGGATACCGCCAACCACGGCGACAATCAGGAACAGCGCTGGCCACGCCTGGCCCAGCGATACCGCCACTTCTCTTCCCGTCGGCCAGGTATCACGCGAGGGTTTGAAGTCCCCGTTTCTGGCGACCAGATAGACGGTAAACATCAGTACTACGGCGCAGATCAGACCCGGCACCAGACCCGCCATAAACATTTTACCGATGGAGACATCAGCAACCAGACCGTAAATAATCAACGCAATGCCCGGCGGAATAATCGGTGTAACCAGTGAACCCCCCGCCGTAATCGCCGCAGCAAATGCCCGGTTATAACCCTTGCGCTCCATTTCCGGTACCATCATGCGCGACAGCATGGCCGCGTCCGCCAGGTTGGAAGCACTGACCCCACCCATCATGGTGCTGACCATGATGTTGGCAACACCAAGGCCGCCGCGCATCTTGCCGACCAGCACGTTGGCGATTTGCAGGATGCGCTCAGCGATACCGGTATAGCTCATCAGCGTACCCAGCAATATAAAGAACGGGATAGCCAGCAATGACGGACTCTGGGTGGGTGCAATCAGGCGTTGGATGGCGATTTCCAGCGGCACCGACGAGTAAAACAAAAAGTAGGCGATAATTCCGGTGAACATTGCCAGGTACACGCGCATGTTCAGGAACAGGCAGGCGATCATAATAGGAATAATTAACAACCAACTCATGATTTCTCCTCCGCTGAGACGTTCTTCTTCAGGTCGCTAATTAACCAGTGCAGGGTAAAATAGGCGGTGGCCAAGGCACCTACCGGAACGGCAAGATCGATCCAAAACCAGGAAATCTTCAGGATTTGTGTCACTTTGAACTGCGCCATTTCCGCCAGACGATAGCCCAGCCAGGCCATGTACAGCAGCAGGCCGATCGAGGCGATGGACACCAGCGTGGCGACGATGGTTTTTATTTTGGCTGGCAGCATATCCACGACGAAGGGAATGGTTAAATGCGCTTTTTCCCGTTCGGCAACCACGCCGCCCAGCATGACCACCCAAATCATCAACAACCCGGACATCTCTTCAGTCCATTGAATGGGTTGTGCCATAAAATAACGCATGAATACGCCAGCAATTGTCATGACTACCAGGATAAACAGCGCCAATGCGGCGCATAATTCCGCAAGCTTGCCAAAAACGCGCATGAACCTCTCCTATGTGACGTGCATGTCCACGGTGCAATTGCACCGTGGGTGGCATCCATCCCATCTCGTTTATTGAAGTTGCTTTTGAATGGTTTCGTACAGGTTGGGGGACCACTCAGGGAACTGCGAGTAGACGGCCAACGCTTTTTTACGGAAGGGTTCCACGTCTGGATAGATGATCTCAACGCCTTCCGCTTCCATGCTTTTCAGCATTTCAGCGTCGCGTTCCAGCGTTAGCTTCTGACTGTACACACCGGCTTCGAAGCCCGTCTGGTGGATCATGTCCAACTGTGCTTGTGGCAGATTACCGAAGAAGGCTTCACCGCCAACCCAGACGGAGGTATTGGTCAGATAGTTAACCATCGACAGGTATTTTGCCTGCTCAAACAGCTTTTGCCCTTGCAGTACGGAGATCGGGTTTTCAACGCCATCGATCATCCCCTGGGTCAGCGCCGGATAAACCTCACCCAGCGGCATTGGCGTCGGAGTGGCACCCATTGCCTGTATGGCTTTGATCTGCATAACGTTGTTTGGAACGCGGATTTTCATTCCTGCCAGATCTTCCGGCGTGCGAATCGGTTTTTTGGCGATAATCTGTCGGGTTCCGTACAGGTAGTTGCTCATGACGATATGAATACCTTTTTTCTTCAGGTCTTCATTCTTTTGCTTGAACCAGTCGCTTTCATAGATCTTGAACAGTTTCTGCGGATCGTCGGTCAGATAGGGTCCGAACAGGATGCCCAGGTCTGGCTCATAGTCGGCCAGAAAGGCAACGTCGCTCAGTGTAATGACGTTCATACCCATCATCGCCTGCTCGGTCACATCCTGTTTGGAACCAAGTTGCGAGCTGGGATAGAGCACGAGTGTGATTTCGCCCTTGCTGCGCTCTTTAAGCAAATCGGCCCAGTACCGCATGACCAGATCCAGCGGCTCGCCCGGATTATTTTCATAGGCGACTTTAATTGACAGAGGTTTCGCCAGAACGGTCACTGGCGCTAACAGACTGCATGCCAAGGTACATACGGTAAACAATGTTCCAATTGCTTTAATCATATTTTTATCTCTCTCCAGTGTAGAAGTTCGATCGATCCAGAAAGTTAATCTAAAGCGCAAACAACCCTGTTATGCACCTTCTGCCGGGTCTCTGACATTCTCTGGCTGGTGTCGATCAGCGATCAATCCGCCAAGATAATGCCATAAAACAATTTATTGTTTTACAATAAGTTAGCGCCGTAAATTTGTGGTTTTATTCTGTCTGGCATGCTTGCTTTTAGTGCTGGAGGGATAGTAAGAGGGAAAAATCGTAACGTATGCTGTTGATTACTGTTTTCGTGGCATAGATTGCCTTTTACCGCTTTTTATCAGATTTTAATCTGATTTTTATTTGGCTTTTTATCCGCTGTATCGGTTTTTAATGGCGAGAAAAGGCGGATTTCATTCGGGGTTTTAAAAATTCTATCGCCTGTAATTACGACTATAGTTAATTAATGAGTCTGAAAATCACCCTATAACAATCAGTCCTTTCACCGCAGGAGAAGACTATCAATACCTTAACCTGCTCAATGTTGCTACTTGTGGTTGCGATGATTCCCGGCTTCACTGCTTTTGCGGCTAACGAAACTGACAAGATACGCCTCCCCCCACGCAGTGATAACACGACTGATCCGATTATTCTTGCGCAGCAACATTTTGATCAGATGGGGTCTTATCAGGTGCGGATACTTTCCACGTCTGCCAAAGGTGAAAGAAATAATATTCGCTACAGCTATCGTAAACCGGGATATGTACGGATGGATTTTACTGAACCCCATCCCGGTGCCGTGTTGGTCTATAACCCAAGTACCAATGCCGTTCGCCTGTGGCCGTTCGGTATCGGTAAATTTCCGGTTCTCAATCTTTCCCCAACAAATTCGCTGATCCGCGATCAAAGTGGTCATCGCGTAGACCAGTCCGATATTGGCACATTACTGCGCAATATTCACAGCTTGCAGCAGTCGGGTGGTAAAACGACCGTCATTGGTAATGAAACCTTGCCAGAACAGTCTGCTTCCTCAAAACAGTCTATTTCCTCAAAACAGTCTGTTTCATCAAAACAATCCATATCCTCAAACCAATCCGCATTGCATGTATCAATAAGGGGGCCGCAGGGTGTCACCGTAAGTAATGTCCATCGCTATGAGATCTGGTTGGAGAGCAGCCATGATTTCCCTCTCAAAGTGGTCAGCTATGACGTTAATGATCAACTCATGGAAAGCGTCCTTATGGATGCGATAGTGGTTAACGTGCATTTTCCCGCTGATTTTTTTACGCCTTGATGCGGAGTTTGTCGTTATGGCTGAGTATCAATTTTCAACCACCTGGCGAATCAAAGCACCGTTGCAGGACGTATGGGATGTGCTTTACCATCCCGATGTCTGGCCCGAGTGGTGGATAAACGTGGTGCGGATTGTTGAGATAGAAAAGGGCGATGAGTACGGTATCGGGGCGTTACATCGCTATACCTGGAAAGGCGTGCTCCCATATCGGATAACGTTTGATATTCGTGTAATGGATATCGTGCCATTGCAACTGCTGGAGGGACAAGCCAGCGGGGAGGTTGAGGGTATCGGGCAGTGGTTTTTCTCTTATGACGGCACGTATACCCTCGCTCGTTACCATTGGCACATCCGAACCAAAGCGCTGTGGATGAACTGTCTGGCACCGCTGACGGCACCTTTATTCCGCTGGAATCATCACTCGGTGATGCGCGAAGGAGCCAGAGGTCTGGCTCGGAAATTAGGCACCCACGTTGAGGTCGACTTGCAGGCATCAACCGTAAATGGGGAATTTTTATAAACCTTTATTTATGAGGCGATATTAGCGCCTCTCTTCAGGAAAAACCAACTCAGTAAAGTCGGATATCGTCTCCGATCCACTCTTTCAGTTTCATCGAGTCAGGATCATGCTTCCCATCGAACGCTCTGTGACCGATACCAATTCCTGCTCGTCCTCCCACGCCCTTCAAACCAATAACGTGATGAGTATTCAGCAGATACTTGTTCTTGAATCCACGCCACAAATCCATATCGATGTAGGTGGATTTCTTATCACAGGCTATGCGGAAACTGTCTATAGCATTCCCAACCATGGCTGTTGAGCATAAACTGGAATGCGTTTTATTTCCTAGCTGCAACCACATATGTGTCGCTACATTATAATAGCGAGCCATGGTTTCACCGATCAAAGGTGCTTTGTGGATATTATCCATCACTACCTGGAGCCATTGACATGAATACCAGTCATCATCTTCAATAATGGCTAACGGAATACGCGAGTCGATATAGGGCAACATATGCTGCATGTTCCGTGCCTGGGTATTTTCATCAAGATGCGTTAAACGGTGATATACCAGTTCGTACCCAAATTTGTTGAAGTTAATAGCGCTCTCTTCTTTACCGTCATCGGTGACATGCCAAATAACCTTGCCGGAAAAAGTTTGCCGTTCCATATATTTTTGACAGATTTCCCATGCCTTGGGGCGATCTCCGGTCGGGGTCATCAACTGTAAATCATAATCCATTCTGCATTGCCTCTTCTAATGTGCCGCAGGGGAAGGCCATGAGTTCTGTATGGCGGGAGCAATTGATAACGGTTTCGGCGGGGAGACTCTTTGCCAGCCGGGAAAATTGCTCTTTCCAGCGTATGATATTGTTATTTGTGGGATTTTTTAGTCCTGTAACATGGTTTCCATGCCAGTGTGTTCCATGTTCTATTGAACAGTCATACCCCAGGAGAAGGATCCGCTCAGCACCAAGGTGTTTAGCCAAAAGGATCGCGCGCTGTCCTGAATTAAAGCCGCCATTGAGCGGAGAGGGGAAAAAGCTCAGCCCATAGCGTGATGCGACACCCTGAACACTGGTCCATTTCTTTGCCGTACAGGAAACGTCGGCATGATGTTTGTCCCACCACTGTCGGTCATTGGCGTAAAGATGCTGACAGTCGGGTACCCGTTGCCATGATGAATTCACCGCAATGATGGGAAAGCCCGATGCGGCCGCTGTAATACAATCCTCTTGAGTCAGCGAGGGGCCAGAAGCAACACAAATAAAGGTTTGCATGAGTTGACGCTCTGAATTAAATGCCAATTTTATTGAAATGTAATTAAGTAATAGAAATCCGATGTGATGTTTAAATCCTTAAAAGAGGATATAAAACAAGTCTGATTAAAGGAAGTTTTTGCGGAGTGCCATTAACGCCTTGATGAGGGGCATAAAATGCCCAGCAAAATAAATAAGTGCGTTAAACGCCTGTCGACCGAAGGATGGAATGAAAGGGAGTCATTATTTCTGCGGGTGGCTTTTGCAAAGTGAGATGAGATTTTTAATGAAAAGCGCATAAGAAATCTCATCTCTGCTCGTCAACCAAAGAGGTTATTCTTCAGTTGCCAGGGCTTGCGCGAGAAAACGTCCGGCGATTTGTGCCCCTTCGGCGGATACCGTATGGCCGAGGTGGGGTTGGATAATCGTTGTGACGTTGAATCCTTCGCCCTGCAAAATCTCTGCCGCCAGAGTACTTTCACTCGGTGGAATGACCGGATCTTCTTCGCCGTGGATCAGTAGCAGCGGAATGTCAGTCAGTGGGGTCAGTGGTGTGGGTGAGGAGAGCCGGCCCGAAAATGCCACCACGGCGGCGATCGGCCAGCGGCCTGAAACCACGGCGTCCAGCGCCATAATCGAGCCCTGAGAAAAACCAACGAAGGCGACGCGGTCCAGACGATCGCTGAATCCCCAGTCACCGACGAGCTGATTCAGGGTGCGATCAAAAGCTTCCCTGGCGTCTTTTACTCGCTGCGCGCGGTTGTGTTCTGTCACACCCGTCAGACCGAACCATTCATAGCCTGGGCCGTATTCGAAAGGAAACGGTGCGTTAGGGGATATAAATTGGGTATTGGACAGGGTCTTCTTCCATAACTGCCCCAATGGCGCAAGATCGTCGCCATTGCTGCCTACTCCATGCAGCATGATTACCAGATTCTGGTTCATATCAAGTCCTTAATTTATCAGCAGAAACCGGCTGGGAAAATATCCGCAGCCGGAATCCCTGCGCACATTGCAGCGACCACGCATTCAGGTCCGGGCCTGTGGGGACCATGCGGTTTGGGTTCAGGGACGTAATCGAATAATAACCATGTTTTATATGATTAATGTTCACTGTATCACGAATCCCGGGGATGTTTGGCAACATTGGGATTTCACCTTTAATGTGACGGCGTGAACGGCGATACGATTGAGATCACGCTGATCGACATAAACTGCAGGTGATGCATAAACTCCCTAAGGATCAACAAAGTCGCCGCAAAGGTATTTTCGGTTGGCAACCCTTCCCACGAGGCCGGTCGGCCCTGAATCACCACGGCCAGCCGGTCAAATGTGCGCTCCATCGAATCCAGCGTCATGACCATTTCGGCGCTTTCTGGTACTCCCGCCAGTAATGCAATGTCATGTATTGCGCGGTCACGGGTATAAAGCAACGAACCGGGCGTAATGGCGCTGCGTATACGGATGATTTCATCCTCCACCGACATAATTGCATTTTCCATTTCAGCGGGCGTCGGGGGCTGGTGGATGAAAAACTCTTCAGCGGTACTGTGTGAACCGACGTCCAGCGCCAAACGTTGATATTGGTGCTGCGTACCGCTCAATACCTCGGTTATTTTTTTGCCAATTTGCAGAAAGGTTACTGACTCATCACCGGTAAATGCGTTGCTGATCGTGGCAAACTGCTGATCAATATCATCCTGTGGATCCCTGGGCATGCCAACATCTTCGATGGGCAACTCAGATTGACTAGCCATATATAACCCCGCCTATGCATATAAAGTTTATTGCAGATAGACCACTTTAAACTTCGCTGCGTCCACGTCAACCAGAGTGAGGGTCCGAAGGAGTTATTGTTTCGCGGGATCCCAGATACCATCAAAGCGTTTGGCATTGCTGGCCGTGTATATCACGGTATTGCGGATATTGCGGTGACCGAGATAGTCCTGAATCAGGCGTGTATCAATACCCAAATCTGCCAGGGCGAAGCCGCATGCATGCCTGAACATGTGCGGGTGGACGTTGACACTGATATGCGCTTTTTGGCCGAGTTCCTGGTAGATAGCGTGGACACGGCTGCGTGATAATTTACCGCCGCGCTTGGACAAGAATAGCCAGTCACTATTTGCGCCCAGCATTTCGCCCCGCTGCGTCAGCCATTTTTGGATAGGGATTATTTCCCGCTCGGTAATGGGGTGGATGGTGGAAAATCCATTCTTGAGCCGTTTGATATTGATGCTCCGGCTGTTCAGATCAATATCAGAGATGAGCAAGTTACATATTTCACTGACGCGAAATCCATGAATGAAGGACATGACCAATAACAGATAATTTCTCTCAGGGAAGATGTTTTCCAAAGAAACGGCCAGCAATGATTCAATTTCGTGGTTGGTGAGGTATTTTCTTTGTCCCACGATAGGCTCCTGCAGAATGTCATATGGACAATGTCACAAAGATCAGCTCCACGATATGGCAAGCCTGTTACCAGCAATGTACTCTCATTTTTTTTAAAATCTGTCCAATCAAGGACTCCTGCATACTGCATCATTTAGTTACAACTAAAAACCTATTGCCAACTTATTATTTTGGCGTATAAGAATTATTCTTATAATATATTGATGCATTTTCAATATATCTATTATCGCCCAATAAACGCAATGGAAACCTCATGAAACAACGAAAACATCTGATGCAAAATGAAGTTAAAATAATTTTGGACGCCGCGCTGAAGAGCGTGAATCCAGAGAGGGATTATTGTCTGATCTATATGAGTTTTTTACACGGTTGCCGCGTGAGTGAAATCAGTCAAATGCAGATATCTGATATTAATATTGCCGGCTCCTGCCTCTATCTGCGCAGACTGAAGAATGGTTTATCGACGATGCATCCGATGATTAAATCCGAAATTGTTGCCCTGCAACGCTGGCTGAAAATTCGCGCTTCATTCAAGGGAGCGGAAACGGACTGGTTATTTTTGTCCAAAAAAGGAAATCACCTTTCCCGTCAGCGTATTTATGCGCTATTACGTTATTATGGTGAATTGGCCGGATTGACGGTTAAAGCCCATCCCCATATGTTACGACATGCCTGTGGGTATGCGTTGGCTGACAAGGGAGTAGACACCCGGCTTATTCAGGACTATCTCGGACACAGGAATATTGCCCATACCGTAAGGTATACGGCCAGTAATTCTTATCGATTCCGCACCATTTGGCAGTCTGGGGAAGTGGTTTTTGACGAAAGTTAACAGGACAGTTTGGCTCAAACTGTTCACTAGTATTAATATGAGCATCTCCGCTGTCAATTTTACGCTGCTATAAATTTACACCCTTGAAAAATCCTGTTGATTCCATTGATAAATACCCAGCCAGTTCCCCTTTCTGAATATTTTCACCTTGTTATGTTTTTCTCTTCACATTGGCAAAAATAGCCTTTGACATTATTACCCCCTCATTACTGCAACCTATAGTCAGAGTTTTTTCCTTAGAACAGTCATTGCATAAGGAAAAACTCTGATTATTGCTCCCCAGGCTACCTAAAGTTCTAACAGGACATTTTGAGCCAATTTGACTTGTTAGATGTTTTATTTTTGAGCAGGTGATTGACTCAACAGATACTGACCAGAACATCCTGGCGACAGGATACGGGTTAATCAAATAGTCATAAGTGAGCCGTATTTGTATGAAAAAATCTCTGTTATCAACAACCTTGGCGCTAGCGCTGAGCATGGGTTATATCGCCATCGCCAATGCAAGTGGTTCAGGAACCATTACTTTCAACGGAGAACTGACCGATACCACCTGTGATGTGACGGTCAATGGCGAAGCTGCCGATGCCACCGTCAAACTGCCAACGGTCGGGGTCAGCCAACTGAATGCTGACGGTGCCATCACCGGGCGCGAAAGATTCAATATGGAGCTGACGAACTGTGCTGTCGTGACTGAAGGAGGGAAAAATCAGGTTTCCGTATTCTTCCAACAAGGGGCGACAGTAGACAGTAAAGGTCATTTAATCAATACCTTGACTGATGCAACCGCTGCAACTCTCGTCGATTTGCAACTGTTGGACGCCTCCAATAATTACCTGCCAATTAACGCAGGTGATGCGTCCCAGACCACCACCACAGCGTATGCGCCAATCCCCGATGGCGGGAGTTTGACACTGCCCTATGCTGTCCAATATTACGCCAATGGCCAGGCTACTCCGGGCCTGTTCTCCAGCAGCGTGATGTATAACCTGCAATACCAGTAATCCCCAAAAAACAATGCACCGGGACTCCCCTGTTCTGGTGCATTTCTATGGTCTTATCGGGACACAAAAATAATGAAAAAATGGATGGAATTAGGATCCGTTTTATTTTGCGGACTCTTCATTTCAGGCAGTGCTTTAGCCAACGTTATTATTGGTGGAACGCGGGTTATATATCCTGAAAGCGAAAAAGAAGTGACGGTGAAATTAAGCAACGTTGGAACGGTTCCTGTACTGATACAGAGTTGGTTGGATAACGGCAATATCGACGCCAAACCAGATAATATCGATGTACCTTTTATACTGTCGCCCCCAATCAACCGTGTTGAACCCAATAAAGGCCAGACGCTGCGACTGAGTTATACCGGTACCGCGTTACCCAAAGATCGGGAAAGTATTTTCTGGCTGAATGTGCTGGAAATTCCCCCCACAGAAAAATCTGCGGAGAAACAAAATCACTTACAGGTGGCTTTTCGCTCGCGCATCAAAGTCTTCTTTCGACCAACGGGTTTGACAGGTGACGTTATTACGTCAGCGAAATCGCTTACCTGGACCTCGTCATCCAGCGGTTTGCAGGCCAGCAACCACTCTCCCTACTACATCACCGTTCCTTCAGCGGCAGTGATTCACGGGAGCAGTAAAAAAACTGCCGATGGAAAGATGATCGCCCCCTTTAGCTCGGAAGTTTTTGGTTCCGGGAAAGAATTTACCGCCAGTGCGGGCGATAAAGTGAATTATGAGTTCATTAATGATTGGGGCGCGGTAAAAATGCTGAGCTCTTCTATTAACTGATTGATGTGTTCCGTTTGGCACCTCATACGTAGCAAGAGTTTGTGATTATATGTTATCGACCAAACCATCTCGATTAGCGTTATTTATCCTCACCTCATTGACATCCAGTTATGCGCAGAGTGAGACACCTCCGCTCCCCGCAAACAGTACTTCATCGGCAGGGTCAGACGACGGATATCATTTTGATCCTTCGTTCCTGACGGTTGACGGAAAATCGACTATCGATCTCAGCCGTTTCGAAAGAAAAGGGGCGATATTACCTGGCAGTTATCTGGTCGATATTTATGTCAACAGTGAAAAAGTGGGCAGGGAGACCGTTGAGTTTCAGGAGCAACCGGATAAATCGGTGCAGACCTGTCTGAATGCTGCGACGTTCAAACGTATTAATTTGCGCTATGACCAATTACCCGCGGATCTCTTGACGGCTATCAAGGCTGACAGCGGCTGCGTAAAAATAAATCAGGCATTGCCACAGATAGGCGTTGCTTACGATTCGGGTGAACAGCGGCTGGATCTCAGCATTCCACAGGCATTACTCAATAATACTGCCCGGGGCTATGTCAGCCCTGAACTTTGGGATAGCGGCGTGCCGGCCGCCATGCTGGGGTATTCGCTCAATGGCTTCACCATGCGAACGCAGGGTGAAACCACCAATTCAGCGTCGGGTGCAATCAATGCCGGGGTCAATATTGGCGGATGGTATTTCCGGCATAACGGTTTCTATACCTGGCAGGAGGACGGCGATAAGGGCTACGACAGTACCAATACCTACGTCCAGCGCGATATCCCGGTGATTAAGGGACGCATTATTCTTGGCGAAACCAACACCCAGGGGCAACTGTTTGATACGGTACCTTTCCGCGGCGCGCAACTGGTCGATGACGATCGCATGTTGCCCGAGTCGCAGCGGGGATATGCGCCTGATATTCGCGGCATCGCCCGAACCAATGCCAGGGTGACCGTCCGGCAGAATGGCCGGGTGATCTATGAAACCACGGTCTCACCGGGTGCCTTCTCCATCAACGATCTCTATCCGACAGGTTACGGGGGCAATCTTGATGTCACAGTGACGGAAGCCGATGGTTCCACGCAGAATTTCCAGGTTCCCTATGCATCAGTGACGCAGCTTTTGCGTCCCGGCTCGCATCATTACAGCGTCACGGCGGGTCAACTGAATGACAGCTCGATCAGCAGTCATCCCGCTTTCTATCAGGGAACCTATCAGCGCGGCCTGACCAACATTATCACCGGTTACGGTGGGTTTCAGGCCAGCAATGATTACTATGCGATTCAGATCGGTAGTGCACTCAGCACCCCTGCTGGCGCGATCTCTTTTGACGTGACCCAGTCACGTACCCATGTCAGTTCGCTCGAAGAAGGGGGGATGAGTGGGCAAAGTTACCAGGTCGGTTACAGCAAATTCATTCCTGATACTGACAGTAATCTGACCATCGCCGCCTACCGCTTCTCCACTGATGGTTATATGGATTTCATGACGGCCATGCGTATGCGCGATGCGGATGCAGCAGGTCGCGATATCGATTCGATTTGGCGGGCGAAGAATAAACTGACTGTTACCGCCAATCAGGGATTACCGGGGAATTGGGGGCAGTTTTATGTTACTGGCTATGAGCAAAACTATTGGAACCAGGATGAAACCGATCTGCAATTCCAGGCCGGATACAGCAACAATTACGGCAATATCAGCTACAGCGTCAGCGCAGGACGGGTGCGCAATGACGATGGCGACATGGAAACCAGTTTTCTCTTCAATCTCAGTATGCCGCTGGGGCGTTCCGACAGTGGCAACGTGCCGCAACTCAACGCCAGTGTAAATCGTGATGGCAATGGCAATGTCGGTGAGCAACTCGGTATTTCTGGCACGGCGGGCAGTGATAATCAATACAGCTACGGGATTTCTGCGGCGAATTACAATAATGGCGTGGGTTCCAGCGGCAACGCCAACGGTGAATACCGCAGCCCGTATACCAACGTTACCGCCAGTTATGGACTGGGAGAAGGCTATCAAAATGGCTCGGTCGGTTTGAGTGGAACCATCATTGGCTATCAGGATGGCGTCGTACTCACCCCTTACACCAGCGATACCTTTGCCATTGTTGAAGCTGACGGAGCCAGCGGTGCGAAAGTGGGCAGCTACGCCGGCGTCAAACTTGATCACTGGGGCCATGCCGCGGTGCCTTACCTGAATCCTTATGAAATGAATGAGATCACCCTCGATCCCAAAGGGATTCCTTATAACGTCGAACTGGAAAACACCAGCCAGAAAGTCGCACCAAACTATGGCGCGGTTGTGCGCCTGAAGTATGCGACCCAGCATGGTTACCCGATTCTGATTGCGGCAACGATGCCTGACGGAACTAGCGTACCTTTCGGTGCCAGCGTCAGCGATCATCTGGGAAATACAGTTGGGGCAGTTGGACAGATGGGACAGGTATATGCGCGGGTGACAGATGAGCGCGATACGTTACGGGTGAGTTGGGGGAAAAGCAGTAACCAGCAGTGTCAACTTACCTATGTCCTCATGCCGCAGAGTGACAAAGGGCAATCGGCAGAGCTGACACGTTTTGCGTCGGTATGTACACCGCAAAGCGCATCCACCACTCAACCCCTCGATCTGGCCAGCAAATGATGAATATTCCGCAGAAGACAATGATGGCACGCAAACGCGGGCAGGTGAGAGGGATGATCACCTTAATCGTACTGATCGTGTCTGGCTTGATGACTCATGAGGCAATGGCGCAGGCGGTTTGTCAACTCGCCTCTGGCACACCGGCAATAAATGCCAACATGCCGTTGGCATTGTCAAATATCACCGCGGGCCCGGATATGCCGGTTGGCACCGTGATTTATCATGAAAAGTTTGTGCCAACCTACCAGCCGACCATGAATTGCAGCGCGTCACCTGCCGGATCCTACGTTCTCAATCAGGTTCTGAGTTTGTCCAGCACACCAAAACCGCTCTCTGCCTATGGCGGCAGCCCGTTTGGCGGTCAGGTGTATGAAACGAATATCCCTGGATTGGGTGTCGCGATCTGGGCCGATAATCAGGCCGTCACCACGGCGACGCCCTATATTCGGCAAAGTTTTTCACCACCGGATGGCGATCCCCAGAGTTGGTATGCAGATACATCGTTTGATATTTCCCTGATTAAAACGGGCAATATTTTACCCGGTACCCTGAGCTCGGCGTCATTGCCGAGTGTGGTCTGGCAACTTCAGGCGACATCAGGAGCCGTGCAGGGGCTGCCTGTGGCGATTGCCAGCCTGAACTTCAAGAGTTCAATTAATATCGTTTCACAAAGCTGTACCACCAGTGATTTCACGGTACAGATGGGGAGTTATGAAAAGGATCGTTATTTCAGTGGGGTCAGCAGTGCAACACCTTGGGTGGACTCCTCCATTACGTTGAATAACTGCCCGCAATTCTGGGGCTATTATGATGCCACGCCAGTGCAATGGTCGAATAACTATATTTTGAATGTGCCGAACGCCACCCAAAATATGCTCAGCGTCCAGTTAACGCCCTCAACCCCTATTATTGATGCAACACAGGGCATTATGTCCGTTGATGGGGGTGAAGAGGGGAGCGCTGCCACAGGAATTGGTATTCAATTGGCGTGGGGCAGCGCCTCAGGTTCCCCGGCTCCTTTTAATTTTGCCATACCCCAGAATTATACTGCGCCGAGCGACGGTCGAACGTCATTACAAATTCCACTGGCTGCACGTTATTACCAGACTGAGGAAAAAGTGACGTCTGGGAAGGCGAATGGCAAAGCCGTTTTTGTCATCAATTATTATTGAATGAATAGCAAATGTAAGGCAGGGCGCGGTTTTCCTGTTTTACCCTATGAGGGATTTGCAGTGAAAAAAAATCACTACCTGATGCGATTACCTATATTGCTTGGCACGGGGGCAGTTCTGATAAGTCTGGCGGGTTACAATCATGACGCTTACGCCGATACTCATTGCACGCCCTCACAGAAATATCCTGCTTACACGACGACAGTCCCCATTAATACCAGCATTACCGTCGGTGCGGACACACCGAATGGGACCGTTATCTACCGGTCAAATATAATTCCAGATAAGTATTCTGGTATTACTTGCGACCAGCCCATTAGCGGTGTTCCAGTGATGTTGGATGTCACCAATCCAAAGACAGCGTTAACGCCATGGAATACGCCGCCGTTTGGTGGCAGCGTGTATGCGACATCCGTTCCAGGAATTGGCGTGGTCGGCTGGCGTAAACAGCAGGGTACGCCGGTTCAAACGGACACTTTAGCCAATACAGAACCCGGTGACACGCTGTTAAGCACCGGTTTTGCCCTGTCGTTTATCAAGATTGGTGATATTGCACCCGGTGAGGTGCAATTGTCCCTGGTACCGAATATGACGCTGGATATTCCTTCCTTGCCGGGATATAGAGGATTTCCGATCAATTTGGGAAAAGTGAGTTTTACCGGAACGTTGCACGTTGTTTCGCAAACCTGTCAGACACCTGACGTGAATGTTGATTTGGGACAGCGTGAAATTCGGCAGTATTTCAACGGGATTGGATCAGCGACGCCGTGGGTGGATTCTTCTATCACTTTACAGGATTGCCCCCGATTCTATGGTACCTATGATGACAATCATTATCAGGAGTCATGGGGTGGTGAGGCGCCAACCGGCTCGCCAGGGGAGAACCTGTTGACGGTGACGATCACCCCCAACAGTGACATTATCGATGCAACAAATGGAATTATGGCGTTGGAGTCATCCGATAACGATTGCTCTGCGCTGGGAGTGGGTATCCAGATCGGCTGGGGAGAGGCAGGAAATTCTCCGGTTCCGTTCAATTTCATGTTGCCACAGCAGTTTTATTTGCCAAATAGCGGGGTAAGCAGTTTCAGAATTCCGCTTGCTGCACGCTATATCCAGACTGAACAAGCCATAGCGCCTGGGCGCGGCGACGCCAAAGCGACATTTTTGATCAGTTACTATTGATCCGAACCTGTTTATAACAGGTCGGGATAGACAAGAAGGGCGTTCTTTCATTACCCGTCTAACGATTCCCGGGTAATGAAAGGAAAAAGCCTAGAACTCCATGGGGAGATGAGCCAGTTGGACAAGGCAGCCTTTATCCAGCGTAATATATTGTCCTTTCTTGAGCTCGGCAAAAATCTTGAGTATTCCACTTCTGGAGAGTACCGTTCTTTGCTGGATGTATTTTATTGCCGTGATTTTCATACGGAAACTTTCGGGGAGATTCATTAATTCAATCAGTTTACTGCGCACCGTAATATAGGCGCGGCTTTGAATTAATTGGTTCTCAAGGTAACATAAATAAGATATATGATAAGCCAGGAGTAACGAAATGTCCTGCCAAAGGAACTCCTTTTCTATTACGGTAAATGCATCCTGAGATTCTATCTTTAACAATGAAGCATCGGTATCTACCCGCATCTGATAAATATTATCCCGATGCAACGCCTCTACAACCCCCAGAATATGGGGTGGACGAAAGGTTGCAAGCAATAGGTTGTCGTGATTTCGATAAACAGAGATCTCACCGTTTTTCAATAAATATATCTGCGATTTCCCCTTTGCATTTAACCAGGGGAGTCTTGTTCCGGCTTTCTTTGTCATCAATGTACACTGCGTAGCCAGAGAACTGTATAAATTACTAATCGCCCGGAGCGGCTTCTTGGGATACATCGTCTCATTCATCACTTTCATTCCATGAATTACTGCTTAATTAAGCCAGTGTTGGCTGTAATATTAGTGATGAGTATTGTCCTGTTTCCATAAATAGTCAATAAAACAGACCTGTCTATATTTGGTTCTAAAGAACTCTGCACGTAATTAATAGGCGTGCAATTAATTACGTGTATTAATAAAACAAACCGCTAACAACTTCTTAAGGAAAACGCTCTAATTACTTAAAGTTGTTCAGTTATTGGTGACATTGTAGACAAATTAACGGTTTGTTTTATTATGCAGGCTCGCATTAGTTATTCAAGTAAAAATGAATTGTTCAAAATGCGGTGTAGATCATTTTAAGGAAAAGAGCAGCGCGAACCAAAAGAGGTGCTGCTCATTGAAGGTTGATCTTTAATAGGAACGAATATGACGCAAGGGGACATTAATCGATGCGATTTATACCTTTATCAAATCATTATTAGTTACAACATACAAAATAGTTATCATACTACGCCCGACTTCAGCTTGGGTGCTTGCAATCTGGCCTGGTAGACAAAGCCTACCCCGATAACGGGTTAGGCTACTCAACTCAAACGGCCTTTGCGCCTATGTTGCCAATGCTGACGTATCTGATGAAGATTCCAGGTTTGCTTTGCGCACCAATGTGTCTACCATACTCCTGCTGTTATCGCACATGATCAGACGATGTAATGAGCGAATCCCCAGTTTATGCAGTGCTGATCGCTTGTGATGACTGACTGTTTTGTTGTGAATGCGCAATTTCTGAGCGACATCATGTGTCGAATTCCCTTGCAGCAAAAAGCCCAGCACGTTGAGTTCCTGATGGCTCAGAGATGCCGCCATAGATTTGTGCGGTCTCATCATGTTCAGGGGAAGCATCAAGATTTCTTTTAACTGCATTTGAAATTCTTGCAAAGGGCTCGCCCTATCCAGAACAGCATGTACGTTATGTAACCCCAACAGATGGTTTCTTAAATGGCCTACTGAGAACGTCGGCGCGATAATAATGACCTTGGCGTCGGGGGAAAACACAGGGAGCCGTTCAACAATAAAACTCAATGTTTTACTGGGGTTACTTCCATTGCCCTGCATCCCGAGAATAAAAATATCCGTATCCGATGTATTCTTTCTTGGATAGCGACTGGAATTCAGGTCCTCGATATCTGTAATCACGTTGACCGGACAGTCACAGTCCATATTTTCCAGTAACGACTTTATCCCCACTCTGGTGTACATGCAGGCATGTTGCAGAAAAATATTATTTCCCATGGTTAATTCCTTCTAAAATAAATCCTTGCACAGGCTGAACTCTTTAAACTTGATTGAGTCATTTCTGCTAAAAGCGCGGTGATAATCGCCAGGATGGGAATAATATTACTGGTAAGAATTTCTTCGTGTCAAAATTCCACTCCACGCCATTGAAAACTTGATTTTTTCTTTATATTCAATTGGATAAATGAGTATCCCACTATAATTTCGGTTTATTCTTACATGAAAGGCTGATTTTGCACTGGGTTTTAGTTTCCCCAATGAAATAAAAATCAGCATATAATAATGAAAAAATAGAAAATAAAAGTATATAAATCCAATTAATCAATAGAAATTGCGCTTAATCTCTTTAATTGATTTAAACACTAAAAACACCAAAATAAGAAGTTTATGAAAGTAAATTTTAATCAATTTACTGAAAATATTAACTTTCTTTTGTGCAATATTAATGCTGGCGACGGCAGTGCTGGAATTGACTTATCAGTAAAAAATAACGCGGAGACCGGCCAGTTACACTTTGTCATAAAGTGTACAAAAAACAACAAAGGCATAACTAAAGTCGCCTACTAAGAATCCAAAATATCAGTAATCTGTACGCATCAGGTAAAGGATGATTACCCCTGAATTGCGTGTGATAGCCCCTCACTTCTGACCGATATGGCTATAAAGGTGGGCAGGGTGAAATGATGAAAGAGTTCGATATCCGCGCATTGAATTAAATGAAAAGGAATTAACCCTAACCCTGTTATTAATTAAATAGAGATTTTATGATGAAGAAGAATTTACTTGCTGTTGCCCTGCTGTCCTCTGTTGTTGCTGCTCCTGCCGTATTTGCTGCAGACGGTACAATCAACTTTGTCGGTGAAATCACAGACGTTGCCTGCACCGTTGATACCAACTCGCAGAACCTGACGGTCACCCTGGGCAAAGTGGCCTCCACGGCATTTACCGGGGTTGGTTCGACGGCTGCCCCGACGGCATTCCAACTGATCCTGAAAGATTGCCCGGTTGCGGCGAGCAGTGCTGTGGTGAAGTTTGACGGTACCAGCGTGGCGGGCGACAACAGCCTGCTGGCAATAGGCGACGGAGTAGATACGGCAACGGGCGTCGCAATTCAACTGACAGACGCCAGCCAGCAGATCGTGAGATTATTTGAAAATTCACAGCCTTATGCCCTGGTCTCCGGTGCAGATAACCTCCTGGAGTTTGTTGCCCGCTACAAGGCGACGTCCGGTGCGGTAACGGCGGGTATTGCCAATGCCAGCGCCCAGTTTACGGTGATATATCAGTAAAAAGAGCGGATAAGGAATAACGTGGTTCGATGCACATCCATGTCTTGTATTTAGCCTTGTAAATAAAGAGGCTGGAAAGCATAAATGCAATGAACCACGCCATCCTTTTAAATAGGTAATTTATTGCTGGTTGAGAATAATTAATTACCCATGACGCAGGCAGGAATTGGAATAACGGAGGGTGAGGCAATGATGAAATTGAAACCGTCAGTCAAATTGGCATATGGCAGCGTAATACTGTTAGTCACGTATAGCATGGGACTTAACGCAGCGGATGTCAGTACAATCAATATTACGGGAAATGTCATCGCCTCTCCTTGTGTTGTTGACAGCAGCAACTCGGTCATCAATGTCGATCTGCAGCAGATCCAGGCGACGACTCTGGCGACAGCGGGAACCGGGAGTGAGTGGAAGTCTTTCCAGATAGTCCTGAGAGACTGCCCGGCATCCACCACCAAGGTACAGGCCACCTTTGCTGGCACTCAGGATGGCGCAGATGCCGAACGCTACAAGAACCAGGGCACGGCAACCAATCTCTCGATCGAATTAACCGGGAGCGATGGAATGAACTATGGCAATGGCAAGACGGCCACAGTTGATGTAAACAGCGGCAGCCAAACTGCCACGTTTTCACTGCGAACCCGCGCTTACACCGCGAGTGGCGGGGTTACGCCCGGCTCAATCAATGCCTCGGTCGTCGCCTCGTTTACCTACAATTGATAGACTTTACGCGGCAGCAAAGTCTATCGCCTCTCTTCAGAAAAGCGCCGCCTGTTGCCAGGCGGCGCTCTCATCGTTCAGATTCATTGAACAATATTTCTCATAAGCAATTGTAACCAATCCTTTCTATCGGTTAATATCCGCACACTTTTCTTTTACCCAGACCACTGGGGTGCTCTTTTTTATCAATCTGACAAAGACCGTTTGCTGACATGGATGGCATGAAAAAGCCCTCTGTGCCTATTTGCATGCATTGTGCTGAGTTGAATTTACCAAGGGTTACAGGGATGAACCGTAATAATGACCGCTGTCGGGCGCTGTTTTTCAACGCCTGTCTTTTCTGTCTGGCAACACACCCCGCGGCGCGGGTGTCTGCCGCTATGCTCCCACCGTCCTTGTCTCAGGACGCGGCCGCCATTGATGCCCAGGAACAAATGCGGCAGCAGGAAAGGGAACGGGCTTTACAGCAGCAAAATACCCCACAAACCGACATCCGGCTCACCCGGCCAAGCGTCTCGTTGCCGGATTACCCCGCCAATGAATCCCCATGCTTTACCCTTACTACCTTCACATTGGCAGGGGACTCCGCCAGCCGTTTTCAATGGGCGCTTGATGCCGTCAAGGACGCCAAAGGCCGCTGTCTAGGATCGCAAGGGATCCTGTTGGCGATCAATAAAGTCCAGAATGCCATTCTGGAAAAAGGCTACGTCACCACGCGCGTCATGGCCCAGGAGCAGGATCTCACCCAGGGTGTATTGACGCTCACACTGCAGCCAGGCCGCATTGCCCAGATCCGTTTTGTGGAGCCGGTGTCTTATCGTGCCAGATTATGGAATGCCGTCCCGGCCCGTTCCGGGGACATCCTCAACCTGCGCGATATTGAACAGGCGCTGGAGAACTTCAAGCGTGTCCCGAACGTTGAGGCGGACATTCAGATTGTGCCGGGCACCCAGGAGGCGACCAGCGATCTGCTGATCGCCTGGAAAGAGAGCCGCCCGATCCATCTCAGCCTCGGGCTGGATGACAGCGGCTCTGAAAGCACCGGCAGGTACCAGGGGTCAGCCACCCTGTCGATTGATGCCCCCTTTGCCCAGAACGACCTTTTCTATGCCAACATCGGCAGAAGCCTCTTTCGCGATGGGCCGTATGACAGCCGTTCCAACACGGTGAACTACAGCATTCCCGTGGGGGACTGGGGCTTTTCCGCCAACTACAACGACTACGATTATTACCAGAGTATCCCCAATGCCAACGAGACCCTCCGCTACAGCGGCAAAAGCGAAAGTGCCCAATTAACGGTTTCCCGTTTGCTGTTTCGTAATCAGTCACACAAAACCACACTCAATATGCGCGTTTATCGCCGTCATTCAACCAACGCCGTAGAGGACATTGAGTTTGCAGATCAACGGCGCCGCACGGCGGGCTGGGAGCTGGGGTTCAATCAACGCAGTTATCTGGGTGACAACACGCTCGATGCCAATCTCAACTGGCGGCAGGGGACCGGGGCATTTGGCGCCCTGCCTGCGCCGGAAGAAGCCTATGACGGCGGCACGGCCCGCCCCAGCATGCTCATGGGGGATGTCAGCCTGAACCTGCCTTTCCAATGGGCCAGTCAAGCCTGGCGCTACAACACCAGTGTGCGTGGGCAATGGAGCAACGAGCCACTGACCCCCCAGGATCGTCTGGCCATCGCCGGGCGTTACACCGTGCGCGGGTTTGATGGCGAACAGAGTCTATCCGGTGAAAAAGGCCTGATTTGGCGTAACGAAGTGGCCTGGAATATGTTCTCGCGCGGTCATGAACTCTATTGGGGGGCGGATTATGGCCGTGTTGATGGGCCCGGAACCCGACATCTGGTTGGGCAACAGCTGGCAGGCACCGTGCTGGGGGTGAGAGGCGCATTCTGGCAGCGCGTCAGTTACGACCTGTTTGCCGGCGTCCCGCTCTATAAGCCGGAAGGCTTCCACACCTCGGGTGTGACCACCGGTTTCAGCATTAACCTGCAAATCTAGCGGTGAAGAGCGGGCAGTGACGGCAAACGTTTTTTATTGAATGGGATCATTTTTATCAGGGAAGTTGCTCATGAACAAACAGTGCTACCGCATCATTTTCAGCCGTACTCAAGGTGAATTGAGGGTGGTGTCAGAACTGGCCCGCAGTTGCAGTAGCCAGCCAGGGCAAAGCCGCGGTACCGGCGGTGCCCGCCTGTGGGTGACGGTGCGCCGCGCCCTGTGGCTGATTGGGCTGGCGTTGTTCGTCGAACCCGTGCTGGCCAACGGCATCGTGGCCGACGGCCAGCTTGCGCCCGCGCAGCGCCCGGAAGTGATCAACACCCAGAACGGGCTGCAGCAGGTGAATATCAATGCGCCGAATCAGGCCGGTATCTCGCACAACCAGTACCAGCAATTTGATGTCGGCCAGCAAGGGGCGATCCTCAACAACTCGGCGGTGATGACCTCCACCCAACTGGCGGGTTACATCCAGGGCAATGCCAAACTCAATCCGAATGCGGCACCCGCCAGCGTCATCATCAATGAAGTGAACAGCAACAACCCCAGCCAGTTACGCGGTTTTCTGGAAGTGGCGGGGGGCAAGGCGCAGGTCGTGGTGGCTAACCCGTCAGGCATTGTGTGTGACGGCTGCGGCACCATCAATGCCGGGCGTATGACGCTGACCACCGGTAAACCGCAATTGAATGCGGATGGCAGTCTGGCGGGCTATCAGGTCGAACGTGGGCTGATCCGGATTGAGGGCGGGGGCCTGAATGGGGACTCCCGCCACGACACCGAGTATGTCGATATTCTGGCCCAGGCGGTGCAAGTGAACGCCGGGGTCTGGGCGCGTGAAGGTATCTCCGTGGTGGCGGGGCGCAACCAGGTCAGCGCCGATGGCAAGACCGCCAGCGCGCTGGCTGCCGTGGGCGACAATGCGCCTGAACTGGCGATCGACATGGGCCAGATGGGCGGCATGTACAGCGGCCATATCCGGATGGTCGGCACCGAGGCCGGGGTGGGCGTTCGCAACCAGGGCGGGCATCTGCAGGCTGACAAAACCCTGACGGTGAGCAGCGAAGGCAAACTCACCTGGCAGGCGGGCACGGCGGAGCCTTACACCCAGGCCGGGGGTGACATCACCTTGACCGCCAGGGACAGCATTGAACACCAGGGCAAACTGTACAGCGGTGGCCAGCTTGTGGTGCAAAGCCGCCAGGGCGACATCCGGCAATCCGGCACCCTGGCGGCGGCAGGCAACGTCACGCTGCGCGCCGGGCAAGGGATCCAGAGCAGCGGCAATCTGCTGGCGGGCAGTGATGCCAACAGCACCCTGATCCGCCCGGCGGATTTGACGCTTGAAAGCCAGGCGGATATTCGTGCCAGCGGCAGCTTGCTGAGCCAGAAAAAGGTCAGCGTTACCGGTCGCCAGGTGGATTTAAGCCAGAGCCGCCTGGCAGCCGGGCAGGCCGTGTTGACCGCGCAGGCCGGGGACGTCGTGCTGCAACAGGCGCAGGTGGACAGTGAACAACTCACCATCAACAGCCAGGGACATCTCTACACCCAGCAGGCACAAATCCGCGCCGGAAACTGGCACATCACCGCCGACAGCCTGTTCAACCAGGCGGGCGTCTGGTCACAGGTGGGGGCGGGGGAAAGCCGTTTTGCCCTGACCGGCATGCTGGATAACACCGATGGCAGCATTGAAACACAACAGCTCAGCCTGGATACCGCCAGCCTCACTAACCTGCGTGGGCGGCTGGTGGCCCTGGACGGCACGGCGCAGCATTGGCGGGTGAGTGGGGTGTTGACCAACCAGTCCGGCGTCATGGGCAGCAACGGCAGTTTGCAACTGGATGTCGGGGCGTTGACTAACCAGCAGGGCACGCTGCAAAGCCAGTCATCCCTGGTCGTCACGGCGCAAAATGGGCTGGATAACAGCCAGGGCAAGTTACTGTCCGGCGGCAACCTGACCCTGAACAGTCAGGGCACGCTCAACAACCGTGCCGGTGAGATCCGTGGCCAGAGCCTGTACCTCGCGGCACAGGCAGTGAACAACGCGCAGGGGATGATGGTCAGCCAGGGACAATTGCGCCTTGATGCCCGCCAGTCGATTGACAATCAGCAAGGGCTGATAGACGCGGGCGATGGGCTGGAAATCACCACCGAAGGGCGCTGGGATAACCGTCAGGGCACCGCACTGGGTGGCAGTCAGGCCCGGATCGTGGCGGGCAGCCTGGACAACGCGGCAGGCAGGTTGCAGTCAGGCGGTGAACTCACCCTCACTACCGCTGGTGATGTCAATAACCAGGCGGGCACCCTGACGGCGCAGCAGGATCTCTCCTGGCAAGGCGGCGCACTCAGCCTGTTCAATAACGATGAGGGCAAACTGTTAAGCGGAGGGTCGCTGTCACTGAACGGCGGACAGCTGAACAACCGGCAGCAGGGGCTGGTCCAGAGCCAGCAGGCGCTGGCATTGAACCTCTCCGGGGCCTGGGACAACCAGGGGGGCAAACTGGCCAGCGGTGGCAGCAGCACGGTGCGTGCGCTCAGCCTCGTCAATACCCAGGGTGAAATCCAGGCGCTGGACGCGCTGGACATGCAGTTCACCCGCGCGCTGGATAACCGCAGTGGCAACATCATCAGCCAGCGGGCGCAGCGGTTGCAGGCCGAGAACATTTTTAATACCCAGGGCTGGATCGGCAGCCTGGGCACGCTGACGGCAGTCAGCCAACGTTTTGATAACCAGCAGGGTGAAGTCGTCAGCCAGCAGGACGCCAGCCTGACCGTCACCATCTGGAACAACCAGTACGGCATACTGCAGTCTGCGACCAACCTGGTGCTGCGTGCGGCTCAGGACGTCTACAACCAGGGCGGAAAAATCAGTGCGCAAACGCGCCTGTTGCTGCAAGGGGTCACCAACGTGACCCCGGCCGGGACTTTACACAATGCGGGCGGGCAACTGCTGGCGGGTGAACAGTTACAGATCCAGGCTCAGGGCATCGATAACCAGCAAAACGGCCTGCTCTATAGCCAGAAACAGCTGCAACTGACCTTGAACGATCAGTTGGATAACCGCCTGGGCAAGGTGCAAAGTGGCGAAGGGATGCAGATCAGCGCCGCACAACTGCTGAATGCCCAGGGGGTCATTGACAGCCAGCAGCAACTCAGCGTGCAACTCGCGGGCTTGTTGGACAATACCCAGGGTACCGTGCGTACCAATCAGGGCCTGCAACTCTCTGCCGACCGCGTACAGAATGCCCAGGGTGTGATGAGCAGCCTGGGCAGCCTCCAGCTTACGGCCCGTCAACTGGACAACAGTGCAGGCACCCTGATAAGCCAGGGGGCGGGCGACTACCGGTTCACCACGCTCAACAACCAGCAGGGAAAAATTCACAGTGGTGACAGCCTGAGTCTGGACGGCAGTACAGTGAACAATCAGGGCGGCCAGCTGGTGTCCACGCTGGCACTGACACTGAACAGCGACAGCGTGGATAACAGCACCCAGGGGATCATCAGCAGTCAGGGGGCGTTGAGCCTGAACACCCGGCAGGTGAACAACCGCGACGGTGGCCTGCTGATGGGCACCACCGATACCACGATCAGGGCGCAAACCCTCGATAACACCGCAGGCCGTATACAGAGTGCTGGCACATTGACGCTGTCACAACTGGACTGGCTGGATAATCATCAGGGTTATCTGTTAGCCAACAATAACCTGAGTATCAGCGGCAGTGCGGTCCCGGCGCTGGCGTTGTCCAATCAGGGGGGTACCATTCAAAGCGGTGGCGCGCTCACCGTCTCGACACAGACGTTGAACAATCTCGGCGGCACCCTGCTGAGCCGGGGGGCCCTGACGCTGGATCTCCAGCAGGATTACACCCATCAGGCGACCGATATACTCAGCAGTAACACCTCGGTCACCTTCCGCTTATCGGGCATTTTCACCAATCTGGCCGACTGGTTGCTCCCCGGAGAGTTAATCCTCTCTGGCCGCGCCGTGAACAATCTGGCTACCCTGGTGGCGGGCACCCTGACGCTCACCACCGGCGCGCTGACCAATCAGGGGCGCATCGAAGCCGATACGCTGACTCTCGACGTCGACAGCCTGGATAACCAGGCCACGCTGATGGCCGACACCCTGTCAGTCAACAGCCGCACCCTTGACAACCACGGCAGCCAGGCGGTGATAGCCGCCACTGAAAACATCAGCCTGATAACCGGTGAAACGATGACCAACCGGGATGGCGCACTGATTTACAGTGCCGGCAATCTCTCCCTCACCAGTGGGGATATGATTGAAAACCGGGCCAGCCAGATCCAGGCACAAGGGGAGGTGACGATAGCGGCCCAACGCCTGCATAACCTGCGTGAAGGGCTGGATATTGCCCGTGACGCCCAGACCCGCACCGAGGATCTGCATCTTTACAACTACTACTGGCGCTCTTACGGGGAAGACGTCAATACCGATGTCAGCTCCATGGCACCGGTGACCCAGCGCCTGACCTTTAACGACGCCACCGCCGCCAACAGCAATCCGTATGGGACGATCCTGGCGATGGATGCCGCCAGCAAACAGGCGCAAGTCCAGGTAAAAGACGCTACAGGGAGCCTGATCAGCCTGTGGGTAAACTACCTGGCCCTGATCCCGAATGCCGATGGCAGTTATGACATGACCTTCTATGGCACTCAGGGGTGGCGGCAGCGAACTGTCCCCACCCCGTATCAAAACACCGTCTGGTGGAATGCCACCGACAGCGAAAGGATAGAGCTGTGGAGCCCCGATCGGTTTATTGATATTGCCAGTGCGCCCTATGTGACGGATTACAACAACCTGCGTGAGCGCAGCATCACCGGGACCGTCACGACGGATCAACTGATCTCTGCCGGTGTCGGGGCATCCCTGCTGTCCGGCGGTAACATGACGCTGCACATTGGCGCACAACTGCTCAATGATGCCAGCACCCTCAGCAGCAATGGCAACCTGACCATTGACGGGACCGCCAACATTGTCAATCAGGGTTATTCGGTCAATGAACGCCGTCAGGGAGTCATTGTCGATCACTATGACCGGGCGGAAGGACACTGGTATCCCACCTACAATCTGGATGAGACCACCGCATTGACCACCCTTGATGGCATCATCAGCGGGTATGGCAACGTCAGCATCCAGGGCGTCAGCCTCGCAAACACCACCGTCAATCAGGCGCAGATAAGCGCCGTGGACGCAGCCCGGAACGCCGCTGCCGCCGAGCGTGCCGAATGGGAACGCAACCCCCTGGCGGTCAACATCGAGGGGGGTGACTGGCAGGCGGCAGATACCGGCCTGGCAGGGGGTAGTCAGCCGCTGACACCGGGTGAGCTGGCGTTAACCGACCTGCAGCATCTGGCGAACGTGGCGACCACTATCCCCAATAACGGCCTGTTCCGCCAACAAACCGAGCCGGACAGCCCTTTCCTGGTGGTGACCGATCCGCGCTTTGCCAACAAAAGCAACTTCCTCAGCAGTGATTACCTGCTGCAACGGGTGGGCTATGACCCCAGCCAGGTGATGAAGCGCCTGGGGGACGGGTATTACGAACAACAGGTGGTCACGCAGCAATTGCTGGCGTTAACCGGCCGTCAGTCATTGCAGGGTGACAATGCGATGGCGCAATACCAGGCCCTGATGAACAACGGCATCAAGGTGGCGGAAGATTTCCATCTGGTGCCCGGCGTGGCCCTCACCCCGTCACAAATTGCCGCCTTGCAGCAGGATATCGTCTGGCTGGTAAGCGAAACGGTACAAACCGCTGACGGCCCGCAGACTGTGTGGGTGCCGCAAGTCTATCTGGCCAACACCACGGTGCGCGTGAGTGGTGATGGTGCGGTGATTGCCGGGGGCAACCTGCAGTTGTCAACCGACAGCCTCAGCAATGCGGCGAATCTGTTTGCCGATAAGGCGCTGGGTATTGATACCGGTAGCTTCCTGCACCAGGGCGGCGATATCCGCGCAGATACGATCAATGTGCAGGCCGACAGCACCAGCCTGAGTACCAACCTGCAGGATGCGTTGCGTCAGGCGGGCATGAATGCCCGGGAACTCAGCCTGAGCGGCGGCGATATCAGCCTGCAGGGGGCGAAACTGAGTGCCACCGAGAGCCTCAGCCTGAGCGCCAGCAACAGCCTGAGCATCACCACCGCGCGCAGCAGTTATACCGCCGATCTGAACATCCTGTCCGGGGCGATGGGAAGTCGTACCAGCGAAAGCATCGACATGGCGGATGGGCGGATGGCGCAAGTGAGTGGCGAATGGCAGCAGGCACTGGGCAGCAGCGTGACGTCTGGCGGCAACCTCAGTCTCAAGGCGGGGCAGGATATCACCGTACAAGGCAGCCAGGTCCAGGCCGGGGGGCAACTGGGATTACTGGCTGGCGGGGATATCTCGCTGTTGGCGGACACCACCACCAATAACACCCATCTGGAGGCCAACAGCCGTACCTCGACGGTGAGCAACAGCCGGCAGGCCGACACCCTGCACACCACGACCCTGAGCGGCAGCGACGGGGTGACGATGCTGGCGGGAGGGGACTTTGTCGCCGAGGGCGCACAGGTTGAGAGTGCGTCGGGCAGTATTGGCCTGAGTGCGCAACAGGTGACCATCGAGGAAGCGCGCCAGCAACTGAGCGAAAGCGACAGCGAACAGAGCAAGGTCGGCAAAACGCAAAGCCAGCGCGAGACCGAGAGTTCGAGCGATGTCTCGCTGGGGAGCGTATTCAGCGCCAAAGAGGGGATCACCGTCATCGCCGGGCAGGGTGATATCACCGTGCAAGGCAGCACGCTGCAAAGTGAGCAAGGGTCGCTGGGGCTCAAGGCGGCCGGGGATATCACGCTCACTGCCAGCCAGGATGAACAGCACTTCAAGCAACAGGGCAGCAGCAGCAGTAAAGGGGTTCTGAGCAGCAGCCAGAGTGCCTACCAGCGGGAAGAGCACAGCAGCACGGCCAATGGCAGCCTGCTGAGCGGTGACAACGTAACACTGCAAGCCGGGAATGACCTGCGTATACGGGGTTCCGCCGTGGCGGCTGACGGAGATATCACCCTGAATGCCAAAAATAATGTGACGGTAGAGGCCGCGACCAATACCACCAGTTATTACGAAATGAACAGCACCAAAAAGAGCGGTGTGTTCAGTGGTGGCAACCTTGGTGTCACGGTGGGTTCACAGTCCAGCAAGTCTGAGCGTAAAGGCGCAGAAGTGACTGAAAGTGACTCCCGCAGCATCATCGGCACCACGGGCGGTAACGTGATTATCAACGCCGGCGATCAGGTGACACTCAGTGCCACAGATGTGGTAGCAGGGCGCGCCGCCGGGGATAATGAGCGTAAAACCGGTCATATCGACATCACGGGCAGTGACATCGCTATTCTGCCGGGCCGTGACAGCATTACGCAGGATACGAAACAATCCAGCAAGAGCAGCGGCCTGACGATTTCCGTCGCCGACCCCATTATCAACGGTATCCGTAATATCCGCGACATCGTCAACTCTGACAGCGACGGCATCACCAAAGTCAGACAACTGGCCAATGAAATAGGCGCGACCAGTGTCGATATGGGGATGGGCGCTGCACTACCCATGACCTATGGCCGCTCATCGTCGAACAGTGAGAGCCATTACGAAGGCACCTTCAATTCCGGGAGTACCCTGAATGCGTCAGGCAACGTTCAGTTAACGGCCACCGGCGAAAAGGGCCAGGGCGATATCCTGATCCGCGGTAGCCAGGTCAGTGCCGGTGAAGCGGTGATTATGGATGCGAAGCGTGATGTGGCCATCGTCACCTCTACCGACTCGGAGCATCTGAGCAGCAGCGCCAGTAGCAAAGGCTGGAGTGTGACCGATGGTATGCCAGGTTTGGGGGCGGTAGCACGCGCCGTCAATGGAGCGCCGAACAATGGTAACGATGTCCTCCCGTTTGCCATGGATAAGTCCAACAGCACGGCAGACCGCACCAGTACAACGGAAAATGCCTCACTGATCAGTGGCTCTGATATTTACATCAACAGCCGTGAAGGCAGCGTGGCCATCGCAGGGAGTTCACTGACCTCGGTTAACGACCTGCTGATAGGTGCCGATAAAGGCAATATCACCGTCACCACCGGTAATAACACGATTCACGAGGCACAGTCGGGTAGCCATACCATGGTGGGTAATCTTGGCGGGGATGGCTACAGCGGTACCGTCGGCTGGCAGAAGGACGATTTTAGCTCAACGGCAGACAGCAACCAGCAGAGCACCTTGCGTAGCCAGATTGTGAGCCAGAATGGCAATGTCTCGCTCCAGGCCGGAGAAGATGTCTCCATCCATGGTGCTGATATCAGCGCCGGAAAATCGTTGCTCGTCAGCGGTAATAACGTCCTGTTTGATGTGAGTGAAGACAGCCTGAAGACCCACAGCGAGTCCTCATCAACGCAGTACGGTGTCAAGGGACAGGTGTCCGGTTGGGTGGCCAGTGCCGCGCAGACAGCAGAAAAAGCGGCCCGCTCGGCCCAGGATGGCGATGATCCGCGTCTGACCGGGATTTACGCGGCGCAGACCGGGTTGACTGTTGCCACGCAGACCATGCAGTCGAACATGAACCCGTCAGCCTTCAAGGTGAGCGCCAGCGCGACAGCGGGCAAATCGGCTCAGGAGCAGGATTACAGTCACCAGCAGCAACAGGGGAGTACCTTGCAAGCCGGCGACGCGGTGGTGATTAAGGCCCGTAACGATATTGTGGGCCAGGGCGTGGATATCAGCGGCAAGAGTGTGGTGCTGGACGCTGGGCGGGATATTGTCCTGAACGCCTCGCAAGATAGCGAGTCCCAGAAAAGCAGCACCAGCGGCAACTCGGTGAGCGCGGGCGTCGGTTTCTCAATGGGCGGCAGCCAGAATGGCTTTACCGGTGAGCTGGGTTACAGCCAGAACCAGAGCCGAGAGGACGGTAGCAGCCAGAGCAATAACAACAGCAAGGTACATGCCGATGACACGTTGACTATCATCAGCGGGCGCGACACGACGCTCACCGGTGCAGAACTCAGTGCTGACAAGGTGATTGCGGATATCGGACGCGACCTGAGCATCGCCAGCGTGCAGGACAGTGCGAGGTATGACAGCAAGTCCACATCGTCTGGCATGAATCTGAGCGTCTGCATCCCACCGGTTTGTTATGGTTCGGTAGTCGAAGGCAGTGTGAGCGCGAATGCAGGGAAGCTGCACAACAACTTCACCTCGGTTACAGACCAGAGCGGGATTTACGCCGGGCAAGGCGGCTTTGATATCACGGTGGGCAATCATACCCAACTGGACGGAGCGGTACTGGCCTCTGAGGCCACGGCGGATAAAAATCATCTGGATACCGGCACGCTTGGCTGGAGTGAGCTGAAAAATGAATCGGAGTGGAGTGGTAAACAGGGCGGATTTACGGTGTCTGGGGGGGCTGGACTCAATAAAGACACCCAGCAGTACGCACCGAGCTCACAGGGCTTGCCTTCTACGGGTCTCGCTCAGGTCTCCGGCAAGGAGAGTGGCATAACGCAAAGTGCCATTGCCGACGGCACCATCACCATCCGGGATAAAGAGGGTCAGCAGCAGGATGTCGCGGAACTGAGCCGAGATACCGCGAATGCGAACCACAGCGTGGAGGATGGCTTTGACAAGGATAAGGTCCAGGACAAGCTGGATATCCAGAAGGAAGCGGTCGCGCTGGGCATTCAGGCGGCAGATGCGTACAAGACGTCGATGGAGCAGCAGGCAGCCGCTAAAAACGCGCAGTTGAGAGAGGAATTGGGTCAGGCATATCCTGAGGCTACCAAAGAGCAACTCGATGCGGCAGTGAAGAGTGACAGCCGCTATATTGACGCCGAGAAAGAATACGGGCCGGGCAGTGACTTCTGGCGAGAGACCTCGGCAGCGACGGGGCTCCTTGCCGGTATTCTGGGGGGTAACCTCCAGGGCGGTTTGGCGGCAGGAGCCGCGCCCTATATGTCGAAGCTGGTGAAGGATGCGGCGGGAGAGAACGAAGCGGCGCGAATTGCGTTGCACGGTATTGTCTCGGCCGCCCTGACGCAGTTACAGGGCGGGGATGCGCTGGCGGGTGCCGCAGGAGGTATGGCCTCTGCGGCGTTAATGGGCAATACTCTGTCGAAGGCGTTCTACGGCAAGAACGTAGACGAGCTGGATGCAGAGCAACGGACCTTTATCAGCAACCTTGCCACCGCAGTGGGCGTAGCGGCAGGCGGTAGCGTGGGCGGAGACACGTTCTCGGCGTCCAGTGGAGCGAATGCTGCACGGGTGGAGGTGGAGAATAACTCGCTGTCGTTGGTGCTGAAAGTCTGTGGAGTCGCTGCATCATGCCGTAACAAGGTTGCAGAGCAGTTACTGGAGATCGGTGCCAAGGCAGGTATTGTGGGTCTTGCTGGAGCGACTCTCAAGGACGTGGCAGATAATATAACGTCCGATGAACTGGATCATCTAATTATGTTACAGATGATGGGCACCAGCGAGATCACTGAGAAGTATCTCAATTCGCTTCAGGATAAATATGCACCGGATGCAGCTTCGAACCCGAATATAGGTAAGGATCTGACGGATGAGCAGAAGAAAGAGCTGGGTGGAACGGGTTCAGGTACGCCGGGCGGTTGGGGGCCAGAGGACGAGGAGAATGCTAGGAATAGTGAACAAAAAACAACTGTTGATGATCTGATGTCTTCATCATCAAAAGGCCAAGAAACTACAGGGCGATCAAAGCTCTTTGAAAGAACTGGTGGTAGTGACGCCGCTAATAAAGAATTTGATTCATTAGCACCTACTGAAATTAAAGATATCCCGGGTGGCCGAGTTGGTAAACTTCCTGATGGCCGAACAGTTATTGTCAGAGAGCGCAGCACTGATGGCAGGCCAACATTAGAAATCCAGTCTGGCAAGAATAGAATTAAATTTAGATATGATGAGTGATGGTATATGACTGAAAAATTAGTGAATATTGCTTGCGAAGAGCATTGCTTGCAGCATAACCAATTATCCGATTTTAGATATTTATTTGGAACTCTTGAGCTAGTTTTAGCTTCAAGTCATGCAGATAAAACTAAAAAAATCCGTGTTGTATTTGACTGGATACATTCTTTTCGTGTCACTGATGAAGGTGACTTGTTAAAAATGCAAGATGAACTGAATGGCCAAATGTTGACAGGGATCTACAAAGTAGAAGGATCTTATTATTTAACATGGTTTAACGAGCAAAGTGCCAATATACATGATGGAGATCCTATCGATCATTACCTCATAGTTACAGGTGATGATGTTATCGATGTCCTGTCTTCAGTCAGTCCAATAATATCATCTTGTTGATGAATAAATATCCTCCGGCATAGCCGGAGGTTTTTCATATGCGCCTATAAGGCTCTCTTGCCAGCCGCGCCCTAACAGGCGCATCGCGATCTGACATTTGCATCTATGGATTACTTACGG
>NZ_QOVA01000070.1 GCF_003332275.1 Edaphovirga cremea | reverse complement strand
ATTAGGTTACTGGATTATAAAGGGGGACAGAACTTCCTGCGGGGGGAGTGTTCTTGAAGGACATCCAAAAGGGCAAAAATTTGGCAGTAATTTTAATCCGCAAGCGGTTCAGGGCAACAAAGTGTCATGCGGTAAACATCCTGGTGTATACAGCGTCAGTGGAGGCCATCCTGGAGAAATTATTCATGGCTGTCTGGCAGCAAGTACGCTTTATAGTCGCTCAACCTGCCCGTGTAAGGCTTTTTTTATTCCTTCTCAAACCTGGGCTAAACATGGCCCCTACCAGAACGCGCCAGTAAAAGCAGTCCCAGCACCAGCGAAAACTGCCCCTGAACCCGTTCAAGAGCCGGAACAACACGCACAATCAGCTAAAAAGCACATAATAGAGCAACCAATGCAACAGGAGTCAAAACGTGAACCTGTAGACGCTGGTTTTTGTGTTCTTCCCTACGGGGCGGTTACAAAGGCGTATGAGCCGTGGTTATTTGAAAGCGAACCGCCAGCAGGAACACGAGAATTATTTCATTCTTTGAATGGTGAAGGTAAAGAATACAAAGCCGGTTCAATTCTGCTTTTGGTTGACCCTGATAAGCAGGACAGTGAACAGATCGCCCACATGCAGGC
>NZ_QOVA01000007.1 GCF_003332275.1 Edaphovirga cremea | reverse complement strand
TCTTGTTGAACGTTTGCAGTTGCCAGACCGCAAACTGTTTTAACAAATCAAAAGGGGTTTTTATAACTGGCTCAAAGCTGAAAGCTTTACGGAACCTCCAGCCTAGCTGGAGGTTTTCTGTGCATAACCAAACAGGGCGAATTATTCGCCCTGTTTCGCTTTTCAGATCGGGAAAATCAGCCTGGAATCAGCCATTCAGTGCCTGCTGCAAATCCTCGATCAAATCTTCCGTATTCTCAATCCCTATCGACAGACGCAGCAGTTGCGGGGTAATGCCGCTTTTCATCCGCTGCTCAAGAGGAATGGAGGCGTGGGTCATGCTGAACGGCTGGCTGATCAGGCTTTCGACGCCACCCAGACTTTCGGCCAGCGTGAACAGCGCCGAACGTTTGATTACCGCACGCGCATAGTCATCGTCGCCTTTCAATCGAACCGATATCATGCCGCCAAATCCCTGCATTTGCTGTTTTGCCAGCGCGTGTTGCGGATGGCTGGCAAGTCCGGGGTAGTAAACGGCCTCAACTTGCGGCTGGGATTCCAGCCATTCGGCAATTTTCTGCGCGCTATGGTTGTGTCGTTCAATTCGCAGCGCCAATGTTCTCAGCCCACGCAGCGTCAGGAAACTGCTGAACGGGTCGAGGATGCCGCCGACGGCATTCTGCAAGAAGGCAAGCTGCGTCGCCAGTTCGCTGTTATTTCCGACAGCCGCGACACCGGCGACCACGTCAGAATGACCATTGAGATATTTGGTCGCGGAGTGCACCACGATATCAAAGC
The DNA here is from genome assembly GCF_003332275.1 of Edaphovirga cremea. GTDB lineage: Bacteria > Pseudomonadota > Gammaproteobacteria > Enterobacterales > Enterobacteriaceae > Edaphovirga > Edaphovirga cremea. Next base: position 245,859 of record NZ_QOVA01000007.1, on the reverse strand, counting down.
CGAGATCCAGCGGACGCTGAATGGCCGGTGAGGCGAACGTATTGTCAGCCACGCTGATCAACTGATGCTTTGTGGCCAGAGCCGCAATGGCGCGCAAATCGGCCAGTTTCAGTAACGGATTGGTCGGCGTTTCGACCCAAATCATTTTCGTTTGCGGCGTAATCGCCTGTTCGAGCGCCTGAAGATCCGCCGGGTCCACGTAGGTCACCTGCAACCCTGCGCTGCGCTTGCGCACTTTTTCCAGCAGACGGTAGGTGCCTCCGTACAGATCGTCAACGGCAATCAGATGGCTGCCCTGATCCAGCAGTTCCAGCACGGTTGAGCACGCAGCCAGCCCGGACGCAAAGGCAAATCCACGCGTTCCCCCTTCCAGTTCGGCAATCGCGGACTCCAGAGCCGCGCGCGTTGGATTGCCGCTACGTGAATAGTCATAGCCGATGGGTTCGCCCGGCGCGGGTTGGGCAAACGTGGATGTCGCATAAATTGCGGGCATCACCGCGCCAGTGCTGTCGGGTTTATAACCGGCATGAACCGTCAGCGTATCAAATTTAGCCATAATAGAATTCCTTTACCTCAACGGGAAAATGAGCGAATCAACGGAGCTTCTGACGCCAATGATTAAGTACGTCGGTGCGGGTGATCAAGCCCAGGAAATGGTCGCCATCGAGTATTACCGCGACGTGTCCCTGATTGAACGTCTCCAGCAGTTGCGCGAACGAAGCCTCTTTTTGCAGCGTATTAACCCGAACGGTCATGGCTTCGCGGGCGGGCAAAGAGAAATGCTCAGGGTTATTTTGCAGACTGTTCAACAAGTCCCATTCGTCGATTAATCCGACCAGACGATCGTTTTCCAGGACCGGCAATTGCGAAATATCGTAAAGACGCATGCGGGCATGGACGATCGCCAGCGTATCTTCCGGCGCAACGGACACGGTGGAACCGTCGTCGTGGCGATAGGCGATCAAATCGCGCAGGTCTCCGAGCTGTTCACGCTTAATCAGCCCCTGTTCGAGCATCCAGTGATCGTTATACATTTTAGACAAATATTTATTGCCGCTATCGCAAACAAAAGTCACCACGCGTTTGGCTTCGGTTTGCTGTTGGCAATAGCGCAGCGCTGCGGCCAGCAAGGTGCCGCTGGACGAACCTGCCAATACGCCTTCGAGGCGCAACAGATCGCGCGCCGTGGTAAAGGCTTCGGCGTCGTCGATGGAATAGGCGTGGGTGACCTGACGGAAATCCGACAGCGCCGGAACAAAATCTTCCCCGATGCCTTCCACCAGCCAACTTCCGGCTTCGCCTGTTTCACCGCTGCGCTGGTATTCCGCCAGAATGGAGCCATCCGGGTCGGCCAGCACAAACGCGGTTTCGGGGGAGACCTCGGAGAAATAGCGGCTTAACCCACCCAGCGTACCGCCCGATCCGACGCCAACGACGATCGCGTCGACGTCATGATCCATCTGCTGCCAGAGTTCGGGGCCGGTAGTCGCGTAATGCGCCGCCGAATTTGCCGGGTTATTGAATTGATCAATGTAATAAGAGCCAGGGGTTTCATCTGCCAGCCGCCGGGCATAATCCTGATAATAGGCCGGATGGCCTTTCACGACGTCGGAACGGGTGAGCACCACCTCGACACCCAGCGCACGCAGGTGAAAAATCTTCTCACGGCTCATTTTATCCGGGACAACCAGCACCAGCCGATAGCCTTTCAGCGCCGCCACCAGCGCCAATCCCAGACCGGTGTTACCGGCGGTCGCTTCGACGATGGTACCACCCGGCTTGAGCAAGCCTTCACGCTCTGCATGTTCAATCATCGAGAGGGCGACGCGATCTTTAATCGATCCGCCAGGATTCTGGTTTTCAAGTTTGACGAACAAACGGCACGGGCCGGTATCAAACCGGGTCAGTTCGAGCAGTGGGGTATTTCCTATCAGATCGATGACAGAATGCGGGATTGCCATATCTCTTTGCAGCCTTGGTGTGAGAAACATAACCTGATGATAGATCCGGCCTGAGGATGAAATAAAAGAATAAAAAACCAGATGATATGCCATTATGTAATATAATATTCTATTTGGACGTGTGGATGTGCAGCGGTATAGAAGTTGGGAAGTACAGACGTTTACCTAAATTGTGCTGAATCCTGACGTTCCCTGCACAATAACGCACTATGTAGTATATTTTTTAAGGGGAATTTATCTAACTTTACATTGAGAGGGTTAATCCCCGTGCGTAAAGGTGTTAGTTTTGGCAGTAGTAATATTCCTGACTTATTGAAAGATAAAGTAATTCCGATTATCTGAATGGAAACACTGACAATCCGATGAAAAAATCCTCTTTCTACCGCACATTCAGGCTGTTCGGCGCAGGCACCAGCTTGCTGCTGCTCTCCTTGCCCGCTGCCTCTGCCGAACAGGCACCCACTGCACCGCAAATCAATGCCAAAGCCTATGTTTTAATGGATTTTTATAGTGGGAAAATCCTGGCTGAGGCCAACGCCGATACCCGTCTCGATCCTGCCAGTCTGACCAAGGTGATGGGGAGTTACGTTATCGGACAAGCCATCAAGTCTGGCAAGATTACCCCAGACGATATGGTTACCATCGGCAAAGACGCCTGGGCGACCGGTAATCCGGTGCTGCGTGGATCTTCACTGATGTTTCTTAAACCGGGCGACAAGGTGCCGGTTTCTGAACTGAACAAAGGGGTTGTCATACAGTCTGGCAATGATGCCAGCATTGCGTTGGCGGATTATGTCGCAGGCAGTCAGGACGCCTTCGTGAATTTGATGAACAATTATGTGAAGGCTTTTGGGTTGGAAAATACCCATTTCCTTACGGTACACGGACTGGATGCGGAGGGGCAGTACAGCACCGCTGGCGATATGGCGCGCATCACGCAGGCTTTGATCCGCGACGTCCCGGATGAGTATGCCATTCATAAGGAGAAGGAATTCACCTTCAATAAAATTCGTCAGGTGAATCGTAACCGCTTGCTGTGGAGCACCAATCTGAATGTCGATGGGGTGAAGACCGGGCATACGTCGGGAGCGGGATATAACCTCATCTCTTCCGCGACAGACAACGGCATGCGGTTGATTTCCGTGGTTCTGGGTGCGCCGAGCGATCGGGTTCGTTTCAGCGAAAGCGAAAAATTGCTCACCTGGGGTCTGCGGTTTTTTGAAACGGTAACGCCCCTCAAGGCAGATACGCCGTTTGTGACTCAGCGGGTGTGGTTTGGCGATCAAAAAGAGATTGCCCTGGGAGTGAAGAGCGATGCCGCACTGACGATTCCGCGTGGTCAGATGAAGAACCTCAAGGCCAGTTACCATCTTAATCAGGAGCAAATCGAAGCCCCGTTAAGCAAATATCAGGCAGTGGGTACCATTGATTTTCAGTTGGATGGAAAAACCATTGAGCAACGACCGCTGGTGGTATTGAGTGAAGTCAAAGAGGGCGGATTCTTCAGCAGAATCTGGGATTTCATCGTGATGAAAATTAGCGGATTGTTCAGTGCGTTTTCGGGGAAATAGGCCAATTTTACCCGCTTTCAACGCAGTAAAATCAGTAACTCAGCAATTCAGTAAAAATGTCCATGAAAAAGGCGATGCATTCTTATCACTAAGAGGCATCGCCTTTTTGATCCTGCCTACAGCAGTCTTCTTACCGCATCCGACTAGCCAACCAGGCTGAACATGATCGCGGAGATGGCAATCAGACCCATCACGACAACGAATACGTTGCTGATATGGCCGCTGTATTTACGCATTGCCGGTACTTTGCGAATGGCGTACATCGGCATCAGGAACAGCAGCATCGCGATGATAGGGCCGCCCAGCGTCTCAATCATGCCGAGAATACTTGGGTTCAGCGTCGCAACAATCCAGGTTGTCACCAACATGAAAACGGCGGTCATGCGGTTCAGTTTAGGGATACTGATGGTCTTGCCTTTGCTGCGCAGAGATTTAATGACCAGACCATTGAAACCTTCACGGGCACCCAGATAGTGACCGAGGAACGATTTGGTGATGGCGATAAACGCGATCAGTGGCGCGATATATTCGATCATCGGGTTGTGAAAGTGGTTTGCCAGATACGAAAGAATCGAAATGTTTTGTGCTTTCGCTTCCATCAGATCGGCGGGTGACAGGCTCAGTACGCAACTGAACACAAAGAACATCACGGTCAGCACCATCATCAGGTGGCTGCGGGCGAGGATCGCGGAGCATTTTTTCTCGGCATCCACACCGTACTCTTCACGCTTGGCGACGGCAAAAGCTGAAATAATTGGCGAATGGTTGAATGAGAACACCATCACCGGAATCGCCAGCCACAGCGTCATGATCAGGCCATTGCCGACGCTACCCGCGCTGACGCTGACGTTTTCAAAGATCGCGCTGGTCCAGTTTGGAATCAGGTACAACGCCAGCAGCATCAGGATCGCGACAAACGGGAACACCAGAATACTCATCGCCTTAACAATAAACTGCTCGCCCAGACGAACGATCGTCATCAAGCCAACAATCAGAATCAAAGACAAAAGGGCACGCGGCGGTGCGTTCAGATGCATTTGGTGTGTGATAAAGCTTTCAACCGTATTGGTGATAGCCACGCTGTACACCAGCAGAATCGGGTAGATAGCGAAGAAGTAGAGCAGGGTAATCAATTTACCGGCGCTGATACCAAAATGCTCTTCAACCACTTCAGTAATATCTTCACCGGGATTTTTACCGGAAAGAACAAAACGGCACAGGCCACGGTGGGCAAAATAGGTCATCGGGAAGGCTAAAATAGCCATAATGATCAAAGGGATCAGACCACCGATACCGGCATTGATGGGCAGGAACAATACGCCTGCGCCAATGGCGGTACCGTATAGGCCGAGCATCCACATGGTGTCAGATTTACGCCAGGCCAGCGAAGAGGCATCAGCGCCCAGAGAGGCAATTGTGCCGGTTTGAGTGGTTTCCATACAATCTCCATGGTGTAAAAAGTGAATCAAAAATATAAAAGCGGAAAAAGGTTAACTTTCGGCGGATTAATTGCTGTGCTGTATAACGATCGCTTTCGATGAATTATCTAAGGGGAATTGTTCGAATTTCCAACAACGCTTAACCAAATCTGTGGATGATGGTAAAGATGACACATTCTTTATCATGGAATTATGTGCTGGGATAATCTTTCGCCCGTAATTTAGAGCCGGAAAGATATAGTTTTGTAGCGTAAACATCCGTGATCTTGATCTCAAATGCGTCAGATAGCAGGTTTTGGTCTGATAAGTCATTTTTTAAGCTACATGCTGAGGGTTCAAACGATAGATTATCCTGAGCGGAGGATAATACACGCACATCTATTATTTTCCAGCAATCGTTTGCTATTTTAATGGCCTTACAATAATTATGGAATTTAAGGCAATGAAAGATAAACGTATTAATAAATTATTAACCAATTAATTCTCTGCGAAAAAATTAATAATATCCCGAGGGTTGCTGGATTTTTGCACGGAATATAGCAGTGGGAAAAACTTATTAATCGTACAAATAGGCGTCAATTCAATAGCAGAAACAGGCAATAAAAGGGATAAGCAATCGCGTAGGCAGCCAGGAAATGCCCTGACTGCGGGGATATCAATAGATCAGGGATATTTTTTGTTCGCGCAAAAAGTGTTTGAATTCAACATCCGGCGTGCGATTGGTCACGATGGTATCAAACAGCGACAGCGCACCTATGCAGGCCGGTTTCACTTTGCCGAATTTAGTGTGATCGGCGAGCAGAATGGCGCGTTTGGCCATGGCGATCGCCCGATGCTTCATCTCCAGCTCATCCAGATTAAAGCAGGTGGCACCCTGTTTCAGGCTCAGACCCGCCGCCGAAATAAACGCGATATCCGGGCAGATATTATCCAGCTCACAATGGCGCCCTATCGGCGTAAAGATATAACTGCTTGATTTGAATGAACCACCGCTCAAGATGACATGGCAGTTTGGCTTGTCCTGTAGGGCCAGAAAGGTGTTCAGTGAATAGCAGATGGCGGTAAACGACAATTCTTCATCAATCGCGTCGATCAGAAAGGGGATGGTGGTGCCGCAATCAAAAAATACGGTGTCATTCTCGGCGATCATTTCCGCAGCCAGAGCGCCAAGTACGCGCTTCTCTTCCACCTGACGCGCTTTCTGATCGGAAACAAAATAGTTGGTCACATTGTTGCTGCGCGGATCGGTCACGACGTAGCCGCCAAGCAGCACAACCGGGGCAGGCTCAGCATTTAAATCACGACGGATTGTCATTTCGGACACGCCCAACAGGGCTGCGGCTTCTTTCAGATGAATTTTATCTGAACGCTTTAATGCTTGCGCAAGCTTCTGTATCCGTTCCTGCCGCCGAGTTTCCATTGCTGACCTCTGTAAAATTCACGTGCACAATATTACCCTTAACCGGTGGAAAGCGTAAACATAACGATTGTCGGTAGGGCATAAAAAAGCCCTGCAATATCAGACGTTCACAGAGAATAGGATTAATCCCTTATCCAGCCCTTACGGATCGGAAAGGAAAAACACAGGCGATAGACGCGTTCGAGCAGGGCAGAAATGTGCTGGCCGAAGTAATTCCACATCAACTGGCCGAACAGACACCCCAGCATGCCGACCAACAGACCACCCACCATATCCAGTGGCCAGTGTATGCCAAGATAGATCCGCGACCAGGCGATAGCGACGGCCACGCCCATCAGGACAACGCCAGACCAGGTGCGGTGCCAGAGCAGGAACGCCAGCGCAAACGTGAACATTGCCGTGCCGTGGTCGCTGGGGAATGAGTCATCCGGGGCGTGTTGCAAGAAGGTGTAGCCAAAGCCGTCGACAAAGGGACGGGTGTGCGGGAACAGCATGGAAATGCACTTGGTGGTCAACATGGCAAACATCAGGGCAATCGCCGTTTTACTGACTAACTCGCGCTGCGATGACATCCTCTCCTGATCACCCCAAAACCACAAAAACACGATGAGAATCGGGACGATAGCGATCAGATCGCGCGCCACGAATGTCGCGAGTTCGATCATAAACTGCGGCGATTGTGGCGTTGCATTGATCCAATAAAAAAGAAGATGGTTCAACTGTTCCATGATTATTCCTTCATGTTATGGCGGCGATAAATTCGATCTACCCAAAGACAGCCAACGGGCCGAGCCAAACCCACCTGCCCACAGGTTATGGGTTAAAAACAGCAAACCACTGACCAATAAACCAAAAACGTAGCAAAGGTAGAATTATCCACTGGGTGAGTAAAGGGAGATAGTCCGAAAATGCGGATTTGTTGAGGGTTCATTTACGGTTGTAAAAGAAGGAGTTGCCGCTTTCCCGGAAAGGCCCATAGCGTGATTCATCATCAAACTGTAATGAAAATGGCTTAAGGAAACCTTAAGCCATTTTCTGGGACTCTATTGCCGCCAGGCAATTCGATTAGCGTTGTGCGGCTTCAAGCGCCTGCGCGACATCGGCGATGATGTCGTCAATATATTCAATCCCGACAGAGATTCTGATCAGGTCTTCACTTACGCCTGCCCGCGCCAGTTCTTCAGGGTTAAGCTGCCGATGGGTGGTACTGGCCGGGTGGCAAGCCAGGGATTTGGTGTCTCCGATATTCACCAGTCGCAGAACCATCTGCAATGCGTCGATAAAACGGCCTCCAGCCTCTTTGCCGCCTTTTATTCCGAAGCTCACAATACCAGACGCTTTGCCCGAGGTGATTTTATCGCAATTGGCTTTATAAGGGCTGCCGGGTAGCGCCCCGTAATTGACCCAGTTCACCTGCGGATGATTTTGCAGGAACGTCGCCAGCGCCAGCGCATTGCTACAGTGTCTTTCCATACGCAGGCTCAATGTTTCCAGGCCCTGAAGCAGTAAAAAAGCGCTGTGTGGCGATAACGCGGCACCGGTGTTGCGCAGAGGCACCACCCGGCAGCGGCCAATATAGGCGGCAGGGCCAAACGCTTGCGTGTATACCACGCCATGATAGGACGGATCCGGCACATTCATTACGCTAAAACGTGACGAATTCGCGACCCAGTCAAACTTACCGGAATCGATGATAATTCCGCCGAGCGTGGTGCCGTGTCCGCCGATGTATTTGGTCAGCGAGTGAACCACAATGTCTGCGCCGAGTTCAAAAGGGCGGCACAGAACCGGCGTCGCCACGGTGTTATCAACGATGACCGGCACGCCATGGCGATGGGCAATCTCGGCGAGACGGGCAATATCGACGATATTCCCAGCAGGGTTACCGATGGATTCGCAGAACAGCGCTTTCGTCCGCTCATCAATCAACGCCTCCATGCGGTCGAAGTCATCGAAGGCCGCCATGCGCACTTCAACGCCCTGCCGGGGCAAGGTATGCGCAAAGAAATTATACGTCCCGCCATAGAGCTGGCTGGTACTAACGATGTTATCGCCGACCTCCGTCAGGGCTTGCACGGCATAGACAATTGCGGCCATGCCGGACGCCACAGCCAGCGCACCAATGCCGCCTTCAATAGCGGCGAGGCGTTGCTCAAGCACCGCGTTGGTCGGATTCATAATGCGGGTATAGATATTGCCGGGCACTTTCAGGTCGAAAAGGTCGGCACCATGCTGGGTATCATCGAACGTGTAGGAGGTAGTCTGATAAATGGGTACGGCGGCAGATTTAGTGGTCGCTTCGGATACATAGCCGTGATGTAAAGCCAGTGACTCTAATTTCATGATAACGGTCCCTTAGGGTTTATTTATTTTTCGCTACTTCAGCAGAATACGATGGCCTCTGCATAAAAGGCTATAAAAAATAGTCATAAGGTTATTTAGAAATAGGAAAGTAATTCAGGCAATCAATGCGTGCAGCCTGCTGTTGGTTTTGTGTTAACAAGGTTTGAGGTGCTGAGATCCGCGTTACGCGACAACGCCGCAAGTGGTGAGTGTTTCTTTCTAAGTCAATCGAGGTCAACGATGGAAAATATAAGTCTGGGATATATAGGACAACGACGGTCAGTGTTGGGTCAGCAATATCTTCTCGGGAATGGTTACCGGGGGTTCAATCCCTTGCTAAAGCGCTTCTCAAGCTGGGATCGTTCCAGTCCGTTTGGCGTTGGGGGATGCAACGGGTATCTCTATTGCAGCGGTAACCCCGTGAATATGGCCGATACGTCGGGGCATGCCCCGTTATGGAAAATAGTGCTTATGGATGTAGTAACTCACGTTGAGGTGATTGATGAAGTCCTGGAAACAGAAGTGGTAGATAGCGTAGTTTTTTCGAAAGAGCATACGTCCTTTTCAAAGAAAACCCGTTTGGAAACGGGTTATATCAGAGATATTGATAACTCTGGGCAATCAGTGTTGATGATTCATGGAAACAATAGTGCAGTTTCCGGCTTCATGATGTTGGTGGATGCGACCAATGAGGAAGGTTTGCGCACAACCATTCAGTTTACGTATAAGCATTTTGTGCAATTCTTGCAAATGGAAGGGATTGATTTATCGATGCCTGAAGGGACACCACTGCATCTTTTAATGTGTCGCTCTGGGCGTTCTGATTTAGCCAGGGAACTGGCGAAATATTTGAAAAGACCGGTGATAAGTTATGGTAAGCGACAACGGATAACGATGAAATCACCGTTGATTAAAGATATGCATTTAATGCCAGACGGATTTTTTGACGTCAAAGGAAGTTCGGATAATCGAGTGGAGGCAACAAAACACTATCCCGACGGTCATGAAGTGATAACCTGTTTTGAAAATGAAGAGCCTTTATTTGCCTTAGGTTTTCCGTATGTTTTTCCGTAGCCAGTAAGGTAGGGCGGTAAACAGGAATAGGTAACGATTTAAATTTTCAACCTGATAAATAACGTATGTCTATAGGTTAATTAATGGGTAAAAGGCATTGATTCGGCAGATATCCAATGCCTTATATTTATTTAATGAAAAGACCCACAACTTTATCCGCTATGACTGCTTTTTATTCCTGATGGTGCGTTCAATATTTGCACCCTTCTCATCAAAGTAGCGGTTAGGCCAGATTTCTGCCGGATGCACACCGATTGCATCCGCAATCAGCTTTTCCCCTTTCGGCCACGGGCGAGATAACGTATTTGCGAGGGTGGAAGAACTGAGACCCGACTTGCGCGATAACGCCGCGAGTGTCGTTCCTTTCTTTCTTATCGACGCAATAATATCCGCCGGATGCCAGGCTTCACTTAAAACGGGAGTGGTGTTGGAAGGTTTTTCTAATGCAGTCATGTAGAACCTCTTTTACATTTATCGCAGGCACCAATGGAAAACGAGGACGCCTGATAGAGGTTGCGATTTTCGGGGTGCAAATCCCGGCGTTGGATTTTGCCAACGCGAGCGAACTATACCGCCATGTTCTGAATATGGGCAAGACGTTTTAAAGGTTGTCGGACTGCTTTGCCATTTTTGTGATGCACCGCCAAGAACCTTGTTAACTTTAGCACGTTAAATCATTTATTGAATCAATGATTTTATTTTTAATTTGCATTGTTATCAATGAGTTTGCGAGGGTTTTGCCTATCGGAGTACTACATGGTTGGGGAGGTGTTAGAGGTTATAGTAGTCAATGTATGGTTCAGACAAACCATACATTTGATCGGGGAAAGCAGATGTAATTACAGGGTGACTCTACAGATATCGATATGATTGAGGTGCGGTTATGTTTTTGCCTAACGCACTCAATGCAAGAGGCTTCTCATACCTACGAACGTTTGATATTTCAATTGCGTAAGCTTTTTCTCTCGATTCGAAGTAGATATCAAAGAAGTCTTTGCTTATGCCTGCGAATTTTTTAGTTTTTTTCCATACGACCGAAGGCTCATCATGAATAACATCAGCTATGTCAAATTCACCTACGACCATACCAACCGGCATCGTGGAGTAGATAACAACAGATGTAACCAAATCGTTTTTAAAAATCCCTTTTCTAAACTCAAATTTCTTAGAGCCATCTAGAATTTTTTCAACAAATTCTGGTTTAATTGATAATAATACTTTCATCTACGTTACCTAATTCAATAATTTTATTAAATACTAAGTCACTTAATTCCATGAAGCCCCAATAAGAATTTGGATTCATTTCTGCTTCATTAATAAGTGTAGCACGATTTAATCGTTTTGGTAAAGCTATGTTATATGTAAAGGTTATTATGTAAGGATATCTTTTGGATCTATAAAAATCCGAAAGTTCACCTTGAGAAAACACGCTATATTTAATACAGTAAGCTATGAATTCATTTTCAGAAAAAAACGAATGAATATCTTTTACACTTTCGACTACGCATACAGAGGTTACAACTGACCTGTAATATGCTGGCCCTTTATTATCAGATGTTCTATAAATGACTACAATATCATGTGGTTTCATGAGCATGACATCTTTCATACCGCAAATATAAATCTTTCTTATGCTATTGGCATATGATACATCGTTAATAATTGACGGAGACTCTGTAACAAGAATTGAATCAGGGAACAGGCGCGTGTGGTATGTTGGATAAATACTTAATAAGTATTTCTTTTCATTATCTCTATTGTTTATGTAGGGATAATCGGCAAGAAGATCGCCAGTTAGATGTAAACTGGACATATTCCGGACTAAAACATTTTCAATACCATTTAATGATTGCTTTTCTCCATAACGAATGAATCCATATGCTTGAAATAATTTTATCAGATAACTGTGTTTATCAAATACGGTTACGTATATGTCATTAACTTTATACTCTAAAGCATGGTCAAATATTTTTTTAAGGAATCGCTGTCCCCGAAGGGTTCCTTTAGGGTTAAATTTAAAAGTACCTACCTTGAGATGCTTTAAGGTTCTTATATTTGGAATCACATCGTCTACTTGGCCGCTTTCAAATTTTAAATACATAAATCCATCAATTTTTAAAAATTCGTCATAAAGTACATATGCATAATCAGTGCCAGATAAACATTTTTTTTGAATCCAAGTAAGAAAGCCATGAGCATAATCATCTTTTAATGAATCAAAAAACGGATCATTAAAATCAACCTGATTGAAAGGTAAATACTTTAAGTTTTCCATTTATAGCTCCTTGTAAGTGCCTTTCTAACACTTAATTGACATGTGATATATTGTTTTTTTGTGTATGGTTTGAGATGCGGAGCTGTACTCAATACTATAAATTCTACTCATCCATAAAATAGATGGTTGCTATTTATACCGCCATGTTTGAAGTGTGGGCAAGGTCTTTCAAAGGTTTTTGAAACACTTTGTTGTTTCTGCGACGCCCCACCAAAAATTTTGTTAATTAGGGTATGCTGAATCATTTTTTAAGCCAATAATTCGATTTTAAATTTGAATTATTATCAATGAGTTTACGAGGGTTTTGCCTATCGGAGTACTACACGGTTGGGGAGGTGTTAGAGGTTACTGAAAGAATTTCGCTGGTTGCACTTTACGCCCCGAGAAAACATCCATTATCGAACGGAGTAACTTCAGTAAGAACCTGATTCTAAGCTCTATCTCAAATTTCAGGCAAGAAAAAACCCGGTAGTCTTGAACCTAACGAGGCGGGACTATCGGGCTCTCCAAAATGGGGACATCAAAGAAAAGCAGTGGCACTAGTTAAGACTGCTACCCAATGAAAAAGTTCTAGCCACATCTCAAAAAAGTAAACAAATAATTGATTTTTGTAAAATACAAATAAAAACAATTGGTTAGGTCATATTCCTGGCCAGATGATCACTATCAGGGTACCCGCCAGCGTCAGTAATACGTTAGCAATCGCATACGTACCGGCATAGCCCAACGCCGGAATGTTACTGCGTGAGGTATCGCTGATGATCTCCATCGCCGGAGCACAGGTTCTGGCTCCCATAATCGCGCCGAATAACAGAGCACGGTTCATACGCAGAACGTAGGCACCAAAGATGAAACAGATGATCACCGGTACCAAACTGACCAACAGGCCGGAAATCAGCATCTCTCCACCCACTTTCCCCAGTCCGTGAGTAATGCCACCGCCCGCGCTCAGGCCAACGCCCGCCATAAACACCATCAGGCCGAACTCTTTCACCATATTCAGCGCACCCTGCGGGATATAGCCGAAAGTAGGGTGGTTAGCCCGCATGAAGCCGAGCATGATCCCGGAGAACAGCAATCCAGCGGCATTACCGATACCAAAGGAGAAATTGCTGAACTGGAAAGTGATCATCCCAATCATCAAACCAATGATAAAGAAGGCGCAGAACGCCAGCAGATCGGTTACCTGACTATGAATCGAGATAAACCCAATCCGCTCCGCAACGCTCTTAACCCGTCGGGCGTCGCCGCTCACCTGCAAAACGTCGCCTTTATTCAGCACGATGTTGTCATCAATCGGCATTTCAATCTGGCTGCGGATCACCCGGTTAAGGAAGCAGCCATGATCGGTCAGTTTGATCTGGCTGAGGCGCTTGCCGACAGCATTGTTATTCTTGACCACAATCTCTTCGGTAACGATGCGCATATCGAGCAGATCGCGGTCAAACACTTCTTTACCGTTACGGAAGCTGGGGTCGAGGCGGGAATGGGCGTCGGGATAACCTACCAGCGCGATCTCATCGCCAACTTGCAGCACCGCGTCACCGTCCGGGTTAGCCAGAATGCCGTTGCGGCGGATGCGTTCTATATAACACCCGGTCTGGCGATAGATCCCCAATTCCCGCAGGTTCTTGCCATCGGCCCAGGCAACCAGTTCCTGACCTACCCGATAAGCACGGATCACTGGCAAGTAGACTTTACGGTGGCTCTCGGTATCCAGCCCACGTTCACGGGCAATCTGCTGCGCGCTGGTCGGCAGATCCTGATGCTGTAGTTTGGGTAGATAACGTGCGCCAAAAATCAGGCTGACCAGACCAATCAGGTACGTCAGCGCATAGCCGAGGCTGAGATTGTCCTGAGCCACGCTGAGACCCGGACTGCCGCCCATCGTATTGCGCAGGGTGTCTCCGGCACCGACCAAAACCGGCGTCGAGGTCATGGAACCGGCGAGCATACCTGCCGTCAGGCCGATATCCCACCCAAAGAATTTTCCGAGACCCAGCGCAAGAAGCATGGCGCTGCCGACCATAACGAGCGCCAATATCAGATAATTCTTGCCGTCGCGAAAAAAAATCGAGAAAAAATTAGGACCGGCTTCAACACCGACACAAAAAATAAACAGCATAAAGCCCAGATTTAGCGCTTCTGTGTTAATGGAAAAATGCTGCTGCCCAAGGAGCAATGAAACGACCAGTACCCCAATAGAATTACCGAGTTGCACGGAGCCCAGGCGTAATTTTCCGAGGCATAATCCTAAGGCGAGTACAACAAACAATAACAGGATGTAATTCCCGTTTAACAAATTGGCGACGTTTATATTCACGGAGGATAACTTATTGTTTACCAACAAAAACTTGAAGTAGATGACTATTAGATATACATTTAACAACACAAAATATTGAATGTCGTTTTATGCATTAATCTTAACGGCGGCATCAATAATAAAATTGTTGTGCGGCAGACATTCTAATCGTTTGAGCTGTAATCAGCCAGAAGAAAGCCTGCTTCAGCAACAACACAGCATGTTTTGTTTTTTGTACATCTATCACCACCAAACGGTAGTACCAGGGAAAATGTTTATCTCATTTGTGCATTACTCAATGCCTCGCACTTTTTTTGGCATCGTAAGGCTATGAGTGAAATATTTGGGCTATTTAGGAGGAGGATATATGTCAGTCAGCAGGTCATGGTGTTCGCCATTAATTTGTTGCGCCTTGTTTATTGTTGTTTATATATTGTTAAGGCTCATGTTTCCCATTGTAAATAATGAGCCGCACAGTACGGAATATGGGCTATTACTTTTTATTGTGCCTGGCATTATTACTTGCCACATCACTCAACGGGCCGATTTAGCCAACATTTCGTTGGGTGCCATGGCGGCAATTCCGTTATGTTTAGTCATCCGCTACCTGTTTTTCGTTCAGGAACGCTCGCCTTTACAAGAGCTAGCCTATAACGCCAGCGCTATTTTCTGGTGCTTATCAGGGGCCCTGATGTATTGGTTTGTCCGCAGCATGGTAATTTCTTCACGCAGGCAAAAATAAAAAAGCGCTCGTTGTGAGCGCTTTTTCTTTATGCTTGTCTTGGACGTTGCGGTATTGCCAACTGCAACGTCATTTGCCTGAATTATCTTATTGAAACAAAGCCAGATTTTCTTTTGCGTAGGCTTCGAAATCGGTGCAGCCACCAATGTGTTTCTCATCCAGGAAAATCTGTGGAACAGTTTCAACAGGCTTACCGACAGTTTTTTCCAGATCTGCCTTGGTGATCCCTTCGGCATGGATATCAACATAGCGGAAGTTGAAATCGTCACGTTCTTCGGTCAATTTTTCAGCCAACTCTTTTGCACGGACACAATAAGGACAGCCCGGACGCCCAAAAATTACTGCAAACATGGAGACTCCTTGTTAGATAGTACCTGTTGCCAGGATTTTAAAAGTAAACACAGCGACATTGCGCGGATAAACAGCGATATCCGGTACAGATTCTGGTTTTCGTTGGTATTACTATGCCCGTCACTGAACAGAAAAAAAAGCAGGAATTACCTGTTAGTCTGATATCCCCAGCCTATTTCACCGATCTGAAGCGCCGGGGAGCGCTGCCCGCAGCGAATCAAATCGGACTCAACTCCGGCAAGAAGTGCGGCGTAAAGCCGTTGAATCATAGAAAATTGCTAGGTATTTGTATCCCACTTCTCTAGAATTAATGATGATGATTGGCTAAGGGATAGCGAGTCCCCGTGATAAAACGCTGACGTTGCCGCTGAGATGACAGATGACACTGATTACCATGGATACCGGGGTGTAATGTGAAAATAGCCATTCTTTCTCGTGATGGATCCCTCTACTCATGCAAAAGACTGCGTGAAGCGGCAGAAAGCCGTGGTCACCAAATCGAAATTATCGATCCTCTTTCCTGCTATATGAATATCAATCCCGCTGAGCCTACCGTGCATTATGAGGGGCGAAAACTGGATAAATACCATGCGGTTATCCCACGCATCGGTTCTGCGATCACGTTTTATGGTACGGCGGTTTTGCGCCAGTTCGAGATGCTGGGCAGTTTCCCGCTCAATGAATCCGTCGCTATTACCCGCGCCCGCGACAAACTCCGCTCCCTGCAATTATTGGCGCGTGAAGGTATTGATTTGCCTATCACTGGTTTTGCCCACTCGCCAGATGACACGGCTGACCTTATTGCGCTGGTCGGTGGCGCGCCGCTGGTGGTGAAACTGGTTGAGGGAACCCAAGGCATCGGCGTGGTGTTGGCGGAAACCCGTCAGGCCGCCGAGAGTGTGATCGACGCTTTTCGTGGACTTAATGCGCATATTTTGGTGCAAGAATATATTCGCGAAGCGCAAGGTTGTGACATTCGCTGTCTGGTGATAGGGAAGCGCGTGGTCGCGGCAATTGAACGGCAGGCAAAAGCCGGGGAATTTCGTTCGAATCTGCATCGTGGTGGAACAGCGTGTAAAGTACAGATTACAGAGCAGGAGAGAAATATTGCTATTCAGGCCGTGACTACGTTAGGGCTGGATATTGCCGGGGTGGATATCCTGCGCGCCAACCGGGGTCCGCTGGTGATGGAAGTCAATGCTTCTCCAGGACTCGAAGGCGTGGAAACAACCACCGGGCTGGATATTGCGGGCATGATGATTGATTACATCGAACTGCGTGCAAAGTCGGGATACCGCCTGAAAACGGGAGGATAGGGCGTTAACCTAAATCATCCGACTGCCATTAACCAGAATATGGCAGTGTGGGAGATAATTCAGATTGGCATTTTCTTTTGAGCGTCAAAGCAACATCCCGAATCGACCCTTTTTTATCCATTCCCCTAAGCCTTTGTTTTATCAAAGGCTAAATTGCAACGAATAAAAAAGGGTTCACCGATAGAAAACAGCGGATTTTTGTTGGTAATCAGGAAGGTGCCATGTTTTTATTACGGTTTGCTGCCGTGCAGGCAGCTTAGAAAATATCCAGCGCAAACACCCGCGTATACACTTCGTGCGCTGCCGTGCAGGCAGCTTAGAAACCATTAACACCGAGGACGATCATTTTCATGAGGTGCACTGCCGCGCAGGCATTTAGGAAGCAAAGCACAAGACGATTTCATGGAAAATCAAGGTGAATCTGGTGCAACTGACTGCATTTTTTGCAGGAGTAATGTTGAAACATAAGGTAAAGTGTGGCGGCTAAAGATAAATACCATTTGATAAGGAGCTGTCTGTGTTAATCCGTAAACTCTGTTCTTCGTACCGTCTTATTGCCGCTCTGTGTGTTCTTTTTGTAGGACTTTCCTCCCAGCAAGCTCTGGCTCACGCTCACCTCAAACTTGAGAAACCGGCTGCCAATGCGGCGGTCAGTTCAGCACCTGAAGCGTTGACGCTGGGATTTTCAGAAGGAATCGAGCTTAATTTCAGCGGCGTAAATGTGACTGGCCCGAATAATTCGACGGTTAAAACAGGCGCTCTGGCGTTGGACAGCAACGACAATACCCAGGTGATTGTTCCGCTTGAACAGTCACTTACCGCTGGCGAATATCATGTCGACTGGCATGTCGTTTCCGTCGACGGTCATAAAACCAAAGGTAAATACAGCTTCACCGTGAAGTAACGATGAGCCTCGCAACGTGGTTTGTACTGTGCCGATTCGCGCACTTTATGGCCGTGATGCAGATTTTCGGCGTCGGGATATTTACTTCTCTTCTGGTGCCGCAATCATTTGCTGGTGAAATGCAAAACAGGCTGCGGCCAGTTCTGATTGGGTCTGCGTTGCTGTCGATGCTCACGGCTGTCGGTATGCTGGCGATTCAGGCAGGATTGATGGGCAACGGCTGGCCGGATGTGATCAGCTTGCGGATCTGGCAGGCGGTGCTCGGCACTACATTTGGCACGGTTTGGCGCTGGCATCTGTTGTTTGCCGTATTGACGTTATTCGCCGCCTTGTTTTGCCATGCTCGTTTAGGCCGTCATTTGACGCTGATTGCCGCAACATTATTGTTGGTGAGTCTGGCGCTCATCGGCCATGCCGCGATGCGCGAAGGCGGCTGGGGCGACGTGCAACGCATCAACCATGCTATTCATCTGCTGTCAGCGGCTTACTGGTTTGGCTGTCTTTTACCGCTGCTCGTTTGCCTGCCATACGCTCACCGCGAAAACCAACATCACGACGCAATCAGATCCCTGATCCGTTTTTCAACCGGCGGACACCTTGCCGTTGCGCTGGTTATTCTGACGGGCATTATTAACAGTGCATTAATTGTGCAGGGCTGGCCGTTCAATTTGTCGTCGATCTATCAACGGTTGTTATTGTTAAAAATCGCCCTGGTCATGGTGATGGTGGCGCTGGCGATCCTCAATCGCTATTGGGTTGTGCCTGCGTTGCGGCGTCCTAACAGTCGTTCCCCGCGTAATCTGGTTCTGATAACGTACAGTGAACTGGTGTTGTCTTTGGGGGTTTTACTACTGGTGAGTTGGTTTGCGACTCTCGAACCCATTCACGCCTGACGCCGCAGGAAGGCTTGCTCCGCTCACGCATATGCGGGAAAATCAACGGAATTTGTCATATTAAGGATATCCCATGAGGAAAATTATTCTCTCCTGTGCGCTGCTGGCGGTAACGGCGTCCTCTTTTGCCGCACCACTCGCTACCGTCAGCCGTCTTGGGTTTGGAAAAGCCTGGCCGTTCACGCGTGAAGAGATGATATTGCAGTGCCGCAGCAGTGAAAATGGCAACGCGTTATTTGCGATCAACAATGGGACATTGGCGCAATATCCGCTAAATGATATCGCCCTAGCCCAAGCCAAAGCGGGGCAGACTCAGGCGCAGCCGATTGAAAAAATACTGCTCGATGATCCGCTAAATCCAAGTCAGAAGATGAGTTTGGCACCGATCATCGAGCGCGCAGAAAAGTTGTGCAAGTAAGCGAGTGAGCCGCGAGCAGTTTGCGATTATTGCGTGTTAAAATTTGGTTTTGCGATTGTTATCACAAAAGCAAATTGATTTAGCATAGTTATTACAGCGCAAGGTTTTCATGAGTGGAAAATTTGAGCGGCTCTACTACTCTTTAAAGGGCAAGGCTTAACGGCCTGCAAAAATGCCAACTTTTAGCGCACGGCTCTATCCCAAGAGCCATTTCCCTAGACCGAATATAGGAATCGTATTCGGTCTTTTTTTATCTGTATGTTTTTGAACGGTTATTTTTACTATCTTTAAAATTTACAGAAATTTTTAGAAATTTTAACGAACTGAGATATTCGAACTAAATTTTCAGATGTTCTTTTCTTGGTCATAGTAAAAGTACTTTTTAAGTTGCTGCGCGGTAGTGCATTTCACCAAGTGCAGGGTTTCATCAGATTACGTTGAATGTACCGATAATGGCCGCTGGTGTGAGCCTCCGATTAGCTTAGATGAACTGACCGCAGGTACATCACAACTCGCCTATCTACGTAAGGCGCAACATTCTGGCCTGAAGCTTTATCCCGCATCCGAAACTGAGTCAGCAGGAGTTCAGCAAATTTGCGCTGGATTATCCGGTATTCGGCAAAGCCTTTCTGGAGTTGCGTTAGAATGCGTTAGGCGAACCAATGCGGCTGGAATGCATACCTACGAAATATACCCGGCGTGGCGGAGGGCGTTCACTGCTTTGTGCAAAACTGGAAGGAGGTGCACCGTTTTGAGCCAGGCAGTGTCTTTCATCTGATAGAATAGGATATTAATCAGGAGTTCTAGGGATTGCCGGAATACCATGGCGCACTTAACTCAGCCTTGCTGAATGAAGAGGTGACGCTGTTCTGTCGCAAGTATTATCAGAATGGTGCACACATCGATTATATCCTGTATATGACCGATGCGACGCAGAGCAGTACTGATATTGATCGCATGCTTGAGGTTATGCGTCATACTTACAATACCAAAGGACTGGGGAATTTCTGCAACTTGTTTATGCATGCCCCTAACGGTAAGCCTGATGGCACGAAGATCGTGCTGCTGGAAACGTGGCGACTAAAGATGATTTCTTTAATATCAATAAGGTGAGCGGGGATGACTTGGTAAGCGCGTATCGGATGCAACCGCAAATGATGGGCATTACTTCTGATAATGCGGGTGAGTTCGGGGATGTAGAGAAGGAGGTGCAGGTGTTTGTAAGGAATGAGCTGGCACCTCTGCAAGAGCGAATGAAAGAAAATAATGATTGGCTGATGGGTGAGATTGTAAAATTTAGAAATTATTCTCTTGATGTTTTTAAATATTATTAATGTGTTTTTTGTTAAGTATCTCTGGTTTTATGAGATGATTATTTATATCTATTAAACGGTTAAAAATGGCATATCCTTCTAAAGGGCCATGGTTGGCCCTTGCGTGTATTTATATTTTTTCGTATGTCAATACATCTCGCTTAATCTCTTTCCCATCAACGTATCCGACTATCTCTAATGTCGTGTATGTGTTAAATCCCCCCCATATTTTGGTTATTCCCCGTTCGAATAATAATTCATAGTCCAACGTTTTATCGGTTATATTTTTTATAAAATCGGTATCTTTTCTTCCTAGGAAATAAGGGTGGAGATCTCTGGTTTTACTTATTGTGATTAAGTTATCTTCTATCTCGAACTCATCATCAAAAGTTGATTGAGGAACATCATCCTCTATGTCATACTCAACGCCTCTCATTATTGTCATTAATGCATTCTTTTCTTTTGCAAAATCTAAAACTTCAGAAAGATAGACTCTTTCATCACCTATGTACCACACTTTTAAATCCTTAAATGGTATCAGGGGATGAATTTTTAAAAGAGATTCCATCGACTTATCTGGATATTTAGTCGTAAGTTCGTCTGCCCATGACTCCCAACTTTCAATCGGATAAGAAGGCTTTGCATCATTTCGATCTGCTTTTTCATTGTTTTGTAATGATATGCAAAGTCCATAAACTCCATTGATAGTACCAGCTTTTATACCTTTGTAAGTTACGATGCAATTTGGATCTCTATCACCATAGCTAGAAAGCGAACCTATGTTTAATCTTCCAACTATTTCCCCAGCAAGTTTTATTGGAATTAGCTCGTCTGAATAAAAAAATGTGTCTTTAAATCCTAATCTTTCCAGTAAATCAGTGCTGGATATATCCTTCCAACTGTTTTTTGTCACAGCAAGTGATTTTGTACCCCCGAATTCTAGTTCTATGTCCATTTCGCAGGAAGGGAATATATAGTTGAGAGAAAAGGCGAAATGACTGAATAGTTCTTTATCAGATAGGATTGTGTTATCTTTTATATTGAGTAGAGTGTTTAATATGGCGTTTGTTACCTTAAAATTTATTTTTGTTCCATGTCTCTTGAGTTGTTCTGCATCAGATGGAATTGATAAATAAGGGCGGCCAATTAAACCGTTTCTAAAAGATAATTTTGAATGAGTGTTAGTTTGTGTTTTGGTCGGTTTATACCGATTGGTAATAACTTCAACATTATTAGTTATCATGAAAATAGAGTAAAATCCAATGCCAAACTGTCCGATTGAGCTAAAGCCAGTCTGAGCAAGCTTGGGATATTCATATCTAATATCGTCAGTAGTCCATAGCGATCTGCCGAAATCTAGAAGGACTTCTGTTAAAACATATTTACTCATTCCTATGCCATTATCTATGATTGAAATCACCCAATTTTCTTCGTTTTCTTTTTTCAGTGAAACTTTTATAATTCCTTCATCTTTATTAAGATAACCAAGTTTTTGAGCTGCTTTGATAGCATCAAAACTATTCTGTATTATTTCTCGAAGTGAAACTATGTTATTTTCTCCATATAATGCTTTCCCTCCCAAGTTTTTTATGAGTTTTGGGAGGTTACCAACGTGTATTGAAATGTCATCTGGCAACCAATTCTTAACTTTTACAAATTTAGAAAACTCAAGTGGAGAATTCACTCCAAGAACTCCCGTTGCTTGTAGAGGCCTTAAGTCTGCTTCTTTTAAGTAATTATTAGCTAATGTTATCTCATTGTCGATCATTGTTGCGGTATTATAAGCTAACCACCATGCCTCTCTTTCATCTTCTCCGAAAGACGCGCCAGAAGTAATGCGTAGTTTATTGCTTTCATCTAAGGCTGGGCGGCCAAGTTTATTTTGAAAAGACCAATGGAAGTGGGAAATACCTGCTGGGTTTGTAGTTGCGAATAAAAATGACGGTGCTCTTCGGCTGTCAATATGTGCAGCGTCAGCCGTTCTTAAGATATAAGCTATTTTTAGAGGCTCTACAGTCCAGTTACTTTTCTTAAAAAAACCAGGCGAGTTAAGTTTGACACCATTGAATGTTTTATATACCTTTTCTGATGACCAGTGATGACTTTCAGATACTTCACCAATTACATCGCTATAGTATTCTCTAATCTCACTATCTTCAATTAGGAAAAATTGGGTCATACTACTTTTATTTCTCCATGAAGCGTTGGCTAATTTTTTTGCTTGGGCTGCATGATTTCCTCTAACAATATCAAAAAGAGCATTAGTATATTCTTGTGTACCTAAAACTGGTTCTTTATTGTTAAATTTCAATGCTATGAGATCTTTCCATTCATCAGTTTGCTTGAGACTCTCAAATCCTCCATCATAGGCCGCACTAACATGAGCCGCATCATGAAGTAAAAATGCACTACCTAATATAAAACCTTCGATAGGATTTAAATATTCGTGCTCGCCAATAATTTGATCTGCTATATCCCAGAGAGCATCTAAATGGGTGATGTCATGTACCGTGAGTCCAGGTAATTCTGCACCTATATTTTTAAGAAGGTAGTCTATATTTTCTCTAAACTTAGAGTAGACTATTTTTAATCTTGTTACATCATCATTTTCAACTCTAAAAGTTTTTTCCCAAAGAGTTGTTTCTTCAAATTGTAAAGCCATAAAAGCTCCGGTTAGCAGATTTAGAAGGTCTACTAATCAATGTAACGCCCTAACAATAAGCGCGCAATGCTTTCCCCGCCCCACCTGCCCGCTTTATAGTCGCTTTTAATTTAGTTGCATGCCTGACTCGAGACCGCGCCAACTCTGACCTTCAGTGAGGTAGGGGATCCATTTTGAATTATGCGATCCAATGCACAAAAATGCGTTTTGAAGATATCAAAAAGCCGCCTGATGAAAGGCGACTGGGTTATGCCCCATTGATGGCCGGTAAAACCAGACTGACTGATTATTCAGCCTGATAAAAAAATCGAGACTTGCACCGCTGATGTATCAATACATCGGGCGAGATCGCCAACCAGAGAGATAGGCAGTGTGAGTTCATACGGCTTGCATTGTACGACGAGCAATTAAAACATAACCCCCCCAACCCCAACCCCAACCCCAACCCCAACCCCAACCCCAACCCCAACCCCAACCCCAACCCCAACAAAACACCCACGATCTCTTTCAATCACCCCTTTGTTCTTCATCTGCAATTTACCTCTAAATAAAACAAACACTTACCACAGAGCCTAAAAAAGGGTCTGTTAGGAATTTTATCTCACCGCGTAAAAGCGGGAGCAAAATAGATAAATTTATTAGATATGATAAATCTTTGTGATCAATGAGTGATTTTAGACTGCGGTATTGGTTGATTTATCATTCGTCCAAGTAGCATGATGAAACTTAAGGAATTTCAACAAGGATCGTTGATGAAAGATCTCTCTCCCAGCGAATTAAAAACCATCCTGCACTCCAAACGCGCGAACCTCTATTATCTCCAGCACTGTCGAATTCTGGTTAATGGCGGTCGTGTGGAGTACGTCACCGATGAGGGTTCGCAATCGTTGTATTGGAACATCCCTATCGCCAACACCACCGCCGTGATGCTCGGAACCGGAACGTCGGTTACGCAGGCGGCAATGCGCGAAGTAGCAACTCTGGCAAAGTGGATGCAGCGATTCAAAATGCCAACCCGCAAACCGTCGACGTTGCGGCGCTGCCTTTTGATCAAGATACGTTGAGGGTGAGTTTTACTCTGCGCGTATTGGGTAATTTAATCACACCTTCGGCCTGTAACAATCCTGATTATCAGGCGGCTCTGACGGCAGTTATTCAAGGTTACATCGCTCGTGAAGGGTTTGGTGAACTGGCAACGCGTTATGCCACCAATATCGCCAGCGGTCGTTTTCTGTGGCGCAACCGGGTCGGCGCTGAACAGGTTGAAGTGCGGGTAAAGTGCGGCGATCAACGCTGGGTATTTGACGGCTATGCCCAGAGTCTGCATGAGTTTCAACCGGTGACGGGCGATCTGCTGGCACTGAGTAAAGCCATTGAGACGGGTTTGCACGGTGAGCGATATACCTTTATCGAGGTGCAGGCATTTGTCCGGTTGGGTCAGGGGCAAGCGGTCTATCCTTCGTAAGAACTGGTGATGGGCGGCGGCAAAGGGGACAAGAGTAAATTCCTGTTCCAGTTGAATCAGGTTGCGGCGATGCACTCACAAAAAATCGGTAATGCATTGCGCACCATCGACACCTGGCACCCAGAGTCTGCTGAAGTCGGCGCTATTGCCGTCGAACCCTATGGATCGGTGACCAATCGCGGCAAAGCGTACCGCCAACCCAAGGATAAAACGGATTTCTACAACCTGCTTGATGCGTGGGTGCTCAAAGGCAAAGAACCTGATTTGGCGCAGCAGCATTATGTAATTGCCATGCTGATTCGCGGCGGTGTTTTTGGTGATGCAAGCTAAACGAGGTGGCTATGGATCACTATCTGGATATCAAGGTGTTACCGGATCTGGAAAGTACAGCGCAAGAATTGCTCAATAAACTTTTCTCGAAGTTGCACCGGGCGTTGGGGCAGCATACGCAAGGGAAGGTGGGCGTGAGTTTTCCCCAGCAAGGAAAGTTGCTGGGCGAGATTCTGCGTTTGCACGGTACAAAAGAGGATCTGTCCCACCTGATGGATCAAAACTGGCTGCAAGGTTTACGCGATTATACGCGCTGTGGGGCATTGCAGCCGATTCCGCCACAGGTTAAGTACAGAACGGTAAAACGCGTTCAGGCAAAAAGCGCGCATAACAAAAGACGGCGTTCGATTCTCAAAGGATGGCTGACCGAGCAGCAGGCTCTGGAGCAGATACCTGATACCCAACAGAAATCGTTGGATATGCCATTTATTCAGATGGGCAGTCTGTCTAACGGCAATACGATGCGTATCTACATTCAGCACGGCGATATTCTGCCGCAACCGCAGGCGGGAATATTCTCCGCATACGGCCTAAGCAGCACCGCCACGATCCCGTGGTTCTGACCCTTTTTTCCGACCCTTCGCTAACTGATTGTTTTATAAGACCGCATTCAGTTAGCGATAAAAAAGGGTTTTTGGACGAAAAGACCGGTTTATCTTTGTTGGTTAAGGAGTTAATAGAGTTTCGGTACAGTTCGCTGCCGCGCAGGCAGCTTAGAAACAGCTCGCCGCTGAATTCTGGCAGCTTATTAAGTTCGCTGCCGCGCAGGCAGCTTAGAAACAGTCGGTGTGATTATCGGTGCTGCTTTCGGGGTTCGCTGCCGCGCAGGCAGCTTAGAAATTTACTGCGGACTTGCATCAACAGCCGATCGAGTTCGCTGCCGCGCAGGCAGCTTAGAAAGATAGGGTATTAAACTATTTAGGCGCAATGGGGTTCGCTGCCGCGCAGGCAGCTTAGAAAAATTTGTTGAGCGATAAAATGAACGGATTTGAGTTCGCTGCCGCGCAGGCAGCTTAGAAATCGGCTGGCCTCGATGGCCGTCAATGAAACCCGTTCGCTGCCGCGCAGGCAGCTTAGAAAAGGAGGAGCCAATACAAGCCAAAGCGATAAGCGTTCGCTGCCGCGCAGGCAGCTTAGAAAGGCGGGCACACCAAACGGCGTATTTCCGCCAAGTTCGCTGCCGCGCAGGCAGCTTAGAAAGCAAGGGTATGAGCTGCTCGCAACTTGTCCCAGTTCGCTGCCGCGCAGGCAGCTTAGAAAGATTGATGTTGGCACTTCAGTTGGGTTTTTTGGTTTGCTGCCGCGCAGGCAGCTTAGAAAAACAGCACTATCGACAATCAATCCGTCGTCATGTTCGCTGCCGTGCAGGCAACTTAGAAATCACCGTTTAAGGGGGAGCCGCTTTCCGCTTAGTTCGCTGCCGCGCAGGCAGCTTAGAAAAGCATGAAACCCTGCTGGGCATTACTGATTCAGTTCGCTGCCGCGCAGGCAGCTTAGAAAGGCTACGCCAGCCGACCAGCCGTCTGCCATTTGTTCGCTGCCGCGCAGGCAGCTTAGAAAAAGAAACGCCACCGACCACAACTAGCAAAACAGTTCGCTGCCGCGCAGGCAGCTTAGAAACTGAAATTATCGACTTTATTGTGCGCCAGCTTGTTCGCTGCCGCGCAGGCAGCTTAGAAATACGGTACGTTGGGAGCAGCGGGTGAGTTGCGGTTCGCTGCCGCGCAGGCAGTTTAGAAAGAACATAGTGAATGCCTCATGATCGAATACGTGTTCGCTGCCGCGCAGGCAGCTCACAAATAGCGCCCCGTCATAGGGCGTCGGGGATCAGGCAGCCCATAAAATTGTCGCATTAAGGGGGAAATGGAGGAAATAAAACTTGCACCTGTAGCGTTCGCAACGCGAACGCATTTCTGGCGTAATGAAAGGCATTCAACAATTATTAGGCGAGACTTTCCAGGAGATCTTTTTTACTGGAAAAAAGACGTGGCATCTCTTTTTTTGCGTAGACCCTGTCGACCAGCCCGCTATCATTAATGTCTACCTGAAACTCAATCTCATGGATTTTATCCAGAAATAAGATCGAATTATTGAAACCGTAGTCGTTGAAAATAAGCGTTTTGAATTTTTTCAGGAAAGTTGTCAGATCGGTGGAAATTGATGCACATTCTCCCCTCGGTGGAATTGACTTATTAAGAATTTTCGCTGTATGCCCTTGTTTGTAATCGCTAATAACCAAATCAAGCGTTACTCTGCCACTATATATTTCATAACCCAAACCTTTAACCAGATATGTTCCTTGCGGGGCGCGGAATCCTAAGCCGTATGTGAGCATAAATCCTCCAGTTTAATATAGGCACAAAACATACCACAGGCATTACACAATCAACGATGCAAGAGAGCGTAGAGTTATAGCGCGGTCACACTACGGCGAAAATGGTATTATTTTCCCAGGGTTTTATCTTAAATAATATTTTTCCGCTAGCGGGCGGAATTTCCTTTTGACCCGTCTCTCGAAAAGACCTTTGTTTAATCGCTATTTATTGCCAGATGCTTATACTGGCTAGGAGATACTCAAAAGGAGACGGTTATGTTAGATAATTATTTAGCACCTGATGCATCGATTGAACAAAAACAACGGATTCTTGCAGTGCAGGCCGCGCTTGAACTGATCAAAGCCACGTTATCCGATGTCAACGATGGTACCGGGGTTGCTTATCAGTTCGAATCGGCTGAAAAGCACATTGCATTGATGGCCGACGCCATCCAGAGTGCCATCAAAGTAAAATAACATAACCGCCTGCGGGCGGTTTTTCCGCATCCTGACGCCAATATCCCGCTTAAGAATGTTCTGCTGCCACGTCGATCTGCACGGCAACATCAATACCTGACATCCTCTCGAATTACTTCCTGACAGTGAAAACGGCTAACTTAAAAAACATGTTCTATCATTAATATAAGCACCTTACCCGTCATTATAAGAATAAAAGGATACTTAATGATGAACGAAAATGTGTTTAGACAAGCTCCCCTGTGTCTCCTCCACAGTTTCAAAGTGGGGGAGAATGTCATGCTTACTACTTTTCAGGTTGGCAATCCGGCTATCTGCTACCGGCTGGCGGTTAGAATTGTTTCCAAAGATCAGAACGAACTGGAAGGGATAATCATTAAAGTCGGCACGCTTGGCGATGCGTTGCCCGCGCATCCGTTTTACAAAATGGGTGATCACGTCACGTTCAATACCGCCAATGTGTTGGGAAGTGCAGCCGAGTTCAACGCGAAAGAATAATGCATGCGGTACAGCCATCTTGCGAATAGAGGCCGGGAATAATCCGGCCTTTTAACGTTCATAAACCCGTTTTATGCGCGGTGAGAATCAGCCTCAACCCCAGTGCGGCAATCGCCGTGGATGCCAGACGATCGACCCATTTTTTACTGCGCAGGTAGATTTCCCGCGGGCGGCGACTCGAAAAACAGATTGCCACCAGCGTGTACCATCCGGCTTCAATGGCAAACATCAGCGGGGGTAACGCGATATAACACCAGAGCGGAGGATGTTGCGGAAGCAGCGACGCAAAAATACTGCCGTACACGATCGCTGTCTTTGGGTTACTCAGTTGCGTGGTCAGCCCCAGCCAGAACGAACGCTGCACCCCTTTGCGGTGCAAAATCGCGCCATCGTCAACGACCAACGGCGAGTTGGCACCGCGCCAAATCTTATAGGCGAGGTAAAGCAAATATACGCCGCCCGCTATTTTCAACGTGATATAGAGCCATTCCACCGACGTGAGCAACGTATAAAGTCCGGCGAGTGCGATACCGCCAAAAATTACACCGCCAACGCCCATCCCGACGGCTGTTGCCAACCCATCAGCGCGCGACAATCCCACCGAATTACGTGCGACCAGGACAAAACTGGGGCCGGGACTCATTGCACCCAACATCAGCGCCACCAGAATGGCAATAACAGCAGTCGACGTGGCCATAGGGACTCTCTTTCGCTCAAGGCGTAAAAGAATAAAATAGCATGCAGCAAATATTCATTTATATAGCGTTAGGATTTTCAGTATTAATTATCGGCTTTGCGGCGTTAACCGCAGTTTAAAACTCTCCATCAGCGAAAGAGAGGTCGCCGGAGCGTAGCTTATATCGCTACTGACGCAGCGACATGCGGCGCTCATGCTCGATCAGCCAGCGCTTTCGCCACAGCCCGCCGCCGTAACCGGTCAACGAACCGTCAGCACCAATCACCCGGTGACAGGGGATGATTATGGAAATCTGGTTGGCACCGTTGGCGCGCGCAACCGCTCTGGCGGCAGAGGATTGACCCATCATCGACGCTATCGCGGAATAACTTTGTACGTCGCCAATCGGAATTGAGCGCAGCACATCCCAGACTTTTTGGGTAAACAGCGAGCCGTGTTGCGCCAGAGGTGTGGTGAATTCAAAAAGTTGCCCCGAGAAATAACCGTTCATCTCCTGTTCCACACGGTCAATCAGGGGCGTGCGGCCCATAATGATGTCCGAACCCGTCACATTCTTCAGCCGGGTGAGCTCCGTGGGCAGTGCTTTACGATCGCAGAACTCGAGCAGGTGCAGCGCGTAATTGTCCGCCACCGCCAGCATCGAGCCGATCGGTGTATCCAGCCAATCAGCCTTCAGGAATTGATGGGTTCTTGCCTGACTCGGATTGACGCCGATGTGCCGGGCAATGGCCGCGCGGAATCCGCTGCCGGATTCGTAACTGGCTTCGATTTGCGCATCAATAATCTTGACGCCGGATGCCAGGACATCCATGCCTTTGCCGAGCCTGCGCAGTCTGGCCATTTCAAGAAAGGTGATACCAAATTGACGCTTGAACGCGCGGCGGACGGTCGAGGGATCGTAGTCCAGCCGCAGCAGATCGTCTTCCGACCAACGTTTCTCGGGTTCACGATCCAGCGCATCGATCAGTTGGGTGACCGTCGGGTCTTTCTCGCCTGAAAGCGCCAGCGGCGTACAGCGCTTGCACGGTCTGAAACCGGCTTCCAGACAGGCGGCAATGGACGAAAAGAACCGGCTGTTTTCACGTTTGGGTTTACGCGCGGCGCACGTCAGTCGGCAAAACACCCCGGTACTTTTCACCCCGACAAAGGCAAATCCATCGTAGGCCGGATCGCGGGCAATGAGGGCAGTGTAAAGGGTGTCATCGTCAGGAAGATCAAAAAGCATAGGGTTGCTCACTCTTCATTCACTCATTGGTAATCAGAGTAGAATAATTCTGTTTATCGGAGCGACAAAATTCGGGCGTTGATTTTTATTTTGCGAAAGAAAGCGTAAAGCGTTTGAAAAATAATGAAAAATATCCCCGCGCTACCAAGCGGTAGGCGGAGAGGGGGTTAGGCTGTGACCTGTTCGCGAGTCAACGCCGACAGGGCTTTTTTCAACTGCGGCTGATTAAACCATTCACAGTACAGGGGCGACCCGCGCTGAAAACGCCAGCGCTTCCGTCAGTGCCAGCATGGTCAGGGACTGGCCGTAAGCGCGCTGTTTAATGGCAATGTTGTGATAGTGGGTGAGATCTGCGCCAATGGGTGTTCCGGCAGACACATCAGCGACTTCACCCTGTTCATTGATACGGCTTAATAATGCTTTGACACCTTTCCACGCGGTGTCTTGATAAGAGTCATCCAGCAGACCCAATCGCATCCCTTTTAGCAACGCATAAGTGAATCCGGCGGTGCCCGAGGTTTCCAGATAACTGTCCGGTTTATTGACCAGCGTATGCCACATGCCGCTTGGGTGCTGATACTTCATGGCAGCCGCCGCTTGACGCTGGAATGTCTGTTCGATCATCTGATAACCGGCATTTTTCTCACTGAGCATTTCCAGGAAATCGACGGTGCTGATGGCTGCCCAGCCGTTTCCGCGTCCCCAGAGCGCCTCGCCGTAATTGCTGGCTTCATTGAAATTCCAGCCGTGCATCCAAAGACCGGTTTTGCGGTCGATGAGATACTTGATATGCAGCAGGAATTGGTAGGTGACTTCTTCACTGTAGGCCGGTCGCGCCAGATAAGATCCGGCACGGGCGTAAAACAGGCTGCTCATGAACAGGGTATCGACCCATAACTGTTCTTCATTGAGATGATCGCTGGTGCTGTGGGTGAAGCCATTCTCCTGCGTGCGGACCAGCTCTTTCTCGATCCAGTGGGCAAATTCATGAATTAAATCATCATGGCTGCGGTCATTCAGTTCGAGGCTCATCGTGGTCAGCGTCAGCATGGGCGCGACGCGGTTGATGTCCTTTTCGGGCAGGCCCTCCGCGAGACGGCGTTGATACCAACTGCGTACATAGCCGAGATAGCGCGACTGTCCGGTCACTTTGTAGAGCCGCCAGATGCCGTAAATACCTACACCTTGCGGCCAGTCCCAGTTCTCAATCGACAGTTCGGCGGCGCTCACTTTCAGCGCTTTCAGTTGCCGATCGTCGGTACGCACGGTGATGATTTCATTAAAAAGCCGGTCGAGTTTTTCAGTGATTTCTTGTTCAATATTTGTAGACATAGCGATTTGTCAGTCCTTACCTATATGCTTGAGTCGAAAAACAAAAACACCGGGGATTATCTGTCGATTACGCCTGAATTCACCTATAACACCTCGCTGAGCTGGCAAACGACGGATGATCGTCGGGGGAGATCAGCGGCCTTCGTTTTCCAGCAAGAACCGACTGAGTTGTTTGTGCAACTGCCGGTTCTCTTCTTTCAGGTGTTCGATATTATCCAGCAGCGTGATAGCCAGCGCGATGCCTGACCAGTCCAATTCCAATTCCTGGTGCAACCGTTGCGCCCGCTGGAAAATCACCAGGGCATGTCCGTCAAAGAGCCAACTTTCAGATTCGATTTCTTTCGGCTCAATAAGACCCAACCCGACCACTTCACTCAGTTCGTCTGGGGAAAGATCGGTATATTGACAGAATTCAGTGATCGTAAAAGTAACGTCTATTTCGGTCATGATGTTTTACTCCCATTCGCTACGGGGATTAAACGTGGTGTGCGCTGCCAACTGCTTCCAAAGTTCAGCGGTCTTGTTGTCGGGTTTGGGTGGCATAGTGACTTTGAGAATAGCGAACAGATCGCCGGACTCTTTCTTGCCGACCAGCCCTTTGCCCTTGATGCGCAGGCGCTGACCGGTCTGGCTGCCAGCGGGAATGGTTACGGTGATTTTTCCGGCCAGCGTGGGGACATCGATTTTGGCACCCAAGGCGGCTTCCCATGGCGCCAGCGGCACCACGATATTCAGATTGTGACCATCGATATCAAACAGTGGGTGCGGGGCGATGCGCACCACCAGATACAGATCGCCGTTTGGCCCGCCGTTGAAGCCCGCGCCGCCCTGGCCCTTCAGGCGAATCCGCTCACCTTCACCCACACCGGCAGGGATTTTGACGTTCAGCGTCTTAGTGCGGTTTTGTACTGGCCGACCAAAAGGATCGTCAGCAGGAAGTTGGAAGGAGATAGTGCGGGTTTGCACCGTGAGCGTTTCCTCCAGCAGCACCGCAATCTCCATTTCAACATCCTGACCGCGAATAGCCTGGGATTGTTGCCGTGTCGAACGGGCCCTGCCGCCAAATACCGACTCGAAAAAGTCTGAATAGTCTTGCGAGTGGCCACTGCCATTCCCACCGCTATGCGCACTGCTGCGCTGCTGTTGCCACGGTTGTTGTCGGCCAAAGTTCGGATCATTGCGATGCAGACGCAATTGATCGTATTCCTCACGGCGCTCGGTGTCTTTCAGTACCTCATAGGCTTCGGCAACTTCTTTGAATTTGCTTTCAGCGTTCGGCTCCTTGCTGACATCAGGATGGTATTTGCGTGCCAGACGTCGATAAGCCGTTTTGATGGTTCTGAGATCGTCGCTAGGGTTGACCCCTAAAATGACGTAATAGTCCTTGAATTCCATGTACACACTCTCATTTTCAACGAGTTATTGCGGGCGTCACGCATGCCCTGCCAGATACAATGAAACTGTTTCAATCTTAGCACCTTAAGGCGCAGGGGTTAACTCTGTGAATTGACCGTTCGCCGCCTGAATGGCTGTGGCGGGTACGTGGAAGGAAAGGTTTTTTGCCGACGCGGAAGATTGATGTAGACTATCTATTCGTTATTATTGAATAGATATGCGAGGGTGGAATGATTTGTCGTACCTGGCACGGTTGTGTGCCTGTGATTCATGCTGAGGGATTTGCCAAGCATCTGCAACTCACTGGTATCCAGCATTCGAAAAGTATTGCCGGTAATCTCGGTGCGTTTGTACGCCGTGAAACTCAGGCGGGGTATGAGCACTTTTTCCTGGCGACCTATTGGGAAAATCTGGCCGCAGTAAAAGCCTTCGCGGGTGAGGATTACTCCATTGCGGTGACCTATTCTGAAGATGAAAAATTTGCGTTGATCTCTGATCCCTATGTGTTTCACCATCAGGTGGAAAGTATTGTCGGTCTGTAGGCCAACTCTTGGCGGATAGATGCACGACAGAGAGAAAAGGAGCGAAGGCGTTTGCGAGTGATTATCGGGGTGTTGATCGTGGTGCTGATACTGGCCGGGCTGGCGCCCTGGATCCGGCCCTATCTGCCGCCGGGTTACGATCCTTTCGCGCCGCTGTCGGTTGACGATCCGCCAACGCTGATCACCCGCTACAAGCTGGCTCGTCTCGGCAGCGATCCGGATGCCTGTCTGGCCGCACTGAACCGTGCGCGTGAAGCCGGACGAATTGCCTTTACGCAGTTGGGTGAGATGAAGGGGAAATGCCCGTTGCTGGCTCCGGTGCGGGTGCAGAATTTTGGCAGCGTCACGCTGAGTTCGAGTTTTCTGGCGAGCTGTCCTTTGGCCATGAGCAGTGCGATGTTTGTGGCGCAATCGGCGGCACCGCAGGCCAAAGAGGGACTGGGTAGCGCGTTGTCACGCATTGATCACCTAGGCAGTTACGCCTGCCGAAATGTTTACCATCGTCCCGAAGGTCGGCTTAGCGAACATGCCACGGCAGACGCGCTGGACATTACCGGATTCCGCTTTGCCAACGGACGAACCGTCACCGTGCTGGCCGGATGGCCTCGGGACGATGCAGCGGGCAATTATCTGCGTGCGGTATTCAATGACAGCTGCCATTTTTTTGGTAACTCGCTCGGCCCGGATTACAATGCTGCCCACGCCAACCATTTCCATTTGGGTATGCGCGGCTTCGGGGTATGTCGGTGATGGACATCATTGCTTTTGTGCTGGCCGATCGGCCCCACTGCGACATTCAACGCTGTCGTTTCATGCGGTATCAAATCCTACTGGAGAGACTGTACCATGAGCCGTCCATTGACAATCGTTATCCCGCTTTACCAAAACGTCACCCAGCTTGATTTCACCGGTCCCTATCAATTCTTCTCAAAGCTTCCTGATGTCAGGGTTATCGTTGCATCATTGAATGCGGAGCCCATTCATGCCGATGGCCTGACTTTTTCGTCGCTGGCGGATCTCTCCACGTTGAATGAATGCGATGTATTGTGCGTTCCTGGTGGCGGAGGGTGCGGCGATGCGATGGAAAATCCCGTCTATCTGGCTAAAATCCGCCAACTGGCCTCGGGTGCCCGCTACATTACGTCGGTATGTACCGGATCATTGATCCTTGCTGCGGCAGGATTGCTTATCGGCAAACGTGCTACGTGCCACTGGGCATGGCGTGACACCCTTGCGTTGTTTGGTGCCATTCCCGATTCCGGACGCGTGGTCAGGGACGGGAATATCATTACGGGCGGCGGTGTAACCGCGGGTATGGATTTTGCGCTGGTGGTCATCAGTGAATTATTTGGTGAAGATATTGCCCAGCAAATCCAACTGGGGTTGGAATACTCCCCTGAACCGCCGTTTAATGCGGGACGACCTGAAACAGCCCCGGCGGCCATTGTGGAAAGCGTGATGACCAGAAATACGTCGGATAGAGCGAAACGCAATGCTTCTTTTGAGCGCGCCGCCAGGACGTTAAATAGCGCGCGGTAAAGTGCCCCCGGCTAGATTTTCTGCTCCTGTCGCAGTATCGACGGGGTAACGCCGCGCATGGCCTTGAAGCGATGACTGAAATGGCTGGCTGAACTGAAACCGCACTCCAGCGCGATGTCGATCAGTGGCATCGTACTGGAGCGCAACAGCGCCTCAGCGTGTTCAATGCGCGCCTGCATCACAAATTGATGGGGGGCAATGCCGGTACTCTGGCGGAACATGCGGGCAAAATGAAACTCACTGAGTCCGGCCAAACTGGCCAGATCGGCTAATTGCAACGGTTGGGCAAGATGGTTCTGGATAAACTCCACGACCCGTTTCAACACCACCGGTGCCAGCCCTCCCCGAATCTGCGGCAACGCCCACTGCAATTGCGTGTAGCGCGTCAGCATATGCGTCATCAACATGTTTGCGGCGCTGCTGAGGATTAATTGATCGCTCGGTTCCTGCCACTGACAACGCAATAAAAATTGCCGATAGAGCAGGGTAATTTGCGGATTTTCATCAAAAATGCATTCTTCGACGTTGATCGCCGCCGGGCTGCGATCCCAGGTCTGTTCGACCAACTGGCGCAAGTGGGCATCGGTGCAGTAGAGATGCACGAACGACAGATCGTCGCGGATATCCCAGCTCGACACGCTCTCTTTGGGCATGATACAGAAGCGATCCGGGCCGCCACCGTTTTGCCAACCGCTGCGGGTTTTATGATATGACTCGTAGCCATCGGCGGTGTAGAGACTCAAGGTATGGTGCGATGGATTTTCCTGGGTGATGCAATCATGCTTGTTTGACCAGGCGGCCAGCCGAACACCCGACGCAAGTTCCACCGTGTTGTGCAGTGTCGCCTGATGCCGCTTGAGTGTTTCGAACGCCTGATATTCCTGATGCATGGTTCGTGCTTCTTTCCTAAATCCGGATGAATAGTTTAAGACGCGACGCACCCCTAATCCACAAGTAACCTGCGGTCGCTGTGAAAAAAGCGCAAGATTATGTAACTGACCGCAACGTCCTGACAGAAAACGATCGCGTCTTTGTTTCACACTGAAGACCTGTTTTCTGTGGGAGAGAGTTATGAATGCGCTGCTGTATCTGCTGGTCGTTTTGATTTGGGGTACGACCTGGATAGCCATTGTGATGCAACAAGGCACCGTGGCCGTCACGGCGTCAATATTTTACCGCTTTGCCCTTGCCGCCAGCGTCATGATGATCGCCCTGATTGTCAGTCGACGCCTGAGCCGGATCTCGTTTCGCGATCATCTTTTTTGTCTGGCACAGGGCTTCTGCGTATTTGCGTTTAATTTCTACTGTTTCTACCACGCTGCCGCGTATGTCAGCAGCGGCATTGAATCGGTTATTTTCTCAATGGCCGTATTATTCAACGCCATTAATGGGCTGATCTTCTTCCGCCAAAAACTGCACCCGAACTTTATTCCTGCCAGTATTCTGGGGTTATCAGGAATTGTCGCGCTGTTCTGGCATGACCTGATGGCGGCAGAAATCGCCCCGGAATTGTTGCAGGGCGTTGGTCTGAGCCTGTTGGGTACCTACGGATTTTCATTAGGAAATATGATCAGCAGCCGCCATCAGCGTCGTGGTCTGGATATTTTTTCCACCAACGCTTACGCCATGTCATATGGTGCGGCGATCATGGGAATATTGACCCTGGTGCAGGGTGAATCTTTTACTATTGAACTGAACAGCCGCTATTTGGGCTCGCTGTTCTATCTGGCTATTTTTGGCTCGGTCATTGCTTTTGCCGCTTATTTCAGTCTGGTAGGGCGCATCGGCGCGAATCAGGCCGCCTACAGCACGCTGCTTTTCCCGCTGGTGGCATTAACAATATCAACGGTTTATGAAAACTACATCTGGCACAGCAACGCCATTTTTGGGTTGGTGCTGATTCTGCTGGGTAATCTGGTGATGTTTTATCGGCCAGGGGTTTTCAAGGGAAGAGTGTTTTCGCGGCAACGATAATGCGCAGTCGGTTCAGCCGTTGGCCGCGGTCGGTCACCTATTGGAAATAGCCTATTGCGGTTTGCCATCAGGGAAAATAAACGTCAACGGGCCAGCGTAGGAGTTCCCCGCGCTGACCCGTTTGTTCAGACTGCGATCACACACGAACTTTTAACGATATGACGATCAGCAAGACTGCAAATACCAGAAAGAGTATCTGTTCCATAACAAACCCTCCTTAGGATTTATCTTGCTAATTATAGTTCATCATCTGGTGTTTTTTTTGAGCGATTCGTGTGGTGTTAAAAGCGGGTGATCTGTTCCCAGTAAATAAAAAGCTTATATTTCATAAGTCCAACCAGGTTGCCAGGCATGCGTTTTACGCCAGTCCTCCTGAAATGCCTGCTCCCAGGTTTTGCCATGTATAAGGACATTCAATGCAAGTTGTGGTGCCTGATGGGCAACCAGTGCAACAGATTTTCCTTGGTGATATTTTTTTATATCGCTGATTAAACTCACCATCCGAGTTAATACATCGTCGTATGACTCTCCTTCTGGGAAGGGCGAGTTGATATATTTTGTTAAATCGCTTTTTACCGTATGTGAAGGTTGCTTGCTATATTTACCATAATTTATCTCGCGCAACCGCCAGTCGGTCATAAGGAATAATGGCTTAAACGCGATTGTTGCGGTTTCTATTGCCCGACCTGAGTCTGAGCTAATAACGACATCAAAAGGATGATCTGCGGTAAGACTATGCAGTTCAGCAGCCTGTTTATTGCCTTTTTCGGAGAGAGGACTGTCTTCCCAGCCCGTTACAACGCCAGACTCATTATCCGTGGTAGTGGAATGAACGAAGTAAGTTATGATCATCGGACTATTGCCTTTTTATTTTATAATTCAATAAGTTGATTGATTTTTGGTTAACGCTTTTATTTTCAGCACCGACTCAAACGCGTTGAACAATGAATTACGTGCCGCATACATAATGAATAATTTTCACAATGAGCCATGTCTAATAATAATCCGATGGCCTGGCAATGGCTTTTTTATTGCAAGAAAACGATTCTGACGTATTAATTATTCTACAGTGGCGAGAGGTGGAGATATAATCAATATACGCTTCCTTGATAATAACAAAATTTTATCCGTAGCGTGTTCTGAATATCAACGGGTATTTCGCAGGCGTGGGGGAAAACAAAACGCCCGTTTCTGGGCGTTGGTTGGCAGGCAACATAATTAGAAGCCTCTAAGACAATCAAAATCAGGCCGGTAAATAGCTGATTGAATGCTCCAGTGAATCGCAGTTTGTATCAATGACCACGTTCCAAAATCCGCTGTACGGCACACCCAGATAAGCCGTTTTACGATCGTTAACGCCAAGAATATCGCCAAAACCCCGTGATGCCTGTTTAGGTGAAGATTCCCCTTCACACATCAGATGGATGTGACAACTGTCGGAGCACCGCACAACAACAGTGTCTCCTCCGAACAGGCTAAGACGGGCGCGGACTATAGGCATGATATTGTTTCCTCTGAGAGTTAAGTAATCGATTGCGTTCAGGTTTTAGGTACATAAATCGAGTTCTACCGTGACCTGTTTCACAAATCGTCTGTCTCTATAAAACCAGAGGAAGAGTGGATAAATAATGACCTTAATCAATTCTTGTAAGAATCTATAGAAATTTTTATAAATGCGTCCGGATGTTAAGAATTATTAATAAATTTTTTATTCCGACTGGATATAAAGGCATAAGTCCAGCCCGCCAATACCACCGTGCGCAGGCCAGGTGAACAGATAGATGAAGGAAAATGCCAAACACCGACGAGTTGACGTTGATTAGCGTTCCCGCGTAGCGCGCCAGCAGACCAGCGAGCCGAGAGTCACCATTGCAACGCCTTGCCAGAACGCAAATCCGGGCGTGATCTGTAGCCAGAGACTCGCCAGCAGCGTGGAGAATATCGGGGTGAAATAGGAGACGGTCGCCAGCAGCGTCATATTGCCTTTCTGGATGGCGCTGTCCCAGCAGGAATAGGCGGTGGCGGTGGCTGCGCCAATGAACAGCAGTTGACCGACGGCGGGGAGGGTAAAATTTATCGGCTCATGCGAACCGAGAGCGTATTTAATCCACAGCAGGACGGCAGTGCCCAGCAAAAACAGCGAGACGGCGCTCTTGCCGCCGCCATAGCGCCGCGCGAGATTGCAGTACAGCGCCCAAAGTATCGCGGCCAGGAATGCCAATCCATACGCCACTGGGTTTTCGCAGATATTTTGCCACATCAGCGCGGGGGACCAGTGTCCATCACCTTTCATGACCCACACAATCCCGGTAAATGACAGCGCGAACCCCGGCCAGATCCACCAGGTGCTTTTCTGCTGGTTCATGAACAGGGAAAACAGGATGGTCAGGCACGGCCAGAGGTAGTTGATCATGCCAATTTCCAGCGCTTGCGGGCGCGAGTGCGCGATGCCAAGCGCCAACGCGAGACAGATTTCATAGCTGACAAACAGCGCCCCACCGATTAACAGGTAGATGCGGTTGAACTTGCCGATGCGCGGAAAGCCTTTCACCAGCGCAACACAGATCGCGCTGACCGAATAGATCAGGGCGGCTCCCGCCGTTGTGCCGAGCAACTCGGTGACGCTGCGGATCATGCCGACTGAGGTGCTCCAGAGGAGAATGGCGACAAGTCCGGTGAGGGTGGCGGTATTGACAGCGTGCTTCAAGTGGGTCGTCCTGAAATTAATGCCTGCAAAATGAAGGGTCTTAAGCTATCACAGGCTTTGCGATGCGTAATCCAGTTTTCTCGCGGATCGCTTGCGACGCGCCGTACTGTACCCGCCATTCACAGTAAAGAAGCAGGAGAACAGAAGATAGTGCCATCAATTGAAACGAAATATTAAAACAGAACAGATTTGTTGCGGTCAGATAGATAGAATGTGATCCCGATGGGTGCAGTCAGCTCATCGGGATTCATTTGCTTGCCGCCGACCTGCAACCCGAGTTATTCAGGGATGTTAGTGTTGCTTAAACATATGTTATAAAAGGCGGATTAAGCCCAAGCAGGCAACCGATTATTTGTATGGTGCAGTTCACACGCGGCCAGGTGCGCCGCTGTGCTGATGAGGGACGATGGTTCAGCGCCCGTGAGCCGTGGCATGCGCTACACTTTCACATTATTTTGGCACAAAGGGAATCGGATGACTTACTCCGAAAAACTAACGTATGCGATGAATGTCAGTGCATTGGCGCTGGCGTTGAACGCCGTATTCATCATCCCGGCCAGTGCAGAAGAACAGTGGCCACGATCGTGCAATTCACCTCAAGCGGGCAAACAGTGCCAATATGCCTTTCAGCAGGGCTTGGCACCGGTTCAGCTCGGCGCGGCAAAAGATGGGCAAGGGCTGTGGGGGTACATGGATACCTCCGGTCGCATGGCGATTGCACCTGCGTTCACCGCGGCGTCCGGTTTCGTGAATGGCATGGCCGCCGCCGCGCAGGACGGCCAGTTTGGCTATATCGATCAGAAAGGCGACTGGCTGATCGCGCCGCGTTTTACCCGCGCAACCCCATTCAATGCTGACGGCACCGCGCTGGTCGAGACAGATAACCGGCTGGCGCTGATTAACAAGCAGGGCGAAATCGTCAAGACGTTCCCGTTCTCCGCCAGTCTGGGGAGCGACGGGTTTGTCAATGGTCAGGCGCTCGCCAGCGTTCAGGTGCAAATCGCGCCATCGCTGTGGAATGCCGCGCTCGCCCGTTCGCTGGCGCTACCCGAAGATATCATGGCATTAAGTGAACCCCAGGATGGTTTGGTTCCCGCGCAGAAGCGTGATGCCCGTGATAAAGGGTATTGGGGATATCTGGATGAGAACGGCGAGTGGGCCGTCGATCCGATGAAACTGAAAACCCGCACGCTGCCGCAATTGAACGGTAACGCGGTTGCGGTACAGGGTAAGTCCGGTTGGGTGTTCGTCGATCGTCAGGGTGCGACGCTGAATAAGCAGGAGTTCAAAGCGCTAACCCCGCTGAGCGGCGGCAATTGGCTGGTGACGACCAAAGAGGGTAAACGGCAACTGCTGAATGCTGCGCTGGAAAAACAGAGTGATCTACCTGATGGTCTGGACAACTTCCGCCAGTGGGGCACATGGCTGATCGCCAATAACGCCGATACGGTGGTGATGATCGGGCCTGATAATCTGGTGAACACCGTCAAAGCGGAAAAACCGCAGATTACCCTGTTGGCCGACACGCTGTGGATCAGTCAGGGCGCGAAAGCCAATAACGCCAACACCGCCGATCTGCTGCAAATCTACGATATGAACGGCGTCGGCCTGTTGACAGACGCGACGCTGGCCGCCCTGAAAAGCTATCAGGTCGCTCCGCTGAATGGGCATCTGGCGACCGCGAGTGACGATGCGGCGCAGAGACTTCCGCTGGCCGTGTTAACGCCGCAAGATGCGACCAAACCCCCGGCGATTCTCACTTCGCACGGCGAAATATTCTCCGATCCACAATGGGCCAGTATCGACAGTAAAACTGCCTCTGCCCCGCTACTGGTTCGTACCGAAAACAGTCAGGTCGGTGCCGTTGATGCCAACGGACAGTGGGTTATTCAGCCGCAATTTCAAAGCATTACCCCGTTTGACGGCGACTACGGCTGGGCAACGCAAACTGATGAGCAAGGTGAGAACCGCCGCATCATCGATCGCAAAGGCGTGGTGATGGAGGTTCCGACGCGGACGCTGCAACTGAGTCAGAGTATTTCTGACGGGCTGCTGCTGACCGCCGAGGACGGTGAGAACGGCAAGCGCTGGGGTCTGTGGGATATTCAGGCCAAACGCGAAATTGCAGCACCGACGTTTGATCAGATTGAACCGTTCCAGGACGGTTTTGCGCTCGCCAAGATGCAGGATCAATGGGGCGTGATCAATCGTAATGGCGGTTGGGCCGTGCGGCCTGACGAGAGCCGTCTGCAACCGCTGCAATATATGGGCAATGGCATGTTTCTCGCAATGACCGAGGGCGCAGCAAACTCACCGGTCCGCACGGTCTACAGTTTGCTGAGTGCTGCAACGGGCCAGTCGGTGGTTGAGGGTTTGCTGGATAAACCGCGCTCCGTCGGTGCGGATCATTGGCTGGTACAGCCGGTTGAAGGCGGTGTGGCGCTGATCGATTCCGCAGGTCGCCACGTAATGGAAAAACCGATCGCCATGGACAAAGTCGCCATCACCGGCGATTGGGTCATGCTCAATTTCGGACAACGTTACGGTGCGCTGAACAGTCAGGGCGAGTGGCAAGTCGCGCCGATTTACACCGAAGCCCTCAATTTTGTCGGCAGCGGCCCGTGGGCCAGCGCGGTGAATGACAAGAGCCAAACCTTGATCGATCGCACCGGGCAACCGCCGTTGCCTGACTTTATGGCGGCGCTACCGATGAACGGTCTGGATCGTCTGGCCGATAACGACAATCAAACCGGTGAAAGCGTTTTGCGCGATCTTTCCGGTGAGGAGATTCGCCGGTTTGCGGGGCTCAACAGTATTGTGACTTCATCCGCCAGCGAAGGGTTGGTGCCGTTCCGCGGCGAAAATCAGCGCTATGGCTTTATTGATGCCAGCGGCAAAAAGGTGATTGGTGCCTATTTCGATCAACTCGGTCCGATGAAAGACAGCCGCGCCCGCGCAGTGAAAAGCGCGACCTATGGCCCGGCAACAGGGTATATCGATCAAACCGGTCGCTACGTGATTTCACCGCGCTTTGAATGGGCCAGCGATTTCAGCGATCGCCGCGCCTGGGTGGTGAATAAAGGCCAGTTGCAATTAATAGATACGGATGGCGGCGTGCAGGCACAAATTCTGCTGCGCTGTAATCAACGGGTGGTGGTCGACGCCAAAGGCCAGCCGCTATGGCCCGCCAAGGCCGTGACCTGCGCCGGAGGTTCACAATGAAATATGCCCTGCGTAAGACGCTGCAAAATGGCGGGTTAGTGACATTACTGGCGCTGGCACAACAGGCCAGCGCAGAGGATATCGCCACAGGATGCAGCGTTCCAGAAACCGGCGTTCAGGCCGTGGCGCGTGCTCGTCTGGCTTTGCCGGGCGTGGTGAATATCTGTATTCGCGATATTCATCAGGGGCGCGCCGCCGTTCTCCTGCCGTCCGCTGAAATGGCGATTGATGATGCCGCGCTGGCGCCACAAATGTCCGGGCACCGCTGGGGTTTTCTGGATGAGAAAGGCCAACTGGTGATCAAACCGGTATTCGAGCAGGCCAGTGATTATCACTATGGTCTGGCGGCGGTCAGCCAGAATGGCAAATGGGGCTACATTGACGTCAGCGGTAAATGGGCGATCGAACCCCAGTTTTCCAGCGC
Source organism: Edaphovirga cremea (assembly GCF_003332275.1). Lineage (GTDB taxonomy): Bacteria > Pseudomonadota > Gammaproteobacteria > Enterobacterales > Enterobacteriaceae > Edaphovirga > Edaphovirga cremea. The sequence goes on along the minus strand of NZ_QOVA01000007.1, from coordinate 202,734 downwards.
AGGCGATTTCACTGAGTTGGGTATCGCGGCTGTTACGCGGGAAGGTCGGCCGCAGTTGATTAACCGCAGCGGCGCACCGGTAGGCCAGCCGCTGGATGAGCGCGTCAGTAGTCTGTTGCTGGAGGACGGCAATCCGCTGCGCCTGCGTCTGGAGTATAAAACCGTATTTCTGTCGCCGGACGGCACCCGACACTTCGCCAGCGATCAAATGGAAATCGTGCAACCCTTCGGTCATGAAGGCATGTTTGTCGCCCGCAACAGCGAGCAGGGCTACGGTATCGTCGATCAGAACCTGAATTGGCGAATCGAGCCGAGCTTCAGTGCGATTACCGTGCCACCGGGCAAATACTCGCTCGCACGGGCCGAACAGGGTGACCGGGTCAGCTTCATCCGCGCCGATGGATCGTTGGTGGAAAAGACCTACCGTTCCGCCGAACCCCTGACGTCTTCGTTGTGGCTGGCGAAAAACGATCAAGACAAAACCGTGCTGCTCGACAGCGTGGGTAATGAATTGCAGAGTCTGGACGGCAGTGCCGCGTCGAAATTGGGCATCCACGATGAATACGTGCTCAACAGCGATAAAGACGCGGTAAAAGTCTATTTATCCGGATTCAAAGGCGCGTTATCGATACCGGCGAACAGCGTGGCGTCCGCGCAGGATACCGCGCCGTTCCTGATGACCCGCAGTGGTGAGCAGGGCAAAATCAACAGTATTATTGCGCCCGACGGGCAGATGATCGGTGGCATGCAGCAACCGAACTGGCTGGCGCAGATCGATAATTCACAGGTGATCAATGGCCGACTGTGGCTGCGCGATGGCAACGGAAAATTGCTGAACATCGTCGATCAGCACGGAAAAGCGCTGTTGTCGCAGAAAACGCTGGGCAGCCTGCAAAATGGCCGTCTGCAACCGCTGTTTGGGGTTACCGACCAGAACCAGCGCATGACCGAATCGGCAATTCCGCTCGGGATGCTGGTCTCGGACAATGAAGGGGCGGGCTTGCTGCGGGCAGACGGTTCGCTGATGCTTGATGCCAAATGGAGTGATATTCAGTTGGCTGATGGCGCGGATTCCGATGCCGATCGCAATGCGCCTTTGCAGTTTATCGTCAAAACCAAAACCGGCAGTGGGCTGATCGATAGCCTGGGCAAACAGTTGGTGCCGTTCGAACAGGACAACATTTCACCTTACGTGCACGGATATGCCTTCGCCTATCGCGATGGCAAACTGAACGCGCTCGATCATCAGGGTAACCATTTTGATCTGCCGAACGTCTTTGAGCTTGAATCCATCGGTGGCGGCTGGTTCCGTTACCGTGAAACCGCCGCGGAAGATGCGCTGTGGGGGATTTATGACGTGGTGTCGCAGAAGATAGTGATCGCCCCGTCGCTGACGCAGGTCGGTAGCGTGAATGAAGGCGCTGGCGTCTCCAGCGGACAAACCAGTGCCCAGTTGCCCGACGGCAAGTGGGGCGTCATTGACGGCAATGGTCAGTGGGTAATTGCTGCGAAATTCAGCAAGGTTGAGCGGATCAATTCTGCGTTGTGGATCGTGACGCTGGCTGCGCCACAAGGCACGGAACCCGCCAATCAGGACGTTGCCCAGCGGGCAATTATCGCGACCGACGGCAAACAGCGTATCGCTCTAAGTGCCGGTTTGACCGTTAACCGTTTCAGCGACGGGCGGATTCTGGCAACTGCCGCAGACGGCCAGTCGTGGCTGCTTTCCGCCGATGGACAGTTGCAATTGAGCGAAGAGCATACCGGTATTCGCGCGATGGGTGATTGGGTGCGGTTGTCACGTTTGCCGCAGGAAGGTTACATCAACGCGCAGGGCGAGTGGCAAATTCCCTCTGACAGCAATTGGCAGACATCGGCCTTTGTTAATGGACACGCGTTGCGTGCCGGTGCGCAAAATACTGAAATTATCGATACCAACGGTGTGAAAGTGGGCGTGCTGCCTGAAGGTCAGTGGTTCTGGCCAGCCGCCAGCGATCTGGCGTTCAGTACGCAGACCAATGATGGCAAGAGCGTCACCCGTTATGCGGATGCCAGCGGCAAGATTGTTCTCACGGTTGACGGACAGGGCAGCCGGTTGCAGGATGGTCGCGCGGTGTTGTCGCGTTCGGCGGCAGAAAAAACCTGGATCGATTTGCAGGGCCACGCCACTGACGGTGTGGTCTTCCAGGATTTGGGATTGCCGAGCGACGGGCTGGCCTTTGCCCAGACCGCCAACCGCTACGGATTTATCGATGCACAGGGTAATTTCGTGATTGCCCCGGTATTCAGCGCGGTATCGCCTTTCGACAGCGGTGTGGCGATTGTGTCGGATGATAACGTTTCGATGATGATTGATCGCAGCGGTAAGCCATTGGCGCGCGTGGATAGGGAATGTGGTATTCAGGTTCTCTATGGAACAGGTGCAGTACGACAGTGGCCGCCGAAAATGCCGGTACGCTGCGAGCAATAGCGGTTACGCCAAGCGGAATAGACAGTGATGATTTTTTTGTTGCGCGACCGGCCAACGGCGCGCAATACAGAATTTTTAAGGTGAGAAAATGGCTAAGCAGATTCCAGAAAAATACCAACAGGCTGAAAAGTGGGTCTTTGCCGATACCGAAGCCCTGGCGGATGAACTGGCAAAACTGATTGTTGCGGGTACCAAGACCGCAACCTGTTCGATGCTCGATGAAGACGGCATCCCTCAGGTCGGTGATGTATTTGTGGTCGTGGACGGGCGAAGTGAGCCTGTGTGCGCCGTGGAGCTGACCTCAACGGATGTTGTACCCTTCAATCAGGTTGATGAAAAACATGCTTTTGAAGAGGGTGAGGGCGATCGTTCGTTGGCTTACTGGCGCAAAGAGCATCAGCGCTTTTTTGAAAGCTATGATCTCTTTTCACCGGAAATGACGTTGATTCTGATGAAATTCAAATTGATCGAAACGTTCTGAATGGCAGGGGCGTGACGCCCGTCAGCGCAGCAGGACAACCGATCTGTGGCTGACGGGGTTGAAAATACCGGGATTTATGTGGCTTAGCCCTAATGGGATAGGCTCTTATTCGAGCCGCATAATCCAGGCATCCTCGCCTTTATCGTAATGTTGCTTGTAGAGAATGGAATGCCTGCCATCAAGGATCGCGGGAATACTGGTTTTTTCATCCCACCCATCCAACTGCATACACAGACCCGCATCGGATTTACATGGAATGCGCAAAGTATCGCCTCCCTTGGCATCGGGTTTGGATAATTGTGCATCGTAAATCTCAAAACTGCCTATCCTGACTGTTGATTTCCCCATACGTGCTCCTTGTTTTGGCCGGCTGAAGGAGGTATGACCAGTTATTGGTCATGATAATGAGCCTAGTTCAAGATATTAAAATTTCCAAAATAATATTTCTGCGAGCTCACAGAGTAAATTTCTATAAATCCGCTTGATTCTATTCCTACCGCGCCACCCACTATTTACCGCAGTGTCCCGCCTTGCTTCTAGTACTCGATAACAAAACTGATACTGTCCTGATAAGTCCCGACCGGAACTGCGGCCTGCGCTGGATTAACCGTCGCCGTATAAGAGAGACTCTGGCTCAAACCCGTTGCCGATCCACCCTGTTTATTATTGACATCCCAAACCGTTGTCGTATTGGGCACGTAAATCTGATACTGCAAATAGTTGCTGGTGGCACCGCTGCGCATGCGCCGCCAACCGCCAGAAGCGTTGTTTCCCGCCGTAAAATAGGTTTTATAGCCTTCCGTCTTGGTGCAGGTCAGCGTGATGCTCTGGGTCACCGGATTGAACTGTTCCACCAGGGCTTTACTGCCGAAGTTGACGTTGGGAACCGAATTCAGCGCGCAGTCTTTGGTGATGATTGCCGTCACGGTGACCGCCGAACTTCCTGTGCCGCTCCAGTTGCTGAGGCACAGCACCAGCGCGCCCGTGCGGCAAATAAAGTACTGCCAGGTGAGGTTAATGGTGTCCGTGTAGGTTCCCGCCCGCACGTTGGCACCGGCGGTGGTTTGGATATACAGCGGCACGTTGGCAGAGGTCGACTGGAAGATCAGTGACAGCAGATTCAGCCCGCCGTAGTCGATAGTTTGACTGGTGGTGTAGGGATATTGGTAGTTGGCATCCGGGTAGATGAGATAGGAAATGCTGTCGCCCGACCCGTCCTGATTGGTAAGTTTCATGCCATTGGCGGTGGACTGAATGGTGGCTTTGATCGTATTGGCGGTCAGCAGCGCCAGACTCACGCCGCTGCATGACATACCCGCGGTGCCCTGCGCGCGGAACTGGCTGTTATAGGCGGTGAACGAACTCTGCGTGCCCAGATTGACGGTGCCGTTGGTGAAGGTGCAATCTGCCAACGCATCGGTACTGAACAGCAAACTGAGCAATAAACTGTATAACAGCCCGGCGATGACTATCCATCGCTTGGCACCCTGCGTCAGGGCACGGGTTAGGGGGCAACGCCACATAGCTGAATTCCTTCTGTCTTCAAAGTCTTCAAAGTGCAGTCTTCAGGGTACGCAAACCAACGGGCCGACATTCTGCCTGCCCTGCGGATGGGCCAATACGAACTGCGCATGGCAACGGCTCCCGTCGTCGGCTCGGGTCACCGTGAGGCGATTCTCTTTGCTGACCTGTTCCAGCCAAGCAATACCATCCCAGCCGACATAACTGGTTTGATCGCTGCTGTTGACGGTGACCGGACTGCCTTTGGGCAATGGCGTTCCCTGACCATCGACCAGAATTACCGTCGCCGATGACAACTGTTTCACCGGGAATTCGACCAGCAGGCCGCTGTTCTGCCGAATGGCAAGGGTACGCTCGACGGTCGGCGTATTGACATCGGCAGGCAGATTCAGCGGATCAATTTCAAACTTGGCGTGGTAATAGGACGTCACTGTCGGCACCAGCAAATAGCCACGGGAGTCGGTTTTGCCGATAAGCTGATTTTCATAAGAGACCGGGATATCGGCGTAGCCGTTGGTGGAGATGAGCGCGAACGCATCATTCACCTGATTGGTGGCGTAGAGATGGCTGTCCATGACCACCAGCGAACCAGTCAACTCGCCCCAGCGGGTGTAATTGCCTTGTCCGCCGTAAACGCCGCCACGCGTTTCGAATGCCGGTGCGCGCCAGATGACATCCGCCTGCTGATATTCACTGCCCGGATCGCGGCCATCGGCGTAAGCCAGATTCCAGCCCAATCCGCCGTCGGTGGGCGCGGCCCGGCTGTAGGTGGCGCGCTGCGTCCAGTTATTGTCGGTGTCTTGGCTGGCGCTGAGACTGGTGGTTCCCCAGTTTGCGAAAGGTATGCTCAGCATCAATTGCGCGCTGTAGCCGTCACCGCCAATTTCCCGGTTCATGGCGGCGTAGAAACTGATATTGCGCCACAGCGATTTACTGTAGGTGAGGTTGATCAGTTGCGTGCGGGTGCCCACACCGTCGCGCACGTCGAAATACCCCGAACCCAGTGTACCATAGTCGCCCAATCCGACGCTGCCGGTCAGTTGATCGCTGCGGCGGCTCAGGCGGTAGTTGGTTTTGTAGTTCGATAAATCAGCGTAATCGTCGCTGCGCAAGATCCGTTGCGCGCTGATGCTGAATAGCCGGTTACTGTAGGTGTAACCCGTTGCCGTTTGATCGCCGTTTCCGCCTTTCGGTGGGACATTGTTGTCCAGCGGTTCGGGCGGCGTCGCGCTGCCAAAAGGGTCTGCCGGGTTGTAGGTTTTCATGAGCGAAGTGGAGGCATCAAACGCGTCGTCTTGCGAGTAGCTTCCGCTCAAGGCGGCGTTCAGTACGCCATACTCGCCGAGGCGTAAACCCACGCCAGCACCGGTCACCGCCAGGCTGGGCGCGCCTTCCGCCCGGCCTTCCAGCGTCAGCCAGTCGGTGATGCCGTGGCGGATAATACCGCTGCCAGCCAATTGACCGTAATTGGCAGAACTGATGCCGTAATCCTGGCGCAATGCGCCGATCGAAACGCTGTAGTCGGTCAGACCGGGGCGCAGCAGTTCACTGGCTACGTAGAAAGGCACCGTTGTGCTGACCTGTCGACCGAGGGCGTCGGTCGTCACGACGGTCGCTTGCCCTGAGCCATTGATGAACGGAATACTGTCGAGGGTAAAAGGGCCGGGATTGACGTTATTGCTGCTGGTTTTAAAGCTGTTGATGTACAGGTCAACGGTGCTGGGTACGGCGGCCTGTCCGACGAACTGCGGCAAAGGATAGGTGATCAAGTCCGGGCGGGTCGCGAAATTCCTTGAGAGCTGTATTCCGCCCACTCTGACTGAACTCGACCAGGGCAGCGAACCGGTGATTAAATCCCCGGCGGTATAACGCATCATCGTGCGGTCATCGTTGTACAGCCATTGGGTATCGTAACGGATATAGCGATTTTCCTCGTCAATGTCGCCGCTGTTGCCGATCTCCCGGCGATAGACGCCGCTATTGTTCAGTGCGCCGTAGCTGCCGAACAGGCGTTGTTCGGTCCATGACGAGACATACCCTGTCTGCTGCGAATGCGGCGTATTGTTGGCGTAGACGTCATAGTTGAACAGAAATCCCAGACTGCTCTGGGCGGGGAGAAAATCGCCGGGGCGCAGGGTGTTAAAATGCTGTTCAGGTAGCCAATCGCCGGGCAGGGAGATCATTAACTGCTGGCTTTCACCGTTATAGCTGACGTCCAGTTTATCAATCTGATCGACGGCGACGGGCTTATCGCCCGGTTGGCGCAGAGGCACACCGGCGGCAATCAACTGATCGGGCGTGAGGTAGTAATGCCCACCGCGAAAAGCCACCGGCAGGACATTGCCCGAAGGTTTGCCATTGATGACCAGTTCAAGGTAGAGCAGGGTATCCGGCATACTGGCAGCGGTGGGCGGCGGTGGCAATCCGTCGGCCAGTGCCAGATTGGCATTCAGTACGCCCAGCACCATGGCCGCGCGTAACGGCGTCAGTATCCGGCAGCCATTCATGCAGCTAATCTGGCGATGTAAGATAAAAAGTAAGATAAATAGCGCATCGGGCTATCAGCTCCGTTTATCTTGCGTTAATCACCATCGGTTTAGGCTGATCGTTAACCGTCGCTTGCAGCTGTGTTCCGCCGCCTTGCGGTGCCGGGAAGGTCATCTGTGCGCCGGGAAGGACATAACCCAGCAATCCGTCATTGAGCGTAGTGTGCTGCGCGCCATTTACCCATGAAACCTTCGACAGCCGCGCATGCACCTTGCCCTGATTAGCGATGGTGACCCCGCGCTGACCCTGCTGATTAACCGTGCGGAAACTCAGTTGCGGCAGCGAGGCCGTCGCCATGTCGCGTGGGTGTTCGTAATTCTGCCGGGTCCAGACACCTTCGCCGGTGACAAACAGGGGAACCGAGTAACGCATCTGGAATTTCAGGCCCATGTCGATGTTTTGCGTGGTTTTATTTTCGTCTGCCCGCGGAATTTCATCCACCAGAATGCGATAGGCGCGCTCCTGACCTGCCGGGACGGGGAGGGTTTTGACCAGACGAATCAGTTGCCGCTTGCCGGGATCAATGGTGGCAACCGGTGGGCTGGCGATAATTTCGCTCTGGCTGTGGTAGTTGTCCTCGCCGTTTTGCTGTTGCCAGCCCAACACCCGAATCTGCATATAGACCGGTTTGCTGTCTTTATTTTCCAGCCACAGTGCGCTGGCCTGATCGGCTGCCTCGATAACCGGATCGATGGGCCAGATAAGGATTGAGGCGGCGGCTGTGGACTGGGCAGAGTACAGGGAACAGAAGGCGGGCAGCAGGGCAAGCGCCAAAACAGCGTAGGGGTGCATCTTCATTAAAGCTATCCTTATTACAATGACAATCAATAAGTTACGGTCAGCAGCACACTATCGGTGTAGTTTCCTGCGCTGGGCAGGGTGCTGCTGGCAAGCAAACGGGCATAAATCTTATATTCCTGAACCGCGCCGGTGGACGAGAACACCTGACTACTGCCGCCGTTGGTTCCATCTCCCCAAACCGTGGCATGCGCGGCGTCCTGAAAGAGTTGGTAGGTGAGCGTTTCCGTACCGCTGGCTTTCAGCAACTTACGCCCGGAAGAGACACTCCCCGTGACGTTATTCCCGCTACCCAAAGCCAGCGTGACGCTGACACCCGGTGTACATTTGATTACCACGGAACCGGCATTTTGCGTGGAGGCCACGTCCACCGGCGCATCCAATGAGGACACATTGCCGAAACTCAGCGTACCTAGGCTGGTAACATCCGTGGCTCCCGAGCCGAGGGTGCATCCCTTGACAATGCTGGCGTTGACGGTGAACGCCTGCGACTTCGACAAGTCGTCTACCCCGGTATCCGCCACGGCGTTTTGCAGCAGTGCAGCCAAAGACATTCCGGCTATAATCTGTGCCGCCGTGTGCCGGCAAGCTGTAACACGCCTGAAGGTTCGATCCGCACACGTCATGGATGGCTATTCCTTCATGTCACCAACTGACCGTCACCTGTACCGTGTCGCTGTAATTTCCAGCCGACGGCGTCGCCTGTTGCGCAACCAATCCATACACCGGCAGCCAGACGGTTTGGCCGCTACCGGTGCCGCTGATTCCTGTCTGGTTATCCCAAATCGTGTTATACGCAGCACTGGTATACAGGTTGTAATTGATGTGCTGCGACGTTGGGCCACCGGACAGATAACGGGCGCTGGTATTGCCACTTTGCCCCCCGCCAAGCAACACCCGCCAGGCCGTGCCGTTGTTGCATTTAATCTGGATCGCCCCGGCGTTTTGCTGGCCGGTAACGGTCACCGCCTTGCTGAGAAAATAGACGGTGCCAAAATTCAGCGTACCGAAACTGGTGACGCCCGCATTGGAGGTGCCGGCCACGCAGGAGGAGACCAGCGTGGCGCTGACGCCAAGGGTGGCCGTTTTGCTATCGGCATGGCTGTGGGTGCTGACAATCATCAGCAATACCCACAGTTCCGATACCCGGCTTTTCCTTATCCCCATCAATCAGAGCCCCTGAATGCCACACCATCACCAGGTGACGGTCATGGTTACCGTGTCCGCATAAGCACCCGCCGCCGGGGTGGTCTGCGCAGGCACGCGGCCATAAACAATCAGATCCACCGGGGTGCCAGCACCGGTTGCGGCCAACGGTGTGCCTGCCGCCCATGCCGTGGCGCGGGGCGCATCCTGAAAGAGGTTATAATTGATGAATGCCCCTGCAGGGCCCATCATTCGCCGCTGTGCGCCACTTGCATGCAAGCCATTATCCAGGCTGACGGTGTACGCCGTTCCTGTGGTACACACCATTTGCATATTGCCGGTACTGGCTCCTGTGGATTGGGAGTCAATGATGTTACTGAGCGAGGAATACTGGCCAAAACTCAGATTTCCAAATTGGTTCACTGCACCCGTATAGTCGCCGCCAGTCAGTTCGCAACCATTACCGATAGTCAGTGACACATTCAAATTTCCTTGAACGGTCCCGGCGAAAAGCGGTGTTGCGGTGATCGACATCATCAACGTCAAGCAAGCCAGCACGAGTCGTATTTTCTTCATAGCCTGTTCCTTAAACTGAAAATGGGCCGCATCAGTGGTTGAACTACAGATATCTAAAGTTGAACTACAGATGTCTAAAAATGGCAGCTTCCGCGAGTAAGCATTAATATTTTTAAACAAATTAATTATTAGAATACATTCATGGATATTTCCTGTTTAAATCCAAAAAAAGACATCAGGCTCACGAATTACTCTTTTTTGACCTATTAGCTGGCAATTAAGGGATTTTTTGCTAAAGCCAGTACTGACTCGGAGGGATCTGGACAATTGCTGGTTTTTTTCGCGGGAGTGTGCCGCAAAGTGGAACGTAATTTTTTGGAAAATATAAATTACTCTTACTTGTTTTGCTGGGGGATTTTAAGCGTGGGGAAAGTTATCAATGGAAATATTTGAGAAATGAAAGGGGCTATAACGAAAAATGGTAGATCCGCCGTGTCAGCAGGATCCGCCATCATTGAGGCTTGCATGGGAGCATTATTCAGAATCGATCGCTCTCAGCGATCGCCAGCGGGCGACAGTGCCGCACCGTCGCGTACCAATTCGCGCGGCAGGTTATTCTTGATGCGGCTGCCAATGCGTTTCGCCATGCCTATTGGCCGCTGTAAATAACACACCAGCATTTCATCATGCTCAGGCGTCTGTTCGGGATAGAGATCGCGCCCCATAAACCACTCTTGCGCCAGTTCTGGTGTCAAAGCCGTCGCGCGGATATGTGCCGGATCGGCCAGGGCGATCACTGCTTCATGCTGCCAGCGATAGCCTTTGGGAAAACGTTCTGCCAGTTTGATGCCAATGCGCGAGAAGCGCACCTTGCCGAGCAGGGGTTGCAATTCTTTTGGGAATAACCAGATTTCTTTATCCCGCCACCAGAGTTGCAACGTCTCATCCCAGCTGAGTCCAGCGGTTTGGGCGGCTTGGGTGACCGCATCGCGTTCTTTCCCCGGCAGGCGTTCAAACGGAAATTTACCGACCTTGTAACCCGGTGCAGGTAAAGGCGCAATGGATGCGGTCTTGCGCAAGCGGGCGACAAAAAAGCCCTCGCTGTCATAGATCTGCGGGAATACGTGCAGGAAACCTTCGGGCGTGCTGGCAAGTTCGGCACCGGTGAACAAATCATTCAGCCGTTCAATTTCAACCGCGCCGGGATATTGCGCCAACAGCCACTGACACACGTCCTGATTCTCTTGGCGATTCAGCGTACAGGTCGAATAGACCATTACGCCACCGGGTTTCAGCGCATGGAATGCGCTGTCAATCAACTCACGCTGTGTGGCGGCAATCGAGCCAATACTTTCTTGCGACCAGTTGCTCATGGCGTCGGGATCTTTACGCACCACGCCTTCGCCGGAACATGGGGCATCGAGCAGAATGGCGTCGAAGCACTCTGGCAGCGCGGCACCAAATACCCGGCCATCGAAATGGGTCAGCGCCGTATTGCTGACACCACAGCGGCTGATGTTGGCATGCAGCACTTTCACCCGGCTGGCAGAGTACTCATTGGCGACGATACCGCCCTGATTGCGCATCATCGCCGCGATTTGCGTCGTTTTCGAGCCAGGTGCTGCGGCGACATCCAATACCCGTGAAGGGCGCTCTGCCTGTGTGAACAGGGCGGTGACCGGCAGCATCGAACTGGCTTCCTGGAGGTAATACAGACCGCTGAGATGCTCAAGGGTATTGCCCAGTCTCAACGTCTCTTCATCGTCGCGATTAATCCAGAAGCCATCTTTGCACCAAGGAATAGGGTCGAGTTGCCAGTGATAAGGGGCCATCAATGACAAAAACTCATCAACGTCGATTTTCAGCGTATTCACCCGCAGGCTGGCGCGCAAGGGGCGTTGGCAGGCTTGGATGAATCCATCCATATCAAGATGAGCGGGCATGATATCGCGCGTTGCCGCAAGGAAGGCGGGCGGTAAAAAAGCTGAGGCATGTTTGGCCACGGGAGGGGATCTCAATGCGAATTCAAATCAGTGGGCGAGTTTATCATAAAATGGCCGTAAGCCGTAAAGGTGGGGAGCCGGAGACGCTCCCCGCCGTGTCAAATCAGTTACGTGGGATCGCGGTGCCCCAATCTTTCCAATCCTTTGGCGCTTCGCTATTGAGCAGGAAGTGCTTGCCGGGGGACGAAGGCGGTGCCAGAGGCGTCGTCGGTGGCGTGGCGAAGGCAATACCGCCGCGAATGAATTGTTGGAAGGTGCCGCTCTTGACTACGCCGCCGGTCAGGCCGAACTCCAGATTATAGCCGGACGCCAGCCAGAACACCGAGTTGTTGCGCACCAGATGCTGGAACTTCTTGCTGATGCGCAGCGTGACGTGCACCCGATCGGACATGGCACCCAGATAGAAACCGGTCACCGTGCCGACTTCGATACCCCGGTAGAGTACCGGCGTGCCAATCTGTAGCGATCCGGTTTCGGGTGCATCCATCACAATGCCCAGACCGTCTATATAGCGCGAATCGGTGATGGTGGATTCCTGCAATTCAAAATTACGCGAGACGTGGCCGCTTCCGGCTTCAACGTTGATATAGGGCTGGAGCAGGGTGTCGAGATTATTGACCCCGGCCGCAGAAATTTCCGGTGAGACAATGGAGAAGCGCGTGCCTGCCCGGGCAAAAGTCTGGACATATTCCGGATAGAGGACCGCTTTCGCCTGCACCTGATTTTTATTGTCCGCCAGTTTCAACGACTCGACCTGACCGATATCGATACCCAGATAACGGATTGGCATACCCGCCGCCAGTTTACTGGCGTCATAGGTGACGAGCGTTATTTGGCTGCCGACGGCGCGCGCGGCGGTTTCCGCGGCGTAAAGCACGCGTTTGCTGCCTTTGGTCAGCGTGACCCCTTCCAGATTATCGAAGCTGATCGCCCCTTTCAGGGCGCGGTTGAGCGGCGAAGCCTGTACCGTCAGGCCATTGGCGTTGAGTTGAACTTTTGCACCGCCTTCAGCCCAGAAAATACTCTTTTCAGTCAATAATTTGCGATATTCAGGCTGAATATAGACGTCAACCTCAAACTCGTTGGTCTTTGGCCGTACATCGACAATTTCACCCACCTCGAATTTACGGTAGAGCACCACCGAGCCGGTCTGTACATCCGGCAGGCTTTGCGCGGTCAGGGTCAAGGTTGGCGCAGGGGTATTGCCCTGAATGCCTTCGCGGGCCTTGTCCTGATCGCTGTAGAGCGGATAACGACTGGCGGGTTCGCCTTTGCCCCCCGGAATAATGCGCACGCCACCGTCAATCCACTCCTGCGCGCTGGCCCCCACGACCTGGAGCCCGTCAATGCCCAGTTTCACATCAACCCGGCTATTAACCACAAACTTGCTGTCTTTGTGCAGCAGATGGCGGTATTGCGCTTTGATCGCCGCATTGAACAAAATGCCGTCATCGGTCAGGGCGCGATCCAGAATTTGCCCAATGGCGATGCCATGCAGGGTAATCGGCTGCCCGACGTCAATGCCATAGGATTGCGATGCCAGCAGTTGCAAGGTGAGAACGCCCGGCTCTTGCAGCAATTTTTTACTGCTGTCGAGGACCACAAAATGGTTCTGCGATTCGCCTTCGCCGGGGATGAGTTCAAGCGTATTCCCGGTGAGCAGTTCGCTGAGTTTCGCGCCGCTCAGGCTGATCTTGGGGCTGTTCATCTCAATGCGCGTGCCGGTGCGCATCAGATCCACCACCGACGGATCGATAGTGAGTTCGCCCGTCACCTTGCCATCAGGTTGCAGGGTGATTTTAGTCAGCGTCCCAACCTGCAAGCCCTGATAGATCAGCGGCGTGTGGTTTTCGCTGAGGCTATTTCCATTGGGCAGGTCGAGGGTGATCGCCACGCCGCGCTGGCTGTGCGCCAAATCCGGATACAGGGTGAAGGATTGCTCCGGTTCCGCTTTCTTGCCGTGGATGGGGGAATCAAACGCGATGGCGCCATTGACCAGCGCCGCCAGACTCTCCATCTCAACCGTTGCGCCCTGCAGGCTGAAATCGCCCTTGAACCCCGAGACATTCCAGAAGCGGCTGTTGCTTTTGACCAGTTCAGCAAAACGGCGGTCGATCAGTACATCAATGGTGACGCCGTTATTACCCGCCTCAATGTCATAGTCATAGACTTTGCCGACCGGGATTTTACGGTAATAGACCAGTGAACCGGTATTCAGCGACCCCAGATCGCTGGCGTGCAGATGGATCATCAGTTCACCGGTATTCAGCCGGAATTTAGGCTGGGTATCCAGTGCGGTGAAGTGGGTTTGCGGTTCGCCAGTGCCTGGCATCATGCCGATATAGTTGCCGCCAACCAGCGCATCAAGGCCGGAGACCCCCGCCAGCGAGGCCTTGGGCGTCACCAGCCAGAATTGGGTTCCTTCGCGCAATGAATCTTCCAGATCGCTTTTAATGCTGACGTCGACCAGGATGCTGCGCAGATCTTTGTTCAGTCGGATGGACTGAACGGTGCCGACTTCCACGCCCTGATAGCGCACGGGCGTGCGTCCCGCCACAATGCCTGCGGCAGACTGGAATTCAATCGTGACTGTCGTGCCGCGCTCCTGAAAATTGCCGTAGAGCAACCAGCCTGCAATCAGCAAAGCGATGAAAGGCAGTAACCAGAAAGGTGAAATCCGGCGTTTATTTTTCACCCGCGCCTCAGTCGGTGTATTCGGCGTTTCCTGTTGCATGTGCATCCCAAATCAAGCGGCTATCCAGCCAGTGTACGGCAAGAAGAGTCAGAATTACCGCAGCGCCAAAATAGAACGCCGCCGGACCCATGGTAAATGACAAGAGCTGGTCACGGTTCACCAGCGACATCATCAATGAAATAACAAATAAATCGAGCATCGACCAGCGGCCAATCCAGGTGATTACCCGCAGCAGACGGATTCGCGTTTTCAGGCTGTGCTGCGTTTTGAAATGGATGCTCAACAGTAACGTCAGCAGCACAATCACTTTGGTGAAGGGCACCAGCACACTGGCAATAAAAACAATGGCCGCGATAGGCATGTTCCCGGAACTGGCCAGTGAAACCACGCCGGAGAAAATCGTATCTTCCATGCGCTGTCCGTTGGCGTAGATCACCGAGATCGGCAATAAATTGGCGGGCAACAACAGCACGGTCGAGGCAATCAGCGCTGCCCAGGTTTTTTGCAGGCTTTGGCGGCGTCGTGGCCTGATCACGACGTGGCAGCGCGGGCAACGGCCACGCGCATCGGCATGGCCGGTAAAGTTGCAGGAGAGGCAGAGCTGGAGAGTTGAGGGCGGCCCTTTGGCTTTGGGCTGCGGGTAGAAGCGCTGCCACAGTTGTTCAACGTTGATGTGAATCAGCGTCAGCGTTGCCAGCACCGTGACCGCCAGATAGGCCACGAGTGCCATGCCAACGTTGATGTCGGCATATTCTTTGACTTTGATACAGGCAACGGCCATACCAATCAGGTAAATATCGAGCATGACCCACTCTTTCAACCGGTCAAGCATCAGCAGCACCGGTTTCAGGTTCATGCCCAATCGCTCGCCCAGATAAAGATAGAGAATCGAACCCGCGAGGGTGACGGGCGCGCCAATCGTGCAGAAGGCGACCATACTGGCGGTGATGGGATGACCTTGCTGCGTCATCTGCCAGATACCTTCCATCAGGTTGGCGTCAATTCTGGTGCCCAGCAGGCGGATGCTGATCAGCGGCTGGAAGAACGCAAAGGGCATCAACAGCAGCATCGCCACGGCGAGTGAAGTGAGGCGGGTCAGCGACCATTCGTGACCTTTCTCCACCTGGGCGTTGCAGCGTGGGCAATAGGCACTCTGACGGTTTAATAACTCAGGCAGGATGAAAAGTGTGTCACACTCGTTACAGCGTTGATAACGAGGTTGTGGCAAAGGGCCTGAGAGAGTTCTTATTTTCATAATCCCGGAGTTCGCCGATAGCGCGTTGATGACTGTTAGCGTAGCTTGGTTAGCCACTGCGGTCAGGCTCGAATATGCAAAAAATGTATTTTGGGTCGGCAAACATACATTGTAGGCTAGTGTTTTTAAAGCCACAGATGATTCACCTTGTGGCAATAGGCATTTAATGCTTATTTTATAGGGGCTAAACACCGCTGGTGGCTAGTCATCCTTATTGTTCTCATGGTTATTAAATGAATAAAGAAGCATTCTACACCGAATTAAAACGTGATTTGAGCGCGTTGATCGCCGGGGAGAGCAATTTTATTGCTACCCTATCTAATGCCAGTGCCTTGTTGTACGAACGTCTTGAGGACGTCAACTGGGTTGGATTCTATTTATTGGATGGTACGACGCTGGTTCTTGGCCCTTTTCAGGGCAAAATTGCCTGCGTGAGAATTCCGGTAGGTAAAGGGGTCTGTGGTACGGCAGTGGCAGACAATGCCGTACAGCGCGTTGGCGATGTACATGCATTTCCCGGGCATATCGCCTGTGATGCAGCCAGCAATGCTGAAATTGTGTTGCCATTGAATGTGGGTGGCCGGGTTATTGGCGTTTTAGATATTGATAGCACGCGTTATCAACGTTTCGATCACGACGATGAACAGGGCTTGAACGCTGTGGTGGCGGGGCTTTGCGCGCACCTCGAACAGTGCGATGCGGCAAAATATGTCAATCTGATCGCAAGATGATCTACGGATAACGTGGCATTTACTGATGACGTCATTATAATGGCGCCTGTTCATGCCTGCGCCGGTTGGCAAACCCGTTGTAATCAGGAAATTTCATGGAAAATCAACCTAAGTTGAACAGTAGTAAAGAAGTCATCGCCTTTCTGGCAGAGCGTTTTCCGCTTTGTTTTACTGCCGAAGGTGAAGCACGTCCTCTGAAGATCGGTATTTTTCAAGATCTTGTGGAACGTGTACAAGGCGAGGAAAATCTGAGCAAAACGCAATTGCGTTCTGCCTTACGCCTCTATACCTCAAGCTGGCGTTACCTTTACGGCGTTAAAGTCGGCGCTCAACGCGTTGATCTTGACGGTAATGCTTGTGGCGAGCTTGAGGAACAACATGTAGAACATGCCCGCAAGCAACTGGAAGAAGCTAAAGCACGTGTGCAAGCACAGCGTGCAGAGCAACAGGCCAAGCGTCGCGAAACCGCCGGTGCCCGCGAAACCAGCGGTGAAAATACCGAGGTCCGCCGTCCGCGTCCTGCTGGTAAAAAACCTGCACCACGTCGCGATAACACCGCGTCGCAGGAAAACCGCAAGCCGCGTCAGCAAAATCGCCCGCAACAAGCCAGCCAGCCTCGTCCACCGCGGCAGGAAAATCAGCCGCGCCAGGTGCCAGTAGCCCAACAGGTTACCGATATCTCTAAACTGCAGATTGGCCAGGAAATCAAAGTCAGAGCAGGTCAGAGCGCGATGGATGCAACCGTACTTGAAATCGCTAAAGATGGCGTACGTGTACAGCTCTCTACCGGTCTGGCGATGATCGTGCGCGCAGAACACTTGCAGTTCTGATACGGAGGCCAACCCAGGCATGAACAAATTTGTCAGATTAACCGCAATTGCGGCTCTGTTTCTGGCAGTGGGGATCAGCTTTGCCAACGATACGCCGGTAAGTATCGACAAACTGCCCCAACTGCACCAGGAACGGCAAGACGCGACCGTCAGTGAACGTGTGACGTCACGTTTCACCCGATCGCACTATCGTCAATTCGATCTTGACGAGAGTTTTTCCGCTAAAATCTTCGATCGTTATCTCAACATGCTGGATTTCAGCCATAACGTGTTTATGGCGTCTGATGTTGCGCAGTTTGCGGATAAAAGAAACGCAATGGGCGAAGAGCTGAAGTCTGGCAATCTGGATACCGGCTACGCACTCTTTAATCTGGTGCAAAAACGGCGTTACGAACGTTATCAGTACGCGTTGTCGGTGCTTGAAAGGCCGATGGACTTTACGGGGACTGACACGATCGATCTCGATCGCAGTAAATCACCGTGGCCAAAAGATGTGGCCGAGCTGAATCAGTTATGGGATGCGAAAGTCAAATATGACCAGCTGAACCTCAAACTGACCGGCAAAAGTGACAAAGAAATCAAAGAGACGCTCACCAAGCGCTACCAGTCGGCGATTAAACGCCTGAGCCAGAGCAACAGTGAAGACGTTTTCCAATTGGTCATGAATGCGTTCGCGCATGAGATCGACCCCCATACCAACTATCTGTCGCCGCGCAATACCGAGCAGTTCAATACTGAGATGAGCCTGTCTCTGGAAGGGATTGGTGCGGTGCTGCAAATGGATGATGACTACACGCTCATCAACTCCATGGTGCCGGGTGGTCCGGCAGCGAAGAGTAAATCAGTTACCGTTGGCGATCGCATTGTCGGTGTCGGCCAGACCGGCAAACCGATGGTGGACGTGATTGGCTGGCGTCTTGATGACGTCGTTGCGCTGATCAAAGGGCCGAAGGGCAGCAAGGTCCGCCTAGAACTGCTCCCTGCCGGCAAGGGTACCAAAACGCGGACAGTGACGCTGACCCGTGAACGTATTCGCCTTGAAGATCGTGCAGTCAAGATGACCATCAAGCAGATCGGCAAAGAGCGGGTCGCGGTGATGGATATTCCGGGCTTCTATGTCGGTCTGACCGATGACGTCAAAGTTCAGCTGCAAAAAATGGCCAAAGAGAACGTCAGCAGTCTGATTATCGATCTGCGGACCAATGGCGGCGGCGCGTTGACCGAAGCGGTGTCACTCTCCGGTTTGTTTATCCCGAGTGGCCCGGTCGTTCAGGTGCGTGATAACAATGGCAAAGTGCGCGAAGACAGCGACGCGGATAACATTGTGTATTACAAAGGCCCGCTGGTGGTGATGGTTGATCGCTTCAGTGCGTCTGCGTCTGAAATTTTTGCTGCCGCAATGCAGGACTATGGCCGGGCGCTGATTGTCGGTGAACCGACTTTCGGTAAAGGCACTGTGCAACAGTATCGCTCCCTGAACCGCATCTACGATCAGATGCTGCGCCCTGAGTGGCCAGCGCTGGGTTCGGTGCAGTACACCATCCAGAAATTCTATCGTGTTGATGGTGGCAGTACGCAACGTAAAGGCGTGACGCCAGACATCATGATGCCAACCGGTATCGAGGCGGCGGAAACGGGTGAAGAGTTTGAGGATAACGCCTTGCCGTGGGACAGCATCAATGCTGCAACCTACACCAAGAGCGGGGATGTGAAGCCTTTCCTGTCTGAGCTGCTGAAGGCCCATAGCGCGCGTATCGCCAGCAATGAAGAGTTCCAGTATATCGCGAAGGATATCGAACGCTTCAAGGCGCTGAAAGACAAACGTGACATCGTCTCTCTCAATTACGCCCAGCGTGACAAAGAGAACCACGAGGATGATGCGACCCGTCTGACGCGTATCAACGAGCGCTTCAAGCGTGAAGGCAAGAAACCGATTAACGCCCTTGACGATCTGCCAAAAGATTACCAGCAGCCGGATCCGTATCTGGACGAAACTGTCCATATCGCACTTGATTGGGCCAGGATGGTAAAAGATCAGGCGCCACAGCAGCCGGTGGCGGCGAAATAGTCCTTAATCAGGATGCAACAAGATGTCAAAAGGCGCACTTCGGTGCGCTTTTTTTATGGTTTTCGACCACTTATTGATGAGATCTGCCTGGGCTGGTCGACGCAGTGACGGTGTAAAAATGTTCAATGTTTGTGAATTAAAGCCCTGCAAATTGTAAAGTATTGTGATTTTGGCCGCTTAAAGCGCCTCCCCCTCTTGAAACCCTTCGGGAAGCCCATAGGATCTACGGTAACTCCACAGTGCGTGGTTAGGGCACTCGACTTAAGCTTTGGGCAATCTACTTAACAATGAGGAAGTAAGAATTCTATGATGCGTATAGCGTTGTTCCTGCTGACCAACCTGGCGGTGATGTTGGTTTTCGGACTGGTGCTCAGTCTGACAGGGATCCAGTCACGCAGTGTTCAGGGACTGATGATCATGGCTGGCCTGTTTGGTTTTGGCGGCGCATTAGTCTCGCTGCTGATGTCAAAATGGATGGCTTTGCGCGCGGTGGGTGGTGAAGTTATTGAGCAGCCGCGCAATGAAACGGAGCGCTGGCTGATAGATACCGTGCGTCGTCAGTCGCAGCAGGTAGGTATCAAGATGCCGCAGGTGGCGATTTATCACGCCCCTGATATCAATGCGTTTGCAACGGGTGCCCGCCGTGATGCGTCGTTGGTCGCGGTCAGCAGCGGATTGCTACAGAATATGAGTCAGGACGAAGCCGAGGCGGTTATCGCCCATGAGATCAGCCACGTCGCCAATGGTGATATGGTGACCATGACCCTGATTCAGGGCGTAGTGAATACGTTCGTGATCTTTATTTCGCGTCTGATTGCGCAGGTGGCTTCCGGTTTTCTGTCGAGCCGCAATGACGGCGAGAGCAGCAGCGGTAACCCGATGATTTACTTCGCCGTGGCGACGGTGCTGGAGTTGGTATTTGGTATTCTTGCCAGCATGATTACCATGTGGTTCTCCCGCTATCGTGAATTCCATGCTGATGCGGGCTCCGCCAAATTGGTAGGGCGTGAGAAGATGATCGCCGCGCTGCAACGGCTGAAAACCAGCTACGAGCCACAGGAAGCAGGCAGTTTGATGGCATTTTGTATCAATGGTAAATCCAAGTCGTTCAGCGAATTGTTTATGTCGCATCCGCCATTGGACAAACGTATTGAAGCGCTGCGTAGCGGTGCCTATCTGAAATAACCGGTCGAAACGATCGCACCATCCAAAAGCCCCGCATTTTACAGTGCGGGGCTTTTTTTGTGGGCCATGTGAAACTTGTTTGCCCTATAAAACTTGTTTGCCATATAAAACCATGGCTTAACGCGAACGACTACTTCCCACTCTCATGCCGGTGAATGGCAGGATGGTTGCCAGTGGGCTGGGTCATGCGCAGGAAACTGACCACCGCGCCACTGCCAGCAAATACGCCAGCCAGAATCAATGACGCGTGGGTTCCGTGATCGGGGAAGAGGTTGAACATCAGCGCCACCAGGGCGGCTCCGGTGGTCTGGCCGAGCAGTCGCGCAGTGCCGAGCAATCCGCTGGCTCCGCCGCTGCGGTGGCGCGGTGCGGCAGTGATAATCGTGTGGTTGTTCGGCGATTGGAACAGGCCAAAACCTGCGCCGCAGATTATCATGCGCCAGATGATATCCAGATCCGTCGGTGAGGAGGGCAGCAGGGCCAGGGAGAACAGTCCCATCGAGAAGACCGCCAGTCCGATGCCGCCCAGCATACCAGCGTGGTAACGCTCAATCAGGCGCCCGGCAATCGGTGCCATCACCATGGTTGCCAGTGGCCACGGCGTCAGCAGCAGACCGGTCGATACTGCATCGCGCCCCAGCGTTGCTTGCAAGAAGAACGGCAGCGAGACAAACGATAACATTTGCGCGCTAAACGAGAACAGCGACGTTCCGAGTGACATTGCAAATATTGGGATGCGCAGGAGATCCACGGGCAGTAACGGGAACTTTTGCCCCAGTTGGCGGCGAATAAAAATAAAGCCAATCAGCAGCAGGACGATCAGTTCGCCACCGGTCAGCCAATGATTCTGCCCTTGGGCAAAACCGCTGATGGCGGTGATCAGTAAACCAAAGGTCAAGGCATTCAGCACGCCGCTGAATATATCGAAACGTTGTTCTTTGCTGCGGCTGATATTTGGCGGCAGAAATTTGATGCCCAATAGTAATGCCACCAACCCGATCGGCAAGTTAATGGCAAACAGCCATTGCCACGATGCCACGGACAGAATGGCGGCGGCCACGGTCGGCCCTGCGGCAGATGACACGGCAACGATCAGCGCATTAATCCCCATCCCCCGACCGAGAAATTTTTGCGGATAAATAATGCGGATCAGTGCGGTATTGACACTCATTATCGCGGCAGCACCAAAGCCTTGCAGCACCCGCGCGAAAGTCAGCGTCAACAGCGAATCGGAGAGCGCACAGAACAGGGAAGTGACACTGAATACCAGCAACCCCCACTGATAGACGCGTCGATAACCCACAATATCGCCGAGCGAAGCCAATGAAAGCAGCGAAATGGTAATCGCCAACTGGTAAGCATTTACCACCCAAATGGATGACGCCGGGCTGGCGTTCAAGTCGTTGGCGATCGTGGGCAGGGCAACGTTGGCGATTGCACCATCCAGAACAGAAACGGTAATACCCAGGGCAATAGCCAAAATTGCGCCGTAGCGCTGCGGAAGCGGTAAACCGTCTGCGGGGGTCGATGTCATGTAAAGTATCTATTGCTGATGATGAGCCAGGGGAATATTACTATGCTAACCACTTGGCCGCTATTTTTCACTTGCCGCGATCGTTATTTTGTAAGAGAAATTCAGTCGGCAATCTGCTTTTGGATGCTCCCATTTACCAAATCATGTCAGGAAAATATCAACTAATTGATTTTATAACATTAATTAAATTGCATCGACTTACGCATGTGGCTTGGGCTGACGCCAAAGGCTTTCTTGAAGGACGTTGAGAAGTTATTGCTGTCGCTGAAACCACAGGCAAAGGCAATCTCGGTCAGCGTCTGATCGGTTGACTGGATCTGGTATTTCGCCCGGTTCAGACGCAGATGATTGAGGTATTTCTGCGGTGTCTGACCCGTGTGATTGAGGAATTGACGGTGCAGCGTCCTTGGCGTGATAAAAAAGCGTTCAGCCAATGACTCCCAATTAATGTCATCCAGCGCATGCTGTTGCAAAAACAGTAAGATTTGTTGCAACTTATCCTGGTTTGAATCGGAGTGGCTGACGCGATAACGGCCCTGACGCAGCAAAAGCAACATTTTCAAAAACAGCATCTCTTTACGGCATTGCTCGATCAGCGGCTCCTGCTCTTCATCGCGATTCATATCTTCCAACATCTGCTTAAGCTCTTTTTTCAGCTTTGGACTAATGTTCCACACACAACCCTCCTCGGGTTTCGGTAGCAGATGAGTGAAGTTTTTGATGAAGGTGAATTCCTCATTCGGACGGTAAAGAATATTCACCAGATTCAGGTCGTCAACCTGTTCAAAAAGATGGCGATCGTTGGCACTGATGTAGAAAAACATGCCGCAGTTGATGGCATACGGAAAATCATTCAGCACATGTATCCCTGAACCGCCGTCAACGATAAAGATTTCGTTGAAATCATGGGTGTGCTCGGGGAAAGCCTCCTGGGGTTCACGGAAGGCAAGGGCTACAGCATCCTGCTGGTGCGGGAAGAAATCATAACTGCGCAACATATACATAGCCTGCTTCCTTAAGAGATGTTGTAGGAAAACGGCAACGACTCGCCCATCGAGAGTATCCACCGCCAGCACATACAGCGTCAGAGACAGTTAAAACGTGGACGATAATAAAATAAACCTGCGTTTCATAAAAGTGTGATGGCAGAGAGGTATTTCAGGCTTTATTTCCTAAATAACAATGCGCAAGCAGTAGAATCAAGGCATGTGAAATTGGATTTTTCGTAAAAAATGTCCGAATCTGTGTGATTCCGTCAAAAACAAAATCTCGATCACGGAAAAATGAAACATCGTTTCTATAATGTGAAAATCATATTTAAATCGTGTACAATTACCTCATGTCACTGACACGTTAAATTTTTTTCATACTCTCGAAGCTAAGGATTTTTAGGATGTCCAAAGGTACACAGATCCCGTTGACGTTTCATACGACCCTTGACAGCGCTACGGGCGCCAAAGTCACGCGTCTCACTCCTCCCGATGTTACTTGTCACCGCAACTATTTCTATCAGAAATGTTTCAGCAGCGATGGTAGCAAATTGTTATTCGGCGCAGGTTTTGATGGCCCGTGGAACTACTACTTGCTGGATCTGAAAAGTCAGGTTGCCACGCAATTGACTGAAGGCAAGGGCGATAATACGTTTGGCGGCTTTTTATCCCCAGATGATAAGTCACTGTATTTCGTGAAAAGCGAACGTAATCTGGTGCGTGTGGATCTTGAAACCCTGCAAGAGACGGTGATTTATCAGGTACCTGAAGACTGGGTCGGTTACGGCACCTGGGTCGCCAACAGTGACTGCAACAAACTGGTCGGGATCGAAATCAGTCGTGCAGACTGGCAGCCGTTGACCGACTGGAAGAAATTCCATGACTTCTACTTCACCAACCCGTGCTGCCGTTTGGTACGCATTGATCTGAATACCGGTGAGCGTGAAGTGATCCTGCAAGAGAAACGCTGGTTGGGTCACCCCATTTATCGTCCAAATGACGACAGCACCGTCGCGTTCTGCCATGAAGGCCCGCACGATTTGGTTGATGCCCGCATGTGGTTCATCAATGAAGACGGCACCAATATGCGCAAAGTGAAAACCCATGCGCCGGGCGAAAGCTGCACCCATGAATTCTGGGTACCCGATGGTTCTGCGATGATTTACGTTTCATACATGAAAGGCAGCCGCGACCGTTTCATTTGCAGCGTGAATCCTGAAACGCTGGAAAATCGCCAACTGATGGTGATGCCGCCTTGTTCACATCTGATGAGCAACTACGATGGCTCGCTGCTGGTCGGTGATGGTTCTGATGCGCCGGTCGATGTGCAGGACAACGACGGTTACGAGATCGAGAACGATCCGTTCCTGTATGTCTTCAATATGAAAAATGGCAAGCAGCATCGTATCGCCCAGCACAACACCTCCTGGCGCGTATTCGAAGGTGATCGCCAGGTAACGCATCCTCATCCATCCTTTACCCCGGACAATAAACAAATTCTGTTTACGTCTGATGTTGATGGAAAACCTGCCTTGTATCTGGCCGACGTGCCCGAGAGTGTCTGGCAGTAACATTTTCAGATAAAAAACCGCATCTTCCCAGGTGCGGTTTTTTTATCTGACGCTATGATAGACAACCAATGATTGCGCAAAGCCGGTGCAAATTGTCTGGAATTTCTCGTTTCACTAACTCGCGCATTGCTAATTAATCTGAGTTCCCTTTATACTAAAAATGCTGTTCTATTTTTTTTAAAACAAAAGGCTGAGTAGGGTAACAACGACTATGGCTATCGCAGATCTAGATAAACAACCTGATTCCGTTTCATCGGTTTTAAAAGTATTTGGTATTCTACAGGCGTTGGGTGAAGAGCGCGAAATTGGGATTACCGAGTTATCTCAGCGTGTCATGATGTCAAAAAGCACGGTGTACCGCTTTTTGCAGACGATGAAATCACTCGGTTATGTGGCCCAGGAAGGCGATTCCGAGAAGTACTCTCTGACCTTGAAGCTTTTTGAGCTGGGTGCCAAGGCCTTGCAGAATGTTGATTTGATCAGAAGTGCGGATATTCAAATGCGTCATTTGTCCGAAGAGACCCGTGAAACTATTCACCTGGGTGCTCTTGATGAAGACAGCATTGTGTATATCCATAAAATTGATTCCATGTATAACCTACGCATGTATTCGCGCATTGGTCGCCGTAATCCATTACACAGCACGGCCATCGGTAAAGTGCTGCTGGCATGGCGCGATCGCGATGAAGTGAAAGAGATTCTTTCTGGTATCGATTTTACCCGCAGTACGCCGCACACCATTTGCAGTACGGAAGATTTGCTGCCGGTGCTGGATCGGGTGCGTGAGCAAGGTTTCGGTGAAGATATTGAAGAACAGGAAGAAGGTTTGCGTTGTATCGCAGTCCCTGTCTTCGATCGTTTTGGTGTGGTGATTTCTGGCTTGAGTATTTCATTCCCGACGATTCGCTTCTCAGAAGACAATAAAGGCGAAATCGTTAACAAGCTACATGCTTCTGCCCGCTATATTTCAGAACAAATGGGTTATCACGATTATCCTTTTTGAGGACGACGTTTTATCCCCGTTTTTAAGAACATCTTATAGAAGAACAGCAGATAATGGCATGATTGGGCAACGGCCAATTACTCCCATTATTTGAAAGAAAAAGAGGCGGCAAAGAAAATTTTTCTCTGCCGTTTTTTTTCGGCTCCTACTTTCCCCTGCTTATTTTTTATTCTTTTTGTTCATTAGTGGACAAGTTCTTTCTGTCGCGCTATTCTGCTGATACTGGCATTATATCCAGGGGGAATGATGACTCAATTACACTCACAATCAAAAGAGCCGCAACAACAGGCTGATTACAGCAATGCTTTGCCGGTAATTTTCCGTATTCTTGATAAGTGGCAATGTTCCATTGCTGAACAGATGACGTTGCTTGGTATCGACTCACGTACAACACTGAACAAATATCGCCAGCATCCGCAGAATATCAGGCTGTCTCGCGATCTGCTTGAGCGGATGAGTTATCTGCTCAATATCCATAAATGTTTGCGCATCATGTTTACCCATGAGGACAGCATTTATGGCTGGGTGCGCAAACCCAATAACCATCCGTTTTTTGCCGGGCGCAGCGCGCTGAACGTCATGCTGCAAGGGCGGGTCGCCGATCTCTATCAGGTCGCCAGCAGGCTGCATGCCTGGCGTGGCGGGGGCGCGTAATGGACGAGATCACCTCCCGTGTTTTCCAGCAACAACCCTGCTATCGGCTGATCCCCAGCCGTTATCCGACCATTGATGTTTTTGATGATGTCGCGACTGCGGAGGAATTGGCTGCCGTGTGGGCAGTAGAGGCGTTAACCAATGCCCGGCTGCGCGAAGAGGCTGGTGATTTGAACCGGGTCCCCAGTGAAGACTGGCTGGTGGGTGTGGCGCACAGCAGCTATGTGATGGCGGCATTTACCCATGTCAATCCAGAAGGTGGACGCTTCACCACCGGGGATTTCGGCGGGTATTATTGCGCACCGCATCTGGATACCGCCATTAAAGAGACGGTATACCACCAGGAGCGCATTTTGGGTTATACGGCTGAACCCGCGCAGCGTATTCAGATGCGCAGCCTCTTTGCCCGTTTTGATGCGGATTTATGGGATATCACCGGAGAGCCCTTTGCCCGCTCATCACTTTATCATCCCACGGATTATTCGCCGGGCCAGGCAATGGCAGTCAATGCCCATCAACAGCATGCCGACGGTTTGGTCTATTGCTCGGTTCGCCACAGCGGTTACGAGTGTTATGTTCTTTACCGCCCGCGCCTGGTCACCGAAATTTCCCAGTCAAAGCATTTTGAATACCATTGGAATGGCAGGGCGATTATCAATGTTTTTGAAACCAATGTGGCATAAAAAAACCGACGCCAAATCAACGTCGGTTTTTTCACTGCTCATTTTCGCTTAACGAATCGCTAATTCAGCTTCTTCATCCGCGTTAAATATCTCTTTATCTGTTTGCTTCATCAATTGGCTGGTCACTGTACCGGCGGTCATCGAACCGCTCACATTCAGTGCCGTACGCCCCATATCAATCAAAGGTTCAACAGAAATCAGCAGTGCGACCAGCGTAACGGGCAAGCCCATGGCAGGCAAAACAATCAGTGCGGCGAAGGTTGCACCACCACCCACACCGGCCACGCCAGCGGAGCTGAGGGTCACAATCCCGGCCAGCGTCGCGATCCACATCGGATCGAACGGATTGATGCCGACAGTCGGGGCGACCATCACGGCCAGCATGGCCGGATAAAGCCCCGCACAGCCATTCTGGCCGATGGTTGCACCAAAGGAGGCCGAGAAGCTGGCAATCGACTCAGGAACGCCTATACGGCGTGTCTGCGCTTCTACGTTCAGCGGAATACTTGCTGCGCTTGAGCGGCTGGTAAAAGCAAACGTCAGTACCGGCCAGGCTTTGCGGAAGAATTTCGCCGGATTAATACCGGTAAGTGACAGAATCACCGCATGCACTGCAAACATGATCGCCAGACCCAAGTATGACGCCACCACGAAACTGCCCAGCTTGATAATATCCTGCACGTTGGAACCCGCGACAACTTTGGTCATGAGAGCCATCACACCATAAGGCGTCAGCTTCATGACCAGACGAACGAGTTTCATCACCCAGGATTGCAGGGTATCAATCGCCACCAGAACGCGTTGACCTTTCTCTTTGTCATCCTTCAGCAGTTGCAGCGAGGCAACGCCGAGGAATGCAGCAAAGATCACGACGCTGATGATCGACGTCGGGTTGGCACCGGTCAGTTCAGCAAACGGATTCTTCGGTACAAACGAGAGAATCAATTGCGGTACCGTCAGGTCAGCCACCTTACCGATGTAGTTGCTTTCCAGCGCAGCGAGACGCGTCGTTTCCTGCGTTCCCTGAACCAGTCCCTCAGCCGTCAGGCCGAACAGACCCGTGACCAGTACGCCCACCAGTGCGGCGATAAGGGTGGTAAACAGCAATGTCCCAATCGTCAGGAAACTGATTTTACCCAGCGATGATGCGCTGTGCAGTTTGGCGACGGCACTCAGTATTGAGACAAAAACCAATGGCATCACAATCATTTGCAGTAACTGGACGTATCCGTTACCGACGATATTGAACCAGCCAATGGACTCTTTCAGAACCGGATTGTCCGATCCGTAAACCCATTGCAGCGCCAGGCCGAAGACCACACCGATCGCCAGACCGACCAACACTTTTTTTGCCAGGCTCCACTGCTTGTGGCGTGTTTGCGCCAATAGCAGAAGGAGGGCGACGAAGACCACTACGTTTATCACGAGCGGAAGATTCATACCCATGTCTCCAAGAATTTTATTATGAAATACTTCTTCTTTACCGCCAAATCTTGCCCATACCTGCGATAAAGCAGTGCAATCTAAATATGTTAACAGCTTCGGACTTTCATCACTTATATCCAAAAGTAATTATATATAACTTTAACTTAATATTCGGACGAGAAATACGCGTAATGGCGACATTATATTCAAATCGGGGTGATTGTCTTCAAATCAAGGTGATTGTCTTCAAATCGAGGTGATGGTTCGCAATAATTCACTCAAAGACTGCAAGTGCAGGCTGTCAATAATCGGCGCACCTTGCTGCCAGTAGATGGCAAAACCCACCAGAAACAGACATAACACCCTTTCGAGTTGATTGCCTTTCTGGCTGTTGAGCAGCGGCAAACGGAACTTCCAGCGGCAGGGCCACAGAAAAGGCACACCGGCAGGGGTCAGCATGTCGGCGAGAATATGGCTGAGATAGCCAATGATCATGGCATGCATGACGTCAGGTGGAATAACCCAGTCGGCGGGCATTTTGGCGCGGAACAACATGATGCCAGCAATAACCGCCAGCAGGCTGTGCGTAAATCCACGATGACCACACAGCCGGGCGATAGGCTGTGAAATCCATTTCAGGCGCTGGCCGATTATCGATTTAGGGTGATCGATATCAGGTAACAGTGACGTCAGCAGGGCACCGGGGATAATGTGCCACCAATCGCCATGCGCAAGCTCAGGGGATAACTCCGCTTTCTTGGAAAAAATGGCGCAGGCGACAGAAAAGATTAGGTGCCCTTCGGCAGTCATATAAAACCCGGACTGGATAACTGTTAATTTATCCAGTATAAGCGAAATATATCACTGACGGAAGCCGTCACGCTGTAACCATTTGTCAACAGAAGCCGGTAATGGCAAGGCTTTCAGCCAGTTTTGGACTAACGTCGGCCAACTGGCGGTAGGCAAACCTACTGCGCCACGAATGCCAAAAAATAACGGGGTGATGTGCCGACACACATCACCCCTAAAAAAAACGCTTAAATGGAAAAGAAACTTTGAGGGCAATAATGATGATATTCAGATATTTACCCGGAAAGGGGTAAATATATTAACAACGGTGGACGATCGCGCAACCCTCCACCGTTTGTACTCACACAACAATGACTTCACACCACTTAGAAGCTGTAAACTACACCAACACGGAAACGGGTTTGACGCTCGTCAGTGAATTTGCTGCCAGAGACGTTACCGATCGCGGCATATGGCTTCCAGTTCTTATCGATTTTGTAAGCCAGCTTAAAGTCGTGGGTCCAATCATAACTTTCGTTATTGGCGATTGGTGAGAAGTAAGCTGAGTTTGACTTCTGATATTCAACTTCATAAGTCAGGTTGAAATTTTGCAAGAAGTCATAGCTGATATAACTGGTCAGGGTATAACCCGATTCAGATGTATCTCTGGTGGTACCGATATTGCTGCTGTAGCGCTTGTAGAAAGGACGATAACGGAAAGAAACAACCACATCATCAACTATTTTTGCTTCGCCACGCAGATATGGACGATAGTTTGAAGAACCGGATTCTGAAACCAGGTTGAAACCTGCTTCAGCAGCGAACGTCTTGTCAAACTTGTACAACCAGCTCGCCGTTGCTTCAATGCCGTTACTGACGTTTTCATTGAAGGCTTTGTCTTTGCTATCGTCGTAGCCTTTCCACTTACCTTCCATGGACAGACCAAAACCGTTGGCAAAACGGTTGGACATCAATAAACGATCTTTATGTGTATTCCCTGCTTTGTCAGTCATTTCATGACGGTAGTCGAAAGATACTGCGCTTGCATTAATGCTAACAACAGTGGTGATTGCCAGTGCTAATAATTTTAATTTCATTATTTTATTCTCGCTGTTGAAGAACAGTGGTGTTGGTATTGATTTATTGAAATATCGTTTCATTAAAGCTGATATAGATTCTAAATACTTCCCAAAAGAATTATGTGATCCATGTCTTTTTTATATGATTAAACGTAAGAAAAGGTTACGAAGCGTGATCGTGATCTATATTGTTGATTCGCTACAAAAATATTGGGAGTTTTCCGAGGTATGTAGAAAAGTACCCCGTCATTTTAATAAATGACGGGGTATTGTTATTACAGAGTTAAATTAAATGTGTATTAACGTGAAGCGCGTTTTAAAATACGATCGCCTTGTTTCTGGAAATATTCTGCCGTTTCTTTAACGGATTTCTGACCATAATCTATTGACTGAATGGCATCACCAAACAGGGCAACGATTTGTGGGTCATCGAAATAAGGAGAAGTCTTCATTTCGTGTGGCAGTTTTAATGCCAGGGTCAAACCGGATACCGCAGGATCATCGGCCTTGATCACGCCATTGTCAGTCAATTGTTTCACTGCCGCCTGGCTCAATGGCACACCACGCTCCAGACCCAGTGCGTCAACGCCTTCTTTGCTGTTCAGCAGGAAGTTAATCAACAACGCACTTTCTTTCGGATGCTTGGTGGATTTACCGATTGAGAACATTTGTGCAGGTTTAAAGAACAGACCCGCGTCTTTTGCATCAGGCAGCATTGGATAATCACCCAGTTCCAATTTGGCTGGTGCTTTCAGGTTATCGGAGTATTTGTTAATGGTGGAGTTCCACATGTAGGTACCCGCCCACTCGCCGTTAACCCACGGTTTCATTTCATACATGTTGCTCTTGCCGAACGATGCATAGTATTTGGAAGACGGCATGACGTGGCTGTCAACCATTTTCTTATACATTTCAAAAAACTCAACCCACTGCTCTGGCGAGTAGTTGAATTTCTTGGTTGCTTCGTCAATGACAGGAATATTATATTTCTGCGTTATGTAAGAGCGGACCAGCGCCAGGGAGTCCTGATGCTCAAGAACCAGCGGATAGTATTGGTCACCCAGTTTTTCTTTGAATACCTGACCGGCAGCCAGCAGTTCGTCCCAGGTTTTAGGGTAGGCCAGACCGGCTTTTTTCCAGGTTTCTTCGTTAAAATAGAACACGCGCGCGGTCACGGAGATTGGGATCCCGTTCAGCTTGCCGTCAACCGTGGTTTGTTCCAATTCAATCGGGTTGAACTGGCTCAGATCCAGTTCGCCTTTCACGGTATTCAGGTCGTAGAAGCCTTTTCCGTCTTTAGAGAAAATTGGCAACCAGTTCCAGTTGGTCTGCATAACATCAGGCTCGGTACCGCCCGCAATCTGGGTGGTCAGACGGGAGAGGTGACCGTCCCAACCGGTGTATTCTGATTTAACATTGATATTCGGATATTGTTTGTGGAACTCTTCCAATGCTTTCAATGTGACCTGATGGCGGCCATTGCCTCCCCACCAGGACATACGCAGATTCACATCATCCGCAGCAAATGCCTGACTGGCAAACAGCACCAGAGAAGAGGCGACCAGGGTATGTAGAATTGTTTTTTTCATTGGGTACAACTCCTGTTATAGAGATATATTCTGTTCTGTTTTTGCATCAAAGATGTGGCACTTGTCCATTTCGAACTGGAAGTACACTGTCCCGTGCATAGAGCTTTCAATAATGGGTCTTGCCTGGTCTGAAGGCATACGGCAAGTTAACTCGAAGTTGTCTACTTTCAGGTACATGAAGAACTCATGGCCCATGTTTTCAACACGCACCAGTTCGCCCTGAGAATGGTTTTCGGCAAACGGCGTCGCTGAGACACTGACAAATTCCGGGCGCACGCCGAAGAACACGTCCTGTCCGGCATGAGACCTGACTTTATCTTGCTGAGACGCATTGAGAACCAGCGTGTAGTGACCGACAGTCAGACCGATTTGGCCATCCTTCTCCACCAATTTACTTGGCTTGATGTTCATCTCCGGCGCGCCGATGAAGCCCGCTACAAACATATTTTTTGGGTAGTGATACAGGTTGTCTGGCGTATCCACCTGCATGATATGACCCAGTTTCATTACGCAGATCCGATCGCCCATGGTCATGGCTTCAGTCTGATCGTGGGTAACGTAAACGGTCGTGGCCGGTTTGCCGCTCTTTTTCAGTTGCTTGTGCAGGTCTGAAATACGGATACGCATTGACGCACGCAGCTTGGCATCCAGGTTTGACAACGGTTCGTCAAACAGGAACACATCAGGTTTTTTCACGATGGCGCGACCTACCGCCACACGCTGTGCCTGTCCACCCGACAACTGGCGGGGCAGGCGATCCAGCAACTCTTCCAGCTCAAGGATTTTTGCCGCTTCCAGCACTTGCTCTTCGATCTGCGCTTTCGGCATTTTGCTCAGTTTCAGACCAAAGGCCAGGTTCTCTTTTACCGTCATGTGCGGGTAGAGCGCGTAGTTCTGGAACACCATCGCGATGCCGCGACTTTTCGGTGCCAGGTTATTCACGATACGGTCACCAATGCGCACTTCACCGCCGCTGATGGTTTCCAGACCGGCCAGCATGCGCAGGGTCGTTGATTTCGCACAGCCGGATGGACCGACGATAACCATGAATTCGCCTTCAGCGATTTTCAGGTCAATACCATGAACCGCTTTGAACCCGTTGGAGTAGACTTTTTCCAGTTTATTAAAAGTGACTTCAGCCATGATAAATCCTCAATTAACCTTTGATACCGCTGCTGGTTACGCCCTGTACGAAGTAGCGTTGAGCAAGGAAGAAAACAATAATGGATGGCAGGATGGAGATACTCGCCATCGCCAGAATTTCGTTCCACGGCGCGCCTTCGGTCACGTCGATGGACATTTTCAGCGCCAGTGCAATCGGGTACTTGTCAACGCTATAGACGTAGATCAGCGGGCCGATAAAGTCGTTCATGGACCACATGAACTGGAACAGGGCGACAGAGATGATGGCCGGTTTGAGGATCGGCACCACCACATACCACAGCACCTGGAAGGAGTTACAGCCGTCGATTTGTGCGGCCTCTTCCATATCACGCGGTACGCCGCGCAGGAACTGGATCAGCATGAACACAAAGAAGCCCTGTGTCGCAAATGCCAGCGGCAGGTAGAGCGGCATGTAGCTGTTCAGCATGCCCATTTCACGGAACATGATGTACTGAGGGATCAGCAGCACGGTGCTTGGCAGCAACATGGTGGTGATCAGCGTTGCAAACCAGAATTTCTTCCACGGGATATCAAAACGGGCAAACCCGTAAGCCACGATGGTTGAGGAAATAATCGTCAGGATTACTTTCGGAATGACATACTTGAAGGTGTTCAGCATGTAATGACCGAAGTTATATTCCGTACCGGTTTTCCAACCGTTGACAAAACCGTCGCTGGTCGCGTTTGAAGGCCACAGACCGATGGAGGTGAAGATCTCGTTGTTCGGTTTGAGCGACGCAGAGAACATCCAGACCAACGGATAGAGCATCAGCAAGCCGACGATCAGCAATATAACGTAACGGATGCAGGCATTAATCTTTTCACGGCGCAATGTACGGCTTACTTCTGCAGAGGCGATCTCTTCTGCTGAACTCAGTCCCGTTTGGCCATTGTGTAAATCAGCCATTTTTTCCTCCTTTATCTGCAGAATAGAACACCCAGTATTTCGACGATTTAAAGGCTATCGACGCAAAGACGGCGACGACCAGGAACAGAACCCACGCCAATGCGGCACCGTAACCCATATCGAAATATTTAAAGGCTGTTTCGTAAATATAGAGCGAGAACAGATAGGTATAATGCGTCGGGCCACCGCCGGTAATAACATAAGGACCGGTAAATTCCTGGAAGGCCTGCGTGGTCTGCATAATAAAGTTAAAGAAAATAACCGGTGTAATTAATGGCACGGTCACTTTCATGAACATTTGCCATTTAGATGCACCGTCAATCATGGCGGCTTCGTATTGCGACTGCGGAACGTTCTGCAGGGCAGCAAGGAAGATCACCATCGCTGAACCGAATTGCCAGACGCGCAGCAGCGTTACCGACATCAATGCCAGGGAAGGTTCACCCAACCAGTTAATCGCATCAAAGCCAAAGATACCGATGAAACCATTCAGCAAACCATCAATAGCAAACAGGGCACGCCACAGGACGGCGATGGCCACGCTGCTGCCGAGGATTGACGGAATGTAGTACGCCGTACGGAAGAAGCCAATGCCACGCAGCTTGAAGTTCAGGACAAAGGCAATACCCAGTGCGAACGCCAGTTTCAATGGAATAGTCAGGAACACATAGGCAAAGGTAACGCCCATGGATTTCCAGAAGAGATCATCTTCCATCAGCATATAACGATAGTTTTCCATCCCATTGAAAACGGGAGGGTTCATCAGGTCATACTCAGTAAAACTCAGTATAAACGATGAGACAAAGGGGAATGCCGTAAATATCAACAACCCTATTATATAGGGAGAGATATAGGCGAGCCCCAGCATTCTGTTTTCATTCATAATGCTTACCTGATCTGATTAAAAGAAAGTGAGTGAGTAAAATTTTTAATTTGGTAATAAAGACGTGTAAATAACTTCAACGTCAAAAATAGTTTTCCTTTGCTGGTAGTACTGAAAATCCCCGTGCAAATAACCGCCCTTTGTTAAAAGTGTTGGCAGAAGTTTGCCCTGTTGCTGTCTGGCCCCGATATAAGTCAACAAGGCAAGGGGAACAAGATCGTCAAGGCGGACGTAACGATGTTGTGCCGATTCCACGAAGAGGCCGCGGTGGAAATGACGACGGACCAGGTTATTCCCTACTTTGGCCGCGAGTGTGAACAGGGCATCTGAGTCACAGCTCTCAGCCAGTTCAGTCAGCGCCACGAGCAACTGCGGTGACGCCAAATCGGTGGTGTCTGCGCTGACGATATCCTCTGCGCAGGTGATATACGCCAGATCGAAGCGCTTGAGCATCACGCTCAACAGCGTCAGCAGGTCTGGATCTTTGGTGAGATTCCAGGCGCGCACCAGTGGCAGCAGATAATCAGGTTCCAGTGGGAACGCGTTAAGTACCGTATCTTTGGCACCGTAGTAGCCGTCACGCAGCAGACGGTAGCCAGTCATGTCCTGGCCGTCATTCCACATTGGCCGAAGGGTGTTGCTCTCAACGTCGTAGGCGCTTTGGTAGTAGCTCTTCAGCCCTGAAACGACCCAATCCATCATCTCTTCATCAGGTTGCTGACGCAGGATTTCCAGCATCGCCAGAGGATTGTCGATCAGCAGGGGGCGCATATCGCGGAACAGCACGTTGGCTTCGCGGGCGACTTCACCAAACTCCGGCCCAAATTGGCGTTTCGCACGGTCACCGTACCAGGACTCAGTCTGGCGATCGTCTGCGGGAATAGGCTGGCGTTGAAGCGGGGAGCTGAATTGATACGCGGGCATGCCAGTGTCTGGGTTACGCGCCAGAACATATTGGCGGTATAAATGCTTGCCCCACGCTGCCGCGTTTTTATCGCCTGTCAGACGCGCGAAGGTGAACGCTGCGAAGATCAGATCGGTACCGGCATTGACGAAGGTCAGTCCTTTGGTTTCTGGCAGTTCAGGCCAACGTGATGGGTCAACCACGTCATTACGCAAGTGTTTGAAGACATCCGGATCCGGCATTTTTTCATAATCGCCGTGGCGACCCAGATCGAGAGACTGCCAGTCTTCGACATGCGCATGCCAGAAGCTCTGAATGAAGTTGAGCGTGGTTTGGCGATCAATCTGCGCCAGATAATCATATAAGGGCAGGTGATGTTTCAATTCGTGCATCAGCGCCTTGGACTCAAAGCCTTCTGCCTGCAATGTATTGAGATTGACGAACCGATGGCCGCCCCAAAAGAACAGGCCGCTTTTCGGGTGAACATAGTTCGACATGAAATATTGGCTGTGCTCGTCGGCCTGTTGGCGGTACGTTTCATCACCGGTCACAACGCTCAATGCGATAAGCGTACGCAGCCAATTCTGCTGGCTGGCAAAGTTGGAAACCGCCGCCTGGTGGCCGTCTGAGAATTGCCAGGTCACAGGTTCAAAGCTAATAACGTCAAATCCATCGGCGAGCAAAGGCGTTGGATTACTGGTGCTGTGACCGTGTTTCTGGATTTGTTCAACGTGGCTGCGTATGGCTGACAACCAGTCCAGAATCATTCCATCACTGCTTAACGCTTTTGTTGCAACTGCCATTGACGATGCCTCATGTCGGGAAACTGTTTTACAGTTCCTCATAAATAGAAACAGTGTTTTGATTGATTATATTTGTATTTCGAAGCGAGTCATTCAGAGGATGGTAAAAGTGTGATCAAAGTCGGAACGTTGTTTTGATTTTTTTATGGAAGGGGATCTTAAAACGGAAATTTTTTATAACTAAAAACTAACTTTTTGATTAAAAAGAAAAAAAGGCGCAATAAACATTGCGCCTTTTGAAGACTATGAATATGGATTAACGTGCTAACCAGCCACCGTCTACGGCAATGGTGTAACCGTTGATGTAATCAGATGCTGTGGATGACAGGAATACCACTGGACCCATCACGTCATCTGGCAAGCCCCAACGGCCAGCAGGGATGCGCTCAAGGATCTCTTTGCTACGGTCTTCATCGGCACGCAACTGCTGGGTATTGTTGGTTGCCATGTAACCTGGGGCAATCGCATTGACGTTGATGTTGTGTTTTGCCCACTCATTGGCCAGCAAACGGGTAACGCCCATTACAGCACTTTTTGACGCAGTGTAAGAAGGAACCCGGATACCGCCCTGGAAGGAGAGCATAGAAGCAACGTTAATGATTTTGCCGCCTTTACCTTGCTTGATGAATTGGCGTGCAACAGCCTGAGACATGAAGAAGACGGTTTTGATGTTAACGTTCATGACGTCATCCCAGTTCTTCTCGCTGAACTCGATGGCGTCTTCACGACGGATAATACCAGCGTTGTTAACCAACACGTCAATATGACCAAATTCAGCAACTGCTTTTTCAATCAGTTCCGGAATTTTGTCAATTTTGCTTAAGTCAGCACTGAGGCTCAGGAAACGACGGCCCAATGCCTGCACTTTAGCGATGGTTTCTGTAGGTTCTACTACGTTGATGCCGACGATGTCACAACCAGCCTGAGCCAGACCGACAGCCATACCTTGACCCAACCCGGTGTCACATCCAGTAACCAGCGCAACTTTACCTTTTAAATCAAAGGAATCCAAAATCATATTAACATTCTCTCTGTAAGCGGCTGCACGGCCGCAGGTTTTTATACTGGCGAGCTCGTGGCAACGCCGATTGTTATTGGTTGCGCGTTTAGCGCAGCTCACTCACTGCGACGTGATCCTTATCACAAAGGCCCGATCTTCACCCACCCAACCCCAATTGAACGTCTGGTGCCTGAGCTTGCGTGAATGAACCAACCCGGTGAAATTGCCGCTTGTTTGTTATGAACCAACTGTTGTTATGAACCAACTGTGTTATGAACCAACTGATGGAGGGTTTCCGGAGACTTACCCGCCATGGAATACCCCGGGCAGATCAAACTGGGTAGCGTGGCAGTGACAACGCAGTAGGATCAACTATCTCGCCCGGTTCTTCCTTGTGATGGCCGAATGATAGTTCTTGTGGCATACTAATTCAATAAAAATGAAATAACGTTTTATTTATTTCTTGAGGAAGGTCATGCTTTTTGAATTTTTTAACCGCAGCGTGACCTTTAAGCCAGTAGAATGGGCCGAATCCTGTGTGGCTGACGGCTGTTTGGGTTGGCTAATC
The DNA here is from genome assembly GCF_003332275.1 of Edaphovirga cremea. Classification (GTDB taxonomy): domain Bacteria; phylum Pseudomonadota; class Gammaproteobacteria; order Enterobacterales; family Enterobacteriaceae; genus Edaphovirga; species Edaphovirga cremea. The sequence continues at coordinate 164,943 of NZ_QOVA01000007.1, read as the reverse complement.
AGTGCATCCCATCTATCGCATATCAATTGGAGTAAAAAATGAAGACTTTCTTTATTAATGACGAAACCCCATGGGAAGAGTTGGGCAATGGCATCAAACGTAAAGTCATGACCTGGAGTGATGATTTGATGATGGTGTGCGTGCATTTTGATAAAGGTGCCATTGGTACCGCGCACAAGCACGACATCCACGATCAGATTGCGTATGTGGCCGCAGGCAGTTTTGAAGTCGAAATTGAAGGTGTGAAACGCATTCTGAAAGCGGGCGATGCGTATCGTGCCATCAAGAATGAAATGCACGGAGCCGTTTCACTGGAAGACAACAGCATATTGATTGATACGTTCACGCCAAAACGCGCTGATTTTCTGTGATATTTTTCTTTTGCGGATGCCTTGTGGCATCCGCAAACTATTTGCCTTAGAAAATGTTATTCTTCTAAGGTACTGTTCTGTCGAAACATTACCCCCCGATGTGTTCATTCCTTAACTGACCCAATTGCGCTAATTTAACGTCGGCCAACGCCCAGCGCGGATCGTCACGGACCTCTTTATCGGGTACCACAATGGAACGCATTCGCGCTGCTTTGGTGGCGATCATGCCGTTGAAGGAGTCTTCAAGGGTAATGCAATTGAGCGGATCAACATGCAGTTGCTCCGCAGCCATCAGATAAACCTGTGGGTGAGGTTTGCTATAAGGCAGGAATTGGGCAGAAACCCGAACCTGAAAATAATCCTGTAGCTGAAACATCTCCAGCACCCGCTCAAGCATGAAGAGCGGTGATGCTGAGGCCAGACCGATTTTTAAACCGCTATCGCGACAGAGATCCAAGGCATGTTGAACGCCAGGAAGGAGTGGGCGTGTTGCATCTATCAGTTCCACAGCACGATTAATTACCCGTTCAATCACTTGCGCACGATCCGGACCTTTCCACGGGAACGCCTGATACCACATATCCACCACCTGATCGATACGCAGACCCAGCGTGTCTGGTAATTGATCCCGTTGTGAAAGATCAACGCCCAAGGTGCTCAGAATATCCATTTCAGCCTGAATCCAAAGGGGTTCTGAATCTATCAACAGACCATCCATATCAAATATAGCGGCCTCGATAGGGCGGGTATATGCCATGTGTATCACTCCTGTGTAAGAAAGTTTGGGTACTGCGGATAAGTCGACCATGCTATCCATGGTCAGTCAATGCAATAAATAGTCAGTCAATGAAATTAACAGCCAGCCAGGGCGATAAACGGCCCGTCAAGGCACTTATTAGCTGGGTTCTTTGGAGTGGGCCACTGAAAAAACAGGCGTCTTTTCCTAACTATGGGTAAACTTGGGGAATAACTGGGACGTCTTTAACAAGGGGAATTCATGACGTATCAACAGGCTGGACGCGTGGCAGTCCTCAAACGCGTAGCGGGATGGGTCATTTTCATCCCTGCGCTGCTCTCGACGCTGGTCTCATTGCTGAATTTTATCTATCAGCACAGCAAGCAAACCGAAGGCATCAATGCGGTTATGTTGGATTTCATGCATGTCATGATTGATATGATCCGCTTCAATACCGGATTTCTGAACGTGTTTTGGTTCAACTCGCCGGTTCCGCAAATGGGCAGCGGATTTTCCTCAGCCAATGTGATGTTTGTCGTGATCTATATTTTGATTTTTGTCGGACTCGCTTTGCAGGCATCAGGCGCGAGGATGTCCCGCCAGGTCAGGCATATTCGCGAAGGGCTGGAGGATCAACTGATTCTTGAGCATGCCAAAGGCACTGAGGGCAGAAGCCGGACGCAACTCGAAGAAAAACTCACGTTGCCACACCACACTATTTTTCTGCAGTTTTTCCCGCTCTATATACTTCCGCTGATCATCGCGATCGTCGCGTATTTCATCATCAAACTCGTCGGGTTTTAACCCCTGTGAAATAAAATCGCGTCACAATAAAAAGCCTGCCTCTTGCCAAGGGGCAGGCTTTTTACCCGTACTGCTGCAATCAGAAGGGATCAGGATGCAGCAAATGTTCCACTGCACGTTGCGCCGTCACTAAATGCTGCCCGCCAAACAGATTACTTTTGTTCAGCAGATAGTAGAGTTGGTAGACAGGCTGCCGCTCAATGAATCCAGCAGGCAACGGCCATATGCTCTGGTAACCGTCGTAAAGTTGCGGCGGTAAAACGGGGTAGAGCGGTAACATCGACAGATCACACTCACGGTCACCCCAGTAACAGGCAGGATCGAAGATCACCGGTCCATCAGCGCTCTGCGCGCAGTTGGCTGGCCATAAATCCCCGTGGAGCAACGAAGGCTGTGGCTGGTGGTTTTGCAGTTTTCGCAGCACCAAGGCGATAATTTCATCGATATCGCCGAACATCATGCCTTTTTCTGCGGCCAATTGAAGCTGCCAACCAATTCGTTGCTCAGCAAAGAATTGTGCCCAGCGGCGTTGCCAACTGTTTGGTTGCGGTGTAGTGGATAAGTCGTTATCGAAATCGAGACCAAATTGCGGTTGTTCGCTCCATTGGTGGAGTCTGGCGAGCTGTTGACCCAAACAATAGGCACCATGGGCATCCAGTGGCTTGAAAGGCAGGTATTCAATCAGAAGGAAGCTGTTATCACGATCGCTGCCGACGCCGTAGACTTCAGGCACGCGAACCGTCTTACTGCGACCGAGTAGTGCGAGTTGATCCGCTTCTGCGGTGAAAATGGGCAAACATTCACGGGTATTCCACTTAACAAAAACGTCTTTGTCTCCGTAGCTTACCCGCCAGGCTGAATGAATGTCTCCTCCAGGCAATTCTACGCGTTCGCGCATTTCTGCCTCACCCAGGTGCTCACTTAACAAACGACTCACAGCTTGCCACATGGTATCACCTCTCCAACCTGCCAATAATTCATTAGGTTAGCGTCATTTCGTTGCTAAAAGATCGACATGGCGCACAGCTGGAAAGAGAGGGGAGGCTCGTTTGGATACCAACCGGTAATCAGCGCCACTCGACATCTATACATGACTGATAATACGCTTAAAAAGTCAGCAACAAAAGCCACATGGCTATTTTACCTGCTTTACCTGCTGATTTTGTCGTACCGATATCGTTTGGAGGTATTGCGCAAGTTCACTCACCTCAACGTCAGGATCCACACCCAGGGCGACATGACCCATCGCGATAGCCCGCTGGCGGAGCGTTTCTGCATCCTGCGGACCGACATAACCGAAACTATTGCTGCCCAACTCATGAATTTTTCCTTCCTCGTCTTTCAGGGTGGTGGAAAAACCCTCGAGCGCCAGTTGGTTGTTCAGTTGCGCCAGGTCAGAAAGCCCTTTTTCTTCGTAACGGAACGTTATGACATAATTATTTATTCCAGATTGAGCCATAATCACCTCGTTGTTACCCTATATAATATTCAGAATATAGACCAGGAAACTGCTGTTGGCTGCGGTAGCTTCCTGATGCTGATAAGTGAGAGATAACGCGTGAAAATGAGAGTCTGTTGCCTGATCGCCATTCTGTTTTTGGTGGGATGCGCAAAAAAAACGCCTCAGCGGCAAGGTGGGGTTTTCAATGGCAGTGAGAATTCCATTCTTTATGCCAATACGATTCATCAGGCAGCAAAACGCTACGATGTGGATGAAACACTGGTGAAAGCGATTATCCAGGTAGAGTCCGGCTTCAATCCCAACGTGGTCAGTGCATCCAATGCGATTGGGCTGATGCAACTGAAAGCCTCAACGGCTGGCCGTGACGCTTATCAATTACAGGGGCGGCGTGGGCAACCAAGCACCAGCGATCTCAAAGATCCGGAGATCAATATCGATCTGGGTACCGCCTATCTCAGTATGTTGCAACAGCAACTGGCCGGGATCGATAATCCACAGACGCTGCGCTATGCCACAACAGTTGCTTACGTGAATGGTGCCGGTGCTTTGCTGCGCACGTTCTCCAACGATCGTAAACTGGCGGTCAGGAAAATCAATGATCTCAGCCCGGAAGAGTTCTATCAACATATACAGAATTACCACCCGGCACCTCAGGCACCGCGCTATCTCTGGAAGGTGAATACTGCCTATCAGTCGCTTTTGCTTTAAAGGGGGACGGTGACTTTAGAGGAGCACAGACAGGCCGTTGAGGTATTCGTTGACGACCTCAACGGCCTGATTCTGCAAGGTGTGGCAAATCCTGTTACCGCGCTGCGTAGCGCCTCAGGGAAGGGTTGCAGAATAGCTTGAAATAATCTCCAGTACGCCGTTAATGATAAATTGCACGCCCATACAGACCAGCAAAAAACCCATCAGACGTGAGATTGCCTCGATACCGCTTTTCCCCACCATTCTCATGATGGCACCTGAACTGCGTAAACTTACCCACAGGATGGTACTGACGAGAAAAAAAATCAGCACCGGAGCAATCAAAATAATCCAATGCGGATAATCCACTCCGTCACGTATCGTTGACGCAGAACTGATGATCATCGCGATAGTCCCTGGTCCAGCCGTACTCGGCATGGCCAGGGGCACAAACGCAATATTTGCCGTTTTGTGCTTCTTCATCTCGGCATTTTTATTTTCGACAATAGTTGCATCTTCCACCTGTTGCTGTGGAAAAAGCATACGAAAGCCGATAAAGGCAACAATCAGGCCGCCCGCAATACGTAGACCCGGAATTGAGATCCCAAAAGTGTTCATTACCACCTGACCCGCATAGAACGCGACAGTCATAATGGCAAAAACATAAATTGATGCCATTAAAGACTGATTGTCGCGCTCCTCCTTCGTCATGTTGCCAGAAAGTCCCAGCAGCAGAGCGACGGTTGTCAGCGGGTTTGCCAACGGCAGCAAAATCATCAGACCCAATCCAATGGCCTTGAACAGTTGCAGCACTTCAGACATCAAATTACTCCCCACATAGTGTTGCCAGCCGCAATGGTAAGCTGTGCTCCGGCAGTATAGCCTGTGAGGGATCGTGATGGTAAAAAACTGTTCTCAATGGACTCTGATGTCAAAAGGCGATTGGTCCAAATAAGGGTATCTCAAATAATGGTGTCTCAAAGAAATGTGCGAAAAGGTCTGTTTTTCTTATGCGTCATCCTTTGACTAAATATTTGACCACTTCGGATCTTTTTAATATGCCTGACAAAAGCATACATTGTAATAATCACTAATACCGCTACTAGCGTCAGATAAATATTACTGTCCATAGTTATCCTCGATAATCAGATTGTCTTGATATTACCCTGCCTTTTTTAATTGGCTCATCAAGAGGTTCATTTTCTTTGGCGTAAGCAGATTGAAGTCAAATAACCGTACTGGTATTTTGTTATTCAGTCGCCACTGGTTTCGTTCATAACGAAAACTATCACCTGGTTTGAAACTTCTCTCGCCAGATTCAGTGAATACGTAATAACCCAATTGACCAAAAGAGACTACATGAATGCTCTTGCGGGCATCCTTAATCTCTTCACTCATGATTATTTTCCCTTCCATATATTTCTCACCTCGAAAATTCACCAGGGTAATGCGTCTTAACGATTACGGAAGTTATCAGGCTAGACAGGGCAAGGAAAATAAAATCGGGATGTGCGCATGCTATTTCATTTTTATTTCATGGTCTGCATGAAATGAAATGAAATTAACGAAATGAAATGAAATAGTGTTCATGTGAAATTGGCGGGTGCTGGGAGCAGTTGCAGAGCCGCCAGCCGCGGCTCTGCAACCGATATCACTTATTTTCTTTTACGCGGTTTAACAATGCTGATGAGCATAATCAGAATAAAAAGTATCGAGACGATGAACGGAATCAGTGTCAGTGATTTTTTATATTCTACCGCTACGTTTCCTGATCCTTGTGCAATATTTACGGTCATCAGACCGCGATCGCCGTCACCATACTCAACCGACTGCCCGTTGACTTCGACGTTATAGCCTTTATAAGCCATGATAGGTAACTCGACCAATGCGCTATCAGAGGTTATTTTATATTGATAAACGGGATAGCCCAGTGTGTAACCAGAAAGGTTTACGGAACCTTCGCCAGACAGAATTTCTACCTGCATCTCTTCTTTGGTCAACGTGCCTTTGTTTTTTTCAAACTTCGTCGTCATGTAATCATTGAAAACATTCAACGGAATCTCTTTTACCCGTTCGGTCAAAGGCACGCGTAATGGATAAAATGCCATAATTACCGCAAACACCAAAATGAAATATCTCAGTACGCGAACATTATTGAAAGATTTGAACAGCATGCTCCCTGCGTAGAGGCAGAGGATGGGTGTTGAAATCATAATCAACCGCCACGGAAATTGCATAAAGCGGAAAAATGGAACGCTATTAGGAATAATGTACCAGGGGAATATATTGGTTGCCGCAGGGATAAAGACCAGAGCAATCAGCAACAGTTTGATATCAATATTCTGTGGGGTGTGAGTGGTTATCGCGTTGCGCTTGAGTAATCCGGCAATTACGATGGCGTTGACTACCACACCCGCTGAAATCAGTATGCCGGGGGTGATATTCCCTTTTGCTGACATCATGCCAAACACGATCTCTGGCAAGTCAGCAGAAAGTTTACCCATTGTTTCATAGTGATAACCCAGATGATTGAACGCAAAAACGTCGTAATGCATCGAGTGGTAAACCAAAGGGACGGTAAAAAAGGCCGTTGCCAACAGAACATAGACAACGCTTTTCAGCATATAAAGCATGACTGATCGGGTGAAGGTTATCTTCAGATGCATAACCAGAACCAGAGTAATAAAAATCAATGACGCGATAAATGAGGGAATATTTGACAGCAAAATCAGTGCGACAGCGAAAGGGAAAAAGGCATGGTGCTTGCCTCCGGTCAGAAGCGAACGTAATCCCAATGCCAGCAACGGTATAAATGACATCGCCATTAACTCACCGACATCAACCCTGACATAGGCATTGCTAAGGAAATAACCGGACGTGACGAATAGCACAGCGCTATACATCGCACACTCACGGGAAGCAAAAATCTCTTTGGCCGCGTAATACATGCTTGCAAAGCCAATCAACACCATCGCGCCAACCGACAGTTTAAACTGCACGACATCGCTGAGTGTGCCGAAAGAGAGCAGTTTCACCAGCATCATGATGTAAACGCTAAGCGGCGGGTAAAACATATTCCAGGAATACCCGAAACTGCCGGGGCTCAGGTAGTCAAACAAGGGGGGAAATTGCAGGTTCGCAACCTGGTTGTTAATAGCCTTCAATCTGCCGTAATGAGCGGCAGAATCGTAACTTGTCCACGTGTCATGGACAAAGACAGGAGATAAAACCACCACAATAGCCAACAGCGTGATAACGATGAGTGGCAACTTATCGCTTATTTTCATTTTGAACCCTGGTTATTATAACTACACTGATCGCTTTCAAAGAGATCCGTCTCCATTAATCGTCAGTTTGCACTGACAGTCCGCTATGTATTTCTAGGGTTTTTCTTCTTCTACTTCTTTTTTGTCTTGCGTCATACGGGAAGGGGTAATGATGTAACGCGGTCTGCCTTTGGCTTCTACATAAATCCTGCCAATGTATTCACCCAATACGCCGATACCGATCAGTTGTACGCCCCCCAGGAAGAGGATTGATACCATCATTGAAGGGTAACCACTTACCGGGTTCCCCCAGACCAGTTTATCGACAGCCATCCAGGCCGCGTAGAGAAAAGAGATGGTTGCAACGCTAAGCCCCAGATAACTCCATATGCGTAGCGGAAATGTGGAGAAACTGGTGATCCCTTCCAATGCCAGATTCCACAGCTTCCAGCCATTGAACTTGGTCGTGCCCGCAACACGCTCTTCGCGGGTATATTCCACAATCTCGGTTTTACCCCCGACCCAGGACAGCACGCCTTTCATAAACAGGTTACGTTCGGGCATGGTGCGGATATTATCGACCGTCTGGCGCGACATCAGGCGAAAATCACCGACATTTTCCTCAATTTTTGGGGAACTGATTTTATTGTGAAGCTTATAAAACCATTCAGCAGTTTTTCTTTTCATCTGGCTGTCTGTAGAACGATCGGAACGTTTGGCCAATACCACATCCGCACCTTGCTGCCATTTTTCAATCAGACGCGGAATAACGTTGATGGGATCCTGCAGGTCGACGTCAATAGGGATCACCGCATCCCCAGTGGCATGCTCCAGTCCAGCGAACAGAGCCGGTTCCTTGCCGAAATTTCGTGAAAAATTGAGTACCATCACCAGCGGATCGGCCATCGCCAATGCAGTTGCGATGTCAGCAGTTTTATCGCTGCTGCCATCGTTGATAAATACAATCTCAATTTCATGCTGCTTTAAGGGTTCGTAACCGCGTAAAGCCTGATAGAACAGCGCAATCGTGTCTTCTTCATTGAAGACGGGGACGACTAATGAGATTTTCACTGCTTTTCCTTAAATACAATAAATTTTGAATAAAAGAAGCCGCAAATCAGACTGATCGCTGAAAAAGAGATCAGGGTAAACAGGGGAGGCAAACCGCTTTTATCAGCTCCCCATCCAACGATACACGACAAGGCGCCCATAAAAAAAACATACATCATGTAACGAATGGTGGTGGCCTGTGCCTGAAAAGTAAATCGGGCATTGGCGAAGAAACTGAACGTTACCGCTACGCAAAAAGCGCTGAAGTTGCTGAGCGCTTGATTGGCATGTAGCCCATAATATATTGCGCCAAAGACAACCCAATGGATCAGTGTGTTAATAACGCCAATACTGGCATATTTTGTGAAGATTTTTAACATGTTAGGTGTCTTTCAGTGAGAATGTCGTGAGTCTGGCATGCGCCAGTTTTTTTGTTCATGGGGGAGCCAAAAAAGAGTCCATCGCCAGTTTTTATGAAAACGGGGTGAAGAAAAAAACAGCACATAGGGAGTGGAAATGGCTTGCCAGAGAGTTCGGCAGAAATGTTCATTGATCGTGCACTGAAAGTAAAGACGGATTTGCCTACAATACGCATAATGAAGTAATAAAAATACCAGATTGAGCACATTATTTTTATTCGTAAAACCCATAGCGAGTGGGTTTTACGACGTCGGTTTTACGAAGAATAGGGCACCGCTCCAGTAGAGACGCTCACTTACTCGTTGATCAACCACTCTTCTGCATCTTCGAACATTTCCTCTACCAGACGATTAAGGACTGACTTTTCCTGCTTGCTGGCATCAGTATTGATCCCATTGGCCTGCATCGGCTTGACCTTGACTTCCGCATCCGGGAAGACCCTATGCACGCGTTTCGTCAGTTCTGCATTAATGAGTTCGGCAGCATTCTGAATGCCGCTGACGTTTCTTTTGTCATAAATCAGTTCGACTTTCACTCTATTCCTTTCCGTGGTTTGCTGTATATACGCACAGTATATGCGAGTCGCCAGCAGATTCAAGAGGCCAGAAGTGGTCTTGCGTGGGGGAGCAAAAATTATGTGCGTTTGGGTTCAAGGCATCAACGACTCAAAATCGTCGGCATATAACAGTTTGCATTCTGCAATGAATTCAGGGTATCCCAATTCCGATGTCTGGACTTCTCGTCCCAGTCGATGCTCCAAATCTTCGTGAAACCATTCAAACTCACCGTGCAAAACACCGGTAAAGCCGGTCAGAATAATGCATTGCTGCTTGGTTAACTTTACCATTTCCTGAGCCTTTCGTGTTGCTATCCAGATTCTACAGAGAATACAACTTTAGACTTTTTTAGTTGCAGTTTCCTCCTCTATGTACTTTTCAGAAGCTGAGAAATTGCGCTCTCGCCCCAAAATTCGGATTTCCCCTTGGTCAATTTATTGCGCGGGGGTGTAATGGAGTGAAAACCATTGCTTAAAATCTACGGACGGCTATCAGAATAGTCCTAAATGTGCTATGCTTGTGACCTTGCTTTTCAACAGCGCGGTTACAATAGACATGCCCGATATAAAAATTTTTTGCGAAAACTGTGGGTTTGACCGTTTCACAGCGCCTACAACGCAACCCTATGCCCAATCCGTCAGCCATCTTGTTTGCAAGAAATGTGGCTATGCAGTTGATGCAAATAAGGTGGTTGTATTCAGCGATATCACTATGTTAAGTCAAACCCATTCAGAAGCATTTCTTGAGGCACGGCCTGAATCCTGAGGGCGCTTTACTTCAGCTTTTACTTCTAAAGAATGCCTCACCCTCTTCGTTAATCCACCGCTGAGCGCCATCCTATCCTTCCGCAGACAACCCTATAATAAACAGCAATTCCAGGCTGTGGGCTCATAACGTGCTTTTTTCCATAATGTTATGCAAGGCTACGTATTGTAGAAGCATGATGGTTTTGGCATTTGTTTATCCACAAGCTATTTATCCACAAAGAAGGGAGGGATAAGGTTCGAAGTGATGGAATAGGGAATTTGTTTGATGGTAGTATCGCGGGCAGGTTATAGCGTCGCAACATAGTGCATTTTAATTGTGTACCTATGCGTGCCTATATCTGGCAGAGTGAAGCTGGATAACGCTGATAACTAACTGATACAATTCAATAATATATTACTATATGTGATCTGTCGTGTGGGTCACCACTGTAGATAAGGAATTATCATGCCAGTAATTACCCTTCCTGATGGAAGTCAGCGTCAGTACGATCATCCCGTTTCCCCTTTTGATGTCGCGCTTGATATCGGTCCTGGTCTGGCGAAAGCCTGCATCGCCGGGCGCGTCAACGGTGAACTGGTTGATGCCAGCGATCTTATCGAATCCGATGCGCAACTCGCCATCATCACCACCAAAGATCAGGATGGCCTGGAAATTTTGCGTCACTCTTGCGCGCACCTGTTGGGTCATGCGATCAAACAGTTGTGGCCAGATACCAAAATGGCTATTGGTCCGGTGATTGATAACGGGTTCTATTATGATGTCGATCTCGATCGCTCACTGACCCAGGAAGATCTGGATCTGCTGGAAAAGCGGATGCATGAGCTTGCCGACAAAGATTATGACGTGGTGAAGAAAAAAGTGAGCTGGCAGGAAGCCCGCGACACATTTGCCGCCCGTGGTGAAGAGTACAAAGTGGCGATTCTCGATGAGAATATCAGCCATGACGATCGCCCCGGCCTTTATCACCACGAAGAATATGTCGATATGTGCCGTGGTCCGCACGTACCGAACATGCGCTTTTGCCATCACTTCAAGCTACAGAAAATTTCTGGTGCTTACTGGCGTGGCGACAGCAAAAACAAAATGCTGCAACGCGTTTATGGCACCGCCTGGGCTGACAAGAAACAACTGAACGCCTACCTGCAACGTCTGGAAGAGGCGGCCAAGCGCGATCACCGTAAAATCGGTAAGCAGCTTGATCTCTACCACATGCAGGAAGAAGCGCCGGGTATGGTGTTCTGGCATAACGACGGCTGGACTATCTTCCGCGAGCTCGAAGCTTTTGTGCGCATGAAGCTTAAATCCTACCAGTATCAGGAAGTAAAAGGTCCGTTCATGATGGATCGGGTACTGTGGGAGAAAACCGGGCATTGGGATAACTACAAAGAGGCCATGTTTACCACGTCGTCTGAGAACCGTGAGTATTGCATTAAGCCGATGAACTGCCCAGGTCACGTACAGATCTTCAATCAGGGTTTGAAATCCTATCGCGATCTGCCGTTGCGTATGGCTGAATTCGGTAGCTGTCATCGCAATGAGCCGTCGGGTTCCCTGCATGGCCTGATGCGCGTCCGTGGTTTTACCCAGGACGATGCGCACATCTTCTGTACCGAAGAGCAGGTGCGTGATGAGGTCAACAGTTGCATCAAGATGGTGTACGACATGTACAGCACCTTTGGTTTTGACAAGATTGAGGTGAAATTATCCACCCGTCCTGAAAAACGTATTGGCAGCGACGAATTATGGACCCGTGCCGAGGACGATCTGGCGGCAGCACTGACTGAAAACGAAATTCCATTCGAATATCAGCCGGGTGAAGGGGCATTCTACGGACCAAAAATTGAATTTACCTTGCATGATTGTTTGGATCGTGCGTGGCAGTGTGGTACCGTGCAGCTCGACTTTTCATTACCTGGCCGCTTGAATGCGTCCTATATTGGCGAAAGTAACGATCGTCAGGTACCGGTAATGATTCACCGTGCAATTCTGGGCTCCATGGAGCGCTTCATCGGTATTTTGACCGAGGAGTATGCGGGATTCTTCCCGACCTGGCTTGCACCGGTTCAGGTGGTGGTGATGAATATCACCGACAGCCAATCTGAATATGTCGCAGAATTGACTAAAAAGCTGCAAGATGCCGGTATTCGCGCAAAAGCAGACTTGAGAAATGAGAAGATAGGCTTTAAAATTCGCGAACACACGTTACGTCGGGTTCCCTACATGCTGGTCTGTGGTGATAAAGAGGTCGAGTCAGGCAACGTTGCCGTCCGTACCCGCCGCGGTAAAGATTTGGGAAGCCTGGATGTTAACGACGTCGTAGACAGGCTGCTTAATGAGATACGCAGCCGAAGTCTTCATCAACTGGAGGAATAAAGTATTAAAGGCGGAAAACGAGTTCAACCGGCGCGTCCTAATCGCATTAACAGAGAAATTCGCGCTCAAGAAGTTCGCCTAACAGGCGTCGATGGCGAGCAGCTTGGTATTGTTAATCTGAGTGAAGCTCTTGAAAAAGCAGAGGAAGCTGGGGTCGATTTAGTAGAAATCAGCCCTAATGCCGAACCGCCAGTTTGTCGTATCATGGATTACGGCAAATTCCTCTATGAGAAGAGTAAGTCGACTAAAGAACAGAAGAAGAAGCAAAAAGTTATTCAGGTCAAGGAAATCAAATTCCGACCTGGCACCGATGATGGCGACTATCAGGTCAAACTACGCAACCTGATTCGCTTTCTGGAAGATGGCGATAAAGCCAAAATCACCCTGCGGTTCCGCGGACGTGAAATGGCGCACCAACAAATCGGTATGGAAGTGCTTAACCGCGTCCGTAAAGATTTGTGTGAAGATTCTGATTTGGCCGTTGTCGAATCCTTCCCTACGAAGATCGAAGGCCGTCAGATGATCATGGTGCTCGCACCTAAGAAGAAACAGTAAGGCTTCCAAGTAACGTCTCCCACGCAGTGCTTGCGCTGCGTGGGTTTAGTTCGCCTTTCTGATTCATGTAATTAACAATGCGAAGTGGATATTAAAATGCCAAAGATTAAAACAGTACGCGGCGCCGCTAAACGCTTCAAAAAAACCGCCAACGGTGGTTTTAAGCGCAAGCACGCTAACCTGCGTCACATTCTGACCAAAAAAGCGACTAAACGTAAACGTCATCTGCGCCCTAAAGGCCTGGTTTCCAAGAACGATTTGGGCCTTGTCATCGCGTGTCTGCCGTACGCATAAGAAACTTTTTTAATTAACTCAGAATAAGACTTAGGAGAGCATATGGCTCGTGTAAAACGTGGTGTGGTTGCTCGCGCACGTCACAAGAAGATAATGAAACAGGCGAAAGGCTACTACGGTGCCCGTTCGCGCGTTTATCGTGTTGCCTTCCAGGCAGTAATCAAAGCTGGTCAATACGCTTACCGCGACCGTCGTCAAAAGAAACGTCAATTCCGTCAACTGTGGATTGCACGTATCAACGCAGCAGCGCGTCAGAATGACATGTCTTACAGCAAATTCATTAATGGTCTGAAAAAGGCTTCTATTGAAATTGACCGTAAGATTCTGGCTGACATCGCAGTATTTGACAAAGTGGCCTTCAGTGCACTGGTCGAAAAAGCGAAAGCGGCTCTGGCGTAAGTCAGATGAAAGAGGGAGCTTGCTCCCTCTTTTGCGTTTATGTTTATAGAAATATTGACTTTTTCGTGCCAGAATTTAACAATGGTTGTGAGTTGATTACTAAGGTAATGCAAGCATGAATGCTGCTGTTTTCCGCTTCTTTTTTTACTTTGGCACCTGAGTTCAGGGGGCTTTAGCGCGTAAGAAAAGAAACGAAAAGTAGCGCCTAAGCCTCCCTATGTGGAGGCTTTTTTGTTTTTTGCCCTCTGAGTATGCAGGCCAGTGGGACAGGGCGAACACACAATAACTATCTTTTATTTTACATCGGGCCATTCCGGCCAGAAGAAGAGGAAAACAATGCCACATCTCGCAGAGCTGGTTGCCAACGCGAAGGCAGCCATAGAGGATGCCCAGGATGTTGCCGCGTTGGATTTGGTACGCGTCGAATATTTAGGCAAGAAAGGCCACATAACGTTGCAAATGGCATCGTTGGGCAAATTGTCTGCCGAAGAGCGTCCAGCCGCCGGTGCCCTGATTAACCAGGCGAAGCAGGAAGTTCAGGACGCGTTGAATGCGCGCAAGAATACCCTGGAGTCTGCCGCGTTGAATGCGCGCCTGGCCGAAGAGACCATCGATGTCTCCTTGCCGGGGCGCCGTATGGAAAACGGTGGGTTGCATCCTGTCACCCGCACTATCGACCGTATCGAAACGTTCTTTGGCGAGTTGGGTTTCTCTGTCAAAACCGGGCCTGAAATCGAAGACGATTACCACAACTTTGATGCGTTGAATATTCCAGCACACCATCCAGCCCGTGCCGATCACGACACCTTCTGGTTTGATGCGAGCCGTTTGCTGCGCACGCAGACTTCTGGTGTGCAGATCCGCACCATGAACGGTCAGCAACCGCCAATCCGTATCATTGCACCAGGTCGCGTTTATCGTAACGATTACGACCAGACGCACACGCCGATGTTCCACCAGATGGAAGGGTTGATTGTCGATAAAGGCATCAGCTTTACCAACCTGAAAGGGACGCTGCATGATTTCCTGCGTAACTTTTTTGAAGAAGATTTGCAGATTCGATTCCGCCCCTCGTATTTCCCATTTACCGAGCCTTCTGCTGAAGTCGATGTGATGGGCAAAAACGGCAAATGGCTTGAAGTGCTCGGTTGCGGCATGGTGCACCCAAACGTGCTGCGCAAGGTTGGTATTGATCCGGAAATTTACTCGGGTTTTGCCTTCGGTATGGGCATGGAACGTCTGACCATGTTGCGCTATGGCGTGACTGACCTGCGGGCATTTTTCGAAAACGATCTGCGTTTCCTCAAACAGTTTAAGTAAGGGCGGGAATATCACATGAAATTCAGTGAACTCTGGTTGCGTGAATGGGTAAACCCAGCCATCAGTAGCGACGAACTGGCCAACCAAATCACTATGGCCGGTCTGGAAGTTGACGGCGTGGAGCCAGTTGCTGGCGAATTCCACGGCGTTGTCGTGGGTGAAGTTGTCGAATGCGGCCAGCATCCGAATGCTGACAAATTGCGCGTAACAAAAGTCAATGTCGGCGGCGATCGTCTGTTGGATATCGTCTGCGGCGCACCAAATTGCCGTCAGGGGCTGAAAGTGGCTGTTGCTACCGTTGGTGCCGTTCTGCCGGGTGATTTCAAAATCAAGGCGGCAAAACTGCGTGGCGAGCCGTCAGAAGGTATGCTGTGCTCATTCTCTGAGCTGGGTATTTCCGAGGATCACAGCGGGATTATTGAATTGCCGCTGGACGCCACCATTGGCACCGACATCCGTGAGTACCTCAAACTCAACGATCGCATTATTGAAATTAGCGTTACGCCGAACCGTGCTGACTGTCTGGGCATTATTGGGGTGGCGCGTGATGTCGCAGTGATCAATCAACTGCCGTTGGTTGCGCCTGAGATGAATCCGGTTACCGCGACGATTGCCGATACACTGCCGATTCGTGTTGATGCCCCCGACGCCTGCCCGCGCTATCTGGGCCGTGTGATCAAAGGCATTGACGTCAAGGCGTCGAGCCCACTGTGGATGCGTGAAAAACTGCGCCGTAGTGGTATCCGCTCAATCGATGCGGTGGTTGATATTACCAACTTCGTCATGCTGGAACTGGGGCAGCCGATGCATGCGTTCGATTTGAACCGCATTGAAGGCGGCATCATTGTTCGTCTGGCTAAACCAGAAGAAAAACTGACGCTGCTTGATGGTAGCGAAGCCAAACTCCGTGAAGATACCCTGGTTATTGCCGATCACCAGAAAGCGCTGGCAATGGGTGGTATTTTTGGTGGTGAGCATTCCGGAGTCAATGGCGAAACGCATGACGTTCTGCTCGAAAGCGCGTTCTTCAATCCTCTGTCGATTACAGGCCGTGCACGCCGTTACGGCTTGCACACTGATGCTTCGCATCGTTATGAGCGTGGCGTTGATCCTGCGCTGCAAAAGAAGGCCATCGAGCGTGCGACCCAGTTGCTGCTGGACATTTGCGGGGGTGAAGCCGGTCCGGTGATTGATGTCACCACAGAAGCCACCCTGCCTAAACCCGCAACCATCACGTTGCGCCGGGAAAAACTCGATCGCCTGATTGGTCATCACGTAGAAGACGCGCAGGTGACGGATATCCTGACCCGGTTGGGTTGCGACGTTAGCCATAACGGTGACCACTGGCTGGCCGTTGCGCCGAGCTGGCGTTTCGATATGGAAATTGAAGAAGATCTGGTGGAAGAGATCGCCCGGGTTTATGGCTATAACAGCATTCCGGATGTGCCGGTGAAAGCCGACCTGATCATGACCCAACACCGTGAGGCGAATCTGTCGCTCAAGCGGGTGAAAGCCATGCTGGTCGACCGTGGTTTCCAGGAAGCGATCACCTATAGCTTTGTTGATCCTAAGATTCAATCCCTGCTGCACCCGGGTGAAGAAGCCCTGATCCTGCCTAGCCCTATCTCTGTTGATATGTCAGCGATGCGCCTTTCCCTGTGGAGTGGCCTCCTATCATCCGTAGTCTATAATCAGAATCGTCAGCAAAACAGACTGCGTTTATTTGAAAGTGGCCTGCGCTTTGTACCTGATAGTTCAGCGGATCTGGGTATCCGTCAGGATGTCATGCTGTCAGGTGTGATTGCAGGCAACCGATACGAAGAACATTGGGATCTGGCGCGTCAGTCAGTTGACTTCTATGATTTGAAGGGGGATCTTGAAGCAATTCTTGAACTTACTGGCAAATTATCTGCCATACAGTTCAAGACTGAAGCTAACCCTGCATTGCATCCGGGCCAGAGCGCCGCAATTTATTTACACGGCGAACGTATTGGTTTCATTGGAGTAGTGCACCCGGAGCTGGAGCGTAAGCTCGATCTGAATGGCCGTACTGTGGTGTTCGAATTGTTGTGGAATAAGCTCGCAGACCGCGTGCTGCCTGATGCGAGAGAGATTTCGCGCTTCCCTGCAAACCGTCGTGACATCGCTGTTGTGGTCGCTGAAAACGTCTCCGCAGACGATATTTTGGTCGAGTGTAAGAAAGTTGGCGTAAATCAGGTAGTTGGCGTAAACTTGTTTGATGTGTACCGTGGCAAGGGCGTGGCAGAAGGTTACAAGAGCCTGGCTATCAGTCTGGTATTGCAGGATACCGCTCGTACACTGGAAGAAGAGGAGATTGCCGCTACCGTTGCAAGATGTGTAGAGGCTCTACAACAGCGATTCCAAGCATCCTTGAGGGATTGAACCTATGGCGCTTACTAAAGCTGAAATGTCAGAACACCTGTTTGAAAAGCTCGGGCTGAGCAAGCGGGATGCCAAAGACCTGGTAGAGCTATTCTTTGAAGAAGTACGTCATGCTTTAGAGAATGGTGAACAAGTCAAGTTGTCTGGTTTTGGCAATTTTGATCTGCGTGACAAGAACCAACGTCCGGGACGTAACCCGAAGACGGGAGAGGACATTCCTATTACGGCGCGCCGTGTGGTGACCTTCCGTCCAGGGCAAAAGTTAAAAAGCCGGGTTGAAAATGCCACACCGAAAGAGTAAGTGAAAGTATAAAAGGCCGCGAAAGCGGCCTTTTCTTTTTATATTGTTCTCCACAGCAAATTGCTCTGTGACCGGGATTCCAGTTTTCATGCCATCTAACGAGACATTCACACAACTCAAACAGCAACAGGGTTGGCAAGATCGACGACGCCTGCTGCTGTTGGGCGTGCTATTGCTGATTATCTTTGTCATCAGCCTGAGCGCGGGCGATGTCTGGATCTTGCCGCAACACTGGATGGATGATTCTTCACGCCTTTTCGTCTGGCAGCTACGTTTGCCGCGCGCGGCGGCGGTCATGGCGGTGGGGGCCAGCCTCGCTATCGCTGGGGCGGTGATGCAATCGCTGTTTGAAAATCCCCTTGCGGAACCGGGTTTACTGGGCGTGGCGAATGGTGCGGGTGTGGCGTTGGTACTGACGGTTTTCCTGGGCCAGGAGATGGTGCCCGTGTGGTTAATCAGCCTGAGCGCAGTCGCTGGCGCTTTATTCATCACCTTACTGCTGCTGTTCTTTTCGCGCCGTCGCCGGTTGACCAATTCGCGTTTATTGCTGGTTGGGGTAGCGCTGGGTATCGTTTGCAGCGCAGTCATGACCTGGGCCGTCTACTTCAGTTCCAGTCTGGATTTACGTCAACTGATGTACTGGATGATGGGCGGTTTCAGCGGCGTTGACTGGCGGCAGAAGTGGCTCATGCTCTCTCTGTTGCCCATTGCCATCTGGTTGTGTTTCCAGGGGCGGGCACTCAACCTGATGGCGCTTGGCGAGGAACAGGCACGTCAGCTCGGATTATCAGTGCATCTGTGGCGTAATATTCTGGTGGTTGCCGTCGGCTGGCTGGTTGGGGTGAGTGTCGCTATCGCCGGGGTAATCGGATTCGTTGGCCTGGTTATCCCGCATATACTGCGGTTGAACGGGTTGACCGATCAGCGTCGTTTGCTTTTAGGCTGTGCGCTGGCGGGAGCCGCGATACTTTTACTGGCTGATGTTCTGGCGCGCATTATGCTGTCATCTGCCGAGTTACCGATAGGCGTCGTCACTGCCACGCTGGGGGCACCAGTATTTATCTGGTTGTTGACCCGGTTAAAAAGCGTAAGGTGAATGCTCTTCATCATTCGAGTTGCCGACGCGTTGACGGTAGCCCAGGCATTTCTTTAAAAAAATCGCTGTCCATCAGTGTTCTCGCTGACGGAGAATATAAAACCTGCTGAATCAAAGGATAACAAAGAATGAGCAATGCAATTTTTGATACTGCATTAGAAACCATTGACCGGAAAGCTACCACTCTGGGCGCGTATAAAGGCTCCGTATTGCTGGTGGTGAATGTGGCGTCCAAATGCGGTCTGACCAAGCAGTATGAAGGGTTGGAAGACCTCTACAAAGCCTGGCATCACCAAGGTTTCGAGGTTCTGGGTTTCCCATCAAACGAGTTTGCCGGACAGGAGCCCGGTTCAAATGAGGAGATTCAAGAATTTTGCCGGGCAACCTTTGGCGTGGAATTCCCGATGTTTACCAAAATTGAAGTCAATGGCGAGCAGCGTCATCCGTTGTATCAGCAGTTGATTGCGGCGAAACCGCAGGCAGTACAGGCCGAAGGCAGTGAGTTTTATCAACGTCTGGCAAGCAAAGGCCGTGAGCCAAAACAGCCTGGCGATATCCTGTGGAATTTTGAGAAATTCCTGATCGGTCGTGACGGTACAGTCATTGAGCGTTTCGCACCCGATATGGAACCGCAGGATCCCCTGATTCTGCAATCCATCAAACTGGCACTGGCGAAGTAAATTGATGTTGTCTCTTCATGAGGTTGGCGTACCGCAACGCCTCTTGCCCTTCAGTGCGCGGGTCGAGTCTGGCCAGCAGGTTCATCTGATTGGTCCCAATGGCGCTGGGAAAAGCACACTGCTGGCGAGTCTGGCTGGCATGCTGCCCTCAACGGGAGAGATAGTATTGAATGGCACGCCGTTGAAGGCGTGCACGGGCAGCGATCTGGCCCGCCTGCGTTCTTATCTTGCCCAGCAACAGTCGCCGGTATCGTTGATGCCGGTTTTTCAGTTTCTGGCACTGCACCAGCCCGCTACGGCCTCTGAGAATGACGTTGAACAGACGATCGCCTACCTGACCTTGCGATTGCGCCTAAATGATAAACTGGCGCGTAGCGTGGACCAACTTTCTGGTGGTGAGTGGCAACGTGTGCGGTTGGCGGCGTCTTTGCTGCAAGTCTGGCCGACGCTGAATCCTGATAGCCAGCTTTTGCTGCTGGATGAGCCAGAAAATAGTCTCGACGTTGCGCAGAAACTGGCGCTGAACGAACTCATTGATGAATTTTGCCAATCGGGACGCAGCGTGATCATCAGCGCCCACGATCTCAATCAGACGTTGCAACAGGCAAATCAGGTGTGGCTGATGCAGCATGGCAGCGTCATCGCTTGCGGTTCGGCAGTGGAAGTGATGCAGCCGGCAATATTATCCCCCGTTTTTGAAGTAGGTTTTCAACTCCACTCTTTGGACGATCACCATTGGTTAATGACGCGAACGGCGTAATTAATAACAACGATAGAAGCATCCAGTCATTACTAAGCATCAATTCTTACAATTGGTGTTTTTTTTAATTTGTTTTTCCGCTTTAAAATTTGAAGTGACGCATTAAATCATTCTGTTTCCATAAAAACGAGCATGAATGATTTATTTGGTTTTATTTTATTAACTTGATTTTATTGATATTTTTGCATAATTATCAATATATAAATAAACATTTCATCATTTTTCTCTCTTAAGGTTCAATTAAGGTTATTCATCTAGTGTATCCACCATGACGATTTCAAACCTGCGGTAGCCGAAATTCCCGCTAATCATGTGATTGCCGTAGCGCTAAATCGCAACTATGGACAACATTCGGCGATTATGGCCGGTTTCCATCACGTCAGCGGCGATCTGGTCATTACCTTGGATGCCGATCTGCAAAATCCGCCGGAAGAGATCCCACGTCTGGTCGCGACGGCTGAGCAGGGCAATGACGTGGTCGGAACGGTGCGGGCAAACCGTCGCGATTCCTGGTTTCGTAAATCGGCTTCAAAGCTGATTAACAGGATGATCCAGCGCGCTACCGGCAAGTCGATGGGCGACTACGTTTGCCCGGAAAACCATTGAAATCCCCGTTCATCATGCTGAGCGCGAATATGGCGACTCAAAATATAGCCTGATTAATCTGATGTACGACCTGATCACCTGTTTAACTACCACGCCGCTGCGTCTGTTAAGCGTCGTTGGCAGCGTCATTGCGATCTCAGGATTTTTGTTGGCGCTGGTACTGGTCTGGTTGCGACTGGTTCTGGGGCCGTTGTGCTGGACGCTCATGCCGCTGCTGTTTTTCAGTATCGCCAAAGTGATGGTTTCGATGCACCCAATGATGAAACCATCAGCAACGTGCTGACAAAAGGCACCTGGCAATTCGATCCGGCGCAATCCATCAGCGGTAATCTGCGGGGTGTTTGCCTATGCGTTATCTATGATGTGTTGGTTTTTTGCGCTCAGGCAATTACCGTTGAACCGCGCGTATCCACTGCTCAGTATCAGTTACGCGCTGGTGTACCTGGCGGCGGTTATTTTACCCTGGTTCAACGAATCGCTTCATTGGCTAAAAACTGTGGGTACGTTGTGTATTCTGCTGGGCATTTGGCTTATTTACAGCAAACCCGAGGGTATAAAGCGCCTCAAGGCGAAATAAACAGAACAATTCAATCTGTAAAGTAAAAGCCTATTTTGCAATGTGAGGTATTTATAAGGCGGACACTTTTCCGCATTTTCATATTCGTGAGCTATTAATTTCCCCGTCAAATGAACAGAATCTGCGCACAATCAAACATTATCCGAAACTCAGACTAGACGCCATTATTGCCCGTGCTATATTTCAACAAGTTATACCCTGCGTAAATGATGTAGCAGGGAGGGGGCATCCGATCACATATTGTTTGTTTCATCGCGAATACAGGAATGTCAGTCATGCGGACAGGGGCATTTATATTCAGCCTGATTCTTGCCAGCCTGGTACTAACAGGCTGTAGCAGTCATGCGCCACCACCAAGCGGTCGACTGGCGGATTCTATTACCGTCGTGGCGCAATTGAACGATCAGTTACGTCACTGGCAAGGTACGCCCTATCGTTACGGTGGACTGGATGAAAATGGCGTGGACTGCTCCGGCTTTGTCTACCGAACCTTCCGCGATCGCTTTGACCTGCAACTCCCCAGAACCACCGAAGCGCAAACCGAGCTGGGAACCAAAGTCTCGCGTGACGAGCTATTACCCGGTGATTTGGTCTTTTTCAAAACCGGCAGTGGCGAAAGTGGGCTTCACGTTGGTATCTATGACACCGGCGATCAATTCATTCACGCATCAACCAGTCGCGGCGTAATGCGCTCCTCGCTTGAGAATGTTTATTGGAAGAAGGCGTACTGGCAGGCGCGACGCATCTAAATATACCCGTCATACTTCGAGCCGCAGATGCGTTGACTGCGTCCTCGAACCCCAGTCACATAGTAATCTATGCTCCTGGGGATTCTCGTCCTTGTCGCGTTACTCGTCCCATCCCTGGGACTCGCCCCTAAAGGGGCCGCTGCAAGCAGCGTTCAAATCTGCTCCAAGCAGATTTGTCCTGCGGCTCAAATTATTTAGGGTATATATCATGAGGTCATGATTGATTTTGCTGATAATATAATCGCAAACAATCTTTGGTGTGATCTCTATGAAAAGCTTGCGGCTACTACTCTCTGATTCCTACGATCCGTGGTTCAATCTGGCGGTTGAAGACTGTATCTTTCGCCAGATGACGACGCAACGCGTTCTCTTTTTGTGGCGCAATGCTGAAACTGTCGTTATCGGTCAGGCGCAGAATCCCTGGAAAGAGTGCAATACCCGGCGGATGGAGCAGGATGGTATCAAACTGGCCCGTCGCAGCAGTGGCGGTGGCGCGGTGTTCCACGATCTCGGCAATACCTGTTTCACCTTTATGGCGGGCAAGCCGGAATACGACAAAAGCGTTTCTACCGGTATTATCCTCGATGCGTTGAACTCTCTTGGTATCAACGCATCCGCATCAGGCCGTAACGATCTGGTTATGGCGACACCGGATGGCGATCGGAAAATTTCCGGATCGGCCTACCGTGAAACAGCCGATCGCGGCTTTCACCATGGCACATTGCTGTTGGATGCCGATCTGAGTCGACTGGCGAACTACCTGAATCCCGACGTAAAAAAACTGCAGGCCAAAGGGATTACGTCTGTGCGTTCCCGGGTGGCAAATCTCAGTGAATTCCTGCCTGACATCAACCATGAACAAATATGCGCGGCAGCCATGGAAGCCTTTTTCAACTATTACGGCAGTCGCGTGGAGCCTGAAATCATTTCTCCGGATGTTTATCCCGATCTGCCCGGTTTTCCTGAACAATTCGCCAAACAAAGCAGTTGGGAGTGGAATTTCGGTAAGGCACCGGCTTTTAGTCATTCACTTGATGAACGGTTTGTCTGGGGCGGGGTTGAGATATTTTTTGATGTAGAGAAAGGGGCGATCGGTCGGGCGAAAATCTACACAGACAGCCTTAATCCAGAACCGTTGGAGACGCTGGCCGAATTGCTTCCCGGTTGCTATTACCGCAGCGATGATGTCGCCGCGTGCTGCGAAAAAGTGATTGCGCGTTTTCCTGCGCAGCAGCAGGAGTTACGGCAGTTGCAGCAGTGGTTAACCACCGTCCTTAAATAATCAGGTAACTACGAATTATTATCTAAATTTATACATTTTCGTTATCTACGTTACATCATTGGTTTTAACGATGGGTTTAAGATAATCTCATCGGTAAATTCCGTAAAATATGATATTGCTGAGCCATTACCTGTCTGGAAAGAAAATGGAAATTCAACTCGATACGGCTTTTCTAAGTAGCTTCTGGTGCCAACCCGTCTATTCCCGGATCGGTAAGTTGCTCGCTGTAGAATTAGCGAACCGGTTCAATAGTGAAGACGGAAAGTTGACGATGCCAATAGAACTCGTCACGAAGTCCCTAGATTTACAACAATTAACCCAGATGCTTGATGAGCAGATCAATTATGCGACAACGCAGCAGGCATGGTTTTTAGAACATGGGATATTGCTGAATATTTTTGTGGATCAATCACTGGCTCAGTTAATTATTTCTGATGTCATTTTACGCAATAAACTCGCCGCCTTATCTTTTATTCGTTTGGAAGTGAGCGAGTCCTTCCCCGATATCTCACTGGGCAAACGGAATCCCGTTTTATCTGAGCTCAGCAAGCACTTCAGGTTGTGGCTGGTCAACTTTGGTTCGGGGAATGCCCATCTTGCGCCATTATTCGATCATCTGTTTGAATACGTAAAAACAGACAGGAATTTTTTCTGGCAGTTGGTCGCAGGTGAAAATTACAAGATTATCCTTCCATCCCTCCTGAGAAATATTAACCGCTTTTGTCAGGGCGTTGTTATTGATGGTATTGATACGAAAGATTATTTTTCCGCGTTGAACGATCAGCCTTTTGCTGGTGTTCAGGGAATGTTATGGCCGGGCGTCGATGAAAACGCACTGAATTGTTTGCTCACTTCCCCCTTGCCGTTCGCCAGTGAGTTGTAAAGACTATTTTCCCTTCTGTTTGCCATTATTCCTGATTTTCCGTCTCGTTTTTAGTCCATTCTTTTATGGTATAGCGATCTTTCTCCCTGTTTTTTCTCCGTGTTAATTCTCTTCGAGGGGTTCTACACTGAAGAGAGGAGGGCTTATGCCACATTTTGAGAACAGCTATTTCAACCAGCTTCCTGGCTTTTATACTGCCTTGCCACCCACGCCGTTGAAAGGGGCGCGTTTGCTTTATCACAGTGAACCCCTGGCAAAAGAGCTGGGTCTTGATGACAGTTGGTTTAGCCCTGAGCAGCAGGGGGTTTGGTCCGGCGATATTTTGTTGGAGGGGATGCAGCCGCTGGCGCAGGTTTACAGCGGTCATCAATTTGGCGTCTGGGCCGGGCAACTTGGCGACGGGCGCGGCATCCTGCTGGGTGAGCAGAAATTGACTGATGGCCGAAGCATGGATTGGCATCTTAAAGGTGCCGGGCTGACGCCTTATTCACGGATGGGGGATGGCCGCGCAGTCCTGCGCTCGGTAATACGCGAGTTTCTCGCATCGGAAGCGCTGCATCATCTGGGCATTCCGACCACGCGGGCATTGACCATCACGACCAGCGATCAGCCGGTATTCCGTGAACAGCCTGAACGTGGCGCAATGTTATTGCGGGTGGCGGAAAGCCACGTTCGTTTCGGGCACTTCGAGCATTTCTATTATCGCCAACAGCCGGAACAGGTACAGCAACTCGCTGATTATGTGATTGAAAAACACTGGCCGTCCCTTAGCGGACAACCGGGACGCTATCAGCAGTGGTTTACAGATGTCGTTGAACGCACTGCGCGACTGATTGCCCACTGGCAGACGGTGGGATTTGCCCATGGGGTGATGAATACCGATAACATGTCGATCCTCGGCCTAACGATCGACTACGGTCCCTTCGGTTTTCTGGATGATTACCAACCGGGTTACATCTGCAACCATTCCGATCATCAGGGACGGTATGCGTATGACAACCAGCCTGCAGTCGGGTTGTGGAATCTGCATCGATTAGCGCAGGCATTGTCTGGATTGATGACCATTGAGCAACTCGAAACGGCACTTGCCGCCTATGAACCTGCGTTGATGGCCGCCTATGGGCAACAAATGCGCGCAAAACTGGGCTTTTTCACCGAAGACAATCGGGACAATTCCCTGCTGACCGATCTGTTGAGTCTGATGGCCAAAGAGGGGCGGGATTACACCCAAACCTTCCGCATGCTGAGCGATGTCGCGCAGCATGAGGCGTATTCACCATTGCGCGATGAGTTTATCGATCGACAGGCATTTGACGGCTGGTATCAGCGCTATCGCCAGCGGTTGCAAAATGAAAATGTGAGCGACAGTGAGCGCCAGCAGAGCATGAAATTGGCCAATCCCCGGATTATTTTGCGCAACTATCTGGCGCAGCAGGCGATCGAGCGGGCGCAGGAGGATGACATCAGCGTGCTGGCGCGGTTACATCAGGCGTTGCGCGATCCCTACGGTGACGCACCCGAGTTCGCGGATCTGGCCCGCTTGCCGCCGGATTGGGGGAAACATCTGGAAATTTCCTGTTCCAGCTGAGGCGTGATGCCGGGCATGTCCGCCCGGCATCTGCATTCTTTACGTAAATAAACCATCGACGTAAATAAATCATTGACGTAAAAAAATCTGCGGCAATGAATGCTCGGGATGAGGGTGTACACCAAGGTCAGCCTGATACCAACGTGTCAGTATGGCGCTGGTCAATACCTCCGCAGGCGTTCCGCTGGCAACCAGCTTCCCGTTATGCAACAGGAAAATCCGGTCAGCATACAGCGCGGCCAGATTGAGATCGTGCAGCACACAACACACGGCCAGCGGCTGCTCACGGGTTAAGCGGTGCAGCAAGCGTAGCGTATGTTGCTGGTGGTAGAGATCGAGCGCGGATGTGGGTTCATCAAGGAACAGGCCGCGTGGGGTGTTCTCCGGCTGCCAGAGCTGGGCCAATACCCTGGCGAGCTGGACGCGCTGTTGTTCCCCACCTGAAAGCTGGCGGTAATCACGATCGGCGAGGGGCAGGCAGTCCGTCTGTGCCATCACGTCGTCTATTGCCAGCTTGTCCTGACGCATTGCGCCTGCGCGCTGTGAATGTGGGGAACGACCCATCTGAATCACTTCCCGAACGCTATAACCAAACGCCAGTTCACTGTGCTGGCGCATGACCGCCCGGGTGCGAGCCAGTGTTTCGGGTTGCCAGCTTTTGAGCGGGCTTCCCAATAAGTGGCACTCGCCCTGCTGCGGTTGCAGGTAACCGGTCAGTAATCGCAGTAGCGTCGATTTACCTGCCCCGTTCGGGCCGATAATGGCCACCAATTCCCCACTGTGCAGTTGCAGGGAGATGTCGTCAATCAGACAGCGATTTCCAGCGTGAAAATGCAAATGTTCGGCGTCAAGCCAGAGAGTGGT
Organism: Edaphovirga cremea; assembly: GCF_003332275.1. Lineage (GTDB taxonomy): Bacteria > Pseudomonadota > Gammaproteobacteria > Enterobacterales > Enterobacteriaceae > Edaphovirga > Edaphovirga cremea. The sequence continues at coordinate 138,092 of NZ_QOVA01000007.1, read as the reverse complement.
ATCAGGCATTGGATCTCTCCCGCTGGCGCAGTACCAACCATAAAAAATAGGGGCCGCCGATCAGGCTGGTCAATAGTCCAACCGGCATCTCAGCCGGGGCGACAAGAGTGCGCGCCAGCGTATCGGCAACCAGCAACAGGCAGGCTCCACCCAGCGCCGCACCGGGTAACAGCCAGCGATGGTTCGGCCCTACCTGCATTCTGATCAGATGCGGTATGACCAGACCAATAAACCCGATCACGCCACTGACCGCGACGGCAGTACCCACCATCAAGGCACTCAGCAGCAGCAGGGTCAGTTTGGTGCGCCGGATATTAACGCCGAGGTAGTGGGCCTCCTCATCACCGAGTTGCAGCAGATTGAGCTTGCGGGCCAGCAGCAGGCTCGCCGTACAGGCGGGGAGAATCAACGACGCTGCGACAGCAAGCGTTGACCATTGCGCCTGCCCCAGACTACCCATGCTCCAGAGCGAAAATTGCCGCAACTGCTGATCGTCGCTGGTATACGTCAGCATACCCACAGCGGCACCGCAAAGTGCATTGATGGCGATACCGGCCAGCAGCAATCTGGCCAGATTCCCGTGACCCACCTGGCTCAGGGCAAAGATCAGTAATGAGATCGCCAGACTGCCCGCAAACGCGCCAATCATATGGCTGTAAAGCGCCAGTAAGGGGGGAAGTGAAAAGGGCATAACGATCAGTAACGCCACGAACAGGGCTGCGCCGCTGCTGATACCCAATAAACCCGGATCGGCCAGCGGGTTGCGAAACAGCCCTTGCATCACTGTACCGGAACAGGCGAGGGCACAACCGACCAAAACGGCCAGCAACACCCGCGGCAGCCGGATATTCAACCAGATATGCCATAGCGGATCCTGCCACGGCGTATGCCACAGCGTGGTCACGGAAAGTTGTAGCGCCCCCATATTGGTGGAAACCAGAGCCAGACAGATCAACAACCCGCCCAGACCCAGAACGGTCCATACGGGGGTGATCCGTAACCGCCTGCGTGGCTGGGCGTTCATTGTCCGGCTCTCACTCATTTCACCTGCTCCAGGGCCTGGCGCAGGGTCATCAGCACTTCAGGCGTTTCCAGGCCAAAACCGAGCAGTGACATGTCATCCACAATCAGCATGCGCTTGTTGCGCGCGGCTGGGGTCATTGCCATGCCCGGCAGGTTCCAGATCTGATCAACGCCACCCAAACTCTTGATGCCGCTATCGCTCAGCAACAGTAAATCCGGTGCTGCGGCAATGACGCCCTCCTGGGACAATGGACGGTAACGACTGAAGCCCTGCATGGCGTTGGTTGCGCCCGCAGCCTGGATAATGGAATCCGCCGCAGTGTTTTGTCCCGCCACCAAAGCCGTCGCACCGCCGTGGCTCATGATGAACAATACTTTGACGGGAACTGGCGTTATCGCGACGTTATTCAGTCTTGCCGTGAAATCAGCCGCCAGTTTTTCACCCTCAGCCTTACGGCCCAGCGCGTTGGCAATGACTGAAATTTTTACCGTTACCGCATCCAGTGTGGTGGTACCGGGTACGCGGACGACGTTGACGCCGCTCTCCTGAACTTGCTGAAGAACCAGTGACGGTTCGGCCAGTTCGCTACTGATCACCAGGGTGGGTTTCATTGCCAGAATGCCTTCGGCATTGAGCTGGCGCATGTAACCGATATCAGGCAGTGCGGTAACAGAGGCAGGTTTCAGGCTGGTACTGTCGCGAGCGACCAACTGATCGCCAGCCCCCAGTGCAGCGACAATTTCAGTCACGTCGCCACCAATTGAAACAATACGTTCGTTTGCCACGGCGGGGAGCGAGGCTGCCAGACTCAGCAGCAGTGCGATCCAACGCAGGGGAGAGCGGGTCGGGGTTGTCATGCGGCAATATTCCTATTGATTAACGAGGCGATTTGTTCGCGCCATTGTGTCTGTTCGGGTTGTCCTTCGCTGCGTTGACCATACAGTTGCGCAATTTGCGTTCCGTCGGCTGCAAACAGCTCCAGACTGGTCACGAAACCATCCTGGGTTGGTTTACGGGTGACCCAACTTTCGCTGATGGCGTTTTCGATCAGATGCAGGGTAAAACGTGAATTGAAGACGTTGATCCACTCATTGTAAGGAACCACTTTTTCGATCCTCCCCGTGAAAATCTGCACGCAACCGCGGTTGCCAACAAAGATCATGATTTCGTTCTGCTGCTCGTGTGCCACCGACAGCAACTGACTTAATGACGTGTTATCAACGCGATAGGCCAAATCGTCACCCACGGCCTTGAACGCCTGTTGCCGACTGATATCGTGACGTTTAAGCAACTGGAAGAATTGGTGCACATCGGTCATGGCGCGCCACTCACTGTCGATTGCCTCAGATGCGCTCTCTGAAGCCGGATTCACCGCTATAGTCGTGGCCGGGATAAGCGCCAGCGGTGGATTGTCTTCACCGATCGATGCCGCAATCAGCGCGTGCCATGCATCCATGTCGGTCAATTCTGTAGTATAGACTTTGTGTACCGCATCACCCTGTTGGTCAAAAAATTGGATGCTGTGGCGTTCTCCGCGCGCAGTCGTCTCTGTCACGCTGAATATATTCACCCAATGCTGCAAGAACAGACGCAAATCCAACTCGCGGGGATTGAGGATCAACCCGGCGTGGCCGCTCAGATGCTGGTGCTGGTAAAAGCCCATTTGCTCATGTACCGCGTAGCTGTTACGGGTAATCGCCTTGGTCTCTCCCACCTGTTCCAATCCTGCGAGCAAGGTACGGGCATCGGTCTGCACGCGCTGGGCGTCATGCCCTACACGCGCATGGGTCAGTTCTGCCTCGCTGACGTTCAGTGATTCAGCCAGATCACGGGCGTATTTTTTGGGGTGATCTGCTTTAGCTTGCTGGTAACGTTGAAAAAGCGATGAGTTCATATTTGCTCCTATTGGCTCTTATTATTTGGGTCGTCATTGCATAAATATAATGTACAAACAGCGTGGTGCTGCAGAGCCAGCCCTGCGACACCACGCCCACTTACCACTGGTAACTGACGAACAGTTTGGCGTTGCGGCCATCCTGTGGAATACCCTGCGGGGAGTAGTATTCCTTGTCGAAGGCATTGCCGAGAACCACGGTGGTGGTCATACCTTGCCATCCATTCTGGCCTTTATAGCTCAGGTAAAAGTCATTCACTGCGTAACCCGCCTGTTCCGAGTAATCACTGCTGACCCGCGTTGAGCGCTCAGCAAATGTTGCCACCCAACCGACTGAGAAACCGCTGTTTACCACAGGAACGTCGAGCATACTGGTGACGGTGTCCGGGTTGATACTGGAAAGCCAGTCGCCCGTATCCCGGTCTTTCCCGCGGGTACGGTTATAGGCGAGATCCCAATTGAACCATTGCGTTTTGTAGCTCATGGTTGCGTCCCAACCCCAGATTTTCGCCCGGTCGATGTTGGTGGAATACGTTGAACACTCTCTACAGTAAAAACCGTTGGGGCCTCTTGCCATATCCATTGTTACGCCAGTGGTGATGTAGTCTTTGGCGTTGGTATCGAAATAGCTGGCCTTGAATTGCAGATCATCGTCGGCCAACAGAAGGTTGTCGAAGCGCAGCCCGAAACCATACTCTTGCGTCTCATTGGTTTCCGGCTTCAGATTGGGATTCGGCACCCAATAGTTGGTCAGCGTGTTACCGCCGATATTCATCGAGAAGTGTTTGGAATCGTTGTACATCTCGCCCATGGTCGGGGCGCGGAAAGCCTGCGCATAGGAACCAAACACCATCAGCCAATCAGTCGGGGTTATGCTTACCGCACCCCGCGAAGACCATTGGTCTGCGTTGACGTCCTCATAGCCGTCGCTGCTGCCGCGATAGTTGTCATAGCGGGTTCCGGCAAGAATGGAGACCGGCAGATCGCGCAGGGTGATTTCATCTTGCAGCCAGCCCGAAGCAAAATTGATATCGGCCTGAGGGAAACTTTCCGTTGCGCCGCCAGGCGTTTGCTCCTGCTTATACGCCTCAGAACCATAGGTCAGTAAGTGCGACGCGATGCTGTCGGTAAACAGATAGGTACGGTTTTCGAGCTTGGCACCTTTGGTCGTCTGTTTGCGATCCTCTTCATCCGTACCTTCAGGGCGGGCATTGATCTGCACTTCGGAGTAATAAACGGTTGCCGTGGCGTCAACCCATTCCTGATCGAGAGGTTTCAGATGATAACCGAGTTGGGCATCACGTTGGATAGTGGAACGATCGGTCAGGACATTGCCGCTTGAGATGTCGCTGGTTTGCGGATTTTTTGGCTCTTTTGCGCGATTATTGTAGTAGCGCAGATTACCGCTGATGGATTGCGCCGGATCGAATTGCCAGGTGCCTTTTGTCAGCACGTTGCTGATGGTTTCATCATTGGGTGCATCGAAACCATCACTTTGGCGAATACTGCCGACATCGCGGGTACCGAAAGAGATCAAGCCGTCAAGATCATCGGTTTTGCCGTAGGCGCTGGCACCCATGCCCAGACTGTGATCGCCGGTGGCGCCGAGGCCAAAGACGCGGAATCCGCTGTCATGACCAGGAAGTAACAGATCGGCGGCATCGACGGTTTCAAACGAGACCACGCCACCCAGTGCTCCGCTGCCATACAGTTGAGCCGACGGGCCACGAACCACTTCGACCCGCTTGACCAGACCCGGATCGAGGAAAGTGCTATTGATATGGCCGGTATCCGTTCCCTGACGGATGCCGTCCACCAAAATCAGTACGCCACGACGATCGTAGCCGCGCAGCGAGATATCCTGTCCGTTGGTTCGACCCGTGCCAGAAATCGCCACGCCCGGAACATGGCGCAGCATATCGTTGGCGGAGGATGACGTGAGACTTTCCGGACTCTTACCGTCCACGACGGTGACCATCATCGGCGCTTCAAAACTGCTGCGCTGATTGCCTGTGGCAGTCACGGTCATTTCATCGCGGGTAGTGGCGGAAGTTGTGCTTGAATCTGTCACTGATGGCGTGGCAGATGGTGTTGATGTTGCGTGCGCTACCATCGGCAGAGCACAGGCGATGGCCAGGCTCAACGCTGAAAAACGCAGCCGGGTAGTCAGGTGCTGAGGCATTATGCAATTCTCCATATGCGAAAACATATCAATAGATTTGCTGGCTGCCTCGATCTTGAAATCTGGGTGGCTTGCTTATTACTTGTTACAAATACTCGTTACACACATTCGTCATACATACCCGTCATACATGAAGTTACGGCGGCTGATCTCATAAGGATTAGCGACCGACCGCTCCAGTTACGCTGGATACAAATGGATAAACGAACGAATTATTTTGTCAGGATCAACTTACCGGATTTGGTTTCTCGCAATTGGTATTGCTGGCCCTGATGATTGATGAATACCATGCCCTGCGTACCGAGAAGGGTTTCACTGTCAATGCAGCCGATCTCGCGGATAGCGGAACCGGTGTTCTCGGAAGTCGGCGAAATATCATTGGATTGGACATCTTTCTGCATAGTGTAAATGTTAATGTGAATTAATCTCAATGTGAGAATCATTATCATATCAACGGGCGGTTACATCAAGAAAAATTTGTTGGCTTTGTGATAGGTCGAGCAGGTGGCGATCGCAGGATCAAAAGTGCAGGCAGGTCGTGAAGAATAGGGCGCAGTAATGCGCCCATGAACTGAAGGGATAACAACTAGAAACGGCTGTCGACGGCGTCGGCCAGCATGGCGAGCAAAGTCTTGCTGTCGTCCCAGTTCAGGCAGGGATCGGTGATCGACTGACCATAGGTCAGCGACTGCCCGGCAACGATTTTTTGCGATCCTTCCAGCAGGAAACTTTCCGCCATAATACCGGCAATGGCCGTTGATCCGCTGCGAATCTGCTGACAAATATCCTGTGCGACGTCCAACTGTTGGCGATGGCGCTTCTGACAATTACCGTGACTGAAATCGACTACCAGACGCTGCGGCAGGTCGAATTCGCTCAGGTTTTTGCAGGCCGCAGCAATATCGCTGGCGTGATAATTAGGGGTTTTCCCACCACGCATAATCACATGGCCGTAAGGATTGCCGCTGGTCTGATAGATGGTCATCTGGCCACTCTTGTCGGGTGACAGAAACATATGACCGGCACGGGCAGCACGGATCGCGTCGATGGCGATACGGGTATTGCCATCAGTGCCATTCTTAAAGCCGACCGGGCAAGAGAGCGCGGAAGCCATCTCACGGTGAATCTGGCTCTCGGTGGTACGAGCACCTATGGCGCCCCAACTGATTAAATCGGCAATATACTGGCCGATCACCATATCAAGGAATTCAGTGGCGGTAGGCAACCCCATCTGATTGACCGCCAGCAGCAGTTTGCGCGCCAGTTCTATGCCGTGGTTAACCCGAAACGAGCCATTGAGCTCAGGATCGGAAATCATTCCTTTCCAGCCCACAACGGTACGCGGTTTTTCGAAATAGGTGCGCATAACGATTTCAAGCCGATCCTGGTAACGCTCGCGTAAAACGTTTAATTTCGCGGCGTAATCGATAGCGGCTTCAATATCGTGGATAGAACACGGGCCAATGACCACCAGCAGACGCTGATCTTTCCCGCTGATAATATTCTCAATGCGTTGCCGCGACGCCGTCACGTTATCTGCAACAGACGCCGAGATCGGCAGCTTATCCGCCAAAGCCTGGGGCGTAATAAGGCTGTCGATGCGCGTCGTACGCAGTTCATCTGTCTTGTACATACTGTTCTCGAAATTTTTTTCTTCGCTGCGGCAGGAATACCGGGAAGTGATGGAGATCACAATAAAGGAAAACCAGATGAATTCAACCATTGCACGCGGGATATGCAGGGAATTATCAAAAAAATATTGGGAAAATGAGGAAAGTGACCGGTGGCATAAAATTGCCACCGGACAGATCAGAACAGACGGCGACTCATGCCAAAACTGTCGAGAATTTTCGTTGAGATCTCTTCTACCGAATAGTTGGTGCTATTGAGATAGTGGATCTGGTTTTTGCGATACAGGGCTTCCACTTCGGCAACTTCCATCCGGCATTGTCGCAGTGACGCGTAGCGACTGTTCTCCCGGCGCTCTTCGCGAATTGCTGCCAACCTTTCTGGGTTGATCGTCAAACCGAACAGCTTGTGCTGGAAAGGTTTCAGGGCGGCCGGGAGTTGGATATTGTCCATGTCGTCGGCGGTAAAGGGGTAGTTGGCCGCGCGCACGCCAAATTGCATCGCCAGATACAGGCTGGTGGGCGTTTTGCCGCAGCGGGAAACCCCCAAAAGAATCACCTGCGCCTGATCGAGGTTACGCAGCGAAATGCCGTCATCGTGCGCCAACGTGTAGTCAATGGCAGCGATACGAGCGTCATATTTGCCCAGATTGCTTTCGGTCAGACCGTGGGTACGATTGGCGACAGGCATGGGATCGACGCCGAGTTCATTTTGCAACGGCCCCACCAGCGCCTGCACAATATCCTGGCAGAACCCTTCGCTACTGTTGATGATCTGCCGGACATCCGCCGCGATAATCGAATAAAACACCAACGGGCGAACGCCGGTTTTCTCATAAATATCATTTATTTGTTGGCAAACTCCGCGGGCGCGCCCTTCTGTTTCCACAAACGGCAGGGAGAAAATGGTGGCCTTCACTGGAAATTGTGACAGCACCGCATGTCCAAGCACCTCAGCGGTGATTGCCGTGCCATCAGAGATGTAAAATACGCTTCTTTCCAACGCAATACTCCTTTGCTATACACCGGGAAATGCCATTCATTGAATTAAAAATAACATCTAATTCGCTAATTGTTTATTTCTTTTGGCAGGTAAAAAAATAAGCAATTAACTTTAATCATGAAATGCTGTTTTATTTTATAAATAATTAAAAATGACAGGGAGATATTTCTTAGTTAAATGAAATTTTCATATTATTAATTATAGTTATGGAATTTATCTTTCATCATGATGGTGTCTATGAATGAAAAACCATGAATATCATAAGGATAATTGCGTTCTAAAAAAGCAATTATATTTGGATTTATCTGAAATAAAAAAGTTACAGGGGGTGGATCGATTCACCTGTCCTGTTTTTATTGATCATTGTGCTAATCTCAGAAAGCTGATTTAGATTATTCAGCGACTGCCAATTGTATCTCACTGAATGTCAAAAGGATTGTTTCGATGTCTAACAATGAGTCTGACGTGCGTAATGTTCTCTGGTACAACCAGCTTGGAATGAATGACGTAGATAAGGTGGGAGGCAAGAATGCTTCTCTGGGTGAAATGATTACCAACCTCTCTGAGCTGGGTGTTTCAGTGCCTAATGGTTTTGCTACCTCGGCTCAGGCGTTTAACGACTTCCTGGAACAAAGCGGCGTCAACCAGCGCATTTATGAACTGCTGGATGAGACTGATATCGATGATGTCAGTGAATTAGCCAAAGCAGGCAAGCAGATACGCCAGTGGATTGTAGATACACCTTTCCAGCCCGCGCTGGAACAGTCGATCCGGGAAGCTTACGAAGAACTCTCATCTGACGATGACGACGCCTCCTTTGCCGTGCGCTCCTCAGCCACGGCGGAAGATATGCCTGACGCATCCTTTGCTGGGCAGCAGGAAACCTTTCTTAATGTGCAGGGGTTTGACGCGGTAATGATCGCGGTCAAACACGTGTATGCCTCATTGTTCAACGATCGTGCGATCTCTTATCGCGTGCATCAGGGTTATGATCATCGCGGTGTCGCTCTGTCGGCAGGCGTGCAGCGCATGGTACGTTCTGACCTGGCGTCTGCTGGCGTGATGTTTACCATCGACACGGAATCTGGCTTTGATCAGGTAGTGTTTATCACCTCGGCCTACGGTTTGGGCGAAATGGTGGTGCAAGGGGCCGTCAACCCAGACGAGTTCTACGTCCACAAGCCAACGCTGGAGAAGGGCAAACCTTCAATCGTCAGGCGTACACTGGGCTCGAAAAAAATCCGCATGGTCTATGCCCCGACTCAGGAGCATGGCAAACAGGTGCGTATCGAAGATGTGCCAACTGAACTCAGTACCCGGTTCAGTCTGAACGACGAAGAAATCCAGTCTCTGGCGAAACAGGCCGTGCAGATTGAGAAACATTATGGCCGCCCGATGGACATCGAGTGGGCAAAAGATGGACACACCGGCAAGCTGTTTATCGTTCAGGCGCGTCCTGAAACGGTGCGTTCCAACGGTCAGGTGATGGAGCGTTATCAGCTCGGCGATCGCGGTGATGTGCTGGTTGAAGGGCGCGCTATCGGCCACCGCATCGGTGCAGGCCCGGTTAAAGTAATTCATGATATCAGTGAGATGAACCGCATTCTGCCGGGTGACGTCCTGGTTACCGACATGACCGATCCTGACTGGGAACCGATCATGAAGAAAGCCTCGGCGATTGTCACCAATCGCGGCGGACGCACCTGCCACGCGGCGATCATTGCCCGTGAATTGGGTATCCCGGCGGTTGTGGGCTGCGGCAATGCGACGGATCTGCTGAAAGAAGGCCAAAAAGTCACGGTTTCCTGTTCAGAAGGTGATACTGGCTACGTCTATAGCGATCTGCTTGAATTCTCAGTGCAAAGCTCGGAAGTCAATGAATTGCCGGATCTGCCGCTGAAGATCATGATGAACGTCGGTAATCCGGATCGTGCGTTTGATTTTGCCTGCCTGCCGAATGAAGGTGTCGGTCTGGCGCGGTTGGAATTTATTATCAACCGGATGATTGGCGTCCATCCGAAGGCACTCTTGGAATTTGATCAGCAAGAGCCTGCCGTGCAAAGGGAGATCCAGACGCTGATGCAGGGTTATGACAATCCGGTGGAATACTATGTGGCGCGTCTGACCGAAGGGATTTCAACGCTGGGTGCGGCGTTTTGGCCGAAGCGGGTGATCGTGCGGTTGTCTGATTTCAAATCCAATGAATACGCCAATCTGGTGGGGGGCGAGAAATACGAACCTCATGAGGAAAACCCAATGCTGGGCTTCCGTGGTGCTGGCCGCTACGTGGCTGACAGCTTCCGTGACTGTTTTGCCCTGGAATGCGAAGCGGTGAAACGCGTGCGCAATGACATGGACTTGACCAACGTCGAGATCATGATTCCCTTCGTTCGAACCGTTGCACAGGCGAAAGCCGTGGTGGCTGAATTGGCGAACCAGGGTTTGAAGCGTGGTGAAAACGGACTCAAAGTGATCATGATGTGTGAGATCCCGTCCAACGCACTGCTGGCCGATCAATTCCTTGAGTATTTCGATGGATTCTCCATTGGTTCGAACGATATGACTCAATTGACGTTGGGACTGGATCGCGATTCTGGCGTGGTCTCAGAACTGTTTGATGAGCGCAACGAGGCGGTGAAAGCACTGCTGTCGATGTCGATTCAGGCCGCCAAGCGTCACGGTAAATACGTTGGAATCTGTGGGCAAGGCCCCTCTGACCATCAGGATTTTGCCGCGTGGCTGATGGAAGAGGGGATCGACAGTTTGTCCCTGAACCCTGACACCGTGGTGCAAACCTGGGTAAGTCTGGCGGAAGTGAATAAAGCGGATAGCGCCGATACGCCAGCTTAATACGCCACATTTCATACGCAAGAATTGATGTGGCACGACACAACTAAAGGCCATCGCTTCGGCGGTGGCTTTTTATTTATCACTTTTTATTTATAAATACGTGAAAACCTATAGCGGAAGGGCAGCATAAAGGAATAGGCAAAATACAGGCAAAAAAAAGCCCATCATTGGATGACAGGCAAAGACTACACACAGCAATTAGATGATTTTTAATACTCACTCAGGGGAAAGCTTGTATATAAATCAGTGGGTTGAAATCCGATCTGGTTTCAATATTAAGGGGCGGGCGAAAGTTAGTCTGTAAGAATCATCCTAATCGAAAATCCTTCCCAGCCAATGAATCAGTAAGCTCCTGCAATCGCGGGCGTTCAACAAATATCGATTAGGATTATCGCCATATAAAAGAGAAACTGGTCGAATGCAAAAAGGCAGGCAATGAAAACGGCGGGGCTGAGGGTGTCATCTGGGGAAGCCGGATGCCACAAGCGGCAGCATCCGGCGACAAACGTTACTTTTAAGAGTGCTTCATATCTTCGATGTCTTGTGCGACTTCATGCAGATCTTTTTCTGGCTCAGGGGCTTCGTTGACCCACGCAGAGATCAGGCGGTAGGAAACAGCCAGCACAACCGGACCGATAAACAAACCGATCATTCCGAAGGCCAGCAATCCACCGATAACGCCTGACAGAATCAGAATCATTGGCAGATCCGCACCCATACGAATCAACATCGGACGCAAGACGTTATCGAGAGTCCCGACCACGCAACTCCAGACCAGCAAAACGGTGCCCCAGGTGGTATCACCGCTCCAGTACAACCAGATAATGGCAGGGATAAGCACCAACAGCGGCCCGAGTTGGGCAACACAGCAGACAAACATGACGACGGTTAGCAGCGTCGCGTATTGAATACCGGCAATCGCCAGACCAATCCCGCCGAGTAGCGCCTGAACAATGGCGGTAACCACCACGCCCAACGCCACCGCGCGGATTGCCTGCCCGGCGAGTAATACCGCTGCATCACCGCGCTCAGCACCCAGCCGGAAGGCAAAATGACGGATCCCCATGCCCACTTGTTCGCCGCGCGAGTAGAGCAGAATACTGAACAGAACCATCAGCGAACAGTGCAAAACAAACCGTCCGATATTGGCCGCCTGCGTCACAAACCATCCTGCCGCCTGACCAATATAAGGCTGGATTTTTCCCATGACTGCGCCGTTCCCGCCGTGAAGCAGACCCTGCCAACCGTAGTACAATTTGTTACCCACGATCGGGATTGCCTGTAGCCACTGCAATTGCGGCGCATGTAATTTTGACGGGTCACTGGCCAGTGCCACCAGCGCGCCGCCATTATCTACGACGCTGCTAATCAGCAGGGCAATGGGCAGAACGAACAGCAGGATCAACAGTAAGGTCATGACGATGACGGCCAATGACCGCCGCCCCCACAAGAGAGCCTGAATTTTTATTAACAGAGGCCAGGTTGCAATGACCACCATACTTGCCCAGGCAAAGCCTAAAATAAAGGGTTGTACCACCCAAATGCTGGCAACCGTCATCAGGGCGATGAACAACACCCCAAACATAATGCGGGGCAAGTCATAATTCTTATGCGGATAATTCATGCATGGATCTCATCAATGTATAAGGCAAATTTGCCGGAGAACAATCTGCTAATCATGATGCATTTTTGAGATTTTTCACAGCCAGGCAGCATCATTTGTTGTGGCCTCCCGTAGGGGTACGGTTTATGTTAGGGGGCAGGCGCGCATAAAAAAGAAGTGTGGTAATTTTATGGCGAAAAAAAAAGATGGATCTGCACAACAGATCGGGTAGTAGGCGGACAGGCGAGATACACAACATCTATTCGTTATACACAACATAAAAAGGACAGGGTCAAAAATATGATCCCACAAATTTCTCAGGCACCAGGCATGGTTCAACTGGTGCTCGATTTTTTGGAAGCATTGAAAGATAACGGGTTCAACGGTGATACGGCGACCAGTTATGCCGATCGCTTGACGATGGCGACTGACAACAGCATCTATCAACTCTTGCCGGATGCCGTGGTTTTTCCGCGCTCAACGTCTGATGTGGCGCTGCTGGCCCGATTGGCAGGGGAGGAGCGTTTCCATAGTCTGGTCTTTACGCCTCGCGGAGGGGGTACCGGCACCAATGGTCAGTCGCTGAATACCGGCATTGTTGTTGATATGTCACGCTATATGAATCGTATTCTGGATATCAACACTGAGCAGGGTTGGGTCAGGGTCGAAGCCGGGGTGATCAAGGATCAACTGAATGACTATTTACGGCCTTTCGGTTATTTCTTTTCGCCTGAACTGTCGACCAGCAACCGTGCAACGCTCGGCGGCATGATCAACACCGACGCCTCCGGTCAGGGTTCATTGGTCTACGGCAAAACATCGGACCACGTCCTGGGGCTCCGCGCCATCCTGCTGGGTGGGGAGATGCTCGACACGCAGGCGATCCCGACCGCACTGGCGGAGAAGTTGGGTGAAGAGCAGTCCACCCTCGGACGGATTTACCGCACGGTATTGGATCGCTGTCGTGAAAACCGCGCGCTGATTATCGAGAAATTCCCAAAACTTAACCGCTTCCTCACCGGTTATGATTTACGTCACGTACTGAGTGACGATCTGCAAACCTTCGATCTTACCCGAATCCTCACGGGCGCGGAGGGTACGCTGGCCTTTATCACGGAAGCGCGGCTGGACATTACGCCGATCCCGAAAGTCCGGCGTCTGGTGAATATCAAGTACGACTCTTTCAACTCTGCATTGCTCAATGCGCCGGTAATGGTGCAGGCCAACGCGCTGTCGGTAGAAACCATCGACTCGAAAGTGCTCAATCTGGCGCGGGAAGATATCGTTTGGCATTCCGTCAGCGAATTGATTACTGACGTGCCCAATCAGGAAATGCTGGGCCTGAATATCGTTGAGTTTGCCGGTGACGACAGCGCGTTGATCGAGAAGCAGGTGACAGAACTCTGCGAGCGGCTTGATGGTTTGATGTCGGATAAACGTGATGGCGTGATCGGTTATCAGGTCTGCGGGGAATTGGCGGGAATTGAACGCATCTATGCGATGCGCAAGAAAGCCGTGGGTTTGCTGGGTAACGCCAAAGGGCAGGCAAAACCGATCCCCTTTGCGGAAGACACCTGCGTGCCACCGCAGCATCTGGCTGACTATATTGTCGAATTCCGCGCATTGCTCGACAGCCACAATCTGAGTTATGGCATGTTTGGCCATGTGGATGCGGGCGTATTGCATGTGCGCCCCGCGCTGGATATGTGCGATCCGGCGCAGGAAGTGCTGATGAAGCAGATCTCCGATCAGGTGGTTGAACTGACGGCCAAATATGGCGGCCTGCTGTGGGGCGAACACGGTAAAGGTTTCCGTGCCGAATACAGCCCGGCATTTTTCGGTGAGGAATTGTTTACTGAACTGCGTCGCATCAAGTCGGCGTTCGATCCCGATAACCGTCTGAATCCTGGCAAGATCTGTGCGCCATTGGGTAACGATGCGCCGATGATGAAGGTGGATGCGGTGAAACGTGGCACCTTTGATCGGCGTATTCCGCTCAATGTGCGAACGGCGTTTCGCGGCGCGATGGAGTGTAACGGCAACGGCCTCTGTTTTAACTTCGATGTGAAAAGCCCGATGTGCCCGTCGATGAAAATTACCGGCAGCCGCATTCATTCGCCGAAAGGGCGGGCAGGGTTGGTGCGTGAATGGCTGCGCCTGTTGGCGGAGCAGGGCGTGGATCCGCTGGAGCTGGAGAAAAGTCTGGCCGAGAAGAAACGGATCAGCTTCCGCACGCTCCTCGATAAAACGCGCAATTCATGGCACGCCAGCAAGGGGGAGTATGACTTTTCGCACGAGGTAAAAGAGGCCATGTCAGGCTGTCTGGCCTGCAAAGCCTGTTCGACCCAATGTCCGATCAAGATTGATGTGCCCGGCTTCCGCTCGCGCTTCCTACAGCTTTACCATACGCGTTACCTGCGCCCCGCCAGGGATTATCTGGTGGCAGGCGTTGAAAGTTATACGCCACTGATGGCGAAGGTACCGAAGTTCTTTAACTTCTTCTTCAAGCAGCCGTGGGTACGGGAAATGAGCCGCGGTACTATTGGCATGGTGGATTTACCGCTGCTTTCAACGCCGACGCTGCGCCAGCAGATGCTCGGGCACAGTGCCGCAACCATGACGCTGGAGCAGCTTGAGAAGATACCGCCAGCCAATCGCGGTGAATATGTGCTGATCGTGCAGGATCCGTTTACCAGTTATTACGACGCCCACGTGGTGGCCGATTTTGTTCGTCTGGTCGAGAAGCTCGGTCTGAAGCCGGTCCTGCTGCCGTTCTCGCCAAACGGCAAAGCGCAACACATCAAAGGTTTTATGGTCAAATTTGCCAGGACGGCGCGCAAAACGGCTGATTTCCTTAACCGTATTGCGCAATTGGGGATGCCGATGGTGGGCGTTGATCCGGCATTGGTGCTCTGCTATCGCGATGAGTACAAAGAGATTCTTGGCGATACGCGCGGTTCCTTCCAGGTACAATTGGTGCATGAGTGGTTACAGGGTGTACTGGCAGATAAACCGGTACAGCAGATGAGCGGGGAGTCGTGGTATCTGTTTGGTCACTGCACCGAAACCACGGCATTGCCAGCCAGTACCCAGCAATGGGCGTCGATTTTCTCACGTTTTGGCGCGAAGCTCGAAAATGTCAGCGTCGGTTGCTGCGGTATGGCCGGAACCTACGGGCATGAAGCGAAGAACCTCGCCAATTCATTGGGGATTTACGAGTTGTCGTGGCATACGTCACTGCAACGTTTACCGCGTCAACGCTGTCTGGCAACCGGCTATTCGTGCCGCAGTCAGGTTAAACGCATCGAAGGCAATGGTGTGCGCCACCCATTACAGGCGTTATTGGAGCTGATATGAGAATTTGGCGACGCGAAGCCACCCTCGACATGCTGAACAAGACCGGTCAAGCATGCATGGTTGGTCATGTGGGAATTGAGTTTATCGTGCTGGGTGACGATTACCTTGAAGCGACCATGCCGGTGGATTCCCGCACGACACAACCGTTCGGATTGCTGCACGGTGGCGCGTCAGTGGTACTGGCCGAGTCGATGGGATCAATGGCCGGGTATCTGTGCACTGAGGGCAATCAGCAGGTGGTGGGTTTGGAAATCAATGCCAACCACATACGCGCAGTGCGCAAGGGGCCGGTGCGCGGCGTGTGCCGGGCGCTCCATACCGGGCGCAGCCATCAGGTGTGGCAAATCGAGGTGTTCGATACAGAAGGGCGGTTGTGTTGCACGTCGCGCCTGACCACCGCGGTTATCAACGCGCCTGCCTCCTGACTTTCCAGTGATCAAACGCCGTATGCATAAGCTGCGGCGTTTTTTTACGCCCAAAAATTGACGGCTGTTATGCTTATGAAGGATGGGGAGCGCGTTTTCCCTCTAAGGCGTTCAAACTGACAAAAAATAAGCCTGAAGCTTTAAGTAATCCTTATAGCCAGCGACAAATTCATAAATAGGTATTTTCGATGAATGTTTTATAATGGAGGAAATTTATACTGATTCACTACGCGGGTGAGAAATTGGCAACATAAAATTCACAAACTATTCAACAGCTTGTTTAGCACGTTTGTTTACATCAACTTTCCCGTGCTGAATTTATACTCAGGGATATGACCCGCAAAAGGGTGATTATCGCTATACCCTCTTAAAACAAGAGGTTGAAGTGATAATCATTATCACTAAGATGGTGATAAAGCACTAAACTAAAGAAGAGATCACTGTGAGGTATGACTGATGCAAACTGAAGTTGCAACGTTCTCACTGGAGGACAATCTGTGGCAGGGACTGACGATCACCGAGTCGGCAGCCAGACAGATTAAACATTTGATTAAGCAGGATCCTGACGTCAAGGGACTGCAACTGGCGGTGAAACAGTCCGGCTGCGCGGGTTTTACGTATGTGCTGGATCTGACCAAGACACCGGCCAGCGATGACCTGACTTTTGAACGCGACGGCGCGAAGCTATTTGTCCCGCTCAAAGCGATGCCTTTTATTGACGGTACCGAGGTGGATTTCGTCCGGGAAGGGCTGAATCAGATATTTAAATTCAATAACCCTAAAGCTCAGAACGCCTGCGGGTGCGGCGAGAGTTTTGGCGTTTAAGCGACGTAACCACCATGACACGAAGCAATGTAGAAATCCCGGATAGTGTGCAAGTCTGGGCCGGTGAAGAGAACTATAAAGAGGGTTTCTTCACCCAGTTGGCGACTGATGAACTGGCGTCTGGCATCAACGAAGACGTTGTACGGGCGATTTCGGCCAAAAGAAATGAACCAGAGTGGATGCTTGAATTCCGCCTGCAGGCTTATCACGCCTGGGTCAAAATGGAAGAACCCCATTGGTTGAAAGCGTACTACGCCCCGCTCGATTATCAGGACTATAGCTACTATTCCGCACCGTCTTGCGGCAGTTGTGATGACACTTGTGGTTCGCAACCTGGGGCCACGCAGGAACCCTCCGCTGCCGAAGCGCTCGGCGTTCCCGCCGTGGAAACCCACAAAAACTACCTGACCAGCGAAGTGGAAGAGGCGTTCAAACAGTTGGGCGTACCGGTTCGCGAAGGGGCGGAAGTGGCAGTCGACGCTATTTTTGACTCGGTGTCGGTAGCGACGACCTATCGCGGAAAACTCTCGGAGCAGGGCATTATTTTCTGCTCTTTCGGTGAGGCGATTCAGGAACATCCTGATTTGGTGCGCAAATATCTCGGCACCGTGGTACCAGCGCAGGATAACTTTTTTGCCGCGCTGAACGCGGCTGTCGCCTCCGACGGTACCTTCGTTTACGTCCCGAAAGGTGTGCGCTGCCCGATGGAGTTGTCGACCTATTTCCGCATCAATGCGGCCAAAACCGGTCAGTTCGAGAGAACTATCCTGATCGCCGATGAAGACAGCTATGTCAGCTACATTGAAGGCTGTTCCGCTCCCGCGCGTGACACCTATCAACTGCATGCGGCCGTCGTGGAAGTCATCCTGCACAAAAATGCCGAGGTGAAATACTCCACGGTGCAGAACTGGTTCTCCGGCAGCAAACAGAGCACCGGCGGTATCCTGAACTTCGTGACCAAACGTGCGCTGTGTGAAGGGGCTGGCTCGAAAATGTCCTGGACACAGTCTGAAACCGGTTCGGCGATCACCTGGAAATACCCGAGTGTGATCCTGAAAGGGGACAATTCGATTGGCGAATTCTTCTCGGTGGCGTTGACCAGCGGCAGCCAGCAGGCCGACACCGGCACCAAAATGATTCACATCGGCAAGAACACCAAATCCACCATTATTTCCAAGGGGATTTCTGCCGGGCATAGCCAGAATAGCTACCGGGGATTGGTGAAAATCCTGCCGGGTGCGGATAACGCCCGTAACTTTACCCAGTGCGACTCCATGCTGATTGGCCCTGACAGCGCAGCGCATACCTTCCCGTATGTGGAAGTGCGCAACAATTCTGCGCAGTTGGAGCATGAAGCCACCACATCAAAAATCGGTGATGACCAACTCTTTTACTGCCTGCAGCGCGGGATCAGTGAAGACGATGCGATTTCAATGATAGTTAACGGTTTTTGTAAGGATGTTTTCTCTGAGCTGCCGCTTGAGTTTGCGGTTGAAGCGCAGAAACTGCTGGCGATAAGCCTTGAGCACAGCGTCGGTTGATCGACCCGCAGCCCGGTCAGTAAGCCATTTATCAGAATTAAGCGCGCAGCGGCGCCGAAGGAAAGACATGTTAAGTATCAAAAATTTGAGAGTGAGTGTAGAGGACAATGAAATTCTGCGTGGGATTGATTTGCAGATTAATCCGGGCGAGGTGCACGCGATCATGGGGCCAAACGGCTCCGGCAAAAGTACGCTGTCTGCCACGCTGGCGGGGCGCGAAGATTATGAAGTGACTGACGGCAATGTGCTGTTCAAGGGGAAGGATCTGCTTGAGCTGGCCCCGGAAGAGCGTGCGGGTGAAGGTGTGTTCATGGCGTTCCAGTATCCGGTGGAGATTCCCGGCGTCAGCAACAACTTTTTCCTGCAAACCGCAGTGAATGCGGTGCGCAAGTACCGTGAACAGGAACCGCTGGATCGTTTTGACTTTGCCGATTTCATTGAAGAAAAAATTGAGTTGCTGAAAATGCCTGCCGATCTGCTGACCCGTTCGGTGAATGTGGGTTTTTCCGGTGGCGAGAAGAAAAGGAACGATATCCTGCAAATGGCTGCGCTGGAGCCTTCGCTGTGTATCCTGGATGAAACCGACTCCGGGTTGGATATCGATGCGCTGAAGATCGTTGCGAACGGCGTAAATGCGCTGCGTAATGGCAAGCGTGCTTTCATTATCGTTACGCACTACCAGCGCATCCTCGACTACATCAAACCTGATTTTGTTCACGTTCTGTCTCAGGGACGGATCGTTAAATCGGGAGATTTCACGTTAGTCAAACAGTTAGAGGAGCAGGGTTATGGCTGGCTTACCGACCAAGAGTAATCTACCACAAGCCGGTAATTCGCATGCCATGCAGCAGCTTTACCGACTGTTTGAAAGTCAGGGGGGTGAACAATCCTCGCATGCTCACGCGCACTGGCAACAGGTTTTGCGTCTGGGCTTCCCGCACGCCAAGCTGGAAAACTGGAAATATACACCTGTCGCCCCGCTGCTCGGCAATCAGTTCTTTTCGCCCGCCAGCCAAACCGTCAGCCGTGAACAAATTGATGCGCTGGCACTGCCGCTGGCCTCTTATCGGTTGGTGTTTATCGATGGGCGACTGTCTGCCGAGTTAAGCGACAGCGATCTGGGTGATTTTCAGGTGGAGGCCATTCCTGCGTCGCGTGCGGGCATGTTGCCTGAGCCGATCCAGTCTGAGGTCTTTTTACACCTGACGGAGAGCCTGAGCGAGCAGCCGCAGCTTATTCGTGTCGCGGCAGGCAAACAGGTCGACAAACCGCTCTACCTGTTGCATCTGAGTACTGGCCGTGACGCCGCGAAAGAGATCAATACGGCGCATCACCGTTATCATGTACAGATTGAGCGTGGCGCGCAGGCCGAGGTCATCGAACACTATGTCAGTCTGGGTGAGCAAGGGCATTTTACCGGTACCCGCCTGACGGTGGAGATTGGCGACAATGCCGAGTTCACGCATTGCAAACTGGCCTTTGAGAGCCAGGCCAGTTACCACTTCGCCCATAACGATCTGGTGGTGGGGCGCGATGCGAAAGTCACCAGCCACAGTTTCCTGCTGGGAGCCGGTTTGACCCGCCATAACACCAGCGCGCAGTTGAACGGTGAAAACAGCGTGTTGAACATTAACACACTGGTGTTGCCGATCGACAAAGAAATTTGCGATACCCGTACCTATCTCGAACACAACAAAGGGTACTGCCTAAGCCGCCAGTTGCACAAAGTGATCGTCCATGACAGCGCGAAAGCGGTGTTCAATGGCATGATCAAAGTCGCCAAGCATGCGTTGAAAACCGATGGGCAGATGACCAACAACAACCTGCTGTTGAGCAAGCAGGCGGAAGTGGACACCAAGCCGCAACTCGAAATTTACGCCGATGACGTAAAATGCAGCCATGGCGCGACGGTCGGGCGCATTGACGACGAACAACTGTTCTATTTACGTTCACGCGGCATCGATGTGGCAGCGGCGGAACAGATGATCATCTTTGCTTTTGCCGCCGCACTGACCGAGGCGCTGGGCGACGAAACCCTGCGTAATGTGGTGCTGGCGCGTATTACCGGACGTCTGCGTGGAGGTGTGCGATGACTTTTCCGCTTGAACGGGTGCGCAAGGATTTCCCACTGCTGAGCCGTGAAGTCAATGGACAACCGTTGGCCTATCTGGACAGTGCCGCCAGCGCGCAAAAACCGCGTCAGGTCATTGAGTGTGAAATGGATTTTTACCAGTATGGTTACGCCGCAGTGCATCGCGGCATTCACACGCTCAGCGTTGAAGCCACGGAAAAGATGGAAGCGGTGCGTGCTCAGGCAGCGGCTTTTATCAATGCGGCCTCCGCTGAAGAGATTATTTTCGTAAAAGGCTCGACCGAAGGGATTAATCTGGTTGCCAACACTTTCGGGCGTACTGCGCTGAAGGCGGGCGATCGCATCATCATTACCGAGATGGAGCACCACGCGAATATCGTGCCGTGGCAGATGCTGGCGCAAGAGCGCGGATTGCATCTCGATGTGTGGTACCTGACGGAGAAGGGCGAACTGGATCGTGATCAACTCGCGACGCTCATCACGCCGCAGACCAAATTACTGGCTATCACCCACGTTTCGAACGTTCTGGGTACGGTGAATCCGCTCGACGTCATTATCCCGCAAGCGAAAGCGGCAGGGCTGAAAGTGCTGGTGGATGGCGCTCAGGCGGTCATGCACCAGAGCGTGGATGTGCAGGCGCTGGATTGCGATTTCTACGTTTTCTCCGGTCATAAGCTGTATGGCCCGACCGGTATTGGTATTCTGTACGGCAAAGCGGCGCTGTTGGAAGAGATGCCACCGTGGGAAGGAGGAGGGTCGATGATTCGTCAGGTTAGCCTGACCGAAGGCACCACTTTTGTGCAGCCGCCATGGCGCTTCGAAGCCGGATCGCCAAATACCGCCGGGATCATGGGGCTGGGTGCGGCGATGGATTATGTGTCTGCACTGGGCCTGGATAATATCCACCGCTACGAACAGGCACTGATGAGCTACGCCCTTGAGGCATTGGCGCATGTGCCGGACTTGACGATTTATGGCCCTGAGATCCGGGCAGGGGTGATTGCCTTTAATTTAGGGCAACACCATGCGTATGATGTCGGCAGTTTTCTCGATCAATACGGTATTGCCATTCGCACCGGGCACCACTGCGCAATGCCGTTGATGTCATTCTATGGCGTACCGGCGATGTGCCGTGCCTCGTTGGCGATGTACAATACCCGCGAGGAAGTCGATCGTCTGGTGGCCGGGCTGCAACGCATTCATCGTTTGCTGGGCTAGGGTATACTTCAGGATATAATTTTATGGCAACGCTGCCAGATAAAGAAAAATTGCTGCGTAACTTTTCACGCTGCGTAAACTGGGAAGAGAAGTATCTGTATGTCATTGAGTTAGGCACGAAGTTACCCGCGCTCAGCGATAATTTCCGTCAGCAGAACAATCTTATTGCGGGATGTCAAAGCCAGGTTTGGATAGTGATGGAATCCACGCCAGAAGGTGACGTCGCGTTTTATGGCGACAGTGATGCTGCGATAGTGAAAGGGCTATTGACCATCGTGTTCATTCTCTATCAGGGAATGAATGCTGATGCGATTGTTGCCCTGGATGTGCGACCCTTTTTTACTGAACTTGAATTGAGCCAGCATTTGACCCCATCCCGCTCTCAGGGACTGGAGGCGATGATCCGCGCCATCCGCATTAAAGCCGCCCAGTTGGCGTGAGTATTCCACTGATAAGTTAATGCAACTAAACTTAAGCTAATTGCGAAAATGCTCATCCGTGACATCGCCTGATGTGCTGCGGATGAGCACACATTGTCTTTCCATTCTCTGCTGTTACTATGAGAGTGCCATCTGGCCTATCGGAAAGACGGCAAGTATTTTGGATATCTATGCTATTGAATATATAGGCTATAGGGATATGAATAGCTTCCTCTTAACCCAACTGTGTGAAGTGATGTAGGAATCAAGCATGAAATGTGCGTTAACTTTGACGGGATTACTTTTGACGGGCTGGCTGCTCGGCGGTGCAACGATCGCCAATGCCACCGAATATCCGCTGCCGCCTGCTGACAGCCGGCTGATCGGCGAAAATACGACGTATACCGTACCCAATGAGGGCCACTCGCTGGAGGCTATTGCCGCCAATTATAAAATTGGCCTGCTCGCGATGCTGGAAGCCAATCCGGGTACCGATCCATACCTGCCTACGCCGGGTTCTGTTTTGACCATTCCGACCCAAATGCTGCTGCCGAATACGCCGCGTGAAGGCATCGTGATCAATCTGGCCGAATTGCGTTTGTATTACTATCCGAAAGATCAGGACAAAGTGATCGTCTACCCGATCGGGATTGGCCAACTTGGGCGCAACACGCCAACCATGGTCACCTCGGTGAGTCAGAAAGTACCGAATCCGACCTGGACGCCGACCGCCAATATTCGTAAGCATTACCTGCAAGAGCAGGGGATTACCTTGCCTGCGGTGGTGCCAGCCGGGCCTGAAAATCCGATGGGACTTTTTGCGCTGCGCCTTTCGGCCAATGGTGGGGTCTATCTGCTTCATGGCACCAATGCCAACTTCGGTATCGGGATGCGCGTGAGTTCTGGCTGTATTCGCCTGCGCGCGGATGACATTGAAGCGCTGTTCAATTCCGTACCCAAAGGCACGCGGGTGCAGATCGTCAATGAACCGATTAAATATGCGATTGAACCGGACGGTAAACGCTATATCGAAGTCCATCAACCGCTGTCACGCACGGGCAATGATGATCCGCAAACCATGCCGATTACGCTGAGTGTCACGGCGAAGAAATTTATCGCGTCTTCTGAGACCAATGCTGATGAAGTGAAAAAAGCCATTACAAGGCGTTCTGGCATGCCGGTACTGGTAAGTCAGGGAACCGAGGCACCCGATCAGTTTCCGTCGCTCACAGCAACGCAGAGCGCCAATAATCAGCCTCATGCACCTATCACTGACATGAATAACGAAAACATTGTTCAATAGTGTGTGTTTGGTGATGGGGTTTCGCGATGAGTGAGAGAAGGGAACCCTGAAAAAAGGCAAAAAAAATGGCGCACCAGGCGCCATTTTTATTAACCAGGCCCGATTACTTTTTGTAAGCGGTAGCTTGGTTGTCCAGACGCTGGTTAGCGCGTGCTGCGTCATCTTTAGCTGCTTGAACGTCAGAACGGATTGCGTTCACGTCGTTGCTCAGTTGGTCAACTTTAGCGTTCAGAGTCTGAACGTCAGAAGACAGTTGGTCGATTTTAGCATTGCTTGAACAACCAGCCAGCATAGTAGAAGCCAGGATTACTGCGCCCAGTACCAGTTTAGTGCGATTCATTATTAATACCCTCTAGATTGAGTTAATCTCCATGTAGCGTTACAAGTATTACACAAAGTTTTTTCTAATGAGAATAAATTTTTGTATGGGAAGCGCTTTAATTTGATCGTTCGCTCAAAGAAGCATCTTCTTTTACAAAAAAGTTAAAAAAACCTGCGAAAACATGCTACTTCCATGGGATAAGTCTTATTTGCATTAAGTGCTTTATTTTTGCATTTCATACAAAATGCATTACTGCGCATAAAAAAAACGCCGCCGAAGACGGCGTTTTTAATTTGCATTTTGTCACGTCCTAATTACAGAACGTGCACAGATGCTGTATTAGTGGTACCGCTTGCCACGAGGGCACCGGACACCATCACCACTACATCACCCTTCTGAGCCAGACCGCTTTCCAGCGCGGCTTCTTTACCGATACGGTAGAAGTCGTCAGTGGAAGCAATTTCTTTTACTAACTGAGTAATAACACCTTTGCTCAGGATCAGCTGGCGTGCTGTTACGTCATTTGTTGTCAGCGCGAGGATGGTAGCATGCGGAAAGTATTTACGCACTGCTTTAGCGGATTTACCACCACTTGTCGCAACAACAATCAACGGAGCGTCTAATTTTTCAGCAGTTTCAACGGCGCCACGGCACACTGCTTCGGTAATACGCAGTTTGCGGTTGTCGTTGATGGCGTCGATGCGGCTTGGCATAACGCGGTCAGTACGCTCGCAGATGGTCGCCATGATGGTAACGGATTCCAGTGGGTATTTACCCTTGGCGCTTTCACCTGACAGCATCACCGCATCAGTACCATCAAGAATGGCGTTCGCAACGTCACCGGCTTCTGCGCGGGTAGGACGTGGGTTTTTGATCATGGAATCAAGCATTTGGGTCGCAGTAATAACGACTTTACGTGCACGGTTACATTTCTCGATCATCATTTTCTGCGCGAAAATCACTTCTTCAACCGGGATCTCGACGCCCAGGTCACCACGGGCAACCATGATACCGTCGGAAGCTTCCAGGATTTCGTCAAAGTTGTTCAGACCTTCCTGGTTTTCGATCTTGGAGATGATCTGGATGTTTTCGCCGCCGTGGGCTTTCAGATGCTCACGGATTTCCAGTACGTCGGAACGTTTACGGATAAAAGAGGCCGCAACGAAATCAACGCCTTGCTCGCAACCGAAGATCAGGTCACGTTTGTCTTTTTCAGCCAGTGCAGGCAACTGAATGGAAACGCCTGGCAGGTTAACGCCTTTGTTCTCACCCAGATCGCCATTGTTCAGCACTTTACAGATAACTTCGGTTTCGGTGACTTCAGTCACTTCCATGCCGATCAAGCCATCATCAACCAGAACAGTGTTGCCAATTTTCAGGTCAGCACAGAAACCGTTATAGGTCACAGCTACGCGGGAATTGTCACCGATAACGCTCTGATCTGTCGTGAAGGTAAATGTTTGTCCGGCAACCAGCGGTGCATCTTGGCCACCGTTAAGTTTCATGGTGCGGATTTCCGGACCTTTGGTGTCCAGCAGGATGCCCGCTTTTTTGCCGGTGTTTTCCATAACAGCACGGATATTCTTGATACGTTGACCATGCTCTTCATAGTCGCCGTGAGAGAAGTTCAGACGCATAACGTTCATACCTGCAGTCAGCAGGCTGGTCAGCATCGCTTCGGATTCAGTTTTCGGGCCGATGGTACAAACAATTTTAGTCTTTTTCATGACGGAGTTTTCTACAAGTTGTGATGGATAGAATTCTGGTTTGCCTGACGGCTGAGGCCATCAGCGTGGAATTGAGTCTTAGCTGGCTGCGGCGAAATATAACTAAGGATAGGTGACCGCAGCAAAAAGGGTATGGAAAAGTGGTGCCGGTATACGGCTATCTGGTCGATACAAGACCGGGTCAGTCGAAGGAGTAATTTTATATCGTATCGGCAGATCAAGGTGCTGAAACCATTCAATTGAAATGACGTTTCGTATTATAGTAGGTAAGCGCCGGGGAAACAAAATAAAAATCAGCTTCGGCAGCGCTAAAGCCATAAAAGATGATAAATGTCGCGCAAATGAACATTTTCAGCGTGCTTTGTTGCGCAAATGCATGAGATTTTGTGCTGTTTTTTGTGATTTATTGCGTCCATTTTTTTTCCTCACCAAAAGTTTCCTCCCCTGCGTTAGCTTTAAACTCGGGCCAACGACGCCATACAGTCCTAACTTCATATTTGCCAGATGAGGAAATTTGAACCTCCTCATAAATTTATCTAAACATTTTCTTATTTCTCGCTACATGTGAACAAAGACACTAACTATAGTGTGGTTATTTGATAAGAGTAGCGAGTAAGTGTCGTTTGAGCGATGTCATGACGGTATTTGTGGTTTCTGTCATGTAGGGAAACAAAAACCACCGCCTGCTGGTGACTGACCCAACAGGCGAATAACAATGGATAAAAATTCATGCTCAGGATAAGCGCGATAGTCCCCTACCTATGGGGTATGTTAGCCAGTCTCTTTCTATTAATGCCGGCCCATGCTGCCGACGCCGTTGTGCCAGCCCCTTCCGCACCGGTGGAAGCCAAAAACTCGACATTCGTCGATAAACACCCCGATCAGTTCAGTTCCTGGAAAGCCACCAGTGAGCAGTCCGAACGGAGCGATGCGTTGGGCGAAGACCCCAGAATGGTGATCCTCTGGGCTGGATATCCCTTCTCCAGAGATTATAACAAGCCGCGCGGCCATGCTTACGCGGTGACTGACGTTCGTGAATCGTTGCGTACCGGTGCGCCAAAGACCGCAGAAGATGGCCCTCTGCCGATGGCCTGCTGGAGTTGTAAAAGCCCGGATGTCGCCCGGTTGATTCAAAAAGAGGGCGAAGAGGGGTATTTCCATGGTAAATGGGCGCGAGGCGGACCAGAAATTGTCAACGATCTGGGGTGTGCAGATTGCCACAATACCGCTTCCCCTGAATTTGCCCAGGGCAAGCCAGCGCTGACGATATCCCGCCCTTACATTGAGCGCGGTTTGGTGTCGATTGGTAAACCTTTTGACAAGGCCAGCAATAACGATAAGCAATCGATGGTATGCGCACAGTGTCATGTCGAGTATTACTTCTCAGGCGCGGATAAGGCAGTGAAGCTCCCATGGGACGACGGCACACGCGTCGAAGACATGGAAAAATACTACGACACCATCGCCTTCTCTGACTGGACTAACTCGCTTTCCAAGGCACCGATGGTGAAAGCCCAGCATCCGGAATATGAAACATGGCGAACTGGCATTCACGGCAAGAACAATGTGAGTTGTGTCGATTGCCATATGCCGAAGGTTCAGAACACACAGGGCAAATTGTACACCGACCATAAAATTGGCAATCCGTTTGATAAATTCGGCCAGACCTGTGCGAATTGCCATACACAGGATAAAGCGACCCTGCAAGATATTGTTGCTGAGCGTAAGGCGGCAATTCAGGCACTGAAGCTGAAAGTGGAAAACCAACTGGTTCATGCCCATTTTGAAGCCAAGGCGGCCTGGGACGCGGGTGCGACGGAAGCGGAAATGAAGCCGATTCTGACGGATATCCGCCATGCCCAGTGGCGTTGGGACCTGGCTATCGCCTCCCATGGCATCCATATGCATGCCCCGGAGGAGGGATTGCGCATTCTCGGTTCGGCACTGGATAAAGCAGCCGATGCGCGAACCAAACTGGTACGCCTACTGGCGACGAAGGGCATTACAGAGGAAATCCAACTGCCGGATATTTCTACCAAAGAGAAAGCCCAGCAGGCGGTAGGACTCAACATGCAGCAAATTACCGCCGAGAAACAGGATTTCTTGGAAACGGTAGTGCCTCAGTGGGATGAGCAGGCGCGTAAAGCAGGGCTACTGAGCCAATAAACCCCTTTCCGCTCCTTTTAGGGGCGGTTGATTAGTGGAGTGAATATGAGCGTATTACGTTCGTTATTAACTGCCGGGGTGCTGGCGTCAGGCATGCTTTGGGCATTGCCAGGGCTGACTCAGCCCGCTCCTCAGGCAGAAACTGGGCAACGGTGGACGGTAACGCAGCAGCGCAATCCTGATGAGGCTTGCCTGAAATGCCATAAGCCGGAACAGGAGGGTATGCAGGGTAAACACGCTTCGGCAGTGAATCCTCATAACCAACTGCCGTTGACCTGCACCAATTGTCATGGCAATCCATCGTTGCATCACCGCGAGGGGGTTAAAGACGTGATGCGTTTTAACTTCCCGATGTTTACGGTTGAGCAACAAAATAGCGTTTGTATGTCGTGCCATTTACCGGATCAATTGCAGAAAGCGTTCTGGCCGCATGACGTGCATGTGACGAAAGTGACTTGCGCCAGTTGCCATCAGTTGCATCCGAAACAGGACACGATGCAGACGTTGAACGATAAATCACGCATCAAACTGTGCGTGGATTGCCATAGCGATCAACGAGATAACCCGAACTTCAATCCTGCCTCGGTTCATCTGGGTGAGAGGCAGCCATGAGTTGCTCTCGCCGGCAATTCATTACCCGCCTGGGGGCGCTGGCCGCGGTAAGCGGTGCGGCAGGCCAGGTTGTTGCACGCACGCTTGAGATTAACGGCGTCCGCTACGGCATGATCCATGACGAGTCGTTATGTATCGGCTGTACTGCGTGCATGGAAGCCTGTCGCGAAGTCAATCTGGTGCCGGAAGGGGTGTCGCGCCTGACGATCGTGCGCAGCGAACCAATAGGGGAGTTCCCTGACGTAAAATATCGCTTTTTCCGCAAATCATGTCAGCACTGTGACAATGCGCCCTGCGTGGACGTGTGTCCTACCGGGGCCTCATTTCGCGATGCCGCCAGCGGTATTGTGGATGTGAATCCGGATTTGTGCGTAGGGTGCCAGTACTGTATCGCCGCCTGTCCTTATCAGGTGCGCTTTATCCATCCACAAAACAAGACGGCCGATAAGTGCGATTTTTGCCGCAAGACGAATCTGCAGCAAGGCAAACTCCCTGCGTGCGTGTCGGCCTGTCCGACGAGCGCCTTGACGTTTGGTAACCTTGATGATCCCGACAGCCAGATATCCCGCATGCTGCGGCAAAAAAACACCTATCGCTTCAAAATTGCCTTGGGCACCCGACCCAAGGTATACCGCGTACCCTTTAAATACGGGGAGATTTCTCAATGACGCCCGTTTCCTCAAGTGCCTTTCATTTTGACTCCCTGGTCTGGGATTGGCCGATAGCGATTTACCTGTTTTTGGTCGGCATTTCGGCAGGACTGGTGACGCTGGCGGTGCTGTTACGACGTTATCATCCGGCGCAGGGAACGGCAGAAAGCACTTTGCTGCGCACTACGCTGATCGTCGCGCCGAGTACCATTATTCTGGGCTTGCTGATTCTGGTTTTCCACCTGACTCGCCCGTGGACATTCTGGAAACTCATGTTCCATTTCAGCGTTACGTCCGTGATGTCGATGGGGGTGCTGCTGTTTCAAGCCTATATGCTGGTTATGGTGCTGTGGTTGGCCAAGGTGTTTGAAAAAGACCTTATTGTGCTGCAACAACGCTGGCTGCCAAGGCTGAATATTGTCAAAAAGATACTTAACTGGCTGACGCCGGTGCAGAAATCCCTGGAAATCCTGCTGCTGGTGCTGGCGGTTATGCTGGGGGCGTACACCGGATTCCTGCTTTCGGCGCTGAAGTCCTACCCCTTACTGAATAACCCGATTTTGCCGGTACTGTTCTTGTTCTCTGGGATCTCTTCTGGCGCGGCGGTGGCGCTTATCGCCATGACGTATCGCAGCCGTCACAACCCGCACAGTGAAGAAGCGCACTTCGTCCATCGTATTGAAACACCGATCGTCTGGATGGAAATTTTCTTGCTGGTGGCGTTTTTTGTCGGTTTGGCGCTGGGCGACGACGGAAAAACACGGGCGCTGGCCGCGGCGCTTGGCGGTGGATTCTGGGCATGGTGGTTTTGGCTGGGGGTCGTGGGGTTGGGACTGGTCACGCCTTTACTCCTCAAGTCATGGGCTAACCGCTTGCAATCGCCCTACGGGGTGCTCGCGGTCAGCGCCATGAGTCTCGCTGGGGTGCTGTTCTTGCGATTTTTCATCCTCTATGCCGGACAGTTGACGGTAGTGTGAGCAGGGTTAGCGGAACGTTGGGACTGCTATTGCCAGAGGCAGGGTTTGTCGCGCTATTGATCGCCATGGCGATCTGCGTGGCAATAGGGACATATACGCTGGCGGGATATATTTTCCGCTGGCGTCGTTTCCAACGCATCGTGGCGTGCTGGACGCTGGCACAATTTGGAGTACTCCTGTTTGCTTTTGCCATACTGGCGCTGTGCTTCGTTCAGGATGATTTTTCCGTGAATTATGTGGCACAGCACAGTCATCGCGATTTACCCCTGGGGTTAAAGATCGCGGCGGTGTGGGGCGGACATGAAGGATCGCTGCTGTTGTGGGTGTTATGCCTGTCCGGGTGGAGTGCCGCGTTTGCCTGCCGCTACTTCCGCGCAACTGATCCCCTGTTTCCGCTCACGCTTGCCGTTCTCGCCACCATCGCCGCCGCTCTGCTGGCCTTTATTCTGCTGTTTTCCGATCCCTTCGTCCGCCTCTTTCCTCCCGCAATCGAGGGGCGGGATCTCAACCCTATGTTGCAGCATATCGGTCTCATTCTTCACCCTCCTTTATTGTATCTGGGTTATGGCGGGCTCATGGTCAGCGCCGCACTGACGCTGGCTGCGTTGATCCACGGCGAGTTCAATGCTGCGGTCGCCTGGCTTTGTTGGCGCTGGGCGTTACCCGCCTGGTGTGCGCTGACATCAGGCATCTTGCTGGGGTCATGGTGGGCTTACAGCGAGCTGGGGTGGGGCGGCTGGTGGTTCTGGGATCCAGTCGAAAACGCGTCGCTGCTTCCCTGGCTCACGTCCAGCGCGCTGCTGCATAGCCTTTTTGTGACCCGGATGCGGGGGATATATCGCCACTGGTCGCTGTTGCTGGCGATCCTGACGTTTATTTTATCCCTGCTGGGCACGCTGATTGTTCGTTCCGGTATTCTGGTTTCGGTACATGCCTTTGCACTCGATAACGACAGGGCGGTGCCGTTGTTTATCCTGTTTGCGTTGTTGAGTTTTCTCGCCTTGCTGATTTATGGCTGGTGTGCCAAAGGCGGGCGACCCGTCGCAATTTATACCGGCTGGTCGCGGGAAACGGCGATACTTCTTACGTTGTTATTATTCAGTGCTGTCACGCTGGTCGTACTGTTAGGCACGCTCTACCCAATGATTTATGGGCTGATGGGATGGGGCCGGATATCGGTTGGCGCACCCTATTTTAATCGAACGCTACTGCCTTTCGGCGTCCTCATGCTGTTGGTGATCGGGTTTTCGGCGGGGGGGTACTGGAAACACAGCAACAGAGGGAGCGCCAGGCGTTTGGCTGCCACACTGGCAACGGCGGGAATAACGGCAGCTGTTTTCTGGGGTCAAGGGGCGGTACTGGCACTGGCTGCTGGCGTGATTGGTTGGGTCTTGGCTATGCAATGGATTCAGCCATTGGCCGCGATATATCGCCAATTGCCCGCGCTGGTGGCGCATACCGGCGTGGCATTGATGGCACTGGGCATCGTTTTCTCGGCGGGGAGCCGAGAGGAAATCAGCGTCAACGTAACGCAGGGAGAGACGGTCGTGCTGGATGACTACCAGTTCCATTTTCAACAACTGACGTTGAACGCGGTTCAGAATTACACCACGGAACAGGCGACGATTGATATTTATCGTGATGGAAAACGGGTCGCCAGCGTGATACCTGAACGCCGTTATTACAGCGCGCGCAATCAGCAGATGATTGAACCCGGCGTTGCCTGGAACGTGTTCAGGGACTGGTATGTCGTGATGGGGGAAAAAACCGGTGAAAATCGTTATGCCATGCGCTTTTGTATACAGATCGGCATTCGCTGGATCTGGTGCGGCGGCATATTGATGATGGCGGGCGCCCTGCTGGGATGGCACCGGGGGAGAAAAGCGGATGGCTAAAATAATTGCGCTCCTGGTGATGCTGTTGACGTCTTCCACTGTGCAGGCGCAGATCGTTGACACCTGGGCGTTTTCCACGCAGGCACAGAGGCAAAGCGCGATGAAAATTGCCGGGGAATTGCGTTGCCCGCAGTGTCAGAACCAGAACCTGCTGGAGTCGAATGCGCCGGTCGCCGTCAGTATGCGCCGTGAAGTGTTTGCCATGGTTGAGCAGGGAAAAAATGAGTCGGAAATCATGACGTTTATGACTCAGCGTTACGGTGACTTTGTGCAGTACAACCCGCCATTGAAAATGCAAACCGGCCTACTCTGGGTGACCCCACTGCTGTTGCTGTTAGCGATTATCGCGATTATGTGGTGGGTGATGCGCCGACAGAACAGGAGATCGCGTCGATGATCCTGATAGCTGCGCTGTTGGTGTTGCTGGCAGCCGTGCTTTTATGGCCGCTCTTTTTCACTGAGCGGCACAGCGACGAAGGAAAGCTACAACGGTTGTCTGACAATATCTGGCATTTTCAGCGCGATCAGGCCGGTAAACTGTTGGCAGAAAACGAGGCGGAACAATTTTGCCGGGAACTGGTGCACGATCTGCCATTGACCCCGCAACCTGCTCCATTGAGCCATCAGCCTGTACCGCGTTTACCGGTAATTCTTGCGGTAGTAATGATATTTTCGGTCAGCGCTGGACTCTATATGTTGAGTCCACGAATAGCCCAGGTACGGGTGGAACAGCAGCGACTGGCTGATCCACTGCATGCCTTCAGCGTTGCCGATCAACAGGAAAAACAGCTTGTCGCGTTACAACATAAAATTCGTGAGAATCCGCAGGACAGCGCGCTGTGGGCCGAACTG
Organism: Edaphovirga cremea; assembly: GCF_003332275.1. Classification (GTDB taxonomy): domain Bacteria; phylum Pseudomonadota; class Gammaproteobacteria; order Enterobacterales; family Enterobacteriaceae; genus Edaphovirga; species Edaphovirga cremea. The sequence goes on along the minus strand of NZ_QOVA01000007.1, from coordinate 105,527 downwards.
GGTGAATATTATCTCTACAGCAATGCGTATGAAAATGCGTTGACTGCCTACCAGCGGGCGTTGCTGCTGCGCGGGGAGAATGGCGAGTTGTATTCGGCATTGGCGACGGTGCTTTATTATCAGGCGGGGCAGAATATGACGCCTCAGGCGCAGGCGATGATTGATAAAGCGCTTGCGCAGGATGCGAATGAAGTTACGGCGCTAATGCTATTGGCGTCAGATGCCTTTATGCGGACAGAGTATGCCCAGGCGATAACGATTTGGCAGCGTCTGCTGGACACATACAGCCCGCGCATCAATCGTGTTCAATTGTTAGAGGCGATTAATACCGCGAAACTCCTGCAAAACAGCCAGGAATAGCGCGTGGTTACCTGCGCAGTGGGGACGGTTTCCATTTGTTGGCCGCGCTTCGTTTATTCATTTTATTGATCTCAATAAAGAAATTACCTCTTTCTGGGTAGTGTTTTCGAGAGGACGAGCGTCGAGTACCAGGGGGCGCTATGGTATGCTAAAACCATTAATAGTGTAAGGCTTTGTAACTTGGAAACCACCGGTCTGCCGACAGGTATTTATCGTCCTACCCACATGTTCATCGCACGACAGGGAAGGGATCTCAGCATGGAGAGCAATTGATTATGTCGAAAACCTCATCTCAGCAGACACAGCCACAGCGTATTTATCGCCTTTGTGAAAGGCTCGTTCCCTGGTTGGGGATGCTCAGCGCAGCGCTATTGCTCGGCGGCTGCCTGTGGGGTTTCGTGTTCGCCCCCGCTGATTACCAGCAAGGGCAAGCCTATCGCATCATTTATCTGCATGTTCCCGCGGCAATCTGGTCGATGGGGGTATATGCCGCGATGGCAGTTGCTGCACTCATCAGCTTGGTCAGGCAGTCAAAAATGGCAGAGCTGGTTGTTGCCGCGATGGCGCCCGTAGGTGCGGTGTATACCTTCATTGCGCTGACAACAGGATCGACCTGGGGCAAGCCGATGTGGGGAACCTGGTGGGTCTGGGACGCCCGCCTGACGTCGGAGCTGGTGTTGCTGTTTCTCTATGCAGGCGTCATTGCGCTCTATAACGCCTTTGACGATCGCCGTTTGGCCGGGCGTGCCGCAGGAATTCTGGTGCTGGTGGGCGTAGTGAATTTGCCCATTATTCATTATTCGGTTGAGTGGTGGAACACCTTGCATCAGGGATCGACCAATATGCAGAGAACGCTCGATCCCGCGATGCGCATGCCGCTGCGAATGATGATATTCGGCTTTATGAGTCTGTTTGTTACCCTGTCACTGATACGGCTGGGGAATTTGATTCTGGCGCAGCAACGTGCGTGCGGCTGGGTGGCGAAACTGGCCAACAAGGGAGGCATGGCATGATGAACACAGCGTTTACTGGCTGGCAAGATTTCTTCGCGATGGGCGGTTATGCCTTTTATGTCTGGTTGGCCGCCGCCTTGACCCTATTGCCATTGAGCGCCCTTGTTGCCCACACGCTATGGCAAAGGCGTACTTTGCTACGCGACATTCGCCACCAAAGGGCTCGTGACATCCGCCGGGAAAAGGCACGCGATGTCAGCCACCAGGGGGCACACGAGCAGCGAAAACTCACGCCATTGCAGGGTGAGACGTCGGGGGGAGATCAATGAGCTTACCTGCGAAAACTCGCCTCTATGGCATTGTGGCCATTATCTGCGGAGTTGTGGTGACGGTAGCGTTAATGCTCTATGCGCTGCGTTCCAATATCGATCTGTTTTATACCCCTGGCGAAATTCTTTACGGTAAAAATGAAACCCAGCAGAAACCGACGCAGGGGCAGCGTCTGCGCATCGGTGGCATGGTCATGCCCGGCAGCGTGCAGCGTGACAGTCAGGGTTTGCAGGTTCATTTCACATTGTATGATGCCCGGGGCGAAGTGAAGGTCAGTTATCAGGGAATACTGCCCGACCTGTTCCGCGAGGGGCAGGGTGTGGTAGCGCAAGGTGTGCTGGAGTCTGAGACACATATCGTCGCCCAGGAAGTGCTTGCGCGGCATGATGAAAACTACACGCCGCCGGAAGTAAAAGCCGCCATGGATGAGCAGCATCAACACGCTCCCGCCATCAAAGGGGGCAATCGCATATGATGCCTGAAGTGGGGAATTATCTGCTCTGTCTGGCGCTCGGGGTGGCGTTGCTGTTGAGCGTTTATCCGCTCTGGGGGGCATCGCGTCAGGAGGCGCGTCTGATGGCATTGGCGCGCCCTCTCGCCTGGGCCCTGTTCGCCTGTATTCTGGGCGCATTTCTTATTCTGGTGTATGCGCTGGTCATCAATGATTTCACCGTTCTCTACGTGGCGAATAACTCGAACCGTGCCTTGCCGGTCTGGTATCGCATTGCCGCCGCGTGGGGGGCGCATGAAGGATCGCTGCTGCTTTGGGTGTTGTTGATGAGTGGATGGACCTTTGCGGTGGCGATATTCAGCCGCGCAATGTCGACAGAGGCCGTGGCGCGGGTGCTTGCCGTGATGGGAATGATCAATGTCGGTTTTTTGTTGTTCATTCTGCTGTCGTCCAATCCTTTCACCCGCACGCTGCCGGATTATCCGATCGATGGTCGCGATCTCAATCCGTTGCTGCAAGATGTCGGGCTGATCTTCCATCCGCCGCTGCTCTATATGGGGTATGTCGGATTTTCAGTGGCCTTTGCTTTTGCGGTGGCCTCATTGTTGGCAGGAAGATTGGACAACGCCTGGGCCCGTTGGTCGCGCCCGTGGACTCAGGCGGCCTGGGTATTTCTGACGCTAGGTATCGTCCTCGGTTCGGCATGGGCCTATTACGAATTAGGGTGGGGCGGATGGTGGTTCTGGGATCCCGTGGAAAACGCCTCGCTGATGCCGTGGCTGGTAGGGACGGCGTTGATGCATTCGCTGGCGGTCACCGAGAAGCGCGGCAGTTTTAAAGCCTGGACCGTATTGCTGGCGATAGGCGCATTCTCGCTCTGTCTGCTGGGTACATTTCTGGTGCGCTCCGGGGTGCTGGTCTCGGTACACGCCTTCGCCTCGGATCCGGCGCGAGGCATGTTTATCCTCGCGTTTCTGGTCATCGTCATCGGCGGTTCCCTGCTGTTGTTCGCCATCAAAGGCAATCGGGTACGGGCGCGGGTGAGCAATACGCTTTGGTCGCGCGAATCTTTTCTGCTGGGCAATAATCTATTGCTGGTTGCGGCGACGCTGGTGGTGTTGCTGGGAACGCTGTTGCCGTTGGTGCATAAACAACTGGGGCTGGGCAGTATTTCTATCGGCGCGCCGTTCTTCAATATTATGTTCAGTACGTTGATGGCGCCGTTTGCACTGCTGTTAGGGATTGGGCCACTGGTGCGTTGGCGGCGTGATGAGCCCAAAAAACTGCGTCGCCTGTTGGTTATCGCGCTGATCGTCACTGCGGCCCTGTCTTTTCTGCTTCCGTGGTTGTTGCAAGACACCATTATGGCCATGACCGTGGTCGGATTATCGATGGCGATATGGGTGTTTGTGCTGACGCTGGTTGATGTGTATAGCAACGCCACCCGCCGACAGGGGTTTTGGCGCGGCCTGACGGGGCTGTCGCGCAGTCAGTGGGGCATGGTGTGCGGCCACGTTGGCCTGGCGGTAACGGTGGTGGGGATCGCCTTCAGCCAAAACTACAGCATTGAGCGCGATGTTCGAATGAATACGGGAGATAGTGTCTTTATCCTCGATTATCGCTTCACATTCCAGGGCGTTCGCGATGTTGTTGGCCCCAATTGGCAGAGTGGCGAAGGCACTCTCGAGGTGACGCGCAACGGCAAAGCGGAAGCCACCTTGCAGACTGAAAAACGTTTCTACAATAACAGCGGCATGATCATGACGGAAGCCGCGATAGATGCCGGAATTACGCGAGATCTCTATGCGGCATTGGGCGAAGAGATGGACGACGGCAGTTGGGCGTTACGGCTCTATTATAAGCCCTTCATGCGCTGGATTTGGTACGGCGGTGCATTAATGGCGTTCGGCGGCGTGCTGTGCATGCTGGATCCGCGCTACCGCCTGCGACGCACCGATCGGGAGGCGTCATGAGCCGCAAGATGCTGTTTATTCCCTTGATTCTATTTTTATTGCTCTCCTTTGCCCTGCTGTGGCAGTTGATGCGCAACAGTGAGGGTGACGATCCGATGCGGCTGGAATCGGCCCTGATCGGCAAACCGATCCCACCCTTCAAGCTTGAGGCACTGGAGCACCCGGGAAAAATTCACAACCAATCTGAGCTGATCGATGGCAAACCCCTCTTGTTGAATGTCTGGGCGACCTGGTGCCCGACGTGCCGCGCAGAACACCAGTTCCTCAACACGCTGGCGGCGCAGGGGATACGTGTGGTTGGCATGAACTATAAAGACGACCGGCAAAAAGCCATCACGTGGCTGAATGAGCTGGGGAATCCTTATGCGATGAGCCTGTTTGACGGTAACGGCATGCTGGGGCTGGATCTGGGCGTGTACGGTGCGCCGGAAACCTTTCTGATCGATGGATGCGGCATTATCCGCTTCCGTCATGCGGGCGATCTCAATGCGCAAGTGTGGCGGGAAACGTTGCAACCACTCTGGGAAAAGTACAGCGAAGGGAGCTGCGCATGAAAATGATCGGTTTTCTTGGTGCGTTACTGCTGTCATTCAGTGCGCTGGCCTCGTCGGATGCCTGGCACTTCGAAAATGAGGCGCAGGAACAGCAATTCCGTGAGTTGACCACGCAATTACGTTGCCCGAAATGTCAGAACAACAGTATCGCCGACTCGAATTCAATGATTGCCACTGATATGCGACAAAAAGTGTATGAGTTGATGCAAGAGGGACAGACCAGACAGCAAGTTATCGATTATATGATTGATCGCTATGGTTATTTTGTTACCTATGAACCGCCCGTCACGCCCGTGACGGTGTTGCTTTGGTTGCTGCCGGCCCTGTTTCTGCTGGTAGGCGGCGGGATGATCTTTCGCCGCGCCCGTCGCCACCAGCGCGACGAACCGTCGACACTGAGCGAGCAGGAGAAAAAGCGGTTACAGGCGCTGTTGACAGGCAAGGAGAAACGGCAATGATGCTGCTGGTAACGACAATTATTCTTTCGCTTCTGGCGCTTTCGGCGCTGTTGCTTGCGCCCTGGTCAACGCAGGGTGAACGCGATCGGGATGCGATAAATCGGGCGCTATATCATGACCGCCTGCGCGAACTTGCCGTGGATAATACCAACGACGCCGAGCGCGCGGGTATGGTTGAAGAACTCCAGCACAGCTTATTGCAGGATATCCCCGGTGAATCTGCGGTGCGGGCACGCCCCTTGCCCCGCTGGGTGCTACTGCCGGGGATCCTGTTGCTGGTGGCCGTCAGCCTTGGACTGTTTTGGCAAACATCGAGCGTCAATCAGGTGCAGGAGTGGCGGCGGGTAGTTGACCTGACGCCGGAACTGATGAAACGCGTGATGGATCCGCAGGCGGAACAACTCACCATCGAAGACGTGGCGCTCCTTGGCCTGGGTCTGCGCAGTCAACTGGAAGATCATCCCAACAATCCACAGGATTGGTGGTTGCTTGGCCGCATTGCCGGAGCGCTGAACAATGCCGAAATGGCGGCTCAGGCGCTGACCCGCGCCTATCAGCTTGATCCACAAAATGAAGAGCTTAAACTCGATTATGCCGAATTCCTGTTGCGCTCCAGCAATCCGCGGGAAAACCTGCGCGGCGGGGAAATGCTGCGCGAACTGCAGCATTCCGGTACGACAAATGTACGGGTGTTGAGCCTGCTGGCGTTCAATGCGTTTGAAGGTCAACGTTATCAGGAAGCCATCGACGCCTGGCAAAGCATGTTGCGGGTGTTGCCGCAAAACGATACGCGCCGGGCGGTGATTGAACGCAGTATCAGCCAGGCCCAGGCGGCATTGGCGTCGGGTGCCTCAACAGGCGGTTGATAAGCCTCTCTTGAACACATCGTGCAGGGTTTTAATGTGTATCGGGATAGGTTTTAACGTGTATCGGGATAAGGCCGTGGTGAGTGGGATTTGACGCACGCGTGGCGAAAAAAAGCGGGGAGGGCGTTAGCCGATCCCCGCATAGTCATTGCTGACCCGTATAGTCATCTCTAAATAGTCATCCCCGCGTAAATTGGATGAGTCATGAGCCGCTGTGTACGCCGGTCATGTCCGGTAATTTATGCGCAATGCCTTGATGGCAATCAATACAGGTCTGTCCGGTTTTAATCGCTTCACTATGCTTCTCTGCCGCCACCGTTTTCTGCCCGGAGAAATCCATATAGTCAAAGTTATGGCAGTTACGGCACTCCTGGGAGTTATTGTTTTTCATCCGTCGCCACTCGTTCTGCGCCATCGCCAGCCGATGTGAGTCGAATTTTTGCGGCGTATCGATGCTGCCCAGTATTTTGACGTACAACTCCTTGCTGGCCTGTATTTTTCGCACCATTTTCGGTACAAATTCATGCGGAACGTGGCAGTCCGGGCAGGTTGCGCGCACACCGCTACGGTTGCTGTAGTGCGCGGTGCTCGTATATTCCTGATAGACGTTATCGCGCATCTCGTGGCAACTGATGCAAAACGCTTCGCTGTTGCTCATTTCCATTGTTTTGTTAAAACTCGCCAAAAAGAAAATGCCGCCAGCAAAACCAATAATTAACAGTGTTCCCAACGCCAGGCGGCTTGGCCGCCGCCACCATTGCCATAGTCGGCGTAGCCGTCCCGCTTTTTCAGGTTGTTCCATCGAAGACCTCACTGTCCAAAACCTTTAGAAGGGGCGAAGGTGTTGCCCGTAATCGGCGCGGCATCGGTTTGCGGCACATGGCATTGCAGGCAGAAATAGCGTGCGGGAGCCACATTGCCGAGCACTTTGCCGTCCCTGTCCACAAAATGGGTAGGGCTGACGCGGGGCGCACTGGAGGCGCGATAATTTTCCACATTGTGACATTGCAGACAGCGGTTAAACGTGGCGCTAACCTGATAACCGTCCACGCTGTGGGGGATCATCGGCGGTTGGTTCACATAGTTGAGCGCCATGCGCTCCTGCTGCTTCGGCATCCGATTGTTTCCCGGTTGTGTGACAGACACTTCCGGCGACTGACTCAAGTCGACCTGCGCAGCCGCCATCGCACTGCCCATCATCAGCAGGGCGGTTATCCAGCGTAACCATCCTGTCGTCAGGTTCTGGCTTTTCATGATTTAGCTCCCGAATTCCATCTAAGGGTTATTTTAAAAACGTCTTCAGCGCAGACATCAACGCAGCGTCCGCATGTCATACAATCGCGGTCAGTGACCTGCACCGGGCTCTGCTCATCCAACACCGGCGCGCGCAGCACCTGCGGTTCTGGGCAGACATGAAAACAGTCCATACAACGCGTGCAGCGCTCGCGATCGACCGCATCAACGACCAGCACGCCTTTACTGCCGATGGCGGCATACAGCGCGCCTGTGGGGCACAGATGACCACACCAGCCGTGTTCCACAACGAGCAAATCGAACAGGAAGAGACTCAGCAATAGCCAGATGCCTGCACCGAATCCGAAAATCAACCCTCTTCCTGCCAGCGAAACCGGATTGATCCATTCCCATAGCAGGCTGCCCGTCAGCGTACTGCCCAGCAAAATCACTATCAGCAACAGATAACGCAGCTTGCGTGGGAGCGTGGCGGACGCGGTAATATTGAAGCGGCGACGCAACCAGGCAGCCAGATCGGTAAGCGGGTTAATCGGGCAGACCCAACTGCAAAACAGGCGCTTACCTGATAGCGCATAACCCACCGCGATAATCAGCGCGCCAACCAGTGCGAGCGTTGCGGGCAGGTGACCGCTTGCCAGACTTTGCAGAATCATCAATGGATCGCTGAGCGGAACGGTATCCAACAGTAGGCTGCCGCTGTAATTGCCCCGCAGGATCCACAGACCCAACCACGGCCCGCAGAGAAACATGCCCAGTACCAGAGATTGCGTCAGGCGCCGCCACACCAGCCAGCGATGGCTGCGCCACCAGCCTTTTGTGTCCCGCGCCGCTTGCCCGGCGTCCTGCTTACGATTTGCCATCGTTCGACTCCAGCCAACTGAAACGGTAGTGGTGCCCGAGTTCCCCTTTCGCCAGCGCACGCGGCAACACCTTGATTGCCGCCTGTTCCAGTACGCAGGCTTTTTCGCATTTTCCGCAGCCGGTGCAGATATCGCTATGTACCGTAGGCAGGAAACGGGCGTGCTTGCCGGTGCGGGCATTCCGCTCCGACTCGAGTGTGATGGCGCTGTCGATCAAGGGGCAGACGCGATAGCACACATCGCAGCGCAGTCCCTGATAATTAAGACAGTTTTCCTGATCCATCAGCACTGCCACCCCCATCTTCGCCTCATCGATAGAGCCCAGCGATTGCAATGCGCCACTCGGACAGGCGACGACGCAAGGAATGTCTTCACACATTTCACACGGGATATCACGGGCAACAAAATACGGGGTACCCGCCGCCGGGCCGGACACCAACGTCGCCAGTTTCAGCGTCTGGTACGGACAGACCTGCACACATTGACCGCAGCGTATGCAGGTGCCGGAAAACGCCGCTTCCGCCACTGCTCCCGGCGGACGAAGCCGGAGCACGTCGGCCTGGCTGCGCCGCTGCTGTACGCCAAGTACCACCACCACGGCCGATAACCCGGCAATGGCGCGGACGGTGTCGCGCAGAAAGCGGCGGCGGGCAGGTTGAGGTTTCACCGGGCGAGCCATGTCTGCTACACCTTGGCCAGTTTAACGGCGCATTTTTTAAAGTCCGTCTCTTTGGAGAGCGGATCGGTCGCATCCAGTGTCAGGATGTTGACCAACTGCGCGGCGTCAAAGAACGGCATATACACCAGCCCTTGCGGTGGACGGTTGCGTCCCCGCGTTTCGACAACCGACACCACTTCGCCCCGGCGCGAGATAATCCGCACCTTTTCACCGCGGCGCAGATCGCGCGCTTTGGCATCCAGCGGGTGGATAAACAGCATCGCTTCGGGAACGGCCCGGTGCAGTTCCGGCACGCGGCGCGTCATACTGCCGGTGTGCCAGTGCTCGAGAACGCGACCCGTGGAGAGCCAAAGATCGTATTCACTGTCCGGTGCTTCTGCCGCAGGTTCATACGGCAGCGCGAAAATCACCGCTTTGCCATCTGGTTTGCCATAAAAACGGTATTTTTCCCCGGCTTTGACAAAAGGATCGTGGCCTTCGCTGTAGCGCCACAGGGTTTCCTTGCCATCCACCACCGGCCAGCGCAGCCCGCGTGCCTGATGGTAAGCATCAAACGGTGCCAGATCGTGGCCATGGCCGCGACCAAAGGCGGCGTATTCCTCAAACAGCCCTTTCTGCAAATAGAAGCCGAGCTCACGCGACTCATCGTTCAGTTGATCGTCGGCCAGTTCGGTCACCGGGAAACGCGTAACCTTGTCATTGGCGAACAGCACATCGTAGAGCGTCTTGCCGCGATAGGCCGGTTTCTGCGCCAACAGGGCTTCCGGCCAGACCTCCTCCACAGTGAAGCGTTTGGCGAAGGTGACCAACTGCCAGAGATCCGATTTTGATTCGCCAGGCGCCTTGACCTGCTGACGCCAGAATTGCGTGCGTCGCTCGGCGTTGCCGTAGGCACCTTCTTTTTCCACCCACATGGCGGTCGGCAAAATCAGGTCGGCGGCCAGCGCGCTGATTGTCGGATAGGGGTCGGAGACGATCACGAAATTGCGCGGGTCGTGCCAGCCGGGCATACGATCCTCATTGATCGCCGGCCCCGCCTGCATGTTGTTGTTGCACATGACCCAATAGACGTTGAGCGTGCCGTCTTTCAGCGCGCGATCCTGCGCCACGGCGTGCAGGCCGACTTTGTCTGGAATGGTGCCGGTCGGTAATTGCCACAATGCTTCAGCAATGGCGCGATGTTTCTCATTGGTGACCACCATATCGGCGGGCAGGCGATGGGCAAACGTTCCGACTTCGCGCGCGGTGCCGCAGGCGGACGGTTGTCCGGTCAACGAGAACGGGCCACAGCCAGGTTGGGAAATCTTGCCCGTCAGCAGGTGAAGGTTATAGACCAGGTTATTGGCCCACACCCCGCGCGTATGCTGGTTGAATCCCATGGTCCAATAGGAGACCACTTTTTTCTTTGGATCGGCATAAAGCTGCGCCAGCGCTTGCAGTTGATCGGCTGGCACGCCGCTCAGTGCGGCGGTTTTCTCCAGCGTATATTCGGCGACAAACGCTTTGTATTCTTCAAACTGGATCGGTTCAGAGGCATCGGAGCCGGGGTTTTTCGCCGCTTTTTCCAGCGGGTGCGACGGACGCAAGCCGTAGCCGATATCGGTCGCGCCTTTGCGTAAATTCACATGACGGGCAAAGAATTCCTCATTGACCGCATTATTCTGAATGATGTAATTGGCGATGTAATTGAGAATGGCGAGGTCAGTTTGCGGCGTGAATACCATGCCGTTATCAGCCAGCTCAAAGCTGCGATGCTGGAAAGTGGAAAGCACCGCTACCGTGACATTGGTGTCCGAAAGGCGGCGATCGGTAATGCGCGACCAGAGGATCGGGTGCATTTCTGCCATGTTCGATCCCCACAACACAAAAGCATCGGCCTGCTCGATATCGTCATAACAGCCCATCGGCTCGTCCATGCCGAAGGTGCGCATAAAGCCGACGACGGCTGAAGCCATACAGTGGCGGGCGTTGGGGTCGAGATTGTTGGAGCGAAATCCAGCCTTGAACAGTTTGGCAGCCGCGTAGCCTTCCCAAATGGTCGACTGGCCGGAACCAAACATTCCTATCGATCCCGGGCCTTTCTCTTTCAACGCGGTTTTGAATTTCTCCGCCATCACATCGAAAGCCTGCTCCCAGCTCACCGGGGTAAATTCGCCTTCCTTGTCGTATTTGCCGTCGCGCATACGTAGTAGCGGTTGGGTCACCCGATCCTGGCCGTACATGATCTTCGGCAGAAAATAGCCTTTGATGCAGTTAAGCCCGCGATTCACCGGTGCCTCGGGATCGCCCTGACTGGCGACTATCCGGCCATTTTGCGTGCCAATCAGTACACCACAACCTACGCCGCAGAAACGGCATGGTGCTTTATCCCAGTGGATGGCGTCCTGCGGGCCTGCGACGGCGAGAGCGGTTGTCGGAATAGTCATGCCTGCCGCCGTGGCTGCCGCGGCGGCAGCATTGGCTTTCATAAATTGTCGTCGACTGAGTCTCATGGTGTTTCCTCACCCTGGATTTGTTCATCGAACTGGTGATAAACCAGCGAAACTGCCAGCACGCCTGCGAGATCGCGTACTGACGCCATTTGTTTTAACAGCGATTCTTCTGAGTCCGACTCCAGCACCACGGCCAATTTACCGCTGGCGATATCGCTGACGGCAACGTCACAACCGGGCAGGGAACTCAGCGTTGCGCTCACTTCAGCCAATCGTTCCGTATGGGCTCGAACCACTAAACTGCAAACATGCCAGACTGTATTCATGGGTTTTCCTGTAGCGTTGGGCGGCGCTCTGCCGCTGGACGACTTTCCATTGCAATCGCCCCGGCCGGGCAATACGCGATGCAGGCGCCGCAGGCAGTACAAAGCGCTTCATCGAGCGAAGGGGGAGCGACACGTCGTAACGTTGGGCGAAAGGCGATCGCGCCCGATTCGCAGGCATCCTGACAGCAGCGGCACTCCACCTGATTGAGCGACAAACAGCTACCGCGGATAGTCAGTTGGTAGTTCCACGGCGCTGTATGGCGCGCGGCAAACAATCCTTCTGGGCAGGCGTTGGCGCAGTCGTAGCAAAACAGGCACTCTCCGCGCTGGAAATCGACGAAGGGAAATCCTCCTGGCCCGCGTTGTAAAATCCCGCTTCCACAGGCGGAGATGCAGGCATTGCAGCGTGTACATTGACTGAGGAAATCACTTTCAGCACCGCTCCACGGTGGGCGCAGTGTATTCGCCGCGCAATGTCGGCCACCGGTCAGTAATGAACGCCGCGAAAGGTTGGTCATGGCTGTTTGTTGCTCCAAAGCCAGAAAATACACACAGTTAAATTCCATATAGATCGTGTTGTTATTATATGGATAACACTATGCTTCGCGCAGGGTAGGGGGTAATCACCCTTTAGAGGTAAATGGCGACGTGGGATCAAGCTTATGAGCGATTACGGCGGCGGCACCGATCGGGAGCGTTGAAAATAGGCAGGGTGACGGAGGAAGGGAGGCAGGTCGCAATAACCGCTCAGACCGTTTTCGCCCACGCGGCTTTTTTGTTAGGTTGTCCACACAAAGATAAAGGGATTATTTATTGTGATGGTAAAACGCCCGGTTTCTGCCAGTCTCGCACGCGCATTTTTTTATATCGCCCTGTTATCGCTGCTGACCACCGGCATTGCGTTGCTGACGCTTGCCAGCAGTTTGCGCGATGCGGAAGCGATCAATATCGCCGGTTCGATGCGCATGCAGAGTTATCGTATGGGGTATGATTTACAAGGCAATCGGGCCGAGTTGCTGCAACACAATCAGCTCTATGCGCAAACGCTGGATTCCCCGGTATTTCATCTGTTGAATCGTTGGTATGTGCCGCGCGAGGTGCGTGCGCAGTATGCCGCCTTGCAGCAGAACTGGATAATGATGGATGACCGACTTCGCGCCGGGGATTTGGCGTGGTATCAGAGCAATATCGTCCGCTATGTCACCCAGATCGATCTCTTTGTACTGGCATTGCAGCACTACGCTGAACGCAAGATGATGCTGGTGGTGGTGGCGTCAATCATGGGTTCGTGCGCTATTTTTACCCTGATATTTTTTACGCTGCACCGTATTCGCCGTCAGGTGGTGGTACCCCTTAACAAACTGGTCGCAGCCTGTGCATCCATTGAGCAGGGGAATTTCTCCCATCTGGTTCTGGATACGAACCTGCCCAATGAACTGGGATCGCTGGCTCGCACCTTCGAGCGCATGAGCGACGAATTGCAAAAACTCTATCATTCGCTTGAGGCCAAGGTACGGCAGAAAACGGTGCGATTGCAGGAAGCCAATCGCATGTTGGAAGTGTTGTACAACTGTTCGCAGGCGCTGAATGTTACCACCATCGATCAGCACTGTTTCCAGCAGATCCTACAGATTGTCCACCGCTATGAAACGGTGAGCTGCCTGGAAATGGTGGTCGGGGAGAACTGGTTGTTGTGCGAAGGTACGCCGACTGAGGATCGCGCATGGCAGACGTTACCCATCAGTTTACAGGAAGTGGTTTTCGGGCAACTGCGCTGGCAGGCACCGGAGCAATCATCGTCAGTACAACAACCGTCGGCACAACTGATGCAAAGCGTCGCCAGTATGCTGGGGCGCGGACTCTACTTTAATCAGGCGCAAAAACACTATCAGCAACTTTTGCTGATGGAAGAGCGCGCCACCATTGCCCGGGAGTTGCACGACTCATTGGCGCAGGTGCTTTTCTATCTGAATATCCAGTTGACGCTGTTAAAACGTGCGGTGCCAGAGGAAAACACCCGCGCCAGACAATTTATCGCCGACTTTGAGCAAGCGATGAATGACGCCTATCGCCAGTTGCGGGAACTGCTCGCCACGTTCCGGCAGACCCTGCAACAAGCGGATTTACCCGCCGCGATGCAGGAAATGATTGAACCGTTGCGCGCGCAGACCAGCGCCAAAATTCAGATTAATTGCCGTATTCCGACTCAGGTACTGGACGCTTCGCAACAAGTTCATTTGCTGCAAATTATCCGTGAATCCGTGCTGAACGCGATCAAGCATGCGCAGGCAAACAATATTGTTGTCGATTGCTGGACGCAGTCCGATGGCAGTCATCGGGTTGAGATCCGTGATGACGGGCGCGGTATCGTTAATCGGGAAGAACCCGCGGGGCATTACGGTTTGAATATCATGCAGGAACGCACCGAACGGTTAGGTGGCACGATTGATATCGGGCGTCATCCGCAGGGCGGTACGCTGATTAGCGTCCATTTCATGACACCGACAGCGGAAGTTGAACGCGAAATAAACAATAAAAATAATTAAATCAATAAGAAAATGGAGTTTGAGCATGTTGGGAAAACCAGGTTATCGGGTGATGATCGTTGATGATCATCCGCTCATGCGTCGGGGTATCCGCCAGTTGCTGGAAATGGACGATGCGTTTGATGTGGTCGGCGAAGCCAGCAACGGCGTGGAAGCGGTAAGCCTTGCCAATCGTCTCTCGCCAGACATTATTCTGCTGGATTTGAACATGAAGGGATTGAGCGGCCTGGATACGCTCCACGCGCTGCGCCTTGATGGCATTACCGCCCGGGTGATTGTGCTGACCGTTTCTGATACGCCCAGCGACATTTACGCGCTGGTTGATGCAGGCGCAGATGGCTACCTGCTCAAGGACAGCGCCCCGGAAACCCTGCTGGATGCCATTCGTCACGGTGATGCATTCAGCGAACAGGTTCGGGATGTTTTGCATCGTCGAGGTGAAAAAGAGGATTCGGTATCGCCGTTTGCCGTGTTGACAGAGCGCGAGCTGGATGTGCTGCAAGAGGTGGCGGCGGGCCTGTCGAACAAACAGATCGCTGCGGCACTGTATGTCTCTGAAGAAACGGTAAAAGTGCATATCCGTAATCTCTTGCGCAAATTGAATGTACGTTCGCGCGTTGCGGCAACGGTGCTGTTTCTGGAGACGCGTGGTTTGTAAACGGATGAGTGTCAAAACGGGGTGATGGGTAAAACATGGAGGATATCTGCGCAAACAAGTGTGGTGCGTTCTAATGGACTCGAACCATCGACCCCCACCATGTCAAGGTGGTGCTCTAACCAACTGAGCTAAGAACGCATTACTTGATGATAAAGACAGAGTGCAGAGAGGGACTGGCTGTTTTACCTGGTGCGTCCGAGTGGACTCGAACCACCGACCCCCACCATGTCAAGGTGGTGCTCTAACCAACTGAGCTACGGACGCACAATTTAGGTAAATCAAAGGTATATAGGCAAATCAGAAAAACATTTCAGGCAAATCAGAAAATTTTGGTGCGTCCGAGTGGACTCGAACCACCGACCCCCACCATGTCAAGGTGGTGCTCTAACCAACTGAGCTACGGACGCACTGCTGTTTTCTGCTGCCTCAGGGGGCAGCGGGGACGAATATTAACGAGCTACCCGGTTGCTGGCAAGGGAAAAAATGGAATTTTTCTCCCAAATGCATGTGATTGCTGCGCTTATGCGCACTCCGTCGATTTTTTCAACATTTCCAACGAGGTGACGAGGTGCGCGGAACAGAAAATCACTGCTGGATTTCCTGTTCCGTTTACCCTGAATTAGCGTTCTGCGCGCTGTAAAATCATCTCCGCAGGTAATTTCTGCAGCCAGCGCATACGCAGTGCCATCATGATGGCGGAGAACGTCAGACCGATAATAAAGCCGCACCAGAATCCGCTCGGCCCCATCGCGGGCACAATATAATCCGTCAGCGCCAGAAGATAACCACTCGGCAGCCCCAGCACCCAATATGCCACGAAGGTGATATAGAAAATGGAGCGGGTATCTTTATATCCACGCAATATGCCGCTTCCAATCACCTGAATGGAATCGGAGATCTGGTAAACCGCCGCCAGCAACATCAGGTGTGAGGCCATCGCCACCACCGCCGGGTTCTTGTTATAGAGCAGGGCAATATGCTCGCGAAAGAGCGTAGTGAAAATGGCGGTCATGCAGGCCAGCGCAACGCCGGTCGCCAGACCGGTATACGCCGCGATGCGCGCGGCATCCGGTGAACCTTCCCCCAATCGGTGGCCGACGCGGATGGTTGCCGCAACGCCCAGCGACAGCGGCAACATAAACATCAGCGAACTGAAATTGAGCGCAATCTGGTGGCCTGCAACCGACACAATACCGAGCGGTGACACCAGCAGTGCCACAACAGCAAACAACGTCACTTCAAAAAACAGCGCCAATGCAATCGGCAAACCGAGTTGTGTCATGCGTATGAGCGTCTGTGCGTTCGGTTTTTCAAACGCGTCGGCTGGCTTGAGTTCCAACTGGAGGGCAGAGCGCTTCACATAGACACTCATCGCCAGGAACATGACCCAATACACCGTCCCGGTTGCCACGCCACAGCCTACGCCACCGAGTGCTGGCGCACCGAATTTCCCATAAATGAAAATGTAGTTAACCGGAATATTGACCAGTAATCCAAGAAAACCCACCACCATACCGGGTTTGGTTTTGGACAGTCCTTCGCATCGGTTACGCAACACCTGGAAAAACAGATAGCCCGGCGCACCCCACATAATGGCGTGCAGGAAACCGACCGCTTTCTCGGCGAGCAGCGGATCAACATTGTGCATCCGTTCAATCACCAGATGGCTGTTATACAGCACGGTGATAAGCAGTACGGACAAAATGGAGGCCAGCCAGAACCCCTGGCGCACATGATGGGCAATCCGGTCGCGGCGACCCGAACCGTTCAATTGCGCAATTATTGGCGTCATCGCCAGTAGAATACCGTGACCAAAAAGAATGACCGGTAACCAGATTGACGTCCCGACGGCCACGGCCGCCATATCCGTCGCGCTGACCGAACCAGCCATGATCGTGTCGACAACGCCCATTGCCGTCTGGGATATTTGCGCGATGACGACAGGAAGAGCGAGAGCCAATAAACTACGCGCTTCGTTAATGTACTTCTGCACGCATACACCTCTTTACTATATTCAAGAGCAAAAAAACCATCATTCAAGAGCGAAAAAAACCATCACCAGTAAAAGTGATTTTAAGAAAGTGTGGGATGGGCTGGAAAGATTGTACATATCCCGCCATTTTAAGCAAATTTTGGCGTTAAATATCAAGCTGACACGGTACTGTAATATTTTAGTCCTTACGGTTTGGCTTTCACCTGAATCTGCGGCAAACTGACTTGAGAGGCATTGTCCACGTTTAACTCGAGAGGCATGACATATGTTCACCGGTATTGTTCAGGGTGTTGCTCCCCTGGTTGCTATAGAAGACAAGGCTAATTTCCGTACACACACCGTGCAGCTTCCCGCAGAGATGCTGGCAAATCTGGAGCTCGGGGCGTCCGTCGCCAATAATGGCTGTTGCCTGACGGTGACCGCTATTGAGGGTGATCGCATCAGCTTTGACCTGATTAAAGAGACGCTGCGCCTGACCAATCTTGGTGATCTGCAAGTGGGCAATCTGGTCAATGTCGAGCGCGCAGCGAAATTCAATGATGAAATTGGCGGGCATCTGATGTCGGGCCATATTATGTGTACCGCCGAGATCGTTAAAATCCTGACGTCAGAAAATAACCGCCAGGTGTGGTTCCGTATTGCCAATGAACAGAACATGAAATATATCCTGCACAAAGGATTCATCGGCATCGACGGAATTAGTCTGACGCTGGGCGAAGTGACCCGCAACCGTTTCTGCGTGCATTTGATTCCGGAAACGCTGGAAAGAACCACGCTGGGTAAAAAGCGCCTCGGCGACAAAGTGAATATTGAAATTGATCCGCAAACCCAGGCGGTAGTCGATACCGTAGAACGTGTGCTGGCGCATCGCGATCTGGCGGGCCCCACCGTAAAAACCTTCGGTGAAACTACCCGCTGATTTTGCCGCGTTCAGGCCCTCCCGGTCATCACACTGGCAGTCCGCTGTGCCCCTCAACACGAACCAACAAAGACAAAACTGTGATGACGGTGGCGGGGGCCTTTCTCTTTTTGCCAGTGAAAAACCCTGCATGGCAGTCAGCAAAAGGTGTCGCATGCCGCGAATTACTACACTGTCAGCATTGAACATTTTCCGATTAGCCAGCCAAAGGTGACATGAATGAAAGTATTTAGTGTTAAACACAGTGAACTGCTGCGTCAGCCGGAATACTTTATCACGCGCGATGAAGTGAAGGGATTAATCCATAAGGTAGCGAACAACCTCATCAATATCAAAGATGAAACCGGTGAGTTCCTGCTGCGGCTTGACGATGGGCGGGTTATTGACACTAAAGGCTGGGCCGGTTGGGAGTGGACGCATGGCGTCGGCCTGTATGGCATCTACAAATACTATCAGCAAACCAACGATCCTACCGCGCTGGCGATCATTGATGACTGGTTTGTTGCCCGTCTGGCCGAGCAGATGCCGACCAAGAATGTGAATACAGTTTGCCCATTCCTGACGTTGGCTTACCGCTATGAAGAGACCGGCAATCAGAGCTGGTTGCCTTACCTCGAAGCCTGGGCAGAGTGGGTGATGTACGATATGCCGCGCACCGAAAAGAACGGCTTGCAGCATGTGGTTTACAACAATGAAAACCATCAGCAGATGTGGGACGACACGCTGATGATGAGCGTGCTGCCGTTGGCGAAAATCGGCAAGTTGCTGAATAAACCTGAATATGTCGAAGAAGCCAAGTATCAGTTCATGCTGCATATCCAGTATCTGATGGATCGCGAAACGGGGCTGTGGTTCCACGGCTGGACGTTTGCTGGCAATCATAATTTCGCCAGGGCGCGCTGGGCTCGCGGCAACAGTTGGATCACCGTGGCGATCCCGGATTTTATCGAAATGCTCGATTTGCCTGAGCATGACGCCACGCGCCGCTTCTTGTTACAGGTGCTTGAGAGTCAGATTGCGGCACTTGCCGAGCATCAGCATGCATCGGGACTGTGGCATACGCTGATTGACGATCATGATTCTTACCTGGAAGCGTCAGCCACCGCCGGATTCGCCTACGGTATTCTGAAAGCGGTCCGCAAGCGTTACGTCGACAAGTCTTATGCGCAAATGGGCGTTCGCGCGGTGCAGGGTGTGGTGAAACACATCAATGATCAGGGCGAGTTGACGCAGGTCTCCTTCGGAACGGCGATGGGCAACGATCTGGATTTCTATCGCGAAATTGCGCTGACCTCCATGCCTTACGGCCAGGCCATGGCGATTCTGTGTCTGTCGGAGTATCTGCGGGTCTACATTTAATCGTTGAATAATGACGAGCAGAAAAAAAATGCCGGTCAGAATTCTGACCGGCATTTTTTAATGCGCTATCCGAAATTAACGCGTTACGCGAATACCACCCTCAACGCCCCTTGGGCTAAAAAGAACCTGCCACAACTGAATGTCACGGGCACGGAACGAACCGGCACAGGCATTCAGGTAGTAGCTGAACATACGTTCGAAACGTTCTGAGTATCTTTCTGACAGTTCAGGCCATGCCTGCTGGAAACGTTCATACCAGGACATCAACGTGCGATCGTAATCGGCCCCGATATTGTGCCAATCTTCCATGACGAAATGCCCTTCACTGGCTTGCGCAATATGTATCACCGACGGCAGACAACCATTGGGGAAAATATATTTGTCTATCCAGGGATCAACACTCAAATTGGTTCTATTGGAACCAATGGTATGCAGCAGGAACAGGCCGTCAGGCTTGAGATTACGTTCAACCACGCTGAAATAGGTGGGATAATTTTTGGGGCCGACATGTTCGAACATCCCCACCGACACGATGCGGTCGTACTGCTGATTAAGATCGCGATAATCTTGCAGCAAGATAATGACATCCAGACCTTCACAGCGCTTCTGGGCCATCTTCTGCTGCTCGGCAGAAATGGTGACGCCAGTTACCGAAACACCGTAATGGCGCGCTGCGTACTCAGACAATCCGCCCCAACCGCAGCCAATATCCAGCAGGGTCATCCCCGGCTGCAATTGCAGTTTGTCGCAGATTAATTTCAGTTTCGCTTCCTGGGCCTGCTCCAGCGTTGCTGCATCTTTCCAGTAAGCACAGGAGTATTGCATGTAAGGGTCGAGCATTTTGGCAAAGAGATCGTTACCTAAATCGTAATGCTCTTTGCCAACAATCCAGGCTCTTTTTTTGGATTGCAGATTGGTCAGACGGGCCGCGGCTATGCGCAGCGTATCTTTCAGGTGATGGGGCAGTTTTCTTTCAAGTCCGGCGTGCAGCACTTTATGGAAAAAAGTGTCCAGTCGTTCACATTCCCACCAGCCGTCCATATAGCTTTCGCCGAGGCCAAGTGAACCTTCTTGCAAAACTCGCTTAAAAAAATCCGGATTATTCACTTTAATATCGAACGGTCGTGATCCGTTGATTTCGATATCGGCCATGCCGAGCATCTCATGAACAATCCGGTACCATTGGTTGTCATGAATACTCAGGTCTTCTATACATGATGAACTCATAGCTTCTCCACCTCTTTCTCTTCTGGCTTATAACCTGCAAGGAAAAGCATAGACAATATTTGCAGGCGTATATGAGAACCAGCGGTTGGTCCGCAGTATCTGATATCCGATTATGAACAGAGGAAAATTTTGAAGAACTCCGGTTACTCGCTGGCAACGGGAGAGGTCCATCCTTGAACGATAAAGTGTGACGCGTTCCACGCCACAAAAACATGCTGATAATAAAAGTTTTGTAAAAGTGTTATTAATAGTGGTTGGAATTGAGTATAGGCGCGGCGGATGTGATTCTCAATAATAAATCACATCCAACCAACATATTATTTAAGTGATTATTAACAAAGGAAATTATGACGCAGAGTTAGCATGTGCGGTTTGACTCTTCAACTGTTTCCCATCACCCACCCGACGTTTTTGCAGTAAATATCCCGTCCCCGCCAATACGGCGGTTGAGAGCATCACCGTTACCGTTGCCAGCAATGCATTCGCAATAAACGCAGAGACAATCACACTGGCGATAAAACATAACCCCAGTTGCAGTGTATTTTGCAGTGCTGCCGCTTTGCCCGTACTTCCCGTGAAGGGCGTGAGTGCGTTGGCTACCGCAATCGGATAAATTGCCCCATTGACCAGCGCCATAATACAGAACGGAATCAGCAGCATGAGCAGCGTTGGCTGGGTGAGAACGGCAATCAGATACAACGCCATCATACTGAGCGCATAACAAACCAACAGCCATGGCAGCAACGTTTTCCCCGCGATGCGGGCTATCGCCATGCGGTAGCCATAACCGCCCAATAAAAAGGCCACGGTTTGCGGAACATAGCTCAAGCCAATGTCATTGGGGCTGTATCCCATGTTTGCCAGAATGAAAGGAGAACCGGTCAGCCAGGCAAAGAAACCCGCTGAGCAGGCGGCAAAAATCAGCACGTTACCTGAGAAGACCGTTGATGACAGCAAGCTGAAGAACCCAACATTGTCAGCAGTTTTCTGCTGTCTGACGGTACGCCTCTCGCGCAAAAACAGCGTCGGGACCAACAGCAGCAAACTGACGATCAGCAACACCCCAAAAATTGCCCGCCAACTGAGGTGGTTCAGCGTCCATGCGCCCAGCAACGGTGCCAGCGCGGGGGAGAGCGCAACCAGCGGCATGATGGTGGCGAAAACCCGGTTGGATTGACCATCGCGATAACGATCAACCACCAACGCTTGCCAGCTCACGGCAGCGGAACACACGCCCACCGCCTGAATAAAGCGCAGCACTAATAGTTGCGTACTGGTGGTGATCCAGAAAATACCCAGACAGCCCATCGCAAACAACGTCAATCCCATAATCAGCACAGGTTTGCGGCCAATGCGATCGGAGAGCGTTCCCCAAACCAGTTGGGCGCAGGCGAAGCCGGCAAGGAAAATACTCAGGCTGGCGCTGATGGAGCCAGCAGAAGCCTGGAGATCGTTTTGCATGGCACTAAACGCGGGCAGGTACATATCGATAGCTAAAAAGCCAAGCATGCTCAACCCGGCAAGGTAGAACATGAAAGCAGGGGACTTCTTCATAGATTGGATCTCGTTATTCTTGGCAGCAGATGAATTTATTTTAGGAATTAGAACGGGCGAAGTGTAATCGTCTTGCTGCCTCGAAGATACCTCGCGAACGTTACCCAAGCGTGACACCTGGATGTTGGACAATCAGCGCCAACTGGTGGTGCCAGACTGGATCAGTGCGATCGACTGCCTGTGCGCCGGGTTTTGCGTGGGCATGCTGCCTTCGCATTTGGCGCAGCCGTTGATCGATGACGGTTACTTACAGTCGTTGTCATTGGCGCAGCTTTTCCCACAGAGCACCTGTTGCCTGACGTGGGAACACCAGAACCCGTCACTGGCGCTGGCGTGGTTACTGGCATATTTGGGCGACAGTGAAAGCTTGAATCAGGAATGGCTCGGCGGCTGAATCAATGATGACTCTGCCGCCAGGCAATGGACTCTTAGCGGCGGTAATCGCGGAATGGGCCGTCTGCCACGGAGCGGCGTTCAACCAGTTTTGGATGCACTTCAATAGTCTGCGACTCTTCACGTTTACTGACGATGCGATCTAACAGCATGGCGAATGCACTTTCACCCAGACGCTCTTTTGGCTGATGGATGGTGGTCAATGCCGGAGAGAAATAACGCGCATTGCGGACATTATCATAACCGATCACGGAAATATCCTGCGGGACGCGCAGGCCCAGCTCATCGGCCGCACAGATCGCGCCCATCGCCATAATATCCCCCCCGCAGAATACTGCGGTAGGGCGCTGCTTCTGCGTCAGAATCTGGTGCATCGCTTTGTAACCGGATTCAGGCTCAAAATCGCCCTGAACCACCCACTCATCGCGAACCTCGACATCGGCTTCCGCCAGGGCTTTCAGGAAGCCCTGATGACGGCCACCACCGGTATTGCGCGAAAGCTGCCCGGGGATAATGCCAATGTCACGGTGACCGCGTTCGATCAGGTATTTTCCGGCGATGTATCCGCCTTCGAAGGCGTTATCGATAATCGAATCGGTGAAATCGCTGCGGGAAGAGCCCCAATCCATGACCACCATGGGAATATTCCGGTACTCGTCCAGCATCCCCAGCAACTGGTCGGGATACTCGGAACACATCACCAGCAGGCCATCGACGCGTTTTTGCGCCAGCATCGCCAGATACGCCTGCTGCTTAGCGAGGTTATTGTGCGAGTTGCACAGAATCAGCGTATAGCCTTTGCTATAGCAACTGTTCTCTACGGCTTCGATCACTTCGGCAAAATAGGGGGCTTCGCTTGACGTTGCCAGCAGGCCGATGGATTTGGTGTGGTTGACTTTCAGGCTGCGCGCCACAGCGCTGGGAGAATAGTGCAGCTCTTTAATCGCTGCCCAAACGGCAGTCTTGGTATCTTCGGCGACGAAACGCGTTTTATTAATAACGTGTGACACGGTGGTCGTCGAAACGCTAGCGCGTTTGGCGACATCTTTAATCGTTGCCATAGTAAGAATGACTCCTGATGCTACATGTTACAGCACGTAAGCAGTATGTTAATCGTTTGCCTGCGTTTATTCTCCTGCCCACCGGTAAGATATCAGTGAATTCGGGGAAGAGAGGGCGATTTGCTTTCGCGCCAGTGAATGAGTTGGCGAACGCTGCCGGGTACGCAGTGTGTAAACCGCGAATTTTCACTCATATTGAGTAAAAGGGGAAGCGAAAAAAGTGCTTGTTTAATCAGTAATGAACGGAAGATTTTCTTGATAAAGTATGAGAAAATGAGTTAACGCACAAAATGTGTGCCTATACGCCCACGCTAAAATTGATCTGCTGAGGAGTTTCTATATGGATACCGATCTGAAAATGTCGCTGCTGACTACCGTTGGTGCACTGGTAATGATCATTATATTCAGTTTCATTGCTGTCCTGAATTAATACGGTTCAGGAGAGGCGGAAAACACGCCTCTCCTGACTGTTCTGCGAGCAGGTAAGAGTAGGTAAATCGTTCTATCCCGTCGAAAGTGTTTTGCCATCCCATCCCGTTCCCACTGGCCCAACCTAAAACCCGCCATTCACCGATGCTAATGTGATGTAAATACCAGGTTAGCGGATCGTTTTAGGCGTTACTACCCGGCGCGCGCCGACATAGTGATCCTGCCAGTAATCGTTATTCAGGAAGCTGATGCGGATTTCTTCACCGGTGCGCGGTGACTGAATGAATTTGCCGTTGCCAAGGTAAACGCCAACGTGATCGGCCGCACCCCGGTTATTGATGCGGAAGAAGACCAGATCACCGGTTTCCAGTTCGGCACGGTTAATCGGTGCGGCATCGCGCAAGTGATACATCTCATTGGCGGTGCGCGGCATTTTAATGCGAACCACATCTTTGTAGGCGTAATAGATCAGGCCGCTACAGTCAAAACCGGTATTGGGTGACGTTCCGCCCCAGCGATAGGGTTTGCCCATCTGGCTCATCAGTTTGTTCATTGCGGTCTGCTTGGCGTGTTGATAACGCTTTTTATGCGCGGGACTGAGAACGAGAGGTTTGCTGCGGGCGTTGCTGGCGAGCTCCATCTCGGGTTTGGCTTTAATACGCTGCCGACCATATCCTTTTTTGTAGCCTTTCTTCGGTGGCGTCACTTTAGCCACTTTTACCGGACGTGTAGTGGAGGTTTTCCGGCTTACTTTGGTGGTTTTGAGTTTCTTTTCAGTCGTTGTTTTCTGTTTGGTTGCTGCCGTTTCTTTCACTGGACTGGATTTTACTTTCTTGCTGCTGGTTTTTACGGGTTGCTTTCGTTTTTTACGGTCGTCGGTTTTGGCTTCGCTGACATGGCTCTTTTTCTGATCGGCAGCAACGCGAGTTTGTGGCGACGCATGCGCCAGATTCAGAAATAGCTGGGTAAACAGAAGCACAAAAAGCGTAACAATTAGACGCATGACGACGTTACCAAAAGTGATTCCAAAAGAACTTCACAAGAGCCTCATTATTGCCGAAACTCACCGTTCAAAAAAGCATTAAGCCCATTGATTCTAATTCATATTGTGAGAAAAAGTTAATAGCTTTTTTTCAGGAGATAAATTAGCCGGTTTTTGTTTCATTAGTAACCATTAGTCAAGGACTTAGCTTATTCCAAAGCGTTATGGGAAAGCATGAAGATGTTAGTGAAAAGCGTGGGTTAAAAATGTTATTCTATATGGATGTTTAAATAACGTGTCGCTGGCTGGTGGTAAACATCCCCGCCACCATGGGCAATAACCTTGCAAAAAATGGCGTTTTTATCCGGTCGCTGCCATCGTTACAATAGGCGTATGCCAGATAAAGTGATGCATGTTATAGCCAGCGTATGGCTTGAGGAAGCAAGACAATGACGACAATTGAAAAAATCCAGACCCAGATCGCCGATAACCCGATTCTGCTGTACATGAAAGGCTCACCGAAATTGCCAAGCTGCGGTTTCTCCGCGCAGGCTGTACAAGCACTCTCTGCCTGTGGCGAGCGCTTTGCCTATGTCGATATTTTGCAGAACCCGGATATCCGCGCCGAATTACCGAAATACGCTAACTGGCCGACGTTCCCGCAGTTGTGGGTCGATGGCGAGTTGGTTGGCGGGTGCGACATCATCATGGAAATGTACCAACGTGGTGAACTGCAGCCCCTGATTAAAGAGACCGCAGAGAAATATAAATCTCAGGAAGAAAACAGCGGTAACTGAGTCACGTCACGCCAATAAATAAAATGCAATCGGGCGACCACTAGGGTCGCCCGATTTACATTTTGCCCCGAATTCAGCGGGCACATCTACTCTTCGGCGATTGCCAGAGGCCAGCCGCCCAATCGCTTCCAGCGGTTTACCAACTCGCAGAACAGCAGGGCAGTTTGCTCGGTATCGTAGAGTGCTGAATGTGCCTGTGTGCTGTCGAACTCGATGCCTGCAGTCAGACAGGCTTTTGCCAGCACGGTTTGCCCCAGTACCAGACCGCTCAATGCCGCAGTGTCAAACGTGGCAAAGGGATGGAACGGGTTTCGTTTCAAACTACCGCGATCGGCTGCCGCCATGACAAAGCTGTGATCGAAATTGGCGTTGTGCGCAACAATAATGGCTCGATTACAGTTTTGATCTTTAATACCTTTGCGCACCATTTTGAAGATGGCGTGCAGCGCATCATATTCACTGACCGCACCGCGCAAAGGGTTATGTGGGTCGATGCCGTTGAACGCCAACGCTTCAGGTTGGAGCAGGGCACCTTCAAAGGGGTCGACATGAAAATGCAATGTTTCATCCCGCACTAGCCAACCTTGTTCATCCATACGCAGCGTAATTGCCGCGATCTCGAGCATGGCATCTGTCTTGGCGTTGAAGCCTGCAGTTTCTACATCAATAACAACGGGATAAAACCCACGAAAACGACCACTCAGGGCGTTAAGATCACTATTTTCAGCCATAGATTTTTTTCTTCATCGAATTCAGCGCGCATTATGGCAAATTTCACAGCCGGTTGCAGAAGGGATTTTTGCAGGGAAAGAGAAGGGCGCATATAAGCGCCCGAAGAGAATTAATGCCCCAGACCTTGACCAGCCTGCTTATTCTCAATCAATTCAATTTTGTAACCATCCGGATCTTCCACAAAAGCGATAATGGTCGTACCGCCTTTGACCGGACCGGCTTCACGGGTCACTTTACCACCGACGTTGCGAATCCGATCGCAAGTCGCGGCCACATCATCAACGCCCAGCGCCAGATGGCCGAACGCATTACCGTGATCATAGCTCTCGACGCCCCAGTTATAGGTCAATTCGATCACCGCACCTTCGGTCTCTTCGGTATAGCCCACAAATGCCAGGGAGTATTTGTACTCGGTATTTTCGCTGGTACGCAGCAAGCGCATGCCTAATACCTGGGTATAGAAATCGATAGAACGCTGAAGGTTACCGACGCGGATCATGGTATGGAGTAAGCGCATAATTTCCTCTGGTTGTCAGTTGTAACCGCAGTAGGGATCATCGCCTTCGGCACGCGTATGCAGAGCCAGAAGCGGATGTTGGATGCGGTATGATTAAAACAGGGTTTCATTACAGTATATACCCTTTGTACTTGAAATTGCAGGGGGCGTTGGCTCCGCTCCCTTGTCCGATCGCTGACGGGGGCAATGCATCGGGATCTACAAAGGCCGCGCGTTGCGGCCTCTACAAGATGAGAACGAACGAAAGAATTACAGGGTAGGGTAATCCGTATAACCTTCGGCTCCGCCGCCGTAGAACAGCTCGGGTTTAGGCTCGTTCAGCGAGGCATGTTGCTGTAAGCGCTCAACCAGATCCGGATTGGAGATGTAACTGCGACCGAACGCGACCGCATCGATGAAGCCTTTCTGCATCAGCTCTTCACCTTTCTCGGCCGTGTAGGCACCGGCTCCGACAATCACACCCTGATAGCGGGCACGGACGGCGTCACGGAACTGCTCGGAATACGGTTTGCCACCTGCCCAGTCCGGTTCGGAAATGTGCAGATAGGCCAGTTTGCGTTTATTCAATTCTTCAATCAAATACAGCGCGGCTTCTTCCTGATCTTCACCGTTATCCAGGCCGTTGAATGGACCCAGCGGGGAAATGCGGATCCCGACGCGATCGGCACCAATTTCGGCAACCGTGGCGTCAACCACTTCCAGGGTCAGGCGGGTGCGGTTTTCAATACTGCCGCCGTACTGGTCGGTACGTTCGTTAGACGCTGGTGACATAAACTGATGCAGCAAATAACCATGGGCCGCATGCAGTTCGATATAGTCGAAGCCAGCGGTAACGGCATTGGCTGCCGCCTGACGGAAATCATTAACGATCCCTGGGATTTCACTCAGTTCCAGCGCGCGTGGCAGGGAGCAAGGAACACGTACCCAGTCGCCTTTTTCATCACGTACCGTAGTACGCGTCTCGGCAGCAATGGCGGATGGTGCGACAGGCGCTTGCTGACCCGGTTGCAGGCTCTTGTGGGAAATACGGCCAACGTGCCACAGTTGCACAGCGATATGCCCCTGTTTTTCATGGACTTTCGCAGTAATTTTCTTCCACGCTGCGATCTGCTCCGGCGTGTGTAAACCCGGTGCGCCCGCATAACCTTTCGCCTGGAAGGATATCTGAGTTGCTTCCGTCACAATCAGTCCTGAACTGGCACGCTGCGAGTAATATTCGCCCATCAATGGCGTAGGAATATCACCTGGTTCAATGCTGCGCAGGCGGGTCAGTGGAGCCATGAATATACGGTTTGGCAGTGTTTTTGCGCCAACCGTAATGGGGGAAAAGAGTTTGCTCATAGTGGTCCTGTTTCCTTTAAATAGACTGGTCGACTAGTAGAGAGTAAAACTACCACCCAATGGGTGCTAACTTTCCGTCCCCGCGGGCGAATCGAGAGTAAAACGTCGTGATGCAAATTTACTGTTTAGGGCTTACTGTTTAGGGGCAGCAGCAGTTCCACGGCTTCCAGCGCGATGCTCAGTGGTGCAATGGAACGTTTGATTTTTGCCCGGAGCGACGCACCCAGCCACAGTGCGTACAGCGTTTCCGCCGTCGCTGCCGGGCTAAGGGCTATGCTCAGGGACTGCTCGGTGATCCCTTGTTCAAGTGCATCCTGCAAGCGCCCAATAATGCGGGCGGTCCCTTGTTCCAATGCATGACGCATTGGCTCGGATAAATCGCTGACCTCAGCGGAGAGCTTGACCGCCAGACAGGCGTTATGGCATTCGCTGTGACAATAGTTGGTAATGGATTGTGCATAGTACGACAGCAAATGCTGGCGCTGATCGCGCTGTTTATCGCTGAAAAGCGTCGCAAGCTGCTTGTCATAACAGTCAAAATAGCGCTGCAACATCGCCTCACCAAAGGCTTCCTTGGATCGGAAGTAGTGATAGAAAGAGCCTTTAGGCACGCCCGCGGTTTTCAAAAGCTCGGTTAGCCCCATACCGGTAAAGCCGAGTCTCAGACTCAGTTCTTCGCCAGTGGCGAGCAGATGTTCACGCGTATCGACGTGAGGATGTGATTGCAGTTGTTTGTTCATAGGACAAAGCGTAATAGACCGATCGGTCTAGGTCAAGAAAAAAAAGCGGACAGTCTGAGATAATCAGAGATGCTGACGGAGATATACGCGACCAGAGGCGATCCGATCGGATTTTCACGGCATAGTGGAACAATAGTGGAATAGAGGCAACGGGCGCAAATTGTGGTCTCGATGGCGCAAAATACTTGCCAGTCAGCAAAAATGCATCTTCAATGAGATCTACGGTGAACGTGGAGGCGTTGTGGCAGAGCAACTTGAGTTTTTTGACATCCCCAGTCCTTGCCGCGGCATTTGTCAGGCCGATGAAAGAGGCTACTGTCGAGGCTGCCTGCGCAGTCGCGATGAGCGCTTTGGCTGGATGAAAATGACCGATGCTGAAAAACGCCGGGTTTTGCATTTATGCCACCAGCGTTGGTTGCGTCTGCAACGTGCCGCCAAAAAGATCGACGATCCCGCCCCAGAACAGCCCTCTCTGTTTTAACCCCTTGATTTTAAAAACTGTCCGGTAGGTTTTCATCATTACTTACTTATTTTGTCGCCCCCGGGACAATTTAAATTTCTGCTGTCAGGTCCAGTTGTGTATTCTTGGCGGAGAAGATCAACCGAGGAATCCTACATGAAGCAACGCAGCCAAGTCTCTGTGCAAGGCCCTGAATTTTCGAGCATGATTTGTGGTTACTGGCGTTTGATGGAATGGAATATGACGCCGCAGGCGTTGTTGACCTTTATCCAGCAGCACCTGGAGTTGGGCATTACAACGGTTGACCATGCCGATATTTACGGTGGCTATCAGTGTGAGCACGCGTTTGGAGAGGCGATAAAGCTGAAACCAGAATTACGCGATCAACTGCAAGTGGTCAGTAAATGTGGCATCGCCACCACGGCCAAAGCCGAAAATGCCCTGGGTCATTACATCACCGATAGCCAATACATTATTGCCAGTGCCGAGAAATCGCTGACCAATCTGCATATTGACGCTCTCGATCTGCTGCTGATACATCGTCCCGATCCGTTGATGGATGCCGATGAAGTGGCTGAAGCCTTTACCCAGTTGCATCAAAGCGGCAAAGTCCGTCATTTTGGGGTATCCAATTTCACCCCGGCGCAGTTCAACCTGCTGCAATCACGTTTGCCTTTCCCATTGGCGACCAATCAGGTGGAGATTTCGCCGCTCCATCAGCCCGCGATTCTTGATGGTACGCTGGATCTCTGCCAGCAACTGCGCATCAAGCCGATGGCCTGGTCCTGCCTCGGCGGTGGGCGTCTGTTCAATGATGCCGGGTTCCAACCTTTGCGCGATGAGTTGCACGCTGTCGCAGAAGAGATTGGCGCTGACAATATTGAGCAGGTGGTGTATGCGTGGGTTATGCGTCTGCCGAGTTCACCGCTGCCGATCATCGGTTCCGGCAAAATTGAACGGATACGCTCGGCGCATCGCGCATTATCACTGAGCCTGACGCGTCAGCAGTGGTTTCGCATTCGTAAAGCGGCGTTGGGTTACGATGTTCCATAATTAAGCGACGCATTTTCATCAAAATGGGCTGCCGGGAGAGGGTAGAATGTGACTCTCGCCCGATAAACTCCCTTTCGATCTGTCTTCCGCTCTGGCCTCTTCTATACTAAGGGCTCCAAAACATAGAGCAATGGAGGCATTATGAAACATCTTCCCTGGCTAGTGATGACGGGTCTTCTTATTTGTGGAGCCGCGCAATCTGCCACCAAAGAAGTCAAGATGGATCGCGTCACTGCGGATGGAAAACCAGAGCCGATCGGTACTATTACTATCAGTGAAACCGACTATGGTTTGCTGTTCACACCTAAATTGACCTCATTACCACCGGGCGTCCACGGTTTTCACGTACATGAAAACGGCAGTTGCGATGCGGCCATGAAAGATGGCAAAAAGGTGGCGGCTCAGGCAGCAGGGGGTCACCTGGATCCAGAAAAGACCGGTAAACATCTGGGGCCTTATGCAGCCGGACATCTGGGCGATCTGCCCGCGATTTATGTCAATGCTGATGGCACATCAAACGATGCGGTTCTTGCACCACGCCTGAAGAAAATCGCTGAAATCGAGAATAAAGCCCTCATGATCCATGCGGGTGGTGACAACCATGCAGATATGCCCAAACCTTTGGGCGGGGGCGGAGAGCGTTTCGCCTGTGGCGTGATTTAACACCCGACTCACAAGCAATGCCTAACCCCGTTGATTAACGGGGTTATTATTTACGCTATTTATGTGCTACGACACTTTATTCACAACCACACTTTATTCATAACCACACTGTCATCGACTGAAATAGCCTGCTGCAGTTGTGACAATGAACAATAAAGACGCCAGATCACCCCAGCCAGATCGCGTGCAGCCTGATCGGGATGGCGTGCCAGAATATCACTCATCCGCTGTAGTTCTTGCAAACTGGCATCCAGATTCTGGTGACTGACACCACGCTCGGTCATGATCCCTTTCAGGCAATGGATACAGACGTCGCGGACTACCGACAGGGGGTCCGAACGCGTCTGCCATTCGCGCAATTGCCACACGATATGGCTGCAATTGAGCAGCACCACGCCCCAGCGCAGCAGCCAGGTACGTGATAGCTGATCCTGACTTTGGTTCAACTGGCTGATTCGGTGGTAGATCAGTGACTCAAAGCGGGTCTGGCTGAGTTGCGGTTTGCGGCTCAATTGATCGATAAAGTCCCGGCGCAAAGCGCGAATCAACCGGCGGCTTTTACGCAGGTCAGAACTGGGACGCAGGATTTGGAAAGCGAGACAGGCCAGCAGGACACCGGCGATTTTTGCCAGACTGTCGTTGATAAATGTCTGATAGTCATAAACGGGCGGGTTGGTCAGCGACAAAAAGGAGCCCATGAACACGATCAGTTGCCCCCATAACGCGGCATTACGCGGATTCTGTAGCTTCAGCATCTGCATGGTGATCAATACGGGCAGTAAAAAACAGAGAAAAACCCACAGATCGCTGATTTGGATCAGCAGGCCAAATTTAACGATAAATGCAGTTATCGACAGCACGATCATCGCTTTCAATAGCGTGGTGATGCTGTTGATGGGTGAGGGTGTGGAGGAATAGAGCACGCAACTGATCGCCACCAGCGTCAAACCGGCACTGCCCGCGTCCCATTGCGTATTGATCCAGTAGGCGCAACCCAAAACGATACACAGGAAAGTCCGCAGGCCGTTATAGGCGGCTTCGTAGGTATCGGTATGACGCGCGAGTTTCGTGACTTTCGGCGGATTGAACTCGCTGACCGGGGACGCATTTTCCACCCGCTTCAACCAACGATCGCTTTGCAGATAGAGCCAGCAGAAGTGACGCAGACGCAGCCAGAAAGCCCGGTGACGGTAATCGCCATCGTCATGCGGCGCAATTTTTTGCAGTATTTTTGCCAACTGGTATTTATTGGTATTGGGCTGGCGCAGTTCGGCAAACAGCACTTTCAGGATATCGGGTAAATTCTCCGGCGGATTCGGCCAGTTCAGCAACATGCGCCGCAAACTGGAGATCACGCTGGTCAACGTCAAGTGCTGGTGCAGCAGAAAATTCAGTATGTTGTTTTGCCGACGAAGTCGGTAATGGCTCCAGAATGCCTGGATACGCAGCACATTCATGGTCAGAATCTGGCCGATAACCCCTTCGTGTGAGACTCGGATACGGTGACTGATCTCAGGCTGCCAGAGCAATTCAGCATGTTCCAGCAGGCGGATATGCATAGTGCGCAACGACGTGAGCAGGGCGCTGCCATCGGAGGTGCTGGGCAAAATCATCATCATCAGGCCACCACATAAAATCCCGGTGATGACCTCGCATACCCTGGCCTGCGCAATGTCCCAGATTTGCTGGGTGTCGGTCACATCAACGGTGGAGAAGGCGATGATGGCGGCGGTGTATCCCGCCAGCGCGAATGCGTAGGAGACGTTATTCTGGTAGTGGTTGGAGATAAAAGTACAAAGTGCGAGCCACGAGGCGATAAACAGCGTGAAGAGCCATGGATCGTTGAGGCAGTGGCCAGCGATGATGATCGAGGCTGCGGCCCCCATCAGACTGCCGATCACCCGGCCAATACTTTTGCTGATGACACCGCCGACGGTCGGGAAACTGACCACGGCGGCGGAAGTCAGTGCCCAGGTCGGTTCATCCAATTGCAGGGCAAATGCCACCCACAGGGCCAGGCACATGGCGATGGAATTGCGCAACGCATAGCGCCATTGCCCGGATGTGGCTTTACCCCACGGACTTTGCTTCCATTCCAGCCAGCTCAGCTTCACGTCCCTGACCTCAGTGACGAATTGATATCGTACAGGTGTACCGGCGACGAGCATCACGTCAGCAGGGACATTTTCCAGCTTGATCCGCACCGGAACCCGTTGTGCCAGACGTACCCAGGGTACATTGGGCTTCACGTCCATCAGCATGTCGCTGGCATTGTCGACGCTTTGATCGTAAACCGCCCGCCCGATGCTCTCAACGCGGCCTTGCAGGGGAACATTTCCGTTGTAAAGAGTGATATCGGCATAATCACCGATGCGGATATGCCGCAATTTGGTTTCTTCAAAATATCCCATGACGTAGAACGAGTGCAGATCAACCAGCGCCACCAGCGGCGTACCTGCCGTGGCGTAGTTGCCCTGACGCGTTTGCAAATTGGTGATATAGCCATCGGTCGGGGCATAAATGCGCGTTTTGCTCAAATTCCAGCGCGCCTGCTCCAGATTGGCCTGTGCGGCTTTGTACTGGGCCAACATGGATTTGGCAGACAGGTTGGATTCATCGAGTGATTCGGCGGAGATAACATTATTCGGCAAATTGCGGCGTCTGGCTGCTTCATGATTGGCTTTTTCCAGATCGGATTCGGCTTTGGCGACGGCAGCCTCGGCGTTGCTCAGGGCGATGTGAAAAGGTTCTGGATCGAGTGTGAACAACAGGCCGCCAGATTTCACGAATTGGTTGTCGTGGACATTGATTGCGGTAATTCGGCCAGAAACCTCTGGTGTAATGTTCACCAGTTCGGCGCGAACTTTGCCATCCCGCGTCCAGGGAGATTGCATGTAGTAGTTCCAGAGCCACCATCCTGCTACCAGAGCGACCGCCAAAATCAGGATAGTTGAGAAATATTTAATTGTTTTAAGTATCATTCTGACTTTTCCACGAGAAGAAAATGTTACCAGCGGGTCAAAATCCACAAAGAAGTGCTGACGCTTATCACGAAAATAGATAAATCCATAAGCATCGGATGCCAAACTTCGCCAGAATAGATCCAATCACGCAGCAGGTGGTGTATGACCAGCCACAGCAGCAGCCCAAGCAAGAACGCTTTGAAAATGGGTGGGAAATAGAGCGATGCGCCGAACACCAGATCCCTCAGGGCCGCGCCATTGCTGAACCATAATGCATTCACAGTATTTATTCCTAGAGGCGAATATTAACAGAACAAAACGCGGGATGATTATAAGGTATTTTTGCAGTGAGTCCGCGAATCTTGCTGTTCATTATATAGGGAATTGAATTTGGGAGGTTAAATCCTCAAAATAGGCTAAACTCTGGGGTGTAATATTAGCATGCTAATTATAAGGAGGGAGAATTGGAATCGAACTTGGGATCAGATTTGGCACGATTGGTTCGTGTGTGGCGAGCGCTGATTGATCATCGGCTGAAACCACTCGAGTTGACGCAAACACACTGGGTAACGTTGCATAATATCAGCCGCTTACCGCCAGAACAGTCACAAATCCAACTGGCGAAAGCCATAGGTATTGAACAGCCCTCATTGGTCAGGACACTGGATCAACTGGAAGAAAAGGGCCTGATTACCCGTCATACCTGCTCCAGCGACCGGCGGGCCAAACGCATAAAACTTACTGAAGCAGCAGCGCCAATCATTGGTGAAGTTGAAAATGTCATCAGCATTACCCGTAAAGAAATCCTGTCCGGGATTTCGCCGGAGGAAGTGGTGATACTGTCTGCATTGGTTGAAAAATTAGAAAAGAATATCACTGAGTTACAAGATAAATAATTATTTTTCGTTCGCTTGACTATCACACACACCCAAAAGTAAACCGGAGGCCTGGCCTCCGGTTTTTGCATCGTTTGTTCAAACAATGTCTGTGTAAATAATGTCAGCTAAAACAATGTCAGCAGAAGCAATATCTGATGCCACAAATCAGCGTGGCGATACGGTAATGGTGCTGCCACTGCTGGCCATGGTGACGCGCTGACCGACGCTGAACTGGGTTGGTCCGGCTTTCTGGACGACCATGATTGTGTTGCCGTCGTCACGACGGATTTCCAGCTCGACACCGTTGGTGCGGTTTATTGCACCCTGCACACCCTGACCTGCCATGCCACCTGCTACCGCACCTGCTGCGGTTGCCAGACTACGCCCGGTACCGCCACCGATAGTATTACCCAGGAAACCACCGAGAACCGCACCGCCGATCGCACCTATTATATTGTTTTCATCCCCGCCCTGAATCTGAACCGGGCGAACGGAGACCAGCGTACCGTAGGTGACATTCTGAACCTGTTTGGCTTGGGCAGAAGAATAGACATCACCAGAAAGGGTGCTGTTATTCGCGCACCCTGCCAGTGTGAATCCAGCCATGGCAACAACGAGAAGACGCTTAATCATACAAAACTCCTATTTATGGATACGTAATTTGCGCGACCCCAAATAAGCCGGGAAGCTGACAGAACTACGTGAGAAAACGAAACTGCTACAGTAATGGCGTAACACAGGTATTGCCTATTTTGCCACGTTATTGGCACTAATCATAACCGGTGTCTCTTCAACTGATTATAAACGGTGGTTTATCTTTCCTATAGTGTAGGCCGTGTTTGGCATATGGGTTGTCAGGCAGCGCAATAAGCCAAAGTTGACAACATAAAATCAATACTTCATTCACATTGATGAAAAATAACGCGCCATTTCATGGCGTTAATTTTTTAAATCTGTTTTATTGAACGCATGTTGGTGTTGTTGTCGCTTTCGTGACGGAAGTAAGGGGTATTATTATGAAATCAGGACGCTACATAGGCGTGATGTCCGGAACCAGTCTGGATGGCATTGATGTGGTACTCGCCGCGATCGATGAGCGTATGGTGGCACAGCAGGCAAGCTATTCGCACCCGATCCCCATTGAGTTGAAACAGGCCATTCTGGGGATGTGCCAGGGGCAGCGAACCACGCTGTCGGCGGTCGGCCAACTGGATACCCGACTGGGGATTCTTTTTGCCGAAGCCGTGCAGGAATTGCTGAAAAAATGCGGGCTGCATGCGCAGGACATTACTGCCATCGGCAATCACGGGCAAACGGTGTGGCATGAACCCAAAGGTGAGGCGACTTTTTCGCTGCAATTGGGCGACAACAACCGTATTGCCGCCATGACCGGAATTACCACCGTCGGCGATTTTCGTCGGCGCGATATGGCATATGGTGGGCAGGGTGCGCCGCTGGTGCCGGCTTTTCACGCTGCATTGCTGACCCATCCCAACGAACGGCGGATGGTGCTCAATATTGGCGGTATCGCCAATCTCTCCATTCTGATGCCCGGCCAGCCGGTGCGCGGCTTCGACACCGGCCCCGGCAATATGCTGATGGATGCCTGGGTGTGGTGTAACCGTAGCCAACCGTATGACAAAGATGCCTCAATGGCGTCGGAAGGGCGGGTCAATCTGACGCTGTTGCAGCAGATGCTGTCAGATCCCTATTTTGCCGAACCGGCACCGAAAAGCACCGGGCGTGAATATTTCAATATGGCCTGGCTTGAGCGGCAATTGAGTAACATGCCTGGGTTGCGTCCTGAGGATGTGCAGGCCACGCTGGCTGAACTGACCGCCACGAGCATTTCGGAACAGGTACAGCTGGCAGGTGGTTGTGAACGGTTGCTGGTGTGCGGCGGCGGGGCGAGAAATCCGCTGGTCATGACCCGGTTGTCGGCACTTTTACCGGGAATCGAAGTCTGCACCACTGATAACTTTGGCGTAAGTGGTGATGATATGGAGGCGCTGGCGTTTGCCTGGCTGGCATTCCGTACGCTGTCTGGGCTACCGGGGAATATGCCGTCGGTTACCGGTGCCAGTCAATCGACGCTTCTTGGTGCTATCTATCCGGTTATGCATAAAAAGCCTGCTTAAGCTGCTAATCTTAAAGGGCTGCAGACATAATGACAGGAGAAGCCGCATGAAAAAGCTCATCGTATTGGTCGCTATCGCACTGGCGGGATGCAGCCAGATGACGAAACCGACCCCCGATCAGGAGCTGCACTACCAGTGCGGCACATTGCCGCTGACAGTGACCCAGCACGTTAAAGACGATCGCGTGAGTTTTGTGCTTGATGGAAAACAGTTGACGCTTAGCCACGTCGAAGCGGCCTCTGGCGCGAAATACAGTGATGGCACCTACAGTTTCTGGTCGAAAGGTGAAGGGGCAATGGTACAACGCGGGGATGACATTATTATCAACGACTGCATCCTGACCCAGTAATCGTCCGCACCGGGCGTCAGGATCATTGAGATTCTGGCGATCCGGGCGCAGAATGGCCGTAATATCCCTTCGTTGATGATCGATTCTATATGACTGATAAGAATGAATTTGATGTCGCTGATTTGCGACGTGAATATACCCGTGGTGGCTTGCGTCGCCACGATCTGACTGCCGATCCCCTTGACCTCTTCGAACGCTGGTTGAAACAGGCCTGCGAGGCACAACTGGCCGACCCCACGGCGATGTGTGTTGCGACAGTGGATGAAACTGGTCAACCGTTCCAGCGCATTGTCCTGCTCAAGCACTACGATCGGCAAGGATTGGTGTTCTATACCAATCTCGGCAGCCGCAAGGCGTTACAGATTGCCCATAATCCCAAAGTCAGCCTGCTTTTTCCATGGCATATGCTCGATCGCCAGGTGAGTTTCCTGGGTGAGGCTGAGCGTCTCTCGACGTTTGAAGTGATGAAATATTTCAACAGTCGCCCTAAAGACAGCCAGATTGGTGCCTGGGTATCACAGCAATCCTCGCGGATTTCCGCGCGCGGCATTCTGGAAAGCAAGTTCCTCGAACTGAAAGAGAAGTTCCGCCAGGGCGACGTCCCGCTACCCAGCTTCTGGGGCGGTTATCGCGTTTCAATTCACTCCGCAGAGTTCTGGCAGGGCGGTGAACACCGCCTGCATGACCGTTTTATTTACCAGCGTGAAGGCGACGCGTGGAAAATTGACCGTCTGGCCCCCTGAATAACGAAATATCTCGCTAAATCCTAGCGCTCGTGTCACGGGCGCTTTATTCTATGCCACTTATTTAGATGTTCGCGATTGGGCGCGCGCGACGCCGTGCTGCCAGATATGTTTTATGCACAAGACAATGGAGTCATTGATGACAAGCAGCAACTTGGTTAAACAACTGCAAGAGCGGGGCCTGGTGGCCCAGGTTACGGACGAGGAAGCGTTAGCGGAGCGGCTGGCGCAAGGGCCAATTGCACTGTATTGCGGTTTCGATCCGACCGCCGACAGCTTGCATTTGGGCCATCTGGTACCGTTGCTCTGTCTTAAACGTTTTCAGTTGGCCGGGCACAAGCCGGTTGCGCTGGTGGG
Source organism: Edaphovirga cremea (assembly GCF_003332275.1). Lineage (GTDB taxonomy): Bacteria > Pseudomonadota > Gammaproteobacteria > Enterobacterales > Enterobacteriaceae > Edaphovirga > Edaphovirga cremea. The sequence goes on along the minus strand of NZ_QOVA01000007.1, from coordinate 67,179 downwards.
TGGGGCGACCGGCCTGATTGGCGATCCGAGCTTCAAGGCCGCCGAGCGTAAGCTGAACACCAACGAAACCGTCAATGAATGGGTAGAGAAAATCCGTAAGCAGGTTTCGCCGTTCCTTGATTTCGACTGTGGTGACAACAGCGCAATTGCCGCGAATAATTACGACTGGTTCGGTGACATGAACGTCCTGACCTTCCTGCGTGACATCGGCAAGCATTTCTCTGTCAACCAGATGATTAATAAAGAAGCGGTCAAACAGCGTTTGAATCGCGATGACAGCGGTATTTCGTTTACCGAGTTCTCCTACAACCTGTTGCAAGGTTACGACTTCGCATCGCTCTACAATCTGCACCGCGTTGAGCTGCAAATCGGCGGTTCCGATCAGTGGGGGAATATTACTTCCGGAATCGATTTGACCCGTCGTATGCATCAGAAACAGGTATTTGGCCTGACCGTGCCGTTAATCACCAAAGCCGATGGCACCAAGTTTGGCAAAACCGAAGGTGGCGCAGTCTGGTTGGATCCGGCAAAAACCAGCCCCTATAAATTCTACCAGTTCTGGATCAATACGGCGGATGCTGACGTTTACCGCTTCCTGAAATTCTTCACTTTCCTGAGCCTTGATGAGATCAATGCGCTGGAAGAAGAAGACAAAAACAGCGGCGTCGCGCCACGCGCCCAATACGTTCTGGCCGAGGAAGTCACTGGCATGGTGCACGGTGCACAAGGTCTGGCTGCGGCGCGCCGCATCACCCAGAGCCTGTTCTCTGGATCGCTGGGCGACATGACGGAAGCCGACTTCGCGCAATTGGCGCAGGACGGTATGCCATCGGTCGAGCTGGAAAAAGATGCCGATTTGCAACAGGCGCTGGTCGCCGCTGAACTGGTGCCTTCCCGTGGGCAGGCACGTACCATGATTGGATCCAATGCAGTGACCATCAACGGTGAAAAACAGTCCAACGCAGAATATACCTTCAGCGACAGCGACCGCCTGTTTGGTCGTTATACGCTTCTGCGTCGCGGTAAAAAACACTACTGTCTCGTGAGCTGGAAATAACAACAATAGCTGGCAAACAAGGGGGTGATCGCCCCCTTAATTTTGGCGTCTGTCCATCCACGCGATGATGATATGGGTTAGATTGTCCCGATGAAAAATATTCTTTCAATACAGTCACACGTTGTATTTGGTCATGCCGGAAACAGTGCCGCCGAATTCCCGATGCGTCGGATGGGGGCGAATGTCTGGCCGCTCAATACCGTACAGTTTTCCAACCATACCCAATATGGTCACTGGACCGGTTGCGTCATGCCAGCCAGCCATCTGAGTGAAATTGCCCAAGGTATTGCGGATATCGATCAGTTGAAAAACTGTGATGCGGTGCTGAGTGGTTACATTGGATCGGCTGAGCAGGGTGAGCATATCCAGCAGATCGTCAGTCAGGTGAAAAAGGCCAACCCGCATGCGCTCTATTTCTGCGATCCGGTCATGGGTCATCCTGAGAAAGGCTGTATTGTTGCGCCGGGCGTGGCAGAGTTTCACTGCAAGCGTTCGTTGCAAAGCAGCGATGTGATTGCGCCAAATCTTATTGAGCTGGAACTGTTGTGCGGCCATGCGGTGAACAATGTGGAGCAGGCGGTCAGTGCCGCTCGCGAACTGTGTGCGCAGGGGCCAAAAATCGTTCTGGTCAAGCATTTGGCGCGCGCAGGTTACAGCGCGGCCTGCTTTGAAATGCTGCTGGTTACGGCTGATGAAGCCTGGCATATCAGTCGGCCATTGATTGAGTTCCCGGCGCGTCAACCGGTTGGCGTGGGCGATCTGACCAGCGGATTGCTGCTGGTGAATTTGCTCAAGGGGGAGTCTCTGGCGAATGCGTTGGAGCACGTTACCGCGGCAGTCTACGAAGTGATGAAGACCACGCACGAAATGGGTGAGTATGAGTTGCAAATCGTTGCCGCACAGGACGGTATCGTGCAGCCTCAGCACCATTTTACTGCTGTTAAAGTCTAGCTCGGTAACGTCTGGCAGTTGTTAACGCCAGTGTAGCCACTCTATCGAAGCGCCCCTGAATGAGGCGCTTTTTTTCTGGCTGTTTGTTGGCCCGACTTACTTCAGACCTTCAGCGGTCAGCGCGGCATCAACCGCCGGACGCGCTGCGACACGACCAAGATAGGCAGAAATATTGGGCCAGGCACCCAGATCGAATTTCAACGCCTTGGCCCAGCCCAGAACGGTAAACAGGTAGGCATCTGCCACGCTGAAGCGTGCGCCCAGCAGATATTGCTGTTTGCCGAGCACGTCATTGACATAGGCGAACTTTTTGTCCAGCGTTTCGCGGGCGATAGTTTTGTATTCGTCCGGGGTACGTGGATTGAACAGCGGGGTAAATCCTTTGTGCAGTTCAGTTGCAATATAGTTCAACCACTCTAGGGCGTGGTAGCGCGCCAGAGTACCGACTTCAGGCAGCAACTGCCGATCGGGTTTCTGATCGGCAATATACTGAACGATAGCCACCCCTTCGGTGAGAATGCTGCCGTCATTCAACTGCAATGTAGGAACCTGGCCTTTTGGATTGACCTCAAGGTAGTCATCGCCTCGTTCGGTCTTTTTACTGGCCAGATCGACTTTCTCGATAGTGAAATCCAGACCTGCTTCACGAAGAACAATGTGCGGAGAAAGCGAACAGGCACCGGGTTTGTAATACAGTTTCATCGAAGACTCCTTAAGCGCGCGATGAGAGTGGCCAATACGGCTTGAAACATAAACGCCATTAATCCTAATGCGCGTAATGATAAAAGTCAGTGGGTAACTTAACAATTTAGCAAAATCCGCCGTAACCCTCGCCCGGTGCGCAGGGTCGCCCTGATATTTCAGAGAGGGCAGGAATCAGATGTTCTCTTTTTCCCTGCCGAACTTTTGGTCGTATTCACGCCGATAGCCGCGCGCTTTATTACGCTCTTTCAGGTAGAGATAGAGACAGACTAGGGTTACGCCGCCCGAAAAGACAATGTTGCGCATATCCTGATCGTAAAAAATCACCAGAATGCAGTCCAGAGCGGCGATGAAAGCAATCCATTTGTACCAGTGCGACTGTTTGCGCGTGGCGGCATGCAGTCGTTTTAACTGACGTGATTCCTCCAGTACTTTTCCTTTGCTCATAGAGTGCGACCAGGTGATTATATTCATAACTTTACGTTATCAGATTTTTATCCTTGCGACTGAAAATAATGTGACCTAAATGAAGATCACATTATTGATTCGCCGATCGGGCACTCAATCCGCATGCCCTCTGGGAAAAACCTTCAGTCACGGGGAACGGTAATCAGTGTTTATGGCCATTCCTGCGTGGCGTAAGTGGCAAATGTCGGACGCTCGCGCAGACGGTCGTAATAGGCATCCAATGCCGGAAGCGCAGGGCGGGACATGGGTGTCATCAGCCAGCGGTGCAGGGAGAGCCCGAGCACGATATCGGCAAGGGTAAAGTGCTCGCCGGTCACCCAGGCCGCCGTTTTATCCACTTGCTGATCGAGGATCTGCATCTGGTGATTCCAGCTTTTCTCGCTGGCAGCCAGCAGCGCAGGATCGGGATTCGCTGGGGTATTGCGTAAACGAGCCATAAAGACGTAACGCCAGGCGTTATTCAAATCCCCCAACTGCCAGTCCATCCATTTCTCAACGTGGGCACGCTGCTGTGGATCGACCGGTAATAGGCCCGCCTGCGGATGGGTATTGGCGAGGTAACGGCAAATGGTATTCGACTCCCAGAGGACAAAATCACCCTCCTGCATGACGGGGACCAGCGCATTGGGATTGAGCGCCATAAATTCGGGTGTTGCCGTGGGGGCAAACCCTGCACCCCAATGCTGTTGCACATAGTTGAGCGCCAACTCGTCACAAGTACACAGAACCTTTCTTACGTTAATGGAAGATGACCTGCCTAGAATAGTTAACACAGCGTCGCTCCTGATTAATCCGCCGAATGCGGGAATTCAGTTTGTCAGGAAAAGTGAGCCTTGCAAATAGGTTCGTGCCTGTCCGGAAATCAATACCCGATCACCGGTATATTCGCAGCGCAATTCGCCCCCGCGGGCTGACAATTGACGCGCCATCATCTGCTGTTTACCCAGGCGTTTCGACCAGAAAGGAATCAGCATGGTGTGCGTGGAGCCGGTAACCGGATCTTCCTGATGGGCGTCACCGGGGCAAAAGAAGCGGCTGACGAAATCGCAGTCGTCACCAGCGGCGGTAATGCAGACGCACTTGCCGGCCTGACCCAATAGGGAAAAATCAGGATTGACGTTGCGAACAGCCTGTTCATTTTCCAAAACCAGCAGGTAATCGCGGCCTGAAAACGCCTGCCCGGCCCGTGTGATGCCCAATCCTTCCAGCAGCGCCGACGGCAGTGTTTCTACCGGTTCCGGGTACCACGCAGGAAAATCCAGCATTAACCCGTCGTCTTTGCGTTTGACCGTCAGCGGCCCGACAAAACGGGTGGAAAAGCGAATCTCATCCCCTGGATAGTGCAGGTGGTTGAAAATCACCTGCGCAGTGGCCAGAGTTGCGTGCCCACAGAGATTAATCTCGCCGAGCACGGTAAACCAGCGCAGCTCGAAGCCGTCTTCTGTTGCGACAAAAAAGGCCGTCTCAGCCTGATTGTGCTCCTGGGTCATGCGCAGGAGGCGATCATCGTCCGGCCAACGTTGCAGAGGGCAGACAGCCGCAGGATTGCCGCCAAAAATATGGTCGGTAAAGGCATCGACTAAAAAGAAATCAGGTGCGGTCATGGTGTGGTTTTCCCTCACTGGATGGCGTTATGCCAGAATTATGCCGAAATAGGTGGGCGGAGTCTTTAATAAAGCGCAAACGGGGCAAGCATCGAGACAACGAGCCGTCTAACTCAAATTGTTCAGGCTGGACAGGCGGTTGCATGGATTAAAAAGTCAAAAATACGCATTTACGTTAAAGATTACATTTGCTAGTTGATTTGGTTTCGGTAATCGGATTAATCTCTAGGAATATTCCTAGTATTTGACGGATATTCCTAATGACGTATGCTGCTTCACGTAAAATCACTGATTCGGCAACACATTATCAGGATTTTGATACGAGCTTTTACGAATGGGAAGACGGGATGTCCTCCGCAGGTTTAAAATTGGTACTGCCTAAAAAGAATTTTGCTGAATTTGATTGGCGTGTGACAGGGTATAACTTCGGCAAAATTATTGGTGGTGTGCTCACCGTCTGCGAACACGACCTTCATCGCCAGCATGGCAATCTCTTTTCCATGCCCGATCATATTTTGATTTTCATTGTTATCATCGGTGCCATGGAGTGCCAATGTTTTGGCCGACGGGTATTACTTTCCCAAGGGGATATCCTGATCCAGGATATGTCACTGCCGATAAAAGTGCATGTTTATCCGGGAAAACATCCGCCGCATCGGTGCACCTACCAATACATGATTATGCCAAAGTATGCGGTGACCAACTCAGTGGATATCGCCTCGCTGCATGGACACCCTATTCCTGTCACTTCACCGGTCAACTTTCTGGTTCGCAACCACTTCAACGCCATGCTGCAGGTCTTTGATCAAATGACCGAGCAGGAGATCCTCAGCACGGGAGCAGGGGCTGCGGCGGTATTTATGCAAGCCCTGCAGGTCACCGCCGGTAATATCGTGCAGCAACCCGAGATACTGGGCAGCAAACTGGAAAGGATCTGCCTGTATATCGAAAGAAATCTTTCCGCACCCCTTTCCGTTGAACTATTGTGCAAGCACTTTGCGATTTCTCGCTCCAGCCTCTACCGTCTTTTTGAACCGTTGGGAGGCATAGCGCATTTTGTCCGTAACCGGCGGTTGACGTTGGCAAAACGATTGCTGCGCAATGCATCCGTTTCCGATCTCAGCCTGTCGATTATTGCCAAGCGTTGTGGTCTGGAGTTGAGCACGCTGCGCCGGCATTTTGTTGAAACCTACGGCGCGACGCCAAAGGAGTTACGGCACATTATGATGGCGCAGAAAATGAGTCTGGTTGCGGGTGAACAGACGCACGTAAATTGGGTTGGTGCGCTCTAATCAGGCGATAACCGTTGCAGATAGCGGCAATAGTGGCATGCTGGGCTAAAGTAAAAAACACCGTATTGATTCAACATGAAATTTACCGACAACCTTTTCAGCCCTCATAACTATAACCGACATCAGCAGGATCCAGCGGCAGATAAGGCACTTGCCACACTTCGCTGAAAAGGCTTTTGCGCGCGTTATCCATGGGTTCGGCTAGCGTCTTTTATTTATCAATATCATTTATTTAATAAAGGATAAAAAAACGCGCCCTGAATGAAAGGCGCGTTTTCCAGTTATGCTGCTGAGGAACGTCTTATTGCGCGGTAGCTAATTCTGCAAGCCGCTTGTCTTCAGCGTTATCCAGCGTCATATGATGCAGCCTTGGCGCGGTGAGCAGCATCAGCACGGCAATGATTGCCGTAACAATACCAATCTGCATAAATACATGGCTATAAATAGCCAGTGAAGCATGCGCATCAATGATGTCTTTTGGCGCTGCAGTCAGATTTGCCACTTTACCCGCAATGATCGCTGCCGCGGCGGTAGTCAGGAACCATGAACCCATAATGAAGCCCATCAGGCGCTGTGGAACCAATTGTGCCACCATCGCCAGACCCAGTCCGGAGATCATCAGTTCGCCAATACTCTGCAAGCAATAGCTCAATACCAACCAGTTTACCGAAACGATACCCTGATCATTGGCCAACGACGCGCCCCATGGCAGAACCAGGAATGCACCCGAGCACAGCACCATACCCAATGCGAATTTGTGTGGCATTGGCATACGATCGCCCATTTTGGTGTAGATCGCCGCCAGTATCGGACTCGCAACCATAATCCAGAACGGGTTCAGTGCCTGGAACTGTTCTGGTTGAAACGTCAGGCCGAACAGGGTCTTTTCAACATTGTGAATTGCGAAGAAGTTCAGTGAAGTCGGCATCTGGCTATACAACACAAAGAACACCACGGCTTCCAGCATCAACAGGAAGGCGACGATCATTTTGCGCCGTGCAATGCCATGCAGGTTAAAGGTTTCCTTGGCGAAGATAATGATGATGCCCACCGAAATCAGCGCCAGCGCATAGCGGGCGATTTGCTGGTGATGCAACAACCAGGTCGACAGGGTAATCAGCGCGACCACACCAATAATGACCATCAGCAATTTCTTGTATTGCAACGGCTCGAAATCAGGTTTGGAACCCTGTTTCTTAACCCATTTTTTGCAGAACATGAAGTTGACCAGGGTAATCAGCATACCTACCACGCTCAGGGAAAACGCCACGCTCCAGCCATATTTCGCCGCCAACCACGGAGTGGCAAGCATAGAGAAAAACGAACCGATATTGACCGCCATGTAATACATGGTGAACGCACCATCAAGGCGCGGATCGTCTTTCTGGTAACACGTAGAGAGCAGGGAGGACGGATTGGCTTTAAACAAACCATTACCGACAGCAATAGTTGCCATACCCATATACACCCACATGATGTCATGGCCGGAATAGGCCACCAGCGCATAACCAATGGCCAGAACCAGCGAGCCGAGCACAATGACGCGCTTGGCTCCCAGCACTTTATCGCCCAGCCAGCCACCGATGGCGACAAAACCATAAACGAGTGCGCTGAATGAGGAGAAAAGGGTGATGGAGTCTGCTTCTGACAGGCCAAGCATTTTGACCAGATAGACGGCCATGATGCCTTGCAGGCCGTAGTAACCAAATCGTTCCCACAATTCGATGGAGAAGATGAGATAGAACGCCTTGGGTTGTTTGAACGCGTTCATACTGACGCTTTCATCTTTTGTTGTGTTTTCAGTTTTCACTGGGACCTCTGTGTAAGACTTCTCGCCAGAAAATGTCTGGGAAAGCAAAAGTTGGTGCTGCGAAATAAGCACCCTTTGCATTGTTATAGGAAGGAATGACGGCAGGTAATGTTCACTATCTTTGTCAACGAGGCAAGAGATTTGTCATATTCGGTTACATATATCTCGGACGTCCCGATAAAACCGTTCTTCAAATGTTATGCAGAATTAACGCTTATGTTTAATCAATTATTCAAACTATTGTGTTGGTTAGATAGTATTCAATTTTCAAATGGTTATATATTCTGTCACTTATGGAAAAATCAGTTCATGTGATTGTCTGGTGCGCCGCATGCCACTCATTGTCATGCATAAATCAATTTTTCCATGACATTCGAAATTCTGACATCTCATTTGCCGTGCACTATTGAGTCGATTCACAGCCAAGTGTGATCTGCCCTGCATTATTAGACTAAATTTTCGATTGAAAAGATGTTTTGGATTTGAAAAAGAGATTTGTCGAGAAAATTCCGAGATAAATCGGCGGGTGAGAGGCCAGAAATGGACGCTCTCACTCGCGCTCAGGAGGGTAAAAGTGTTATTGCAGAGTCGGCGTATCGGTGGATCCGAGAGTTTGCATCAGGCGATTGGTCCAGCCGGTTAATGCCGTGGCTAAAATGACATCCAATATCTCAGCGATGCTGAATCCCTCTGCCAATAACGGTTGCAGATCTTGCGGACCGAACCTTTCCGGTGAACGCGTCAAAGTAGCCACGAGGCGGATAATCAATCGCTGTTGTTGCTGATTGTCCGTGTTATCAACCGCCATTGCGTCTGGTACCCCAAGCCACAGGCGATTGACGGTAAGCCGATCGGCCGTAAGTTGCAGGAAATCCTCGGCATGGGTATTCGCACTTTCACCGCAGCCATTGATCCTTGATACCACCAGCGCAGCCAACTCTCTCTGGCTGTCTTTCAGTCCTGCCTCGGCATAGAGAATGCCGTTCACGATGCCAGATTGCTCGCGAAGTGCAGCAGCGTCGTGCGCCAGCAGCAAATAGTACGGCAGCAAACGTGCATCGGGGTGGCTCTGATCCAGGATGTCCAGTTGCAAGGGCGTCGCCTCGGTCATTTGCACCGGCGGCAAGTGTGAAACCCAAGCCGACGACGGGGGCGGGAAATTCTCTGCCGGTGCATCATCAACGGCGGGGAAAGCAGGAATGACAGCGACAGGGCGACCCGCCAGGGCTGAAATACCGGTAATGACCCTGGCCTGATAACTGACAAAACCAATGATTTGCGTGAAGGTGACGATATCCGCCACACTTAATCCGACCTCCAATAATTGTTGCAAGCCATGCCGGGTGATGAGCGTCGGTTGGCTGGCAAGCTGTCGGGCGTATTGGGTAATCTGGGTAAGGCGGGTATTGCTTTGGCGGGAGGCATCTGGGCTGGGCAGCGGGGTGAGGCGGGCAGCGTAATGGCTACAAAGCGTTTGGACGCCCGTCACCTGCGCCACCGTCAGCGCCGTACTCAAACGGTCATAAAGCGACAGCGTGACTTCTCGCGAAACCTTCACTGATTCAGGAAAGAAAACTCTGTAAGCCGCCAATGACACGTCAAATACGTCTTTGCGTCCTTCAAGGACGCGGCGTAATGAGGCATTGGCGTAGGCATCAATACCCAGCAGAAAGCGATCGCGATGGGTGTCTGCGTGGGGATCGAGGGGGAGGCCACCGTGCAGGCTGCGCTGGGTTTTATGATACCAGCCAGCTGTTTGGGTGCGGCGACGTTGCTCCATAAAGGGTTCCTTTTGCGGTAGGGCAAATTCTGCATACTCGTCATACTTCAAGTTGCAGGTACGTTGGCTTCGTTCGCTCATCCCAGTCACATAGTTATCTATGCTCCTGGGATTCACGAACTTGCCGCCTTCCTGCAACTCGAATTATTTAGAGTACATACTCCCCGAAAGCGAACCTCAGACAAAATACTCTTACGCCATAATCCATAGCAAAAAAGTATAAAAATCCTTATTAATCAATTATGTGATTTGTTTAGCTAAAGAAAGCATAAGCCTTGGTAAAAAATGGCGCTTTTCTCACAGATACCGCGCATCTCCGGACTTACACATAAAATCGCGTACATAAAAAAATCCGACCCCTTGCGGAGCCGGACTTTTCAATTTGCCGACGAGAGGGGATTACTCGCTTTTTGCTTTGGTATCCAGCTCCAGTTCATTCATGGCCGCGATACTGAAACCGCCATCCACGTGCAGAACTTCGCCGGTAACGCCTGCGGCCAGATCGGAACAGAGGAACGCGGCAGAATTGCCCACATCCTCAATGTTTACGGTACGGCGCAGCGGTGTGACTGCTTCACAATGCGCCAGCATTTTTCTGAAGTCTTTGATGCCTGAGGCTGCAAGAGTGCGGATTGGCCCCGCAGAGATGGCATTGACGCGCACGCCGTCACGGCCCATGGCATTTGCCATATAACGGACGTTGGCTTCCAGGGATGCTTTCGCCAGACCCATCACATTGTAGTTAGGGATCGCCCGCTCAGCACCCAGATAGCTCAGTGTAACCAGACCTGATTTCGGATTCAGCATTGAGCGGCAGGCTTTTGCCATCGCAACAAAGCTGTAGGAACTGATGTCATGGGCAATGGCGAAGCCTTCGCGGGTAACCGCATTGACGTAATCACCGTCCAGTTCGGCACCAGGCGCATAGGCAATGGCGTGAACGAAACCGTCAAACGTTGGCCAGCTTTTTGCCAGCTCAACAAAAAGTGCATCGATACTGGCATCTTCAGCCACATCGCAAGGCAGGACGATACTGGAACCCAGGTTTTTGGCAAACTCTTCAACGCGAGATTTCAGTTTGTCATTTTGGTAGGTGAAAGCCAGTTCAGCCCCTTCACGATGCATAGCTGTCGCGATGCCAAAAGCGATAGAAAGCTTGCTGGCGACACCCGTAATCAGAATGCGTTTGCCGGTAAGAAAACCCATAGCAATAATCCTTGTAGTCATTGTTGCATCAGGACGCCGATGTCGAGACGGGTAAAAAATCCACGCCCAACGCGCCCTGCGTTAATAATCCGGGCGATTCTAGCATGCCCGGAGAGAATAGGGAGTCTCAGTATCTTCCGCCATCGCGCCGCCAGGCATCGGCAGTCAGGGCTTCACCAAAATGGCTGGCAATCAGTCGCTTGGTCAGATCGTGCAAGGGTGCCGCCAGAACCTCGGCGGTACTGCCTCGCTCAACGACTTCTCCTTCGTGCATCACCATCACCTGATCGCTGATATGTTTCATCATCCCCAGGTGTTGGGTGACATAGATGTAGGAGATACCCTGTTTTTCCTGCAATTCCAGCATCAGATTGATGATCTGCGAGCGCATGGACATATCCAGCGCCGCCAGCGCCTCATCGGCAATGATCACTTTGGGTTGCAGGATTAACGCGCGTGCCAGGGCGATGCGTTGAATCTGGCCGGAGGCCAGCATATGGGGATAGTAATTGGCATGATCTGGCAGCAAACCGACCTGCCGCAGCGTCTGATTGATGCGCTCCAGCCGGGCGTGCGGTTCAAGTTCAGTATTGAGGCGCAAAGGCGCATCCAGCAGCAAACCGATACGTTGGCGGGGATTGAGGGAGGTACTCGGATCCTGAAAAATTATGCGAATGCGCTGACTACGGTAGCGATAATCCCCAAACTCAAGCAGATGATCGTCAATCAGCATTTCGCCAGCGGTGGGTTCGATCATTCCCGAGAGCATTTTCGCCAGCGTTGATTTCCCGGAGCCGTTCTCACCAATAATCGCCAGCGTCTGTTTTTCACGCAGCGTAAAACTAATGGGCTTTACGGCCTCGACATGCATTTTGCGAAACAGACCTGTGCGGTAACGGAAGGTTTTGGTCAGATTGCGCACTTCCAGCAGGGTTTCACCGATCATTGATCCTCCATATTCAGTGGGAAGTGACAGGCAAAGGCATGCGCTTTAACCGTACGCAGTCTGGGTGTTTCAATGCATTTTTTCTGCGCGTAGGGGCAGCGTGGCCCGAGACGACAACCGATCGGCAGATGTTCCAGTGACGGGATCGCGCCAGGCAGGGTATTCAACCGGCTTTTATGTGGCAGGGCGCGGCCAAAGTCTGGCATGGAGCGGATCAGCGCCTGCGTATACGGATGATGCGGTGCGACAAGCAACTCTTCACATACGGCTGTCTCCACGGTTTGTCCGCAATACAACACGTTTACGCGATTGGCCCACTTGCTCATCATTTGCAGGTCATGGCTGATTAACAAAATGGTAGTGTTGTTATTCTGATTCAGCCGGGCCAGTAGTCGGAATATCTGCGCCTGCGTGGTCGGTTCCATCGCATTGGTGGGCTCATCGGCGATCAATAAGCGCGGCTGGTTCGCCAGCGCAATGGCAATCATGACTTTCTGGCATTCCCCCTCAGTCAACTCATAAGGGTAACTGCCCATAATATCTTTGTGATCTTTGATGCCCACCCGGTGCAGCAGTTCGATGGCGCGGCGTTTGCGCCAGTGGAATCTCTGCCACCAGCGGCCTTTATAGGTCCAGCCGGGAATGGCCTGCATCAATTGTCGGCCAATACTTTCAGAGGGATCGAGGCAGGATTGCGGCTCCTGGAAGATCATCGACACGTTGTGCCCGACCACTTTACGCCGTTGGCGCGGGGTCAGTTTCAATAGGTCGATATCATCAAAGCGGAAGCGATCGGCGGTGACCCGCCAGTTATCTTTGGTTACACCACAGATCGCTTTGGCGATCAAACTCTTACCTGAGCCGGATTCGCCGACCAAACCGCGTACTTCGCCTTCGGTCAACGTCATGCTCACCCGATCCACCGCTTTCACCGGGCCGTCGGGGGTCATGAACTCAATCGTCAGGTTACGAATATCCAATAATGGCATTATTCAGCTCCCGTAGTCGTCAACCACAGCATCATTTTATACCCGCATTGATCGCGCGTCGCATACCATCACCGAGAAGATTTATCACCAACACACTTACCAATATCGCCCCGCCGGGCAGCATGACGGTCCAGGGCGCAACATACACCAGTTCCAGCGAATCGCCCAGCATCGCCCCCCATTCTGGCGAGGGGAGTTGCGCACCCAGATCGAGAAAGCCCAGCGCCGCAATATCCAGCACGGCCATGGAGAGTGCACGGGTGAACTCCGTGACCATGACGGCGGCAATATTGGGCAGGATGGCGTTCCAGAGAATATCGTGGGTCGACGCGCCATCAAGTCGCGCGGCCACCACATATTCTTTATCCAGCTCATCATGGACTGCGCTGTATACGGTACGTACCACCCGCGGCAAAAGCGCCAGCCATACAGCAAGCATAGCATGTTCCAGTTTCGGCCCGATGAAGGCCACGACCACAATAGCCAGTAATAACGACGGGATCGAAAGCAGGGTGTCGAGGATATGATTGAGGATGGCGGAGCGCAGACCCCGCGTAATACCGGCAAACACCCCCAAAATCGTACCAAAAAGCGCAGCGGCGAAGGTAATGATGATCGCAGAACCAACAGTTGGCGCAGTTCCCGACAGTAATCGGCTAAGAATATCGCGGCCAAGGTCGTCGGTACCGAGGAAGAAAGAGACATTGCCGTAGCGCGACCAGGACGGCGGCAGTAGCTGATAACCGAGGAACTGCTGATCAAGGGCATAAGGCGCGACATAGTGGCCGAAAAGACACAGGAAAATCAGCACCAGCATGCCGTAAAAGCCAATCATCGCCAATGCATCGCGGTAGAAGATTCGCCAGATATCACGCAGCGGATTGGGTATGCGCTGTTCCTGGTAAATGTTATCTAAGGGCATACCATTCCTTATGTTTTAGCGGGTTGGCTATGGCACCCAATATGTCGGACAGAACGTTCACCACAATCACCAGCGTGCCAACGACCATGACACCGGCGGAAATGGCGGCATAGTCTTGCTGGCGAATGGCGTTGATGATCCATCTCCCCAACCCCGGCCAACTGAAGACCACTTCAGTGATCATGGCCAGCGTCAGCATGGTTGAGAACTGTAGCCCCAATTTGGGGATGATCGGTGGCAACGCGTTGTGCAAAACGTGGCGGCGGATAATGGTCACTCGTGATAACCCGCGCGTGGCGGCCGCTTTTATATAATTCTTGCCGAAAACATCATCCGTGCTGATACGCATCAGACGAACAACTTCAGTGGTGGGGGCGACAGCCAGCGCGGCGATCGGTAACACCATATGCCGCAGCGCGCTGATGATCATTTCCTCACGATACGGTGAGTCAGAAAGCCAGGCGTCCACCAGCGTCAGTCCGGTGACCGTTTTCAATTGGTAAAGCAGATCCAGCCGGCCCGACACCGGCAACCAGCCGAGATGCAGGGAAAAGAACAGTATCAGCAGCAGCGCCAACCAGAATACGGGGATGGAAAAACCGAGCAGCGCCAGCGCACTGATCAGCGTATCTGGCCATTTATTGCGCATCACTCCCGCGATAATCCCCAGTGGAATACCTATTACCAGCGCCAGTCCAAACGCGAGAACGCAAAGCTCCATCGTGGCCGGGAACACCTCTTTCAGTTGTTCACTGATCAACTGGCCGTTAATGCTGGAAACGCCAAAATCCCACTGCAGCAGGCTGCGAAAATAGAACCGGTATGCATCCAGAACGGCAGCCCCCTCAAGTGGCGCATGCGGGGTGTAGTAATTCAGGCTGAATCCCACCAGCGTGAGCATCATCAAGGTAATCAGCAGCAGGAGCAATCGCCGCAGGATATAAATGATCATGGTTTTGCTCCTTGATCGCTTTCCCGGTAGACGCCGGCAAACGAGGCGTTGCCAAACGGACTGAGCACCAGGCCCTTGATATCGTAACGGTAGGCTTGCAGACGCAGGGACGACGCCAGGGGTAAGACGGGCAGTTGTTGTTCGAGGATTTTCTGTGCCTGCTGATAGACGTCAATTCGCTGCGCCAGTTGCTGGGAGAGCAAAGCCTGATGCAATAAATCGTCAAAGGGCTGATTACACCAATGAGCATAGTTGGTTTGTGAGCGGATTGCTGCACAGCTCAGCAGCGGTCGGAAGAAACTGTCTGGATCGTTACTGTCCGTTGCCCAACCCGTCAGAGTCAGATCGTGGTTCATTTCCATCAGACGTGCCTCCTGAAAACGTCCCTCGACAGGCACAATGGTCACCTGAATACCGACCTGTGCCAAATCAGCCTGAATCAATTCGGCGGTTTTCAGCGGGCTGGGGTTAAATGACTGTGAGGCCGTCGGCACCATCAGTTGAAAATGCAGATTCTCGATACCCAGTTCTTTGAGGGTTTCCCGCGCTTTTTGCGGATTGTATTCCGTCACCTGCGCATTATTATCGTAAGCCCAGGAGGCGCGGGGCAAAATCGACGCCGCCGTTTCTGCCGTGCCGTAATAAATTGACTGCATCAGGCGCTGGTTGTTGATCGCCAGCGCAATGGCCTGTCGTACCCTGACATTATCCAGCGGCGGTTTGCGGGTGTTGAAAGCCAGATAGGCAACGTTCATCCCTGGTCGCAGCGTGAGGCGCAAACGCGGGTCGTCGCGGAGTATCGACAGTTGGCTGGCAGCCGGGTAAGCCAGCACATCACACTCCCCGGTCAGCAGTTTTGACAGGCGGCCCGTGCCACCCGCGCCAAGATCTATCACCACCTGCGGCATGCGCGGCACACCTTTCCAATAGTTACCATTGCGTGCCAGGCGGATATATTGACCCGTGCGGTACTCATCCAACATGAACGGACCGGTTCCGATCGGCTCACGATCAATCCGCTCTTTACGATCGGCGAGAGTCAGACGTTCGGCATACTCCGCAGAGAGAATCGGTGCGTAGTGGGTGGCCAGATGCCAGAGAAAGGAGGCGTCCGGGCTGCTGAGTCGAAACTCGACGGTGTAGTTGTCGAGCTTTTTAACGCTAAGAACCGAATCGGCGAATTGCAGGCTTTCAAAATAGGGATACTCGCCACCGTTGACGGCGTGGAAAGGGTGGAGCTGATTGAATACGCGTTCGAAACTGAACACGACGTCATCTGCATTCATATTTCGTGTAGGCGTAAACCAGCGCGTCGTCTGGAACGGCACATCCCTACGCAGGTGGAAGCGATAGGTTGCGCCGTTATCCAACACTTCCCAGCTTTGCGCCAGTTCAGGCATCAAACGATAGGTGTAGGGATCAACATCCAGCAGGCGGTCAAAAAGCTGTGCGGCCAGCGTGTCAACCGTCAGGCCGCTGCTCGCCATCTGCGGATTAAAGGTGTTCAGGACACCGCTCACGCAGTAAACGAATCCACTCTGACGAATATCAGGTGACGTTGTTGCTGTTACCGGTGCCGGGGCAGCAAACGCTGATGTTGCCAGGCAACCCAGCGACAGCATCCAAAGAGTTAGACCACGCATAAACGCTTCAAAGTTAAGTAAGCAATACCTTAGTGTATCGCACTCTGGCGATCACCCCAATCGGTTGCAGCATTCTGATCATTGGCTGGCGAACGATTCGGCAAAAAGTCGGGGTTATGGGCAAATTCAGGCTAAAAATCTGCCCCAGAAGAGAATTCACCGGGGGATCATTCAGTAAAGAGAATGTATTGCTTACTCTTTATACGCATAACTTTAGTATGGGGATGATAAAAATTCTCAACAAACCACTTTACAACTGATACTGAGAACCATTATCATCCTGCCATCCGCTGCAGGGACGGTTTATACGACGGGTCTGCTGCGGATACGACATTGCTCACATTGCTTCCAGTATTATTTAGCCAGCACGGGTGCTGGCTTTTTTTTGCCTGAAATTCGCGCGGGCAATCCCTGTGGAGATGGCCTCTCAATCCGACTTATTCTTCCTCGCTGATGTGCATGGCATGCTTCTTAAGCATTCCCCGCAGCTGATGATACGTCAGGCCCAATAGTTCAGCAGCCTTGCGCTGATTGAATCGTGCCTGCTCCAGCGCTCGCTGGATCATTATTCGTTCTTGTCTGTGCAACCAGCTTTTTACGTCCAACGGCAAGGATGGCAGTGCCCCTTGCATCAACTCTGTGTTCGACATTTCATTGCTTTCTATTGTGTCATCGATGTCGGTCGTCGGATTGAAAGGATTGATCACAATCGCATCCAGCGGGGCATCGCTGGTGCCATGGCGGTACATCGAACGTTCAACCACATTCTTCAGTTCACGCACATTTCCTGGCCAGGAATAGGCCAGCAAGGTGTCGCGTGCCCGCTCGGTAAAGCCCGGGAACAGTGGCAAAGAGAGTTCACGGCACATCTGAATGGCGAAGTGTTCGGCCAACAGCATGATGTCTTGCAGTCGCTGGCGAAGCGGCGGCAGTTGTACGACGTCGAAAGCCAGGCGATCCAGCAGATCGGCGCGGAATTTACCGGCCGCTGCCAGGGCAGGGAGATCGTCATTGGTTGCACACACCAGCCGGACATCCACCTGTAGTGGCTGACTGCCACCAACCCGCTCGAGATGACCGTATTCGATCACCCGCAGTAACTTCTCCTGAACCAGCATGGGCGCAGTGGCCAACTCATCCAGGAATAACGTTCCGCCATCGGCACGCTCAAAACGGCCAAAGTGTCGGCGCTGGGCACCGGTAAAAGCCCCAGCCTCATGACCGAAAAGTTCAGAATCAAGCAGGCTTTCATTCAATGCTGCACAATTCAGGGAAATAAACGGACCTTGCCAACGCTCGGAGAGATAGTGCAACCGGTGGGCGATAAGCTCTTTCCCGGTTCCGCGCTCCCCAACGACCAGCACCGGTTTATTGAGTTTTGCCAGACGCGAAACCTGTTCCAGAACCTCGACAAAAGAGTTGGCCTCGCCCAGTAAATTATCAATCTCTTTCATGATGAAATTCGCCAATAGTTGGTTAAATTAATCAGGACTAATGTAATCATAGCAGAGTGAAAAATAAAAAAGTCTATTTATTCAGTAAGATATTTATTTAAAAAAGTTGGCACGACTCTTGAAAGAGACTATGCAGAGAAACGAGCGCCGAGGTTATTGGCCTCCACTCTTTCAGTTACGCGAAACGTCATGAGTCATACGACGGTTCGACATTAGCCCGGCAGTCATTACTCCGGGTATGCATCAGCGGTAATGTTGCCGCGATGGTTTGGGTAAACATCAAAGAGGAATTTTATTATGGGTATCTTTTCGCGCTTTGCCGACATTGTAAACGCCAACATCAATACGCTGCTCGATAAAGCAGAGGATCCGCAAAAGCTCGTACGCCTGATGATTCAGGAAATGGAAGATACGCTGGTGGAGGTCCGCTCTACGTCTGCGCGTGCGTTGGCAGAAAAGAAACAGCTGATTCGCCGTATCGGTAACGGCGAGTTACAGCAAGCGGAGTGGCAGGAAAAAGCAGAACTGGCGTTGCGTAAAGATAAAGAGGATCTGGCCCGCGCCGCATTGATCGAAAAACAGAAACTGCTGGATTTGGTTACGACACTCAAACGCGAAGTGGGAACCGTTGATGAAACGCTGGATCGCATGAAAGGTGAAATCACCGAGCTGGAAAGCAAGCTGCATGAGACCCGCGCACGTCAGCAGGCATTGACCTTGCGTCATCAGGCCGCGTCGTCTTCGCGTGACGTTCGCCGCCAATTGGATAGCGGTAAAATTGATGAAGCGATGGCGCGTTTTGAACAATTTGAACGCCGTATCGACCATATGGAAGCCGAAGCAGAAACGGTAAGCGTCGGTAAAAAGAAAAACCTGCATCAGGAATTTGCCGAACTGAAAGCGGATGACGAGATCAGTGCGCAATTGGCGGCGCTTAAAGCTAAAATGCAGCGTCCGGAATAAATGGCGTATCGGGTTGCCGCTACGGCGGTAACCCCCACACGACCGCATAATAAATTGAAGGAGATGAAATGAGCGCTCTGTTCTTGGCCATTCCGCTAACTATTTTTGCGTTGTTTGTCGCGCCTATTTGGCTCTGGTTACATTACAGCAGCCGCCAGCAGAATGGCACACAGCTTAGTCAGCAGGAAATGCAGCAATTGACCCAACTTACGCGCGATGCAACGCGTATGCGCGATCGTATTCAGGCGTTGGAAGAGATTCTTGATGCTGAACATCCGAATTGGAGACAGTCATAATGACCTACTCACTGGCGAATAAAAAACTGTACCGCGTTCCAGAAGAAGGCATGGTGAAAGGCATTTGCGCTGGTATCGCCCACTACTTTGATGTCCCTGTCAAATTAGTGCGAATCATTGTCGTGCTGTCGCTATTCTTTGGACTGTTTATATTCACCATTGCTGCCTATATCATTTTGAGCTTTGTGCTTGAGGCAGCACCAGCCAGCCGATTTGCCGATGAACACCACACCGTGACATCGCATCAACTGCTGAACGAGGCCGATCGGCAGTTACGTGCCAGCGAACAGCGCCTGCGTGATGTTGAGCGCTACGTGACGTCAGAAACTTTCGGTGTACGCAGTCGCTTTCGCCATTTGTAGTTGCCCCGCACAGGTACAATAACGTCATTGCCTGCCGGTAAGCCGGGCAGGTAATGGCCCTTTAAGCGTACTTTTCGCTAAATTGAAACGCACTTCACGGTGAAAACGCCATGTCTTATTACACTCAAACCGCTCCACGTAACGGACGAGTACTGAAAAAAGTGGCACGCTTGTGCCTGATGCTCGCCCTGAGTTACGGTCCGGCGGGTGTCGCAACGCGTCTTTTGGGCGCGGTAAGGCACGGGCCGCTACGTTTTTTACTGGCATTGATTCTTGAACCGTTGTTGAGGCGTGGCCTTAACCGGGTATTTGGTCGTTTCGCGAAGGAGAGCAATGAAAAGATTACAAAATGAACTCAGCTCATTAGTTAACCGCGGTATGGATCGTCACCTGAGAATCGCCGTGACCGGTCTGAGCCGCAGCGGAAAAACGGCATTTATAACAGCACTGGTCAATCAACTCCTTCACGTTCACAGCGGAGCACGCTTGCCGCTGTTTTCTGCTGCGCGCGAAGAGCGTGTGCTGGGTGTGAAGCGTGTGCCGCAGCGCGATTTGGGTATCTCCCGTTTTACCTACGACGAAGGTTTGGCCTCCCTTTATGGTACTCCTCCCGCATGGCCGACACCGACGCGTGGCGTGAGTGAAATTCGCCTGGCGATACGTTACCGTTCCGGAGAGTCGTTGTTACGGCATATCAAAGATACGTCGACACTCTATTTGGAGATTGTCGATTATCCCGGCGAGTGGCTGTTGGATTTACCGATGCTTGAGCAGAATTACCTCGACTGGTCACGGCAGATGTCGGGTTTGCTACAGGGCGATCGCGCCGAATGGGCCAAGCCCTGGTTGGCGCTTTGTCAGCAGTGCGATCCGTTTGCGCCAGCCGACGAGAATCAATTGGCAGCGATTGCCCAGGCCTACACCGATTATCTGCTGCGCTGTAAAAAAGAAGGGCTGCATTTTATTCAGCCAGGACGTTTTGTGCTGCCGGGCGATCAGGCCGGGGCACCGGCACTGCAGTTTTTCCCGTGGCCCGACGTTAATACGCTCGGCGAATCGCGACTGGCACAAGCCGATAAACATTCCAATATCGGTATGTTGCGTGAGCGCTTCAACTATTATTGCCAGTCGATCGTGAAGGGTTTTTATAAAGAGCATTTTGTCCGTTTTGATCGGCAGATTGTCCTTGTTGACTGCCTGCAACCGCTGAACAGTGGTCCCCAGGCGTTCAACGATATGCGGCTGGCGTTGACGCAGTTGATGCAGAGCTTTCATTACGGCAAACGGACGCTTTTCCGTCGATTATTTTCACCGTGCATTGATAAGTTGATGTTTGCGGCAACCAAGGCGGACCATATTACCGGGGATCAACACGCCAATCTGGTGTCGCTCTTGCAGCAATTGGTTCAGGAAGCTTGGCAGAATGCCGCCTTTGAGGGTATCAGCATGGACTGCGTGGGGCTCGCTTCCGTACAGGCGACAGAAAGTGGCATGGTTGAACATCAGGGGCAACGCATTCCTGCCTTGAAAGGTCATCGCCTGGAAGATGGCGCGCCGTTGACCGTGTTTCCCGGTGAAGTACCGGCACGTTTGCCGGGCGTAGCGTTTTGGCAGAAGCAGGGATTTCATTTTGATCAATTTCGTCCGCAGCAAATGAGCGTAGATACACCGTTGCCCCATATCCGGCTGGATTCGGTCATGGAGTTTTTATTGGGAGATAAGTTGCGATGAGCGAACCTTTAAAACCGCGTATCGATTTTGAACAGCCTTTAGACGTGCCAAAAGAGCCGATCTTACGTGCAGGCCAGACCTTCGAGCCGCATGAAGCTGAAAATTTTTATCCTGTTGCGCCAGAAATTGAGGCTGAGCAGGAAGAAGGGCGTGCAGAAGGCATCATTATGCGCGCGCTAAAACCCCGCCGCAGCGTGTGGCGAAAAATGGTCAACGCCGGATTGGCATTGTTTGGACTAAGCGTGGTCGCACAAGGGGTGCAATGGGTTCATCAGGCGTGGGTGACGCAGGATTGGACTGCGTTGGGCGCGACGGTAGCGGGCGGTATGATTGTGCTGGCAGGCGTCGGTTCATTGGTGACCGAATGGCGGCGGTTATATCGGTTACGGCTGCGCGCTGAGGAACGCGATATTGCCCGTGATTTGCTTCATAGCCATGGTTTGGGCAAAGGGCGCGAGTTTTGTGAAAAATTGGCGCGTCAGGCCGGATTGGATCAGAGTCACCCGGCATTGCAGCGCTGGCTGGCCTCGCTCCATGACACGCATAACGATCGGGAAGTTGTCGCGCTGTACGCCAGGCTGGTACAGCCTGCATTGGATATTCAGGCGCGTCGTGAGATTAGCCGCTACGCCGCTGAGTCTGCGTTGATGATTGCGGTCAGCCCGCTGGCTCTGGTTGATATGGCTTTTATTGCCTGGCGCAATATTCGTTTGGTGAATCGTATTGCGATGCTTTACGGCATTGAGCTGGGCTATTTCAGCCGGTTGCGACTTTTCAGATTGGTTTTGCTGAATATTGCGTTTGCCGGGGCATCGGAATTGGTGCGTGAAGTCGGGATGGACTGGATGTCCCAGGATCTGGCTGCGCGTCTCTCTGCGCGGGCTGCGCAAGGGATCGGGGCGGGATTATTGACGGCGCGTTTGGGTATCAAGGCGATGGAGTTATGCCGCCCGTTGCCGTGGCTCGACGACGATAAACCGCGGTTAGGGGATTTCCGCCGCGAACTGATTGGGCAAATTAAACAGACTATGCAGAAAGCTGAGAAGAAATGATGTGTAGCTGAGAGTGGGAAGTAAAATACGTTTGAAATGGTGGTGGGGGAAGGATTACTCGTCACTTCGCTCCTCGCCCTTCGGGTCGTTGCTTCGCAACGCTGTCTCGCTGCGCTCGGCTCGAACCTTGGTCGAAGCTTCTCATCCTTCCCCAACGGGAATATGGACGTGAAAGGAAGTTATCGGAAGTGAAGTACATTTGAAATGGTGGTGGGGGAAGGATTACTCGTCACTGCGTTCCTCGCCCTTCGGGTCGTTGCTTCGCAACGCTGTCTCGCTGCGCTCGGCTCGAACCTTGGTCGAAGCTTCTCATCCTTCCCCAACGGGAATATGGATGGAAAGGGAAATTATCGGGAAGTAAAGCACGTTTGAAATGGTGGTGGGGGAAGGATTACTCGTCACTTCGTTCCTCGCCCTTCGGGTCGTTGCTTCGCAACGCTGTCTCGCTGCGCTCGGCTCGAACCTTGGTCGAAGCTTCTCATCCTTCCCCAACGGGAATATGGACGTGAAAGGGAAGTTATCGGAAGTGAAGCACGTTTGAAATGGTGGTGGGGGAAGGATTCGAACCTTCGAAGTCGATGACGGCAGATTTACAGTCTGCTCCCTTTGGCCGCTCGGGAACCCCACCACTGGCCTTGCTTTCGCCTAGAGTCTTGCTAAGCGGGGCGCATCATATCAAATGAAACGCCTCTGTAAAGACTTGTGATGAAGAAATTGATTTGATTGCCGTTTTTTTGCGCGGGGCGATGTTTACCTGTACAAAATCCAGCATCGCCAACCGCTTTTTATAGAATTACCGTGCGGTTTCCATAGACAAATACCCGCTGTGTGAGAACCAGATACAGCGCGCGGCTCAAAACATTTTTCTCAACATCGCGGCCTGCTCGCATCATATCTTCCGCAGCATAGGTGTGATCGACATTAATCACGTCCTGCATAATGATCGGTCCCTCATCCAGACTGTCATTCACATAGTGCGCCGTTGCACCGATAATCTTCACGCCACGCTCGTACGCCTGATGATAAGGACGTGCGCCGATAAAGGCTGGCAGGAAGGAGTGATGGATATTGATAATCTGGTTCGGGTAATGTTGTACAAAACCCGGCGTCAGAACGCGCATGTATTTCGCCAGAACCACATAGTCAGGCTGATATTGATCGATCTGCTCAATCATCTGCCGATCGTGTTCTTCGCGGGTGAGACCCTCATGGCTGACCAGTTGGAACGGAATATCAAAACGTTCGACCAGCACTTTCAAGGTTTCATGGTTGCCGATGACAGCGGCGATTTCTACATCGAGGCCACCATAGGCGCTTTTCATCAACAGATCGCCCAGACAATGCGCCTCTTTGGTCACCAGAACAACAATGCGGCGGCGGCCCGCGCTGTGTAATTCTCTGATGGAACCCTGCGGTAAAGCATCATCCAAATCCTGCAACAGCGTGGTGTCGTTGAAGATACCTTCCAATTCGGTGCGCATGAAAAAGCGACCCGTGCGGTGATCCACAAATTCATTATTTTGCACAATGTTTAATTGGTGCTTGTAACAGATGTTGGTAATTTTGGCGATCAACCCTTTTGCATCGGGGCAAATCGTGCGTAATACCTTTCTTTGTACATGTTGGTGTTGCATTGGCGTGTCTTAGTCCTGTCCAGGGCGTTACGATAATTTCAGTGTGTTGTGTATCAACATTTACTGACCACAACACTTCTTATATTTTTTTCCAGAACCACAAGGGCAGGGATCATTCCTGCCTGATTGTGGGTGGATGCCATCAATATAGTACCAGCGTTCATTCAACTGAATAAAGCGTGACCGTTCATGCATCACGCTAACTTTATTGGATGAACCTTCCTGATAGCGGGCACTGAACTCGACAAAGCCCTCCCGATCGTGGGACCCCGCAATTTCAGACAAAATTCGTAGATCCAACCACATAGTCTGTGTGAAACTTTCAAGAATGCTGTTACGCCATTTCTCCGCCCCGCAGTCTGGATGCCAACTGGCGATCAGGTAATCGACATCTTTTGTGACATAAGCAGTGTAGCGGGAACGCATTAATATGCCGGGCG
Organism: Edaphovirga cremea; assembly: GCF_003332275.1. Taxonomy (GTDB): domain Bacteria; phylum Pseudomonadota; class Gammaproteobacteria; order Enterobacterales; family Enterobacteriaceae; genus Edaphovirga; species Edaphovirga cremea. The sequence continues at coordinate 42,925 of NZ_QOVA01000007.1, read as the reverse complement.
TGGTGGCGTTTTTCTGACCACTCAGGTACGGTTTGCAGCACTCGGAAAAAGGTAAGGTGCTGCCGCAAGGGCATGGCTGTGTCAAAGCAACTCCTGATTTGCGGCGCAAGCATAGTGACCGCAGCCGTGAATGTGAAAGGGGCCTATGTTACCTAACAATATCACCCGCTGACAACGTAACTGGCGGTCTTTAGCGCATCAGTCGACTCCCGGATGGGGAGTTTATAAGGATGAAAGCACAAAAACAGCATGCGACAGGTAAAAGTTGGTTTAGCATTAGGTTCTGGTGCAGCGAGGGGATGGGCACACATTGGTGTGATTAACATGCTGAAAGAGATGGGCATCGACATTGATGTTGTTGCCGGATGCTCTGTCGGATGTCTTGATTCAACCATTTTGCCCGTAGATCTCACGACTGGATTTTCATCGTGAAGATGAAGCGATCGAAGCGGGAAGAGTGGCCGTTGAAAAACAACGCGATCGGCTTTTACCCTTAATCAAAAATAGACATTTGTGAGTTTTTTTGTGCAAAACCATAACCTGCTGACAATTCAGGCAAGCGGAAACGCACTTTTTAGGCCACTATTACATGAGTGACCGTGAGGGGGCCTGATGGACAAACCGTTAACAAGCAAGCATATTCTGATCGTTGAGGATGAAGCGGTATTCCGCTCTGTGCTTGCTGGCTACCTCACTTCCCTTGGTGCGACGACGAGCGAAGCGGTAAACGGTCTTGAGGCGCTATCAGCCGTTGAAGACCAGCCACCGGATCTGATCCTCTGCGATCTTGCCATGCCTGAAATGGGTGGAATAGAGCTCGTTGAGAACCTGCGCCTGCAAGGCAATAAAATCCCCATTGTGATTATCTCCGCGACGGACAACATGAGCGATATCGCCCAGGTATTGCGATTGGGTGTAGAAGATGTGTTATTGAAACCGCTCGCCGATCTTAACCGTTTGCGCGAAGCCTTGCTTGCGGCACTTTACCCCAATCTGTTTACTTCACAGGCGATTGAGAAAAACGATCTGATCCAGGATTGGTCGGCACTTTGCCAAAATCCGGAAGAGGCGGCCAGGTTATTGAAGCAACTGCAGCCCCCGGTGCAGCAAACGCTGGCCAACTGCCGGATTAACTATCGTCAGTTGACCATGGCAGAGCAACCCGGTTTGGTCCTTGATATTGCGGCTTTATCCTCCAACGACTTGGCATTCTATTGTCTTGATGTCACTCGTGCCTCGGAAAACGGTGTTTTGGCAGCATTATTGCTCAGAGCAATATTCAGCGGCTTATTACGCGATCACCTGACCAATCAGCGCCAGCGTCTGCCGCACATGTCGACGGTATTAAAACAGGTGAACCAGTTATTGCGTCAGGCACATCTGGAAGGACAATTCCCCTTGCTGTTGGGTTATTACCATGCCGAATATAAAAACCTGATTTTGGTCTCCGCGGGTTTGCATGCCACCATCAATACCGATGAAAACCAGATCCAATTGAGCAACGGTGTCCCTTTGGGGACGTTGGGTGCAACGTATTCGAATCAGATTAGTCAACGTTGTGACGCCTGGCAGTGCCAGATATGGGGTGCTGGTGGTCGCTTGAGATTAATGCTTTCCGCTGATGAGTAGTGCAGTTCACATCCCGCTCTTACCCCCATGACGCTTTTCCATAAGACCGCGGAGAAAACCCGGGTAATTATCTTAAAATTTACCAAACAGTTGTATTGAATAAACCTTGCTGGATCAAAATGGTATACTCGCAAGATTAATTAAGTGTCATGCTGCAATTGCTCAATATATGAGCGTGGCTGACCCAGACTTAATGTCTGATTCAATTAGCCAAAAGAGACTGACGGCGGCATTAGGATCATTTTGGTGTGCAAGTAATTGAGCGGGGTAGTGTACATTTGGCTAAAGATAATCCGAATTGCCCGATTTTGGCTTTTGCACAATGTGGGTTTAGTTGGATAATGACAGAATCAAATCCCGTCAATGACGCGCAGAAAAGAATCATCTCTACATTTAATTTGTTCTTCAATTTTAAAAACTAGGATTTTCCCATGAAAGTAACAGTTTTTGGTATTGGCTATGTCGGCTTGGTCCAGGCTGCCGTATTAGCTGAAGTTGGTCACGATGTGTTATGTATCGATGTTGATGCACACAAAGTAGAAAACCTCAAAAAAGGGATTATCCCGATTTATGAGCCGGGTTTGACGCCTTTGGTTCAGCAAAACTTCGAAGCCGGTCGCCTTCATTTCACTACCGATGCGCAAGCCGGTGTGGCTCACGGTACGATCCAGTTCATCGCCGTAGGTACACCTCCCGATGAAGATGGTTCCGCTGACCTCAAATATGTGACCGCCGTTGCCAAAACGATCGCTCAGTACATGACCGACCGTAAAGTTGTTATTGATAAGTCCACTGTCCCGGTGGGCACGGCAGATAAAGTTCGTGCCGTGATGGAAGAGACGCTGAAGCAACGTGGCAGCAATGTTGAGTTTGATGTGGTCTCTAACCCTGAATTCCTGAAAGAGGGCGCGGCAGTGGCTGACTGCATGCGTCCTGAGCGTATTGTCATCGGTACAGATAATCCGGCAGCCATCGAACCTATCCGTGAACTTTATGAGCCGTTCAACCGTAATCACGATCGTATGATCCTGATGGATGTTCGCAGTGCTGAACTGACCAAATATGCTGCCAACTGTATGCTGGCGACCAAAATCAGCTTTATGAATGAAATTGCCAATCTGGCTGAGTTACTTGGCGCGGATGTTGAAAAAGTGCGTCAAGGTATCGGCTCTGATTCACGTATTGGTTATCACTTTATCTATCCAGGCTGCGGCTACGGCGGTTCCTGTTTCCCGAAAGACGTTCAGGCGCTGATTCGCACTGCGGAGAATATCGGCTACCAGCCTAAGCTCCTGCAAGCCGTTGAACAAGTGAACTATCAGCAGAAATATAAGCTGAGCCAATTCATCAAAGGTGAATTTGGTAATGACCTGAAGGGCAAAACGTTTGCACTGTGGGGCCTGGCATTCAAACCGAATACCGATGATATGCGTGAAGCGTCCAGCCGCGTATTAATGGAAACCTTGTGGGAAGCGGGTGCACAAATCCAGGCGTTTGATCCGGAAGCGATGGATGAAACTCAGCGTATTTATGGCCACCGCGAGGATCTGAAACTAATGGGCACCAAAGAAGCGGCATTGCAAGGTGCCGATGCATTGGTGATTTGTACTGAATGGCAGAACTTCCGCGCCCCTGATTTTGATGTGATTAAGTCTGCGCTCAAACAACCCATTATTTTTGATGGTCGCAATCTATTCGATCCAGAGCGTTTGGCGAAACGTGGCTTTACTTATTATGGTATTGGCCGCGGAGCATCGATTAATCAGGAACGTTAAGAGGCTGAGGCTATGAATTTTCTGGTGACCGGTGCGGCAGGATTTATTGGTTATCACGTAACGGAGCGCCTGCTTGATGCAGGCCATAAGGTTGTCGGTATCGATAACCTTAACGATTACTATGATGTCAATTTGAAGCTCGCCCGATTGGGACGGCTTGAGACTAATTCTGATTTTACCTTCATTAAACTTGATTTGGCTGACCGTCAGGGGATGGCCGACTTATTTGCAGCACAGCAATTCCAGCGGGTTATCCATTTGGGCGCGCAGGCGGGTGTACGTTATTCGCTCGAAAATCCGTTAGCCTATGCGGATTCGAATTTAGTGGGCCACCTCAATGTATTGGAAGGGTGCCGCCATAATAAGGTTGGGCATCTGCTGTATGCGTCGTCAAGTTCAGTATATGGTCTTAACCGGAAAATGCCTTTCGCCACGGATGATTCTGTCGATCATCCCGTTTCGCTTTATGCGGCAACAAAGAAAGCGAATGAACTGATGTCACATACTTATTCGCATCTTTACAATTTACCTACGACAGGATTACGCTTCTTTACTGTATATGGTCCGTGGGGACGTCCGGATATGGCTCTGTTTAAATTCACTAAAGCCATACTTTCCGGAGAAAGCATTGATGTATATAACCACGGTGAAATGCGCCGTGACTTTACTTACATCGATGATATTGCCGAGGCTATCGTGCGCCTGCTGTCAGTAATTCCAACAATTGATAAAAATTGGACAGTGGAACAGGGTTCAGCTGCGTCCAGTTCAGCGCCATATCGGGTGTATAATATCGGTAATAGTCAGCCGGTCAAATTAATGGAATACATAAGCGCACTGGAGCGTGCGCTGGGTATTACGGCGACTAAGAATCTGATGCCGATGCAACCGGGTGATGTCCTTGAGACCAGTGCTGACACACAGCCCCTGTACGAGGCGATAGGCTTTAAACCGCAGACGAGCGTTGATGAAGGTATTGCGCGCTTTGTGGCGTGGTACAGAGCGTTCTACAACGTGTAATGGCGAAGGTTGCTGTTTCTTTAAAGGATCCTTTATGGGTCCTTTTTTGTTACCTAACGGAAACAGGTGAGATAAAATGTTTCCATAAAAAAAGCCCCCTTTAAAAGGGAGCTTTTTAGACAGTACTTTTTAAGCAGTAATAGCTTGCAAGTATGCAGGAAATATTACAGCAGGAAATCTTCCAGCTTTTTGCCATCGTCGATAGCTTTTTTGATAACAGCGGGAGTACGGCCCTGGCCGGTCCAGGTTTTCATTTCGCCATTTTCATCTTTGTACTGATATTTAGCAGGACGTGCAGCACGCTTGGCTTTACCCGTAGCTTTGCTTACAGTCATAGTCTGCATCAATTCTTCCAGATGAATACCATCAGCAATCAGCATTTCACGATATTGTTGCAGTTTACGAGTACGCTCTTCGATTTCAGCAGCTGCCTGAGTATCTTCTTCACGGCGTTCGTTAACCACGACTTCTAATTTCTCGAGCATCTCTTCCAGAGTTTCAAGGCTACATTCTCTAGCTTGAGCACGAAGAGTACGGATGTTGTTCAGAATTTTTAATGCTTCGCTCATTGTCCTAGTCTCAAATTATATTGGTGGGGGGCGTCGCGATAATAATAGAATGCTATTTCGGATTCTGCAATAGACAATGTGGGCTATTAGTTAGAAATTCCCTTTTTAAAAGCATTTAACTTGTTGCCAGACACAAATATACAATCGCAGGAAGAGAATGTTGGACAGCATTAAGTCAAATTTTGGACGATTACAGTCAGTGCATTAGCGACAAAAACTAAGTTTTTGCTCCCCGTTATACTGAGATTTATAAACAGGGTGTGTCAAATTAATCGGTTATGCAGATAATGAGACAACTATCACTGCAAATACTAAGGATATAGATGTATGGAATGTTCTGGTTGACCCCGCGACGGGATAAACAGCGACAGAAGAAGCGACTAACAGTACCAAATACGCAGCTACTTACGTTATTAGTCAAAAAAAGGTTTTTTCGCAAAAGCTCGACGCATTAAAAAAAGAAATTTCGTAATACCCTCAGCGTATTAGCCAATTCTTATAAAGTAGTATTTAACTGTGATCTGTCGCAAATTATTACGTTTGTAAATAGATGTTATGGATATAAGAAAGACCCTCATACCGCTTGAGGGCGTTAGCGCCATGCCCGTCCATGTCGCCGCAGCAGGGTGATTATGGTACACTTTACACCTTCCCGCATGAGCATTCTCTTTATCATTGGAGTCACGGGCCCATGGCTCAACTATATTTTTATTATTCGGCGATGAATGCCGGAAAATCGACGGCATTATTACAATCATCGTATAATTATCAAGAGCGTGGTATGCGCACCCTGGTGTTTACCGCTGAAATCGATCATCGTTTTGGCGTAGGTAAAGTCAGTTCCCGCATTGGTTTGTCATCCCAGGCACAGTTGTATAATAAAGACACTGAATTGCTGAATATGATTACCCAGGAGCATACACAACAGAGCGTACACTGCGTATTGGTCGATGAGTCGCAGTTTCTTACCAAGGATCAGGTGAATCAGCTGTCCGATGTGGTGGATCAGCTTGATATTCCCGTCCTCTGCTATGGATTGCGTACCGACTTCCGTGGGGAACTCTTCGGCGGCAGTCAATACCTCCTTGCCTGGGCGGATAAGTTGATAGAGCTTAAAACCATCTGTCACTGTGGCCGCAAGGCCAACATGGTCCTACGCCTCGACGAGCGTGGGAAAGCCCTGCACGATGGCGAACAGGTGGTTATCGGGGGCAACGAGAGCTATGTGTCCGTCTGCCGACGTCACTATAAAGAAGCTATTGGTTCTTTGGACACCGATTAGGCGTAATGAAAGGGTACATAGGGCGCTGACAGGTTCAACCCGGGGAGAGACAGCAAACTCCGGTCATCATGCGGTGTGGCGTTTCTGGTGCTGTTAGAGAGCGCGTTTCCTGTTTACCCATGCCAGCAAAATTCAGATATAAAAAAACCCGCCTTTCGTTCGGCGGGTTTTCAGTATTAACTTTCGGGAAGAGTTATTTCTTCACTTTCTTCTCAGCTTTGGCTTCTTTCACTGCCGCTGCTTTTGGGGCAGCAGTCACTGTGGCTTCAACAGAAGCAACGTTGGAAGAAGACTCAGAGAAGTCGCGGCCGTAATAAGTATCCATCAGAATCTGTTTCAATTCAGAGATCAGCGGGTAGCGCGGGTTAGCGCCAGTACACTGGTCATCGAACGCATCTTCAGACAGTTTATCCACTTTCGCCAGGAAGTCTGCTTCCTGCACGCCAGCTTCACGGATAGACGTTGGGATACCCAATTCAGCTTTGATCTCATCCAGCCAGTTCAGCAGGTTGGCGATCTTCTGTGCAGTACGGTCACCCGGTGCACTCAGACCCAAATGGTCAGCGATTTCAGCGTAGCGACGACGTGCCTGTGGGCGGTCGTACTGGCTGAATGCAGTCTGCTTGGTTGGGTTGTCGTTGGCGTTATAACGGATAACGTTGGAGATCAACATGGCGTTAGCCAGACCGTGTGGAATGTGGAACTCGGAACCCAGTTTGTGGGCCATTGAGTGACATACCCCAAGGAAGGCGTTGGCAAACGCGATACCCGCGATAGTGGCAGCATTGTGGACGCGCTCACGGGCAACCGGGTTTTTCGCGCCATCTTTGTAGCTGGCTGGCAAGAATTCTTTCAGCAGTTTCAATGCTTGCAGAGCCTGGCCGTCGGAGTATTCGTTCGCCAGCACGGAAACGTAGGCTTCCAGTGCGTGGGTTACGGCATCCAGACCACCGAAGGCGCAAAGCGATTTCGGCATGTTCATGACCAGGTTGGCATCGACAATCGCCATATCCGGAGTCAAGGCATAGTCAGCCAATGGATATTTCTGGCCCGTTGCATCATCAGTTACAACAGCGAACGGCGTGACTTCTGAACCGGTGCCGGACGTGGTGGTGACGGCAATCATTTTTGCCTTCACGCCCATTTTCGGGAACTTGTAAATACGTTTACGGATATCCATAAAGCGCAATGCCAGTTCTTCGAAGTGCGTTTCCGGATGTTCGTACATCACCCACATGATCTTCGCGGCATCCATTGGTGAACCACCACCCAGCGCGATAATCACGTCTGGTTTGAAGGAGTTCATCTGCTCAGCACCTTTACGTACGATGCTCAGGGTAGGATCGGCCTCTACTTCAAAGAACACTTCGGTTTCAAGGCCGTGGCCTTTCAACACGCTGACGATTTGATCGGCATAACCGTTATTGAACAAGAAACGGTCAGTCACGATGAAGGCACGTTTTGCACCGTCTGATGCAACTTCATCCAGCGCGATTGGCAGTGAGCCACGGCGGAAGTAGATTGATTTCGGTAATTTATGCCACAACATGTTTTCTGCCCGCTTCGCTACAGTTTTCTTGTTGATCAGGTGTTTTGGTCCAACGTTCTCAGAGATGGAGTTACCACCCCAGGAACCACAACCGAGCGTCAGTGAAGGAGCAAGTTTAAAGTTATACAGGTCACCGATACCACCGTGTGAAGCCGGGGTATTGATCAGAATACGTGCGGTCTTCATTTTGTCGCCGAAGAAATTAACGCGTTCTGGTTGGTTGTCCTGGTCGGTATACAGGCAAGAGGTGTGGCCGATACCACCCATTGCGACCAATTTCTCTGCTTTGTCCACCGCGTCTTCAAAGTTCTTCGCACGGTACATAGCCAGGGTCGGTGACAGTTTTTCGTGAGCGAAAGGCTCGGATTCATCAACGAGAACCACTTCACCGATGAGGATCTTGGTGCTTGATGGCACGCTGATTCCGGCCATTTCTGCAATCTTGGTGGCTGGCTGACCCACGATGGCAGCATTGAGGCCACCATTTTTCAGGATGATACCCTGAACGGCTTTCAGCTCAGAACCTTGCAGCAGGTAACCACCGTGGGTAGAGAAACGCTCACGCACGGCTTCATAAATGGAGTCCACAACAATGATGGACTGTTCTGACGCACAGATAACACCGTTATCAAAGGTTTTGGACATCAGGATGGATGCCACAACGCGTTTGATGTCAGCGGTTTCATCAACCACGACTGGTGTGTTACCCGCACCTACACCGATGGCAGGTTTACCTGAGCTGTAGGCAGCTTTAACCATGCCTGGGCCACCGGTTGCCAGAATCAGGTTCAGATCCGGGTGATGCATCAATTGGTTGGAGAGCTCAACAGAAGGCTCATCAATCCAGCCAATGATGTCTTTTGGTGCACCCGCAGCGATAGCGGCTTGCAGCACGATATCTGCGGCTTTGTTGGTGGCATTTTTCGCACGTGGGTGCGGGGAGAAGATAATACCGTTACGGGTTTTCAAGCTGATTAATGCTTTGAAGATCGCCGTGGAAGTAGGGTTGGTAGTAGGAACAATACCACAGATAAGACCGATAGGTTCTGCGATGGTCATAGTGCCGAAAGTCGCATCTACGTCCAGAACCCCACAGGTTTTTTCATCTTTATAGGCATTGTAGATATACTCGGAAGCAAAGTGGTTTTTAATCACTTTATCTTCGACAATACCCATGCCGGATTCCGCCACAGCCATTTTGGCCAGGGGGATACGGGCATCAGCAGCAGCCAGGGCGGCCGCGCGGAAGATCTTGTCTACTTGCTCTTGAGTAAAGTTGGCATACTCGCGCTGGGCTTTTTTGACACGGGCTACTAACTCGTTCAGTTCAGCGACATTGGTTACAGCCATAATGCTCTCCTGATAATGTTAAACTCTTTTAGTAAATGAGCTGTCGGAACAATAAGTATAGCCCGCCAACAAGGCTTCGTGTCCGGTGGGTTAACCCTTGAAACTGTCTGCCGATTAACCCCAAAGAAGGCTATTTCGCTGTAATAACCGCTTATTTACTTAAAGAGCTTTTCAGAAGTCTGTCATTTGTCAGGTGGTAATTTATTAACAGACTCCTAACGGGAAAACTTTAATCGTAGTCTACTACCTTCTGATGACGATGGTAGCTTACCTACTCTTAGCTATTCTTTTTGTGATGTAGATCAATAAATGAAGATGCTGACTCCTTTCAGCAAGCCATTGTTGAGAGTGGTTCTCATTTGAATGGGGCTTGTGACATTCTTGTAGCGAATAATCTTTATCTGAGGCTTCTGTTTAACATAGGTGTATTGTTTTTAATACTTACAAATTAACAGTATAAAATACCAACTAAGGATATGGATTCCGCCAACTGTTTGCTTTACATTAGCGGCCATCGAATATCCCCCTTATTATAGTGCTTGTTTGCGGAGTTTTGCGTGAGCCCATCTATTCTGGATTTTTCAGGTTATATCAAATTCTTCGTCGGACTTTTTGCGCTGGTGAATCCCGTTGGCATACTCCCTGTTTTTATTAGTATGACCAGCTATCAGGCCGCAGCAGGCAGGGATAAAACCAACCTGACTGCCAACTTGTCCGTGGCCATTATTCTCTGCACCTCACTTTTCCTGGGGGATGCTATTTTGCATCTTTTCGGCATATCCATCGATTCGTTCCGTATTGCCGGTGGGATTCTGGTGGTCACTATCGCCATGTCGATGATCAGCGGTAAATTGGGTGAGGACAAACAGAACAAGCAAGAAAAGTCAGAAACGGCTATTCGTGAAAGTGTTGGTGTGGTGCCGCTGGCTTTGCCTCTTATGGCGGGACCGGGCGCAATCAGTTCAACCATTGTGTGGAGTTCCCGCTATCACAGTTGGCAGAACCTGATTGGCCTGACGATCGCTATCGCGTTTTTTGCCTTCTGTTGCTGGCTTTTGTTCAGGGCGGCGCCGCTATTGGTCCGTCTCTTGGGCCAGACAGGAATTAACGTCATTACCCGTATAATGGGCCTGTTATTGATGGCGCTCGGAATAGAATTTATCGTTACGGGTATAAAAGCAATTTTCCCCGGATTGCTTTGAAGTCGCCACGCATTGTCATTATTACTCATCGTGAATTAACTGCGGGATAACGCTGTCAACGCGTTTCCCGCCAGCGTATTGTCTGTTCCCATCACAGTATTGCGCATTAATATAGTGCAATGTTAGATTCAAAACTCGCTACTTGCACCGTAATGTCGCATAAAGCGCGACTTCGTGGCTAGATCACGCCAAATACGCCATTTATATCGCTTATCTCATTCACTTCTAAGCAATCCTTCCAACTTGACGGCCCGTTTTGATGTTAATTTAATCACATCATTCTGTAGGGCTTGTGCACAGTGTATCGAGATGTTATGAGTGTTTATCCGCAGTCACGCAGCAGATTATTCTTAGATAAATGTTAATGCTAATGTATTGTTTTTGATTATTTTATATCCGCTTTATTTATAAAATATTTTGGGGAAGCATCAAATTATATCAATATTTATCAATGATTTAAAAGTTAGTTGCGTGCTAATCTCCCTCTTCATTCTGTGGGCAATAGTTAACGCAAAAGAGAAATGGTTAACATTTTTGCAAAATATATTGGCTCTCCAGAATTGCTTCTGATAATTTCCGGCAACGATGGTTTAGTTAACAGCAACGGCCTGGTTAAAGAAAGTTTCGTCACAACGCAGAGTGAGTACGGATCTTGCTTGTGATGGGTAAATAGAGTGGCAACCCGAGTATGCGCAAGATTGATAAAATCGGCAGTCGACGGTTTTCCGGGTAAAGATCCTCAGGATCTAACCGACTTCAAGAATTTGTATATTCTTAAACCGTAATATGAGTGGGGGTATTATCCGCTAATTGCAGGGTAATACGATGTGGGAACTGTCTGGATCAAATCCGTTCCTTTGAGCCAGATAGAAAATAAAAACCGCAAAGCGGGGTAATCTTGCTCCTCAAGGGTAAGTTTATAATAAAAACTGGAGTTGTATAAAAATGACCAACATCACAAAAAGAAGTCTTCTGGCAGCAGGCATTATTGCCGCAATGGGAGTTATGGCAACCGGGAGTGCTTTTGCGGCGACAGTGCCGGCGGGTGTGCAACTGGCAGAAAAACAGGTTCTGGTTCGCAATAACGGTTCAGAGGTTCAGTCACTCGATCCGCATAAAGTCGAAGGTGTTCCCGAATCCAATGTCATCCGCGATCTGCTGGAAGGGCTGATCACTACCAGCGCCGCCGATGGCAGCGTTATTCCGGGTGTGGCCGAAAGCTGGGACAATAAAGACTTTAAAGTCTGGACCTTCCACCTGCGTAAAGATGCAAAATGGTCAAATGGTGATCCGGTCACCGCCGAAGATTTCGTGTTCAGTTGGCAGCGTCTGGCTGATCCAAAAACAGCCTCCCCCTACGAGAGCTATCTGCAGTACGGGCATATCGTCAATATCGATGACATTATCGCTGGCAAGAAAAGTCCTGACACGCTGGGTGTGAAGGCGATCGACGACCACACGCTGGAAGTGACGCTGTCCGAACCTGTTCCTTATTTCGTTAAAATGTTGTCCCACACCGCGATGAAGCCGGTGAACCAAAAAACCGTTGAGAAATTTGGTGACAAATGGACCTTGCCTGAGAACTATGTCAGCAATGGCGCTTACAAACTGAAAGCCTGGACCGTTAACGAACGTATCGTGCTTGAGCGTAACCCGGAATATTGGGATAACGAGAAGACCATCATCAATCAGGTTACCTACCTGCCAATCTCTTCTGAAGTGACTGATGTCAACCGCTATCGCAGCGGTGAAATCGACATGACCTATAACAACATGCCGATCGAATTGTTCCAGAAACTGAAGAAAGAAGTCCCGACCGAAGTGCACGTTGACCCATACCTGTGTACTTATTACTACGAAATCAACAACCAGAAAGCCCCATTCAATGATGTGCGCGTCCGTACCGCACTGAAACTGGGCATGGATCGCGATATCATCGTGGATAAAGTGAAGAATCAGGGCGACCTGCCAGCCTACGGTTACACCCCACCTTACACGGATGGTGCGGATGGTAAGCTGACTGCACCAGAATGGTTTGGCTGGACGCAGGAAAAACGCAACGAAGAAGCGAAGAAACTGTTGGCAGACGCGGGCTATAGCTCAGCGAAACCGCTGACGTTGAACCTGCTGTACAACACGTCGGATCTGCATAAGAAACTGGCTATCGCAGCGGCGTCTATCTGGAAGAAAAACCTCGGCATCGACGTCAAGCTGGAAAACCAGGAGTGGAAAACCTTCCTGGATAGCCGCCATCAGGGTAATTATGATGTCGCACGTGCAGCCTGGTGTTCCGACTATAACGAACCCACCTCTTTCCTGAACACCATGCTGTCTACCAGCAGCAACAACACCTCGCATTACAAGAGCGCGGACTTTGACAAAGCGATTGCTGCTGCATTGCAAGTCAAGGGCGATGAAGAGCGCGCAGCACTGTACCAGAAAGCTGAACAGCAATTGGATAAAGACTCTGTCATTGTCCCGGTCTATTACTACGTTAACGCCCGTTTGGTGAAACCGTATGTGGGCGGCTATACCGGCAAAGATCCACAAGATAACGTCTATGTGAAAGATCTCTATATTATCAAGCATTAATAACAGTCAGGCTGAGCATCTCCGGGTGCTCGGCCTTTCCAATGATAAATATAAAGAGATCGCTGTAGATTTGTCGTTATAAGGCCGCTGTTAAGGCTTAAAACAGGTACGGGCAATGTTAAAGTTTATTTTCCGCCGCTGTCTGGAAGCGATTCCGACGCTATTTATTCTGATCACCATTTCATTCTTCATGATGCGTCTTGCACCGGGTAGTCCTTTCACCGGCGAGCGTAATCTTCCCCCGGAAGTGATGGCAAATATTGAGGCAAAGTATCATCTCAATGATCCTGTCTATAAACAGTATTTCAACTATCTGGGACAGTTGGCAAAAGGGGATTTTGGCCCTTCCTTCAAATATAAAGATTATTCGGTCAATGACCTGGTCTCGGCGTCTTTTCCGGTTTCGGCCAAGCTCGGCCTGGCGGCGTTTATTTTGGCCGTAGTGCTGGGTGTCAGTGCCGGGGTGATTGCTGCGCTTAATCAAAACACGAAATGGGATTATACGGTGATGGGGTTTGCCATGACCGGTGTGGTGATCCCCAGTTTTGTCGTCGCGCCGTTGCTGGTGCTGATTTTTGCCATCACCTTGAAATGGCTTCCGGGTGGTGGATGGAACGGCGGCGCGCCCAAATTCATTATTTTACCGATGGTGGCGTTGTCGCTGGCGTATATCGCCAGTATCGCGCGTATTACCCGCGGCTCGATGATTGAAGTTCTGCACTCCAACTTTATACGTACCGCACGGGCGAAAGGTCTGCCGATGCGCCGGATTATCTTCCGTCATGCGCTCAAGCCGGCATTGTTGCCGGTCATGTCTTACATGGGGCCTGCATTTGTTGGGATCATCACGGGTTCGATGGTTATTGAAACCATTTTTGGTCTGCCGGGTATTGGCCAACTGTTCGTAAATGGAGCATTGAACCGCGACTATTCTCTGGTGCTGAGCCTGACAATTCTGGTGGGTGGTTTAACTATTCTGTTTAACGCGATTGTTGACGTGTTGTATGCCGTTATCGATCCGAAGATCCGTTACTGATGTTGGAGCACGCCCATGATGTTAAGTGATAAAAGTAGCGAAGCTCTGGAAAATTTCAGCGAAAAACTGGATGTTGAGGGGCGCAGTCTGTGGCAGGATGCCCGCCGACGTTTCATGCATAACCGCGCTGCCGTGACCAGTCTGGTCGTGCTGTTCCTGATTGCGCTTTTTGTGGTGTTCGCCCCGATGCTGGCGCAATTTACTTATGATGATACCGACTGGAATATGATGTCTGCCGCACCGGATCTGGCGTCGGGACACTATTTCGGTACCGATTCATCGGGCCGCGACCTGCTGGTTCGCGTGGCAATTGGTGGCCGGATTTCATTGATGGTGGGGATTGCTGCGGCGTTTGTTGCTGTGATCCTGGGAACGCTGTATGGATCGCTGTCAGGCTATCTCGGCGGCAAGACCGACTCCGTGATGATGCGCCTGCTTGAGATCCTCAACTCCTTCCCCTTTATGTTTTTCGTCATTCTGCTGGTGACCTTTTTTGGTCAGAACATCCTGCTGATCTTTGTGGCGATTGGCATGGTTTCCTGGCTGGACATGGCGCGTATCGTGCGCGGCCAGACCCTCAGCCTCAAACGTAAAGAGTTCATCGAAGCGGCGCAGGTATGTGGTGTTTCCACCCGCAACATTGTGCTGCGCCATATCGTTCCCAACGTTCTGGGCGTGGTGGTGGTGTATGCATCATTGCTGGTTCCAAGCATGATCCTGTTCGAGTCTTTTTTGAGTTTCCTGGGTCTGGGTACGCAGGAACCACTGAGCAGTTGGGGCGCGCTGTTGAGCGACGGTGCCAACTCGATGGAAGTTTCACCCTGGTTGCTGATGTTTCCGGCAGTCTTCCTGGTTGTCACTCTGTTTTGTTTTAACTTTATCGGCGATGGCTTGCGTGATGCCCTCGATCCGAAAGATCGGTAAGGAGTGCAACCATGAGCACTATTGATCATACCGTCACGGATGCGCAAACCCTCGACGGCAGCGTAAAACCCCCGATCCTCCTGGACGTTAAAGACCTGCGGGTGACGTTTGGTACGCCGGATGGCGATGTCACCGCCGTCAACGATCTCAACTTCGACCTGCGTGCAGGCGAGACCCTGGGCATCGTGGGCGAGTCCGGCTCAGGCAAATCTCAGACGGCCTTTGCGTTGATGGGATTGCTGGCAAGCAACGGGCGCATTGGCGGCTCGGCGAAATTCAATGGCCGCGAAATCCTCAACCTGCCGGAGAAACAGCTCAACAAGCTACGCGCTGAAGAAATCTCGATGATTTTTCAGGATCCCATGACCTCTCTTAACCCTTACATGCGCGTCGGGGAGCAACTGATGGAAGTGTTGCAGTTGCATAAAAAGATGAGCAAGCATGACGCGTTTGAAGAGTCGATCCGCATGCTGGATGCGGTGAAAATGCCGGAAGCACGCAAGCGCATGAGAATGTATCCCCATGAATTTTCAGGGGGCATGCGCCAGCGGGTGATGATCGCGATGGCGTTACAATGCCGACCGAAATTACTGATTGCGGATGAGCCGACAACTGCGCTGGATGTGACCGTACAGGCGCAAATCATGACGCTGTTGAATGAACTGAAAGATGAGTTCAACACGGCGATTATCATGATCACCCACGATCTCGGCGTTGTGGCCGGGATCTGTGACAAGGTATTGGTGATGTATGCGGGCCGCACCATGGAATATGGCCGAGCGCGCGATGTGTTCTACAACCCTACACACCCTTATTCAATGGGTTTATTAAGTGCGGTTCCACGCCTTGATGCGCAAGGGGAGTCACTGATGACTATTCCAGGTAACCCGCCAAACTTGCTGCGTTTGCCAAAAGGGTGTCCTTTCCAACCTCGCTGCCCGTATGCAATGGACATTTGCTCCAGCGCACCGCCGCTGGAACGTTTTGGTGAAGGCCGTTTGCGTGCCTGCTTCAAGCCGGTAGAGGAGTTGGTATGAGTACGGTTGCTGACAAAAAAGTGTTACTCGAAGTCGCCGATCTCAAGGTGTATTTCGACATCCGCGACAGCAAGCAGTGGTTCTGGCAACCGCCAAAAACCCTGAAGGCGGTGGATGGTGTGACGGTGCGTCTCTACGAGGGTGAAACACTCGGTGTGGTGGGGGAATCTGGCTGTGGCAAATCGACGTTTGCCCGCGCAATTATCGGGCTGGTGAAGGCCACCAGCGGACGCGTTGCGTGGCTGGGGAAAGATCTGCTGAACATGAATGACGCGGAGTGGCGGAAAACGCGCAGCGACATCCAGATGATCTTCCAGGACCCATTGGCTTCCCTTAATCCACGTATGACGATTGGGGAAATCATTGCTGAACCGCTGCGTACTTATTATCCCAAGATGGCGCGTCAAGAGGTCAAGGACAAAGTAAAAGCGATGATGCTGAAGGTTGGCCTTTTGCCGAACCTGATTAACCGCTACCCGCATGAGTTCTCTGGCGGCCAGTGCCAGCGTATTGGTATTGCGCGTGCGCTGATCCTGGAACCCAAGCTGATAATCTGTGATGAACCGGTGTCGGCACTGGACGTGTCAATTCAGGCGCAGGTGGTCAACCTGTTGCAGAAATTGCAGCGTGAGATGGGGTTATCGCTGATCTTCATCGCCCACGATCTGGCGGTAGTTAAACATATTTCCGATCGTGTTCTGGTGATGTATCTGGGGCATGCGGTTGAGCTGGGCACCTATGATGAGGTCTATCACAATCCGCAGCATCCCTACACCAAGGCACTGATGTCGGCAGTGCCGATTCCCGATCCCGCCAAGGAGAGGGCGAAAACCATTCAGTTGCTGGAAGGTGATTTGCCGTCACCCATTAATCCGCCATCGGGCTGCGTGTTCCGTACCCGCTGCCCGATTGCCGGACCGGAATGCGCGCAGACCCGACCGTTACTCGAAGGCAGTTTCCGTCATGCGGTATCATGCCTGAAGGTTGATCCACTGTAATCCGCATAACGATCAAAAAAGCCCTGTCAGGATGGGATGCCGACAGGGCTTTCTTATAAGTGGAAACACGCTACCCAAGAAGAAAATATCAGTGCGATAAGCGTAACGCGATTATTCTTTCCACAGAATATGGCAGAATTTATGCGCTTTTTCGCGGCAGATCAGAACCCGCGCGAATACGTCGTTGATCGGCTCACCATCGGCATCCGCCAGTCCAATAATGACTTCGACATAAAAATCTGGGTTCAGATCGAAATCGACATGCTCTTGCCAATCTTCGGCAGGATCGTAAAGTTCGGCACCACCGCGTTCTTCGAACTGCAAATTGAACAGCAGGATATCCGCAGGGTCGAGATTATCGCCAGCCAATTCAAGAAAAATATCGTAAGCCTGTTCCAATGCTTCATCTTCTGTCAGGCGATTATTCAGATCCATATAAAGTCCCGTTAAAATGAGTTAGCCACGCGCAATGTGGGTATTAGAACATTCTCGCCATAGCTTTTACAGTAGCGGACTGAAAAAGTAGAAAAGGCGTTCAACAATTCGATGCCAGAAGGGACGCTTAAGCCATTGTGTCGCATTCAGCAGCGTGGATCGCGCAATATAATCCTCTTGCACACAGGCCAAATCAGAACCGAAACCATCATCGTCAATGACCAACGTAATTTCAAAGTTAAGCCATAGACTGCGCATATCCAGGTTTACTGTTCCAACCAGACTGAGCTGACCGTCAACCAGTACGCTCTTGGTATGTAACAGGCCGTCCTCGAACTGATAAACTTTTACGCCGGCTTCGAGCAATTCGTTGAAAAATGCCCGACTGGCCCAGCCCACCAGCATTGAATCGTTGACCCGTGGAACAATGATACTCACGTCGACACCACGCTGGGCTGCCGTGCAAATCGCATGCAGCAGATCATCACTCGGCACAAAATAGGGGGTCGTCATAATCAACTGCTCACGTGCTGAATACGCCGCAGTGAGCAGTGCCTGATGAATCATCTCTTCCGGGAAGCCTGGTCCTGAGGCGATCACCTGAATGGTGTGTCCGCTCTCCTGCTCAAACGACATAACATTGCTGTCAGGCGGCGGTGGCAGGATACGTTTCCCGGTTTCTATCTCCCAGTCACAAGAGTAGACAATACCCATGGTCGTCGCCACCGGGCCTTCCATGCGTGCCATGACATCAATCCACTGCCCGACACCAGCCTCCTGTTTGAAAAGGCGCGGATCGACCATATTCATACTGCCGGTGTAGGCGACATAGTTATCGATCAACACGACTTTACGGTGTTGACGCAAATCCATGCGACGCAGGAAAACGCGGAGCAGATTCACTTTCAGCGCTTCAACGACCTCGATGCCCGCATTGCGCATCATCGCCGGATAAGGGCTGCGGAAAAATTGCAGACTGCCAGCAGAATCGAGCATCAGGCGGCAGTGAATACCCCGTCGGGCGGCTGCCATCAAGGACTCAGCCACTTGATCCACCAGCCCTCCGGGTTGCCAGATGTAAAACACCATCTCGATATTGTATCTCGCGAGTTCGATATCGCGGATGAGCGCCTTCAGCGTGTCGTCACAAGTGGTCAGCAATTGCAGCTGATTACCTTTCACTCCGGCGATACCTTGACGGCGTTCACACAGTTGAAACAGGGGTCTGGCGACTTCACTGTTTTCCGTGGCAAAAATTTGTTGGCAATCTTTCAGTTCACTCAACCAGCGCGCGGTTGAGGGCCACATGGCTTTCGCCCGCTCCGCACGACGCTTGCCGAGATGCAGTTCGCCGAACGAAAGGTAAGCAATAATACCCACCAGGGGAATGATATAGATGATCAGCAGCCACGCCATGGCGGAAGGTACCGCTCGTCGCTTCATCAGAATGCGCAGCGTGACACCGGCAATCAGCAGCCAATAACCAAAAACCATTAGCCAGCTGATTACTGAATAAAATGTTGTCATAAGGGCGAAAAGTTCCGTTCGCGAACGATAAGTTTGAGTGTACGCAGAGTTATGGAAAGGTGAAACCTTTTATCCAACATAATCTTGCGGCGATCTGTATAACAGAAGTATCAGTCAGAATTATTTTTTTGCAGTATGAAATCTTGATTTTTTAGCGCGGCACAGGGTAATGCAGAAAAATCCTCCCGCCATAGAGACAAGGCTTGGATCACAAAATGAAAGGCATATAATGCCCCGGTCGTGGGTTTTCGAAGAGTTGTTATTCATGAAACGCAGTAGAAATGAAGTAGGGCGTTGGAGAATGTTACGGCAGCAACAGCGTCGTAAAAGCCGCTGGCTCGAAGGGCAATCGCGCCGTTATCGCCATATTTATCGTATCCGTCAGGTTCATCACCTTCAGCTCCGCCGCCTTTCACTCTATGCGGTGGCTTACGAGTGGTAAATCAGCAGGAGGCTAGCGTGTGATGCGACGGGTCTCAACGTCGTGCCTGTAGGCTTACAGGTTTATCTCTGTCAACCCGCCATGGGGCAGGAAAAACTTTCCTGGTTTAGCAAACTGAATGCCAGAAGTATTGCAGGGAGCGACCAGCAATCGCTCCCTGAACGAATCAGGATTTAGGGAAAATCCAGACATGATTCTCAGGCAACGCCAGATGACAATGCTGCGGATCGCGAACGTCGGTGCCGTAGGCGCGGATGACAAAATCATCGCCTAAAGTACGGAACAGATATTCCCAGCGGTCACCGAGATACATGCTGGTCAGCAACGGCAGCTCAAGTTGATTTTCACCCGGACCGTCTGCCAGCACGACGCGTTCCACGCGGATCACCGCCGTCCCTTCTTGACCACTTTGCACACCTTCACCAGCCAATCCCCACAGCGCCCAGTCTTTGCCTTCAATGCGCGCTTTACCGTCGCGTACCTCGGTAATTTTGCCATGCAGGCGGTTGTTGCTCCCCATGAATTCTGCCGTAAACAGTTTTTTTGGCGAACCGTACATTTCCTGTGGTGTACCCTGTTGTTCGATTTTGCCGTTGTTGAGCAGCAGAATACGGTCGGAAATTGCCATCGCCTCATTCTGATCGTGCGTCACCATCAGCGCCGACAAACCCAGTTTGA
Organism: Edaphovirga cremea; assembly: GCF_003332275.1. GTDB lineage: Bacteria > Pseudomonadota > Gammaproteobacteria > Enterobacterales > Enterobacteriaceae > Edaphovirga > Edaphovirga cremea. The sequence goes on along the minus strand of NZ_QOVA01000007.1, from coordinate 22,880 downwards.
TTATCAGCTCGCGCAGGAACACGCGGGCTTCTTCCCGCAGCTTGGCGTCGAGATTCGACAAGGGTTCATCCAGCAGGATTACTGGCGGGTTGTAGACCAGCGCGCGGCCAATCGCCACGCGCTGTTGCTGACCACCGGAAAGCTGATGCGGGTGACGTTTGCCGAGTTGCCCGAGGCCGAGCTGATCCAGCACGTCCTGCACCCGTTGGGTGATTTCAGCCGCTGCGACTTTGCGCAATTTGAGCGGGTAAGCCACGTTCTCGAACACGGTCTTATGCGGCCATAGCGCGTAAGACTGGAATACCAGCCCGAGATTGCGCTCTTCGGCAGGAATTTCGCTGCGTGGCGTGCCGTCGTAAACCTTGTTTTTTCCGATGATAATCGTGCCCTGCGTGGGCTTTTCCAGCCCAGCGACGGCGCGCAGTAACGTGGTTTTTCCGCTGCCGGAAGGCCCAAGCAGAGAGACCACTTCACCCCGCTTCAGATCCATGGAAACGCCCTTTAACACCGGATTTTCGCCGTAGGTTAAGTGCAGATTCTCGACCGATAATTCAATCATGTAATTTGACTCCAAAACGAAGGGCAATACCCAGACCTATCACCACCAGCAGGATGTTAATAAAGGAAAGTGCTGCGACAATATCAATAGCACCCGTTGCCCACAGGGAAACCAACATCGAACCGATGGTTTCGGTACCCGGCGAAAGCAGGTACACGCCGGTTGAGTATTCGCGTTCGAAAATCAGGAACATTAGCAACCAGGAGCCAATCAGCCCGTAGCGCGATAAGGGAATAGTGACGTGTCGGGTAATTTGCCCACGGGTTGCGCCGGTACTGCGCGCGGCTTCTTCCAGCTCCGGCCCTACCTGCAATAACGTTGAGGAAATCAGCCGTAATCCGTACGCCATCCACACCACGGTATACGCTAACCAGACGCTGAAAATGGTACTGCGTAGCGAACGCAGCCAGACCACCAGATTATCCCGCAGCCACTGCGACCAAGGCATTCCTGATATCCAGCCGGATTTGAGTGAGTTATCGAGCCACATCGGCAGGAACAGGAAAACCCACAGGAACGCCAGACCGGCCAGCAGACCGGGAACAGCACGCGGCACCAGCACGCTGTAGTCGAGGAAACGCGTTACACCGTCCGGTTTGCGATGCATGGAGATGCCGATAAACAGGTAGCAGGCCACCGCCAGTGCGCCGCCAAATACGCCAATCGCCATGGAGTTCACAATGGCACGCAGCAGATTTGGTTGTTCCCAGATAGTGCGGAAGGTGTTGATCGACAGCTCGTCCCAGAGGGATACACCGACGCCCCAGTTGGAAATAAACGCCCGGAGTATGACGCCAAGCAGCGGAACGCCGATGGTGACGGTCAACCAGAATGCCACCACGGCGCCTGCCACCCAGCGCCATTTCCCCAGTGGCAACGCGCGGGCTTGCGAGGCTTTCCCCTTTACCGTCACAAAACGGTTGGCAGTGCGCATCAACCGGCGCTGCAACATGACGAGCGGAATAGTGATACAAATCAGCACCACAGCCACAGCAGCCATCAGATGATAGGAAGGCGTGCCGAGTTTATTGGTCAACTGATACAAATAGGTCGCCAGCACCATATTGCCTTCCGGATCACCGAGCACCAGCATCAGGCCAAACACTTCCAGCCCGAGGAAGAACAGCAAAACCGTGGCGTAGAGAATCGATGGACGCACCATCGGCAGGCTGACCGCCGTCATGACCTGTAACGGTGTTGCACCAATTGTTCGTGCGGCTTCTTCAACATCGGAACCAACGTTGCGCAGCGCTGAAGAGATATAGAGATAGGCATGAGGAACGTGGGTCAGACCCGCGATGACTACGATGCTCGACATGTTGTAGATATTCCACGGTACAAAACCAATCAGGGATTGCGTCCACAGAGAGAAGAAACCGACCGGCCCAGCGGCAACCACATAGCCGAATGCCAGTACCATCGGTGAGACAAAAATCGGTACCAGGATCAGCGGTTCAATCACGCGGCGGCCCGGCAAATCAGTTCGTACCATCAGGAACGCCAGAATGCCCCCGAGCGGAATGGCAATCACGACTAAACCGAACGCCAGAATAAATCCGCTTTTTAGGGCTCTATAGAAATCTGGATCGGTAAAAATGAATCCGAAAGACTCGAGGCTCCACTCTTTTGACGGGGAAAAGAACGGTGCGGAAAGAAAACTTTGTATCACAATGAACGACAACGGAATGTAGATAACCAGCGCGGTTATCAACACCACAATGCCGCGCGGCAGGCTCTGCCACTTTCTGCGCAATGCACTCATGTTACATCCCTTCGGTTGACAACCCTGAACAGCGAAATCAGGTAAGAGGAAGGGAAGCGCGGCGAATGGTGACGCGCTTCCGTAATACCCTTACTTGGAAGCGGCTTCTCGCCACTGTTTGATGTAATCCAAACGTTTTTTCTGTTGCAGGTATTCCAGCAGGGTTTCGTCGACCGGGATAGGTTTGAGCGCTGTCCCCAACATTTTGGTCATGCCGTCGATGTCATTTTTACCTTCGATATCGTTACGGATTGATGGAATGTCGGACTGATTAGCCAGAATGCTTTGCCCTTTTTCTGACAGCACATAGTTCAGCCACAGTTTTGCTGCGTTGCTATTTGTAGCTTGCTGGCTGATGAAAGAAACGCGGGACAGTACCAGGGTGTAATCCTTCGGATAGGAAATACCCAGCGACGGGTCCGTTTTGGCGCGGGCTTCGGCATAAGAACCCAGAATATTGAAGCCGATCAGGTTTTCGCCGGATGACACCCTTTCCATCATGGTGCCGGTAGAAGACTGTACCGACAAGCCGCCTTTGGCGACATCCGCCAGCGTTTTGAAGTAATTCGGATCGGCTTTGAAATCCTGCACGGAAAGCATGAATCCAAGACCCGATTTCTCGATGTCGTAGGTGGTGATTTTTTTGCTGAACTTGTCGGTCTGGCTGGCAATCAGTTTCGCCAGTGCCGCATGTGAATCAGGCACGTCACTTGCCGGAATCAGCCGTTTGTTATAGATAAACACCACCGGCTCGTAAGTTGTGCCGTAAGCCTTGTCTTGCCATACCGCCCATTTCGGCAACTGACCCTGCTCTGGCGATTTGTATTCCTGTGCATAGTCGGCCGCAAGTTTCAGCGCGGTGTCCATTGAAGAACTCCAGACTACGTCACCGCTGGTGCCACCCGAGGCCTGTTCGCTGATAAAACGGTTGTACAGTTCGGTACTGTTCATGTCGTTATATTCAACTTTGATGCCCGGATAGGCCGCCTCGAAGCCTTGAATCAGCGGGCCGGCAGCTTTGGTATCGGTAGTGGAATAGATGACCACTTTGCCTTCTTTGGTCGCCGCATCGACGACTTTTTGATAGTCAGCCGGATAGCCCGTAGGTAATGCAGATATTGCAGAGGAAGACATCAGAACAGCGGTGGCAATCAGAGAGATTCGTAATTTATTTGACATTATCGTTAACCTTCCAGTTACATTTTGTGAGCTCCACATCAACATAACGTATAACATCTGGCAGGCAATAGGATGATTTTTTATCTTCCCGAATTGTGACTGGAGGCATTTTTTAGGGAATTAACAGCACAAAAAACACCAAAAGAAGGGAAAGCAGGCCACCGGAATGACCTGCGTGAGGTTATCAACCGGATTATTCAGTTTCAGATATTTTGCCGTACCGTCGTCTCGGATGATCTAACAATCTTATCCGTCAGGGACGATATGATTCCTGAGCCAACGACGGCTCACTCTTGTTGTTTTTCTTGCAGCAGTTTCTTATGCAACTGCGAAGTCAGCACCTCGATGCGTTCGGTGAGTTCTTTGGTCAACGACGTCAGTTCGGTATTCTGTTTCAACAACTCCAGCATTTGTGTTGCACAATCAGCAGCAATCGTCTGCCGTTGCTCATTCGCCATCGCCAATGCCTCACGATGTTGCGCGTCGGCATCCGCATGGGCTTTATCACGCTCGGCCTGACGGGTTTGTGCCAGCAGAATCAACGGCGCGGCATAGGCGGCCTGAAGACTGAAGGCGAGATTCAGCAGGATAAACGGGTAAATATCGAATTTCACCACGCCGGTGACGTTGATGATAATCCAGATCGCCACCACCAATGTCTGGGCACCTAAAAAGAGTGGTGTGCCAAAAAATCGCGCAAACGCCTCGGCCTTGAGGGCAAACCAGCCTTCACCAAACGTGGGTGAAAGGTGGGCATGAGGGCGGTGAAAACGCAAGTGATCGGGTTGTTCTGCCGCAGGCATTGGCTTGCTGGCATCCGGCGTTGATGAAGTCATGGCTACCTCTGAATAAGGGGTGGAACTCAGGCATGGAGAGGGCTATTTGATTAAATCATCAAGTCGCTCATCCACGATGCCCGCTGGCTCCAGGTGCGCGGTAACATCTGCCGCCTGGAATATTCTCCTTACCGCGGCCTCAGCCGCATCACCAATGTCATGTCCAATATCGACGGAGAGGCTCCCCTCCACCTCGACATGAAATTCAACAAATACCCGATCACCGCCGTTACGGGTGCGGATATCATGTACCCCTTGCACGCCTTCGCAACTCAATACGGCATCACGGATACGCTCACGATCGCGGGTACTCAGTTCGCGATCCAGTAACTGCGTCAACGCATTAAGCGCCATGCCGCGGGCATTCCATAACATATAGATCGAAATGGCGATGGCACCCAGTGCATCCGCGCGTACCCAGCCAAAAAGTTTATGCAGGACCAGCGCGCACAGTACGGCAATATTTACGGCAACATCGGTAACGTAGTGTGCGCGATCGGCGGCAATGGCGGTGGAGCCGGTGCGTTTCACCACATAACTCTGCATCATGACCAAACCCATGGCGGCAAAGGAACTGATGATGATCACCCAAATACCCAATCCAAGTTGTTCCAGAGGTTCAGGGTTAAAGGCCCGCTCGGCAGATTTGATACCCAGGATGATCCCGACGCCCGCCAGCAACAGTGCCTGCACAAAAGCGGCTACCGCTTCAGCTTTTCCGTGCCCATAGCGGTGCCCCTGATCCGCAGGCCGTATGGCGTAACGAACGCCAATGAGGGTGACCAGCGAGGCCAGAACGTCAACAAACCCATCTGCCGCCGAGGTCAGTAATGAGATTGAACCGGTGGCATACCATCCCCAAAATTTCACACCGACCAGTATCAGCGCCACACCCAGGGAAATCATGGACGCAGCGCGGGTCAGCTCTTTGCTGGAATAGGCTACGGCCATGGGGGAAGACTCCGATGATGAATACACAAATTTCTTTTCACTTGGTTGATGGCTGCGCAGTGAGCCAAAGGCTGACAGAACCCAGAAGTTGAGGATAGTCAGAACATTATTAACCGTGATCACCATTCTGACCAGATCAATGATCGTCTGTGGGGGGAGTGGTAGACTTCTCACCACTCCGACAACGGATGCCGTGCTGAATCAGAACGTTTTCTTGAAGGGTTTTACCGTCACCGTCTTGTACACGCCGGCGGCCAGATAGGGATCGGCGTCTGCCCAGCTTTTGGCTTCAGCCAGGGAAGAGAATTCGGTGATGATGGTCGAACCGGTAAAACCCGCGTCGCCGGGATCGATGCTGTCGATCGCCGGATGGGGGCCGGCCATCACCAGACGGCCCTGATCGCGCAGCGCTTGCAAGCGCGCCACATGGGCAGGGCAGGATGACGTGCGATTGGCCAGTGAATCGGCATGGTCTTCAGCATAAATTACGTAGAGCATCTTTCACCTTTAAAATCATCTGGATAGTCCGAGCGAATAACATAGCGTAAGAATTATCATCAAGGGAAGGACTTTGCGGTAAATGGACATTTCAACTAATTTACGCAATCCGGGCAATACTTGGTGAATCCTTATTGAATATGATTGCTATTTGCATTTAAACTTGCGGCTCCAGAGGAAACAGAATCATTATGCCGCTAAAACAGATTTCATTCGCTCGCAGGATTTCATTACCGGTGATTTTTTCAGCCGGTTTGCACAGCGCGTTGGTTGCAGGGTTGCTTTACGCTTCAATGAACCAGGAAATGTCGATGCCACAACAGTTGGATACGCCTATCAGTGTGATGATGGTAAACCCAGCCGATTTTGAGCAGCCAAAACCTGTAGAGCCAGAACAACCCCAGGCTCAGCCGCAACCAGAGCCAGAACCGGAACCACAAATAGAACCCGAACCGGAGCCGGAACCGCCACCGGAAGCGGTGCCTTTACCTAAGCCGAAACCGAAACCGGTTGAGAAAAAGGTTGAGAAACCGAAGCCCAGGAAAGAGGTGAAACCGGTTAAGCGCGAGGTTACACCGTCACCAGCGCCAGTGCTGAATACGACGCCGAAAACAGCCGATCTCCCGGCACCGGTAAACCCGGCTCCGGCCGCGCCAGCACCAGGTACAACGGTCAATAAAGGGCCACGGCCTTTGCAGCGGACCGAACCGCAATACCCGTCACGTGCATTTGCGTTGAATCTGGAAGGTCGGGTGAAAGTGCAATTTGATGTCGACAGCGATGGGCGCGTCAGTAACTTCCGGGTGCTTTCTGCCGAACCGCCTAATATGTTTGAGCGCGAAGTGAAACAGGCGATGCGTAAATGGCGCTATGAAGCGAAAGAAGCCAAAGATCTGGTGGTGACTATTGTCTTTCGCATCGATGGCAGTACACGGATGGAATAACCTATTCAACAGCCAATAAAAAACCGGATCGTTGCATGACAGCGATCCGGTTTTTTATCTTTGATGGTTAGACTGAAAAACCTGCTAACACGACTTCCAGCAACGTTATTCGAAACCGACGCGGAAATTGTCTTTACCTTCGGGTAACTGACGGGGCATTCCTTCATCATCTACCGCGACGTAGGTAAACACCGCTTCGGTTGCGCGGTAACGCTGGCCAATCGGTGCCGAAGAGACCTTCTTGACCCAGACTTCCACGTTGATCGTAATGGAGCTGCGCCCCGTGCGCATGCAACGGGCATAACAACACACCACATCGCCCACGGCCACGGGTTTCAGGAATGTCATGCCATCCACTCGAACGGTGACCACACGTCCTTCAGCAATTTCCTTGGCTTGAATCGCGCCGCCCATGTCCATTTGCGACATCAGCCAACCACCGAAAATATCGCCGTTTGCATTGGTATCGGCGGGCATCGCCAACGTTCTCAATACCAATTCACCGTTGGGAAAACTCTGTTTTTCGTTCATTACACTATGCTTCACACAGGAGTCGACAAAATGCATGCCCAGATTCGGGCATGCTCATAAATTCAGTCTGATTTTTTTTGTTCTTCAGGCATGTGCTTATAGATATAAACCCCGCTGATCAGGGTAAATACCAGGGTCAGTGCGGTCAGGCCGAATACTTTAAAGTTAACCCAAACGCTTTGCGGTAGCCAGAAGGCGACATAGATATTTGCCAGCCCGCACAGCAGGAAAAACAGCGACCAGGCTATATTGAGTTTGCCCCATACGGCATCCGGTAGCGTCAGTTCTTTACCCAGCATCCGTTGGATCAGCGGTTTTTTCAGGATCACCTGACTGACCAGCAGGGCAATGGCGAACAGCGCATAGATCACCGTGACTTTCCATTTGATAAACAGATCGTTATGGAACACCAGCGTCAACGTACCGAACACAGCCACCATGACGAAAGTAATCAGCGTCATTTTTTCTATTTTACGGTATTTCAGCCAGGTAAAAATCAGCGCCAGCGCAGTGGCCGCAATCAGGGCACCAGACGCATAATAAATGTCATACAGTTTATAAAAGACAAAAAATACAATCAGGGGAAGAAAATCGAGAAACTGCTTCATGCTTCAATCCATCATTTGTTCATCGCCCGACTATACCGGATTCGATGGGGGCTGTGTACCGTAGACCAATGCGCATTATCCGCTTTTCATAGCGTAAGCGGGCTAAGAGTCACGATTATTTGCATAACATTACTTTTGGCAGCAACCTGCGCCGTAGGTCAGTTGCAACCTGCCGCCTGAAAACGCATTATATGCCGCCATTATTGGCCCCATCAATATTACGGAATTAACTATGCAGTTCAGATCTTTTGCGCGCTGGACCCCAGGGTTGACTAATTTACGCCAATATCAGCGCGATTGGTTGAAGGATGATATTCGCGCGGGACTTTCTGTCGCGGCAGTGGCGCTACCGGTAGCGATTGCCTATGCCGAATTGGCGGGCGTCGGTGCCGTGGTGGGACTCTATTCCTGTATTTTGCCCATGATTGCTTATGCGATCTTCGGTTCCTCACGCCAACTGATCGTTGGCCCCGATGCGGCCACCTGCGCGGTCATCGCCGCTGTCGTCACGCCTCTGGCTGCCGGACAGAGCGATTTGCACTGGCAATTGACCATAATGATGACGCTCATGATGGGAGGCTGGTGCCTGCTCGCCAGCCGTTTCAGGTTGGGTGCGTTGGCTGACTTGCTCTCCCGCCCGATACTCAGCGGCCTGCTTAATGGTGTCGCAATTACTATTTTTGTTGATCAGATTTCAAAGGTGTCTGGTTTCAGCCTTCCGCCATCGCAATTGATCGAGCGGATCTATGCCATTCCTCCGGCGCTGCTGCACAGCCATCTGCCCACGTTGGGTGTTGCGCTTGTGACTGCCGTAGTACTTTTTGGTGTGAAAAAATTGCGACCGGGCTGGCCCGCGCCGCTACTGGCGATCATTGTTGCCATGCTCGTGGTTTGGGCGGGAGATCTCTCTTCTCACGGTGTAATGACGGTCGAAGGATTCAGCGGGATACTGCCGATGGTGCAATGGCCTGATTTTCAACCGGGCCTGCTGCGCGATCTGGTGATTCCGGCACTCAACCTGGCCGTGGTGAGTTTTGTCAGCATGATGCTGACGGCGCGAAGTTTTGCCAGTAAAAATGGCTATGAAGTGAATGCGGATGAAGAATTCCGCGCGTTGGGCATCATTAATATCGTATCAGGGCTATCACAGGGCTTTGCCATCAGCGGGGCGGATTCGCGCACCGCAGTGAATGACGCCAATGGGGGGAAAAGCCAACTGGTATCAATTATTGCTGCGCTTGCGATTGCCTGTGTGCTGTTCTTTTTGACGTCACCGTTGAAGTATATTCCCGTCTGCGCCTTGGGCGTGGTGTTGATGTATGCCTCCTGGACGCTCATCGATTTTCGTGGCATTTGGCAATTACGCCGCCGTAACAGACAAGCATTCAGTCTGGCCGTCTTTACCTTTTTATCCGTGCTGCTGGTTGGGGTTATCAGCGGTATCGGGCTGGCGGTGTTGCTGGGATTGTTACAGTTCCTGCGGACGGTATTTCGCCCTACGGAACAACTGCTGGGCGTTAATCATGAGGGAATGATCCATTCGATGGGCAACGGCAACGGTATCAAACCCGTTCCCGGCGTCATGATGTATCGTTTTAATTCACCACTGACTTACTTCAACGTCGCCTACTTCAAGCGTCGCATTCTCAATCTTGTTGACGGTACGCCGTTCCACCCGCGTTGGGTGGTGATTGATGCCGTGGCCAGTTTTACCCATGCCGATATCAGCGTTCTTGCGTCGATTGATGAGTTGAAGCGCGATCTCAAGCAGAGAAATATCACACTGGTGCTGGCGGGGCGTCGCACGGAACTGACGCGTTGGTTCCGCATCAATCGAGTGAGCGGGCGCGACAGCGACATTGTCCTCGTTCCGGATTTGTATCTGGCATTGAAGTTGATACAGAGTAAAGAGCAGGCAGCAGACAAACCGCAGATCCCCGAGAGCGAAGGGTAGTTCCGCCAGACTGTTCGTGTTCAGGGAAAAAAATGCCAGTCGGCAGAACCGACTGGCATATCAGGCCAGCAACACGGATAAAATAGTCGTTTGGCGTTTCGTTATGCAGCCGTATTGCGCAGCAGCATGTATAAGCGGAACAGGTAAATCAACAGCAGCGCTGAAACCAGATTGCTCAACGCACCAAGAAGGACGGTAGCAACGGTCGGGCTCAGAACGGTCAGGCGACTGACCAGCAACAGAAGAACGAGTTTCGCCAGCAACCACATCATCATGGCCGGAACGATCAATCGGGCATTGGCAAACGCCAGTTTACAACTGCTTCTCATCGCCCCAAATACGCCGACTTTATCGGTAGTGATAATGATCGGCGCCAGCGAGAAAGAGATTGCCAGAATCACACCGGGCACAACAAACAGCGTCAAACCCAATTGAACGAGCAGGGTACAGATAAACATCAATAACAGAATGCGCGGTAATACCGGTGCAGCCGCGCCGATGGCACGCAGTGCGCTGGTACGTTTACCTTCCGATACCAGTTGAATAAGTGTCAGCATCCCACCAACCAACAAAACATTTCCCACCAACGCTGAAAACGTCGCGGCGGCGGAGACTTTGAGCAGCACCATCTGCTGTTCTGGCGACATCTGCTGAACGATCTCCTGAATCCCCATGCCGGCGGATGCAGTAAAGTCGTTTTCAGTCGTCGCCAGCAGTTGTAGCTGTTCGCTGTCCGGGATAAACACCTGATTCAAAATGACGGTAATAAATGCAGTAATCAGCGCCAGCAGAATGATACTGACAAGCTGATTACGCATAAAATTGAAACTGTCACGGTACAACGAACTGGCCGTGATAGGCATGAAGGCTCCTTGGCGATAAAACAAAATAACAATCAGGTCGCGATTGTACCCTGTTCCGGGGCCCTGTTGCACCCCACTGTCATGATATCCGAGACAGATTTATCGATCGCAAAGTTTACCGGGAGAGCGGGAAGACCATAGTGCGCCCGTGCGCGATCGCAGGTTTCGCTATGGATTCCGTGCTCACCCGACATATCAAACTCGCGACAGGGAGAGGGACGGTTAAGATAGATCGAGCAAGACACTGATTGACCAATTTCACCCTCAAGCGCAATACAGCGCGGGGTTTTACAGTTTGTTCCTTGCATACAACTCAGGAAGGGAGTGACTGGTTCTGTCAGGGAGGAAGGAACCATCCCGCCGCCATCTTCAGATTCAGCCCAATAAAAAGAGACGCGGAAATAGGCGCAGCATGCGCCACAGCTCACGCACGGATTCAGATTTTCGCTCATCTTGATTATCCACCGACCCCTTCACGGTTTCGAACCAAACCCTAGTGGGAAATAGCAAATTACGCAGCGCTAACAAGTATAGCAACTCAATTATCACGCCAGAGATCCATAAACAAAAAAAACGTCATTTTTGATGTAGATCAACTCTTATCTTTTTAATAGGTTAGGGGGAATTGAGAAGAGTAGATTTTTGTAACTTTCATTGTAAAGATGTGATCGAACACCGATCAAGTCTACCCAATTGTAAGTATATTGCGTCGGAGACATAAACCCCATAAAGGATATGGACAATGAAAAAGGCACCTTTGTTTCTTTTTTTGGCAGCTCTGTTGCCGGGCGCAGTAAGCGCACATGAAGCCGGAGATTTCATTTTCCGTGCAGGTACTGCAACAGCTCGTCCTACTGAAGGTTCGGACAATGTGTTAGGTCTGGGCTCTTTTGACGTAAGCAACAATACCCAGTTAGGGTTGACCTTAAGTTATCTCATCACTGATAACATTGGCGTTGAATTGCTGGCGGCTACCCCGTTCCAGCATAAGGTCGGCCTGAACGCGCTTGGCACCATTGCCGAAGTGAGACATTTGCCGCCAACGTTGATGGCGCAATACTATTTTGGGGATAAGCGCGATGCGTTACGTCCTTATCTTGGTATCGGTGTCAACTACACCACCTTCTTTGATGAAAAATTCAACGATACAGGATCGAATGCAGGCCTGAGCAATCTCAGCATGAAAGATTCGTGGGGCATTGCAGGACAGGCTGGCCTGGATTATCTGGTCAATGAAAACTGGTTGATCAACATGTCGGTGTGGTGGATGAATATCGAGACAGACGTTGATTTTGATGTGGCCGGTGGCGAGCATCAGAGCATTAGTACACGTCTGGATCCGTGGGTATTCATGTTCAGTGCAGGTTATCGCTTCTGATAAGCTGAGTAGCACTGACGATTGTCACTATAAATTGCAAAGGGGCGCACAATTAAACGGCGCCCCTTTCGTATTCTTGTCTCTTTACTGCGCCAAACTATTTAATCTGCATCACGTTTTCAACAGACTTCACGCCGGCCACGCCGCGGGTTACCTGAACGGCACGATTCGCATCTGCACTTGAACTGACAAAGCCGCTTAGCTGTACGCGACCTTTAAAGGTTTCGACGCTGATTTCAGTTGATTTGATGGCTTTATCATTCAGCAACGCCGTTTTCACTTTGGTAGTAACAACTGTGTCATCTATATAACCACCCGTCCCCTCTGATTTTTGTGTAGGTGCGCATGCGGCTACCGCAAAGACGACGACAACAGCCATGCAAACGGAGGACAAGGTTTTCAATAGCTTCATAATTACTCTCCATGCAATCTGTGATTAAAACCGGGTAAAGGATTGTCGAAACCATCCAAGGCACGCTTTATCGAGTTTCGATATCACGCGGACTATTTTAAGTGTGGTTTATTAACAGGATATATACAAATTTTGGATATGAAAAAGGCACTAAAGGGGAAGTTTCGCCCCAATCCTGAAAAAGGATCGGGGCTGGAGACGTAACCAAAGCGTAATTAATCAGTAATTACAGCGTGGCTGCCTTCATTTTCTTAACAAAAGCGGACAATTGCGCCAACATCTCTTTGGGCTGAGTGTGGTTATTTTCAATAATCTTGACGATAGCCGAGCCTGAAATTGCCCCTGCTGCACCGGCATCAAGCGCTTCTTTCACCTGAGAGGGCTCTGAGATACCAAAGCCTTGCAGAGGCGGAGCTGCATTGTATTCACGCAACTTATCAACCAAATGCCCCAAGGGCAGTTGAGCACGGGTCTCTGCACCGGTTACACCGGCCCTTGAAAGCAGATAAGTATAGCCACGCCCGTGCGAAGAGATCTCACGCAGCAAAGCGTCATCAGCATTGGGTGGGCAGATAAATATCGGTGCAATCCCGTGGCGCAATGCCGCTTTACGGAATGGCGCTGACTCTTCAACAGGCACATCAGCCACCAATACCGAGTCTACCCCGACTTCGGCGCAGCGTTGATAGAAAGTATCAATGTCGTTATGAAACACCAGATTGGCATACATCAGCAGGCCAATGGGAATATCCGGATGTTTTTGGCGAATGGCGGCCAACATCTCGAAACAGTGAGTGGGTGTCACGCCTGACGCGAAGGCACGCAAATTGGCGTTCTGGATCGTGGGCCCATCAGCAAGCGGATCGGAGAAAGGAATGCCCAGTTCCAGTGCATCGGCACCGGCCTCAACCAGCGTGTCGATTATGGCCAGGGAAAGTTCAGGACCCGGATCGCCCAATGTGACAAAGGGAACGAACGCACCTTGTTTGTTGCTCTTCAGACGCGTGAACAGTTGTTGATAACGTTCCATTAAATTTCTCCCCGTGCTTTCAGGATGTCATGAACGGTAAAGATGTCCTTGTCGCCGCGACCGGACAGGTTGACGACCAGAATTTGTTCTTTCTGCGGATCGGCCTTGATCATCCTCAGCGCATGGGCCAGCGCGTGGGAAGATTCCAGTGCCGGGATAATCCCTTCGTGGCGCGACAATGCTTTAAACGCATCCAGAGCTTCATCATCGGTAACCGACACATACTCGGCGCGGCCAATACTGTTGAGATAAGCGTGCTGTGGCCCGACAGAGGGAAAATCAAGCCCGGCAGAAAGCGAGTAGGACTCTTCAATCTGACCTTCGGATGTTTGCATCATCGGTGATTTCATCCCGAAATAGATGCCCACGCGGCCATGCTTCAAGGGCGCGCCGTGCTGACCCGATTCGATACCGAGACCGGCGGGTTCGACGCCAATCAGACCGACGGAGGGTTCGTCAATAAAATCGGCAAACATACCGATGGCATTGGAGCCACCGCCGACGCAGGCGATCACCGCATCCGGCAGACAACCTTCACGCTCCAGCATCTGCGCTTTGGTTTCTTCACCGATCATGCGCTGGTATTCGCGTACGATGGTTGGGTAAGGGTGCGGGCCCGCTGCGGTACCCAACATGTAATGCGCCGTTTCATAACTGCCAGACCAGTCGCGCAGCGCCTCGTTGCATGCGTCTTTCAGCGTAGAAGAACCGCTATGGACAGGGATCACTTCGGCTCCCATCAGGCGCATGCGGAAAACGTTCGGTGACTGGCGTTCAATGTCTTTGGCACCCATATAGATGCGGCATTTCAGACCAAGCAGGGCGCTGGCCAGTGCGGAGGCGACGCCGTGCTGACCTGCGCCGGTTTCCGCGATGATCTCTTTTTTGCCCATGCGCTTGGCGAGCAGGGCCTGACCCAACACCTGGTTGGTTTTATGCGCGCCACCGTGCAGCAGGTCTTCGCGTTTCAGGTACAGCTTGGTTTTGGTGCCCGCGGTCAGATTTTTACACAGCGTCAACGCCGTGGGGCGGCCAGCATAATTCTTCAGTAAATCCAGGAATTCAGCCTGGAATTCTGGATCGCTCTGCGCGCTGACAAAGGCTTCTTCCAACTGCTTCAAGGCGGGCATCAGAATTTGCGGTACGTACATGCCGCCAAATTCGCCAAAGTAGGGGTTAAGTAGTGTCATGGGTCTCTTATCCTGTCGGTTGATTCTGATTATCTGGCCTGCTTACCTATCCATGAGATACTGACTTCTCCGCGGGATATCAGTAAGCGCGCAGTGTCTGAAACACTGCCGTGATCTTGTTGGCATCTTTGATGCCCGGCGCGCTTTCTACGCCTGAATTGAAGTCCAGCCCGGCGCAACCGAGTTGCGCGGCGTCCACGCAGTTATCTGCACTCAGACCGCCCGCCAGCAGCACGTTTTCCAGCGATTGACCGGCAAGGACGGACCAATCGAACTGCTGCCCGCTGCCCCCGGTGCCGTTATCCAACACGTAGCGATCGACATGCTGAAGATCGCGGGGAGGGAGACTGTTTTTGACGCTCAGCGCTTTCCAGATTTGGCAATGTGCAGGCAACGCCTGACGCAACTGATTGATGTAATTCTGATCTTCTGCCCCGTGTAACTGAATGGCGGTCAACGCCAATTCAGTGGCGACATGGCTGACCTCGTTGATCGCCTGGTCGCTGAATACACCAACATATTTCAACGGTGCGGCCTGCTGAACCCTGCGAACCTGCTGCAGATCAACGCAGCGCGGCGACCGGGGGGCAAAAATCAAGCCGCCAAACAGTGCGCCAGCGGTATGTGCCGCTTTGGCATCTTCAGGCCGGGTCAGACCGCAGATTTTGTTTTCACCCAGGATCACCCGGCGAACCGCTGCCTGCAAATCCTCTTCCGACATCAGCGCACTGCCAATCAGGAATCCATTGGCGAAATGGCTCAACTCGCGGATTTGTGCATAACGATTGATACCAGACTCGCTGATCACCGTCACGCCATGTGGCAACTGTGGAGCCAAACGTCGGGTGCGATCGAGGTCAATAGAGAGATCGCGCAGGTCACGGTTATTGATGCCCACGACTTTGGCACCCAGATTGACCGCCCGTGCCAGCTCATCTTCGCTGATCACTTCAGTCAGAACGCCCATATTCAGGCTGTGAGCGACGGCGGCCAGTTGACGGTATTGATCGTCATCGAGCACGGAGAGCATCAGCAAAATGGCGTCGGCCTGATAATGACGCGCCAGATGGATTTGATAGGGGTCGATAATAAAATCTTTGCATAAAACCGGCTGGGTGACGGCAGCGCTGACCAACGGTAGAAAATCGAAACTTCCCTGAAAATACTTTTCATCCGTCAGCACTGAAATGGCCGAGGCATACTCTTTATAGACCGAAGCAATAGCCGACGGATCGAAATCTTCACGAATCAATCCCTTGGACGGCGACGCTTTTTTGCATTCCAGGATAAACGCGGTTCTGGCGCCCTTGAGCGCGTGATAAAAGCTGCGCTCACTCTGGGTAATCTCATTCTGAAAGCTGGCCAATGGTTGTTGTTCTTTTCTTGCGGCGATCCACACTGCTTTATCGCGAACAATTTTGTGGAGCACGGTTTCCTGCTGCATCACTTATCCTCTTGCTGCCAATGCGCCTACGCGCTGGTAAGCCTGACCGCTATGAATCATTTCCAACGCCTGCTGCGCGTTGTGTCGTAAGTTTTCCTGGCCGAAAAGCTTGAGCAAAAGTGCCACGTTGGCAGCCACTGCCGTCGCGTGCGCTTTTTCGCCTTTACCTTGTAACAAGCGTGCCAGAATGTCACGGTTTTCTTCCGGTGCGCCGCCCAACAATGACTCCACGGGAAAACTGTCCAGACCGAAGTCTTGCGGCGTGAGCTGATAGCTTTCAATGTCGCCATTATTCAGTTCGGCTACCTGGGTAGGTGCGTGAATGGCGACCTCATCCATGCCACCCCCGTGAACGACAGCGGCACGTTGGTAACCCAGCGCGCGGAGTGTTTTGGCAATCGGCAAAACCAGTTCCGCACTGTACACGCCAATCAACGCCAGCGGTGGACGAGCCGGATTAATCAGCGGGCCGAGTACGTTGAAAACCGTGCGGGTCTTCAGTTGCTGACGAACCGGCATCGCATGGCGAAATCCGGTGTGATATTGCGGTGCGAACAAGAAACAGACGCCGAGTTCGTCCAGTGCTTTGCGTGAGTCTTCGGCAGCCATATCCAGACGAATACCGAAAGCGGCCAACAAATCGGATGACCCCGACCGGCTGGATACGCTGCGATTGCCGTGCTTGGCGATTTTCGCCCCGCAACTGGCTGCCACAAACGCGCTGGCGGTGGAAATATTGATGCTGTTGGAGCCATCGCCACCGGTACCCACAATGTCGGCAAACGCATAATCGGGGCGCGGGAAGGGTTGGGCATCGGCCAACAGTGCCTCAGCGGCTCCGGCAATTTCAGCCGGGCTCTCACCGCGTACTTTCATACTGATCAGCGCGGCCGCCAGTTGTGATGGCTCCAGTTCGCCGCGCACAATGGAGGTGAACAGTTGCTGGCTTTCCTGCTGGCTCATTGGCTCAGCACGGTAGAGTTTTTCAAGAATCGCTTGCATGGTCAGCTCCTTAAATTACGCCAACGCCCAGGCCAGTGTCTGTTCAAGCAGACGGGCACCCTGAGTGGTTAAAATGGATTCGGGATGGAACTGAAAACCGCAAACGCGATCGTCATCATGACGGACTGCCATCACCATCTCGCCGAAACGGGCATTGACGGTCAGATCCGCGGGAATATTGCTGCCGACCAGTGAGTGGTAACGCGCAACGGGCAGCGGATTCATCATCCCGCTGAACATGCCCTGGCCGTCATGGGTAATGGCGGAGGCTTTGCCATGCAGAATTTCACCGGCCTGACCGACGTGGCCCCCGTAAGCTTCCACAATGGCCTGATGCCCCAGACAGATGCCGATAATGGGTAATTGTCCACGCAGGCGTTGCAACAACTCGGGCATACATCCGGCCTGGGCTGGCGTGCCAGGACCTGGGGAGAGCACCAGCACCGGCTGTTCCATCTGCTGTAATTTGTCAATGATGGTGTCTGCCGGGATCAGGTTGCGATAAATCACTACCCGCTGGCCGTTGGCGCGCAGTTGATCGACCAGGTTGTAGGTAAAGGAATCAACGTTGTCGAGCAATAGGATATCGGCCATCAGAACACCTCCGTGGCGTTGTGGGCAGTGGCAATGGCACGTAACACGGCGCGCGCTTTATTACGGGTTTCGTCGGCTTCAGCCTGTGGGATTGAATCAAGGACGACGCCCGCGCCAGCCTGAACGGTGGCGATACCGTCCTCCACATACGCCGAACGGATCACAATGCAGGTATCCAGATCGCCACGGGCAGTGAAATATCCCACCGCGCCACCGTAGCTGCCACGACGGCTTTTTTCAGAGGCGGCAATCAACTGCATGGCGCGAACTTTTGGCGCGCCGCTGAGCGTACCCATATTCATGCAGGCCTGATACGCATGCAGCACATCGAGATCGGCGCGCAGGCTGCCGACGACGCGTGACACCAGATGCATCACAAAGGAGTAGCGATCGACTTTGGTCAGGTCAGCGACATAGCGGCTGCCAGGCTCGCAGATTCGCGCCAGATCATTGCGCGCCAAATCGACCAGCATCAGATGTTCAGCCAGCTCTTTATGATCGGTACGCATTTCCAGCTCGATGCGGCTGTCGAGATCGCGATCCAGCGAACCATCAGGATAGCGGCCACGAGGGCGGGTACCGGCTATCGGATAGATTTCGATCTGGCGGTTACTGGCATCGTATTTCAGGGCACTTTCCGGCGAGGCACCAAAAAGCGTGAATTCATTATCCTGCATGAAGAACATGTAAGGGCTGGGATTGTTATCTTTCAACGTGTGGTAGGCCGCCAACGCTGATGGGCAAGGCAGGGAGAAGCGACGTGAAGGGACGACCTGGAAAATTTCCCCTGCACGGATTGCCTGCTGCAACTGGCTGACGACCGCGCCGTACTCTTCATCGCTCTGGTTACAACTCAGTGCCATGTCGGTCACGGTCTGATGCGGGATCGGACGCGGAGCCAGCATCAACTGATGTTGCAGTTGCTCAAGGCGCTGCTGCAAACGAGATTTTTCAGTGGCCGACGGCGTAAAGATACTCGCTTGCAGTTTTGCCGAACGATGCTGGTGATCGATAACCAACAAGGTTTCTGCAAGATAGAAGCAGAAGTCCGGGCAACGTTGATCTTGGCGTAATTCAGGTAACTCTTCAAATCCAGCTACGAGATCATAGGCAAACAGGCCACCAAGCAGCATGGCTTCGCGCTCATTCTCCGGGGTATTGACCAGCGTCAGAAGCTGGCGCAAGGAATCAAAAACGGACAATGAACGCAGGCGGGCATCTTCATCCTGCATGGCGTTGATAACCGGGAAGGTGAGCTCACGTCCGTTTGGACGCACGTCGATGGTCACTTCTGCGGGCAATGCGTCGTCGAGTAATGGCAGCAGGGAGGCGCCATTACTGGTAAGTGCCTGAACAGAGACCTGACGGCCCAACGCAGTGATACGTAATGCGCTGTCGATAACCAGCAGGCTTTGCAAATTCTGCTTGCTGGTGACATCGGCAGATTCCAATAACAGCGTGGCAGGGCGTGCGCCACAAAGCTGACTAAAAATCGCTGTAGGATCATCGCGATAACAGGCTTCCGCTGTCAGTAGTTCGAGATTTGGTCGTGATGTTTGCATTGGAAGTTCCACTAAATTTTATCCACAAAAAAGCCCGCGTTGCGTGCGGGCTTCGGGTATCTGCAATGTCTGATGACAGGTATGCGCGATTACACCGCCCGCGAAGGGAAGTTACGCCACCAGCTTAAAAGAGAAGTCAGGTTGTATTTCATCATCAGGCACTCTGTTGTCGTGAACTTGTGTACTAGTTAACTAGTTCGAAGGAGATATGTCAACTCCTTTTGTTTATTCAGAAAAAAATAGCGTTTTAACCTGAGTTACTCACGTTGCAGGTGGGCGAAGTCGGATGGGCATAGACAGATTATTTAACGTCTGCTGTGCTTAACGGTTATGATAAGGATTAATGCTTTTTCCGGAATTCGATTTTGACTGAACAGACTCCCCAGCCGTCCGCATTTACGCTCTTCGATCTGCACAGCCACACTACCGCTTCTGATGGTTACCTCACTCCCGAACAGTTGGTTCTGCGTGCGGTAGAGATGCGCGTTGGTGTGCTGGCGATTACCGATCATGACACGACGGATGGGCTTGCTGCGGCTGCCCGTGCCATTGAATTACAGCAATTACCCCTGATATTGATTGATGGCGTGGAGATCTCAACGCTGTGGGAACATCACGAGATTCACATTGTCGGGTTGCGGGTAGATAAAAGCCATCCGGCATTAACGTCCTTGCTGGCGCAACAAACGGAGTTCCGTCATCAGCGGGCGGAAGAGATCGCCCGTCGCTTGGAAAAGGCGCATATCGCAGGTGCACTGGAAGGTGCTCGCCGGTTGGCCGATGGTGGCGCGTTGACCCGAGGGCATTTTGCACGTTTTCTGGTACAGGCCGGCGTAGCCGACAATATGGCCCAGGTATTTAAAAACTTTCTGGCAAAAGGCAAAACCGGTTACGTTCCCGCGCAGTGGTGTACAATAGAACAGGCTATTGATGTTATTCATCAATCTGGCGGACAGGCGGTGCTGGCGCATCCGGGCCGTTACGATCTTTCCGCCAAATGGCTAAAAAGATTGATGATCTGGTTTAAAGCGCAAGGTGGGGACGCGATGGAAGTCGCCCAGTGCCAGCAGGCACCGAATGAGCGCAGCCAGTTGGCAAAATACGCTGCAGATTACCAACTGCTGGGTTCGCAGGGCTCGGATTTCCATCAACCGTGCTCATGGATTGAACTCGGCAGAAAGCTGTGGCTTCCCGGCGGCGTTGAACCCGTATGGCGTGACTGGATATTGCCAGCACGTTCGCAATGACCTGAATGTTACAGAGGTCGTGACCAAGGAAGCACCCATGAGGTGGTGTCCTTGCTGATGGCCTCTGTGTTAATCAGCAGTAGATGACAGAACAAAAGAAGACAGAGGTATGTGATGAGCCAGTTTTTTTATATACACCCCGACAATCCGCAAC
Organism: Edaphovirga cremea; assembly: GCF_003332275.1. Taxonomy (GTDB): domain Bacteria; phylum Pseudomonadota; class Gammaproteobacteria; order Enterobacterales; family Enterobacteriaceae; genus Edaphovirga; species Edaphovirga cremea. Next base: position 2,182 of record NZ_QOVA01000007.1, on the reverse strand, counting down.
CGCGACTGATTAACCAGTCTGTGGATGTGCTGCGTAAAGGCGGAGTGATTGTCTATCCCACCGATTCCGGTTATGCACTTGGCTGCATGCTGGAAGAGAAAGCGGCCATGGAGCGGATCTGCCGTATCAGGCAGTTGGACAGTAACCACAATTTCACCTTGGTCTGTCGTGATTTGTCTGAACTTTCCACCTATGCGTATGTGGATAACGCCGCATTCCGGCTGATGAAAAACAATACACCGGGTAACTACACGTTTATTCTCAAAGCGACAAAAGAAGTTCCGCGTCGCCTGATGAGCGAAAAACGTAAGACGATTGGTCTGCGCGTGCCGTCAAACCCGATCGCCCTGGCACTGCTGGAAGTCCTGAATGAGCCGCTGATGTCGACCACGTTGATGTTGCCGGGCAATGATTTTGCTGAGTCCGATCCGGAAGAGATCAAGGATCATCTGGGCAAGCAGGTGGATCTGATCATCCACGGTGGTTTCCTGGGTCAACAACCCACAACGGTCGTTGATCTGACCGAATCCTCGCCCGAGCTGGTGCGCGAAGGTGCTGGCGACCCTACACCGTTCCGCTAACGCGGGACGGTGTGCGAATCTGATACAACGCCCCCCCGACGCCTGTGAAGGCCGTGTCGGGTATTTGAACGATGAGTGAAGAGGCGTTTAAGATGGAGATCGCCTGGGTCAGGAAAGCCAGCAAAGAGGATGTTGATAATTTTCTTGCTGATTGGTTACGGCTGGGTGCTGTTGAAGCTAACTAGAACCAACGGTAGAGTAGAAAACTTTCAGCAGTTTTCTTTGAAGTCAAGAAAATCGGGCGTAGAAGCCCGATTTTGAGCTGATGATAGAAGAAGTTATCTCTATTTTATTCAAGAAGCAGGCATATCCCTCCAACTATCAGTGCAACAAATCCAAACAGTGAACATAGAAACTCAGCGATAAACCAGCGTCTTAAATTAACAGGTAAGTTTCGCATAAACTCCACATCATCATACTTGCTATGGATGGATTTCTTTCCATAAATCAAAGGATTGATAATGAAATCTATTTTTGTGGAATAACCGGAGGTGAAACCAATGATACCTGCCTCTTTCAATAGTTCCGCAGCTAATGGTAGTGAACCAAATCGCAATTTGTACAGTTGGCAAACTTCCAGAAAACGTTTTTTGTTTAAGGAAGATAGAGTGACTAGCCCTATGAATGAGATAATCATCACACCTGAAATCGCAAATATCAGCAGATCAGGCACTGTTATTTTCATTTAGTAACCTCGTAAACTTTTTCCCCTAATTTTTCTCCAAATTTTCCACCTAATTCTCCACCAGCATATCCCGCAGCTCCTGTAAAAATTACGCCGCATGCAAGCATTCCTGCTCCACCAGCCTCAATAGTTAGTAGCCCAAGTGCAAATGTACAAACTGCCGTAGATGTAGTACCAGCGGCAAGCCTTCCTGCAAATACCCCACCACTTACACCTAAACTGAAGCTACCTATCTCTGTGTAAGTTGTTTTCTCACAGTCGCTTCCTACCGTGCAGGCTTCATAAATCATATCCAGACGGTTAACACCATCAAGGGCGATACCTACGTAGCCAGCTTTTTTCATGAGCTTTACATACTTGGCTGCATTCTCCATGTATGTTGCATAACCTTCAATATCCCCAACACCTGTCTGGTTCCAGCGGTGAGTGATTGAGCTTGAAGAAAGACCCAAGGCCCGCTTGATATCGGGGTAATCTTTAAGGCCAATTTTGTAACGCGTGAAGTCGTTCAAGACGCTGTCCAGCTCATTGAACAGTTGGCGTCGTTCAATAAAGAATTGTTGGCTGATTAACGAACCGCTGCTGATATACTTATTTTTATAGGTTTGTTGGATTTTGGATAAAATACCTTCCACTCTTTCAAAATATTTTCCAGCAGCTTCAGCAGCCATGCCCCCGTACATGCTGGTGTGGGAGGTGAAGAGATCAATGGTATCTTTATTGCGATGCAGGAAGTTGGCCTCCTGGTGAGTAAGTGGCGTTAATGCTGCATCAATGCGCTCTTTTGCCGCCTGCATGTGGGCGATCTGTTCACTGTCCTGCTTATCAGGGTCAACCAAAAGCAGAATTGAACCGGCTTTGTATTCTTTACCTTCACCATTCAAAGAATGAAATAATTCTCGTGTTCCTGCTGGCG
>NZ_QOVA01000069.1 GCF_003332275.1 Edaphovirga cremea | reverse complement strand
CGAAGACGGGCCTCGTGCTCGACGACGGGGCGACCCGGCGGCGAGGGCAGGCCAGGAAGCTCGAACGGGAGGATGGACTAGGGATAGCTCATCGACGAGATCAGCCGATCGAAACGCTGCAGGTCAGCGGCCGGGGCACAGCGAGCACCGGACGTCAAAGCCCGAGCGGAGGGCGCCGTAACGAGGCGGCCAAGGCTGGTCGAGTGAAGCCCGAAGGAGCAGAAGCGCAGGAGGGGACGCGGGTATCTACCGGGGCTAAACCCCCCGCGGGTGCTGCGGATCTCGACTCGGATCAAGACCTCGAGGTCGACGTCACGACCGCTGGCGTCGTCGGGCAACCGGCGACAGGCGGGCGAGACCAACGGCGCGGAGGGACGGGGCATCGACGAGGTGCACCGGCTGGGTCGGGGGAGGAACCCCCTGGAGCGCGAAGCCTGGACGTGGCAGCGGGATGAAACAAGCCCGCAAGGCACTGCGAGGAGGAAACCGCCGAGAGCGCGTGAAACGCTGAGGGCGGAACGAAGGCGAGCCTGGGATGCTCGTCGAAGAGTGGACTCGCAGGGCTGAGGTCGCGAAGAGGCAGGAGACCCCAAGGAAGGCGCCCGTGGTCACAGGTCGTACGCGAGTGCGGCATGGACGCTCGGGCCGACGTAGGCACGACGAACTCAGGAGGAGAGCCAAGCTCACGAGAGGATGAACCCGCCTTCTTCATCGAAGACGGGGGACGGTATCGACGGAAGACCATCGCGGTCCGCCCGAAATGGCGAGGCAAGGATGGGAGCGGCGTGACCCAAGAGCGCCGATACGACGATACAAACAACACTCTGCAGAGCAGCCAGCTCCATGTGAGGCTGCCAGGCGCGCGGTGACGCACGACTGGCTCGGTGCAGACGACAGCATCGCGAACCTTCGAAGGGGACACGTCACGCTCGGCGGCCGG
>NZ_QOVA01000068.1 GCF_003332275.1 Edaphovirga cremea | reverse complement strand
TAGGTAGCTTAACCTTCGGGAGGGCGCTTACCACTTTGTGATTCATGACTGGGGTGAAGTCGTAACAAGGTAACCGTAGGGGAACCTGCGGTTGGATCACCTCCTTACCTAGAGATGTTAGACTGTGCAGTGCCCACAACAGATTGTCTGATGAAGAAATTAACGAGCAGAAACATCTCTATAGGCTTGTAGCTCAGGTGGTTAGAGCGCACCCCTGATAAGGGTGAGGTCGGTGGTTCAAGTCCACTCAGGCCTACCAAATTCGCCCTCATGCTGCGTTATGCGCGCGGTCGTTTACCCAAGTAAACTTCCCTTCCGCATGCCTTGCCTGAGCACGAATTGACAGATTTTCCGACAGGAAAAGGCTGTGATTCGGCGAGCGGTAGTAAAGGTCTCTGCGAGTGACTGTATGGGGCTATAGCTCAGCTGGGAGAGCGCCTGCCTTGCACGCAGGAGGTCAGCGGTTCGATCCCGCTTAGCTCCACCATATCCGTCCCTCGAAAAGAATATTTCAGAGCATATTGGCGACAATGTGCTGCGATATATTATTGCTCTTTAACAATCTGGAACAAGCTGAAAATTGAAACGACACAGCTGAACACATCCCTCCGTAGAAGTACCGGGATGTGGTTTTTGTTGTGTCAGAGTCTCTCAAATAATCACAGCGCGACAGGCAGTTCGATGTTGCAGCGTGAGCGAGAAGCCAGCCAGCAAGGCGTACCGCGCACAGCCTACCGCAATGGACTTGATGTCCATGAGGATGGCGAGCACGGAACAACGCAGCAGGGTGGGTTCGCAGCCACGCCAGTAACGAAACACCTTCGGGTTGTGAGGTTAAGCGACTAAGCGTACACGGTGGATGCCTAGGCAGTCAGAGGCGATGAAGGGCGTGCTAATCTGCGAAAAGCGTCGGCAAGGTGATATGAACCGTTATACCCGACG
>NZ_QOVA01000067.1 GCF_003332275.1 Edaphovirga cremea | reverse complement strand
GACGACAAGTGCAGCGACACTGCTACCAAGAACGATCTGGGTCAATGAGTCCATGGCAGACTCCAACGGCCTGGTTTATCGATCTGTTGGGCATCTTGTACCTTTATCCATCTGTCATGCAGCCATTGTTCCGTTTTGCGGCGAGCGAGCAGGTATGCCCATTCCAGATCGCGCTCGAACAGCATCGGTTTCTCATCGCTACCGACGATGACCCAGAACCAGCGCCCATCAGCCTGATTGCGTGACTTGAATTTTAAACCGGTGAGTTGGACGGTCTCGTTACGGCCTGCGTGTGATAGGCGAATAGGTTCATCATGGGGGGTAACAGACGCTCCCCTCAGGCTGGTCAGCAAGTCGGGTGCAGCCTTGCGCAGGAACTCTGCCGCAATCTGCTCAGCGCGCTCACGAGACGGTAAAGGTTTTCCCACCAGGTCAAGCGAGATGTTGGCAAAACCCTTGAGTGTGCCATCGGCGGCGATCACCGTACTAAAGTGTTCTCCCTCCAGGAAGGCATTGCGCCCATCACGCCGCTCGTAACGGCTGAGGGTTGCGGGCTGACCATCCAGAGTGACCGAACGCTGACGGGTTTGATGATGAGTATCCGGGATGCTGATCGGGTTATCTCCAACCGCACCGGAAGCCGCCTGCAACGCGAAAGCAGGCAGAGCAACGGTAAGCCCAAGACTGATGCGCAGCACCAGGATCCAACGGCAGGGGTTCCGCCAGGAAGTCAGGACTAAAGAGAGCGAAGAACGGATAGAATTCATGGTTTCCTCGTGGATGAAGCAAGCGATGCACTGCCCGCAACGCAGACAGTGGCCAGTAAAAGCGCCACCGCAAGCCCCACCAATAGCGGGACGAAACCGGGCACCCAGGACACGATAAGCGGGCCGATGCTGGCACCGATAAACAGGACAAAACCATTGAGAGCCATGCCCCCTGCGCGGTTAGGTACCGCCAGATC
>NZ_QOVA01000066.1 GCF_003332275.1 Edaphovirga cremea | reverse complement strand
CACTTCATGACAGAACGGAAGAGATTGATGAGATAAGGGTTGTCAGTGTGTATGTCTTTACCATATGGCGGCTTTCTGTACTCACTGGCGGCATAGAAAACTTTATCGGGAATGACGCGGGGGAAATAGCCCGAGATTTCTTTGATGTCGTTCGCTTTCGTACGATATGACGGGACATTTATTCCAATAAGCGCCTTATTTTTTAACAATTTTTCAATGGTAGAGGGATTCCAGACCCCCGTTTCGCCAGTCAGCGTTACCACATTTTTGTCATTCAGGATTTTAACAATCCCATTAAGAGATTGCCCTTCCAACCGCAGGCGAAATATTTCTTTAATCGTCCTGGCATGTTCAGGTATCAACTCGAAACTCTTCCCGTCATGGTCCATTTTCAACCAGCGTGGACAACTTCGGGTAATGATTTTTCCTGACGCCTCCGCCTCCTCCCTTTTCTTCTGCCATGCAGATTTCATGCGACGCGATTTGATTTCACTTTCCTCATTGGCACGCTGGGCAATGAGGATGGCTTTTATCAGGGAGTAAGGGTCATCCAAAGAATCAATCGTGTAATGCGTATGGTCGCTAAGGGTAACAACCTCGACACCGGCCTTTAATATGCGTTTGAGCCGCTCCGTGGCTTCACCAATTCTTTCCCGTGACAGGCGATCCAGGCTTTCCACCAAAAGAACCGTGCCGGATTCAATATAACCCCCCTCTACAGCCTCCATGAAGTCTGCGAATGCTCCACGCGTGGCGTGAGTGCCGTGATAAGCGCTGAGGCCCAAATCTTTATACGTCAGGTTGTCCAGCAAGTAATCGGGATGGGCATCAAGCCATTCCGCCACGAGCCGGTTTTGCCGTTTTAAAGAATCGCCATACTGCTGAACAGACGAGGAGAACCGGAGATACGCGATCGCTTTTTTCATGGCCCATCACCAAAACAGAGATGAAACCAGATACTGGCACACCTGAATTCAGAGGAAAGTGAATCCAG
>NZ_QOVA01000065.1 GCF_003332275.1 Edaphovirga cremea | reverse complement strand
ATTTCCCCCGCGTCATTCCCGATAAAGTTTTCTATGCCGCCAGTGAGTACAGAAAGCCGCCATATGGTAAAGACATACACACTGACAACCCTTATCTCATCAATCTCTTCCGTTCTGTCATGAAGTGCAAAGCCTGTGGCCACAGCATCATGCTCAATGCTATCGACAGCAAAGGCAGGGGATATTACTGTGTCCCATGCGCCGCTTACATCGATGCAATACACCCTCCCTCAGACGCGATATCGCTGATGCAAACCTGATAAGTGCTGTGCTTGTCAACGCTGACAAATTCCAGACCCATTCAACCAGTCGACACTCGACACAATTACTGCAGGACAGAAATATTGAGATTCTCAAAGGTATCGACCGACTGGTTGAGGCGTTACAAATCGCACCTGAGGTGGTTGCTCTGGCCGAAAAGATAAAGGCGTTGCATAAAGAATTCAACAATAATGAAGTCACAATGCGCGCAATCAAGAACAAGCAGAGACTTGCTGTCAGTGAGGATGTCACAAAACTTGATTTAACCTTAAAAGGAGATCGGGAGAAATGCAGACGTTTCATTTTCAAAACGTTCAAAGAAATCCTGCTCAATACGGAGAGCAAGACGTGTGATATCTGTTTTACAAACGGCTTTAAACTCATTAATTTCCCACTGTTGAAAAGTCTCAACCCGGAAACACTCGCCAGCGCTTTGGCCTATACAGATGATGCAACATTGATCCTGTGAATTGATAGTCACTGGTGCCATTGTAATCATCCCGTAAATTAGGCCCATTCACATTTAGAGATCTTCCGGCATACTAACCTTGCCAATAAAGGAGATCGCTATGCGCAAAGCACGATTTACCGAACACCAGATCATTGCCGTACTGAAGTCTGTTGAAGCCGGACGCACCGTGAAAGACGTTTGTCGTGAGGCTGGCATATCCGAAGCCTCTTACTACAACTGGAAAGCGAAATATGGCGGTATGGAAGCCTCTGATGTCAAAAAGATAAAAGACCTGGAGGATGAAAACCGGCGTCTCAAACAGATGTTCGCGGATCTCAGTCTGGAGAATCGGGCACTGAAAGATGTCATCGAAAAAAATGTATGGTTCGCCCCCGTTTTGCAAGCACACGATGATAAAAGCTGTTTGCGTTAATG
>NZ_QOVA01000064.1 GCF_003332275.1 Edaphovirga cremea | reverse complement strand
ATCCAACGGCAGGGGTTCCGCCAGGAAGTCAGGACTAAAGAGAGCGAAGAACGGATAGAATTCATGGTTTCCTCGTGGATGAAGCAAGCGATGCACTGCCCGCAACGCAGACAGTGGCCAGTAAAAGTGCCACCGCAAGCCCCACCAATAGCGGGACGAAATCGGGCACCCAGGACACGATAAGCGGGCCGATGCTGGCACCGATAAACAGGACAAAACCATTGAGAGCCATGCCCCCTGCGCGGTTAGGTACCGCCAGATCACCAAACTGGGTGATCATTGTCGGGACAGCGAGAGCAACGCCGACAACGAAGACCAGGCTCCCAATGGCAATACCGGCCAGCGATTGCGATAAAACCGCCTCCAGGGCCAAGCCCACAGCCGCAACCAGATAACCTGCACCCGCGACGCCCGGCATCCCGATCCGAGCAGCAAGCGGCCCGACCAGCAAGGCCATGAACATCCCTGGCAATCCAACCAGGCGCAGTGCAATGACTGCGGCAGGATCAAGGTTCAACCCCGCCAGATGCGGCCCTAACGCCGTATACATCGCAACGAAAGACAGGAGAAGTGTGATGTGTGCAAATGACAGCAGCAGAATGGCAGGCCGCACGGCAATCTTGCCCAATGCCACGAAACGATGGCCCAGGTGACCATCAACGGCAGTGCGTGCTGGCTCCTTGATCATCAACACAATCAATGGGATCACGGCCACAAGGCCACTTCCGGAGGCCAGAAATACCCAGGACCAATTCCATCGTAACGCCACCCAGGCAGCGAACACTTGCCCAAGGATGCCCGCCACGAGGAAAGACGTGGACATGGCCCCGATGGCGGTTGCTCGGTGACGTGTCGGCACCGCTTCGGCAAGATAGGCCAGCGCCACGGGGGCGAAACTGGACGCTGCCAGGCCCTGCAGCATCCGCAGTCCCGCCAACCATGGCAGCGAAGGCGCGAAGGCGCAGGCAAGCGTGGTGATCGACAGTGCGCCCAGCCCAACCAGCATCACTGGCCGACGACCGTACTGATCCGATAACGGTCCCCAGAGCAGGAACCCGCCGGCATAGGCCAGGCTGAAACAGGTGGCCAGCGCGAACGTGACGGCCCCCGGCGTTGCCGGGCTGAAAGACAGCCCGACGTGCGCCAGCAAAGGGATTGCCAGGTAAAGCTGGGTC
>NZ_QOVA01000063.1 GCF_003332275.1 Edaphovirga cremea | reverse complement strand
TTTGAACGTGTAAAACCGCACGTTAACGTTGGTACTATCGGCCACGTTGACCACGGTAAAACTACCCTGACTGCAGCAATCACCACCGTTCTGGCTAAAACCTACGGCGGTAACGCGCGTGCATTCGACCAGATCGATAATGCGCCAGAAGAAAAGGCTCGTGGTATCACCATCAACACTTCCCACGTTGAATATGACACCCCAACTCGCCACTATGCGCACGTTGACTGCCCAGGGCACGCCGACTATGTGAAAAACATGATCACCGGTGCTGCGCAGATGGACGGCGCTATCCTGGTTGTTGCTGCGACTGACGGCCCAATGCCGCAGACCCGTGAGCACATCCTGCTGGGTCGTCAGGTTGGCGTTCCTTACATCATCGTATTCATGAACAAATGTGACATGGTTGATGATGAAGAGCTGCTGGAACTGGTAGAAATGGAAGTTCGTGAACTTCTTTCTGCTTATGACTTCCCTGGTGATGATCTGCCAGTCGTTCGTGGTTCAGCGCTGAGAGCACTGGAAGGCGAAGCCGAGTGGGAAGCAAAAATCATCGAACTGGCTGGCCACCTGGATACCTATATCCCAGAACCAGAGCGTGCGATTGACAAGCCATTCCTGCTGCCTATCGAAGACGTGTTCTCCATCTCTGGTCGCGGTACCGTAGTAACGGGTCGTGTAGAGCGTGGCATCATCAAGGTTCAGGAAGAAGTTGAAATCGTCGGTATCAAACCTACCGTGAAATCGACCTGTACCGGCGTAGAAATGTTCCGCAAATTGCTGGACGAAGGCCGTGCTGGTGAGAACGTTGGTGTTCTGCTGCGTGGTATCAAGCGTGAAGAAATCGAACGTGGTCAGGTCCTGGCGAAACCAGGTTCAATCAAGCCACACACCACCTTTGATTCAGAAGTCTATATTCTAAGCAAAGATGAAGGCGGCCGTCATACTCCGTTCTTCAAAGGCTACCGTCCACAGTTCTACTTCCGTACAACAGACGTGACGGGCACCATCGAACTGCCAGAAGGCGTAGAGATGGTAATGCCAGGCGACAACGTGAACATGGTTGTCACCCTGATCCATCCAATCGCGATGGACGACGGTTTGCGTTTTGCAATCCGTGAAGGCGGCCGTACTGTTGGTGCCGGTGTAGTTGCTAAAGTTATCGCGTAATCGCTGATAAT
>NZ_QOVA01000062.1 GCF_003332275.1 Edaphovirga cremea | reverse complement strand
CTTGAATCTATCCGGCGTCTGAATGAGCTTAATTGCCCGCGCCTCGATGAGTTCCGCGCCTGATGAACCTCTAGAAAATATACGGCTTCAGATGAGCCTTTCCGTTTTACAGGTTCCTCAACAGGCCGGTTGGCCGTTCGTATCATCAATAATCAGTATTCGCAAAACAAGATAAGTGGCTGTTTAAAATCATTATTCTTGTTGACTTTACGCATGGAACGTCTGTTGTCGTGCCGTCAGTGCCCAGGCTATTCTGGCCAGCTTGTTTGCCAGAGCACAGGTCACGACAAAATTACTTTTTCGGCACAACAACTCCCTGACCCAGTCGGCCAGCTTGCCAGACTGGTGTTCCAGTTTTTGTATAAAAACTCTGGCACACTGAACCAGCAAGGTTCGGATCTTTTTGTTGCCTCGCTTGCTGATCCCCAGCAACATCGTCCGGCCGCCCGTGCTGTACTGACGTGGTGCCAGTCCTGTTGCTGCCGCAAAATCACGGCTGCTGGCGTATTGTTTGCCGTCACCAAGCTCAGTGGAAATGGTACGGGCTGTCAGCGTTCCCACACAGGGGATCGTCAGTAAACGCTGCCCAACCTCATCCTCGTTTAACTTTCGCTTCAACTGAGCTTCCAAATCGTTTATCTGCTCAACAAGATAATGATAATGCCGCTGCAATTTCAGCAATAACTGGTTGAGATAAAGAGGTAATTTGTTGTCTTCAAGGATCGTGCTTAGCCGACTGATAACCGCAGCACCTCGAGGAACGCTGACGCCAAACTCCAGCAGAAAAGCATGCATTTGATTAGTCGTTTTGACCTTATCCTGCACCAGAGACTCACGAACCCGATGCAGAGCCCGCATGGCCTGTTGAGACTCCGTTCTAGGCTGAACGAAGCGCATTGATGGACGTGATGCAGCCTCACAGATAGCTTCGGCATCAACGAAGTCGTTTTTGTTAGTTTTAACGAACGGACGGACAAACTGTGGTGATATCAGCTTTGGCGTATGTCCCAGCTCGGTCAACTTGCGCGCCATGAAGTGAGAACCACCACAGGCTTCCATCACAATGGTGGTTGCCGGACATGTCGCCAGAAATTCAAAGAGTTTTGGCCTGGTAAACTTTTTACGAAAAACCGCTTTCCCACGACGATCCTGACAATGAATGTGGAAAGAGTTTTTACCCAGATCGATACCAATGAGCGCAATGTTTTCCATGATGGTTCTCCAGTTTAAGCCTGCTCTCAGCATACTGCTGTGAAGGAG
>NZ_QOVA01000061.1 GCF_003332275.1 Edaphovirga cremea | reverse complement strand
AGCTAATGGAATGGTTCGCCCCCACTCAACTTGCTAAAATTGCACTTGCTGTCAGCCCTTATATTGGAGGTGTGTTATGTCACGAACAAAAGCACAGTCCCTGAGCCGAATGGGTGTTGATATCGGTAAAAATACGTTCCATGTAGTAGGGATGGACGATAAAGGAAATATCCTGATTAGGCGATGTTTTACCCGCGTTAAATTGATTGAATATCTAGCCCGCTTACCCCAAACAACGATTGGAATGGAAGCCTGTCCGGGTTGCCATTGGCTGGCCAGAAAGGCTAAATCATTTGGGCATACGCCCTGCATCGTCCCGGCACAATTTGTAAAACCTTTCGTTAAATCAAACAAGAATGACCTGATTGATGCTGAAGCAATAGCCGAAGCCATTTCTCGTCCTACTATGCGGACAGTGATACCAAAAACAACGGCACAGCTCGATCTACAGGCATTACATCGGATCAGAGAACGCGTAGTGTCTCATAAAACAGCGGTGGTGAATCAGGCCAGGGCATTTCTCCTGGAATACGGATTAACTATCCACAGTGGGATTGCCAAATTTACACATGATATGCCTTCTCTGTTATCTGACGAGCAAAACGAACTGAGTCCATCAATGAGGGATATACTCACTGATCTCTGGCAGGAATATCGGTCTCTTGAGGGAAAACTGTTGCACTTACGTCGCCAGATTGAGTCTATCGCTGATGCAGATGGAATAGCTAAAAGGCTGACGTCTATTCCCGGTGTAGGGAAATTGACAGCGACGGCAATAACGGCGTTTGTAGGTAATGGCCAACAATTTAAATCAGGGCGCAATTTAGCTGCCTGGCTGGGGCTTGTACCACGAGAATACTCAACAGGAGGCAAGCAACGTTTATTAGGTATGAGTAAACGTGGCAATGCTTACCTGAGAAAACTGCTTATCCATGGAGCCCGAACCTGTGTTCTGCATTTGAACAGGACAACAAATTTTCTGGGACAGTGGATACAACTTATGGAAGAGCGCGGTGTACACCGCAATAAGGTTGTTGTCGCACTGGCGAACAAAATTGCCCGAATTATCTGGGCAGTCATGACACGACCGGGCGCTTTTTATTTATAGCAACGAGAAATCTGAACTCGCTTAAAATCTTACCAGTTTGCAGGGTATGTGATGACAAAACTGTGCAATGGCGTCTTGTAAACCCGGGACAAAAAAACGGCTTTAGCAGCCGAAGAAGCTTATTGGGAACCTGACGCGCTTATTCCATCATGGCCTTGCTGCCAAAAGCAGCTGACTTGCAAGAGGCCGGATACATTAACGCAAACAGCTTTTATCATCGTGTGCTTGCAAAACGGGGGCGAACCATACATTTTTTTCGATGACATCTTTCAGTGCCCGATTCTCCAGACTGAGATCCGCGAACATCTGTTTGAGACGCC
>NZ_QOVA01000060.1 GCF_003332275.1 Edaphovirga cremea | reverse complement strand
GACGGGGCGACAGGCGTTGTTAACGTGTCCGGTGCCGGGTCGCTATGGAGTAATGAGAGCCTCAATATTGGCTTCTATGGTGATGGCACGCTCAACATTAACGACGGCGGCAAGGTTACCAACACAGGACTTGGCATTCTCGGCAACTACGTTGGGTCGACGGGTACCGTCAATGTGTCGACTGGTGGTTTGTGGGATATAACCCAGAGCCTCTTTGTTGGCCGCGCCGGTATTGGCACGCTCACCATTAGCGAGGGTGGCGTGGTGAACAGTTCAGCGGCCACTGCAACGGGCGAAATCGGCAGCAATACCGGCTCAACGGGCATTGTCACGGTGTCCGATGCTGGCTCGCAATGGAATAACTACAGCGACCTCATTGTTGGCAATTCTGGTAATGGCACGCTCACCATTAGCGAGGGCGGCGTGGTGAACAATACCAAGGATGTCTACATCGGCCGCTACGTTACAGGTTCGGGCCTTGTCGAGGTGTCCGGTGCCGGATCGCAGTTGAATAACGGTAGGTACCTCTATGTTGGCAGCAAAGGTAATGGCGAGCTCAACATTGACCGTGGCGGCGTGGTGAACAATACAACAGCAACAGCCTATATCGGTTACGATAGCGCGACGGGTATTGTCAGGGTGTCTGATGCTGGCTCGCAGTGGAACAGCGCCGCTCTCATTGTTGGCAACTCCAGTAGTGGCACGCTCGCCATTGACCGTGGCGGCGTGGTGAACAATACGACAGGCAATATCGCCCAAAACGGCACTTCGGGCCTTGTCACGGTGTCCGGTACTGGGTCGCAGTGGAATAACAGCGGCAGCCTCGTTGTTGGTCACTCCGGTACTGGCACGCTCACCATTGACCAGGGCGGCGCGGTGAGCAATACCACTGCCTTTGTTGGCTCCAATACCGGTTCGACGGGCGTTGTCAAGATATCCGGTGACGGGTCGCAGTGGAAAAGCAGCAGCACTCTCTATGTTGGCCACTTAGGTAATGGCACGCTGACCCTTGCCGATCAGACGCAAGTGTCTGCCGATACCATGAATCTTGCCATGTATAACGGCGCCACGGGTACCTTGAATATCGGCGACGGCAATCTGGCCGGTACTCTTACTACCGCCAGCATCACCGGCGGGTCGGGCTCGGCAACGGTCAACTTTAACCATACCGATGATATCGATTTCTCACCGCGGATGACCGGAAAGCTGGCGGTTAATCATCTCAGCGGTGGAACCACACGCTTGTTAGCGGCAAACAACTATACCGGCGCGACCACCATCAGCGCCGGCACCTTGCAGGCGGGAGCAGCCAATGCGTTCAGTGCCAACTCTGACTACACGTTGGGTACTGCGGGCCAATTGGATCTGGCCGGTTATAGCCAGACCCTCGCCAGCCTGAATAACGCCGGGGTGGTGAGTTTTAACGGGGCGCCAGGGGCTGTTTTGACCGTGT
>NZ_QOVA01000006.1:180018-265364 GCF_003332275.1 Edaphovirga cremea | reverse complement strand
AAAATGATAATGAATTGAGACAATCTTGATGTTTTCATTTTCTCTTTTGATTATTTCTTTTGTCTTTGACCTTCCCCCGAGCATCATAAATTGCTGAGGGCGGAATGGAGGCAGGGATGAGCCGCCATGGATGGCGGCGAAAGGCGTCCGGCTACAGGGACCTGTAGCCTAAAGCCGGCCCGTCCGCCGCAATGACAACCGAAGGAACCCACGCAGTGGGCAATTTATGCTGCGGAAAGCGCGGGTGCAGGGGGCGCGCTTCGCCCCCTGCTTGATTGCCGATCTTCACATCAGAAGAAAGAAAACCAAGCCAAAGCAATCAACCAACAAAGCCTTCCTTTAACAATCAGATGTAACACTGATATCAACCGAAACCTGCTCAGAATCCGCCCTTAAAAACAAACTCTTCACCGAATACATAACCGAAATTTGCTCCAAAATCGCTTTGAAACAAGCCACTTATACGCAAATAAACACTAAAACGATCAACCGTCAGGGTTGATTAAACCCCTGAATCCGCTATGTTATCCCTCAAGTTTGTCAACTTTCCCAAAGTCCCCACAATGAATGGATTCCCGTCGCTGATTAAAGCGCTGCTCGTTACGTCCCTGATGCTCACCATCGGGCGCGCTATTACCCTGCCGTTTATGACGATTTATCTCGCAGAGCATTTGCAACTGACCACCCAATGGGTCGGGCTGGTGCTGGGTATCAGCCTGACGCTGGCGATATTTACCAGTTTCTATGGCGGGTATCTGGTCGATAAATTCAGTAAGCGACCGCTGATTTTGATCTGTATCGCCCTGTTTTCGATCTCTTTGTTTTTGCTACCGCTCTATGCAAGCAAGCTCTGGGTGATCGTGTTTCTCGCCGTGCTCTATTCAGCCTATTCGATTCTGGGGATCGCGATAAAAGCCTGCTATGCCGATTATCTTCCCGTCGAGCGACGCATCAGGGCATTTTCGGCCAACTACACGCTGGTTAACGTTGGCTGGGCGATCGGGCCTCCTATTGGTGTCTTTGCCGCCACCAGCGACGTGATCTCCCCTTTTGTCATTTCCGGGCTGATTGCCGGACTGGCCGCTGCCGCCCTCGGCTATATGTTCTATCGCTGGGGAATGCCGCAGCCGCTGGTCGATGAACAGATGCCAGTGGCACAACAGCGCCTGACGTTTCGGCAAACCGCCACCATATTGCGCCAGGATAAACGCCTGATTTACTTCACGCTTGGCAGTACGCTGGGTACCATGGTTTTCGCTCAGTTTGCCGGGTACCTGTCGCAATACCTGATTACCGTCGCAGATGCCGACTTCGCCTATAAGGTGATTGGTGCCGTTATGCCGGTGAATGCCGGAATTGTCATTACCTTGCAGTATGTGTTCAGCAAACGCCTGAATCAGCAAAACCTGATGCGTTGGCTGGTTGTAGGCAGCGCGTTTTTCATAGTCGGGTTGGCGGGCTTCATGCTGGCCCAACATTCAATTCCGCTATGGATGCTGGCAATGGCGATTTTTTCTCTGGGAGAGATTATTGTTATTCCCGTGGAGTATCTGTTCATCGACTATATTGCCCCGCCTCATCTGAAAGGCAGTTATTATGGTGTGCAGAATCTCAGTAATCTCGGCGGCGCTCTCATACCCGTGGTCAGTGGTTTTGTGCTGGCGTATACCCTGCCTGAGATGCTGTTTGTGGTGCTGATGTTCGCGACGTTGGTAGGTCTGGCGCTGTTTTGGCGGGGTTATCAATTAGCCAAGACACATGCGGTACCTCACGCATAGCAGACATGGCGTTATTTCATGGTGTGATCGGTAGCACATTTTAATCATTAATTGTATGATGAATGCCTACGTTAATCAGGACATCTTCTATGCGCAATCTGTTGACTCTTTGCTGGCAGTTCATCCGCGCTTTCGCATTGATTTATCTCTGCTTATTTTTAGGTAATGCGATTTCAGCGCTGCTGCCCATCACCATTCCAGGCAGTATTATCGGTATGCTGATCCTCTTTGCCCTGCTCTCTTCGCAAATTCTGCCGCCGAAATGGGTCAAACCCGGTTGCCATTTGCTGATCCGTTATATGGCCCTGTTGTTCGTGCCGATTGGCGTGGGTGTGATGAGTTATTATGACCAATTGCGCAGCCAGTTTGGCCCGTTGGTGGTCTCATGTGCAGTGAGTACGCTCATCGTGATGTTGGTTGTCGCTTACAGTTCCCATTATGTCCACCGCGAGCGCCCGATTGTTGGCAAAGATGTCCCAGGGCCGGAGGACAAACCATGAGCTATATCTGGTGGTCGCTGCCCCTGACGTTGGCGGTCTTTTTTGGTGCACGGAAATTGGCGAAGCGTCTTAAAATGCCGTTGCTTAATCCGCTGTTGGTTTCGATGGTGATTATTATCCCGTTGTTACTGCTGACAAATACGCCATATGCACACTATTTCGCGGGCAGCAAAATACTCAACGATCTTCTGCAACCAGCCGTGGTCGCTTTGGCTTTTCCGTTATATGAGCAACTTCATCAGATCCGCGCACGCTGGAAATCCATTATCAGTATCTGTTTTATCGGCAGCATTACCGCCATGGTCAGTGGCACGGCGATTGCCTTATGGATGGGAGCAACGCCAGAAATTGCCGCCTCGATTCTGCCAAAATCAGTCACAACGCCTATCGCCATGGCGGTTGCCACGTCCATTGGCGGGATCCCGGCAATCAGCGCCGTCTGTGTGATTTTTGTCGGTATTCTTGGTGCGGTATTGGGGCATGCCCTGTTTAATGTCCTCAAGATAACCACGAAGGCGTCCCGTGGTCTGGCGATGGGAACCGCGTCGCACGCCTTGGGAACCGCCCGTTGCGCCGAGATGGATTTTCAGGAAGGGGCGTTCAGTTCATTGGCGCTGGTTATCTGCGGCATTATTACCTCGCTGATGGCACCCTTTGTTTTCCCACTGATGCTGGTTCTGTTTGCGTAGCGGTTAAAATGACCGTGGCAGAAAAAAACGGTATGCCACCCTCAACTTGGTGAGAAAGGGTGACATACCCAAGTAAGTGCACCCGGTTTAAGTACACTTAAAACAGAAACCTGCCGGAGTTCAGGCAGGTCAGTTGCGGATTAGCGGTTTAGTTCAAACAGCGACATACCTTGCATATCAGTGAAAGTTTTATAGGCTGCCTGCAACGCGACCTGCTGAATGGAGTAGGTTGAAATGGCCGCATTCCAGTCAGTATCCTGCAATGCACTGAGCTGATTTTTATTGGTCAGGGTACGATCGCTGCCGATGCTGTCCAACGTGTCCAGCTCATTCATCTGGGTACCCAGTTCAGCCCGCACCGTCAGCACGTTATTGAGCGAATTACTCATTCCCCGGTTGGCTTTATCCATGGCGGCACTGTATTCCTCAGGCGTAGTATCAGCCTGTGGTTTTTTCAATGCCGCCAATACGCCATCGATCGTTTTGAACATATCACTTTCACCCGCAGTACCGTCTGGCTCTTTGAGCGCATTCCCCGTCACTGACAGGAAAACATCGGTACCCGTATGGCTGACGGTCATCGTTCGGCTGGCATCGACTTTTTGCTGGATGGCCTGTTCCCCACCTTTGTAGCTAACGTTACCGTCTTTATCCGTGACAAAGGGAGCCGAGTCACTTTTATAACCTGCGAAGATGAAGCGGCCATTGCCGTCGGTACTGTTGGCAATATTGGCTAACTGGTCTTTCAGCCCCTGCAATTTGGTAGCCAGCGACGCTCGGTCATCGTCACTCTGCGAGCCGTTGCCCGCTTCAACAATCAGCGCCTGAACACCTTGGATAGTCGTTGTCGCGTTTCCCAGAATCGACTCTTCCAGACTCATATTTTGATTGGCAAACGTACGCGCCAGCGTGTACTGGTTATTTTGCGCCTGCGACTGAATGGTCATCACCGCCTGGGACGCGGCCATGGGGTCGTCTGACGGTTTGTTCACCCGCAACCCTGTAGAAAGTTGCAGACCGGCATCGAGCCATTTCGACTGGCTGTTGGCAATGCCATTCATGTTTTGCTGATACAGCATGCTGGTGCTGAAACGCATGGTGTCAGGTCCTTATAAGTTGTTAGGCGCGGAGATCCATCAGCGCATTGAACAGGGTCGACGCGGTCTGAATAACCTGAGCGTTGGCGAGGTAATATTGCTGATAACGTTGCAAATCGCCGTACTCTTCGTTGAGATTGACCCCGGAAATAGATTGCTGCTGGTTGCTCAACTGCGTCACGATATTGGTCTGTGTCGTGCTGTTGACTTTGGCAGTGCTGGTCTGATTACCCACGCTGCTGACCAGACTGGCATACGCAGCAGTCAGTGTGGATTTGCCTTGCACGACTTTGGCCGTTTGCAGATCCAACATTTTCTGCGCATTGCGGTTGTCGCTCACGCCACCGTCTTCTTCAGAGGCTGCGGCGATTTTTGCCGAGTCTGAGATCTCAACTTTCAAGTTGGTCGCTGCGTTGGTGACCGTTTTCACGGTGAAGCTGTCACCCTTTTTGGCTGCGGTTGCATCCGAAACCGTGACATTCAGTCCATCAAAACTGAGTGTTGGCTTGCCGTTTGCATCCATACCCGTCGTTGCTTTGATGTTGGCATTGTCTGAAATACGCGTGACCTGCCAATTACTGCCGTCGAAGGACATCTTGTAATCGCTGGCCTGAACTTTTGCGGTATCCGTGTAAGCAACTGACAGCGACGCCATTCCGGTATTTTTGGCATTAGGGATCGTTGAGGGGTCGCTGAAGCTGAAGAAAGCCTCGCCTTTGTCGCCATTCAGATCGTATCCCGCTTCCTGCACTTTGTTAAAGCTGTCTGCCATCGTGAGGGCAATCTGGCCGAGTTGATTTCTGGCGGGATCCAGGGATTGCGTGCGGAAGTTCAATATTCCGCCGAGAGTGCCGGTAGTGATACGGTTTTCTGCGATTTCAATCGGCTGCGAAGCGCCGTTGTTGATGTAACCCACGGTGATGCGGTTTGGATCGCTGCTCGATTGCAACGCCTGCAAACTGTAGGAGTTGGTACCCTGCACCAGCACGGTACCGTCGGCAAAAGCGACGTTATACGCATCGCCATCCTGTTGGGTGACGGTTACGCCAACCAGTTTATTAAGATTGCTGACCAGTTCATCACGCTGATCCAGCAGGGCATTCGGTTCTACGCCGCCGCTGCTTCCGCGCGTCCGGGTAATCTGGTCGTTGAGTTTGGCGATTTGCTGCGAGTAATTGTTGATTTGCGCGACCGTGTCGGTGATTTGCTGGTTCACACCGCTGTCGAGATCGCTTAAATATTTGTCCGAGCTCTGGAATTGGTTAACCAGCCCTTGCGCTTTGCCGATGACGGTTTGACGCGCAGCGGTATCGTCAGCGGCACTGGTCATGCTCTGGATGCTGCTAAAAAAGCTCTGCAACGTTGACGACAGGTTGTTGGTGGTATCCGACAGTAAATCATCAATCTGCGACACTTGATTGTAATAGCTGGTCAAGCTGCTGCTTTTGGTTTCAGCATTGCGTAACTGATTGACCACAAACTGGTTGTACTCGCGATTGATACCCGTCACCGTAACCCCGTTACCGATATAACCTTGCATGGAGCTGGATCCTGATGCCTGTGAAATGATGGCATTCTGGCGGTTATAACCCGCAGTGGTGGCGTTACTGATATTGTTGCTGACCGTGCTGAGTGCCGCCTGCGCTGCATTCAGTCCGCTCATCGCCGTATTGATTAAGCTGTTGGACATAGTAAATCCTTTGACTGCCAGCGCCTGTTCAGCGTCACCGGCTGCGTGTTAAACGGTGCTGAGATGAGAGCCATGCCCGATCCAGCCTGACTCAGTTATCGGTAAGAGCCTTAAAAACTTGAGGAAAAAATCACGCGATTTGTTTAACCCGGAACAAAGGCGTAGCGAGCTATCGTCTCATCAAGATCGAGATACACGGGTCTACCCGCAGGCGAGGCATCCCTCCGGGAACCTCATCCTACGGCTCCCCCTAAAATGTGACATTGTAAAATGCAAAACCTGGAATTATTTTGCCTTTGACTGCCAATCTAAAGGGCGTAGCGAGCTAAGCCAATGTGGGTGCGTACAGCGCGCAGTAACCGGAGTGGACACAAGGTCCATGAGGATTACGAGCACTGCACAAGCCCGCAGTGGCGACGCGCAGTAGCCATCCCCCTCACTAGAAGAGGGTGTGGAGATCGTAGGCTCGTACTGCCTTGCTGCTGGTATCCTTCATTTGCTGAATCAGATTCACCAGCTTCTTGGCATACAGCGGATCCGTCGCATAGCCCGCTGCTTGCAGCGCATGCGCAGCTTGTTCTGGCGTATTTGCGGCAGCAACCTGTGCGTAGCGCGGATTGTTGGTCAGGAGTTTTACGTAATCCGCGATGGCCTCGACGTAAGAACCGTAAACGCGGAAACTGGCTTTCACTTTCTTCGCCACGCCGTTTGAGAATTCGGTGGTGGTGATTTCTGTGCTGTCACCCTGCCAGTTGCTGCCCGCTTTTATGCCAAACAGGTTGTAACTGGGTTTTCCGTCAGCGGTCGGGATTTCGCGTTGTCCCCAGCCCGACTCCAATGCAGCCTGCGCCATAATCAGTTGGTGCGGAATGCCGCTCTGCTGGCTGGCTAGCTGTGCCGGGATCGTCAGGCGTGAAACAAATTCGCCATTGCTCCGGGCGGCATTCATGCCCCCTGCCGTTCTGTCCGGTGCCGAAGGAATGGCTTTGCGCATCATCTGGTCCAGCGCTTGCAGCGGCAAGGTTTGCAGCACGTCATTGTCCAGTGCCATCGGTACGGTTCCCGCGGTTTCACTGGGCGCAGGATGATTGCCGGATAGCTGTTTCACCATCATGTCGGCCATACCCAGCCCTTTTTCAGACATCTGTTGGGCGATTTGCTGATCGTACATGGAGGTATAGAGTTGTGTCTGATCGCTGCTGAGGATCCCATCTTTCGGCAGTGCTGCGCGCATGCTTTTCAACATCATCTGCACAAACACCCCTTCAAACTGCTGTGCGACCTGTTTCAGGTGCGCCTGAGGATCTTTGCCAACGTCACGTTTCAAGGCATTCAATGACTGCGCATCCCAGGCGGCGCTGGACAGCGAACTGATATCACTCATTAGATAATTTCCAAATCGGCACGCAGGCAGCCCGCGGTTTTCATCGCTTGCAGGATAGACATCAAATCGATCGGTGTTGCCCCCAGCGCATTCAGCGTGCGGACGACATTGTTCAGGCTGGCACTCGACTGAACCTGTTGCAGTGAGCCGCCTTGCTGGCGCACAGAGATTTGGGTATTCGGGGTGACAACGGTCTGCCCACCACCAAAAGGGGTGTCCGGCTGGCTGACGATATTTTGCTGATCGACCACCACAGAGAGATTTCCTTGCGCCACCGCGCAGCTATCGAGCGTTACATCACGGTTCATGACCACAGAACCGGTACGCGAGTTGATGATCACCTTGGCATCCATCGGGCCGACAGTGACATTGATGTTCTGGATATCAGCAAGGAAGCGAACCTGCGAGCTGTTGCCGCGAGGAACCAGAACCTGGATGGTGCGCGAGTCAAGGGGCGATGCGGTACCTATGCCGCGTTGGCGGTTGATCGCATCACTTACCTGCTGGGCGAGCGAGAAATCGTCCGTGTTCAATTGCAGGTTGATCACCCCTTCTGTACCGAACGTCGTCGGCAATTCACGTTCGATGGTTGCACCATTGGTCACGCGCCCACCGGCCAGTTGGTTGACCTGCACACTGCTGCCACCAGCAGACGCGCCTGCGCCACCCACCAGCACGTTACCCTGTGCCAGCGCATAAACCTGATTATCGACACCTTTCAACGGCGTCATCAGCAGCGTACCGCCGCGCAGGCTTTTGGCGTTGCCCATTGATGAGACGACGATATCGATCTGTTGACCGGCACGCGAGAACGGCGGCAGTTTGGCCGTGACCATCACCGCCGCAACGTTCTTCAATTGCATGTTGGTTCCGGCAGGCACGGTGATCCCCAGTTGCGAGAGCATGTTATTCAGGCTTTGCGTGGTAAATGGGGTTTGCATGGTCTGGTCGCCGGAGCCATCCAGCCCGACCACCAGCCCGTAGCCAATCAGGGCATTGTCACGCACGCCCTGAACAGACACCAGATCGCGGATACGTTCCGCCCCGGCTTGAAAAGAGATCAGTGCCGTCAAGGCCAAAGTGAATCCGATCATGAGTTGTTTACACATGGAAAGCCTCTTAGAACGGCGAAACGTTGAGGAAGAATCGCTGCATCCAGCCCATGTTCTGAGCTTCATTGATATAACCGTTACCCACATATTCAATGCGCGCATCGGCCACCTGGGTTGAAACCACTGCGTTGGCACCGCTGATGGTGCGCGGATTGACAACTCCGGAGAAACGAATGAACTCGGTGCCCTGGTTGATGGCGATCTGTTTTTCGCCCACCACGTGCAGGTTACCGTTCGCCAGAACCTGATTGACCGTGACCGTCAGTGTCCCGCTGAAGGTGTTGTTGGCATTTGCCCCGCCCTTGCCACCGAAAGTGTTTTCGCCTTTGATGTCCAGCGCGGCGCGGTCATTGCCAAACAGTCCTTCGAGGTAACGCGGTGTGGTATCCAGACCAAAAGTGGAACTGCCATTGCGGCTGGCATTGGCTGAAGAGCTTTTGCTGGCGCTGACGTTCTCTTGCAATACGATAGTCAATGTGTCGCCAACGTTACGTGGTCGACGATCCTCAAACAGTGGCTGATAACCGTAGTTCATCGGTTGTACCGTCTGGAAAATCGATCCATTGGGTACGGCTGCCGTTGCCGGGGCCGGTTGCGCCGACGTGCTGCCGTCAACCAGCGGCGCATGGGGAATGTAGGCGCAGCCGTTGATAATCATCATCAGCAGCGGCGTAGTCAGCCAAACTTTATCGATCAACACAGATTTCGCCTTAACGTGTTCTTAGGGAACAGCATAATTCTGCCGGAAGGAATAAATCCTCCCGGCGGGTTTACCTTACAACTGGGTCAGTTTTTGCAGCATTTGATCGGAGGTAGAAACCGCTTTGCTGTTGATTTCATAGGCGCGTTGGGTCTGGATCATGTTGACCAGTTCTTCTGCCACGTTGACGTTGGACGTTTCAACATAACCTTGATACAGCAGTCCTGCGCCATTCAGGCCCGGCGTGCTTTCTGTCGGCGCGCCTGAACCTTCGGTTTCCTGATAGAGGTTTTCGCCGACACTCTCGAGACCACTGTCATTGATAAAGGTGGTCAACGTTAACTGCCCGACCTGCTGTGCCGCGGTTTGCCCCTGTTGGGTAACGCTGACAATGCCGTCACGGCCGACCGTGATCGACAGGGCATTGGCCGGAATGGTGATAGCAGGCTGAACCTGAAAACCGCTGGAGGTGACCAGTTGGCCGTTCTGATCGACCTGGAAAGATCCATCGCGGGTGTAGGCCAGCGTGCCGTCCGGCATCTGCACCTGAAAGAAGCCCTGGCCCTTGATGGCGATATCTTTGCTGTTACTGGTCTCAGACAAATTGCCCTGACTGTGCAGGCGCTCAGTCGCCACTGGCCGTACACCGGTACCGATTTGCAGGCCGGACGGCAGAGTGGTTTGCTCGGAGGATTGGGCACCCGGTTGACGCACGGTTTGGTACAGCAGATCCTCAAACACGGCGCGCTGGAGTTTGAAACCATTGGTGCTGACGTTTGCCAGGTTATTGGCGATCACGTCCATGTTGGTCTGCTGGGCATCCAGACCGGTTTTGGCGATCCATAGTGATGGAATCATGACTCGTTCCTCTGCGCCTTCGCGCTTAACTCATGGCTAACAGTTGGTTAGCGCGCTGTTCGTTTTCATCTACGCTGTGGATGACTTTCATCTGCATTTCAAAGCGTCGGGCGTTGGCGATCATGTCTACCATGGTCTCAACCGGTTTTACGTTGCTGCCTTCGATCACGCCGGGCATCACCCGGAGTGATGGGTCATTCTGCAATGTGTTACCGCGCTGCTGTTGCGTGGCCGCCGTCAGGTGGAACAGGCCGTCATCGCCACGCTGCAATTCATTGCCGGTGGCATTAACCAATTTCAGGCGACCAATCTGTGCCACGGTAGTCGGTGGATCACCGGGATTCAGCCCAGTGATGGTGCCATCTGCGGCAATGGTCAGTTCAGCCTGCGGCGGAATTTCGATAGGACCGTTGTCTCCCATCAGCGGCATACCCTGCACCGTCAATTGGCTATTGGCGTTGATCTGAATATTCCCGTTGCGGGTATAAGCTTCCGTGCCGTCAGCCAATTGCACGGCCAAAAAACCGTCCTGTTGCAGTGCCACATCAAGCGGGCGCCCGGTGTAATCCAGCGCACCCTGACGCGTGTCCGACCCCGGCGTGGAGGCCGTGACCAGCGTGCGGGTCGGCAGCGATTGGCCGTTTACCGGCACGGCACGCAGCGCCGACAATTGCGCACGAAAACCGGGCGTTGAGGCGTTGGCCAGATTGTTGGCCGTGACCGCCTGCTGGTTGAGCGTCTGGCTTGCTGCGCCCATCGCCGTATAAATTGCGTGATCCATTGTCCTGTCCCATCAGCGCGATTAACGCAGGTTAACCAGCGTTTGCAGGATCTGATCCTGAGTCTTGATGGTTTGCGCATTCGATTGGTAGTTACGCTGTGCCACGATCATATTCACCAATTCTTTACTCAGGTCGACGTTGGACGACTCCAGCGCACCGCTGGTCAACGTGCCGAAGCTGCCGCTGTTCGCCAGGCCGGTGATTGCCTGACCTGAACTTTGGGTCGCCTGCCAGACGTTGTTGCCCTGCGACGCCAGACCTTCCGGGTTGGCAAAGTTGCTGAGAACGATTTGTCCCAACAACTGTGTCTGTTGGTTGGAGTAGATCCCTTCCAGCGTGCCATCTTCGTTAATCTGATAACCGATCAACTGGCCTGCGGTGTAGCCGTTTTGGGTCAGCGATCCCACGTTGTCGCTGGTGTTCTGCTGGATGCTGCTGGCAAAACTCAGTGCAACTGTCTGACCGGCTGCAGAGCCGTTTACCGGATCAACCGGCAGGTTCAGCGTGAAGGCCGGATCGGAGACCGCACCCGTGGCATCCGACGTACTGGCCAGCGTACCGTTCGGGTTGAAGGTCATGCTGCCGATTTTTTGCTGGTTCGAGGTCGGAAGGCTGGTGTCATCAGAACGGATGTCCCACTGGTTCGATGCCGTCTTGATGAAATAGATATTGTTATTGTGCGCATTACCCAACGAGTCATAGACGGTAATGGTGTTTTTGTAGCTGTAGCTGTTGGCGTTATTGATATCAAACGGCGTAGTGGTGCTATCAATAATGTCGTGGGTCGAGTTCAGGTTGGCGACCATGGTGGCGGTCGACGTTGGTTTGGCGGAGATCATTGTGGCCGGTACGCTCAATGGCACGGGTTGTGCGCCCTGCTGGATCGTCGGCGGTGATCCCGCAGCCGGGAACCCGGTTACGCTCAGGCCCTGCATATTGATCAGATTACGGTTTTCGTCCAGTTTGAACTGGCCGTTACGCGAATAGAAGATCCCGCCGCTGCTGTCTTGCAGGCGGAAAAATCCGTTATTGCTGATAGCGACATCCAACCCCCGGTTGGTGGTCGTGGTGGTGCCATCGGTAAAGTCCTGCATGACGCCAGCCACTTTCACGCCCAGACCGACTTTGGAACCCGCGAACATGTCAGCAAAGGAAACGCTGGAAGATTTGAAACCAGACGTGGCTGAGTTGGCAATGTTATTACCGATAACATCCAGATTGCTTGCTGCCGCATTGAGGCCGCTGACTGCTTGAGAAAAGCCCATGTTTCTCTCCGTTTAAATAGAGGTGCAAGACCTGCCTTCACGCGGCGGTCTTGCAGTAACAGACCGGGGATCCCTGCCTGTAAAAAGGTTTTGCCGCGTTACAGAATCTGCCGGATATCATCCAGCGTGCTGGTGCCATATACGCCCAGATCCAGCACGGCGCCGCTGCTGTCTTTGGTCACGCCATTGACCAGCGCATATTGCAGGGGTTGAACAACCATCTGTTCACCGTTGCCGGAGGCGTTGAAATTGATGGTATAAGAGCCATCCGGCGCGTTGGTGCCATCTTCCAGTTTCCCGTCCCAACTGTAGGTGTGGACGCCCGCACTCTGCCCGCCCAGATTGAGGTTGCGCACGACTTTACCAGTGGCATCGGTGATGGTGGCACTGACGCTGTCGGCACTTCTCTCCAATTCGAGTCCCAACGGCGTGGTACTGACGATCCCTTCTTTGCTGCCGACCAGAATGGTTTTACCCGGGATCATTACGCCGTGGCCGATCAGGGTCGTGGCTTGCAATGATTGATTGTTGTTGATCTGACCGGAAATGGCACCGAGCGTGGTGTTGAGTTTTTCAATACCGCTCACCGTGTTGATCTGCGCCAACTGCGTGGTCAACTCGTTGTTTTCCATGGGGTTGGTAGGATCCTGATTCTTGAGTTGCGCTACCAATAACGTCAGGAAGCTGCTTTGTAGATCTTCACTGGTGCTGGTGGTTTTGCTGGCAGCCGATACCGCAGTGTTATCTGTAGACTCATTGACTTTGGTAATGATCGACATGGTTATCTCCGGTTACTGGCCCAGGGTGAGGGTTTTGAGCATCATCGATTTGGTGGTATTGAGCACTTCCACGTTGGCCTGATAGCTGCGTGAGGCGGAGATGGTATTGACCATTTCACCCACCACATCCACGTTCGGCATTCTGACGTAGCCTTTGGCATCGGCCAGCGGGTTGCCCGGTTGATAGACCATGCGATCCGGTGCCGTGGAGTCGACAACCTGTGCCACGCGAACACCGCCCGTCTCCTGGCCGGGTGCCGCAGCAACCTGAAAAACCACTTCTTTTGCGCGATAAGGCTGGCCGTCCGGTCCGGTCACGCTGTCGGCATTGGCCATGTTGCTGGCACTGACGTTCATACGTTGTGACTGGGCGGAAAGTGCCGAACCGGAAATATCAAAAATATTAAGCAGCGACATGCGCCTTATCCTTGTTGCAGTACCGACATCATCCCTTTGATCTGACCGCTCATCACCGTCAGGCTGGTTTGGTATTTCAGGCTGTTATCCGCGAAGTTAGTACGCTCGCGATCCATGTCGACCGTGTTGCCGTCCAGTGCCGGTTGATCCGGTACGCGGAACAGCAGATCCAGATCCGGTGGCTGGGTATTTTGCGCCGGGATATGGCGAGTCGACGTCAGGTTGAGAGACATGCCGCTACCGCTGGCGCGCCCTTGCTCCATCACTTTGTTCAGTTGGCTGGCAAAATCGATGTCACGCGCCTGATAACCGGGGGTATCGGCATTGGCGATGTTTGCTGCCAGAATTTCCTGACGCTGGGCGCGCAGATTGAGCGCCTCTTGTTGAAAGTGCAGAGCCGCGTCCAATTTATCGAGCATGCTCCCTCCGCAAGGTTAGAATTTGGAGCCGACAGCATAAACGCCCGTCATGCCAGCCCATCGCGGGAATAAGCGCAAAATGCCCCGCTATTTGTCCCCTTGAGCAAAACCCGGACGCGGTAAACTGGATCATGAGTGAGATAACAGGTGAGTGCTGGAATGACCATGCGAACAGGTTCTGGGGTGGTGTTTTTGCTGGCGACGGGGGTGATGACGGCCTGCGTGCCGGTGATGGCTGCCGACCTCGATAGCCAGATTGCCGCGTTTTTCAGCCAGCACTATGCCAACAGTACAGTGCAGGTCAAAACACAGGTCATTACGCCACAGGAGCAGTGGCCAGTTTGTGTCGATCCGCAGATCTCGCTGCCAGCCAACGGCCGCGCGTGGGGTCGGTTATCGCTATCGGTACGCTGTGCAGAGGTGCGGCGCTTCGTGCAAACCGAGGTGCAAGTCACCGGGAATTACTGGGTTGCCGCGCACTCGATCCACAGTGGCAGCGCTCTGGCCTTGGCTGATTTGCAGCAGAAGACGGGTCGTCTGGACACCCTGCCGGTTCGCGTCGTCTTGAACGCCAAACAGGCTTTGGGCGCGGTGAGTTTACGTAATATCAACCCCGGCCAGCCGCTGACCTTTACGATGATCCGCCGTGCGTGGGTCATTCGCGCTGGGCAAAACGTTCAGGTATTGGCGCAGGGTTCGGGTTTCAATGCCTCCAGTTCAGGCAAGGCCATGAACAATGCTGCCGCCGAAGACAATGTCCGGGTCAGAATGGCTTCAGGGCAAATCGTCAACGGCGTGGCCAGTGAAGACGGTTCAATCCGCCTGATGCTGTAATTTTTTACCCATGCACAATAAATTAAAGTTATCTGACAACCTGTCGATAATATTCTACAGAGAGTCATTCGCGGGTTCGTCAGGTCAGTCCCGCCATTTTGGGAGAACACTATGAGTATCGATCGTACTCAGCCCCTGCAGCCGGTCACTCAGGTGCAGTCGCGAGAGAATACAGAATCGGCCATACAGTCACGCAAAGCCAGGAGCGAAGTCAAAACCGACGCTCAGGGTACGCAGGTCAGCCTCAGTGCAGCGCAATCCAGCCTGATGAAACCGGGGTCGCAAGATATTGATATGAAAAGAGTGGAAGAGCTTAAAACCGCTATTCGCACCGGGCAGTTGACCATGGATACCGGTAAGATTGCTGATGCGCTGCTGCGTGATACCCAGGACTTTCTGAAAGGTAATTAATGCATGCCGTCATTAGCTGAAGCCCTGAACGCACTCCTTGAAACGCTTAACGCTCTCGACAGTACGGTGAATGCGGAGCAAACGCTGCTGTGCTCCGGGCTGGTCAATGGCGTGGCACTACAGCGTATTACCGAACAAAAAAGTTCGTTGCTGACCACCCTGGATTATCAAAACCAGCAGCGCCAACTTGCCGAAAAAGAGCAGCGCGTCAGTGCGCCTTATGCTGCCCAGCGATCGCTCGTCCCGCTTTGGCAGGAGATACAGCGGCTCACGGCAACGCTCAATCAGCGTAATCAACATAATGGTTTATTGCTGGAGCAGCAGATTATCCGCAACAGCGAAGCGTTGACGGTTCTCAATACCCGGGTGGGACAAAACACCCTGTATGGACCCAATGGTCAATCGCGGGGTGCGGGAATTCCAGGTCGCAAGATCAGTATTTAACCGTTTCACGGCACGCCATAATTCGCAACTAACAGGCCGCAGAGTATTCATCGACGGCCTGTTTGCTTTACTGATAATTGACAATAACTTGATTACTGATGACTCGCAGCGGCGGGTTTAATGCCCCTTTCCCTTCGACAGAAAAAACAAACCGCAGATCGCTGTTGGCCGCCTCGCCAGCTAACCCGCGACTCTGCCCGCTCTCACCCTCGATCGCCATGCAACGCGCAACAGCACAGAGTTTCACCTGCAACCCTGCGGGCGTCGGGCCCAGGATTCTATAGCGCCAGCCAACGGTAGCGATCAATTCCTGGCCGATGGCGGCACCTGCCGGTGCACGCAAGGGGTTGGATGAAGCCACCCTGCCGCGCAAAGTCAGGATTACGCCAGTGTCGTCAGCAGCCCAACTGCCAGACGCCGCATAACCGGCCGTCGGGATCAGTAACGCCAGACCAATTAGCAGAATTTTCATGACGCACTTCCGATCGTTGAGGTCATACGGATTTGCCGGTTATCGCTCAGTTCAAGATTCGACAGCACCGCCAGATTCGGCAGCGAGCGGCGCAGGAAACGAGAGAGCAGCGCGCGCAGTGCGTGATTGACCAGTAACACCGGCGGCGCCCCGAGCATTTCCTGACGCTGAACGGCCTGCTGCGACTGTTCAAGCAGGCGCTCCGCCAGACCCGGCTCCAATCCACCGCCCCCCTGCAACGCTTGCAGCAACAGGCGTTCGAGCGGCGTATCCAGCCCGATAACCTGAATCTCACCCTGTCCGGGGAACCACTGTTGGGTGATCGCCCTGCCCAGCGCCACGCGCACCACCGACGTCAGTTCATGTGGATCGCTCTGGTTTGGCGCATGCTCGGCCAGTGTTTCAATGATGGTGCGCATATCGCGAATAGACACCCGCTCGACCAGCAGGTTCTGCAACACTTTGTGCAGCGTGGTCAGTGTCACCACGCTCGGGATGAAATCTTCCGTCAGTTTCGGCATATCCTGCGCCACGCGATCCAGCAACTGCTGGGTTTCCTGCCGACCAAAGAGTTCGTTGGCGTATTGACCAATCAAATGGTTCAGATGTGTAGCCACCACGGTACTGGCCTCCACGACGGTGAAACCCTGGATTTGCGCCTGCTCGCGCAGCGCCGGTTCAATCCAGATCGCAGAAAGTCCGAAGGCCGGATCCTGGGTTTTTTCACCCGGTAAATCGCCCGCCGCATTGCCCGGATTGATCGCCAGCCATCGGCCGGGATGCGCCTCACCGCTGCCGATCTCCACGCCTTTCATAAAAATGCGATAACTGGCGGGCGCCAGTTCCAGATTGTCGCGGATGTGCACTACGGGTGGCAGATAGCCCATCTCCTGGGCGAATTTTTTACGGATGCTGCGGATTCGCCCAAGCAGTTCGCCGTCCTGCTGGAAATCCACCATCGGGATCAGCCGATAGCCGACTTCCATTCCCAGCGGATCTTCGAGCTGTACGTCAGACCAGGTTGCTTCTACCGCCTGCTGGGTCTCTTTTTGCAGCGGAGGCTCGACGTTCATCACCGGTTTTATTTCACGGCCACGCGTCCACCACGCCAGCGCCAATAATGCCACGGTAAACAGCAGGAAAACCAGATTCGGCATTCCCGGCACCAGCCCCAACAATCCCAGAACACCGGCGCTGAGCACCATCACCCGTGGGTTGTTGAACAGTTGACTGACCATCTGCTGGCCGACATCCTGATCGGTACTGACGCGGGTAACGATGACACCCGCCGCGGTCGAAATGACCAGCGCGGGGATCTGCGCAACCAGTCCGTCACCGATCGTCAGCAAGGTATAGGTTTCCGCCGCGTGACCCAGTTCCATACCGTGCTGCACAATCCCTACCAGCAATCCGCCGACCACGTTGAGCACCATAATCATCAGACCCGCAACGGCGTCACCGCGCACGAATTTACTCGCACCGTCCATCGAGCCGTAGAAATCCGCTTCCTGCGTCACGTCCGATCGGCGTTTCTTCGCTTCTTCCTCACCGATCAGACCGGCATTGAGATCGGCGTCGATCGCCATCTGTTTACCCGGCATACCGTCAAGTACGAAGCGCGCGCCGACTTCCGCGATACGCCCCGCACCTTTGGTGATCACCATGAAGTTAATCACCACCAGAATAATAAACACCACAATACCAATGGCGAAGTTACCGCCGACCAGAAAGTGGCCGAAGGCTTCCACCACCCGCCCAGCCGCCGCCGAACCGGTGTGGCCTTCGAGCAGGATAATGCGGGTGGAAGCAACATTGAGCGACAGACGCAATAACGTGGAAAACAGCAGAATGGTCGGGAAAGCCGCAAAGTCCAGCGTGCGTTGGGTGAACATCGCCACCAGCAACACCATGATCGACAAGGCAATATTGAAAGTAAACAACAGATCGAGGATGAACGGCGGCAGGGGCAGCACCATCATCGACAGGATCATCAGGATCAGGATAGGGCCGGCCAGCACCTGCCACTGTGTATCTTTAAAATTACCCGGTAAACGCAGCAGCGCGACCAAATTAGCCATGACGATTACTTTCTCCAGCAAAATCCAGTGCGTCCGGCACTGGTAAATGTTCAGGTTTTTTCGGGATGAGGCCGCCACTTTGACGCCAGCGCTTCAATTGGTAGACCCAGGCCAGGACTTCCGCGACCGCGGCATAGAGCGTCGCCGGGATCTGCTGGCCGATCTCACTATGGCGGTATAACGCGCGGGCCAGCGGTGGGGCTTCCAGCATGGGGATCCGATGTTCATTCCCCAACTCGCGAATCTTCAGGGCAATCTCGCCCGCGCCTTTTGCCAACACTTTTGGCGCACTCATTTTCTGGTCGTTGTACTGCAACGCGACGGCGTAGTGCGTCGGGTTGGTGACGATGACATCCGCTTTCGGTACATCCGCCATCATGCGGCGTCGCGACATGGCGCGCTGCTGCTGGCGAATGCGGTTTTTCACATGCGGGTCACCGTCCTGCTCCTTGAACTCATCGCGGATCTCTTGCTTGGTCATGCGCAGCTTTTTAATGTTGCTCCAGATCTGCCAGAACACATCGAAAGAGACCATAGGCAGCATCCCGAGCAGTACCAGAAAACCGCAGCCCACAATCAGGCTCATTGCGTCACCCAACGCCGCAACCGGCGGTGCAGCCATCAGACGCAACATGTCCGGCCAATAACTCAGCAGAAAATAACCGGTCACCCACCCCACAAGAATCGCTTTGAGAATGGCTTTCAGCAGCTCTGCCAACGTTTGCGACGAGAACATTTTCTTGATGCCGGAGAACGGATTCATCCGGTTGATATCCGGTTTGAGGGATTCGCCGCTGAACATGATCCCGCCCAGCAGCAGCGGTGCGGCCAGTGCGACCAGCACCAGTCCGGAAATAATCGGCAACAGCGCCCAGACCGCATCTTTCAGCAACATACCCAGTTGGCGGAGCATTTGTCGGTCATCGCTGATCACCCCGTGGTCGAAATGCAATCCCTGGGTAATCATCGCCGCAAGCTGGCGCGCCATGGACTCCCCTGACGTCCACAGCAACGCCATTCCTGCGGCCAGCATCAGGATCGAGGTCAGCTCACGGGAACGGGGGATCTGTCCCTTTTCGCGGGCTTTCTCCATTTTGTGGGGTGTGGGGGCCTCACTTTTTTCCAGATCGCTTTCTTCAGCCACTCAGGTTACCCAGTTCTCATTGCGTACCGGCAAAAATGTTCTGACCAATAAAGACAGGACGGGCGCATTGAGGTCAATTTTGCTGGCTAGCATGACAAAAAAGGTGGCTAACGATGGCGGGAACAGCGGGTGTAAATAGGGGTTATTTAACGAATGACCGGTCTGCGATGTGCGTCCCCAGACCGGTGTAGAACGATAAAACGTGACGTTGTAACGTCATTCAAAAACCCAGACTGTCAAGTAAATCATCGACCTGTGCCTGGCTGGCAACCACCCCAACGCCATTCTGGTCGAGTTGCGGGCCATTGAGCAGGCTGTCGTTTTCGCGTTTTGGTTTGCTCGGCTGATCCGGGATATTTTCCATGAGTACCATCAGCAACTGTTTTTCAATTTCCTGCACCACATCCATCATGCGCTTGATGACCTGACCGGTCAGATCCTGAAAATCCTGCGCCATCATGATTTCCAACAGTTGCGCGTTGGTGAATGACGTATGCTCCGGCACTTCTGCCAAATAGTTGCGCGTATCGGTGACCAACACCCGCGCCTCCGGCAACTCAAGCGGATTTTCGAACCACTCATCCCAACGCCCTTTCAGCGCCCTGGCCTCCGATTCGAGCTGGTTCTGGCGCGGTTGTGCCGCTTCGACGCAATTAAGCGCACGTTCAGCCGCCTGGGCAGTCATTGTTACCACATAATCCAGACGATCGCGCGCGTCGGGAATGGCCTCTGCTGCCTGCGCAATGGCCTGATCCAGCCCCAGTTCGCGCATACTGTCGCGCAGCATACGGGTCAACTGCCCGATGCGGGAAATAATCTCGCTTGCCGATGCCGCATCGTGCTCTGGCATTTGATGTATCGCCATTCCCGCCTCCTTACATGCCCAGTTTTTCGAAAATCTTATTCAGTTTTTCTTCGAGGGTCGCCGCAGTAAAGGGTTTGACCACATATCCACTGGCCCCTGCTTGTGCTGCCGCAATGATGTTCTCTTTTTTGGCTTCCGCCGTGACCATCAATACCGGCAGCGCTGACAGTGCGGCATCGCCACGGATGGCTTGCAACAGTTGCAGTCCATCGATGTTCGGCATGTTCCAGTCGGACACCACAAAATCAAACCCGCCCGCGCGCAGCTTGTTCAGTGCTTCAGCCCCGTCTTCCGCTTCTTCAACGTTGTTGAAGCCCAACTCTTTCAACAAATTCCTGACGATTCGACGCATCGTAGAAAAGTCGTCAACCACCAGAAATCTGAGATTCTTATCCGCCATATTTGCTCCTAAGGTTTTATGCTCATCAAAAGCCACTAATGTGTCGCCGAGGATCTCTATTGCGCATCAATCGCATCCGGTCAGATCCCTAAATACGTAATGCCTGCCCAGCGGAGATCTGCGCCAGCATGCGCTGACTCATCTGGCTGAGATCCACCACTTCGCTGACCCCGCCGCTGGCAATCGCCTCGCGTGGCATACCAAACACCACGCAACTGGCCTCGTTTTGCGCCAGCGTATAAGCGCCCGCGCGGTGCATTTCCAGCATCCCCGCCGCGCCATCGTTACCCATTCCGGTGAGGATCACCCCCACCGCATTGCGTCCGGCGTAGTGCGCCACCGAACGGAACAGTACATCCACCGAGGGACGATGCCGGTTTACCGCCGCGCCATCGTGGATCCTGACCAGATAGTTGGCACCGCTGCGCGCCAGTTCCATATGCCGATCGCCCGGTGCAATGTACGCATGGCCGGGCAATACCCGTTCGCCATCCTCGGCCTCTTTCACAGTGATTTGGCACAGTTTGTTCAGCCGATCGGCAAAGGAGCGGGTGAACCCTGGCGGCATATGCTGGGTGATCATCAGCGCCGGGCTGGTGGGTGGCAGCGGTTGCAGCACATGGCGAATGGCCTCGGTGCCGCCGGTTGACGATCCGATGACTATCAACTTTTCACTGCTGAGCAGCGGCGTGTTGCTGAGCAATTTAGGATCGGTCGCCTGATTGCGCTGCGTGAGGCGCGCTTTCGAGGCGGTACGGATCTTCTCGGCAATCATCTCGCTGTATGCCAACATCCCTTCGCGGATCCCCAACTGCGGTTTGGTAACGAAATCGATCGCCCCCAGTTCGAGTGCACGCAGGGTGATCTCCGATCCTTTGCCCGTCAGCGATGACACCATAACTACCGGCATCGGACGCAGACGCATCAGTTTTTCCAGAAAGTCCAGCCCGTCCATGCGCGGCATTTCGACATCCAGCGTCAACACATCCGGATTGAATTTCTTGATTAAATCACGGGCGACCAGAGGATCGGGTGCCGTCGCCACCATCTCCATATCGGGATGGCTGTTGATGATTTCGGTCATCAACTGGCGCATAAGCGCGGAATCATCAACGCTCAATACTCTGATTTTATTCATTACCTCTCCCTGGCCAGGCCATACACGGTTTGACCGCGCAAGTAGAATTCCCGGCTGATTTGGCTGAAGTTTTCAGAATGGCCGGCAAACATCAGCCCACCCGGTTTGAGTAACGGAACAAAGCGCCGCAAAATGCGCTCCTGCGTCTCTTTGTCGAAATAGATCATGACGTTGCGGCAAAATATGGCATCAAACTGCCCGGGCAATGGCCATTCGGGTGCCAGCAGGTTGAGCGACTGGAAGTTCACCATCGCCGCCAGTTCCGGCCTGACCCGCACCAGTCCGTCATGCGGACCCGTACCGCGCAGGAAGAAGCGCTGGAACTGCTGCGGACTCAACGTCCTGAGCTCATCCTGGCGGTAAACGCCCGCCGTTGCCTTTTCCAACACCTGGGTGTCGATATCACTGGCCCATACCTGACAACCACTGGCGCGATTGCCCAACACTTCGCTGAGCGTGATGGCAATCGAATAGGGTTCTTCACCCGTCGATGCCGCCGTGCTCCAGACGCTATAGCCGTTGGGACGCGAGCGGGCATGTTCCGCCAGAATCGGGAAATGGTGCGCCTCACGGAAAAAGGCCGTCAGGTTGGTCGTCAGTGCATTGATAAATGCCTGCCATTCTGCACTGTTGGGATCGTTCTCCAGCAGCGCGAGGTACTGACCAAAATCGCTAACGCCGAGCAGACGCAACCGCCTGACCAGACGGTTGTAGACCATCTCTCTTTTATGATCGGCCAGCACGATGCCGGCACGCTGGTAGATGAGTTGGCTAATGCGCCGGAAATGCACGTCAGA
The DNA here is from genome assembly GCF_003332275.1 of Edaphovirga cremea. GTDB lineage: Bacteria > Pseudomonadota > Gammaproteobacteria > Enterobacterales > Enterobacteriaceae > Edaphovirga > Edaphovirga cremea. The sequence goes on along the minus strand of NZ_QOVA01000006.1, from coordinate 243,311 downwards.
TAACGGCAGACGTTGCACCATCTGCGCCATGATCGACAACGTATCCGAGGTATTGCCCGGTGGTTGTTTCGTCATATACCCGCCTTTACACCCAAGGAAAACGCTGTGATGTTGCCCAATCTCTGTGTTCCTTTACTGCTGACGCGGGTGAGTCATTCAATTTTCTCCAACCGCCCGGCAAATACGCCGGGCGGTTGCGGTGCTGGTCGATTTAGAAGGTTTCCCAATTTGCGTTTGATTGCGCAGTGACGGGTTTTTTCGACCCTTGCGGTGCCGGGGTAAGCACTGTTTTGCCCATACCTGATGGTTGTGCCGGGGTCGTGTGTGTTTCTGCGTTCAGGCGGAATACGGCCACCGACTGCGTTAACAGGCTGGCCTGTTCTTCCAGTGCGGCGGCGGCTGAGGCGGACTCTTCCACCAGCGCGGCGTTCTGTTGCGTCACCCGATCCATCTCGGTCACAGCCAGTCCCACCTGCTCGATACCACGGCTCTGTTCGTCGGACGCCGACGCGATTTCCCCCATGATGTCGGTGACACGGGTCACCGCATTGACGATATCGGTCATGGTGTCGCCTGCACTTTCAACCAGCACGGAACCGGTATCGACGCGGCTGACTGAGTCTTCAATCAACCCTTTGATCTCTTTTGCGGCCTGCGCGCTGCGTTGCGCCAGATTGCGAACTTCACCGGCAACAACAGCAAAACCACGCCCTTGTTCACCGGCGCGCGCCGCTTCGACTGCCGCATTCAGCGCGAGAATGTTTGTCTGGAAGGCGATGCCGTCGATCACGCCGGTAATGTCGGCAATCTTCTGCGAACTGCCCGCAATCTCATGCATGGTTTGCACCACGTTCGCGACAACTTTGCCGCCCTTCTGCGCCGTTTCGGAGGCGCTCAATGCCAGTTGGCTGGCCTGACGGGCATTTTCGGCATTCTGTTTCACCGTCGCGGTCAGTTGTTCCATGCTGGCAGCCGTCTCTTCCAGGGAAGATGCCTGCTGCTCGGTACGCGAGGAGAGATCGTTATTGCCCGCAGAAATCTCGCTGACACCGCTGTAGATCGCATCCGCGCCGTGGCGTACACCGCTGACGGTAGCGATCAGTTCGGTTTGCATGTGATGCAAACTGGCCGCGAGTTGCCCCATTTCATTGCGGCTTTCGACGACGATCGGATGCGTCAGGTCACCGCTGGCAATATATTTGATGTGGTCGATCAGCACCTTCAATGGCCGGATCAGGATGTGCTGGATACCCATCCACGCACAAATAATCACCAGCACCACCAGCGCAAAGACGGTTCCCAACACCCAAATCGCGTTGGTGAAGGATTTCTGGCTGCCGTTGACGGCATTATTGTAGAGTTGATCGTTATGGGCGATATAGCTGACGAAAGCCTTTTCAAAACCTTCCTGAAAACCCTGCGTCGGTTGATCGAAAAAGTCGTTGATACGACCAATGCCGATCAATTCGATCAGTTCGGACAGTGCGCCATGCAGGATTTCATAATTCTTTTTCACCTCGTCGGCTGCACGGGGATCCTGGCTCGGGTCGAGGGGGATTTTCTGATAGTTGGCATAGTGCTGGGCAGCTATCTTTAAATCTTTCTGCGCGATATCCACCAGATCCTTCACCGTCGCCCCGTTGCCCATCTGGTTTGCATCCAGCATAAAACGGATACCGGCGCGGTTCAGGGTGTTACGGGTTTGCAGTAAATATATCCAACTGGCATTCAATTCTGCCTGCTGCTGACGAATCAGCTGTGAGGTTGTGAAATTTTCTTTATCTTCCTTCAATGCACCAAAAAACAGACCGCCGGAGGCTAATTGCAGAGCGCCGAACAACACCAGCATAATGGCAATACTGGTGACGACTTTCATTCGCTTAAACATGCTATCCCTTGTTAAATGATCTGACTGACACTGTTATCGGCATGGCGGGGGGGAACTTTATGGCAAATAAGCGGAAAGAGTGGGAAAGAGGCTGGGACGCGGCTGACCGCGTCCCGGAGGGGATCAGGCGGTCGCGACGGTCTCGATCAATTCCATCTCTTCACTGCTCAGCAGTTTTTCGATGTCAACCAGAATCAGCATCCTTTCGCCCAGCGAACCGAGACCCGTGAGGTACTCGGTTTTCATCGTGACGGCAAATTGCGGTGCCGGGCGAATCTGATCGGCGCTCAACGACAGCACGTCTGAAACGCCGTCAACGACAATGCCCACCACGCGCTGTTCAAAATTCAGTACGATCACCACGGTGTTTTCGTTGTACACCACGTTTTGCTGGGCGAATTTAACCCGCAGATCGATGATCGGGACGATCACGCCACGCAGATTGGTCACGCCTTTGATGAATGCCGGGGTATTGGCGATACGCGTGACCTGATCGTAACCGCGAATTTCCTGCACTTTGAGAATATCGATACCGTATTCTTCATCGCCCAACGTAAAAATCAGGAACTCCTGCCCTACAGTTTCACCCGCCAGCTTTGCCACGGTTGCAAGTCCTGCCATGTTGTTACCCTTAATTAATCAAAAATGTGTGTACCCTTCAGGAGACCGCAGTCAACGCATCTGTAGTTCGAAGTTCGACGGGATACCTACCCTAAATAATTCGAGTTACAGGAAGGCGACAAGGCCGAAAATCCCCAGGAGCATAGATTACTATGTGACTGGGGTTTGAGGCCGCAGTCAACGCATCTGTAGCTTGAAGTATGACGGGTATGCCAGCTTTTTTCGGTTCAAAGCCTGCAACGCCGAAACATCAACGATCAGCGCGACACTACCGTCGCCGAGAATAGTGGCGGCAGAAATACCCGGTACCTTGCGATAGTTGCTTTCCAGATTCTTGACTACCACCTGATGCTGGCCGATCAGTTGATCCACCAATAGCGCATAGCGGCGTCCGGCACTTTGCAGAATGACAACAATGCCCTGCGTGGCCTCGGTTTTTGCCCCCTCGACATCGAACACGCGGTACAGTTCAACCAGTGGTAAATATTCCCCACGCACTTGCAGCACCCGTTCCCCACCGGCCAGTGGATGCAAATCTTCCGCCAGCGGTTGCAGCGATTCCATCACGGCATTCAGCGGCAGAATAAAGACCTCTTCGTTCACTTTCACCGACATGCCGTCCAGAATTGCCAGCGTCAGCGGTAACATTATGCGGATCGACGTGCCTTTTTGCGGCTGGGAATGCACTTCTACATGGCCCCCCATCTCCTGGATATTCCGCTTGACCACATCCATACCCACGCCACGGCCAGAAACGTCAGTCACCTGCTCGGCGGTTGAGAATCCAGGGGCAAAAATCAGCATGCCCACGTCTTCGTCTGACATGTTCTCGCTGACCGGCAAGCCCTGTGACGCGGCTTTGGCAAGAATCTTCTCGCGGTTAAGACCGGCACCGTCGTCAATCACTTCGATACAGATATTGCCGCCCTGATGTTCGGCGGACAGCGTCAGGTTGCCGACCGGACTTTTACCGTTGGCGACGCGGGTCTCAGGATCTTCGATGCCGTGATCCAGACTGTTGCGTACCAGATGCGTCAGCGGATCGATAATCCGTTCAATCAGGCTCTTATCCAGTTCGGTCGAACTGCCAATCTGCGTCAGTTCCACCTGTTTGTTCAATTTACTGGCCAGATCGCGTACCAAACGAGGGAAACGGCTGAAAACATACTCCATCGGCATCATGCGGATGGACATCACCGACTCCTGCAAATCGCGGGCATTGCGCTCAAGCTGGCTCATGCTATTGAGCAGGTCGCCATGCGCAACCGGATCGAGTGAATCAGAACGCTGGGCCAGCATCGATTGGGTGATCACCAGTTCCCCGACCAGATTGATCAGTTGATCGACCTTTTCAACTGCCACGCGGATACTGCTCGATTCGGCGGCCTTGGGTGCACGCGCGGTACGTGGGGCATCAGCGATTGACGCAGGCGATGGCGCAACAGGGGCAGCGGCGCCAGCAGGAATCGCGTCGGCAACGTGACCTATTTTCTCCGTCACATTAGCCGCTACACAAGCCAGTTTCGCCGCATCGGTGTCATTGGCCGCCGTACTCGCGCGGTCAAAACTGATCTGATCCGGTTCCAGGACAAAACACAATACGGCGCAGATATCGTCTTCACTGACCGAGGTTTTCAGCGTGGCTTCCAGGCTCGTGTCCGTTTGTTCTGATTCAAGAACCTCACCGAGGTTGGCGAGCTCTTCCAGCATCAGCGGGATTTCCTGCGCTTTCAGGTCAGACAGGCAGATTCGCAACGCCCCGTTGTCTTTGCCAACGGCCGGTGTGGCAGCGGAAACGTCGGACTCACTGTCGTTGGCTGACGTGGCCGAGTGAAGCTCGCCCTCCTGCGCTTCCAGGGCCAGTTGCCTCAACGCGGCGCAGATGTATTCAAAACTGGCTGCGTCCGGATCCTGCGTGGATTTATAGGCGTCCAACTGCTCCTGCATAATATCTTTCGTTTCCAAAAACAGGTTGATGATCTCAGTGCTGAGGCGCATTTCGCTGCGCCGCGCACCATCCAACAGGTTTTCCAACAAGTGGGTGGTTTCCTGTAACACCGAAAATCCGAAGGTCGCAGCCCCGCCCTTGATTGAATGCGCTGCGCGAAAAATGGCGTTGAGCTGTTCAATATCCGGTGCGATGGGATCGAGCAACAGCAAATGCTGTTCCATGTCCGCCAGCAGTTCGTCGGCTTCATCGAAAAACGTTTGATAAAAAGCACTTATATCCATGCTCACGGTATCACCTCTGCTGTGAGTCGCGGCTTAAATGAGGTAAGGCCGCCAGCCTGATTAATCTCGACCGCCTCACTTTCCGAATTTTCGTGTTCGATGCTCTGCTGGGCCTGCTTGTTGAGCACCAGAATGCTGATCCGCCGGTTGATGGCGTCGCCAGCCTGATGGTGTTTCAGTTGCATCGTGGAGGATAATCCCATCACCCGCAGCACTTTGCCTTCAGTCAATCCGCCCGCCGTCAATTCGCGGCGTGAGGCGTTGGCACGATCGGCGGAGAGCTCCCAGTTGCTGTAATAACGTTCACCGGTGGCATAAGGCATGTCATCGGTATGCCCCGCCAAACTGATCTTGTTGGGAAAGTCGTCCAGAACCGGTGCCATGGCGCGTAAAATATCGCCCATGTAGGGTTCCACTTCGGCACTGCCAGTGCGGAACATCGGGCGGTTCTGGCTATCAATGATCTGGATTCGCAACCCTTCGTCGGTAAGATTAATCAGCAGATGCGGGCGCAGTGCACGTAACCGTGGATCGGATTCAATCAGTTGATCGAGATCTTCATGCAGCTTTTGCAGTCTGGCGTTTTCGGCAATCTTTTCACTGCGCTCAATGATTTTGCGGATTTCGCCCTCTTTCTGCGTGACATCATCGCCACCACCGGGAATCGGGCTTTCGCTGTCGCTGCTGCGGTGGCCTCCGGTCAGCGCAACCTTCAGCGGGGTGCGGAAATACTCGGCAATTCTGGTCAGCTCTTGCGGGCTGGCGATCGAAATCAGCCACATCACCAGAAAAAATGCCATCATCGCCGTCATAAAGTCAGCATAAGCAATTTTCCACGAGCCCCCGTGATGGCCAGCACCGTGCTTCGCCTTGCGTTTTCTGACAATAACAATCGGATGGCCCTGGTGCTTCATGCCTCTTCTTCCACCCTCTGCTGGGCTGGCGCTTTCGCCTGACGTACGTGCTCTTCCAGTTCAATAAAGGAGGGTCGCTCACTGGTGTAAAGCGTCTTACGGCCAAACTCGACGGCGATTTGCGGCGCATAGCCATTCAGGCTTGAGAGCAGCGTGACTTTGATACACTGCATCATCTTGATGTTCTCGGCGCTTTTCTGCCGCAGCAACGTTGCCAACGGTGAGATGAAACCATATGCCAACAGAATGCCAAGGAAGGTGCCGACCATGGCATGGGCGATTAACGCGCCCAGTTCGGCAGCGGGACGATCGGCAGAAGCCAGCGCATGCACCACGCCCATCACCGCCGCAACAATACCGAATGCTGGCAGAGAGTCACCCACCATGGCCAGACTGCCCGCAGGCACTTCATTCTCCTGCTCGCAGGTCTCGATTTCTTCATCCATCAGGGCTTCGATCTCGAAAGCATTCATATTCCCGCTCACCATCAGTCGCAAATAATCCGTAATAAACTCAACAAGATCGTTATCGGCAAGAATGCGGGGATAGTTAGAGAAAATTTCACTTTCTTTGGGATTATCAATGTCACGCTCCAACGACAGCATGCCCTGCTGACGGGATTTTGCCAGCAAGCGGAAAAGCAGGGCCATCAGATCCATGTACAGGGATTTGTTGTATTTGGAGCGGCGCATCATTTTTGGCAGCGCGCGCATAGTGGCTTTGATGGATTTACCGTTGTTGCCGACGATAAATGCCCCAATGCCCGCGCCCGCGATGATCAGGAATTCCGCAGGTTGATAAAGCGCACCAAGATGACCGCCGACCATCATGTAACCACCCAATACCGCGCCCAAGACCACGATGTAACCAATAATAACTAGCACAATAATTCCCTTATAGAATGTGGTTGTGAGGCGGGGTGTAGTCCAGACTGCGTGCTCACACTGCGTGCTTGACCTTTTCGTCCAGCCGTTGAGGAATAATATCGGCCAGTTGCGGGGAAAGTTTACGTTTTTTTACTGCGCGTGAAGGCGGCTGGCATAGGCTGCAAACAAAGCCGTTGACTGGATGATGCGCGTGCGTGACGAATGAGCCACCGCAGCAGTTGCATGGGGAGAGTTGCAACATCCCACTGTCGACAAAACGAACCAGCGTCCATGCGCGGGTCAGAGCCAGTACCGGGGGTTCGCCGGGCTGTTGTGGACATTGCTCCAGGCAGAGCCTGTAAGCCTTGATAACTGCCTCAACCCCGTTGCATCCGCCATTTTTCATCAGGAACCGATAGGCGTTGTAAAACATTGACGAGTGAATGTTCTGTTCCCACGTCATAAACCAGTCAGTCGAGAAAGGTAGCATTCCTTTTGGGGGCGGGCTGCCGCGCAGCTCTTTATAGAGTTTGATCAACCGCCCACGGCTAAGCTGCGTTTCACTTTCCAACATCTGCAAGCGTGCGCCCAGGGTAATAAGTTCCATGGCGAGCTGAATATCCCTGGCTTCCTGAACAATACTTTTCTCGACCATGGTTATGCCCTTTTCTTTGGCGCATTGCTGTCGGATTTTGATAATCCCTTGAGCAACTGGCTGGATAAAAGGATACCCGCATGAATTTGCTGTAAATCATCCACCCTTGAGTCTTGGGTCAATCGCGTTATGGTTTCGTGATCGTCAAAGCGAAACTGGCAAAGCAATTGATTTGTCTCAGCTAATTTAACCATTTGAGGTAGCGTCAACTGGGAAAGTGCATCTGCCATCGCGTTGTCGATACCCAGGCGGAACATAGCGGAAGCTTTATCATCATTAATTAAACGCTGTGCCAAAAGCAAATACGACAAGTTGATGTCATAAATATGTTTGAGTAATTCGGACATACCCATTTACCCCGTCCCGACAGATTATGTTTTTAACATAGGCTGGGTGATAGAAATATCCCATGACCAGGAGTCTTCCCGGAGATGGATCGAAGAGTGTTTCTTAGGTCAATACAGAATCTTATTCCTGGTATTACCAAAAATGCTCAATTTCAAGGTGCGAAGCGACTGAGTAAAGTCACGGGAATACATATTATGAGGAGGCCTTTCCAGATTTTTAGCGATTCATCAGTGAAACGCTTTCATACATTTTATTAGGATTAATCTTAATCGACGCAACTCTACTCTTGAACCCTTAGCCCACACAACGGACTCCGCCCCTTATTTTCAACACAATGTGATAATCATCACAAAAACAAAATAATCTTTCGCCTTAAATGCGTAAAAAAACCGTTTCGATAGTGAAATTACCGCTTAAAAAACAGACAAATGTAAAAAGGCGTCTCAAAACCAGTGCTTAAAGGCAAATATTTGGTCTTTTTCAGATCATTTCGAACAAAACCTCCGCCAAACACAAATTGCAGTACGAAGATCTAAAACGCTCGGTAAATGACAGGGTAATATCCTGTTTATAGCAATAAAACGTCATGACTTCACATCAATCTGAGCGAGAACAGCTAGATTTTACGCGTCGAAAATTAAGCATAATGCAGGATAAATTGCCGCTGATTTTTTGTGCGAAAAAAATAATGGTGTGAAGTTTGCAGGAGGAAAGAAGGGAGCAAGCCAGTAGCAGTAACTATTTGTGTCATTACGCCAGCAATTCTCCCTGCGTCAGAGCTTGATGACGAATTTTTGTCCATCTGAAAATAATAACGGCGGTAAATTTCTTCTTATCGGCAAAATATAAAAAATCTTTAGATTTAATTTCACCAATATCAAAATAAAAAGTGTTCTTTATTTTATTTATCCCCGCACTCTCTCTCCTAAATAATTCGAGTTGCGTGACGGAGGCAATAGAAGGTATTGCCCCCATTGATTATCAACTCACTGGCATGCGCAACGGATCGGGATACTCATACTCGAATCCCAACTCTTTGCAGATACGGCTGCCATCAACAATTTTACCCTGCCCCTCGTCCCCTCTTTGCATATCAAAAGTAGGACGCGGCAGATTCAACCAATCTGACACCATCGGGTAAAACACATTTTTTGCTGGATGCCCCGGCGCGCACAAATTATAAATATGCCCACCTTTCGGCAGTCTTAACAACAATTGAATCGCCGCCACCACATCATCCTGATGAACCAGATTTACGCCGTGGCTGCCGCCCCTGACGCCCGTCTTCCCGGCCAGAAATCGCCCCGGATGGCGCTCTGCCCCCACCAGCCCCGCGAGACGCAAAATATCCACGGAGGTATTGGGCAGTTTATGCAACCAACGCTCCAACTCAACCAACGCTTCACCGCTGGCGGTTTCGGGCTTGAGGGGGGAGTCTTCTTTCACCGTGCCCTCAGCAGTACCGTAAACTGAGGTGGAACTGGTAAACACAATACGTTTCACCGCATGCGCCAACGCGCTGTCCACCAGCATCTGTACCGCCCTGCAATAGTTTTCATTGCCCTCCACCGTTCGACGGGCGGGCAACGTGATAACCAGGGCATCCGTGTCCAGCAATTGGTCGAGATCATCAGCCTCGCAAATCAGATCTGGGGTCAACTCTAGCTGATAGCATTCAATCCCCGTCATACGTGCAGCATCGACGCCGTCCGGCGTGGTTTTGCTGCCGACCACATGAATTCCCCGCGCAGCCAGTGAGACGGCAAGCGGCATGCCTAACCAACCCAAACCCACTATCGTCACCTTTTTCATAGACCCTCTTTTTACCCGTATCAGCTTAGAACCGGACCCTTCAGGTTCTTAATCTTTTCTGAGATTACCCCTGTCATGTGCCCGATACAATTATCCGCTCAATACCTTTAACAACAAATACCCTTCCTGACATAATGGCTCAGAAATCAGGCAAAAATGGCGCTTTGGGCAGGTTTTATACCCAAAGTACCTGGAGTTGCAGGAGGACACCGTCGACACGTCGGCAGATGAAAATACATCATCCGAAGAAAAAAAGGTTGCGTGAATGAGTGCCTATGGTTTAGCTTAATCCCCAGTAGTTTTGAGCATATAGCCAAAAGAGAAAATTAACATGAATTGCGTTCAATTTAGCCATCATCATCACCATCATCCTGACTAGTCTTTCAGGCGATGAGTGCTGGAAGACGTCTGACGAATCTTCCAGTGGCGCGTAGAATGCAATGAGAGAGCCCTCGGAAGATATCTTCCGAGGGCTTTTTTGTTTCTTCCGCTTAACGATTTTTTATTAAATTAATGACGATAGGATTATGACATGCTGGACAAAACACGTTTACGGATAGCAATGCAGAAGTCAGGCCGCCTGAGCGATGAGTCTCAGGAATTGCTGGCACGCTGCGGTATTAAAATCAATTTACAGGAACAGCGCCTGATCGCTTTCGCAGAAAATATGCCTATCGATATTCTGCGCGTGCGTGACGACGATATCCCTGGATTGGTCATGGATGGCGTAGTCGATCTCGGTATCATCGGCGAAAACGTGTTGGAGGAAGAGCTGTTGAGCCGCCGCGCGCAGGGTGAAGACCCGCGTTATTTCACCTTGCGCCGTCTGGACTTTGGCGGTTGTCGTTTGTCACTGGCCGTCGCGCTGGATTGTGAATACAGTACACCGCAAAGCCTGCAAAATGCCCGTATCGCCACGTCTTATCCGCACATCCTCAAGCAATACCTCGATAAGCAAAAAGTTGATTTCAAATCCTGCCTGCTGAATGGTTCCGTCGAAGTGGCGCCGCGTGCGGGTCTGGCCGATGCGATTTGTGACCTGGTGTCTACCGGTGCGACGCTGGAAGCAAACGGTCTGCGTGAAGTTGAAGTGATCTACCGCTCCAAAGCCTGCCTGATTCAACGCGACGGCGAGATGCCGGAAGAAAAACAGCAGTTGATCGACAGACTGCTCACCCGTATTCAGGGCGTTATTCAGGCGCGTGAATCCAAATACATCATGATGCACGCGCCAAGCGATCGTCTGGATGAAATCATTACCCTGCTGCCGGGCGCTGAACGTCCAACCATCCTGCCGTTGGCCGGTGACAAGAACCGCGTGGCGATGCACATGGTCAGCAGCGAAACCCTGTTCTGGGAAACCATGGAAAAACTGAAAGCGCTGGGTGCCAGTTCCATTCTGGTCCTGCCGATTGAGAAGATGATGGAGTAACGCAATGCAGCCGACCAATTTCAATACGGTGATCGATTGGCAACAGTGTTCCGCAGAGCAGCAACGGGCGTTGCTGACGCGTCCGGCGATTTCAGCGTCTGACCGCATTACGCTGGCCGTCAATGAGATCCTCGACCGCGTTAAAGCCGACGGCGACAGCGCATTGCGTGAGTTCTGCGCCCGCTTTGACAAAGTAGAAGTAGAAGCCATTCGCGTTACGCAAGCCGAGATTGTTGCCGCTTCTGCACGGCTGAATGAGGATGTGAAACAGGCAATGGCCGTTGCAGTGCGCAACATCGAAACCTTTCACAATGCACAAAAATTGCCGCCCGTGGATGTCGAAACCCAGCCCGGCGTGCGCTGCCAGCAGATCACCCGGCCGATTGCCTCAGTCGGCCTGTATATACCCGGTGGCTCCGCGCCACTGCCGTCCACTGTGCTGATGCTCGGTACGCCATCGCGTATCGCCGGGTGCAAACGCGTGGTGCTGTGCTCGCCGCCGCCGATTGCCGATGAGATCCTCTACGCTGCGCAACTGTGCGGTATTACTGAGGTCTTCCAACTGGGCGGTGCACAGGCCATTGCCGCTATGGCATTCGGAACGGAGAGCGTGCCGAAAGTTGACAAGATTTTTGGTCCGGGCAACGCCTATGTCACCGAAGCCAAACGTCAGGTCAGCCAGCGTTTTGACGGTGCCGCCATTGATATGCCAGCAGGCCCATCAGAAGTGCTGGTGATCGCCGACAGCGGTGCCACTCCGGCATTTATTGCCTCTGATCTGCTCTCACAGGCGGAACACGGCCCGGATTCGCAGGTGATTTTACTGACGCCGGATGCCGCGATCGCTCGTGAGGTCGCGGTCGAGGTCGATAAGCAACTCGCCCTGCTTTCGCGCAGCGAAATCGCCCGTCAGGCGCTGGAAAGCAGCCGCCTGATTGTGGCTCGCGATCTGGAACAGTGCATCGAAATCAGTAATCTCTATGGCCCTGAACACCTGATTCTGCAAACCCGTGAACCAGAGAAAATGGTGGATGCCATCACCAGCGCCGGTTCGGTTTTCCTGGGTGACTGGTCGCCGGAATCTGCCGGTGATTACGCCTCAGGAACCAACCACGTTCTGCCGACCTACGGTTACACATCGACCTGTTCAAGTCTCGGGCTGGCCGATTTCCAGAAAAGAATGACCGTACAGCAACTGACGCCACAGGGTCTGCTGCAATTGGCTCCGACGATTGAAATACTGGCGCAGGCCGAACAACTCACCGCCCACAAGAACGCTGTCAGTCTGCGCGTTGCCGCGCTGAAGGAGAAGAATTCATGAGCAACTCACCCTCTGCCAGCGTCATTGAGCTGGCCCGCAGCAACGTGCGTGAATTGACACCGTATCAGTCAGCCCGGCGTCTGGGTGGCAATGGCGACGTCTGGCTCAATGCCAACGAATATCCGCTGGCACCGGAGTTCCAACTGACTGCACAGACATTCAACCGTTATCCTGAGTGCCAGCCCAAAGCCGTGATCGAACGCTATGCTGCCTATGCGGGCGTTGCAACCGATCAGGTTCTGGTAAGCCGTGGCGCAGATGAAAGCATTGAACTGTTGATCCGTGCCTTCTGTGAGCCGGGTAAAGATGCGGTGCTGTACTGCCCGCCAACCTACGGCATGTACGGGGTCAGCGCTGAAACCTTTGGCATCGAACGTCGCACCGTGGGCACCAAAGAGAACTGGCAGTTGGATCTGCAGGCCATCGCCGACAATCTTGCCAATGTGAAACTGGTCTACGTGTGCAGTCCCAACAACCCGACCGGTAATCTGATTGACGCCGCCGATCTGCGCGCGTTACTGGAAATGACCCAGGGCAAAGCGATTGTGGCGATTGACGAGGCTTACATCGACTTTTGCCCACAGGCGAGCGTCGTTGCCTGGTTGCAGGATTTCCCGCACCTCGCCATTTTGCGCACCCTCTCCAAAGCCTTTGCACTGGCGGGTCTGCGTTGTGGTTTCACGTTGGCCAATCCACCGTTGATCGAGCTGCTGCTTAAAGTGATTGCGCCCTATCCGCTCTCCACGCCGGTAGCGGATATTGCCGCGCAGGCACTGAGCGACGAAGGTATCACCGTTATGCGCACACGCGTCAAGGAAATTGCCGAAACGCGAGCCTGGCTGCAAGAAGCTCTGCAACAGTGTCCGTGCGTCGAACAGGTTTTCGGCAGCGACAGCAACTATTTAATGGCTCGCTTTACTGCTTCCAGCATTGTGTTTAAAACCTTGTGGGATCAGGGCATTATTCTACGCGACCAAAACAAACAGTCCGGTCTTGCCGGATGTTTACGTATAACGATCGGCACCCGTCAGGAGTGCCAGCGGGTGATCGACGTATTGCAGGTGCTACCGGGAGCCGGTGAAAGCAGCAGTGCAGACGATGCCAATCCAACCCGCGTTAAACTCAGCCCCAGCAAGGAGCCTATGTGAGCCAGAAGTTTCTGTTTATTGACCGTGACGGTACGTTGATCTCTGAACCCCCTGAGGATTTTCAGGTGGACCGTCTGGATAAACTGGCGCTGGAGCCAGATGTTATTCCCGCACTGCTGGCCTTACAGACTGCCGGTTACCAGTTGGTGATGATCACTAATCAGGACGGTCTGGGGACTGCCAGTTTTCCGCAGGAAACCTTCGATCCACCGCATAACCTGATGATGCAGATTCTGACGTCGCAAGGCATTCAGTTCGCTGACATCCTGATTTGCCCACATTTGCCTGCCGACAACTGCGATTGCCGCAAGCCAAAAACCGAGCTGGTGAAAAGTTATCTCGACAGTGGTCTGATGGACATAGAGAACAGCTATGTGATCGGCGATCGCGAAACAGATATCCAGTTGGCGCAGAACATGGGTATTGCCGGATTGCGCTATCAGCGCGATACGCTGAACTGGAAAGCCATTGAGAAGCAACTGACCCAGCGCGATCGTCACGCACAGGTAAGCCGCGTGACCCGTGAAACGGCCATTGATGTTGACGTTTGGCTCGATCGCGAAGGCGGCAGCAAGATTAAAACCGGCGTGGGCTTCTTTGACCACATGCTGGATCAGATCGCCACCCACGGCGGTTTCCGCATGAATATTGAAGTCAATGGCGATCTCTATATCGACGATCACCACACGGTTGAAGATACCGCACTGGCGTTGGGTGAAGCCCTGAATAAAGCACTCGGTGACAAACGGGGCATTGGCCGTTTCGGTTTCGTTCTGCCGATGGACGAATGTCTGGCGCGCTGTGCACTGGATATTTCTGGCCGACCGCACCTTGAATATAAAGCCGAGTTCAATTATCAGCGCGTCGGCGATCTGAGCACCGAAATGGTTGAGCATTTCTTCCGCTCCCTCTCCTACGCCATGGCCTGTACGCTGCATCTGCGCACCAAAGGCAAGAACGACCATCACCGTGTGGAGAGCCTGTTCAAAGTCTTTGGCCGTACCCTGCGTCAGGCGATTCGCGTTGAGGGCGACACCCTGCCGAGCTCGAAAGGAGTGCTGTAATGAACGTGGTGATTCTGGATACTGGCTGTGCCAATCTCTCCTCTGTCGCCTACGCGGTGCAGCGGCTGGGATACCAGCCGCAAATCAGCCGTGATCCCGAGATCGTATTGCGTGCTGACAAACTGTTTTTACCTGGCGTAGGAACGGCGCAGGCGGCAATGGATCAATTGGTTGAGCGCGAGCTTATAGATCTGATCAAAACCTGTACCCAGCCCGTGCTGGGTATCTGCCTTGGTATGCAACTGCTGGCCTCATCGAGCGAGGAGAATGGCGGCATTGCCACGCTGGGGATTATAGATACACCGGTCACCAAAATGACTGATTTTGGTTTACCGCTGCCGCATATGGGTTGGAACCAGGTATCCGCACAAGCGGGGAATCATCTGTTCCGTGGTATCGAAGACGGTGCCTATTTTTACTTCGTGCACGGATACGCAATGCCAATATGCCCAGATACCATCGCACAGGCCAATTACGGCGAACCCTTCACCGCCGCAGTCGAAAAAGACAACTTCTTCGGCGTACAGTTTCATCCGGAACGCTCCGGGGCAGCTGGCGCGAAACTGCTGAAAAACTTTCTGGAGATGTAACAACCATGATTATTCCCGCGTTGGATTTGATTGAAGGCAGCGTGGTGCGTTTGCATCAGGGCGATTATGGCCAGAAACGTGACTACGGCAATAAGCCGCTACCGCGGCTGCAAGATTATCAACAGCAAGGTGCACAGGTTTTGCATCTGGTCGATCTGACCGGTGCCAAGAACCCTGCAGCACGGCAGATCCCTCTGCTGCGCACCCTGCTGGCAGGCGTCAGCGTACCCGTACAGGTTGGGGGTGGGATCCGCACAGAACAGGATGTTGAGGCGCTGCTTGAGGCGGGTGCCGCGCGGGTGGTGATTGGGTCAACGGCAGTGAAACAGATCGGCATGGTACAAGGCTGGTTTCGTCGTTTTGGCGCAGATGCCCTGGTGCTGGCACTGGATGTACGAATTGACGAGACGGGTACCAAGTGCGTGGCAATCAGTGGCTGGCAAGAAAACTCCAACACCACGCTGGAACAACTGGTGGAAGAGTATCTGCCGTTTGGGCTGAAACACGTGCTATGTACCGATATTTCGCGTGATGGCACGCTGGCCGGATCGAATGTGGCACTGTATCGCGAAATCAGCGAGCGCTATCCGCAAGTGGCTTTCCAGGCTTCTGGCGGGATCGGCAATTTGGATGATATTGCCGCACTGCGCGGCAGTGGCGTGCAGGGCGTCATTGTCGGGCGGGCATTGTTGGACGGTAAGTTTAACGTAACGGAGGCGATCTCATGCTGGCAAAACGGATAATCCCCTGTCTGGATGTCAAAGATGGGCAGGTAGTCAAAGGCGTACAGTTCCGCAATCATGAGATCATTGGTGATATTGTCCCTCTGGCTCAACGCTATGCGCAAGAAGGTGCTGACGAACTGGTGTTTTATGACATTACCGCCTCGTCTGATAACCGCGTAGTCGATAAGAGTTGGGTTGCCCGGGTTGCCGAAGTGATCGACATTCCGTTCTGTGTGGCGGGTGGTATCAAGACCGTAGAAGACGCTGGGCGCATTCTGACTTTTGGCGCTGATAAAATCTCGATCAACTCACCGGCACTGGCTGACCCTACGCTCATTACCCGCCTGGCAGATCGTTATGGCGTGCAGTGCATCGTGGTAGGAATTGATACCTGGTTCGACTCGGCAACCGGTTTGTACCACGTGAACCAATATACCGGCGATGAGACCCGCACCAAAGTCACCACCTGGCAAACGCTGGATTGGGTAAAAGAGGTGCAGGAACGCGGCGCGGGTGAAATCGTTCTGAACATGATGAATCAGGACGGTGTGCGCAATGGTTACGATCTGGTGCAACTGCAACAGGTGCGTGCGGCCTGTCACGTTCCACTGATCGCCTCTGGCGGTGCCGGAACCATGGAGCATTTCCTGGAAGCCTTCCGCGATGCCGATGTAGACGGGGCGCTGGCGGCCTCGGTATTCCATAAACAGATTATCAATATCGGCGAACTGAAAAAGTATTTGGCTGAACAAGGTGTGGAGATCCGAGTGTGTTAACCGAAGAACAGAAGAACCAGCTCGACTGGGAAAAAACCAACCATCTGCTGCCAGCGATCGTACAGCATGCTATTTCTGGTGAAGTATTGATGATGGGTTACATGGATCAGGAAGCCCTGGCGGTCACTGAAGAGAGCGGAAAAGTGACGTTTTTTTCGCGCACCAAACAGCGCCTGTGGACGAAGGGCGAAAGCTCCGGCAATTTCCTTAACGTCGTCAGCATCACCCCGGATTGTGACAACGACACGCTGTTGATTCTGGTCAATCCCATTGGCCCAACCTGCCATCTGGGCAACAGCAGTTGCTTCCATCCGGCAGCCTCTGACTGGGGTTTTCTCTATCAGTTGGAACAACTGCTGGCCGAGCGTAAACATGCCGATCCGGCCAGTTCTTACACCGCCCGACTGTATGCCAGCGGTACCAAGCGTATCGCGCAGAAAGTGGGTGAAGAAGGCGTAGAAACCGCACTGGCTGCGACGGTACATGATCGTGAAGAACTGACCAATGAAGCCTCGGATTTGGTTTATCACCTGATGGTGCTGTTGCAGGATCAAAATCTGGATATGAGCGCCGTGATTAATAATCTGCGTCAACGGCATAAGTAAGCTATCGACGTAAAGAGGCGGGTGACACAAAAAGTCGTCGCCCTCCGCCAAATCGCAGGCAAAAAAAAGCCGCTGGGTCCGTTCACATCGTGAATTGAACCCAGCGGCTTTCTAGTCAGACGGGATTAATCCAACCATTCGGTATGGAAAACACCTTCTTTGTCAGTGCGCTTGTAGGTATGCGCACCAAAGTAGTCACGCTGTGCCTGAATCAGGTTAGCGGGCAGAACCGCTGAACGGTAGCTGTCGTAGTAATTGATTGCGGCAGAGAATGTTGGGGTCGGGATGCCGTTCTGAACGGCATAGGAGACCACGTCACGCAAAGCCTGCTGGTATTTATCAGCGATATCTTTGAAATACGGTGCCAGCAGCAGGTTGGCAATTTTTGCATCGTCTGCGTAAGCATCAGTGATTTTCTGTAGGAACTGGGCACGGATGATACAACCCGCGCGGAAAATCTTGGCGATTTCGCCGTAATTCAGATCCCAGTTATTCTCGTCAGATGCCGCTTTGAGCTGAGAGAAGCCCTGCGCATAAGAGACAAGTTTACCCAGATACAGCGCACGGCGAACTTTCTCAACGAATTCAGCCTTGTCACCGTCAAACGCTTTCACCGCGGGTCCGCTCAGGACTTTCGACGCGGCAACGCGTTGATCTTTCAGCGAAGAGAGATAACGGGCAAAAACAGACTCGGTGATCAGCGTCAGGGGTTCACCGAGATCCAGTGAGCTTTGGCTGGTCCACTTACCAGTGCCTTTGTTGGCCGCTTCATCCAGAATCACATCAACCAGGTATTTACCTTCTTCATCTTTCTTGGTGAAGATATCTTTGGTGATGTCGATCAAGTAGCTGCTCAGTTCACCTTCATTCCACTCATTGAAGGTTTTAGCCAGGTCGTCGTTACTCAGATTCAGGGCATTTTTCAGCAGGGAATAGGCTTCAGCGATTAACTGCATGTCGCCATACTCAATACCGTTGTGAACCATTTTAACGTAATGGCCTGCACCATCTGCCCCGATATAAGCCACACAGGCGTCGCCATCTTCTGCACGGGCTGCGATTTTCTCAAGGATAGGTGCAACCAATTCGTACGCTTCTTTCTGACCGCCAGGCATGATGGATGGGCCTTTCAATGCACCCTCTTCGCCGCCGGAGACGCCGGTACCGATAAAGTTAAAACCCTGGGCAGACAGTTCGCGGTTACGACGGATGGTGTCTTTGTAATAGGTGTTACCGCCATCGATCAGGATGTCGCCTTTTTCCAGATGCGGGGTCAGGGACGCAATGGTCTTATCCGTTGCTTCACCGGCTTTCACCATCAGCAGGATACGGCGCGGTTTTTCCAGTGATTCAACAAACTCTTCGATGGTGTAGTGAGGTACCAGCTTTTTGCCCGGATTCTCGGCAACGACTTCATCGGTCTTTTCACCCGAACGGTTAAAGATGGAAACGGAATAGCCGCGGCTCTCAATATTAAGCGCCAGATTACGGCCCATTACCGCCATACCGACAACGCCGATCTGTTGTTTGGACATTAGTAACTCCTGTCTGAGTGATTACTCCCGCCACCATACCACCGGGCAGCAGGCTTTCTTGATGTGGCAAACATGTTAACTCAGGAACACCTCAGGCGTGAAGTGATTGGTGCGATAGCTCACATAACTACATGAAAGTAACTGCGAGTGCGAGGTGGTCATTATTCAATCTGAGTCATCTACTTTCAGGTAACAAGATGTGTATGCCTTTCAGAACAAAGCAAGCATCAACTTTGAGCATCGCTAAGTATGACTCATGATTTTATGCCCATTTCAGAATCGGCTGATTTTGAATGAAAATCAGCCGATTATTATAATCCAATAAACGAAGAATGTCTTATTTGGAATGATGCAGTTATCGGAGTAGTATAACCGGTCGAAAATCATGTGATCTCGGCTAAGGATCAACTCAGTAAAGGTTTTGAGAACTTTCTTGAGCGGGGGGACTCTGTTTTAGGCCTTGGGAGGAAGTCTGAGGTTTTTTGGCATTAAAATGCGTGGATGCATGATATTTCATCGGATATAGGCATTTGGTCATATTATGAAAGTAATGATTGTGGGTTGCACAGGGCCGATTGGGCAAGAGTTAGTGAAAGGGGCTCCTTCCCAATGGGAAGTTTTGGCTGTAGACCGTCCACAACTCGACATCACTGACTACCCGCAAGTGAGCCATAGGAACACCTCATTTTGTTTCAATGCCATCATCAATGCTGCTTATACGGCTGTTGATAAAGTAGAATGCGAGCCTGCGCTGGCGTTTGCTATCAATCGCGGTGGCCCGCAATATCTGGTGTATACGGCCATAATTTGCGGCGTAAAATTGCTGCATATTGATTCAGAATATATTTTATCTGGCGACCGGTTCAGCAACTCAATTTACGCACAAGACATTACGGATACTGTGTGGCACATTGCCGCATATGGCATTGAGGACACGGATGCTGAGCCTAGAGGGCATTATCACTTTATCTGCGCACCTTATATCACCTTGGCTGATTTTTTCTCGGTGGTCTACCATAAAGGGTTTATTGCTAATCAGGCTGCCATCAATACCCGATACCTGCTAAATGTCTTTCAAACTCAAAGCTTGGCAGCCAGAATCTCCAAGACATTTTTGTCATTCAACCCAGCAATTGGCAATCCGCACTCAAAAGAATCTCAACTTATGTATGAATGATGCAAAGTATCTAGTGAACATGCATCCGCATAGTGCAATGCATAACTCATTGCGATATAATTATTTTCTTTTTTTATCATAACCTTATATGGTTTTTGATCTTGGATACGAACCATTATTTAGCAACAACTAAAGAGATTTGTAATGAATCCACATACTGGTAAACCTTACTCATTAGTTTCTCTATTTGGATCATCATGGTCTAACCGACACCTGATCTATCAGATGATAAAGCGTGAAGTGATTGGCCGTTATCGCGGTTCTTTTATGGGCATCCTATGGTCTTTTATTAACCCAATTTTCATGCTAGCCGTTTATACTCTTGTTTTTTCAGTTGTTTTTAAAGCAAGGTGGGCAGGTGCTGCGGAAAATGAGTCTAAAACGCAGTTTGCGGTCATCTTGTTCGTCGGGTTGATTGTCCACGGGCTGTTTGCAGAAGTACTCAATCGGTCGCCAAGCCTGATTATTAGCAATGTAAACTATGTGAAAAAGGTCATTTTCCCCCTTGAAACACTGCCACTGGTTGCCATGGGCGGGGTATTGTTCCATAGCTTTATCAGTCTTGTGGTCTTGATCAGCGCATTCTTTATCTTCAATGGCTATGTGCATTGGACCTTGCTTTTCTTGCCGCTGGTGATAACCCCATTGATTTTTTTGACGTTAGGTTTGAGTTGGTTCCTGGCATCCTTGGGGGTTTATGTTCGGGATGTCGGCCAGACAATCACCATTTTGATGACGGTAATGATGTTCCTGTCGCCGGTTTTTTATCCGATAACCTCACTGCCTGAAGCGCTTAGACCCGTGATTATGATGAATCCGCTTACCTTTATCATTGAACAGGCGCGGGCCGTGCTAATCTGGGGAAAACTGCCAGATTTCATGGGTCTGGGCGTCTATGCGGTCATTTCATTGCTGGTGATGTGGCTGGGGTATGCCTGGTTCCAAAAGACAAGAAGAGGTTTCGCCGATGTCCTCTAATGAATATGCGATCCAAATAAAGAATGTTGATAAGTGTTACCAAGTCTATGAAAGCCCTGCGCGGCGGCTTAAACAGTTTATCATGCCGCGTATTGAGCAAAAGTTAGGGAAAACACCGAGTATATACCACGAGGATTTCTGGGCGCTGAAAGACGTTTCCTTTGAGTTGCCTAAAGGCCAAACCATGGGGGTCGTAGGCAGGAACGGTTCAGGCAAATCGACGTTACTGCAGATTATCGCAGGCACCCTGACGCCAAGCGCCGGTAGCGTGCATGTTAATGGGCGCGTTGCCGCCCTGCTTGAGCTAGGGGCGGGGTTTAACGCTGATTTTACTGGACGTGAGAATGTCTATCTCAATGCGTCTTTGCTTGGCCTGTCGCATGAAGAAACAGAAAACAAGCTCGATGACATCCTCTCTTTTGCCGATATCGGCCACTTTATCGACTCTCCGGTACGAGCATACTCCAGCGGCATGTTGGTGCGTCTGGCGTTTGCGGTTCAGGCGCAGATAGATCCGGAAATACTTATCGTTGATGAGGCCTTGGCTGTGGGCGATGCCAAATTTCAAGCCAAATGTTTTGCACGTCTCAAAAAGTTAAAGCAAGACGGTACCTCAATTTTGTTTGTATCCCATGCGACAGAACAAATTGTCACGCACTGCGATCGTGCTTTGCTGCTGGATGGCGGTGTTGTTCAGGCCCAAGGCCAACCGCGGGATATTGTAAACCGCTATCTGGACATTCTTTTTGGTAAGAAGAATGTGGCCGATAACGAGCGAGATGAGATTAATAAGCAGTTGGAGATAGCTGTTGCGGGCGAAAAACAGCTTGAAGCCCGAGAGGCCGATGCCCATAACGCTAGCGAAAACAAGCTGCTTTTGTTCAAATATCTCAACGGTTCGTATGATAAAAGATCTAACTATAATCCATCGGAGTATCGTTGGGGGGACCGCAGCGCGGAGTTGGTTGATTTCTATCTTGAGCAAGACGGCGAGGCCTACCCAAGCAGCATTTCGCCAAAAAAAGAAATTACATTTTCATTTAAAGTGGTCTTTAACAGCCTGCTTGTCAGGCCTATTTTTGGTTTTGCGGTAAAAACCAAAGAGGGTGTAACGATTTATAACACCAACTCAGAATGGCAGTCTGTTGACACTTTTGATGCGGGCATGCCGGGCAAAGATGCGGTCATTACAGTGACACTTCCTGTCATGCTGTTTGAGGGCGATTATTTTGTTTCTGTGGGTATTGCCAGTAGCTCGACTGAAGGTGAAATCATCCCTCACGATCGTCGTTACGATTCAATACATTTGGCTGTAGGCCCTGTAAAGACATTCACTGGTTTGGCTGATTTAAATGCGAGAATTAAATTTGAAACC
Organism: Edaphovirga cremea; assembly: GCF_003332275.1. Classification (GTDB taxonomy): domain Bacteria; phylum Pseudomonadota; class Gammaproteobacteria; order Enterobacterales; family Enterobacteriaceae; genus Edaphovirga; species Edaphovirga cremea. The sequence continues at coordinate 221,249 of NZ_QOVA01000006.1, read as the reverse complement.
GAGTAAAGTTCATCAAATTTTGGAAAGCAATGGTTTTGTTTTTGTAGAGGACGTCGGCGTATGGCGGCCAGCAACCTTACCGGAATTTGCATACAGTGATGGTGATGATGCTGAAAACTATGTGCTGGATGCCGTAACGCATGCTAAAGATCTCAGTGTAAATTCACTGGAACTCAGTGTAAAAATGAAGGACTGGCCGTCAACTTATCATCTGACTTCCCGTCGTTCCAATTTGCTTAAACCTTTCCACCAATGGCTTAAGGGAAAACGCATCCTGGAAATTGGCTGCGGCTGTGGCGCCATAACGCGTTTCCTGGCTGAAAGTGGGGCGCAGGTGGTATCCGTTGAGGGTAGTTTCAGACGCGCGCAAATTGCACGTCAGCGCTGTCGCGACCTGACCAACGTAGACGTTATTTGTTCCCCTAGCGATCGTCTGCCTGATTTAGGTGCCTTTGATGGCGTGATGTTGATCGGGGTGCTGGAATATGCACGCATGTTCCTGGGCAACAATGGACAACATGTCTTGTTGGATTTTTGCCGTCAGCGCCTGGTCCTGGATGGGAAGTTATTTGTCGCAATCGAGAATAAGCTCGGCATTAAGTATTTTGCTGGCGCTAACGAGGATCACGTTGGGCAGCCTATGTTTGGGATTAATAACTCCTATACAGAGAGCGGCGTTGCCACATTTGGTCGCCGGGAACTACTGGGGTTACTCAATGAGAGCGGATTTGTAGATACGCAAGAATATATCCCTCTCCCTGACTACAAACTGCCTGTTTCTATCGTTACGCCGGTAGGTTGGAAGCAGTATGCTCGTGAACTCTCGCAGCTTGCTATCGAAAGCAGCAACAAAGACATTCAGCGCGTTCCTGAAAACTTGTTCTCTGTTGAGCAGGGAACACGCAATGCGTGGAACAACGGCTTGGCGGTTGATCTAGCCAACTCATTCCTGGTCGTCGCCAGCCAACAGCCGCAAGCAGAACTGATACCTGGCGTTGCAGCCTATCATTACTCCGATGGCCGGTTGCCTGAGTTCAATAAAACCACCACGTTTGACATCACCGCAGACGGCGAACTGGTGGTGAACAGTTCCCCTCTGGTTCAGACTGAACGTGAGGGAGCAGTAATCCAAAACATCAAGAGCGTTGATGAATTTTACGCTGGCAACAGCCTGTGGTTGGATCTGGTTGATATCGTCAATCGTCCTGAATGGACATTGCAGCAAGCGGCGCAATGGGCAAAAGAATGGATTGCTTCTTTACTGTCAATGGCAAATGTTACTACTGATTATGACAAAGACTTTTTGCTTAAGGGTAATTATCAGGATGCGATGCCATTTAATGCCATCAGGCAGCAAGATCGCTCCGTGGTGTTTTTTGATCTGGAATGGCATGCTCAGAAGAGTATTACCCTCGGTTATACTGTATTCCGCGGTATCTTCCATTCGCTGTTGCGTTTGACATCCGTTGCTCATAGCCAGAACATATCTTCTTTAAATATTGCCACCGCTTCCTGTGAAATTATGAAGGAAATCGGTTTCGCCATAGAACAGGAGGATCTGAATGAATACCTGACTCAAGAGTCAGAGTTTATGGCAACGATTGAAAGTAAAGATAGCCGTGACATTTATGCAGTCTTGGCGGCCCTTGAACTTCCGATGCGTGTTGTTTCCGTCGGCGCCTTGAAGCATCAGTTCACTCATATTCACGGGGAATATCTCCGCTGCGAAGCGCAAATTACCCAAAAGAATGATGAAGTTAACAAGCAAATAGAATTAATCAATTCGTTAAAAGATGACGTTGATTCGTTGCAAAAGGAAATTGAAGCGAAGCATATTGAAGAACTGCATGAGCAAATTTCTGCGCGAGATGCACAGATCTCTACCCAGCAGCAAAATATTGTGGTGCTGGAACAGCAGATTGCTCAGCAAGCAGCGTTGTTGGTCGAATATGAACATCAAGCCTACCAGATCTTGCACTCGTCAAGCTGGAAACTGTCAGCGCCATTACGCGTGCTGGGAAGAAGAGTGCCGACTTTCTTGCGAAAGCCCATCCGTTTAGTTTTCCATTGGCTATTTTATATTGGGCAAAGTTGTAAGGTGCAGGCAGGAAAAATCTTGCGTGTCGGTAAGCGAGCAGTGAATCAAGGGCTTGACACCGTTTCCCACTATCCGTCCATGATGCTGGTTAAACGTAATATCAGACAGCTTGCCCGTTCTCTGTATTACCGTTTGCCTGAGCGCTATAAAAGTCGTTTGCTGAAGGTTGCCGTGAAGGCCAGGCCTGGCTGGTTCTTGCATCATCCGCTATTCGCTTCCGCCGCTGCGGCACCGTGTAGCGTTGAGCGGGCCTCGTTTATTTCCCATCGCCAGGACGGAACATATCACTTTGCCAAACGTCCAGACGAGTATGTCTACATACCAACACAGCGTCCTTACGATCTGCAAGAACAATTGGACAATATGCAGCAGCGCCCTCGCTTCTCAATTATTGTCCCTATTTATAACACTCCGTTGGATCTGCTTGAGAAGATGGTCTCCTCAGTACGCTTGCAGTGGTACTCCGACTGGCAGCTCATTTTGGCCAACGATGCTAGCCCGTTAGAGGAAACAAAAACGGCACTGGATACGTTTAACGATCCCAGAATCAAAGTGGTTCATCTGGAGCAAAATCAGGGGATTGCTGGCGCGACCAATGTGGCGATCGATAATGCAGATGGCGACTATATCGTTTTCCTCGATCACGATGATGAGTTAACCGATGATTGTCTATATGAGTTAGCGCTTTGCATTAACCGGGAAGATCCGGACTTTATCTATAGTGACGAAGACAAATTTACCCCGGAGGGAGACTATTCCCAGCCACACTTTAAGCCTGACTGGTCGCCGGACACCATGATGGGGACCATGTTTACCTGCCATGTGGCCTGTGTGAGGCTCAGCGTGGCAAAGGCGCTCGGCGGATTGCGTACCGAGTTTAATGGCTGTCAGGATTGGGACTTCATCTTGCGCCTGACGGAAATAACGCAGCGTATCAGCCATATACCTAAGATACTGTATCATTGGCGCATTATTCCGGCGTCGGTTGCATCGGATATGGCGGCAAAGCCTTATGTGCTGGCCGCGTCCCGCGCTGTGCGTGAAAGTGCCCTTGAACGCCGTGGCTTGAAGGGAACGGTGGAGGAACTGCCTAATTACCCGGGTTATTTCCGCGTAAATTACGCTCTGCAAGATAATGCTTGCATTTCTATCATTATCCCTACCCGGGATAACCATGAGGTGTTGACGCGTTGTATTGAATCGATTCTGGATAAAACGACCTACCGCAACTTCGAGATTATCATTGTTGATAATGGCTCTAAAGACGCCAGCACACTGGCTTATTTAGAGGCGATTAGCGCTGAGGCACAGGTTTCTGTCATCCGTCATGATGCACCTTTCAACTTCTCTGAGTTGAATAACTTGGGGAGCCGGCAAGCGAAGGGGGAACTGTTGCTGTTCCTCAATGACGATACCGAAGTCTTGCACGCTGACTGGATCGAGCGTATGGGTGGCTATGCGCAATTGAGCCATGTCGGCGCGGTGGGAGCCAAGTTGCTGTATGGCGATGGCAGTATGATGCAGCATGCCGGCGTGATTAATTTGCAAAATGGCCCAATGCACGCATATATGCATTCGCACAAAGATATCCCAGGCTATTTCCTGCGCAACCAGATTGAATACAACTGGCTGATCGTCACGGGTGCCTGCCTGATGGTGGAGCGCAGCAAGTTTGAACAGGTAGGTGGATTCAACGAGCAGTTCCCGGTGGCCTATAACGATGTCGACCTGTGTATGCGTTTGTGTGAGGCGGGCTTGTATAACGTGGTGTGTCAAAGCGTCACCCTGATCCATCATGAGTCGGTCAGCCGCGGACTGGATCATATGGATCAGGAAAAGGTCGCTCGTCTACAGCGTGAGCTGGGGCAGTTGAATGCCCGGCACCCGCACTATTTCCAGTACGATCCGTTTTATAATGTGAATTTTGCGCCCAATAGTTTTAGTTTTGAGATTCGTAAATGATGAAAAAAAATACTAAAGGTGTTTGCGAACAGGAGGCAGGGGCATTGAACATGGATGCATTGCATGTTGCGATTGATAAGGCATCAGTCATTTCTTTTGACTTTTTCGATACGCTTTTTGTTCGTCCGTTGGCGCATCCAGAGGACGCATTTGATCTCCTTGGCGTAAAATTCAATATTGCTGATTTTAGGGCGCAACGTCGTAAGGCGCAGGCGGATGCTTTTCGCCAGATGACCAAAGATGGGCGTAAGGAAATCACGCTGCAAAACATCTATGACAAGTTCCCACAGCCTCAGCATCAGCGCGATGCTATTCAGCAGGCGGAATACGACCTTGAACTCGAACTGCTCCAACCGAATAACGAGCTGTTCCCTTTATTCCAGCAATTGGTGGCGAGTAAAAAAAAGGTCGTGATCACCTCCGATATGTATTTCTCTGCCAACTTCTTTGTTGACGTGCTGAAACGCTACGGATTGGAGCAGGTTCCGCTATTCATTTCCGCAGATTGCAATGCAACCAAGCGTGACAGCGGTGAGCTGTTTAATATTGTCGCCAACACCTGCGGCGTTACCGTTCAGCAGGTGTTGCACATCGGCGATAACTACCTTGCCGACGTACAACGCCCGCAGGAAAAAGGTCTGTCTGCGTTCCATTATGTCCGTGAAGTGGCGCATCAGGGCAATAAAAAACAAAGTATTGCAACCTCTATGGTTCTGGGTTTGCTTAACACGGACGATGCAGAAAAAATCACTTCAGGCACCTTTCAGGAACTGGGATACCAATTTGGCGGTCCTGCCAACTTGGGGTTCCTTCAGTGGATCACGCAGCAGGCAAAACAGGATGAGGTTGATGTTGTGTTGTTTGTCTCCCGCGATGGTTATGCCTTGGAGCGCCTGGCAAAAAACTACTGCGCAGATCAACTCCCTGATTTCCACTATTTTCTGGGCTCGCGCATAGCCTTTAACCTAGCGTTGATTACTGACGATAATTTCGAGCAGAATATTCCGTTCCTGCTTTCCGGCAGCGTTGGGCTTTCCCCGGGGGAACTGTTTGAGCGGATTGGCGTTTGTCCTCCTGCTGACTCAGTACTACAGAGTTTAGGGATTGATCCGCAGCGTAGCATCAGTATTGAGGAACACGACAAGCTTGGCCAACTGGTGTCTGGCTATCGCAGTGAAATCATAAAGGTGTGCAGCAGGAATCGCCGAGGCCTGTTTATGTATCTGTGCCAGTCAGGCGTGAAAGCTGGCAATAAAATCGCATTGGTGGATGTTGGCTGGAACGGGACGACGCAAGAGGCTTTCGAGCTGGCGGTGCGGCCCATTATGGATGTTGATGTGGTCGGCTATTATTTTTGCTTGGCGGATACGCCTGAGCGTCAACGCCGCAGCTGCAGTTTGAAGATGAAGGCCATGGTCAGCAAAGAGTCTGTTTCCTCGTCGATAGTGAACAGCATTTATGAAAATCGCGTTGCGGTAGAGATGTTTTTCTCTGCTCCCCATAATACGATTATTGGCTATCGCCCTTGCAGTTTGTCTGTTGAGGTGGTTGGGGATCCCGGAAGGGCGAAAGCAACCGGTCATGAGCAATTCAACCAGGCAATTAATGAAGGTATCGATATGTTTGTCAAGAGCTTCACGCAGCAGCAAGAAAAGCTCAATGTTTCTCTGAGTCCGTTGCAGACCGTGGCACCTATAATTGAATTGGTCTCAAGTGACCAGTGGCGTACTAACCCTTTGATCGGTCAAATAGAGAACTTTGACTCCTGGGGAAGCTCACGTAACCAAGTGATGCGATTTGCAGATTACTTCAATAATTAATGATTGAATCCAATGTCTACGCAACCTGTTAACCACGTGGCAATTTTGCTCGGTGCCAGAAATGGGGCTGAGTTTTTGCCTGCGCAACTGGGGTCTTTTCTGCGCCAAACTCACCCTAACTGGTCTCTGTGGGTGTCTGATGATGGTTCCACGGATAATACCAGAGCGTTGGTAACTGATTTTATCGCTCGCCCAGAAATCGAGGGGTATTTACTTGCTGGTCCACAACAGGGTTTCTGTCAAAACTTCATGTCCTTAGTTGTTAATCCAGAAATTAGAGCGACTTATTATGCATTTTCCGATCAGGATGATGTTTGGTTGGAAGATAAACTAGAACGGTCAGTACGCTGGCTAAGTACGCTTGATCCTGCGATCCCCGCATTGTATTGCTCCCGTACTCGTCTGATTGACAGTGGTGGGATGCCAATCGGGTATTCGCCGGATTATGCAAAACCACCAGGTTTCGGTAATGCGTTAGTGCAAAATATTGCCAGTGGTAACACTATGGTCTTTAATCATAGTGCTAGGCAAATTTTACAAAAGGTGAACAGGGCTTCTATCGTAGTACACGACTGGACTTTGTACCAAATAGTGACAGGCTGTGGTGGAGTAGTAAATTTTGATCGCCAACCTTCGGTTCTGTATCGCCAGCATCAGCACAATATCATCGGTAACAGTATGGCTCCGATCAGACGTTTAAGTAACTTTATAGCCGCCCATGGTGGCCGCATAGCGAAATGGAATGATGCCAATTGTCAGGCTTTAGCCTGCATTTCCAGTGATTTAACGCCAGAGGCGAAACAGAGGCTGGCTTCATTCTGCGCGATTCGTGATAGCAGTGTGTTGAATAGATTGCGTTTTATGCTGGAGTCAGGCATCTACCATCAACAGCGCATTGGCACGTTGACTACGCTGACGCATATCCTGCTTAATAAAATGTAAATTTGGTGTTATTTGTGAAAATCATAGCTTCTCTTGTGCTTTTTAAGCATGAGTATCAGGATATTGAGCAGACTTTATCCTCATTGTTTGCTGAAGAAAGCATTTCGAAGGTTGTCATTGTCGATAATGGGGCTTTCTGCAAATGGCTTGCTAGCTTTCAACACGAAAAGCTGGAGGTTATCCGTTTACCTGTAAACAGAGGATTTGGTGCCGGACATAATGTTGTTTTTGAGCGTTATGCCGACATTGCCCCTTTCATTCTGATTTGTAACCCAGATATCACTTTTGCAAAAGGTGAGGTTGATAAACTTTATCGCTTCAGTCGTGACTACGGCGTTGGGCTGGCAATACCTAAAATCGTCTATCCCGATGGGAGTTTGCAACACGGTACCAAGCTGTTACCCTCACCCTATCAATTACTGATCCGCCGTTTTATGTCTCGTTTTTCATGCACCATCAACGATAGTTATGAATTGCGTCAGGCAGACTACAATAAACCTTTTTTTGCGCCTTCACTTTCTGGTTGTTTTATGCTGATCAGTGGTCAAGTACTTCGTGATGTAAAAGGTTTCGATACGCGTTTCTTCTTGTACCTTGAGGATGTTGACTTGTCCCGTAGGGTTTGTCAGTCAGCTTTCCCTGTATCTTACTTCCCTGGGGCTTTGGTAACCCATGAGTCTCAACGTCGTTCTTATACCGATGTTCGTTTTTTGCTTTATCACATCACTTCCGCCATCCGATACTTCAATAAGTGGGGGTGGTTTCGCGATCGGCAGCGTGTACAGCTGAATAAACGATGTTTAGCGAATTTGCCTTTACAGCGCTCCTCTTAGAGAAGGAGCGCATTTCTTATCATTCCTCTTTTTCTATGTTCCCGGTAATGTGAGAAGTGAACACGCATTAGAGAGCTTTAGGCTACTACAGTACATGAAGAATGTTATGGCTATGTGATAGGTACATGCTTTCATATGGTAAGCGAACGGCGAACTCGCGTTGTGTGATTAAAATAATGTAATTAGCTGGAAGGGTATTAACTGAAGCGGTTTTCGGCGTAGGGTAATAGCTCGTTGATCCGACTGTTGGACCACGAGGGTAAACGAGTCAGCACATCGCGCAACCAGACGTAAGGGATGCCAAAACTACAACGAATATATAGCCAGGAGGAAGATGGGAGATTAACCGCAGTTAGGGTGCCCAAACAGCTCGGTGGGCACCACAAAAAGCAGAAACTAGCTGTTATTAAAGAGTGGAACAGCTCTTGACTACAGCGCTGACTCTCTCTTGCCACAAGGATAAGGTGATCCCGTAAGCCTTGATTTTTTCGCAATTCAATAATGAAAATTTTGGCCTTTGTGCAGGTGTCGGATATTGCTCGCTAGTAATAGCATTGACCTTTGGGGAATGTGTCAGAACGCCTTGCTCTACTGCAGACGTGAAAATGAATTCAGCGAATTCGTTCCAAGCAACATCTTTGTCACCACAGAAATGATAAATGCCTCCCTCTGCATCAACTTCCAGTAGATCTAAGATCGCGATGGCAATATCCCCCGCATAAGTAGGACATCCACGCTGGTCTGCCACAATGCCTAAGACCTCGTGATCTTTCGCCAAACGCAGCATAGTCTTTACAAAATTACTGCCATATTCACTGAACACCCAAGCGGTACGAATAATAATAGCTTCCGGTTGGATAGCAGTAACCGCAATCTCTCCATCGAGTTTGGTCTTACCATAAACACCTAATGGATTAGTCACGTCACTTTCAAGATAAGGGCTATCTGCCAGACCATCAAAAACATAATCGGTTGATACATGAACCAAGCGACAATTGGCTGCTTTTGCTAACAAGGCAAGGTTACTGGGTCCCTGCTCATTGATCAATTTGGCCATTTCGCGATCATTTTCCGCTTTATCAACGGCTGTATACGCGGCAGCATTCACTATCACATCAGGTTGAAAGGCAAGCACCGTCTGTTTAACCTTCTCAAGATCAGTAATATCCAAAGTATCACTGTCCGTAGCCAGAACTTCCCATCCAGTTGGTACGCGATCGATAAAGCAGCGGCCCAACTGCCCATTGGCACCGGTCAACAAAACCTTCATTGCTCTAACTCCTTAAATAGCTTGCCGATTTTATCTTTCTCAGATAATAGTGGATTTTCCAGAGGCCATTCAATTCCCAAGGCTGGATCATTCCATAACAAGCAGCCTTCATTAGCCGGATTGTAATAGTCAGTACATTTATATTCGAAATCAGCAACATCAGAAAGTACAACGAAGCCATGCGCCAATCCTGGCGGGAGCCAGAACTGGGTTTTGTTTTCCTCGGAAAGGATAACCCCCTCCCAAGCACCATAAGTCGGAGAATCTGGACGGATATCGACCGCAACATCAAATACCTCTCCACGCACAACACGTACCAGCTTGCCTTGAGGGTTTATCTTTTGAAAATGCAGACCACGCAACACACCACGCGAAGACCGCGAGTGGTTGTCCTGAACAAAATCCAAATCGATATCTAACATTTCCTGATAACGTTTCTTTTCAAAGGTCTCCAGGAAAAAGCCCCGCGCATCCCCAAATACCTTTGGTTGAATAATCTTCGCACCTTCGATTTTGGTATCCGTGATTTGCATTCTATTTCTCCAAACTCAGATGCAATAAATACTGCCCATATTGGGTCTTGCTGAGCAATTTAGCCTCTGCTTCAACTTGCTCACGAGTCAACCACCCTTTGCGGTAGGCTATTTCTTCCAGACACGCAACCTTGAATCCTTGGCGTTTCTCAATAGTGTGAATAAATTGAGATGCTTCAATCAGGCTCTCGTGAGTACCCGTATCCAACCATGCGAAACCACGCCCAAGCAGCTCAACATTGAGCGCCCCTTTTTCCAGATACATTTGATTGAGGGTTGTAATCTCTAATTCACCGCGTGGAGATGGCTTAACCTGTTTGGCCATCTCCACAACATTTTGATCGTAGAAGTAAAGCCCGGTAACTGCCCAATTAGATTTTGGTTTTGAAGGTTTTTCTACCAAAGACAATGCGCGGAATTTGTCATTAAATTCAACCACACCAAAGCGTTCAGGATCCATGACCTGATAGCCGAATACTGTTGCTCCCTGGTTACGTTCTACTACCGACAAAAGCTTTTTGCCAAAGCTCTGACCAAAGAAAATATTGTCTCCTAAAACCAGAGCACAGCTTTCTCCATTGATGAACTCTTCACCAATCAAGAACGCTTGCGCCAATCCATCCGGGCTGGGTTGGATTGCATAGCTCAGAGAAATACCAAAACGGCTCCCATCGCCGAGCAGTCGCCTAAATGATGGCAAATCCACTGGTGTTGAGATAATCAAAATTTCGCGGATCCCAGCCAGCATCAATACTGAAAGCGGATAATAAATCATCGGCTTATCGTAGATAGGCAGGAGCTGCTTTGAGACACCACGAGTAATAGGATAAAGACGTGTGCCTGAACCACCCGCTAAAACAATACCTTTCATTTTCACACCTTAAATTAGCGGGTTAACCCCAAACGTTCGCCTGCATAAGAACCATCTTTCACACGGCTCCACCAAGATTGGTTAGCTAAATACCATTCAACAGTTTTTCTGATACCGCTCTCAAATGTTTCTTGTGGTTTCCAGCCCAGTTCACGCTCGATTTTTGATGCATCAATCGCGTAGCGCATGTCGTGACCGGGACGGTCAGTTACAAAGGTGATCAAGTCTTCATACTTGACCAGGTTACCGGGTTTATTGGGAACCAATTCCTCCAGCAAACGGCAGATAGTTTGCACCACTTCTATATTTTTACGCTCGTTATGGCCACCAATGTTGTAGGTTTCGCCTACCTCACCTTCACAGACAACCTTATACAAAGCTCGTGCGTGATCTTCAACATACAGCCAATCGCGGATTTGATTACCATTGCCGTATACAGGTAGAGGTTTTCCGTCCAATGCATTCAGAATGATCAACGGGATCAATTTTTCCGGGAAATGATACGGCCCATAGTTATTTGAGCAGTTTGTCACTATAGTTGGAAAACCGTAAGTTCGCAGCCAAGCTCTTACCAAATGGTCACTCGATGCTTTTGATGCCGAGTATGGGCTGCTTGGTGCATAGGGTGTCGCTTCAGTAAAAAGATCCTCGGTTCCATGCAAATCACCGTAGACCTCGTCAGTGGAAATGTGATGAAAACGGAATTCAGCTTTAGCTGCACCATCAAGAGTATTCCAATATGCTCGTGCGGCTTCAAGCAGCGTATAAGTTCCTACAATATTGGTTTGAATGAAAGCTGCAGGTCCATCGATTGAACGATCAACGTGACTTTCAGCAGCAAGGTGCATCACCACATCAGGTTTAAGCTCGGCAAAGACACGGTCCAGCTCTGTACGATTACAAATATCAACTTGCTCAAATTTAAAACGATCACAGTGGACAATTGTTTTCAAAGATTCAAGATTACCTGCATAGGTCAAACAATCTATGACGATAACCTCATCTGATGTTTCATTAATAATATGACGGACAACTGCCGAACCAATGAACCCAGCACCACCGGTAACGATAACTTTCATATAACCCTCTGAACAGCAAGGTGTGCTGACATGTTGGCCACAAACCTGCGTCTATGATTTCAAAATTAATCAAGCATCACTCTGCAGTAAATTTGCCTATAATGACAATTAATTGAAATCGTTAATAATCAATCAACTATATCATTATTCATATTAAAGAAGCGCGACATTCTACAAGAAGCTACTCCCATTCACCATCTGAATACTAGCAATAATAGTTAAACATTGTGAATTGAATACTTTTAGGAACGATACCCTTGAGGATTTATGTTTTGCCAGTTCCAGGTATCACGCATCATTGCCTCGAGACCACGTGTAACCTTCCACCCCAGTTCAGCTTCTGCCAAACGGGCATCAGCCCAGAATGCAGGTAAATCACCATCACGACGAGGCTTGATCGTATAAGGAACAGACCTACCCGAAGCCATCTCGAATGCCTTTATCATCTCCAGAACTGAGTAACCTACCCCGGCTCCGAGGTTGTAAGCTTTATAACCACTGATCTTATCCAGATGATCCATAGCCTTCAGATGACCTTCTGCAACATCCATCACATGAATATAATCTCGGACACCTGTACCATCTTTGGTCGGATAATCGCCTCCGAATACCCCCAGGGAATCAAGTTTACCGATGGCAACCTGCGCAATAAAAGGCAACAGATTATTCGGAATACCATTTGGATCTTCACCAATTAGACCGGACTCATGTGCCCCTACCGGATTGAAATACCTGAGCGCAATAATCTTGAAATTTTTATCCGCTTTAGCCATGTCACGCAGAATCTGCTCAACCATCAATTTTGAGGTACCATACGGACTGGTTGTTCCACCAATCGGTGTCGTCTCAACATAAGGTACGGGTGCATCGGTGCCATACACTGTTGCCGACGAGCTGAAAATAAACGAATAGACGCCGGCCTTTCTCATCTCTTCCAGCAGAATTACGGTTCCGCTAACGTTATTCTCGTAATACTCCAGTGGCTTACGCGTAGACTCCCCTACCGCCTTCAACCCTGCAAAGTGAATTACCGCACTGATTTGGTGCTCCGAAAAAATCGTTTGCAGAACCTGACGGTCAAGTATATCGCCCTGATAGAATACCGGAGCTTTTCCAGACAGTTGCTCAACCCGATGCAATGACTCCTGCGACGCGTTAGAAAGGTTATCGAGTACGACAACACTCTCACCTCGCGAAAGAAGACTTAACACCGTGTGCGATCCGATATATCCGGCACCGCCTGTGACTAGAATTGGCATGGGGATCCTTAATGTATTTGCATTGCGTAAAAAAGAAGTCAAGGTATCAGCAGATATTTAAAACATGCTGAAATTTCAAATTAATATGATATTTCTCTTAGTTAGTGAAATACCCAACCATCCAGAATGACAGTATCATTAATAGAAGTAGCTTTATTCGATATCATATTATTCAATTCGATTTTATTTTTATTGCCCGAACCGATTTTTATAGAATTATTTGATATTTTTATATTACGTATGACATTGCCATTCAAAGAAACCAACTTCACATCATGAGTGTCCGCTAACACTAACGTATTATTATCAAAAGTCACACCCGTGCTGTTACCACGACCACTACCTAAAGAAATGAATGATGTGCTAATTTCTGAGAATTGATTCTTTTGAAATATAATATTTTTCATATTCCCAGTTACAGTGATACCAAATTTACTATTAGAAACCTTGTTGTTCTCGACAAGAATATTTGCAGGAAGGCCGTGTATTCTATTAATGTGAACGCCGGACTCTTTCATTCCACTAATATCATTATCATATACTCGCCCATTTGCAACAGTTTCAGGAAACACCCCATTAAGGCAAGACAATACTTTATTATTGTTAATACTAAAATTATTGCCATTGATACGCGGAGAAGTCCCCTTCCCCATATCGCCATATATATCAATTCCATTATCTACACAAAACGAAACATCATTCCCTTCAATGGATAGGCCAGCAAATTGAGCTACTTGAATACCTATTCTTGTACAATTTCTCACAGTACAATTTTTAATGATAATATTCCTAGCGGCAGTACTATTTTCGCTGCCACCTCTGACTTGAATACCATTACCATTACTATTTATGCTCTTAACGTTCTCGATGAGTATGTTTTCTTTACATTCAAGTAAAATGTTACTTGCCTGTCTACCATGAACTTGATTGCTCGAGTTACCATCCACAACGATATTGAGAATATCAATATTCTCTAACATTTGAGTCCGATAGCTCGAGAAAATTCTCATGAAAGCACCGTTGCCATATTGCGCATCCAATAATTTAATGGTTCCTTGTCCAGTAATGATTACGTTACTCTTTAACACCAAACTACAAATGCCAAAAGGTTTAACTGAACCAGGTTCATTAAATAATACAGCCGAGACAAGAAAGCATCCTTCCGGTATGACGACTGTCCATCTATGCTCATCATTTTGATATTTGTCATTGCATAGATCTATTGCTTTCTGAATTATATTTCTATTATCAAACTTGCTGTAACCACCCTCAGTACATGAATGAGCGCCAAGATCAAGAATATTAATTTCTCTTTTTATTAAATCATTATCCCCTGTTGAAGGAATGTCTTTGTCACTTCCATTTAAGCTACCAATTTTCCCTTTTGCTTTCACACTCAAAGAACTTATATAAGCCAAAGCTGATATCGATGCGATCCTTAAAAACATTCTACGGTTCATATCTTGTCTCTTATCAATTTCGTCGGCGCGATAAAGTCAGGTACAAAAGATCTGATAATTAATTATCACATAATTCATTAATGTTGATCGGCAGCAGAAATTACTTTTTTAGAAGAGCTATCATAACAAAAACTTCTCTATATTCTGTTTTATAAGCATCCGCATGATTGAATTCAATAAATGTAAAAGTGATAATAATAACTAAAGAACAGAAAATTCTCGCTAAAAACACTGTGGGTAAAAATTTATTTTCCTTATATTTATTCTGTAAGAACTCTCTCAGAAATATATTGTTGACAACAAGATAACTAGTTATCTATAAATTTGTGACTACGCTTATTGCCAATAATCAGCAACACTAACTATTTTAGCAACCATTCTATGGAATAGAAAAGTAAACAATGTTTTTAAAACATTTTCTAAAACCATCCAAACTGTATTTATTACATAAGCACTCATATTAACACCCAAATTTTAGGGTGTCAGCTCGGCACTTCAATCCTCGATATTTATTTAAAATCATTTTCTTCATATGACAATAATTTACTAATAATGAATATCAATTATATTTCCATAAGACTTCATTTAAATTAAAAAAGGGACTTACATGTCCCTTTTTTATTACTTTAGCAAAGAAATCACAGAACTTAGCGCTGATAACCATTCTGGCGAGGGGATATCATAACTATTTATTTTTGCACAATTCATAGTAGAGTAAGAAGGTCGCTTTGCTGGTGTCGGATATTGCTCGGTGCAAATTGCGCTTAGTGTAGGTTTCTTGTTTATTTTATTTAACTCTAACGCTATATTAAAAATGGCATTTGCAAAATCATACCAACTGCATTCCTTATCGCCACAGTAATGATAGATGCCACCTTCTGCTTCTTTCTGTATTAGAGTAATGATTGCTTGGGCGATATCACCCGCATAGGTTGGACAACCTCGCTGGTCAGCTACAATACTCAATGCATCACGATCGTTCGCCAATCGCAGCATAGTCTTTACAAAATTATTACCATACTCGCTGAATACCCACGCAGTACGAATAATAATTGTATCAGGTAATTCACTGCTCGCAGCAATCTCACCATCCAACTTGGTTTGACCGTATACGCCCAGAGGATTGGTAACATCAGTTTCTACATAAGGCGCCATAGCACTACCATCAAATACATAATCAGTAGATACATGTATAAAACGCGCACTAATCTTTTTGGCTGCTGCTGCAAGATTTTTGGGACCCAGTACGTTTATTCGCTCTGCCAATTCACTATCGATTTCTGCTTTATCTACCGCTGTATAGGCGGCGGCATTTACAATCACATCTGGGCGATATTCTCCCACCGCTTTATCTACCGCAGCATAATCTGTAATGTCAAGGACATCAGAGTCTGTCGCCAAAATCAGCCAACCTTCAGGCAAGCGATCCTGGAAGCAGGTTCCTAGTTGGCCTTTGGAACCCGTTAGAAGTACTTTCATTTTCCCAGATCCTTAAACAACTCACCAACCTTGTCTTTCTCAGAAAGTAATGGATTTTCGAGAGGCCATTTAATGCCCACTTCTGGGTCATTCCAGAACAAGCACCTTTCATGTGCTGGATTATAGTAATCCGTACATTTATATTCGAAGTCAGCAATCTCAGAAAGAACAACAAAACCATGGGCCAAACCAGGTGGTACCCAAAATTGAGTCTTATTCTCTTCTGAAAGCAACACCCCCTCCCACTCACCATAAGTGGGTGAGTCAGGTCGAATATCAACTGCAACATCAAATACTTCACCTTGTACTACCCGTACAAGCTTGCCCTGTGGATTTACTTTCTGAAAATGTAGACCACGTAATACTCCTTTTGAAGATCGAGAATGGTTGTCCTGAACAAATTCCAGATCGATATTCAACATTTCCTGATAGCGCTTCTTTTCAAATGTCTCAAGAAAGAAACCACGGGCATCACCAAATATTTTAGGTTGAATGATTTTTACGCCCTGAATTTTGGCATCTCTAACTTGCATATTATTTCTCCGCTATCAACTGTGCCAGATACTGGCCATACAATGTCTTACTTAATGCTTTAACTTCTTCTGCAACCTGCTCGCGAGATAACCAGCCCTTGCGAAATGCTATTTCTTCCAAACAAGCAATTTTGAAACCTTGACGTTTTTCAATAGTATGAATGAATTGCGATGCTTCATTTAGACTGTCGTGGGTTCCTGTATCCAACCAGGCAAAACCACGCCCCAGAAGTTCAACATTTAACAGACCACGTTCAAGATACATTTCGTTCAGTGTAGTGATTTCAAGCTCACCACGGAGCGAAGGTTTGATTTGCTTGGCCATTTCTACAACATCTTTATCATAGAAATAAAGACCGGTTACTGCCCAGTTTGATTTAGGATTAGCCGGTTTCTCTTCCAGCGAGAGAGCTCGGAAATTTTCATCGAACTCCACCACGCCAAAACGTTCAGGATCCATGACCTGATAACCAAATACTGTGGCACCTTGGGTACGCGCAACTACATTTTCTAATTTTCGACCAAAACTTTCACCAAAGAAAATATTATCCCCTAATACGAGAGAACAACGATCGCCATTGATAAATTCTTCACCAATCAAGAATGCTTGCGCTAGACCATCAGGACTTGGCTGAATTTCGTAGCTCAAAGTGATTCCGAAACGACTACCGTCACCCAATAGACGCTTGAAGCTAGATATATCTTCAGGTGTAGAAATAATCAGAATATCTCTTATTCCTGCCAGCATAAGTACAGAAATAGGATAATAGACCATAGGTTTGTCATAAATCGGCAGCAACTGTTTAGAAACACCACGTGTAATTGGATATAGACGTGTGCCGGAACCACCCGCGAGAACAATACCTTTCATATTTGATTCACCTAAAAGTAAATTAGCGGGTTAATCCCAAACGTTCACCAGCATAAGAACCGTCTTTAACACGACTCCACCATTCTTCATTGTTCAAATACCATTGAACTGTCTTACAAATCCCACTTTCGAAGGTTTCCTGCGGTTTCCAACCTAGCTCTGCATAGATTTTTGATGCGTCAATAGCATAACGCAAATCATGTCCTGGTCGATCGGTAACATAGGTAATCAATTGCTCATAATTACTAACATTTTTTGGTTTATTCGGCACTAAATCGTCAAGCAAACGGCAAATAGTCTGCACAACTTCGATATTTTTTCGCTCATTGTGGCCGCCGATATTGTAGGTTTCGCCTACTTCACCTTCTGTCACAACTTTGTATAATGCACGAGCATGATCTTCAACATATAGCCAGTCTCGAATTTGAGTGCCAGTGCCATATACTGGCAGCGGCTTTCCGTCCAGGGCATTCAATATAATTAACGGGATCAACTTCTCGGGGAAGTGATATGGACCGTAGTTATTTGAACAGTTAGTTACTATTGTAGGAAAGCCGTAAGTACGTAACCAAGCTCTTACCAAATGATCACTGGATGCTTTCGATGCAGAGTAAGGACTGCTTGGTGCATACGGCGTCGTTTCAGTAAACAAATCGTCCGTGCCATGTAGATCGCCATAGACTTCGTCAGTAGAAATATGGTGGAATCGGAATGCCGCTTTGGCATCACTTTCCAGGGTGCTCCAGTAAGTTCGAGCTGCTTCAAGTAAGGTATAAGTCCCGACAATATTTGTCTCAATAAATGCCGCAGGTCCATCAATTGAACGGTCTACGTGACTTTCGGCCGCAAGATGCATTACTGCATCAGGTTTGAATTGGGAAAATACACGATCAAGTTCAGTACGATTACAAATATCGACTTGTTCAAATTTATAACGATCGTTATTGGCAATCGTGTTTAATGACTCGAGATTACCGGCATACGTTAGACTGTCTACAATAATAATCTCGTCAGAAGTGTCATTAATAATATGTCTTGCAACAGCCGAACCGATAAACCCTGCACCACCAGTAACCAAAATTCTCATATAAACCTCTAAAGCACTTTTATAGCCTTGCTTAATATGCGCCGTCTCTTTTCAAAACCACATTGATAGTTTTAAAAAGAATAGCTATATCATTCCATAAGGTCCAGTTCTTTACATACCAGGCATCAAAATATACACGAGTGTCATAGTCAACATCATTGCGCCCACTTACTTGCCATAAACCTGTAATACCAGGCTTTGCCATTAAATAGTAATCTACATCTCCTGCGTAACGCTCGAGTTCTTTTTCAATAACAGGACGCGGCCCTACCAAACTCATTTCGCCTTTAAGTACATTGAGTAATTGCGGAAGCTCGTCCAAGCTGGTTTTACGGATAAACTTCCCAACTCGGGTAATACGTGGATCATTTTTTAATTTAAAGTCTTTATCCCATTCTTCGCGTGCTTGCGCATCGTTTTCCAGAAGATTTTTAAGTACTTCTTGTGAGTTCGTAACCATTGATCTGAACTTAAGACACTTAAATTTCTCTCCATTACGGCCAATTCTTTCATGACCATAAATTGATTTCCCTCCATCTTTCGAGACGAGATAGGCTAGAATCAATAGTACTGGTGAAAGCATGGTCAATATCATTACTGACCCGACAATATCGAAAGTACGTTTTACAATACGAGAGGTTCTTTTTGCAAGGTTATTACTGACACGTAATATCATAACTTCGTGGCTGAATATGAAAGACATATCAGTTCCATAAAGAGGGACACCGCGGAGTGTAGGGATTACCGAGACGGATCTACAGCCATTTTTTGCTAACGTCTTTAACCACTGATCACGTAACACATGTTCATCAAACTCTAGCGCCACGATGAATTGCGTATGTTCAGTATCACTAACTCGCCAGAGCTCCTGCTCACTGGTGATGATAGGAACACCAAACATTTGTTTCTCACATTTTTTTCCAGATGAAAAAAAACCACTTATCGCAAAACCAAGCACTTCTTCACTCTGTAATGCTGCATACGCATCACAAGCATTTTTCCCAGAACCAATAATGATAGTGTGCTTTTGCCAAAGACCAAATTTATTCAATGTTCTTTTTGTAATCGCACGTGCGAGGGGAACCAAAATAAGGGCAAAGGTCCAAGTAAAAACCCATACGTAACGAGAGAAATGCCACTTGGAAAATGCTACAAGTGCTAAGTCTAATATTGCAAAAATCAAAATGGTTCTGAATATTTCTTTTAATTCAAACCAAAATGGCTTCCGATATGAATAATGTCGTAGTCTAACCCAAAACCAGCCAACGCATAGCAATGACAAAATTGCGTGCGAAATAAATCTGGCGGCTATTTCATCTTTAGGTATGTACTCATAAACATCGCCCCAAAAATAGTCTACTGCATAAACCGCAAAAACAAGTGACAAATTAAAGAAAATAATATCAGACATCGCCAATAGCGATTTTACTAAATTAGGTTTTGTTGAGTAACTT
This sequence comes from Edaphovirga cremea, assembly GCF_003332275.1. GTDB lineage: Bacteria > Pseudomonadota > Gammaproteobacteria > Enterobacterales > Enterobacteriaceae > Edaphovirga > Edaphovirga cremea. The sequence goes on along the minus strand of NZ_QOVA01000006.1, from coordinate 201,698 downwards.
AGCGCACTCATATAAAATTCCTTTATTCCGGACTAATTAATCAGAAATTCCATCCCAATATCTCTTGTGCATACTGAGCTTTCTTCTAAGACCTGCAGGTATCCTTCTGTAGTTTTGTCCTAATTTATATCCTATTATCTTGGAAAAATTGTTTACACAAGCAACTGGTATCCATAGTGGTGCATTTTTCAATAAAAAAAGCATTTCAGAAAATATAAATTTTTTACCCTCACCACCTGCACCACCGAAAGACTCTCTAATCCATGACTCATCGGAGTGAAAAACACCTATATCGAAATAACGTTTAAACTCTTCTACCGGCGTATAATTGTGTGAGTGTCTAACATTTGCATCAGCTACATAAGCTATTTTATATCCCGCCAAAACTGCTTTTGCTGCCAGAAACATATCTTCTGCCAATATTGTACTGTTGGGAAAACCTCCCAGTATTTTAAATGCACTTACTCTATATGCTGAAAAAGAATTAGACATAAAGACTGTTTTTATACCCATTTCTTTTATTGAATCAAGATCACTAATATAACCATTTTCTTTGTAATTGAATATTCTCGCATGTGTTGCAATAGGATTTGCATCATGATGAGGAAGTTGACGCCCATAGGCAGCCACAACATCGGCATTGCTAAATACATTAATTATTTTTGATATCGCATTGTTTTCAGGGATCGCATCCTGAGTAAGAAATACAACGATATCTGAAGAGCTCAATTCAACACCTTTATTCCGGGTTCCTCCATGATTAAAGTCTAAAGAAGTTATGGTATGTAGATCGAAACTATGTGCAATGGCAACTTCACAAGTTGAATCCTTACTCCCAGAGTCAATGACTATAACTTTCGCCATTCCCTTTGCCATCATGGCTATTTGATTCGCCGCATCCTGCCAAACAGTACCACCGTTATAAGTGGGTATTACTATCGTGACATTCATAATAAATCCATCGTCATTAATAATAGTGGCATTAAAAAATTGAAAACTTCAGAGGTAATTTTTAAAATATATAAAATAATAACTCAACATATTTTATTACCTGAAAATTTGTATATACCCTCCAATAATGACTTCGTCGATTTTTCCCATGTATAATTGGCCTGAATAAATTCATGTTGTTTATTCAAAACCGATTCTTTTTTTATCAACATTGTTAGTATAGTATCTAGCTTTGACAGATCAACTGGATCGATATAAATTGCCTTGTCACCTAGATAGTCTTTTGTATGCCCATTTTGGGAGGAAATAACGTGGCATCCATAAGCATATGCTTCAAGATCAACTAGTGAAGCGACTTCGAACCAGCTCGCTGAAAGGTTAACTTTCGACTTCAAATATAGACTAGGTATGCTCTCAGGTGGTACTCTCCCTAAGTATTTTATATTGTCGGAATCAGCAACTACATCACTAAACTGCTTGCAATATGAATTTGCATTCGTATTCATACCGCCTGCAAAAACTACTTTATACGGTTTATTCTTGAAATACTCTGCAATAGCCAAGCTATTTTTTCTAGGCTCAATCCTGCCACAGATAAGCACGTCAATATCTCTAGTATTATTTTCACTATTAATATCTCCGATCAAATCCACACCGTTTTTTACCAAGTGATGATTTACAAGGCTTACAACAAAATCCCGACAAATTATCTCTTTCTCACCCTCAGCAATAAGGAATGCACCTAACGATTCATTTAGCAATTTTTGCGACAGTAAATTATAGTCCAACCACAGATGTTTTATAGAAAAAGGCCATAATGCAGGATATTTTATTGCCCTCGCGATATTTTTTAATTTTTCTCTTTTATTATGACTATTCAGTGCACTGAGAATAATGCCCATCACCCCCTTTCTGATCTTTTTTTCATAAAAATCAATGCATTGATAGTCATGATGAATAGTCAGTACAAAAGTTTTATCGAGCAGGTTACGACGCTGAAGTTCGGCATAATAAATAACCAACTCCAGAGGGCGATCAAGATTAACTACAATGTAATTGTCATAATTATCTGGTACCGATAAATTCGTAATGATATCTACAAAGTGGTTATCGTCTTCTAAGTATTTTTTATACATTTGAATCTGATAAGTGTCGCCACCGTTTTTATCAAATGCATCAACTCTGGTGAGAAAGGCTATTTTCATCGGTTTTCACTTTATTATTGACGGATGATTTTTCTGTTTGTAGATGATACCCATACAATAACCAAAAGAGGAACATTGCTTTGTGAGTAACAAATATATCAATAAACATAGCAGTTATAGACAATATAAGTATGTAATTTCTTATTGTCCTATTTTTAATAAACATCAAGACGTTAATTAAAAACAATAAATAAAGAATTAAACCAACAATGCCAGTTTCTGCAAAGAATCTTACATAATTACCATCCACAGCTTTTGCAGCATATGATGGACCTAAGCCGATCAAAAAAGAAACTAAGTCGCTATTTGTAGTTTTGATCAACATAATCCATCGTGTAAAGCGAATATAAGCGCTAGCATCTCCCTCACCAACATCACCAATAATACTGGTAATGCTACCTCCATAGGTTTTTTCAAAATAATCATTTCGACTAACTGCTGCATCTGTGTTTGCATAAATGTCGTATAATCTTAAAAATGTTTCATTACTAAAGAATGCTTCTATACGAGCAGTGACATCAATAGAGTTAGTATTATTTTTGGTAGTGCCATTTATGTTTGAATATAACGCATATAATATGATTGAAAAAATAAAGACTAATGACATTAAAACCGTTAACTTTCTTTTAAGAAGGGAAATCATACCTTGTACGTTTGCAAAAGAAAGTACAAAAACACTGCCCACTAAAGTAATACGAGATTGGGTAAGCACCAAAATTGCGGCAGATAATAATGTATAAATAATAACCCTTTCTTGGAAGAAATAACATAGAAAGAATGCGGAAACACCCGCTAACTCCCATGGCCCTCCAGTATTCGCGATAGCCCGACTAAAAGAAAAATTGCTGATTCCCCCAATAATACCTGAAGTTTGTCCCGCGATTAAAAGCAAACAATATATTATATAGACTCTGAATGTTCTATCTAAGGAATAACCTAAACGAGCTAATTCAGATCCAAGTGCGATATACAGAAAATACTCTAAAGGACGAAGTGCAAAAAGGAGGCTACTGCCTATAGCAACTTGGCCAAATATGGAATTATAGATTGCTGAAAATAAGCAAAACAAAACATAAAGAATAAATATAGTAATTGGTTTTTGCTTAAAGAAATAGCCCCAAGATCCTCCTTTAAGAGTATACGATATTAAAAATACCATTATCACAATATCATCTATTCTGATCGCAGAGAGAATATTGTCACTGTCATCTCCTGTTCGCCCTAAAATAGACAATTTGAAACCAAATAAAGTCAGAACAAAAACAAAAAATATAAGTATTCTATACATGATCGCCTGCTTTGACTTTCACTCTTGTTCTTATTACACGAGCTGGATTTCCAACTGCCACCGCAAACGACGGTATGTCTTTAGTAACCACGGCACCAGCTCCAATTACAGCACCATCACCGATATTGATGCCATCCAGAACAATGACGTTGTTACCAATCCAACAATCATTACCAACTCTTATGCCTTTCCGAGTTACGCCTTGATTGAAAATTTCCTCTTCTCCTGAAAACTCGTGGTTTTCAGCAATGAAACTTACTCCAGCACCAATTTGACATCGCTCACCAATTATAAGAAAAGCGGCAGCACCTAAGTTGCAACGTGGACCGATATATGTTTCATTACCAATTTTGATGCCTTCTCCGAGATTTTTTGTATTGCTTGTAATCTGGAGCCATGCATATTCACGAAGTGTTACTCTACTCCCGAATTCCACTCCGGATTTACTCAGGCAATTGATATAAGAAAAATCACCAATATAACAATAAGCTCCAGTTTTTAGATGATTAGAATGGATAATACGTGTTTTTTTTCCTACAAAAAAAGGAAAACTTATCCTTCTAAAATTAAAGAGATATAAAAAAAATGCCCTAATCATTGGAGTAATACCTTTCCTACAGATAAATTCCAGATAATCTCTAGTACTCAGCCCATTTCTCTTTAATTTTTGTTTTATTTTAGAGAATGCCATTCATTTACCCTCTATTAAATGCTGAAAGATATTCTTTTGCAGAAAACTCAAGCGTAAATCGAGTTAAATCTGGCTGACCAGCATTTGTTTCGAAATTATATTTTGAATTTTTGGTTATTTTTTTCATTGCAGTGAAGTAATCTTCGTTCGCACATACCACACCATTCACACCTGGGAAAATTTGTTCTGGTAATCCTCCTTTTTCAGAGACAATTACTGATTTTCCCATAAAGATCGCTTCCATAGCGACCCGGCCAAAAGGCTCGTTGTACTTGGAAGGGACGATGACACAATCAACTTTATCGTAAAAAGTAATGTTATTAACTATGCCAATGAAGTCAATATCGTCACGCCCTTTCAGAATATCTTCACGTTCTGGAAATGCTGCGATAAAATCATCCCTTGTAGCTCCTGCGATTATTAACTTATAAGCATTAGGTTCGAACTTAACGAAGTTATCAAATAATAAATCAAGCCCTTTTTCGGGGGAGAGCCTACCTATATATCCAAACGCCTTTATTTGTGCATTATTTTTTTGTTTATTCGAATACACATCTGGATTGAATCCATTATATATTACTTTTTTTTCGGTCTTTTTAAAGAATCCACAAGCCGTGTGATACTTTTGCATATACTCGCTATTAAAGACAACGCAATCAACAAAACTGCTGCACCACAACTTATTAAGTCTTTCCAATTTTAATTTAAATGTATTGTGTTCTGAGTTCAGGTCCCTATACCAGGCGCCTCTATCCAACAAATAAAAATCTCTTGTTGTATGAACAACTCTAAATCCAAATAATTTTAACATTGGAAAAACCCATGGTGACGCACCTTTAATATTATTAGTGTGTACAATATCATATTTTCTTTTCTTTAGCCAAATGCACAAACTTAATGCCATAGGGATATTAGCAATGTCGATAATATTCCATACTGCTTTTAATAATATGTTCCTTTTCTTTTTTGTGGTTGGCCAATATAAATTCAAAAGAGGTAACTTATTTATTGTTACACCTTCATAAGTAAAATTCTTATACCCATCAGTAAAAGCGTTTAACGAAATGACGGCCGCATTCTCACCATTATCATTTAAAGCCTTCGCAAGCTCAATGCAAGATCTTTCACTACCACCAGAAATTTCTGGATAGGTATTGAGATTGAAAATAGCTATTTTTTTCTTCATTATGCACGCCTTGTAAAAAATAATTCGACGTTGAATTTCGTCTAATATGTAAGTGTATAAATATGACTAGATAAGGGGCAAACTCACCCCTTATCTAAATTTATTAGTTACTTTTCTGACTTATACTCATATGCATAATAATTATAGCCATAACCATAATAACTTGCGGCCTTTTTAGTTACCGCGTTGAGTATTACGCCTTTAATTTCTGAACCATTCTGTTCAAATCTGCGAATACTGACTTCAATTTCTTTCAATGTATTAACCTCAAAGCGCGCGACAAGCAAAGATGTTCCTACATGATGACTTATAATTGCTGCGTCTGTAACAGCCAAAATAGGTGGCGTATCTAAAATCACGATATCGTAATTATCGCGTGCCCATTTGATAAAGTTTACAAGGTATTCATTCATCAACAATTCTGACGGATTTGGCGGAATCTGTCCGCGGGAGATGAAATCCAACCCTGCAACTTCAGTTTTGTTTACTGCTTCTTCGACACTGATTTGATTCGAAAGTACATTTGAGAGGCCACGATCACCCTTGTACCCCAATATTTCATGCACATATCCTTTACGCATGTCGACATCAACAAGTAAGACTTTTTTGCCACTCTGCGCTATTACCGCAGCCAGGTTGGCACTAACGAAGGTTTTACCGATAGCAGGAGTTGCACCTGAAATCATCAGAATATTATTCTTTGCTTCAAGCATCGCAAAGTGCAAGCTTGTTCGAAGACTTCTGATAGCTTCAATTGCCAAGTCAGCGCTGTTATCAATAGCGAGAAGCTGATTCGAACGAGCATTCTGTCTCTTCCTTTTTAACTGAAACTCTGTATCTTTTTTCCGCTGCCATTCAGATAATGGAACACTGGCATAAACACTGATTCCAGCTTCCTCCAACTGCTCTGGACTTTCTATCCCTTGATGCAGCAGATCTTTAATAATTATATAAAGAACTGACCCAACGCTACCTAGCAAAGCCAATAAGAGAACGACAAGAAACTTTTTCGGTTTAACTGGTTGATATTCAGTTTCCGCAGGATCTACGATTCGTACATTACCTATTGTACTGGCCTTGTTTATGCTTAACTCCTGTTGCTTATTAAGCAATTGCATATAAACTTCTTGACCAGCTTGTACATCTCTTGTCAGACGCAAAATTTCTTGCTGCGTCTTCGGCATTCCACTTACACGCTTATTCGTCTTTTCTTTTTCTTGTTCAAGCACGGTTCTTTTTTCTAATAAAGCCCGATATGCTGGATGCTCTTTAGTGTATAACTTTGAAATCTCAGCTTCTCTAAACGTCAATTCGTTAAGCTGCGTTTCGATTGAGACCATTGAATCAAGAACAGATTTAGCTTCAAGAGAGAGATCGACAGAATCGTTTTGTTGCCTATATTTATTAAGCTTATTCTCTGACTCATCTAAATTCGCTCTTATCAAAGGCAATTGCTCTTTTAGAAACTCTAAGCTTTTTCCAGCTTCCTCAGATTTACGCTCAACGTTTTGCTGCAAATAATTTTGAGAGATTGAATCCAACGTTTTCTTGATTAGAACCGGCGATGAACCTTCTAATGTCAATTGTAGAACACCAGTATCCTTTCCTTTATCGGAAACAGTAAATCTTTCAAGCAAATTATTAATTGCAACAAGTTCACTTTTCTTAGTTATATTAAAAACTGTACCAATAGGGGCATCTATCTCACTTACCAGTAAAGAGATATCACTGTTTTTTTCTAATACTCCGGTCTTACCTTCAAATGAAACCGTATCACCAGCCTCGATTCTGTATGAATCTTTCGTCAAAACCTCCAGAGTGATAGGTTTATCAAGCCAATAGCTTGGTACCTCTAAACGAGATACTGCAATGTTTTTAGTTGTATCACCGAATAACCGATTCAAACCAGCCCCAAATATAGGAAAGGTCTTAGGTTCTACAATCATATCCAAGTCTAGGTCATTGATTGTTTTCCCAATAACCATCCTAGACTGGATTAACTCGATCTCAGTTGTTGATTGAGCCTGGTTAGTGGAAAGCACATTCGATAGATCACTGAGAAGACTGCTTCCAGTATTTTTTTCAACCTGAATCAACGCATCAGACTTGTATATAGGAGTTGCTATCATCACATATATAATGCCTATCATGATACAGATAGTCGTTATAGCAACAATAAGCCATTTATTATCAATGATTGAACCTAAAATTCGTCTAAAATCTATTTCTTCATCTCGACGGATTTCGGGATTTTTTGTTGAGTTTTTATCTATCATGCAATTTCTCTGGCCAATTATTTATCTAATGTATTAACCCACTTTTGGGCTGATTCATCGAGAAGTCGGTAAATAAACTCGAATGCTTCGTGGCTTTGTCGATATGGGTCTGCGATTTCACGCTTATCAAGCCAATGACCAAAAAGCATTGTCTTGCCTCTGACCTCCGGTGCCAAACGACAAACCGCATCAATATGTGTCTTCTCCATCACCAAAATAAGTTCATATTCTCGGCATAGTGAAGCAGTCAACTGTTGCCCATGATGGCCATCGAGAGAGAGACCGTGCTTATTTGCAACTTCTGATGCCGATGTATCAGCAGGTTTCCCCACCAGTGCGCTAATACCAGCTGATTCTATCTTTTTTCCAGGGAGCATCTTTTTCAGTAATCGCTCTCCTGTTGGAGAGCGACAGATATTCCCTACACATACCACCAAGATGGAATTAAACATGTTCTCTTCCCAGTGACTATGGCCAGTTACGAATACGTAACGCACCTTCGGTTAGATTATTAAACCCTGAAATGGTTGGTACTAGTTGGCTTATAACTCGATTCCAACGTGCGATAGGGGCGGTTGTCACATAGACAATATCGTAAGGTTGCAATTGGAATTCCGTACCCATTACCAGAGCTGTTGCATCTGACGCATCTAGCTGATAAATATCGGCGAGTTTGGAACCCTGAGTACCATGCAATGGCCTTATAACAAAAATACCCGTGGCATCAGACGTTCCCTGAGCAATACCTTCGGCATTCCCCAACGCTTCCGTTAACGTCATACCACTGCGATCCATTTTTAACGTGACTTGCTTTTCCACTTCGCCCATAACGAAAATTTTCAGATCGTCATTGCGTGGAACAAACAGAATGTCACCTGGAAACAGCAGTCGGTTCTGCGTCAGATCACCATTTTGCATCAATCGCTGCAAAGAGATACTTTGCTCTTTGCCATTATGGGTCAAAATAAGATTCCGCCAGTCGGCATTTTCAGTTAATCCGCCAGCAGCGTTGATTGCGTCCATTATAGTGAGGGGAACGTTGGTGATAGGTTGTTGCCCCGATCTCGTAACTTCGCCAGTTACATACGCTTTTTGCGATCTGAACGCAGCAATATTTACATCTACCTGTGGGCTTTCGATGTATTGTGCAAGGCGCCTAGCGATCTCAGATCTGACTTCCGTTACCGTTTTTCCGAGAACATTCACTTTCCCAATGTATGGATAGAAGATACTTCCATCTGCCTGGACCCAGTTACCTGTGTCGCTGGCACTACGGTATTGACCTGCAGGGGTGGTCAGTTCTGGATGATCCCAAACAGTAACGTTCAGAACATCACCCACACCAATGCGATACTCGTATTTTTCCAATAAAGCATTTAACTGGGTATTCTGCTGAGCGGTGACTCTTGCTGGTCGCATCCTATCGACCAACCCCGGTGTCATCGGGTAGACATTCACCAACTTATCAAGATCGAAGTTCTCATCTTGTTTGATGACATCCTTGCCACTGGTCGAAAGATGGGTACCAGGAACAACCGTACAGCCACTGAGCACACTAAGAGATACCAAAAGGGGTATCATTTTCAATTGTCGTTTTGCCATCGAGTTATCATCACTTTCTAAGTAAAGGTATTGCGAAGCTATATGCACATGTGAGTGAACATCCTTCAATAGCCCCACCAAAATCATTTTTCAATAAGCTAAGACTACACATAATCATTCAGCCAGCACATCAATTATCCGTTCTACAAGCAAATTTTATGTCTTGTACACAGATTTCATCTGCTGCATTGGATACATTTCATTTTGATGTCAAATTTAAGTGAGAAATATTAACTGATATACCATTTTCAGACACCAAAAAACCTGACCATTGAACACATATTGCACAACAAGAGACTAGGGTGAGGACATACTGAGCACATAGTTTCCATCCAGGTGCGAGCACTGGTTGAAAGAAGTCGCCGCTGACGGGTTACAACACATAGTGGTTTTTACGAAGAATTGGCACAGAAACATGGTCGTTTGCGGTGTTTACATTGCTTATTATTGAGTTGGTTGACGCGCTAACGATTGGTATTCAATTCAAAATGCTTCCTTATAGCTGAACATCTGACATCCTTGTCAGTGCCGCGATGTATTATAGCGAGTTCAATTTTGGATATCACGCTATAGAGCGAGTGACTCCGCCCAGGTACGAAAATCTTTCCCATAGCTAGGGTGACGAAGGCCATAAGTCACAAAGGCACGCATGTAACCTTGCTTTTCACCACAGTTAAACGATTCTCCCACCAGTTCCATCGCTTCAACCGTTTGCTCTTTCACCAGGTTGCCAATGGCATCAGTTAGCTGAATGCGCCCCCAAGCCCCCGGTTTGGTTTTTTCCAAAATTGGCCAGATATCCGGAGTAAGAACATAACGACCGACAGCGGAGTAATTGGATTTCAATTGCACTTCGCGGCTTGGCTTTTCAATGATGGAAGTCATCACTGAGCTGGAACCCGGTGTTAATGAGTCTTGCTCGCACTCCACTACCGAATAATCATAAAGTACGCTTTCATCAACAGCTTGAACGAGAACCTGGCTTAGCCCTGTTTCATTGAAACGGCCAATCATATGCGCCAAATTGTCACGTGTAGGATCGGCCTTCACGTCGTCAATCAGGATGTCAGGTAGAGCCACGACGAAAGGTGCATCGCCCACCAACGGTTTGGCACAAAGCACGGCATGTCCAAGGCCTTTTGGATGCCCTTGACGCACGTGCATTAATGTCACCCCTTTCGGGCAAATGGATTGCACATCTGCCAGCAGTTGGCGCTTAACGCGTGCTTCAAGCATGGCTTCCAGTTCAAAAGAAGTATCAAAATGGTTTTCTATCGCATTTTTGGATGAATGCGTGACGAGAATAATTTCTTTAATACCTGCAGCTACACACTCATTAACAATGTGCTGAATAAGTGGCTTATCGACAATTGGCAGCATTTCTTTAGGAATGGCTTTTGTCGCTGGCAGCATGCGCATGCCTAAACCTGCGACGGGAATAACTGCCTTCAAATTCGTCATTGTATTCACCTGTTCACTTATATTAGGGATATCATGGATATATGCTAAATTTTTGTGCTCTCAATTCAGTGCTTCTTTCAGCCACTGTTTGAACTCATTCCCTTCGGAAGAGTGACGCACACCATATTGCACAAAGGCCTTCATATACCCCAATTTATCGCCGCAATCGTGGGACTTACCACTCATATGGAAGGCTTCAACGGTTTGAGTCGCCATCAGTAGCGCAATTGCATCGGTAAGCTGAATCTCATCGCCTGCACCTGGGGGTGTTTTTTCGAGTAAATCCCAGATATCTGCAGAGAATACATAACGACCTACTACGGCCAGATTAGAGGGTGCATCTTCCTGCTTGGGCTTTTCAACGATAGCCGACATAGGTGCGCTTTCACCTGCATGTAGTGCGACGCCGTCACAATCAGCGACACCATATTTAGAAACGTCTTGCTCCGGCACTGGCTCAACCATAACCTGACTAAATCCCGTTTCTTCAAAACGGCTAATCATTTTCGCCAGATTCTCAGTGGTCAAATCAGACGTCGAGTCGTCAAGTAAAACATCTGGCAGCATCACGATGAAGGGCTCATTACCCACCATAGGTTTTGCACACAACACAGCATGCCCAAGTCCTTTTGCCTGTCCCTGCCGTACCTGCATAACAGTAACGTCCGACGGACAGATTGACTGGACTTCAGCCAGTAATTGGCGTTTTACCCGAGACTCAAGAACTGCTTCCAATTCAAAAGAGGTATCAAAGTGGTTTTCTATCGCATTTTTGGAAGAGTGGGAAACCAGAACGATATCCTTCACGCCAGCGGCAACACATTCATTCACAATGTACTGAATCAGCGGTTTATCGACGACGGGCAGCATTTCTTTAGGAATGGCTTTCGTAGCAGGTAACATACGCGTACCAAGACCTGCCACGGGAATAACAGCTTTTAATCTCTTTTGCATAATTTTCATCCAGGAACAAATATAGTTTGTTTCAGCAGATAGGAGCAACCGCGCACCCTGACCTGCGCAGGAGTTGTAATTTTAGTCCTGCATAGCAAAAAGGCACAAAAAATGACGGGGATTCTGAAAAGGGTACAATTTTACACGCTACCGCCCTTGGCTTATAGCTACCAATGCACTGTGGAACAGTTTCCTTTAAGGCAGATCGACTATTGCCACATCCATGTTGCAGCTCCTTCTCCGCTTTGTGCCGACAAATGATAGGTCAGTCACAAATCCTCTCACTCCTAGCTACTGATTCAGCTAGCAACAGAACTCGTTATATAAAATATGTCTAAGATTGTTATACTATTGGCTTGGCGTTACAAGTCCCGAGCATCTATTCACCCTCGTTTTAGGAATAAGACTACCCTTATTACTGTGTTTTTGTGATTCCCTTCATTTTTTTTATTTCTATCCGAGTGATTTTTAAGGATATTCCTAAGGCTATTCTTAAAATTTAGTCTATTCGGTTCTCACCACTCTTCTCGCAGTCTAACTGTTTCCCTGCAAACTATCCAAAAGGGTAGTTATAACGTTATCTAATGATAAATACGCAAATGTTCACCCTCGCCAATGACTGGAAACGGCGAAATGGAGTGGTAGCACTACCAAAGTGTGGGTCTACTTTACTTCATATTTGTATTTAGTGCTCCAAACAGGCTCAGTTTTTGCCTGTTTCCCGTTTAAATGCGCGATCCTTGAGCTATTACTCTGATTTAAAGTTGAATTCCGAGCTTTCAGCGACCATTATTCTCTCTGCGGTATAACCCGCTTTGATGAAAGGTAATACTGAGCATATGGAATGGATCGCAGATCCAACAATCTGGGCCGGGTTGGCAACACTCGTGGTGCTGGAGATTGTTCTGGGCATCGACAACCTGATTTTCATTGCTATCCTGGCAGAGAAATTACCCAAAGCGCAGCGCGACAAAGCGCGTGTCACCGGCCTGTTATTGGCTTTGGTTATGCGGTTGATGCTGCTGGCTTCAATCTCATGGCTCTCTACCCTCACCACCCCCTTTATAAGCGTTATGGATCACCCGTTCAGTGGGCGTGATTTGATCATGCTCGTCGGTGGTGTATTTCTGCTGTTCAAAGCTACCGTTGAACTTAATGAACAATTAGAGGGGAAAGACAGCGAACACCATGGACAACGCAAAGGTGCACGATTCTGGCCAGTAGTGGCGCAAATTGTTGTGCTGGATGCCGTTTTCTCGCTGGATTCCGTCATTACCGCCGTGGGTATGGTTGAGCATCTCGCGGTGATGATGATCGCGGTATGTATCGCAATCGGGCTTATGTTATTGGCGAGTAAGCCGCTGACGCACTTCGTTAACGCCCACCCTACCATCGTAATATTGTGTCTCAGTTTCTTGCTGATGATCGGCTTCAGTCTGGTGGCTGATGGCTTTGGTTACCATATCCCCAAAGGATATCTGTACGCCGCTATCGGTTTCTCCGTTTTGATTGAAGCACTTAACCAACTCTCCCAATTCAATCGACGGCGTTTTCTCTCTTCTGCTCGTTCGTTGCGTGAGCGTACTGCCGAGACAGTCTTGCGCATGCTCAGTGGCAAGCATGAAGAAGCCGAACTGGACACCCATTCTGCGGGAATGGTGGCTGACAGCATGGGCGGTCAGGAGGTCTTCAACCAGCAGGAGCGCCGGATGATTGAACGCGTGCTCGGGTTGGCACAACGCACCGTCAGCAGCATCATGACCTCTCGTCATGATGTCGAGAATCTGGAACTCAACGATCCACCAGATGTACTTACCCAGCAACTGACCAAAAATCAGCATACGCGTATCGTGGTCACAGAAGATGGTTCAACAGACGCCCCCCTTGGAGTCGTACATGTGATCGATCTGCTCAAACAGCAGCTTTTACAAAATGAGATGGATCTCAGGGCGTTGATTCGCCAACCCTTGATTTTCCCAGAGCAGCTCTCGCTGTTGATGGCCCTGGAACAATTTCGCCAGGCGCGGACCCACTTTGCCTTTGTGGTTGATGAATTTGGCTCCGTGGAAGGCGTAGTGACGTTGACTGACGTGATGGAAACCATCGCGGGTAATTTGCCAGAAGCGGGCGAAGAGATTGATGCCCGCCATGATATTCAACAGTTGGAGGATGGTAGCTGGATCGTTAATGGTTATATGCCACTTGAGGACTTGGTGCTGTATGTTCCCATCCAAATTGATGAGAAGCGGGAATACCATACTATCGCGGGTTTATTGATGGAGTATTCCCAGGCAGTTCCCCAAGAGGGAGCGAAACTGCAAATCGGGGATTATCTATTTGAAGCGATCGAAGTGAACAGTCATCGCATTATTAAAGTGAAGATTACACCTACTGCGACTTCGAAAGAGGATTACGAGGTCTGACAGATGAATGGGGGGCCACGTTATCGTCTACCGTGGCTCCCCAATGCATAAATCAATTCAGTACTTTCCTGGGAAGAATCAGCGTCGGATATTGGAACAGCACACGCCCGACCCCACGATTCAGAGCCCACCAAATCGTTAACGCACCCGCTGTACAAAATATCAACCCTACCAGAGGATAGAAAATCAGCCATAACTGCGCGAAATGCGCATTGTCAAAGGCTCTATGCTGTACAAGCGCACCGAGCATAGGGACGGCAAGTAATTCGGTTAGCAGTTTGTGCAGAACATAAATCTGTAGGGTATTTTTTCCTATCCAATTCAAGGTGCGCATAGAAAAGTACTGATTTATTTGCTGGCAAATAACGATGCCAACACAGATTGCTATCGCACTGTGAAAAATACTTTTATTGATACCAAACAGGGAATGAATCAATGCCAGAGGTGCCAGGCATAGCAACAGGATCATTACGTTTTTACGATGTGCCATCCAGGAAAGAATGGGTGCTCCGAAGTAACATCCCACAGTGAAAAAGATCGCATTTTGGAAGACGCTCTCTGGCCCCCACCAAGGCACCAGGCCAGCTGCGGCGATGTAGTTAACCACCACACAGAGCGAAATCAACAACAGGATGTTATTTTTAAATAATTTGCAGGCGACAAAGTATATAACCAAAGCATACAAATACCAAGGGCTAGCCATAGCCGTTGCTACGTACAGCGCAAACTGCTCAGCAGAAGCCGAATAGGCCGCATTGCGTGCCATTAATGTCCAGTCATCAAAAGAGAGTTCACGATTGATAAACGTGATGCTTATCCATTGGACCAGACACCAAAGCAAATAGAGATAGAGTAAATTGAACGCTCTTTTGGTGCTCACTTCTTGCCAGGTGCGATTCATGACAGCACTGGTGGCCAGCAATCCCGAGATAAAGAAAAACGCGGGCATACGCAACGGAGCCAGATAGACATTTATTGCGACCCACAGTTTGGTTATGACCGTATGCTGATCAATGACGCTGAGCGAAGGGAGATAGCTGGTTGATACAATATGGTTCAACACCACCAGTAGAATACACATTCCTTTAAGTGAATTAATCCACTGGGTATTTTTTTGGATTTTGAGCATAAGTATCCCCCGGAATTTCAGCAATCCCGTTTCTGATGAGTCAGTTTAATGTTGAGTAAGCAGAGGGATAGTAGAAGGAAGGCGTTTCGTTGACGAGTGAAATTGCGGCGTTTCACCGCGATTTCACTTTATTATGCATAACATGTCGATGAATGAGGCTGTAATCAGGGCAGAAGTTTTAATTCGCTCTTCTACCCTGCAAGTCGTCAGTGTGCTGGAACCAACAGTTCCGTTGCGACAATGACCACCACCAACCCCACCAACACGGGTACGGAAGTACGCTTAACCACCTCAAAAGGTGAAATTTTCGCCATTCCCGCGACAGCAACCACCACTCCGGATACCGGGGATAATGTACGTCCAAGGTTAGAGGCTTGCAGCATTGGAATCACCAGATAACCTGGATTGACGTTCATCTGCGCCGCCAGTTTGGGAATAAGCTCAACGAAGGCATAGAATGGCGCATTACCCGAGCCTGTCGTCATTGCTGCCAGCATGGTAATTAATACCAGAACCAACATCATTACCATCGCACCACTGCCGAACGACTGCGCGGTACCAATCAGCCCACTAATAAATCCAACTGTACTTAATCCTTGTGCAAATACCCCAGCGGCAACCAGCAACATCACCACGGTGGTGAAAGCATCGGCCATACCGCGATAGGCAACTTCAAGGCCGGCGAAGACTTTCTTGGCATCAAAGTAACGAATAAACTCAATGACCGCCGTTAGAGTCATGCAGATCACCAGCACGGTAATAATGTGCAGTTCCGGGCCCCATTTGCTATCAAAAATCAGTACCCCCAGTATCGGGGTAAAAGGCAAAATCGCATAGAAACGCGGTGCGGTGGTGGTGATATCAGCCACATCCAGCATTTCATGCTTTTCGCCGCTCTTTCTGTCCAGATAACGTTGCCAGAAGAAATGGGCAACAGCCATGCAAAGAATGGCTGCAATGGAAATGGGCAGCGTGGTTTTGAAGGCGAAATCAACCAGCGGCATTTCAGCAGCCTTGGCGGCCAGAACCACGTCTCCCGATGTCGGAGAAAGTATGATAGCTGCTGGCGAGGCGCAAATCGCCGCCGCGGCCCCGCGACTAATCCCCACATTCACCATCAATGGGAACAACGTCGCCATCAACAGCACACCCAAACCGGTGGCAGAGGAGACGGCCAATGACATCAGGCAGGCAACAAAGTATGCGGCAATCATCAGGATGTAAGGTGAATTGATCATTCTAAGCGGGCGTGAAGCCAACTTGACGACCATATCGTTGGCACCGATATAGGTCATATAAGCGGCGAAACCACACAGCATCATAATCATCATGCCGAGATCGCCACCGCGGCTCATCAGCAGGATCTTGACGTATTCTGCAATATCCGTTACGCGCCACCCCGTGGCCGCTGCACTCGATGGCAGAACCGATTTACCCATCAACGCGCTGATAATCAGCAGTAGTATACCGCCAACCATCAAAACCCCGGTGGCGGAATACCCTTTGATAATGTAGCGCCCAACACCTATAGCAACTACCAGGCCAATAATTAGTTCCAGCATTACCGTTTCTCACTCTGTGCGATTGGGTTAATTTGGTTTACTGCTCGTCACTTGGAGAACGTGAGTTGCAGCTTTTTAAAATTCAGGCAGGCACTTTGCCGAAACTGGAAGAGTCAGTTACTGACTTTCATCAAGTATTAACAAGGATTTTCTGAAGAAATTACCAAATGTGATCATAAATACACATTTGGCGAATAAAGTGGCAAAAAAAAGAATACCAGTGTTACACGCTGAATAAATCATTTACTGGTAGAATAAAACCCTGAGGATTGCAAGGTGAATACGGCAGACGCAAAAAAGGGACTCCCCGTTGGAATCCCTTTTTTGCAAGGAAAGGCAAACTTAAAGTTTATCGAGCAGTTTCTTCAAATTCTTCCCGTCCTGAGTCTCTTTGTTACGATCTGCCCATTTGCCCAGCGCCCGTTTGGCTTCATCCTGCAGTTGTTTGCGCAGAAGTTGCTCAACTTCCAACTGATAATTGAGTTGCTTCCATGGGCCATAGACCCGCAAAGGAACATCCGTTTGCTGCAACGTTTTAATCAGGCTGCCATTGCCACGCCAGCCTCCGACAACCCGCACGTTGAGGTTCATGTCGCAGGTTTCAGCGGGCAGATTAACCACCCCATTGCCTGTAAGCGCCAGCAATTCAGAGTCTGCCCGTAAATCGTCAAGCTTCAACTTACCATTCTGTAGTTGACCGCCAGCCTGGAGATTTTTCACCTCGGTAAAACGTTCGTAACTATCCTGCCCTCGTACACTGCCATTGCTACGTGCGACAGCCTGCTGAATCATTTGTTGTAAATTCAGACCATGCAAGCGTGCATTTTCCATCGTCATTTGCGCCTGGCCGCGCCAATGCTGAGTAAAGTCAGCAGAACTGAGTCCTTCCCCTGACAATTCACCGGTCATAGAGAAATTACCGGTCAGGACCTGTGGCAAATGATATGCCTGTAACAGTTGCCCCAATTCTACATTATTCAGCACCGGCTGAAGCGTCGCGGTGGGGATTCGCGTTGTAGTATCAAGCGTGCCGGGAATTGAGAAATCGCCTTGATGCAATTTCCCTTTCAGCGTCTCAATCTGCACTTTACCCAAGTGGTTATTGGCGTGCAGATCGAGTTGCTGGATAGTCAACCCACGGTAAGTCAGATTTGCTGCACTCAGCGCCAATTTAGCCGTAAAACCATTCAATATTTTTATACTATCGAGATTCGCATCCATCTCACGGGCAATAATAGGTGCAGCACTGGTTGACTGACCGCGCTGCATGCCCTCGTTCTCACTCGCTGGCCGCCAGCCGGAAAGCGCATCCAAATTCAGCGTCGACGCTTGTAAATTCACATTATAATCAGGAGCTTCCCCCATAGAAGCTGACATTGAGCCGCTAAGTTGGCTGTCATTGGCAGCCAGCGTTAATGCAGAAAGTGTGAGTGTTGCGGGTTGCGCCTGATAGTTGGCTTGCAGCGTTCCCTGCCCCTTGATTCCCGCAGGAAGAATATCTGCGCCGGTCAGTTGATAAGTAAAACTGGTGACATTTGCCGCAATATTTTGCGGATATTTGTCGAGAGCGACTTCAGCATTGAGGGAAAATGCCAGATCGCGCTGATTGCGGTTTATGCGACTGGAAAGCGATACTTTTGCCTGACGATGGGCGCTTTGCGTCATGGACAGATTGATCTCACGTACATTAATTTGATCGTTATCCGCACGCTGCCACACCAATAAACTGTCAACAATCTTCAGTTCATCTATATCGAATTTCCATTTGTCTTGAGCACTGCTTCCAGGCTGGCTTTGCGGTGCGACTGGCGCACTAGGCTGCTGCTGTGCGTCGCTATCAGGTGTAAGACTGATTACGGCACCTTTGAGCATGACTTGCTTCACAGCCAGTTGATGGGATAACAACGGCCAGAGCTTCACATCGAGGCGCATATTCTCAGCCGTGACCACTGACGTTTCCGCTCCCGGTGCGGTCAGCGACATCCGTCCCGTGATAATACTGAGTTGAGGCCAGGCATGCCAACGCAGATCGCCTTGAAGATCAAGGTGATACCCACTCTTCTGTTCAACCTTTCTGACCATATAGTCACGGAAGTCATTGGGGTTAACCAGCAGTACCAGCGCCGTCATGCCTGCAACCAGTACGATCAAGAGTATAACCAGCGTAGTCAGTATTCTTCTCATGCCTTCCTCAAATCAACGTCGCCAGCGGTTCGCCAAAGTACTGAATCAATCCTTATCAATACGACTGGCGACCGCGCCCTGTTGGTCTCGGTATTTTGCATCCTGCCGGCGGTTATACGGGCGCGCTGCGGGTCCGGATAATGGCTCAAAGCTCAACGCTCCAATTAGCATCCCTGGGCGCAATGCTAAGGGCAGCTTACCTGAATTATAGAACTCAAGTACAATTCGGCCTTGCCAACCGGGATCTATACGGTGTGCAGTCACGTGCACCATCAACCCGAGACGCGCCAGTGAAGAGCGCCCATCCAGCCAGCCGACCAGATTATCCGGCAGTGTTACCGACTCCAGTGTCACCGCCAGCGCCAGTTCCCCTGGGTGGAGGAAAAACGCCTCGCCTTCCGGCAGGACGATTTCATCACTCATCACGCGATCCAGCGCCTCGCTGACTTCATCTTTCGGGCCGCTTAAATCAATGAAAGCCGCCGTATGGCCGCGAAAAACACGAAACTGATTGCCCAGACGCACATCGACCGTGGCACCATTAATACGTTCTACTGGCGGACGCGGACTGATGTCCAGTTTCCCTTCGTCCAACCAGGCTTCTATATCGCGATCACACAGTCTCATGCTTTCTTTCTCCATCGGGTCTAATTAAATAAGGCCAGGGTTACTCAAAAAACTGGCTGATTTTTGCTTTCAGAATATCTATGGCGATTCGGTTTTTACCACCGCGCGGTACAATAATGTCAGCATATTGCTTGGAAGGTTCGATAAATTGCAAAAACATCGGACGCACGGTTTTCTGATATTGCGCCATGACCGAATCCATCGAGCGACCACGCTCATTGACGTCGCGCTTCATTCGGCGCATCAGGCAAATATCCAGCGGTGTATCCACGAAGATTGAGAAGTTCATCTCCTGACGCAGACGAATGTCAGTCAGCAGCAGAATACCTTCGAGAATAATCACTTTTTTTGGTTCGAGATGGATGGTTTCCTGTTTACGGGTATATTCCACATAGCTGTAAAGAGGAAGTTCTATTGCCTTACCTGCTTTCAACATCTGTAAGTGTTGCAATAACAGATCGTGATCCATGGCACCGGGGTGGTCATAGTTAATTTTCAGCCGCTCTTCCATGGTCAGGTGCCCCTGATCTTTGTAATAGCTATCTTCTGGGATCACACCGATGTGTTCATCACCGACCTGTTCACGGAGTTCACGGTAGAGCGTACTGGTGATGAGACTTTTGCCTGAGGCAGATGCGCCAGCGATGCCGATAATGACGCACTGGTGGGGCTTGTCAGTCATATAATTGAAGACCTGATTCGTTGTTGAAGGGGCGAGCACGCGCAGGTGCATTGATCGCGCCAATTATAGGGAGTTAACCTGTCTGACGCTAGCGAAAACCTTGGTGGATCAGGCCTATCGACGCTTGTTTGCGCACTTGATCCCATCCATTTTCGGCCCCATTATCCGATAGCAGCAATAAAACGATTTTTAAGACTCTTGCTCTATAACAAAAGTCTGTAAATAACGTAAGCTATGCATAGTTGCGAAATTGCTCGCATTTCTACCTCTTTACTGCGCCTGCAGTATGGATGTTTTTTCGATAGTGAGAACCAATGAACTGGCACCTTCTGACCTATTTTGGCGACAGCATGCTGTTATTACCTTGCGCGGCGATTATTGTCGCGCTATTGCTGTGGACGCCCTCTACCCGGCGTGCCACCTGGCAATGGATTTTGCTGTTTGGTTTCGCCGGAGGTTTGGTTTGCCTGTCAAAATTAGCATTCATGGGCTGGGGTGTAGGGAGTCGGGAATTTGATTTTACCGGTTTTAGCGGCCACTCCGCGTTGTCTGCCAGTATTTGGCCGGTTTTACTGTGGGTGCTAACCGGGAGATTTTCCCGTCCGTTACGTATCACCGCCGTTCTGGCTGGTTACGTTCTCGCACTGGCGGTAGGTTATTCGCGTCTGGTCGTTCATGCGCATTCCGTTTCAGAAGTGATCGCTGGCTTGGTGCTCGGGTATACGATCAGCACCACATTCCTGATGCTGCAACGTCCAAACGCGATACCTCGTCTTTCATACCCGCAGTTGGCTACGGCTTTGATTCTGCCACTTTTCTTGATTAACACAGGTAAAGTCGCACCGACCCAAGGTTTGCTTGAGCATATCGCGGCGGCGATTTCACCTGCTGGTAAGGCGTTTACGCGGGCGGATTTGCACCGAATGCAGGTGCAGCCTGTTCAGGCTGATTTAGTTATTAAGTAGATTTTTATTTTTCTGAATAGGATCAACATCAGAGATAGCTTTGCTAAGCAGGTTTCGGTTGAGGTGAGTTTTGTTTTCTACTTGAATCTTGTATTTCATTGTACGTGAACATCAAAAGATAGCTTTGTTGGTTGAACGCGCAAGCTATGTTGTTGTTCTTTAAGTATTATGTCTGGCGTTCAAGCAGGGGACAAAAGCGTGTCCCCTGCACCCGCGCTTTACGCAGCATGAATTGCCCGCGTTGCGGGTGCCCTCGGTTGTCATTCCGGCGGACGGGTCGGCTTTAGGCTACAGGTCCCTGTAGCCGGACGCCTTTCGCCGCCGTCCTGGCGGCTCATCCCTGCCTCCATTCCGCCCTCAGCAATTTATGATGCTCGGGGAAGGTCAACGTCAAAATGAACTTTGTATCTCAATGTCTGTGAACGTCAAAATATAGTTTTGTTGATTGATTGCTTTGGGTTTTGTTTCGTTCTTCCAGTGTGAAGATCGGCAAT
>NZ_QOVA01000006.1:0-180008 GCF_003332275.1 Edaphovirga cremea | reverse complement strand
TCAGCAATTCATGATGCTCGGGGAAGGTCAACGTCAAAATGAACTTTGTATCTCAATGTCTGTGAACGTCAAAATATAGTTTTGTTGATTGATTGCTTTGGGTTTTGTTTCGTTCTTCCAGTGTGAAGATCGGCAATCAAGCAGGGGACAAAAGCGTGTCCCCTGCACCCGCGCTTTCCGCAGCATAAATTGCCCGCGTTGCGGGTTCCCTCGGTTGTCATTCCGGCGGACGGGTCGGCTTTAGGCTACAGTCCCTGTAGCCGGACGCCTTTCGCCGCCATCCATGGCGGCTCATCCCTGCCTCCATTCCGCCCTCAGCAATTCATGATGCTCGGGGAAGGTCAACGTCAAAATGAACTTTGTATCTCAATGTCTGTGAACGTCAAAATATAGTTTTGTTGATTGATTGCTTTGGGTTTTGTTTCGTTCTTCCAGTGTGAAGATCGGCAATCAAGCAGGGGACAAAAGCGTGTCCCCTGCACCCGCGCTTTACGCAGCACAAATTGCCCGCGTTGCGGGTGCCCTCGGTTGTCATTCCGGCGGACGGGTCGGCTTTAGGCTACAGGTCCCTGTAGCCGGACGCCTTTCGCCGCCGTCCTGGCGGCTCATCCCTGCCTCCATTCCGCCCTCAGCAATTTATGATGCTCGGGGGAAGGTCAAAGACAAAAGAAATAATCAAAAGAGAAAATGAAAACATCAAGATTGTCTCAATTCATTATCATTTTTTTATCTGTTGTTGTTTCCTTTGACCTTCCCAGAGCGTCATGACTCGCTGAGCGAAGAACGCAGGCAGGGGCGAACCGCCAGGATGGCGGTGAGAGGCGTCCGCCCACATGGATGTGGGCTAAAGCCGACCCGTCCGCCGGAGTGATGAGTGAAGGTATCGGCGCAGCCGACGGGGAATACCGCGAAAAAGCCCGGGTTCAAAGGGCCGCGGCGACTGGCGGCCCTTTGTCGGTTGAGGCTTCGAGGCTCAAGTAGAAAAATACATTTATATCAACCGAAACCTACTCCGAACTTGTTTTAAAACAATAGTTCACGCATGGCCCGAACCTAAAGCCGACCCGTCCGCCGGAGAGATGAGTGAAGGAACCGGCGCAGCCGGCGAGAAATGCCGCGAAAAAGCCTGGGTTCAAAGGGCCGCGGCGATTGGCGGCCATTTGTCGGTTGAGGCGAAAGCGTTCAAGTAGAATAGCGATCATAAACCAACCGAAACCTGCACTGAACCTGGTTTAAAAACAATAGGCTATGTATAATCTGTAGCCTAAAGCCGACCCGTTCGCCGGAGAGATGAGTGAAGGTATCGGCGCAGCCGACGAGAAATGCCGCGAAAAAGCCTGGGTTCAAAGGGCCGCGGCGACTGGCGGCCCTTTGTCGGTTGAGGCTTCGAGGCTCAAGTAGAAAAATACATTTATATCAACCGAAACCTGCTCAGAATCCGTCGTTAAAAACAAATAATCATCCCAATTGCTATGGGCCAATTTGCCCAAAAAAAGTGCCCACGCCGCACTCCCGGCGTCCCCCTTCGGGTATTCAGTCATTGTCACGATCTCCAAAAATAAATCAGAAATGTGTCAACGCTATTTAGGACGGGTCAAACGGATAAAAAAAAGCGCAATGTGTATTGCGCCTTTTGCGGGTTTGGCAGGAACAGTTTTAGACTCGACTGCCCCACAGGTCGTATTCATCGGCATTTTCGATTCTGACCTTGACGATATCACCGGCTTTTACCGAGGTATCACCGTTCAGATAAACGGCACCATCAATCTCAGGGGCATCAGCCATGCTGCGGCCAATTGCACCTTCTTCGTCAACTTCATCAATCAGTACCAAAACATCACGGCCAATTTTATCTTGCAGGCGTTGGCTGGAAATCTGCTGCTGAAGCTGCATAAAGCGGTGATAGCGCTCTTCCTTGATCCCTTCATCAACCTGATCGGCCAACGCATTGGCGGTCGCACCCTCAACCGGGCTGTATTTGAAACAGCCAACGCGGTCGAGTTTGGCTTCTTGCAGGAAGTCGAGCAGCATCTGGAAATCTTCTTCCGTTTCACCGGGGAAGCCAACAATAAAGGTCGAGCGCAGCGTCAGATCCGGGCAGATTTCGCGCCAGCGTTTGATGCGTTCAAGCGTGCGCTCTACCGCGCCAGGGCGCTTCATCAGCTTGAGGATCTTTGGACTGGCGTGCTGCAAAGGGATATCCAGATAAGGCAGAATCTTGCCTTCTGCCATCAAAGGAATGACGTCGTCAACGTGCGGATAGGGGTAAACGTAGTGCAGGCGAACCCATACTCCGAGGCTGGAAAGCTGTTCACACAGACTGACCATGCTGGTTTTTACCGGTTGCCCATTCCAGAAACCGGTACGATTTTTGACGTCAGCACCATAGGCCGAGGTGTCCTGTGAAATCACCAGCAACTCTTTGACACCCGCATCAACCAGACGCTTGGCTTCATCGAGCACGGAGCCAATCGGACGACTGTCGAGATCGCCACGCATAGACGGAATGATGCAGAAGGTACAACGGTGGTTGCAGCCTTCGGAAATCTTCAGGTACGCATAATGTTTTGGCGTCAATTTGACACCCTGTTCCGGCACGAGACTGGTAAACGGATTATGCGCAGGTTTGGGAACGTACTGATGAACGTGAGAAAGAACTTGTTCATAGCTGTGCGGTCCGGTGATTTCCAGCACCTTTGGATGCACTTCACGAATCTGATTCTCTTTTGCGCCCAGGCAACCGGTGACAATAACTTTGCCATTTTCGCTTAACGCTTCGCCTATCGCTTCCAGCGACTCCTGCACGGCGCTGTCGATAAAACCACAGGTGTTAACTATCACCAGCTCGGCGTCATCATAACGCGGTACGACCTGATAACCTTCCGTGCGCAGTTCGGTCAGGATCCTTTCGGAATCCACCAGGTTTTTCGGGCACCCTAATGATAAAAATCCAATCTTAGCCATTTTTTTGTACAATATGTTATTGAGAATTTGGAGAGTATACACATGCCTAAGTTATACAGCTATATCCGCTGGTCATCAGAGCGTCAGGCTAAGGGAACGACCCTTAAAAGGCAGATGGAGGGGGCAAAGGAGTGTGCCTTGGCGAACGAGCTGGAGCTTGCTGAGATCATAGATCCTGGGGTGAGTGCTTTTCGAGGTCAAAACGCTAAGACAGGCAAACTTGGTGGGTTTATTGAGGCTGTAAAGCATGGAGTCATACCTGCGGATAGCTGGCTATACGTTGAGAATTTAGATCGTCTTACACGGCAAGGTGTCATCACTGCACAAAAATTGTTCATTGAGTTGCTGGAACTTGGACTAACACTTGTAACGGGGATGGATAAAAGAGTTTACACATTGGACTCTGTTAACAAAAACCCTAATGAACTGGTGGCATCTATTCTAATGTTTAGTCGTGCAAATGAGGAAAGCAAAACTAAGCAGAGTCGTACAATTAGTAATGTTAAAGTTTTAGTGGAACGTCATAAAGAGGGATACCCTGTTAATATAAAAAGTTGTGGTAAGCACCCCTTCTGGATCGATGATAGCGGATCACAAGAAGAGGCTGTTCGCAAACATTTACATTACTGGGATATCGCCCGAGAAGCAATTGATCTTTTTTTAGACGGTCACGGAATATATAAGGTGAAAAGGTATCTTGATGAGAGATATCCCAATGGATTAAATGGTAAAGAATGGGATTATCAAGTTCTGAAAAGGATGCGTGAAAGTAGAGCATTAATAGGTGAGCGAACTATTAATATTGATAGTCAAACTTATAAACTTCGTGATTATTATCCCGCATTATGCAAAAGTGAGACTGAGTTTTTAAAACTTCAAGAGCTTAAGACTCAGAATGGTAATAAGTCAAAAAAAGATCCTACTAAAGATAATATCAAACTACTTTCAGGGTTATCAATTCTTCGATGTAGAAAATGTGGCGGCACTATGGCTGGTTTTATGAATAGAGGCAAGCCAAGATACATTTGTTTGAATGGTAGACATTTACAGAAAGGCTGTATTGGT
The DNA here is from genome assembly GCF_003332275.1 of Edaphovirga cremea. Lineage (GTDB taxonomy): Bacteria > Pseudomonadota > Gammaproteobacteria > Enterobacterales > Enterobacteriaceae > Edaphovirga > Edaphovirga cremea. The sequence goes on along the minus strand of NZ_QOVA01000006.1, from coordinate 175,979 downwards.
TGGTCTATTACTGCTCCACTTGTTGACCATTGTGTGATCGTTGCATTGTTGATTGGGTATATGGATGCCAATAGGCAAAAAGGTCAAGATACATCTAAGTTTGTAAAAGTAATAACAGCTAAACAAGATGAAGTGACCGGAATTGATAAGAAGATTGAAAATATATCTCTTTCTATAGAGGAGGGGGTGAGTATTAAAATGTTCTCAATTAGACTAAAGGAACTATCAGCTAATAGAGAAGTGTTACTGAGGGATATTGAGCGAATAAAAGAACGTAAGGTTTTAGCAGAGAGCAAAGGGAATTTTGAAGTTACTATGATTGATTTTATGAACATGATTCATTGGAAAGTGTTTACTAACTCTTCTGATGAGACAAGAAATGAAATACGCTCAGTTATTAACTCAATTATAGAGTTTGTGATGGTCGACAAAACAGACGGCTGTATATCTATAAAAATAAAATGTCGTGGTATTGATGAGATTTTTCTTTTTCGTGGAGAAAATAGGAAGCCACATTGGAATTTTGATGTCGAAGCGTTCACTGAAAATATAATCTACGAAAATAATGATGAGATGGAAAAATTATTAACGAGCAATGAATTTGTCAATAGGTCACTGAGTATACGCAATGAAATTAGACATGCATATCTTGGTTTTTATAAAACAGTAAAAGAAATGCTATCAATAGCAGGGTATCCTGAAATCAATGGTGCTCTATTCTGGCCTAACAGATAGAGATAGATTTATAATGAAGAGATTATAACCTCGTAGAACACCTGCTATGAGGTTTTAGTCTTAAAGGTAACCTAATATCAAATCTTATAAAAACTACCGCATGATGGCTTACAGAGCGTTTTTAAGGCTTATCTTCACACCTCGTCCAAGTGAACATACAAAAATTAAAAAGTATCTACGATGTACCCACAAAGAGAACTACTTTTAGCATATATATATATCATCTATTTTACTACTTAATCATGAACTATTAATACGACTTAAAATGAAATAATGAAATTTAGACGTTATATAGTGAAAATACTTTTTCATTTATGTTGATGTGAAAATTAGCTGTCTGCTATCGTATGCAAGAAATCAGCCACCAGCGGTAGTGCGTTATTTCTTTGATTATCACTGAATTTTAATTATTTACATAATAGATGAAACGAAGTCAACTTTCGTGTTATAATAGAGACATGGCAAAAAACACTGCATTTATCTTTCATGTGTTTTACAGATTTAAAGAAAGACATGAAACACTAAAAAATAATATGCTATAAAATAAATATCAAAGATTATCTCCGTTTTGCCTTCTTAATTATCAACATTTAACACTTTCGTCTGGCGTTAAAGTAGTTAATCATGATGTTAATAGTCCTTGCTTCAATTTTAATAAATATATTAGTTAAGCAGATTGCCGTCTGTTCAATTAAAACCATATTAGTAATTATGGTTTTTTTTATGTTTAATATTATTGAGGTAATGGTAACAAATATGAAAGAGAAGAAAACACATCAAGTCGGTGTGCGATTATCTGACTCACAGATAAAATTCGTAGATACAGTAGTATCTAATATAGGTTTAAAAAACCGTAGTGAAGGATTGCAATATCTTATTAATAAGATGCGATTTTTGGATGTAAAGTAAAATGCCAGTAGATAACTACTGGCAATAAACCGAAGCTGGATGCTTCATTTAACAAGGGAGTTCATGGAATGAACGAAAATAAAAGAAAAGCAGTTTTTAAAGCAACAGATAAAACTATTTATCATGATTTAACAATAAAACTTACCCACTTTGAAAACAAATATGCATCAGATAATAAAGTGGTCAAAGAAAAAGCAGTTAAAAAGGGCAGGGAAATTGCATTAACAAGTCATGTAAGTGATAAATGGGGAAAGCTTGTAGAGAATTTTTTAAACAAGGAAAACTGGAGTTCCTTCTGTGCCTATGGTAAAGATGAATATGAGAAAGCAAAGGGAAGGTTTGACGCTGTAGTATTTGCGGAAATGATAAAAAACGGTGCTCGTAGTCATGCAAATGTTATTGCTCATTATGCGATAGTTCTTGATATTGATGATAGTATTTCAATGGATGAAGTTCGTAGTGATTTAAACGATTACGAGCATCTTATCTATTCTTCTGGTGGGCAAGGGATTAAACAGGGGGGAGCGTTTTAGAGTTATATTACCTCTAAAAAGAGCAATTAGTGCAGATGTTTATAATGAGTTTTCAGAGTCATTACGCAAACGTTTTTGGTACTCCGACGCTTCGTTTAGTAAGACACTACAAATTCAGTACTTGCCAACATATAACAAGGTGTTTGAAGATCAATTCAAGGCATATCATAACAGCGGTAGGTTGTTTGACTTGGAATGTATTGATTATGTACCGGCAGTAATTAATGACTTTCCTCTCAATGCAGTTTTTACAAAACCTAAGTTTGACGATGATAATATTAGATGTGTTTTAGAGGCCATCATCGAACATAATCGCGGAGCTATGGAATATGAAGAACGTCGCATTTTAGCAAACAGATTAGCTGCTGCTGATGTAAGTGATATTGACATGATTAGTGTATTAAATGCAGTAAGCAGGCCGGGAGCACGTCATACAGGCTCAGATATGGCTAAAATGGCAAATGCTTCATACGGTCATGTTATGGGACTACGAAAGAATTTACCTACTGGATTTAAATTCAATTTATTAGTGCAACCAACAGTAATCTACCCCCCTAAAAATGTGAAGCTACCAAAGTATGATACAGATATTACATTGAAACCTAATCAATACCTATCTGATGTTATTAAACAAATTTATTTCAAAGATGGCTTGAACTTGCTAATTGTACCTACTGGAGGGGGGAAAAACCATGCGATGGAAAGACGTGAAAATACTAAATTAGTAGTGCCGTTAAATTCAATAGTCGTGCAGTCAGGTAGCAGTAATAATATTCAGGATGAAAATGTTGCGACTTGGAACCAAATAGAAAAAATGATGAGAAATCCAGAAGAGTGCAAAAAGTGGGATTTAGTTATTGATGAAGCACATGGAATGGTCTTGGATTATGATTACAAAGCTACAATAATTCGTTTGTTAGCTAAAGCTTGTACCATGTTCCGCAAGGTTATCTTAATGTCTGGCACTGTTCGTCCTGAATACTTTAGTTGCTTAAAATTTGAAACTATTCATCGTGTGCGTAAAGAAAGTCAAGCAAAGAAAAAAATTCAAACTAATATCTGTAAGTCTAAAGAAGAGTCTTTGCTCAATGATTTGCGTGAGAGCAAAGGTAAATCTATCGTTTTGATAAACGATAAAGATTTGGGAAAAACGATCGGAAAATTATCAGGTAAAAATTGTCTATTTGTTAATGCAGACCTTAAGAATGAACCAGAAGTAGTAAACCTTTTTATCACTGGTAAACTGGATGACTATGAATGCATTGTTGGAACAAACAGTATTGTTGAAGGTTTGAGTATTACTGATGAACTTGACGATGCTAATGTTTTTATATTAGGAGATACTGATCCCGATCGTATTGAACAGGTTAGCAACCGATTTAGAAACGTGAAAAAAATTAAAAAAGTGCAGTATTATATCGATGCTAAGCCGTTATTTGATGTTTCTGATGACAATGTTCACGCAAAGATCAAAGCAGCTCAAAAACTTGCTGAGGCCCTTACAGTGTGTTTGTCAGTTGCAAGCAGTGAGATTGAACGTAAGGGCTACATTGCTCAATACAGTAAGGAAATAAAACATGCGAGTGTATTTTATGCAGATGGTGAGTTTAAAGTAAACTACTGTGCTATTGATTACCAAAGTTATTTAAATCGCAAAGAAAAGGCATCAAATGACTTTGGTGTATTTAGCAGTAGATTGATTGAATATGGGTATGATGTATTCTACCCAATTTGGAGGCATGAACTAACTATTGAGAAAGAACAAATAGAAAATGATAAGCAACAAGTGAAAGAACAACGTGAATATATACGTTGTGAAGATTTACTTAAATTAGCACATGATTTTAAAAATAAATGCGTAGAATCAGATTATAGCCCGGAGTATGACAGCACCAAGGAAATTGTATTAAAAATGACTGAGGTTGGTTTAAAAATAGATGATATTGAACATGTTATTAAACAAATAATTTATGACAAGTCATATATTGAAAAAATATGGAGTGATATGAAATATGTACATTTTGATACTTCAATTCGTGCTGTATTATGTAATGAAGTACAAAATTCTTTAGTTAGTGTTAAAGGAGAAAAGTACTTATTGAGTCAAGATATTGTTACTATAGCTAAAAGGACCGCAGAGAAAGTATTGAAAGAATTCTATCAAGGGGACTTGAATGCAATGCTTGCCGATGGAAATTGGAGTTCTGACATCCAAAAAGTGTCCAATGGGGGTAATAATACTCTTAATATAATAGATAACCCATTGGACATTTTTGAGGTCAAGGAAAAAAGGGCCAGTACTATTGTCAATCGCTATATTTGCATTACTCGATCAGGGAAGGTTCAAATTAAAGGAAAGCGACAGGAAGCATATAAAGTAGTTCACTACTCACTTACTGGGTTGGAATTTGATAAACGTAGTGATGAACAGAAATTATTAGATGCTATAGTGATTAAGAAAAAAAGTAAATCTGGCTGATGTAGTTAAGTTTGAAAATTGATTTTAAACTGCTAACTATCTCTTTAACTCTGATAGTTAGCAGGTATATATACTATTAATATAAGTAGAGGCGTAAAATGGATAGTGATAAACATAGAAGTTTTTTTGAGTGGATGAAAGAACATAAAAGAAAATTGATAGAAAGTGGTGAGTATTATGAAAGTGAATTGGGTATTACCCATAAAGATATGCCGACAAAGGAGGAAATAGCTGAAATAAAAAGGATTCGATATTCATCGTATAAGGGGAAGGAAGAATGATGGCGTTGGTTATACGACTATGGGTAATAACTAAAGCACTGAATGAATTTATTACATTGGGAAAAATAAAATTCTGTAAGGCTTCATGGGGATAAAACCAGATTTACGCCGATTGAAGCAACTACATTGACTGGGTTTGAGTTGTAATTTGCTACAAGGGGAGAACTTAATATTAATATATAATCCTCCCCTTGTGCATTAACGATGCCTGCCTTACCCCTAATCGGATACTCACGAATAAATTTGGTGCTAAGGTAACTGGCCTTTAGGTTGTTAAAATTTAATCCGCCAGCCCTGATATTGTTAGAATGGAAAAGACAAGGGATTACCTATGCATTTTAAAATTGAAGTACTTTTAATATGAAGTGCAATTAAAATATTATGGTTAAAATCAGAGGTGTCTTTTTTAAGAAAGTATCTCAATGCTCTTTGTAATTATTTGTACTGTTTTTTATTAAAATGAATCCAGGAATGATATTAATTATCTAAATCCTCTGTGTCATTAATCTATGTGATATTTTCCGGTCAAGCAATCCACTAATCATTTTTTATCGGGTAACTTATACAGGTAAACTCATCGTTGAATGCAAACATTTGATTTCCTTTTAATTCAACAAAAGGAAATGAACTAAAAGCAATATTATATACGCTCATGTGAAAACGAATTTTTTTATCATTAAGTTTGAGTCTTTGTGCGTGGGCGGGAAATGTTCCTTGTCCTTTCAGGGTAATGAGGAATGCGATAGGGAAAAAATAAAGTAGTGAACATACACATATATGCCCTTCATTAAAGAATGCTAATCCTTGAGCACTAATATGTGTAGTATGAGGGTAAAACCAGTAGTATATATCATGAGTATCTTCGAATGTTGCAATTTTTCCAGAAACGTAGTCTCGTAATGGTGAAAAGAAAGGGCTATCTGCGATTGGATTCAGGCATGTCTTTATGGAGGATGCAGACAATACGTGACCTATCATGCCCCTTGTGAATTTCGTTGCGTTAAAAGGGGTCTCAATATAGTTGTAAATTTGGTTTGCTAAAGTAAAATAGTCTTTTACTTTTGATGTTATGGACTTTGTTACAGCACATATCTCACTATCAAATTGACTAAGTAGTTTACTGTTACATTCATGACAAATAGTTTTAAAAATACTGGCTCTTAAAGTGGGCAATCCCTTTATATTGTCGAACGTATCAGGATGAGATTCACTTATAGTTCGTTGTTCTCTTTTTGTTATTGTTACCGAACCTTTCGGTGGGACATGATCTTTAGTCAATTTTCCATATTGTTTGCAAATGAGGCAATAACCATTGAGGATTCTATTATAATTAATCCTGTCAGTGATTTTTTTGTTCTTCATTCTTTTATCTCACATACTACCATACAATCGCAGGGATCTTATTGTACAGTTTACCCATAGTCAGTTCAGCAAGTCTGTGATCAGCGGCTGCATAGAAGGTTTCAAGCTGTTCATTGGTTAACCCATACTTGTTCCTTTTCTAAGTGTTTCAATGCTTGTACAACTTCGCAATTACATAATCCAGTCTATCTTTGTCATTTCAAGTTCCGATAATATAAGTTGTATATCTATGATATCAAAGTGCGTTGCAATAGAATAGATTAATTATACATGATTAATAATTTAGCAAGACAGTTACTCAGTTCATGTGGTACTATATTATAATAATCCGTAATTTAACCTATTTGATATTATTAATAATATCGAGGTGAAAATGAAAGCGAGAAAACTAATACTGAACAATTGCTTTTCATATCGAGAGCTATTGAGAATGAAAAATGCGTATGTTAAAGCTATACATGAAGTTTATGGGAAGGGTGTTAAAGTTGCCAGTGATGAGACATTTGAAAATTATATCCTTGTTATTGCCGACTCTGTAAGTAATGCTTTTTTCGTTGTAACTATTATAGGTTTCATTAACGTTGGTTCCATGTTATATCTTCATGGGCTAACAAGAGGCCCATTCGCTATGTTTATTATAAGCATGATTATAATAATGTGGGTAGTCATAAGAAATAGTAGAGTGAAAAAAATAAAAATGCTAACCACACTCAAATTGCTTAAGCTAAGATTGAAGATGTTTATTTTTATGATTACACCGCCATAGTTTATAAAATAAGAAGAGCTTTTCTATTTAATCAAGACTCTTCTTTTTTTATAAATCACTCACCCTCATGATACTTATAGCCATCATCATAAAATGTAGCTTTAAATTTCTTAATGGATGAACCCACTTGAAATAACTTCATTGCGATATTCTTATTTTCCCATTTGGTAATGTGGTCTTTCTTTATATTCCTAAATAGCATGCCAGTTCCAGGTTTTTCAAATAGCCCTCTACTGACTAAACGTAAAGGATTTTCCTTTAAAACAAGTCCGTTATAAGCGGAGTATGCGGTAACTGAAAGATCTACAACACTATAGGCAAAATCACCAATATACTTATCATATCCTAACTGTTTTGTTACAAAGCGGTAAAAATCTCTAAGTGGACCAGTTTCTTGATGTTCATATAGCAAGGGTGTTATTGATTCATATGCATTATTTGCACCATGAGCTATTAACGTAACTCCGATAGATTTCATTCTTTTAAAATGGAGTTTATTACCTGCGGTGTAAAGGCTAATCCCTCCCAAAGCTTGGACACCGCCCATAACGACTCCACCAGTTATTTTCGCATACTTAATTAAACCTTGATCTTCAAATATCTCAGTAACGATATACTTAGTATAATTTCCTTGCCTTAGAATCTGATATTCTCGGTGAGCAAGCTCACTTTCAGCACGAACCTCTGTGATCAGCCTCATTCGCTCGTTAACATCAAATGTATTACGGAAGCGTCTATTAACATCGTTTATAAAATCATCAACTTCTCTGAGATATTCTCTTCTTATTTGGTAATTTTCAATAAAATAGGTTGAGGCTAATGTGGCAATGCGTTTTAGGTCTACAGCATGTCTATCTAAATCATACTTTAAATGAGCTATTGCAGTAGTTCCCATGATTAATACACCCTATCATCCCAGATACTATATGCACTTGTTCCAGCCATAACATGTTCCCAAGTTATGGATTCGTATTTGAAGGAAATACTTTCATCAGATTGAACCTCATTATGTGTCAATGAGTTAGGGCTAAACATCCTAATTTCACTCAACGTTGCACCTGTCAGCTTTATTTTGAAGAAAATCTCCAGGCCACCGGAAGGATTCATTCTGTAAAATACGAACTCGCACGTCAGGCGTTCATTCTGGTTTATTGCTAAAGCTAAGAGTGGGGTTGCTTTATCTATGGGTTTTCTGATTTGGAGAGGGTGGAGCTGAACGTTACTTTCGCGAGTCATAAGATTGAGCAACTCAAGGATTAAGATCTGGTCCTCATGTCCCTTCTGGTACTTATTTCCAATAGAGTCGAGAGTGGAACATCCAGCAGAAATCAGCCCTTGTTTATCACCCTTGATCGTTGCATATATAATGTTAGCCATGTAGTTCCCTTACATAAAGTACAGAAAAATTTATCATACATAGGTTCTGATTTGAGATCCAGTATCTAAAGTATGTCATAACACTCACCTGGGGATTAATTGTAAGTTGTATTCACAAGGTATGTTGGTTGATTGAAAAAACTAAATATTATTTTTATGTCAGTGTTTTATACTGAAAATAACAATTGGATTTGTGTGTTGTTCTATAGAGTGGTCAGTTGTCTATCTTTTGACTTCAGCATTGTTGTTCGTTTGTGCGTTTCAATTGGAAAATCAAAAGAATTCAATCACGGCACATTTATTGGTCACTCTTTGAAACTATACAATTACAATTTATAAGGCTGATAATTTTAAAAAGTGTTTGCTGCTAAGGTTTTAATTGTCTTCATTGGGTACTCCCTACTGATACCTGGATACTATGTCTCAGTTAGTATCATTTACTCATTGAACCAATCCATATGATACTGTATCATACAGGTGATCTAAATGAGACAAAAGGAACAGGATAATGATTTTCGGTTATGCTCGGGTTTCGACAAAGGATCAAAATCTTGAACGTCAACTTTCAGTACTAAATCTTGTTTGCGATAAAGTGATAGCTGAAAAAGCATCTGGAAAATCCACCAGCGAACGTCCTGAGTTGCAAGCGTTGATTTCACACCTCAGGGAAGGTGATACGTTGGTCGTAAAGTCCATAGATCGTTTAGCCCGTAACACTAAGGATCTGCTTGAGTTGGTTGATAAGATGATTGAACAGGGCGTTACGGTTAAGTTCTTGGATAACTCAATGAGTTTTGACAACACTCCTTCATCACGATTGATTTTGACTCTTATTGGGGGAGTAGCTGAATTCGAACGTGGAATTTTAGCTTCCCGGCGTGATGAGGGCATCGCGATTGCCCAAAAAGCCGGAAAATACAAAGGAAAACAAAAAAATCAATCTCTACACGCTAAGATCATTGAGATGCTCAAAACAGAAAAGTACTCACCAGATGAGATAGCTAAGCTTTGTGATTGTGGCAGAGCTACAGTGTTTAGAGTGAAAAAGGATATGTTAAGTACTGAATCAGCGTAGTAGTCGAGTGTGAGTTGATAGATGTTCAGCAGTTTAATCAGAGGAAAGAAGTATGAAACACCCAGATGTGAAGCCTTCAGATTGGATCGAAGTTGGAGGGTATGATTGTGTTGTTATGAAAACTTATAATGCGAACTCTCCGTTTGGGATTTGTAAAGTCGTTTTCAACAAAACTAAGCCTACTACGCGTGATGTTGACTGGAATGGGGATAAATGGTTTTTTCCTGAACGTCCTGATTTCGGCGGGTATGGCAGGAATGATGATCCATATGTGATACAACTCAAAAAAGGTTGTTATTAAGCCAACGTAATTACTTTAATTTGGTAGAGTTTCTGTTGTTCTCAATTTTAGTTACATTAAATTTGAGAGAATATGTGAGGCCGTCCATGATTTATATTAGCTCAAACTTGACCTGACACAACTGCGGCACAGAGCTAAACCCAATCGGACAGGCTGCTCTGTGCCAGAAGCGGACATTGCAAACACCACATTTTTTTAGTCGCCAAGGGGCCAATGAGCTATTGCGTCCCCTGTGCTAGAGTAGGCATCCGATAGGTGTTATCCATGCATACTACAGCTCGATGATACATCATAATCACAAACTTTCATGATTAAGACTGTCTTCATCGTCATTTAAGTCATTAAACATTTGAAGCACATCGCGAGTCTGTTCATAATTACTTATAGGGTACGGTTTAAATTCAATATTTTCCAAATTAATTAATTTCCGTTTTAATTTGAAGGATTTATTAGAAAGTGACATTTCGTAGAAATCAATGTCACCCTGCCTTGATTGTAATGCTCTCATAACAGAAAACTTAGCAGATTCTTTGAATCTCAAACCAAATGTAATATCGCTTAATCGAAATTGTGAATCCTGTAAACCTTGATTATTAATAACTCGGTATTCATTCTCGTATTTCCAAGAAGGGGCTTTGCTGAGAAGAATTACCCTATCAATTTCTTTTTTGGCAGCATTCCTTAAATTATCACTACTACCAAATAACATATCATGAACTTGTTGAGTTCTAATAAATCGCTTACCTTTGTAATCAACAGGGTGGATATCTGTAGAGTCATTTTTCAGAAACGTCATATCCTATACAAAATCCCTTGTGTTGATCAGCGTAGTGCGACCACATTAAAGGGCAGTTAAACTTTCTTGCTAATGAAAGGACACCAACCTCATAATTTTTAAGTAAATATCTTTTAATATGATAACTGGCACTTTCACCAAAATTGTCACCAAAAAAATCAACGTTTGCTGCAATGTTATTGATTAATCTTTGGGCTTCGCTTTCACCTAGTGTTTCAATTTTTTCTAATGTTCTAGGACCTCTATATTTAATTTTTTTTGCTGCTTTTTCTAGTTCCCTTTGATGGTTTTCTTTTACTAATTTATGAAGAATAGCGTTCAATTCATCGGCATCGTCGATGTCGTTTAACACGGAAGGGTTACAATCCAAAGGATCATTGAATGTTGTTGGGTCGGCAAAATACAGTCTATCACTTACAAGCAAATCAAGACTATTAACACTAAAACTTTTATATTTGTATAAACGAGAAGGAATGTTCTGTATCATCACTTTTATCTCATAATTTTTGTTTGAGTATTATCTACCTTTTCCAGGCCCATGGGCAATAGTAAAATCGAAAAATACTCTCTACGTAAGGGCAAGGCTTTCCCCATGGATATTCATCAACTTGAGCGGAGAAACTTAGGTCATATTGACCTGTTCCGAGTTGACGAATACATCTCGGTGTTCGTTAAGCCCTCAGAGTGGTGAGACAGATGCGAACTTCTACTTCTCGCTCAAAGCCGACTGTCAGATAAGATTATGTTCTATCCGCAGAAACTGTCAGTTCAGGCTGAGCTAATACACATGATTATTTTTATTAAGAATTTTTTACTTTAAGAATGTAACGACTAAACATAGTGACTTAAAAAATACAGTAAATGCTCACATGATTATAATGTGAGCATCCTATTGATATCTAACGATTTATTTATATAAGAATATCTATATCTCAATTATCTATACGATCAAGTACAAGATATGCAGGTTCGCACATGCTACCTCTTTCTTGAGTCCAGTAATAATCTAAATCTGCAACTCTATCATTTAGCCCGTTATCTACGCGATTAACTTGTAATCTTAATCCAGCTAAATCTTCATATGATAGACCTGATTTGACAATGAACTTGTATTTTACACCACTTTCCATTTCAGTCTTTTTTAGAAATGGGGTCATTAACCCTTCGATCTCTTTAAGGCATACTACTTTAGTATCAATGGTAAATGGTTTGTCTTCTTTTCCATTAATAGCTTTAGCATTAGCCGTTGAAATTATTAGCATAACAGATAGAGTTAAAATTATTTTCATTTTACTATCTCCAATTCGCTATCGAGATTTGAGTTCTTTGACAGAACGTTGTATAGCTGCTTTGCCGTTACTTTTTTCTTTTTGCTTAAGCTTATTCCATGCTTCAGTAGCAGAATGTGCGTATATGTTTTCAGCATGAACAATACCGCTGCCTGATACGACGTATTCTACTTTAAATTCGCGAAGTCCTGAAGCCATAGCATTTCCTGTGAGTAATGTAGAAATTAACGGTAGTAATACTATGATTTTATTCATTTTATCCTCTCTGGTTTGTTCCTTGGGGAGTGATTCGGTAATTTTTGTGATAATGAATAAAAACATTCATTCATTATATCAGACTCATGTCGCATTTTTTCACCAAATTCCCTATTATAGTTATCTCGATATTCTTTTTCTTCCCTCAAAACATCCCTATCTACATAATGTGAGTATGGTAACCAAGCCTCTGTTTCTCTTTTATATCCTGATTTAAGTTCTTCTATTCTTTGAGAGCATCGCGGTAATACTAATTTATCGAAATCACGTAAATCAATCCCGTAGTCTCGAAATATCATTGCCGCTCTATTATGTTTAAAGCTACCATTTTGATATGATTGGATATTCTTCAGTACTGACATTTCAAATGGGTTGTTTTTATCAAATTTAACTACTATATCATTGTCGCCATTATCATTCTCAAATGGGCTTTTAGAAAGCAAAGTGAATTCGGAGTCTTTTTTAGCTTGCTCTATTTTATCTTTTTCTGCCTTTGCTGCTAACTCAGTTTCTTCTTTAGCCTTTTTCTCGGCTAAGAATTTTTGATACTCATCTGAATTATATATGTTATGACGTTTAGCTTCTGAAAAGTCTATGTTGGAAGTAAAGCCTAATGATTCACCTTGCCTTGTTTCAGCATGATTATTTAATGAGAAGCCAATAAAGGTTAAAACAATAATCACAAGTGAAATTGTATAACCATTTATATACTCGAATCGTTTTTTTATACTTGAAGCACTTTTTATCTTTGATTCAAATACAACATAAAGGATTAACAATAACCCTGCTAAAATTATGATGGCAGTGGAAGAAAAGTAAATTAAACCAACAAAAGTAGATACTCCTTTCTCTTGAATGTTTGGAAAAGCCAAAACGCCGATATTGATTAGTATATATCCAATGAAACAAAATATGATTTTCAATATTGGTTTTTCACGTTTTTTAAAGATATATACAGCCAATATGAAAAACATAATCAAAAGTAGTAAAGCCACTTGACAATCTCCTTAAATTAACTAACGCGAATCACGTTACCCTTGTGATCTACAGTAACCTTCACTGTCTTATGACAATTCCGGCATTGCCCTACACCAGTACCATTTTTTTGGAAACACCTGTTTGAACCGTGGTAGTGCTCCCACAGTGCGGACATCCGATTGTGAAACTGTAGACATGATATTCCCCCTTACTTTATTGATTTTGCTTGGTAAATCATTGTGACAATGATAACGAACAAAAATCGATCTAGCAAATAATTTGATCAATACGATCGATTTGATCTCTCAAAGTGGTAAGTAAAGATTTGTCAGTACAAAAGCATCCAAGCTGATTTTTCAGGGATGATTGCTTAGGAAGGGGGTAGCTTTCTGGGGTGTGCAGAAGTGGCAGAGTCGGTTACTTTGGCTTTTGCAATGGTAGCTTGAAGGGTGGGATAACGTTTTTAGTGCTGTTGCTCGTAATGAGGGTGTGATCATGCTGGCTTGCATGGTGGTACAAGTCTATAGAGGGCAGCGTTAGATATTGAACTGATCACAAACCACTACATATAGTGTTTATTTATTTTATTTGTACAATATCATGTAATCTCTACTTTGCATGAGGATGTTTCAATGGGTAAAAATCAGCATCTTGTACCGCATAACGGGGAATGGGCTGTACGTGGGGGAAGGTAATAGCCGTGTCACTTCCACACACCGTACGCAGCAAGAGGCAATTGACGCTGCTCGCCCTATCTCTCGAAACCAAGGTGGCGAACTTGTTATACATCGCCCAAATGGTCAAATACGTGATAAGGATTCGCATGGGAAAGATCCATTCCCGCCAAGAGGCTAAATTTTTTGTGAATTCTATCAAAAGAGGCTTTTAGACTCTTTTTTTGTTTTTAAATCAAATATATATGTCTTTGTCTGTAATTTAATCTCAATATATTTCTTGATTGTTAGGGCAACCCAGAGAAACGAACCCAATACGTGGTTGATGCATCTTTATTACGCTCACAATACGTTCAATATGAAAAAACTGGTGGATTTTACACAGGTTTGGTAACTCGCTCTACTGGTATTGTCATCATGAACTCATGCATTCATCGGGATGATTTTTTTACAAAGGAACTTTGGGATAAAGTTAGGCGTAGGTCTCCACTGCACTAGCATCGAAAAATGTATACAGATCAATGAGCATTACTGGCCTTGAAGAGAGTTGATTAGTAGCGGTTTGCAACATCACCATGCCTCTTTTACGATAAAAATCAATTGCACTCTTTTTGGCATCTGTCACTACAAATCGGCATCCTACCTTGGGACAAATATCATTGACCTCTTATTTGTTGTTTTGGTTTAGTAGTAACTCTTGCATTTTTGCACGAGCTTCGCCGCGAGCGTAGGATTCCATGGCTTTCTTATTTGGTTTTCTTTCGCGCATCATTTTTCGGAGTTCCTCCGCATCTTCCCCTGTCAAAATCGTTGGTCCAAATGGGCTGCTGAATATGGCCATATGTTATCCCCATAAATAAAGCAATATTGAATATGCGTACAAATTTTTAACTTTAGATGCAGGATATTTTACAGTTCCAGTCGTCGTAAAGTCAAAGTTAGGGCGTTGTAATTCAAAGGAAAAACTCGAGGCGCACCGCAGAGTTGAGTTTTAAGGGTGATCGCATAAGTATTAACAATAAATCACTTTCTATCCATAATCCTTGGTGTTGCCAACTAACGAAATATCAATGAATTCACTGATTCAAAAACGTCAGGAAATGTAAAAGCACTGCGTTAGATGAGTGTTCTTGCCTATGTGACCTAAAATAAACGGATATCTCAGCTGACAAGGATCAACTATGTCTTTAACACCCAAGTCATCGATGAATCGATGCGGTTTTATCATCGCCTTTCCTCTGATTTTTTCCGCATTGGCAGTCGCCCTTCCTGCGCACGCTGTCGATCCGCAAGTCACTGAACTGCTAGATAAACTGGACCATCCTTGGTCCATGGAGTTTCTGCCGGACAATCAGGGGTTACTGATTACAGAACGTTCGGGACAGCTGCGCGTCTGGAAGGAAGGTAAAGGACTTTCAGCACCGATCACGGGTGTACCGGAGGTTTACAACAGCGGGCAGGGCGGATTACTGGAAGTGTTGCTCGCTCCAGATTTTGCAACCAGCAGGAAAATTTATCTGACGTTTGCTGAGGCAGAGCAGGGCAGTGGTAAAAGCAAAGCAGGTACGGCGCTGGGGGTCGGACGTTTGACGCCGGATAACCGCAGCATTGAAAACTTCCAGGTAATCTTTCGCCAGGAGCCAAAATTGTCAGTGGGCAACCATTTTGGTGGCAAGTTGGCTTTCGATAAGCAAGGCAATCTTTTCATGACCTTGGGTGAAAATAATCAGCGGCCAACCGCGCAGGAGTTGAACAAACTGCAAGGGAAAGTGGTTCGCCTTACGCCCGAAGGAAAACCTGTGGCAGATAACCCTTTCATCAATAATGCCAATGCCCGACCTGAAATCTGGTCGTATGGTCATCGCAACCCGCAGGGACTGGCACTTAATCCCTGGACCGGCGTGATGTGGGAGAACGAACACGGCCCGCGTGGGGGTGATGAAATTAATATTCCGCAGGCAGGTAAAAATTATGGCTGGCCACTGGCGACCTGGGGGATTAACTATTCCGGTTTGCCGATTCCTGAAGCCAAGGGCACCAAAGTTGCAGGTACCGAACAGCCAATTCACTATTGGGAAAGATCGCCCGGCGTCAGTGGTATGGCGTTCTATAATTCTGACCGATTCCCGGTTTGGAAACATTCGCTATTTATTGGCGCACTTGCCCAGGAGAATCTTATCCATCTCAAGCTTGATGGAGATAAGATTGTCTCGGAAGAGCGTTGGCTGGGTGACAGGAAAGAACGCATCCGTGATGTCCGCGTCGGGCCGGATGGTTATGTTTATTTGCTGACCGATGACAGCGACGGAAAACTATTGCGCCTCCAACCGCAACAGTGAGTCAAATATAACAAGATGCTAGCGCTGCCAATTATAAATGTGCCAGCCATTGGTCAATGCCAGTTCGCGCAGTTCGCTATCTGGATTGATGACATTGGCGCGATCGACATATTCGAGTAGGGCGCGATCGTTAATCGAATCGCTGTAAGCGTGGGTTTCAGCGAAAGGCTCGCCAGAGTATGTCTGCAACCATTCGTTGAGTCTCTGCACTTTACCCTGCTGGTACGTCATTATGCCGTAAGTGCTGCCAGTGAAACGCTCATCTTCAACCGTTACGCCGATTGCCAGCGCGTGGTGTGCGCCAAGCTGCCGGGCAATCGGTGTGACGAGATGTTCGCCAGTGGCCGAAACGACAATGATGTAGTCGCCGCGCTGTTTGTGCCACGCCAGTTGCTGGCGTGCCGCGGGATAAATGCGCGGTAAAATATTCCGACGAATAAAACGTTCAACCCAGGCGGCCACCGTTGTTTGGCTAAGTCCAGCCAGCGGTGCGAGCGTTGCCAGCATGTACTCTTCCATTGGAAGTTGCCCCTGATAATACTTCTGCATCAATTCCTGCTCCTGTTGATGCAGTTCCGGTGGAGCAAAGCCTTCAGATACCAGCCAGCGCAGCCACAAACTGGCGCTGTCGTCGCATAATAGGGTTTCATCCAGATCGAACAGAGCTAAATCCATCGTGGTTCTCCGCAAAGATATCCGCCAATTTGATGATAGTGGATTTTGACTATTGTGCGCAGCTTCACATTATAGAGGGTAGACGTGACAGACAGATTAACCCTGCCCATGCCAGCGATTCCAAATCGTAATGAGCAACCAGGCGGCGAGTATCCAGCAGGCGACTGCGCCCGCGAGAGCGAGGGGTAAACGGAGAAATCCCACCAGAAAGTAGAGTGAAAGCAGGTAAATCAGATAGGGAATTATCGCCCAGAGACCAAAGATAATGGTGGTGCGTAGTGCTTCAATCGAGCGTTCGCTGCCGACGATATAGTGCGCAATCAGAGCAAACGTGGGAAAGAGAGGGACTAATCCAGCAATGTAATAATTACGCGTTTTGGACAACACCCCGATCAGAAGTACCACAAGCGCACCAATGAGCACCTTTATTATTAATCCCATAATCACCCAGTCCCGTCACGATTCATTCTTTAAAGACTAAATCGTATAACCCGCTCATTTGGTGGAAAAAATATACCATGCCGCAGTGTATTGGCTGGGTCAATGTCTAATCGTCTTGCAATCAACGGGTAGCAGCAAACGCGATATCTTAGAACACAACAATATTGGTCTGCGCCCGGCACCCGATGGTAGCTTTTAGCACATTCTGATAGTGATTCTCATTTGAAACGACTTTTATGCCGGAATACTACATGAGCCAATCGAACCATGCCGATCGTCTACCCTTGCTTGACTTGGCGCAACTGGATCTGGGTGAAGAGCAACGCGAAAATTTCCTGAACGACCTTCGCCATGCCTCCCGGGATATCGGGTTCTTTTATTTGAAGGGACACGGTGTCGATCCTGAGCTGCTGAAAACCATTCAGTCTCTTTCACGGCAATTTTTCGCGTTGCCGCAGGAGGAAAAGCTTTCTGTTGAAATGGTGCACTCCCCGCATTTTCGCGGTTACAACCGCGCGGCGGCAGAACTGACCCGTGGACAGCCGGACTGGCGTGAACAGTTTGACATTGGTGCCGAACGGCAGGCGCTGATTCTGGATAAAAACACCCCGAAATGGGCTCGCTTGCAGGGGCCCAATCAATGGCCGCAAGCATTGCCTGCACTCAAACCTGCGCTGCTGGAGTGGCAGAAACAGATGACCACCATGGCACTGCGGCTCCTGCGGGCATTCGCACTGTCGTTGTCACTGCCGGAACAGGTATTTGATGAACTCTACGGTGAAAAACCCAATGAACACATCAAACTCATTCGTTACCCTGGTCGTGAAACCACAGGCAGTGAACAAGGTGTCGGTGCGCATAAAGATTCTGGTTTCCTGACTTTTTTACTTCAGGACGCACAGCGTGGTTTGCAGGTTGAGGTTGAAGAGGGCCGCTGGATTGATGCGACGCCGATTGAAGGTACGTTTGTAGTCAACATTGGCGAGTTGTTGGAACTGGCGAGCAACGGTTATTTGCGGGCCACCGTTCATCGGGTCATTACACCGCCTGCGGGAGTTGAGCGTTTATCCATCGCCTTCTTCCTGGGGGCACGTCTGGATGCCAGAGTGCCGCTCTATAAATTGCCAGACAATCTCGCACAGGAAGCACGGGGAGCCGCCAGCGATCCAGACAATCCGCTGTTTCGCGATGTGGGTTGGAACTATCTGAAAGGTCGATTGCGCTCCCATCCTGACGTGGCAAAACGGTATTATCAGGATTTGCTGACAGAAACATCGGCTTAGAAACGTCAGCTTCGAAAGAATAGTGCAGAACTGACGAGAAGAGGTGGGATCACTCCCACCTTTTTTATGCATGTTGGGTATATAAACTAAAGGGTATGTAAACTCAACACTCAGTCCTTGAAATACCAGTAACCGCTGTTGATCAATACAGACAACATCGCCAGGAACGAAGGATCTTCCAGTGCTTCGCCCAGCATCTCGCCGGTCACGGTAAAATTACGCGTCAGCGCATCGGCTGCCTGTAAATATTCAGTATCAATGACCTCACCATTGACATAGCAACGGTCACCAACGCGCAGGACACGAAGTCCCCCGAGTCTTTGTAATATCTCGCCACTACGCAAAAGCTCATAGATTTCACCGGCCTGATAAGGGGGCTCCGGCGGGGCCAGATCCAATTCATGGCGCGATTGGGAGATGAATTCACCAAACCAGCCCTGGAAATCTTCTGGTTTTTCAACCAGCTCCAGCATCATCTTGCGTAAGTTATCCAGTTCAGAAGGCAAAATTTCCCCAGGATGGTCGCGTTCGACCAGATCCGGATCGCTATATCTTCTGCTGCCCAATTCACGCGCCAGAACATAGTCAGCAAACCCACTCACCAACTCACGGCCATTCGGTGCACGAAAACCTATCGAGTAGTTGAGCGCATTTTCAAGCGAATAGCCTTCGTGCGGGAAACCCGGTGGGATATAAATGATATCCCCCGGCTCCATCTCTTCATCAATGATGGCATCGAATGGATCAACCTGTAATAAGTCAGGGTGCGGGGAATGCTGTTTCATTACGACTTTTTCCCCAACCCGCCAGCGGCGGCGACCCGTTCCCTGAATAATGAACACATCGTACTGGTCAAGATGCGGGCCTACGCCACCGCCCGGTACGGAGAAGGAGATCATCAGGTCATCCATACGCCAGTCGGGAATATGGCGGAAAGGGCGCATCAAGGCAGCGGACGGTTCGTGCCAGTGATCGACAGCCTGAACAAGCAGCGACCAATTGGTCTCACCAAGATGGTCATAACTCTCGAACGGACCATGACTGACCTGCCAGCGGCCTTCCTGATGACTGACCAAGCGGCTGTCGACTTCGTTTTCCAGCGCCAGTCCGGCGAGTTCATCGGGAGAGATCGGGTCAATAAAATTTTTGAAGCCGCGCTTTAGCATGACAGGACGCTTCTGCCAATAACGTTGGAGAAAATCGTTCCAATCTAAATCAAGTTGATAATCCATAGTCTGTCCCTGGATTGAGAAGGCCTGTATGGATTATAACGGAAGGTAAGCGCACTGCATTGCGTTATTGAAAGCAAAAATTGCGTAATCGACCGCAAATATGATTAATCTTTTGCTTCGGGATGCTGCTGGCCAAAAGTCACACGCATACAAGCACCGCCAAGTGCGCTATCGGTGACGGTAATCATGCCTTTATATTGTTCGATAATTTCACTGGCAACGGATAAACCCAAACCTTGTCCGGGCCGTAGCGTATCGGCTCGCTTCCCGCGTTGGAAAATCAGTTCACGTTTACTTGCCGGGATCCCCGGACCGTCGTCATCGATCACCAGAATCAGCTCTTCTTCAGTGTGGATCGCACTGATCTCCACAAATTCCAGGCAGTATTTACAGGCGTTATCAATGACGTTACCCATCACTTCCATAAAGTCGTTCTTGTCGCCAAGGAAACTGAGTTCAGGTGAGATATCCATCGTCAATACCACGCCTTTGCGCTGATAAACTTTATTGAGTGCCGAACAGAGACTGTCGAGCAGGGATGGCACCGAGTGGAATTCACGGGACAGCATGCTTTGGTCCGAGTGCACACTCGCGCGGTGCAGATAATAGCCAATCTGTTGTGATATGCGGCTGATCTGTTCAAGCATTATCGGCTCGGCCTGATCTATCGTTAATTGCTTGCCGGAGCGCAGCGACCGCAAGGTCGTCTGCAATACCGCCAGCGGGGTTTTTAGACTGTGCGTGAGATCTGAGAGCGTGGTGCGGTATTTGGTATAGCGGGCACGTTCGTTGCTCAGCAATACGTTGAGATTACGCACTAACCCACGTAGTTCACTCGGTGGATTTTCATCGAGTTTCTCACGTTCACGTTTTTCCAGTTCCCCAATCTGGTGGATCAATGATTTGATTGGCCGCAGACTCCAGTAGGCAGCCAGCCACAACAGCGGCAATACCAGCAACAGGTTGGCGAGCAGTACATAACTGAACCAATGCCAGACGACATCGGCACGCTGAAGCTCCTGAGGAATGGCGTCAACCACCACAATGGTCAGTCCGGGTAACTGGGATGTTTCTGCATAGCGGTTAACCACGATGGAGTGGGTCAATGCATCGCTGTCATCAACGTCGTAATCCTTCAACTGAGTCTGGGCATTGGGGTTGTCACCTACGACAGCGCTACTGACTCTTGAATCGGTATCCAATTCGTAGAAACCGGATTTGGTTAACCAGGATTTTTTAATGCGCGTTTCCAACTCAGGCACCTGACGCTGACGCCACAGGAGCTTCCCGTTGTCATCGTAAATCAGTACCAACGTGGGGAAATTGAGATCAAAATTGGGGGGCGCAGCAATACTGAGTTTGTTGTTTTTCCACTGCGCGAGGCTAAAAATCAGATTACTTTCCGCGCGCAATAGCCGAAAGGCCGTTTTATCAAAACTGACCATGTAGCCCACAACAGCGACGAGCCCGTAAGCCAATGATAACGCCAGAACAACGCCAGCTGTTGCCATCAAAAAGCGGGCTCGCAGTGAGAACGGGGCTTTCTTACGAAACATGGTTAGCTTCAAAAAACATGGTTAGCCTTAAGAGAAATTGTCAGCCTTGCTAAAAAAAGTTAGCGCACGTCAAAACGGTAACCCTGGCCGCGTACGGTGGTGATCACTTCCTGCGTATGTTCGGCCTGCAATTTTTTGCGCAGGCGTCCCATCAATACGTCGATGGTATGGCTTTCGCGCAACTCAGCGTCGGGATAAAGCTGCAGCATCAGGGAGTCTTTGCTTACCACTTTGCCCACGCTGCGGATCAGTGTTTCGATAATGGTGTATTCGAACGCAGTGAGTTTAATGCTGTTTTCATTCACGCTCAGTTCGCGTCGTGAGAGGTCAATCTGAAAGGGTGGCAGGCTGATGACTTGCGAAGCCAGTCCGCTATTGCGGCGCATCAGTGCCTGCATGCGCGCCACGACTTCTTCCAGATGGAAAGGTTTGGTCACGTAGTCATCGGCACCGGCTTCAAGCACGGCAACTTTATCTTGCCAGCTTTCACGGGCCGTCAGCACCAGAATCGGCAGTGTGCTCTGCTGGCTGCGCCAGCGTTGGATGAGGCTCAACCCGTCTTCGCCCGGCAGGCCAAGATCGACAATGGCAATATCAGGAGCATTTTCTTGCAGGAAATAGTCGGCTTCTTTTGCGTCTTCCGCAGCATCAACCTGATGCCCCATCTCACGCATCTGAACGGTCAAATGATGGCGAAGCAACGCATTATCTTCCACAACCAGAATTCGCATATTCTACCCCTGTCTATTACGCCGTTATCAGCCTTAAATGAATAAGACCATTATCTGTCAAATAGAATAAACCTTGATTCAACCAGTCGGGAAGAAACCTAAACAAATTGTAAACGAGAACGCCGTTGTGCGCGACGTATTGATAAAAAAGAATATTAACGAACAGGCGACCCGAAGGTCGCCTGGAGAATGAGATGATAACGTCCCAACCGATTTATTTCAGTTCATCAACCATCGTTGTAGCGCGGCCAATATAATTGGCTGGCGTCATCGCTTTCAGGCGCACCTTTTCTTCCTCTGGCAGCGCCAGTGAGTCAATAAATGCCTGCATGCCCGCCGCATCAACACGTTTTCCACGGGTCAGCTCTTTCAATTTCTCATAAGGCTTTTCGATACCGTAACGACGCATGACGGTTTGAATCGGTTCTGCCAGAACTTCCCAATTGTGGTCGAGTTCATTGCGCAGGTTCGCTTCATTGACTTCAAGCTTGCTGATCCCTTTCATCGTCGACTGATAGGCGATAAGCGCATAGCCCAGACCTACGCCCAGATTACGCAGCACGGTAGAATCCGTCAGATCGCGCTGCCAGCGTGATACCGGTAATTTAGTCGCCAGATGGCCCAGCACCGCGTTGGCCAAACCGAGGTTACCTTCGGAGTTTTCGAAGTCGATGGGGTTAACTTTGTGCGGCATGGTGGAAGAACCGATCTCGCCAGCAATGGTTTTCTGTTTGAAATGGTTCAGCGCAACATAACCCCAGATATCACGGTCAAAATCGATCAGGATGGTGTTGAAACGTGCGATGCAATCGAAGAGCTCTGCAATGTAATCGTGCGGTTCAATTTGTGTGGTGTAAGGGTTCCAGGTAATCCCCAATGAAGTCACGAAGCTTTCACTGAATTGATGCCAGTCGACTTCGGGATAAGCGACGATGTGCGCGTTGTAGTTACCTACTGCGCCGTTGATTTTACCCAGAATTTCAACGATTTCTAACTGACGGTATTGGCGTTCCATACGGTAGGCCACGTTGGCGAGTTCTTTGCCGACGGTAGACGGCGTAGCCGGTTGACCATGGGTACGTGACAACAGCGGAATGTCACGATGTTCATGCGCCAATGATTTGATGGCGTCAATGATTTTGCGCCAGTTCGGCAGCACCACATCCTGACGCGCGGTTTGTAGCATCAGCGCATGAGACAGGTTATTGATGTCTTCTGAAGTACAGGCAAAGTGAATGAATTCTGACACGGCATGCAGGGCAGGAACGTTGGCCACTTTTTCCTTGAGGAAATATTCAACCGCTTTGACGTCGTGGTTGGTGGTTTTCTCGATATCCTTAATCCGCTGTGCATCCTGCTCGTTAAAGTTTGCAACGATGGCATCAAGGTAAGCGTTTGCGTCGGCATCAAATGCAGGAACTTCTTTGATCTCTGCGCAGGCTGCCAGTTTTTGCAGCCAACGTACTTCGACCTGCACGCGAAATTTCAGCAGACCAAATTCGCTGAAAATGGCACGTAGCGCGCTGACTTTATCACCGTAGCGACCATCAACGGGGGAAACGGCGGTCAGTGAGGATAATTCCATCGGTAGCAACTCCTGGGATCTAAATTAACAATGAGCAAGGATATTCTTCGCCTGCTGAAACAGACGATTACGAAAAAACATTAATTGCAGGCGGCCACCGCCGACCTGATGCCACAGCACGGCAGAACGGATACCGGCGAGCAGAACGGCGCGAACCCGGGCCTGCACCTGCGGGCTTTGCAGGATCGTTGGTGAACCGGTGACCTGAATGCGCGGGCCGAGCGGGCTGACGACATCCACATAAATCGAGGCCAGCGAACTCAGCAGCGTCTCTGATTCAAGATCGTAATGTACCAACTGGCGATCCAATTGATCGATACGCTCGCCAAGGGTATTCATCGCTGATTTTTGTGCGTTGAGTTTACGTTCCAGCACCATCAGGCTTAGGGTGTAGCGCGTCAATTCCGCACCGGGCCCCTGACGATTGGCATTCAACACACCCATCAATGTCTCCAACCCAATTTTAAGGTTGGACTCCTGACCGCCAAAGACGTCCAGTGTGGACGCGGGATTGGTTTCCAGAATGCTTTTCAGCGAGACCATCATGCCCTCGCGATCGCACTGGCCTCCATGTGCAAGTTGTTGCACCAATCGCGCAGACTGGCAGATCCCTGCCAGCGCCAGCGTTATGTCATAGTAATTCTTGGCCACGATTACTCCTGTAAGCGTTGTTCAATGATGCCGCCGCCGAGGCACACGTCGTCAAGATAAAATACGGCTGATTGTCCAGGGGTTACGGCTGCAACGAGCTCATCAAAGCGTACATCGATGCGATCGTCACCCAATGGCGTGACTGTACAGGGAATATCCTGCTGGCGATAACGGGTTTTCACTGTGCAGCGCAGGGGTTGTGTCAGCGGCAGGCGATCGACCCAGTGCAGTTGCTGCGCAATCAGGCCATAGGACATCAGGCGCGGATGCTCGTGACCTTGCGCGACAACGAGAATGTTATTGTCGACGTCTTTATCGACCACATACCAGGGATCTTCACCACCGTCTTTGGTGCCGCCAATGCCTAACCCTTTGCGCTGACCCAGGGTGTGATACATCAGACCCTGATGCTGTCCCATATCTTCACCGTCAACGCTGAGAATACGTCCGGGCTGGGCAGGCAGGTAACGGCCCAGGAAATCCTTGAATTTGCGTTCACCAATGAAGCAGATTCCGGTGGAATCCTTTTTCTTTGCGGTGATCAAATCCAACTCTTGTGCGATCCGGCGAACTTCAGGTTTTTCCAACTCACCCACCGGGAACAGACTTTGGGCAATTTGCTGGTGGCTCAGGGTGTAGAGGAAATAGCTTTGGTCTTTGTTGCCATCGATACCGCGCAGAAGCCGGCTTTTGCCATCGACATCCTGCCGACGGACATAGTGACCTGTCGCGATATAGTCTGCACCGAGATCTTCGGCAGCAAACTCGAGGAAGGCTTTGAACTTGATCTCTTTGTTACAGAGAATATCCGGATTAGGTGTGCGCCCAGCCTTATATTCTGCCAGAAACAGTTCGAAAACGTTATCCCAGTACTCAGCAGCAAAGTTGACGGTGTGCAGTTCGATGCCCAGCTTATCGCAGACGGCTTGGGCGTCTGCAAGATCGGTCGCGGCGGAGCAATACTCTTCGTCGTCATCCTCTTCCCAGTTTTTCATGAATAAACCCACCACCTGATAGCCCTGTTGCTGCAGCAGGTACGCGGATACGGAAGAGTCAACACCGCCGGACATCCCGACGATGACTTTTTTCTGGCTGTTATCTGATTTCTGGTTAATGTCTGACATTAGGGTCTCACGAACGTGTTTATGCGTTGAGCTGGCGCGGGGTCATTGGCGCAGGTTGTAGACGACCATCAATGATGAAAGGCCACGGCTACAACGTAATAAACGATGCATCTTAAAAACAAGCGCAGGATTTTATCACGTTGGGCGGGTCGCTGCACCGCCGAATCAAGCGATCATAAAAATTGGCAGGATGAATCAAAATGGCCAGTTAAAGGCACTCAACAAATCAAGCGGATACCGCTCACGGCTCAGATAACAGTTTAGGCTCTCTGCCACCAACGGCGATCGCAATTGGCTTGATTGCAGGATTTCGGCGGCAGGCAACCACAGGCAACGGTCGATATCGCTGTCATGCGGTTCCGTTGGCAGAATTTCAGGCAGATCAATGGCGAAAGCAAAGCGCAGGAATGGTGTTTTATCGGGCGCGATCCACTGATGCATTTTCAGCAGCGATTGGGGTATTGCACGAATGCCGGTTTCTTCCCACAGTTCGCGCTCGGCAGCGGCAATCAGCGTTTCGTCAGCTTCGAGATGCCCCGCGGGTTGATTCCACAACGCTTTACCCCTGATGGTCTCTTCAACCACCAGGAATTTACCTTGTGCCTGCACAACGCAGGCCACAGTGACATGCGGCTTAAACATAATCGATCTCCTTCCATTGCCCGGGAGCCAATGTATCAAGGGTCACACCGCCCATACCATAACGAATCAAGCGCAGGGTAGGGAAGCCGATATGCGCCGTCATGCGCCTGACCTGTCGGTTACGTCCCTCATAAAGGGTGATTTTCAGCCAACTGGTAGGGATGGATTTCCGCTCACGGATGGGTGGATTGCGTGGCCACAGCCAGTCTGGTTCAGCCACACGTTCGGCGCCCGCCGGAAGGGTAGGCCCGTCTTTCAGCGTTATTCCGGCACGCAATTGCGCCAGTGCGGCTTCGTCAGTGTCACCTTCGACCTGCACAAAATAAATTTTTGCCGTTTTTTTATCTGGCTGGGTCAAACGCGATTGTAACTTTCCGTCATTGGTAAGAATCATTAAACCTTCACTATCGCGATCCAACCGTCCTGCGGCGTAAATCCCACTG
Source organism: Edaphovirga cremea (assembly GCF_003332275.1). Taxonomy (GTDB): domain Bacteria; phylum Pseudomonadota; class Gammaproteobacteria; order Enterobacterales; family Enterobacteriaceae; genus Edaphovirga; species Edaphovirga cremea. The sequence continues at coordinate 149,467 of NZ_QOVA01000006.1, read as the reverse complement.
ATCGGGATAAAGTCTTTTAGGGTATTGCGTCCGGCTTCATCGGTAAACTGTGGTAAAACATCAAATGGCTTATTAAATATGACCACCCGGCGAGGCCCGGCAACCGCAGTAACTTTGGCGGCAGGTCGGCGGCTGAATCGGTTAACGTGGTGATTTTTAACAGGGAATTTATTCATAGTCATTGTAGTTAGCGAGAATAGCGGCATTATACACGCGTCATGTATGAAGTCTGTTTCGGATTGGCGTAGACGCAATATTGCAGTAGTATTGACACGCATCTTACAAATCATTAACAAAAATGCGCTTGAAGGAGAGGTTAATGGAAAGCAAAGTAGTTGTTCCGGCGGAAGGTAATAAAATTACGGTTGATGCTCAGGGTAAACTGATCGTTCCTCATAACCCGATTATCCCGTTTATCGAAGGTGACGGTATCGGCATCGACGTTACCCCTGCCATGATTAAGGTTGTGGATGCGGCTGTCGAGAAAGCCTATAAAGGCGAGCGTAAAATCTCCTGGATGGAAATCTATACCGGTGAGAAATCGACAGAAGTCTACGGCAAAGATGTCTGGCTGCCAGAAGAAACGCTGGATCTGATTCGTGAATACCGCGTTGCCATCAAAGGCCCGCTGACCACGCCAGTTGGTGGCGGTATTCGCTCCCTGAACGTGGCCCTGCGCCAACAACTCGATCTGTATATCTGTCTGCGTCCAGTGCGTTACTACCAGGGCACACCAAGCCCGGTGAAACGCCCGGAAGAGACCGATATGGTGATTTTCCGTGAGAACTCTGAAGATATCTATGCAGGTATCGAATGGAAAGCCGGCTCTGCAGAAGCTGATAAAGTGATCAAGTTCCTGCAAGATGAAATGGGCGTGAAGAAAATCCGTTTCCCACAGGAATGCGGTATTGGTATCAAGCCTTGTTCTGAAGAGGGGACAAAACGCCTGGTTCGCGCCGCCATCGAGTACACCATTACCAACGATCGTGATTCACTGACTTTGGTTCACAAAGGCAACATCATGAAATTTACCGAGGGTGCCTTCAAAGATTGGGGTTACCAATTGGCGCGTGAAGAATTCGGTGGTGAACTGATAGATGGCGGCCCGTGGGTAAAAATCAAGAACCCGAACAATGGCAAAGACATCATCATTAAAGATGTGATTGCCGATGCGTTCTTGCAACAGATCCTGCTGCGTCCTGCTGAATATGACGTAATCGCCTGTATGAACCTGAACGGTGACTACATTTCTGATGCACTGGCTGCACAGGTTGGCGGTATCGGTATTGCACCAGGTGCCAACATTGGTTCAGATTGCGCACTGTTTGAAGCCACCCACGGTACAGCACCCAAGTACGCCGGTCAGGATAAAGTGAACCCAGGTTCCATTATTCTGTCTGCAGAAATGATGCTGCGTCACATGGAATGGTTCGAAGCTGCCGACCTGATTGTTAAAGGAATGGAAGGCGCGATCGCCAAGAAGACCGTGACCTATGACTTCGAACGTCTGATGGACGGCGCTAAGCTACGGAAATGTAGCGAGTTTGGCGAAGATATTATTAGTAATATGTAATTGCGGAATTGTTGAAGTAGACATCGGGGGCATCGCGCCCCCTTTGTTTTTCATCCCTCCAAAAATTCTTCTGCAAAACCCCTGCAAAACTCTTCTGCAAAACAGAACAAAAAAACTCTCTTTAAATAGCCAAAACCACCCAATCTTTCCCGCGGTCGTCGTTATATCTGTCGGTCATCATCTGGTTTTTGTGTCCCAATAGTTTCTGTGTATCGATGCCCTGCGCCCGATATAACCGTTCCGATAATGAGCGTTGTTCGTGAAATATTGGTTTTCTGGTGGCCTACGCAGGGTTGTAACCTAGTTCAACTTCGCCAGCGTGCTGTGCTTCATTGTAGACATCGACCAACACCATGCGCACAACCTGAGCCATGCGCCGCTGGCCGCGTTCTTTGTATTGTTCGATTATGGATGCAACATCCTTTGCCCCGATTGACTGCAATTCCATCGCGCCACATTCCCTCCGGAACGCTTCAACTGGCGCTGATTTCTGCTTGTAGGTGTTCAGTTTTATTTCGCCGATCTTCAGCCGCTCGTCCTGAATTTTTATGTATTTATCCAACCAGGTGCTGACGGTGATCGACATTCCCAGTTTTGTGCTGATTTTTACCCGAATGGTGAACATGTGCTTCATTTTTTGTTCGGCCAGCTGGGTATTGGCCTCTATCGCTATTTGCCGCGCTTCCTCCTCACTATCGCCTAAATGTCTTCGCTGTTAGGATTTTCGGGCGACAGCTGGAACTGGCAGGATCACATTCATCCGGCGTCATTTCGCGACGTGCCCTTTGCGACTCCAAAAATTTTTTTATCATCGGCAATATACACTCCGACATCCGGCACAAAAAATGTCAGGGTTCGCGCCGTTGGCGGAGGTGGTGCTGGCGGGGGGAACCGAAGTCACAACCTCATCTCAAATTGCGGCTGCATGGGGTGGAAACTCTGGTGCTTATGCGGAAAGTTCACTCATTGACGTCTCTTCGGTCACATCAGTTTCGGTGACAATAGGCGCAGCGGGAATACCTGCTTTCATGGACTAGTTACAGAAAAGCCTTAAGGGCATACATTTCTGCGGCTGACGGTTCCAAAACATTACCATTATCCCCAGATAATAAATAACCGGGATCTAAAATTTTCCACACACACCAAATGGAAAATTGGGGTGTGTGGCTAAGTAAATATTAACCTGTATAACCTGAGCCTACCTAGGTAAAAACTGAATAAAATGGATGCAGCCGATACCGCAGCGAATAACTCATATTCGTTAGAGATGAAACCTTTTAGCGTTAAATAAAACAGAAAGTGAACAAAATACATACTTGAGGCTACAGACCTGCATTCAGCGGGAAAGTTGGAGGTGGATTTTAATGAAAGCAAAAAGATGGCTGCTGCAACCGAAGGTGCGAAGATTAACATATCATTATTATACATTGCTGACTTGTATCTGATAAGGCCCTCAACTGCTAGCATCGAAGTAGTTACCACTAGAGCCAAAACTAAACGTAAGATACTTTGATTACTCAATTTTGCGACTCTCAAGAAAGAACCAATTGCAATAAGGGGGAACCCAAATGTCAAAAAGTTTCTGTAATATAGAATTGAGTATTCACTTTGCGGCGTTATATTTTGAACCAAAATGCCGATGGCATAAAGAATTATTGCAATAAAATATACGAGTTTTGTGTCTTTGAGATAATAATATAACACTACAGCAAAAATCATCGCAGGCATGTACCACATGTGTCTCCATCCTTTTAATAGTAGATATGTGACATTGCCAATTGCGCTGAAAAAGGAGTTGCTACTGTTGTAGACATCTGTGATTATAAATGGTGAATAAAATAGACACCATGCTAAATATAATAATGATAGTCTTATAGTGGTTTTAAATAATTCATTTTTATCGTTTTTCGAAGAAAAGAAGTATCCTGCTGAGATAAAGAAAAAAGGAACGGCGATTCTTGCAATTACTTGTGTTAAAAAATATTTAAATTCAGTGCCTGGCGTAATAGTGTGTATTGATATAACCAGAAAAGCCATTAACACTTTGACTGCATCTAGGGTATTGCTTCTTCCTGGAGTCGCCATTTTCAAGCCTGAATTATTTCACGTTAATTGTTCCATTATGCATAAATGGAGGTGCAGATAAAGCGTTAGGCACCCAGAACCACCATACGCAACTAAATTTCCTTTCTTGCCAATACCTTTCTACATCCCGTCCATCTTCCACTTGATCAGCTTTATCGAATAACGATACTGTATGCATGAACAGTATATTGGTGGGACATATGCCAAGAAGATATGAGATTGATGCTGCATTTAAGCAGGCCATCAAGATAAGCGAGAAAGGGCGGCGTACCGTCACTACTGAGGATTTTGTGGCGGAACTGGCGAAGAGAAACTGGCACTGGGGGTTTGTGTAAATGCGAGATATCTAACTCTTTCTGGGTATTCCACAGGCTGTAACTGTCTTGCAGGTTTAGATGCTTGTTGTGCACCAACTCCAGCCGACGACCCCTTTTCAAAGAACTGTTTTAATCCTTTATGGGTGTTTTTATGGAATTCGTCGGCGCAGAGCGTGCGCGTGATGCAATCCTTGCCGTGTGGGAAAATCGTAAATCAAAACTGGAGATTTACGATGAATCAGAAAAGTGAAATTATTCCTCTGCTTGAGCAAGAGGAAGGAACAAAACTCTCTCCCTATATCGATAGCCTGGGTTATCCGACAGTCGGTACCGGTTTCAAAATCGGGCCGCAAGGAGCCCCGCTACGGAATTACGTATTTGATATTACGCAATCAACCTGTGATGCCTGGTTGCAGTCATTGGTGGATTCAACAACGTTAACCATGAGCCGGAGCAGTGACATATCAGCGACAATTCCTCATTGTAATCAAGCGCGTCAAGACATACTTACCAGCATGGCCTATCAAATGGGAGTGGAAGGGCTGGCGGGTTTTCATAATATGCTGAACGCGATAAATCGTGGTGACTTTGATGCTGCGGCAAGCGAGATGCTTAACAGTACGTGGGCGAAGCAAACGCCTGAACGTGCCCAGCGACATGCGGCTGTGATGAAGTCAGGCTCTTACGAAGGTATCTATAGTTTCTAATCTCAATACCTCCCGCCGAAATCTGGAATACCCAAAGGGGAAAAACATCTTGCTTATATCCTCAAAAATAACGCGTTGTTGAAGATGAGATTGAGAGTTTGATAGGTCCATAATTTATCTGATTCCATGTCATCATAATAAGATAATGGGATATATACCGAATAGTAATTCAAGGATTTATAAAAAAACCACCCCAACTCGATGAAGGTTGGGGTGGGTTAAGGTTGGTATATTACACGAATGTTATTTTTTGGTAATAAAACTAGATGCACGATTGTTCACTTAATGAGTGTTACCTTTGGGTTATAATTCCACTCCGGGAGTATTTTTCTGGTAAATTCTTGATTTTTTCCTGTTTATAGATTAAATTTGACTTAAGCAAAATCAAATTTTATATCTCACCGGTACCGTTCTTGAATCGCAGTGATGGAGCATAACTCAAATTGCAACATTAACGATTTTAATAGGTTACGATGCAAGGGAGTGTTATGTCTTTTTTGGAACAACTATGACACCCATACTGAGCGTTATTGTGCCTTTGCATAATGCAGGCAATCTCTTTATTCCATTCCTTGAAAGCTTAATAGCACAAAAGGAGAAGAATATTGAAATAATTATTATTAACGACGGTTCAACAGATGGGTCGGGTGAAATAGCGCGTCACTATTGCGAAGAGCACACCTTTATTACAGTCATTGATCAGGTTAACTCTGGTGTGTCAATAGCGCGAAATGCGGGTATTAACATTGCCAGGGGTAAGTATGTTGCATTCCCGGATGCTGATGATGTTCTGGCACCTGAGATGTATTCAACACTCATCAACCATGCTGAATCGAACGAGCTGGATGTCATGCAATGTAACGGCCAGCGCTATTGGGAATCCAATGGAGAGTTAACACCTATCATCCCACCCAAGCGTCTTGAGAGCACCAGTGTTATAGATGGCGTCACTTTTTTTAATCGGGCATTAAAGACACAGCGTTTTATTCATGTGGTGTGGCTGGCGATTTATCGCCTTGATTTTATTATAAAAAATAATCTCTTCTTTGAGCCAGGGCTGCATCATCAGGATATTCCCTGGACCACTGAGGTGATGCTTAACGCCGAGCGGGTACAATATCTTTCAACGCCGCTTTATCGACAACGTATTCACCAAAGGTCGATCAGTAACCGCGTTCGCGTTGGGCAGGCTAACGTCGAATACCAGCGTCACTATATGAAGATTGTCAAGATGTTGACTGCGTTAAACGACCAGTACAGCGAAAAAATCAAAGGATTTCCGATGTTTCATTGGCAAATTACCCGAGAGGCGCTGGGGATTTGTCATAGCATTCGGCGTGAGCCAGAGAGTTCGGCGCAGCAACAGATTGCCCATGAGTTTTACCAACACGATATCGTTAGCGACATGGTGAGGAACACTTACGGGATAAAGCAAGGGTGGCAAGTGATGTTGTGGCTGCATCGCCTGAAAAAATGGCACCAGCCGTTGAGACTTTCAGTGGATTGAATTGCGAGGATTATCCTTCGATAATAATAAGTCGCCGGAAAACTGTTGCTATTTGTCATATATCGTAAAGCCATCCAAAAATAGATTTTGGATGGCTTTTAACAGTAAAACTATTTCACATCAACAATGGCAGTTAATTTGCACGTCGCTAAAACTGACATTCCTTTGCGAGTTACAACAGTCACCTGATCACCCGCTTTTTTGCCTTCACAAGGTTTAACCATCGTTTTTTCAAAGTTGGCTTTTGCCTGCTCTGCTTGTTGATCGGCCGCTTGTGCTACGGAAGTCAGGGCAGAACCTGCAATAATGGCAACTAATAATACTTTCTTAAACATGTTATTTATCCTAACGTTGATTGAACGTAATCACTATAGGATAAATAATTCAGGTGCGTTGTAATAGAGTGATAGCAATAATTTTAAACTATGAATAAGGAAATGCTCATATTTAATATGAATATATCTTCCTTGTATATTGATGTTAATTATATGTCAAGAATAACCTTTATCGTGTTTCAGTTATATTAAAAAGGCCACAGACTTTTTCTGTGGCCTTCGTGTTTGACTGCGCGAACTGATTTTAATGCCTGGTTGTGGAACCTGGCATAATGTTTTTAGCCGCGAGGGTCAGATCTTCGATACCGATGGTATCGTTCTCATCTTCTGCGACCGTAAACCAGGGGTAATACGTCATTCTGCGGACATAACCTTGATTTCTATCAGGATTCATTAAGGCAGTGACGGTATGCGTGTTGCGTCCCAGGGCATCATAGTAATTTGTATCGCTGTAGCCGTTGGTAACCAGGGAACTGTCAATTACATACTGCCAATCATTAACAAAGAAAGGTTGGTAAGCGCGAACCACCTGACCTTTATTATCATACTCAACGCGACCTGAGACCGCCCAGCGTGGATCAACATTGCTGGTGTCAGGCGTGACATTACCGCTGCTGTTGCGGCTAAACTGGTTAGGTCCCGCAGCCACCCTGGCACATTGCTGCAATACCCGGCCAAAACCGTCGCTGTAGCTGACGCTGATATGCGTCTGCTGAGCAACGTTTGGATCTGGATAATTATCGGCCACCAGGGAAACGGCATTGACTGGCATACCTCCCGTATCTGCCAGCAAGGGTGCCAGTTCAGGATTGATCGCAAGATTGCTTTCAGGATCCCGTGCCCAATTGCGGCCAGCGGCGCGGATATATCCCGAAGGGGTAATCATGCGGTGATCAATCAATAGCTGCCAAAGTTCGGTTGCCACCTTTTTCTGGCTACTCAGTTGCTCCGGGCTTACCTGACCCATCCAACTGAAGAGGTCAGTAATGTTGATTGCGGCAATGTATTGTTTGTAATCGACGGCCACTGCGGAGGTAATTGCATCAGCAACGGTCAATGACGGTGACACCGGGTAATCACTCACGGGGTTAAACCCAACGGCAACGCCATTCTCTGTACCATAAAAACTACTGCCTACTGCGCGACCCAACGCATCCAATTGAACTTCTGAGGTGTTGCCATTGATATCCACCACTTGCCACGGCGCGAGGAAACGGTAGTCATAAACAGCCGAGATTTTATTCCCCACAGCATCGGTTTGTGTCAGTACACCGATCGTATAGCTGTCATAGGTGACGGTTGTTACACCCGTTAGCTTCGTATTTTGCATGGTGAGTGGACGGAAGAATTGTGACTCATCTGCGTAGGTGGTGAAACCACTTTCAACACTCCACAGGTCACCCGAGGTGGCTGCTTTTTCAAGCACATAGCTACTCTTTACGTAACCGATCTGGTCAAAGGCATAGTCAGTAGGGATCGTAATATCTTTATAAGCCTCCAGGGAAGGGGCATCCAGCACCGCACTGCAAGTGTGATCAACCAACGCCAGCAGATTGGGTGGCGTAGGCTGATAAACCACTTCACTCTGTCCGGCGAAATAGCGGGTTGCCGTTGAACTTAACGGACCATTGGGATCGATCAAACTTTCATAACTGATGCCACCTGTAGGGATCGAATCAAGGACCAACTGATTTGCCCGCTGCTGATCGGGTAACCCGAGACGCCAGCCTTGCGGTTCATCGAGATGTATCACGCTCGCCAGGCTTTCATAGATACGCACCACATTCTGTTGATCGTCGTAGCTACTTGCCCAACTGGTTGATGGCAGATTTTCTGGGCAAGGATCGAGCGTTTGACCCTGACGGCGAGGGTAGGCGACAGCAACACTCCATAGCCCAGCGCCATACTGATCTTTCTGCAACGTGACCTGATGGGCAATGAGAGGATCAAAGCCTGTCGTCGCCGTCAGTTCATGCGGCTCCGTCGGCGCGGGTACAACGCTAACGCGTTCATAATTGTAGCTAATTTGTTCCAGCACATCTGACATCACAACAGGCAGTACTGTGGTGGAGCCAGCCTGCACCAGTCGTACATGCATGCGGTTATAACTGCAACTGTACGGCAACCCTTCATCTGTTGAATCACTTGTATCATCCAGACCATAGAGTTCGCTGCGTAGCGTCGCGCCTTTTAACGATCGATACATCCACCACTTGTCGGTATCGCTCAGTGGATCAATGGCGACATCCATCCCTGTCGTGGTGTCATAGGTGGACAAGAAGGTCGACTGGAGTGTGTAGGCTGCAGAATCCAACGCGAATGGCGTGCCAAACAGTGCGCTTTCATCCCCTTCACGGCCACAGTGGAACCAGCTTTTAGTCAACGAGGCTGCGGCAAGCGGAGTGCCCACACTGCCAACGGCCTCATGGTTGGTGTCTTGTGATTCAACATAGCCAAAGCCACGGAACTCACGCTCTTTGCCGTCGTATACCCCGGCACGATACAGATAGCTTTGGCTCAGGGTGTTGCCTGTAATTTCATCCGTGGTGACCGTTTGGGTCAACAGATGCATGGCGAAAGGCAATGCCGGGATCGCCTCTGCATTGGCACTTTTTTCATCCAGCCACTCCTGTGCAGAACTGCGGTAACTGAGCTGGTGGGTGGCCCCTAAATTGTTGCTGACAGTATTGAGCAGATAGGGTTTGTCGGCGCTGAATGAATAAATATAGTGCGCAGGGGTCATGTAGGGCACGCTCAGAACCAGATTTGAGGTGCCGTTGCCCTGTACATCCGCCAGGGTGATCTGGCATAACCGGTCATACGTCACGCCAGCCGGCAGATCGAGATCCGTCAATTTAGTGAAGCTGTTGCCTGACTGGTTCTGATAAATCGCGATACTGCTTTTTGTTGCATACAGCAGATCCACGGTGCCGGAACCGTCAATGTCAGCGAAAAACAGCTGGTCAGGATTGAATGCCGTCTGCGTATCAATATCGGCAGGTAAAGGAATATCGATCGGTGAACCGAACTTGCCATTACCGAGGTTTGGCCAGCAGGTCACGCTATTGTAACGAACTTTCACCAGATGCGCCTGGCCTGAACCCAATATGTCGGCAAATGCGACCAGTTCCCTTGCATCGCGACCTGCTACCGGCAGAATAATGTCATCAGCCTGATCGACATCCAGCCCCATGCTGAAACCTGTGCCCTGATTGGCGTAGACCCTGACACTTTTCGGGCCAATCATCGCCAGATCCGCCAGACCGCTGCCCATCAATTGGGCAAACTGCGCCTGGGGATGGAAAAACTCGGTAGGCAGGGCGCTGAATGGGGTGAAATTTCCCCAGCTTTTATCTGAATTGAGGGTAAAGAAGCCTGACATTCCCGGCTGGGTAACCAGCCAGTCCAGATGCCCGTCGCCCGTTATATCCATCAGCATACTGCGCACGCCCTGCATGGCGGGAACCTGCGCGAGAATCTCCCAGTCGCTGTAAGTGACGGCGTCGCCCCCCTTCGTGACATCCCTGATGGGCGAGCGATAGCGCCATTGATTGCCGGTACGATACAAGATGCCGGGTAAGCCTTCGCCATAGAGATCAATCAGTTGGTAGCGTTGCCCGTCATTCAGGCCCGACATTGGGTCCATCGTCTGCCAGGTACTGCTCTCGTTTAACGCAAACGGGCTGTAGCCGATGTCAAGCGGGGGCATTTCTTGCAAGGTATCGCTGGCGTCAGGCTCGTAGGCGACATGTTTGGCCGAGGTCAGCGTGGTGAGCGTAGCGGTCTCGTCGTATTCAAGCAGCAGTCTGGCGACCAGCGTATTGTCATCGGTGAGTTCATCAGGAAAATTATGGAACATCAACACCTGCCGACATAACCGATAGGTGCGGACCTCAAAACCATAGGCGTAGCTGGAGAACGGATCTGCGCGCCGTGACCATGTGTCGGTGGCAATAAACGGTGGGGGGGGCGTCTCTTCGACGCCGCGTTCGCCATAGTCAAAAATCAGCGTAAAATACCAGATTGGGAACGCTGGCGTGTCATCCCACAGATAGAGATCGGCCGCATAGGCCGCATTACCGTATTGCACCGCCGTGAGATAACGTTTGGCTGACTGATCGCGACCGGTATCCCCATCCCCTAAATTATCCCCATTCTCTGGCGTGTATTGGTAGTAAATATGCTCACCGGTCGGCGTTACGGACTCTTCCAACATCCAGACGGCAGTATGCGTGGTATCCAGTGGATCGGCCAATTTTGCATTGCTGGTTTTGCCCAGCATATGCAAGGTGCCGTCATTGCCGTGCAACAGCCAGAAATCACCGCCTTTCGCGCCAAGCCAATATTCCAGCCGGTTGAAACCGCCTTCAATGCGCGGCATGTAACGCGTGACGGTGTAGGTATCACCGAGACCTTTAGTGCCATAGGTATTGCAGCCCATAACCGGATTGGGCTCGGCAGAGGTGGGGGTGACCATAACCAGCACTTCTCCGTCAGGGCCAAGGAATTCATCATTATTATCATATTTAGGCACGCCGTGGCTGGTGCGCCTGCTTATCGACATCGTGCCACAGTACCAACCGAGGCCGAAAACACCGTTGCCGCCGCCACTGCTATAGTTGAGTCCGAGCGAAGGGGCAACGCCGCGCCCGGCGGAAATCGGCAGTGGCAGGCTCATGCTTGACATACCGGTAGGACCCGCCTGTCCAACCGATTCCCCCATCCCTTGAATTGCGCCGCCGCCTTTTGGCAGAGAGGGTGCAGTGAAGTTGACCGAGGATTGAGAGCTTTGTTTCATGTTACATCTCCTGCCCCGACGCTACCGCCGGGGCTGATAAAAATAAAAGGGTTAGGCCAATGTGGTGATTACGTCCGATTCAAAGCTGCTGCCACCGTACAGGGCGGTGTAGTAGATAGTGACAATCACGTCATTGAGGTTGTTGAGGATCGCCTTGTGATCGTCAGTATCGAACGGGAAGTCCAACTGCCAGGTTGAAATCGCGCCGGTGCCCTCAAACGGCAGATAACGTTCGTCACCGAAATTAAGTTCGAACAGACCGCTGTCATTTATGCCGCTTGACAGGGTGATCTGCTGCGAAGCCCGGGGGTTAACCAGAATGTTGGTGGATTTTCCTTTTGTGCTGTCGTTCAGGTAGGTCACCCCTTCCATATCTGCCTTCAGCAGGGTGGAACTGCTGCTCTGGGTCAGGGTCGCAGCGATGTCCTGATAGGCACCCACCAGCGTTGGCAATGTCACCGTCACGGCTTTGATCTGGCGCAGATAGTGGCCGGGATAATCCTCATCAAAGGCATGTTCAGACAATGAGAACGCGATCGTTCCGCTGGAAATCAACGCAGTAAAAGAGGTAGGGTCGAGGGCTTTCAACGACACGGATTTGGTCAATTCAAACCGGCGCTGGTTGCGGCTCAACCAGGCAGACTCCATCTGGATCAGGCTGAGTTGCAGGGTTTCACCCGCCAGCAGACCGTGATAGCTGTCATTCCAGGCACCCGTCTGGATGAACTGGGTCGTGACGTCGCCCAACTCGTACTGCCAGCAGGCCTGGGTACTCAGGCACAGTGAAAGCACCGCGTCATAGGCCTGATAGTAAAGCGCAGACAGTTGCCCGTTCAGCCAGGTATACAGAGCAGCCTGGGTAAACCGGCTCTTCATAAAGCTGAGGTTGGTCTGCAAATCACTCTGCTGAGCCTGGGCCTGCTGCAACGCGTTTTGCGCCGCTGTCTGGCGGATCGTCAGCGCATCAGCTTGTTTATCGATCACCGCCATTTCGGATTGCGCCTGTTGGTATTGGATCTGCCACTCTTCACGGCGACGACGATACCCTTCTGAAGTATTCATGCGTTGTGCGTCGGTTTGACTGATCCCTGCCGAGATTTCCAGTACGAGGCCGGAAGCCGTTAACGCAGAACCCCAGACGGAGCCGCCAACGGACATACCAAAAATATTCGGTATCATATTCGTTACGCCAGCGGCCGTGATTAACGGGCTACCCGCCGTTTTATTCCGGCCTGAATCCGTCATCTTATCCATGGCTTCACTTTCAGAGCTTGAGATATTCTCGTTGTACAGATTCAGGTAATGGCTGTAGCGCTGGTCGGCCATGTTGCGGCTGGTTTGCAGGGCGGTCTGCTCGGCTTTCAGGCTGTCGATGGCGTTTTGTTGCAAGGTGACGTTGAAACTGGAGATATTCAGCATCTGCTGCTGCTGCTGTTCCTGCAATGCCATGTTGTCGCCGCGCTCATAGTAACTGAGCAGCGTCTGGCCATATTGGCAGAGGGTATTGACGGCGTTGAGCGTACTGTGCAACATCGTATTGAAGCGACAAGGCGGAATGGTGGCGGAAAGCACCGCTGCCGAACTGGTGAGTGACCCACTTTGCGCAGATTGCATCAATACCGTTGGGTTAACCGGCGCGGCATAGAGTGGAATAGTCATCGGTGTGCCATCAATCGACAGGTTATGCCGCAGGTTATACAGCCGCGAATCAATCAGATCCCAGTAGTTGAGCAACTGGGTATTGAGCGGTGAAAGGAAGTTCGGGTTATCTCCCACGGTCTGGGCCGCATAGGAAACGCCGGGAGCGGCAACCAGGTTATCTTCAACCTGCTGCTCGTACTGGCGCATTGCCACGTTGGTCGTGCCTGCCACGTTAGCCAGGGTATCCGGTTTCCACTGGTTGACCAATTGCACATCCGGGCGCGGGCCGAGCAGGTCTTTGGCCTGGCAGTAACGCAGTTTGGCTTCACTGAGCCCGTCATTGGTCAGCAGGCGATAGTCGCTGTCGGCATTGTCGATAATATTGCCGACATAGGCCATAAAGATGGCTTTCTGATAATGCGTCGGATCGGCCACGGCGATCAGATCCGGATCGGTCGCCCCCTGATTGGCATCCGCCTGCGATTCCCCCTGCGGCAGTTCAACCAGTGGACGGACATTCCAGTAATCCACGACAGTGCCGTCTGTTTCCGTCCCGCGAGCCAGCGCTGACGGGTCAAAAATGTAATTCAACCAGGTTTGCGCATCGTCATATTGCTGTTCCTGATTAAGCCGCCATGCCACCAGATAAGGCATATGGAAGAACATTTCCCAGAAATAGAGGCCATTGGCACCGTTGAAATCCATCGGCACCGATTGGCTTGCGTCAGTTAATGACGGCTCCTGCATCATCTGGGTGTCCCAGGTCAGCAGGTTATCAATACTGACGCTGGCTTTATTGATCAGCTCCTTGGCGAACAGGGTGTTCAGGCGGATCGGCTCCAGAGTGGAACCGTCAAATTGCAGATATTCCGCGGTACCGAGGCCGTTGGTATTGGCGATGGTGGTGATGGTGGGTGAATAAATTGGGCTTCCACTAGCAAATGTAATGGTATAAGAACGCCATGCCGTTGCCGTCGTAGCGTTATTTTCTATCACATTCCCCCCGTAGGTAATGGTCAAGTCACCATTGTCAAGAGGCGCAGGAACAGAAAAGGAGAAAGTTTGATCAGTCGAACTGGTTGATGTTGATATTACTTTAGTTATTAAATCGACGCCCCACTCACCATTATAAGCGCAAGCCTCATTTGGGTAAAATGTTAACTCTGTCAGGGGGGCTACATCGCTTTTATAATCTGGATTATCTATCTTCATCCAACAGGTATCACCGTCATCTAAAGGAAAGGGGGATGATACTCTTGACTGAATGGAGGGATAAGATATCGCATTGTTATTTTTATCATAAAGAGTGAAAGGAATATTAGAGGGGGCGGTATCATTCCTAACTTTAGATTCTGTATCAGAACTGAAAACGTCCCAAGACCCATTGAATGCGAAATCTGTATAATTTGGCCCGCTAAAAAAATTGGTATGAAAAGTCCCACAGCGAGTGAATCCCTGATTAGTAAGAATATTCACTGATATATTAACCGTGTCATTATTATCTAATGTTACGCTAAATGGATACAGTATACCAATCTCAGTTAGAAAAAAATCATTATTATCACCACCTGTCTCTCCAGGAGTCACATCTTGGATGGCAGTATCTGTTGAATGTCCTGATTCGTACTGTACAACCAATTGCTTACCCCCTGAATATGATGGGTAATATGCATTTAACATTGTCGTTCCAAAATAAGCTCTATCTCCCCAATTATTAATGCCTATTTCGTAAGCGTCATACTGGACGTTTTCAACTGTGCTTTCTGTAAATATAGAGACATAGAGCATCTCTTTATTAGCATCACCCGAATAATAATAGGTGGCAACACTATAGAGTTTATCTATTACATTTGATCCGAAGAGTTCTGATTGGATGATCCCTCCAGTTACCACACCGGATGGATCGATAACCCGGGTATAGTCATTACTTAAAATAGAATCGATACACTGTGGAGAAGACCAACTGTCATCAAAGCGTAAATAGGCAATGTAGGCGCTGAGGCGAATAATATCTGTCCCTGACTGCGGGCTCGCTTGCGTTTCCCCCTCCATCCCAACCGTATCCCGTTCAAACCAGGAAATATAGAGTCGGTTATTATAAATCACCGGTCTGATGGTCGCGACAATATTGTCTTGCGCCAGCGACAAGGTAATTTCCTTCCATTCACTCCAGGCCCCCAGGGCAACGACATTACTGACGTTCTGGCTCATATCCAGCGAGCGCCAATAATAGGTATAGGGTGTCGAACGGGTGCGGCCAAGAAAATAGTACATGGCCGTAGTTTGATTCGGCGTGGTGTTATCTTCGTTATGCATATATCCGCTGACGATTTCCAGATTCGCCACCTCCTCAAACTCACTGAGGTAATTCATTACCGTATTCTGCGCGGTATCGGCATTAATCTGGTTCTGGTTCAGCACCGTTTCCATGTCGGTAAATAATGTCGTCTTGGTGCTGCGCAGCGTCGGGTCGAGATAATCTTCCGGATAAGTATCCAGTTCCACTTCCCCGGCCCAGACGTCATATTGGCTGGCACCGGCCTTCCATTGGGTCAGATCCAGGTAACTGGTAGAATAGCCGGGCTCCATATTGAATGAAATACCGTTGATATATTGCTGAATACTCGACATCGCCTGCGCCACGCGGGAGGTCGTCACTTCATTGCTGACCAGCGGGTCGATCAACAGATATTCGTACACATCCTCCGGCGTGGTCACCAACGTGGAAAGCGTGGTGTCCTGGCTATTGGGGACATACTGCCCAAGATAATAAGACAACAGGGCGGTGCGATACGATTCGTTCAATTGATTGTCAAGATTGGACATGGTGTTCTCCTTCGGCAGCGATCCACATCGCTGCCGATATGGTTGTTTAAGATAATTAGAGACCGCTTACTGCTGTTGCAAAACTTGCACCGCCATACAGGGCCGTGTAGTGCACCTGGATAATGATGTCTTTGAGGTTGGCCAAGAGTGCCGTCTGTTCCTCGGATTTCGGGTTCGGGAACGCCAGTTGCCAACTGGAGACCGCACCGGTGCCTTCAAAAGGCAGATAACGCGGATCGCCGAAACTCAATTCAAACAACCCGCTGGCGTTAAGCCCCAGCGAAAGGGCAACTTGCTGGTTGGCCCGCGGGTTTTGCAGGATGTTGTTGGCATTGCCTTTTGTGCTGTCGTTCAGGTATTTCACCCCATTCATATCCGCTTTCAGCAGGGTTGAACTGCTGGTTTGTGTCAGGGTGGCAATCACGTCCTGATTCGGGTTGATCAACGTGGGTAAAGAGACGGTAACTGTGGCGATTTGCCGCAGATAGTGGCCGGGATAACTGGCATCAAACAGGCTTTCACTGAGAGAAAAATTCAGCGTGCCGCTGGCCAGTTGTACGGCAAAACCGGTGTTGGCATCGGTGCCCAGTAGTGACGCCAGCGAGACGGTTTTGGTGATGTCCAGCCGATGCTGGTTGCGACTCAACCAGGCAGACTCCATCTGGTGCAGGTTAAGGGCCAGCGTGTCACCGACCAGCAGGCCGTGATAGCTGTCGTTCCAGGCATTGGTCTGGATGAACTGGGTGGTGATACCCCCGAGCTCATACTGCCAACTGGCCTGGGTGCTGAGGCACAGCGACAGGACGGCGTCATAGGCCTGGTAGTAGAGCGCGGAAAGCTGGCCGGTCAGCCAGGTATACAGCGACGCCTGGGTGAAACGGGACTTCATGAAACTCAGCGTGGCCTGCAGGTTGGCCTGATCTGCCTGAGCCTGCTGCAACGCGGTATTGGCCGCTGTCAGGCGCGGGTTCAACGCGGCACTCTGTTTATCAATCGTGGTCATTTCTGACTGTGCCTGCTGGTACTCAATCCGCCAATCATCCCGGCGGCGGCGATAGCTTTCGGAGATATCCATACGTTGTGCACTGGTCATTACGGCGTCTGAGGCAGCCTGCAAAGCCGCACCCGCTGCGGACAACGCTGCACCCCACACGACACCGCCGACGGTAAAACCGGCCCGGGTGGGCATCATATTCAGCGTTCCACCAACGATCAGCAGGGGTTCGGAGGCGGATCTTTCATAACCGGCATCGGTAAGTAAATCCATCGCCTTTTGCTCGGTACTGGAGACATTTTCGCTATAGAGCGCGTAATAGTGATCATAGCGCTGCTGCGCCATAGCCTTGCTGGTTTGCAACGCATCCTGATCGGCCTTCAGGCTGTCGATATTGTTTTGCTGCAAGGTAATGGTGAAGTTGGAGATATCCAGCATTTGCTGTTGCTCCACTTCCTGCAAAGACAGGCTGTCGCCACGCTCGTAATAACTGAGCAATGTCTGCCCATATTGGCGCAGGGTATTGACCGCACTGTAGGCACTTTGCAGCATCGTGCGGAAACGGTAGGGCGGTATGGTGGACGAAAATGACGACGCGGCATTGGTCAGTGACCCGCCCTGTGCCGACTGCTGCATGAGCACCGTAGGATTGATCGGCGCGGCATACAGCGGCACGTTGATCGGCGTACCGTCAATCGAAAGATTGTGCCGCAGGTTGTACAGCCGCGAGTCCAGCAGGTTCCAGTAGCCGAGCAGTTGGCTATTGAGCGGTGCCACAAAGTTCGGGTTATCAACCACAGATTGTGCGGCAGATAATGTGCCGCGGAAAGCCGGCAGTGGCGTCGTCAATTGCTGCTCAAAGTGGCGCATGGAAACATTGGTTGCCGCGGCGATATTCGGCAGCGTATCGGGCTTCCACTGGGTTACCAGTTGCACATCCGGGCGGGGTCCGAGCAGGTCTTTGGCCTGGCAGTAGCGCAGTTTGGCTTCGCTGAGGCCGTCATTGGTCAGCAGTCGGTAGTCGCTGTCAGCGTTATCAATGATGTTGCTGACATAGGCCATTACGATCGCCCGCTGGTAATGTTTCGGATAGGCAGTGGCAATGGCGTCAGGATCAAACGGTGCATCGGTCGCATCGCCGAACGGTTCATCCTGTGAGCCTTCGACCAGGGGGCGTACGCTCCAGTAGTTCGGAATGACGGTGCCCGTTGAGTCTGTGCCGCGGTTGATGGCGGCCGGATCAAAGATATAGTCAAACCAGTTCTGCGCCGCATCGTACTGCTGTTCCAGATTGAGGCGCCAGGCGACCAGATACGGCATATGGAAAAACAGCTCCCAGAAATAGAGGCCGTTGGCGCCGTTGAAATCCATGGCAACCGGCGTACCGTCGCTGGTCAGGGCGGGCTCCAGCGTTTGCTGGGTGCCCCAACTGAGCAGACTGCCGATGCTGATACTGGCTTTGTTAATCAACTCCTTGGCAAACAGGGTATTAAGGCGAATGGATGGGGTTGTACCGTCGGAAAATTTGATATATTCCGGTGTACCCAGCGAGGCATCTGTCACGTCAGAGGCGATGCTGTTGAGCTGGTCGGTGGCATTCTCAGGTAATTGGCACTGGATGATGCTTTGCCCACTTCCCGTATATTTGCTGAGGGTTACACCTGGGTCGGTTGCAATCGTATTTAGCCAACTATCGAGCGTAATACTTACTGCCGTGGTCGTGGTTGAATCCGAAAAAACAGTTGCGTATAGCTGATTGTTAGTGGGATTAGCAGAAAAATAGGTGTCCAACACGGTACTGGCATCAGTAAAGTCAGTGCTATTATCGTCAATCTCGCTATAGCTTTTCATTACCATCGGTGTCGTCCAGCCACCATTGAGTAATAACCAGGAAAGATTTACGGCAACTTCGACATTGTCCCACGTATTGGTTGAATCCTTACCCACCGCTTTGCGGGTAGCCCACATGATGTAGAGCCGGTTATTGAACCTTGCCAAACGTGCAGTACTCACCACCGTGTCATCACTCAGCGGCAGTGTTATTTCCCGCCATTCAGACCAGGCTCCCACGGAAATGACGTAAGTCGCAGGGTCACTCTGGCTCATATCCAGCGAACGCCAGTAATAGGTATAAGGTGCTGAACGGGTACGGCCCAGAAAGTGATACATACTGGTGGTTTGGTCTTTCCCGTCCATATACCCGGAAATAATCTCCAGATTGGCGACCTGTTCAAATTCATTCAGGTAGGTCAGTACCGCGTCGCTGGCCGTATCATCATTGATCTGATTCTGGTTAAGCACGGTTTCCAGATCTTTGAAGAAGGTGGTTTTGGTGCTGCGCAGCGTCGGGTCGATATAATCCTCGGGATAGGTATCGAGCTCCATTTCGCCGGCCCAGATGTCATATTGACTGGCACCCTCCTTCCACAGGGTTAGCTGATCGACATCGAGTTTATCTGTGGTATATCCCGGCTCCATATTCAACGAAATACCGTTGATATATTGCTGGATACTCGATATGGCCTGCGCCACGCGTGAAGTCGTGACATCATTGGTAACCAGCGGGTCAATCAGCAGATATTCATAGACATCTTCCGGCGTAGTGACCAGATCTTTAATACTCGCGGTCTTGGGCGCGTATTGACCCAAATAATATGACAGCAGTGCAGTACGGTAAGACTGATTCAATTGGCTATCTAAGGTAGCGGACATAAAGGGCTCCTACGGCGCGCCACATTTCTGTGGCGCGCTTTGATTATGCGGTGACTGGATTAATAAGTGCGCTTACCTGACTGGCAAATGCCGCGCCGCCATTGAGTGCGGTGTAATGCACGAGAACAATGATGTCGTCCAATTGCCCGATGATGGCCTTCTGTGCGTCGGAGGTGTAGTTCGGGAAACGCAATTCCCAACTCGACACCGCCCCGGTTCCTTCGAACGGCAGATAGCGTTCATCACCAAAGGAGAGCACGAACATTCCGTTGTCATCTTCACCATGCGAGAACCCTGCCTGCTGGTTGGCGCGTGGATTTTGCAGGACGTAGGTGGGACTTCCCGTGTTGCTGTCGTTCAGGTATTTCACTCCGCCGATATCCGCTTTCAGCAGGGTTGAACTGCTGCTTTGCGTCAGCATGACCTTGACTTGCTGATAGGGTCCTACCGAGGCCGGTAATGTCAGCGTGATATATTTCAACTGACGCAAATAGTGGCCGGGATAACCGGCATCGAACAGGCTTTCACTGAGAGAGAAGGTCAGCGTGCCGCTAGCCAGTTGTGCTAGAAAACCCGTTTTGTCATCGGTGCCCAGTAAAGACGCCAGCGACACGGTTTTGGTGATTTCCAGCCGACGCTGGTTGCGGCTCAACCAGGCAGATTCCATCTGGTGCAGGTTAAGGGCCAGCGTTTCACCGACCAGCAGGCCGTGATAGCTGTCGTTCCAGGCATTGGTCTGGATGAACTGGGTGGTGATATCCCCGAGCTCATACTGCCAACTGGCCTGGGTACTGAGGCACAGCGACAGGACGGCGTCATAAGCCTGATAGTAGAGCGCGGAAAGCTGGCCGGTCAGCCAGGTATACAGCGACGCCTGGGTGAAACGGGACTTCATGAAACTCAGCGTGGCCTGCAGGTTGGCCTGGTCCGCTTGCGCCTGTTGCAGTGCAGTAACCGCTGCGGTCTGGCGTGTTGCCAGCGTTGCCAATTGTGCGTCAATCACGTCCATTTCCGACTGGGCCTGCTGGGTTTGAATCTGCCACTCTTCCTGACGGCGGCGATAGCCTTCGGAAGTCACCAACCGTTGTGCAACGGTCTCCTCAATATCCCCGGCCAATACAAACGACATACCAGATACCAGCAGTGCCGCACCCAGAACGCTACCACCATCACTGAAACCAAAGAGGTTTGGCGCCATGTTGAGTGCGCCCCCCGTAGTGAGTAATGGGCTGGCGGCCGACTGTAAGCTGGACGCGGTGGTCATTAAGTCCATGGCGTCGGATTCTGTACTGGAAATTGTCAGTGGGGAGAAGTGATCCCGACGCTGCTGCGCCATAGCCTTGCTGGCCTGCAACGCATCCTGATCGGCCTTCAGGCTGTCGATATTGTTTTGCTGCAAGGTAATGGTGAAGTTGGAGATATCCAGCATTTGCTGTTGCTGCATTTCCTGCAAAGACAGGCTGTCGCCACGCTCGTAATAACTGAGCAGCGTCTGTCCATATTGGCTCAGGGCGTTGACCGCACTGTAGGCACTTTGCAGCATCGTGCGGAAACGGTAGGGCGGTATGGTGGACGAAAATGACGACGCGGCATTGGTCAGTGACCCGCCCTGCGCTGACTGCTGCATGAGCACCGTTGGATTGATCGGCGCGGCATACAGCGGCACGTTGATCGGCGTACCGTCAATCGACAGATTGTGCCGCAGGTTATACAGCCGCGAGTCCAGCAGGTTCCAGTAGCCGAGCAGTTGGCTATTGAGCGGTGCTACAAAGTTCGGGTTATCGGCCACGCTTTGTGCAGCGTAGGATTCGCCGCGGAAAGCGGGCAGTTGCGTCGTCAACTGCTGCTCAAAGTGGCGCATGGAAACATTGGTTGCCGCGGCGATATTCGGCAGAGTATCGGGCTTCCATTGGGTCACCAGTTGCACATCCGGGCGGGGACCGAGCAGATCTTTGGCCTGGCAATAGCGCAGTTTGGCTTCGCTGAGGCCGTCATTGGTCAGCAGTCGGTAGTCGCTGTCAGCGTTATCAATGATGTTGCTGACATAGGCCATTACGATCGCCCGCTGGTAATGTTTCGGATAGGCAGTGGCAATGGCGTCAGGATCGAACGGTGCATCGGTCGCATCGCCGAGCGGTTCATCCTGTGAGCCTTCGACCAGGGGGCGTACGCTCCAGTAGTTCGGAATGACGGTGCCCGTTGAGTCTGTGCCGCGGTTGATGGCGGCCGGGTCAAAGATATAGTCAAACCACTTCTGCGCCGCGTCGTACTGCTGTTCCTGGTTGAGGCGCCAGGCGACCAGATACGGCATATGGAAAAACAGCTCCCAGAAATAGAGGCCGTTGGCGCCGTTGAAGTCCATGGCAACCGGTGTACCGCCAGTTGTCAGGGCGGGCTCCAGCGTTTGCTGGGTGCCCCAACTGAGCAGACTGCCGATACTGATACTGGCTTTGTTAATCAACTCCTTGGCAAACAGGGTATTAAGGCGAATGGATGGGATATTGACGTCGGCAAATTTGATATATTCCGGTGTACCCAGCGAGGCATCTGTCACGTCAGAGGCGATGCTGTTATATGTGCTCAGATCTTTTTCAAGATATTGGTACTGAATATATTGTTGTCCTGCACTGCTGTTATAATTTGCTACGGTCAACCCTGGACTTGATGTTGTATTTAACCAGCAATCAAACGTTATTTCAGATTTATTACCAGGAGCAGTTTGTGAGACAAGAGTGAAAGTTATTGTCTCATTGCCACCAGAAACATTGGTCATAACAATAGAATTGAGAATTGCCCCCACTTCATCGAAGCCCGGGTATTGACCAAGATAACCCGTCACATCCCGTGCGACCATCGGCGTTGACCAGGTGCCGTTGAGTAATAACCAGGAGAAGTTGATATCAATTGATACGATATCAACATCTCTGCTGGTATCGTAGCCAGTGACTTTACGGGTAAACCAGGCGATATATAAGCGGTTATTGAACAGCGTCAGCCGCGCAGTACTGATTAATGTGTTATCACTCAGCGGCAGTTTTATTTCCAACCACTCTGACCAGGCACCCACGGAAATCGCATGGGTCGTGGGGTCACTCTGACTCATATCCAGCGAACGCCAGTAATAGGTATAAGGCGCTGAACGGGTACGGCCAAGAAAGTAATACATACTGGTGTTTTGATCTGTACCCGCCATATATCCGGAAATCACCTCCAGGTTGGCGACCTGTTCAAATTCATTCAGGTAGGTCAGTACCGCGTCGCTGGCCGTATCATCATTAATCTGATTCTGGTTAAGCACGGTTTCCAGATCTTTGAAGAAGGTGGTTTTAGTGCTGCGCAATGTCGGGTCGATATAATCCTCGGGATAGGTATCGAGCTCCATTTCACCGGCCCAGATGTCATATTGACTGGCACCCTCCTTCCATAAGGTCAGATCCAGGGATGCGGTGGTATACCCCGGCTCCATATTGAAAGCGATGCCGTTGATATATTGCTGGATACTCGATATGGCCTGCGCCACGCGTGAAGTCGTGACATCATTGGTAACCAACGGGTCGATCAGCAGATATTCATAGACATCTTCCGGCGTAGTGACCAGATCCACCATGCTGGTCTGGGTAGGGACATACTGCCCGAGATAGTAAGACAACAGGCCGGTTCTGTAATGTTGATTAAGCGGTGCCGAAATCGCGGCAGCCAGACTGGCCTGAGAGGCAACGATCGACTCCCCGGTGTTTTGCCAATCGGTGTATATCGATGCCGTGCTCAAACCGCCGAGGCTAATTAACGGTGCGACTGAAATACCGGTTTTGGCAGACAGCGTTTGCAGGCGCATGATGATGTCGACTTGCCCTGCGGTTTTCACTATTCCGCCAGAGACGGCATGAGCAGCAGCCAATGAAACCTCAGAGGGTTCCCAATGGAGAAGAGCAGCGAGCGCGTTGGCAACCGAATCCGCTGTGGGTGCCGTTGATGAATTAACCCAACTCAGGTAAGCCAGTACCGCATCTTCTTTCGGCGTCAGTTTCAGCCAGTCGCTATAACGACTGAACGCGTAAAACATCTGCAAGCTAATGCTGGTATCTGGCACGCCAAACCAGGTCGGGTTAGCGAGATACAGACTCAGCATCGCCGGTGAGAGCTCGAACTGAGTGGCGATTATTCCACGGCGCGCCACCTGGTAGAGCAGTTTCAGGTAATTTGCTGGAATGGTTTCGTTGGTGATGCTTGAGCCTAAAACGCTCGGACTGAGAGCCCAACTCTGACTGAGCAGATCGTAAGTGCTGGAACCCGCCCAAGGCAGCAGGAACGCGGGCAGTGAGTGATCGACCTGTAGCGCTTTGGCCAGCGCACTGGTGGCAATACCCGATTGTGATACTTTGGCTTGGTAGATCAGACTGGTGAGTATTGCGACGATCTGATTTTCTGGCATCACGTTGTAGTCAATATCTAGAAGAGCAATATCGGTAGTTACCGCATTTTGGATGTCATCAAAGGTTGTCGCGGTGGCAGTAACCAGGCCATGGCTATCCACCAAATTAATCAGTTGTCCCATCCAACTGATGCTGTCTCCATAGTTGCCAACGTAAGTTGCAGTTATGGTTTCTGTGGCAGGATTTTTTGCTGTAGTTATCGCGCTGATATTTTCCTCCGTCAGGGCGCTATCCCAGACGGTGACATCGCTATATTGTAGAACAGCATTGGTTGCTGGATTATTTGCGTGAAATGATAATGTTCCATCTTCGCCAAGTGCCCAAACATTTTCAGCGAGCAGATTCAAACATCCAGAGGAAACGCTCGAATATGAAACTGATGTAACGGAAGGATTATCACCTGGAATGCCGATATATACAGTAAGGGTGCCAGCTCCATCTGAAATAATTGCCAGGTAGTAAAACGCGGTATCGCTGAATGTCAATGGAGTGTCTGTTGTCGTTATTGGCGTTGTGCCATCTGTAACCGTAATTGTTAATACATAACTGTTACCTAACGTTATAGAAATACCCGCGCCACTTGCAACGCCATTTGCATCAATTGCAGCACTGGAAATCAGGGGAGCTTGCACATTTGCCACATAAGGGCTTTGCTTAACAGTAAACCAAAAACCAATAGTCCAGGGACCGGCACCATTGGCAGTGTTATTCATCTCATCAGAAAAACTCGCATATTGGGCTTGGCGGGAATCCAGTTGAATACCTTTACTGGCTGGGGTCTGGTCAGTAATAGTCGGGCCTTCACTAGAGAATTGCAGACTGCTTGTTGGCACATCCTCTGCTATATCTGAGATCAGAGTATTCGGCACTCCACTATTATCAAACATCTCTTCCGTTAATAACGACGCCGGAATTTGCTGGTTGATATCATTAATAAAGTTAACTTCAGCGTTGGTGGCAATGCTGGCTTTACTGCCGTCCTGCAACAGGGCATAGGTTTTACTGGCCGACAAACCGTGCTGTTGCAGCCAGTCAGCGGCATCACTGGCGGCCAGCAGAATTGACAGAATATCGCCTGCCGCCGGTAGCCCGGTGCTTGCATCCAGTGCAGAAATAACCGGCGCAGCGGCCAGTGCTTTTAATGCGCTACCATCACCCATCGTTGACAGCAGCGACAAGCCATCAGTAAACGACAGCCCCAGCCAGCGTGGCAGCATCACCAGACGGTAGAAGCGTGAGACAATATCCAAAGAGCAAGTCAATTTACCAGTTTTGTTCGTATCAATTAATTTTGCCAGCACCAGGAATTGTGCTTCGCTGATTTGTAACCCGGCACAAATTTGTTTGACGATACGCCCATTGGTATCCGTTAAATCGGTATAAGCGAAGTCGCTGTTGGTAATGGTAAACGGCGTTTCAAACAATGACGGCGAATTAAATAGCTGATCGAAGAACGGTACGTTAGGCGTAATGGCATACGGGGTGATTTGATTAATCAATGCGGCAAACTGATAGGCATTGATCGTGTATTTTTCCTGGAAGTGACGGAATACGCCGAGTGTACGTAATGTATTGTCATTCAAAGATAATGTTGAATTAACGGTGGTGCCTTCTGCCTGGATAGCCGACAATGCCAACAAATCCACCTGATCATAAGGCAGTTCCAGCCAGCGCTGTAGACGCACCATACGGTTGATGCGATCCATGCGGACGTCGGAAAGATTAGCCAGCGAAACGTTTTCTTGATCAAGAGGATAATAGTGCTCATAATTACTGCCAACTGCCGGAGCATCAGCATAAGCTATAGCTTCTATCTGAGAATAAGTTAGGCGACGCGAAGCAATGATAATATCATCATATTGCATTTCTACGAGAATGGTTGGTACCGGGTGCGAGGTTCCATAATATGCACAATTACCCGAGTCATTGAATACCCATGTATATCCTTTATCTGTTGCCGTTGCCATAGAACCAGTGGCTGGATTACCTGAACTATCTGTTGTGAAATCAAGATCAACATACCACAGTCCGATTGTTTTGTTACCCATATAGAGGGTGGCAAGTCTTGTCTCCTTCGTCCAGGATAACGCAATGTAATACCAGGTATTAACCGAATATGTATCGGAGGTAGTAAGATTTTTCCATTTTCCATCGGAATCTTGGCATGACAAATAAAAACTGCCATTGGCCTTCAATGCGCAACAGAATGTACCGACACTACCGGCAATATCAGAATTGGCAAACAAGGGGATTTTATTATCATTATCAGCGGGTAACGCTGAAAATTTCACCCAAAACCCCAAAGTGAAATCATTGTTGTCACCATTCATTGTAGCAACCGCATCACTATTTGGATCTAGATAAGCATAGCTATTGGCGACATTATAAAGAGCAAGACTTTGCCCGAATAGACCCTCTTTAATTGCCGGGGGATTAGTGGTTGATACTGGGTGAGGAAATAACAGCGGACTATATTGAAATGGGTTTTTTACAGGATTACTACCACCGTCTTGCTCTATTGCCTGAGGAGCAGTGATGCTTATTGCTGGCATTACGCCATCATTTACAAACACCGAACCGTATACCGAGGGATCAACGGCAATAGGCGTGGCTGGTGGAGTCGCTGTAGGCAAGTAATTCTGCGATTGAATCGCCAGACTGCCGCCCGCCGAGGCACTCAACAGTTGTTCAACTTGCGGTACCGGTAAACCCGTGGCTTTGGTAAATATATCTATTTTAGTCAGGTCACTATAATCCGTCGTGGTAATACCGAAGTTCTCTTTATAAAAATCGGTCAAATCTGTGGCTGTTGAATTATCCGCTTCGGTCAAAATAACCATCTGCTCACCCGACAAGTCGCTTCCCAGTTCTTTGGCATCTTCACTGTTACCCGCAACTAATGCAGATGGGATAAAATAGGGCCATGCGATATCTACCTGGGAAATAACATCCAGCAACGATTCGTTGCCGTTTTCCAGCGCCAGCCTGGTTTGATCGTGCGAATAATTGTAGGGCAGCAGAGTAGAGTAACGGGTAGCAGCCAGTTTTTGACGGACGTCTGCGCCACTGATTGAATTCTCAATGACGTCTTCCAGAATCTCATTCACCAATTGCAATGACGGAATAACCTGATTGATGGCATCATCATCCAGTTGCAGGGTGGAAAGATCCGGGCGACGGGTAGCCAGCTTGATAATGGATGCTGTGCCCATTGCACCTTCATAAGTCATTGCCTGGTTATACAGCCAACTGAGATAGGAGACCGGTGAGTCATTGGCTTCAGGTGAACTGCTCAGGCAATATGAGGCCCAATCGTCATTGAACAATCCCAACCAGGTCGGGCCATTTTGTTGTAACCCTTGTAGCCCCGTAGAGATATTACTGACGGGCTGGCCGTTGTTTGACAATTCGTTTTCACGGTACAAGCGGCTGATTTGAGTGGCGAACCCGGTGGCGAGTTTATACACCGCCTCGGTATTATCGCCGAACTGCCCAGCATGTTGTGAAATAAATTGTTTACGCGGTACACGGATAACATCAAATACGGATTGATAACCGGCTTCACGAAGCGCGTTATTTAATTGATAGACATCTTCAATCCGGGTAATAAAGGGGCTGACAAAATTTTGCTGAGTCATGTTAACTTCCTCTGGGCGTAGAACGTCTGCGATCTAATAAAATCCCTGACGTGCAAAAAGGCGGGAATTCATTATCTCGATCGGTATTCTTGCTGTTCTTTATGGCAATTTATTGCTGGCGAATCTCATTCGCCAGCTTGCGTGTATTTCATCAGCCTGCTTGTGCGGCGATAAACGATTCCCCGACTGGCTGCCAGTCCGCGTAAGCTGATGCGGTCGAAGCCGGTTCGGTCGCCGGTGTCAGCGCCCCGGCATCGATCAATGACGCAGCCGAAACCCCGGTTTTGTCAGACAGCTTTTGCAGTCGCATCACGGTATCAACGTGCGCCAGCGTGACGGCGATTTGTGTCGTTGGGTTGGCATGCGCGGTGGCCAGCGTGACTTCGCTTGCGTCCCAATCGAGCAGGGCGGCCAGTGCAGTCGCCGCACTTGCCACGGTGGCTTTGGTCGTTGCCGTGGCTGAGTTCACCCAACTCAGGTAAGCCAGTACCGCATCTTCTTTCGGCGTCAGTTTCAACCAGTCGCAATAGCGGCTGAACGCGTAAAACATCGGTAAACTGATGCTGGTATCCGGCACGCCAAACCAGGTCGGGTTAGCGAGATACAGGCTTAGCATGGCCGGTGTCAATGCAAACTCTTTGACGATAGCCGAGCGCCGGGCGACCTGATAGAGCAGTTGCAGGTAGTTTGCCGGAATAGTTTCGGTGGTGATGGCCGTACCCAGGATTGTGGGGCTCAGTGCCCAACTCTGGTTGAGCAGATCGTAAGTGCTGGAACCTGCCCAAGGCAGCAGGAATGCGGGCAATGAATGATCAACACCCAGGGCTTTGGCCAGCGCGCTGGTGGCAATACCCGATTGTGAGACCTGGGTCTGGTAGATAAGATTGGCGAGGATGTCGGCGATTTCGGGTTGAGTCCAGAGATCAGCAAAGATGATGCCTGTGATGGCAGTCGTTACCGCCTTGGTGATATCCGCCAGTGTGACTGCCGTGTCAATGACTAATCCATATGAATCAACCAGACTTTTAAGCGTATCTGTCCATATAATTGGCGTGCCATCCTTCGCAAAGTTTGGCACACCACAGTTTTCAAACATCGCTTCGGTTAATAACGACGCCGGAATTTGCTGGTTGATATCATTAATAAAGTTAACTTCAGCGTTAGTCGCAATATTGACTTTACTGCCGTCCTGCAACAAGGCATAGGTTTTACTGGCCGATAAACTGTGCTGCCTCAGCCAGTCAGCGGCATCACTGGCGGCCATCAGAATTGACAGAATATCGCCTGGTGCGGGTAATCCTGAATCATCCAGTGCAGAAATGACCGGTGCAGCGGCCAGCGTTTTTAATGCTCGTCCATCTCCAATAATTGACAGCAGCGACAAACCATCAGTAAATGACAGCCCCAGCCAGCGTGGCAGCATCACCAGACGGTAGAAGCGTGAGACAATATCCAAAGAGCAAGTCAATTTACCGGTTTTGTCAGTATCGATTAATTTTGCCAACAGCAGGAATTGTGCTTCGCTGATTTGTAATCCCGCACAAATTTGTTTGACGATACGCGTATTGACTTCCGTTACGTCTGTATATGTGAAATCGCTGTTGGTAATGGTAAATGGCGTTTCAAACAATGACGGCGAATTAAATACCTGATCCAAAAAAGGCACGTT
This sequence comes from Edaphovirga cremea, assembly GCF_003332275.1. Taxonomy (GTDB): domain Bacteria; phylum Pseudomonadota; class Gammaproteobacteria; order Enterobacterales; family Enterobacteriaceae; genus Edaphovirga; species Edaphovirga cremea. The sequence continues at coordinate 120,232 of NZ_QOVA01000006.1, read as the reverse complement.
AGGTGCAATGGCGTAAGGGGTGATTTCATTAATCAACGCAGAAAATTCATAGGCATAGATATTGTATTTTTGCTGGAAGTATTGGAATATGCCGAGGGTTTTTAATGGTATGCTGTCGACTTCATTATAAATTGTATCCATGGGATAATAATGCAGCATATCACTTTTTCCACACGCAGGCTGAGTATTAGCAAGCAGAGCGTTCCCCTCTCCTTCATTTAGTCCATAGTTCCATAGGGTTATGTCGTCATAAGAGATGCTATAACCTACTGGTGGCTCAGATCCACCGTAAGAACAATTAAAAGATAAAGTATTCCCAACTTGATTTGGTTCCACAATAGTATACTCGCTGCTGATTCTTCCTCCATTCCTATCGGCACAACCAGCATAGCAATAATAAAAAGAATTTTCCTGATGAAATGTAAATACCAGATGATACCAGGTATCATTCGACAAACCTCCTAATCCCAAAGATACGTTACCCGCGATAAGATTTAATTTATTATATTGAAGATATAACTGAGACCCACCATAAGATACTAATGTCAACATATTTTCGGGGGAGTCAGTCGATTGAATATTTATCCACATACTGACAGACCACTCAGGTGTGGTTGATTTTGAAATGTCGTTATTAATATATGCCCATTGTGCGGCTGTGCTATTAAAAGTAATTGCACGACCAAACATACTATCAGTTGAAACTGTTGGGTTATTTTTAAGTACGAATGGATTTGCCGTTGGACAGGAATCCGGAGTATAATCTTTCGCAATTGGATAGGTCAGTAATTTATCCACCTGATCATAAGGCAGTTCCAGCCAGCGCTGTAGGCGCGTTATTCTGTTGATTCGATCCAGACGGGAATCGGAGAGATGAGTCAGCGTTTTTGGCGTTGTTGTGTCAATGCCTATTGAAGGTATTGAAGCTTCATTCACAAACACTGCTCCATAAACACTGGGATCAACGGTTATTGGTATTTCTGATGGCGTTGCTGGTGGCAAATAGTTCTGCGATTGAATCGCCAGACTGCCGCCCGCGTTGGCACTGAGCAGTTGTTCTACCTGGGGTACCGGTAAACCTGTTGCTGGGACAAATACAGCCAATTCAGCCAGTGCGTTATAGTCTGTTGCGGTAATACCAAAGTTGTCTTTATAAAAATCGGTCAAATCTGAGGACTTGGCGTTATCTACTTCAGTCAGAATAATCTGCTGCTCAGGAGCCAGATTACTCCCCACTTCCAGAGCATTTTCACTGTTACCCAGCGCCAATAAGGGGTGAATAAAATACGGCCATGCGGTATCAACCTGGGAAATAACACCCAGCAGTGACTCGTCGCAATTATCCAGCGCCAGGGTGGTTTGCTCATGCGGATAATGGTAGGGCAGCAGATTGGGGTAGCGGGTAATGGCCAGCGTTTCATCAACCGTTGAATCGGAAGCGATATCTGTCTGAATCACGTCTTCCAGTATCTCATTCACCAGTTGCAGTGAAGGGATCACCTGATTGATGGCATCGTCGTCCAACCAAAGCGTGGCGAGGTCCGGGCGACGGGTGGCGAGCTTGATAATGGGGGCTGTATCCATATCAGTTTCATAATCCAACGCCTGTTTATACAGCCAACTGAGATAGGAGACCGGTGAGTCGTTGGCCTCGGGTGAACTGCTCAGGCAATATGACGCCCAATTGTCGTCAAATAGCCCCAACCAGGTCGGACCGTTTTTCTGTAAGCCTTGCAAGCGAGCATTACTTGCGCCGTTAAATGGCACGGCGGTGCTTAATTCGCTTTTACGGAATTTTCGGCGGATTTGCGTCGCAAAGCCATTGGCCAGGTCATAAACCGATTCGCTATATTTCCCAAATTCTCTTTTATGCTTCTTGATAAATTGCTTGCGTGGTACATGGATTACATCAAATACAGATTGATAGCCTGAATTGCTAAGGTCGGTATTTAATTGATAGACATCTTCAATCCGACTAATAAAAGGGCTGACGGTGTTTTGCTGAGTCATCTTTAACTTCCTCAAGGCGTTGAGCGTCTGAGAGGGTAAAGAGTTCCCATCGCATCAATAGATGGAAAACTCGTTATCTCAATCGTTTTATTTACGGTTATTTACGCGTATTTATTGTTGGCGATTATCACTCGCCAGGATCGGTATCATTATTTACCCACCCTGCGTAGCAACAAATGATTCCCCGACCTGTTGCCAGGCGTCATACGTCGAGGTTGTCTCTGCCGTACTGTTCGTTGGTGTCAGCGTACCGGTGTTGATCAACGGGGTGACTGAAAGCCCGGTTTTTTCTGACAGGGTTTGCAGCCGCATGATGATGTCGACGTGGGCCAACGTAATGGCAATACCGGTAGAAACAGCATGGGCGGCAGCCAGTGTTACTTCGTTTGAGTCCCAATCGAGTAGCGCAGCCAGTGCTTCTGCCGCGGTGGTTGCCGTTACTGTTGCCGTGGTTGAGTTCACCCAACTCAGGTAAGCCAGAACAGCATCTTCTTTCGGCGCCAGTTTCAGCCAGTCGCTATAACGACTGAACTCGTAAAACATCTGCAAGCTAATGCTGGTATCCGGCACGCCAAACCAGGTCGGGTTAGCGAGATACAGGCTTAGCATCGCTGGTGAAAGCGTAAACTCGTTGGTGATGATTGCACGCCGCGCCACCTGGTAGAGCAGTTGCAGGTAATTTGCCGGAATAGTTTCGGTGGTGAGGGCCGTACCCTGGATTGTTGGGCTCAGTGCCCAGCTCTGGTTGAGCAGATCGTAAGTGCTGTAACCTGCCCAGGGCAGCAGGAATACGGTCAGTGAATGATTGACACCCAGGGCTTTGGCCAGCGCGCTGGTGGCAATACCTGACTGTGAGACCTGGGACTGGTAGATCAGATTGGCAAGGATGTCGGCGATTTCGGGTTGAGTCCAGAGATCAGCAAAGGTGATGCCTGTGATGGCAATCGTTACCGCCTTGGTGATATCCGCCAGCGTGACTGCCGTGTCAATGACTAATCCATATGAGTCAACCAGACTTTTAAGCGTATCTATCCATATAATTGGCGTGCCGTCCTTCGCAAAGTTAGGCACGCCGCAGTTTTCAAACATCGCTTCGGTTAATAACGACGCCGGAATTTGCTGGTTGATATCATTAATAAAGTTAACTTCAGCGTTGGTGGCAATGCTGACTTTATTGCCATTTTACAGCAAACCGTAGATCTTGCTGGCGGATAAACCGTGCTGCCTCAGCCAGTCAGCGGCATCGCTGGCGGCCATCAGAATTGACAGAATATCCCCTGGTGCAGCTAATCCTGAATCATCCAGTGCAGAAATCACAGGCACAGCCACCAGCGAACTTAATGCCGAGCCATTACCAATGATCGAAAACAGCGATAAACCTTCTGAAAACGACAGCCCCAGCCAGCGTGGCAGCATCACCAGACGGTAGAATGTTGAAATAACCGCCAGTGAACAGGATAGTTGATTGGCGTTGGTGCCGGGCTGTTTGCTGTAGATAAGATTAGCCAGTAACAGGAACTGCGCTTCGCTGATATCTAGCCCTGCACAAATTTGTTTGACGATACGGGCATCGACTTCCGTCGCTGTCGTCAACGTATAAGTGAAGTCTGTATTGGTAATGGTAAAGGGTGTTTCAAACAATGACGGCGAATTAAATAGTTGATCCAAAAACGGCACGTTAGGTGCAATGGCGTAAGGGGTGATTTCATTGATTGCCGCAGAGAATTCATAGGCATTGATATTGTATTTTTGCTGGAAGTGTTGGAATACGCCGAGGGTTTTTAATCGTATGCTGCTGACATCATTATACATTTTATCCAAAGGATAATAATGCAGCATGTCACTTTTTCCACATGCAGGCTGAATATTAGCAAGTAGGGCATCCCCTTCTTCTTGCGAGAATCCATAGTTCCATAGGGTTATATCATCATAAGAGACGATATAACCTGCTGTTGGCTCAGAGCCATCGTAAGAACAATTAAAAGATAAAGTATCCCCAACCTGACCCGACATGCCATCAGTATACAGGCTTGCGATTATTTCTCCTGTACTATCGGCACAACCAACATAGCAACAATAATAAATAGACTCTACATGGAATGAATATAATAGATGGTACCAGGTATTAGCCGACAAAGTTGCGAAGTCCATACTTCCGCTCCTAAGGACAAATTGCAATGAATTACCTAGGAGAGATAAGTGCGATTCACCATAAGATACTAATACCAAAGCTCCTGAGGAGGAGTCAGCTGATTGAATATTTATCCACATACTGACCGACCAGTCAGGTGTAGTCGATTTTGAAATGTCGTTATTGATATATGCCCATTGTGCGGCTGTGCTATCAAAAGTAATTGCACCATCAAACATACTATTACTTGAAACTGTTGGATTATTTTCAAGTACGAATGGATTTGCCGTTGGACAGGAATCCGGAATATAATTCGCCAGCGGATAGGTCAGTAATTTATCTACCTGATCGTAAGGCAGTTCAAGCCAGCGCTGTAGGCGTGTTATTCTGTTGATGCGATCCATACGAGAATCGGAGAGATTGGTTAGCGAAATGTTATCTCGATTAAGAGGATAATAGTGCTCATATTTGCTTCCATCTGCCGGGAAGTCAGAGCTAATTATAGCTGCTACCTCCTCTTCCTTTAGGCAACTCCAAGCAACAATAATATCATCATATTGTGTTTCAACAAGAATCTTTGGTGTCTTGTATTGGGATCCATAATATTCAAAATTACCCGCGTCATTGAACACCCAGGTATATCCTATATCTGTTGCCGTTGCCATTGAACCGGTTGGATCACCTGAACCATCTGTCGCGAAATCAATATTAATATTTTTCAGTTCGCTTGTTCTAGTACCGTAATAGAGGGTGGCTAATTTTAAATCCTTATCCCAAGTGAATGCAATGTAATACCAGATATTAGTCGAAAGTACATCTGCCGATTTAGTACTTGTCCATGACCCAAGGATATCTTGGCATAGAAGATAAATATTGCCGTTAGTCTTCAATGTGCAACAGAATGTACCGGTTTGACCGTTAATATCAGAGTTGGCAAACAATGGAATCTCATTATCACTGGACAAATGTGAAAATTTCATCCAAAAACCCAAACTAAAGTCATGGGCATCACCATTCATTGTGGCAGCCGCATTACTCGTTGCATCTACATAAGCATAGCTATTGGCGACATTATAAAGAGCAAGACTTTGCCCGAATAGACCTGGTTTACTTGCTGGGGGATGAGTGGTTGAGGCTGTAGCCGGAAACAACAACGGACTATCGTAAGAGGCGTCAGTTACGGGATTCTGGCCACAGTCCTGCTCTTTTGACTGATGAGTAGTAATGATGCTTATTGCTGGCGTCAGGCCATCATTCACAAACACCGAACCGTATACCGAGGGATCAACGGCAATAGGCGTGGCTGGTGGAGTCGCTGTAGGCAAGTAATTCAGTGACTGAATCGCCAGACTGCCGCCCGCATTGGTACTTAGCAGTTGTTCTACCTGGGGTGCCGATAAACCTGTTGCTTGGGCAAATACATCCAATTCAGCCAGTGCGTTATAGTCTGTTGCGGTAATACCAAAGTTTTCAGTATAGAAATCTGTCAAATCTGAGGCTTCTGAGTTATCCGCTTCAGTAACAATGGTCTGCTGCTCAGGGGCTAAATTACTCCCCAACTCCAGCGCAATTCCACTGTTGCCAATGGATAATGACGGTTGGATAAAATAGGGCCAACTGTCATCCACCTGTGAAATCACGTCGCGCAGCGATTGGTAGCAATCATCCAAAGACAGAATGGTTTGTTCATGCGCGTAGTGGTAGGGCAGCAGATTCGGGTAGCGGGTAATCGCCAGCGTTTTGTCCAACGTCGTGGTGGTAGCGATATCTGCCTTAATCACGTTTTCCAGTACCTCATTCACCAATTGCAATGAGGGGATCACCTGATTGATGGCGTTGTCATCCAGCTTGAGAGTGGCGAGATCCGGGCGGCGTTCGGCAAGGGTGATCATGCCCGTACCACCCGCTGTTTTCATCGTACTCTCATAACCCAGAGCCTCATTGTATAGCCAGGTGAGGTAGGACACGGGCGAGTCGTTGGCTTCAGGGGAACTGGCCAGGCAGAATGCCGCCCAGTTGTCATCGAACAGCCCCAGCCAGGTTGGGCCACTTTGTTGCAAAGATTGCAAGCCTGATTGGAAGACCGGCTTGTTCTGGGCGCGGTTTGAAGATTCGTTTTCACGGTACAGGCGACTGATTTGTGTTGCGAAGCCCGTCGCGAGTTCGTACACCGCCGCCGTGTTGTCTCCGAATTGATCGGTATGTTGATTGATGAACTGCTTACGCGGTACGCGAACCACATCGAAAACGGAGTGGTAGCCGGCATCCCGCAGGGTGGTGCTTAATTGATAGACATCTTCTATCTGGGTAATAAAAGGGCTGACAGAATCTTGCTGACTCATGCTGGACATCCTCTGGACGTTATTTGGCTGCTCTGTTTTCGGTGTCAGTGCAGCAGAGTAGGAATAGTGACCTGATTTTTTATCGCGGGTTTACAAAAGCGTAGATGGCTTATCTACTTGCGGAGGGTCATTTTTTGCGTGTTGATATGCTACTTCTTGCACATAGGCTATTTCGGCAAAAACGAGTTTAAGATTTGAAGTAAACATGGTTATAAACTGAGCGTGGCGATAAAGTGGTTTGTATGCTAACCATTAGGCAGGGTAAGTAAAAGATTAATAACATTAAACCGATAGGAATAATGTTATTAAGTTGAAGTGTTGGAGAGTGTATTTAATGTAAATACTTGCTGTTTTCAAGCGGTATCAGAGAGATATATATTTCTTTTGCGCAGTGTTCTTTAATTTCTTTATTACCCGACTGACCCTTTTTCTGGTTATTAGATGAAAGTCTTTTAACATGATGGGTTTTACCGTATTCACCCACCACTGATTTTGCGTATATTCGAATATATCCCCTATATTGAAATTCCTGGTTGTCATCTCTGTAAAAACATAATGACCAAGATGACCAAAAGAGAGGACATAAATACAGATTCCACCGGGAAAGATTTCCTCCTTGATTATAATCGTACCTTGCATAGACTTACCTCGTAAGGCATTACACACCGAGATGGTCGTCATAATAGATTATGCCTTTCTTAAAAACGAACTTTTTAAGAGCGCGATAGGTGTTTTAGGAAAAAACCTGAGAATGGTCGATTTTTGCTTGCACGTAAGCGAATGAAAAACAAACCTGCCCGGTTTGCAGGGAAGGTGTGATTTCGATTCGCTATCTCGCAAAAAGAGTTTTCCACCGATTCTCATTTTTAACCAAATAGTCTGAACTATAATAAGCGAAGCACTTTCGTTCAGATCCCTACGCCAATCTCACTTTTTTACTGAATCTTTAGGACATACAGCAAATGACGACGTTCTTCGTTTTTTATCGGGTCATTCGACAATCACTGATAGCGGCTTTACCGCAATCTATAGAATTCAATGCGGTAGAAACCCTCAATGGCGCATTCGTCAAGGGGTATTTGGGTGAGGAGACACGAGAGTGGCAAATCGATCGCGTGGATAGCAAAGCCGAACCGAGCAGTATTTTTGTGACAGTACCAAACTACGACTACTTTTTTGTCAATGGACAGGGCGATACCATTGAGGATGCCCCCTGGGAGGCAAGGGAACTGATGTCTGATTTCGACGCGACGGTGCATTGGATGGTCGTCAACAGCTATCTCTTTGTGGAGGGTAAGACCTATCTTTTGTTAGAAAAGTGTCTTAAAACGCCAGAGATCGTCATTCCTGAATAAAAGATCGCCAATCGGCGAGGTGCTTCAGTTACATCGGCTCTTTTGACTGCCTTTCATCATATTGATCGCTGCGCCGAGCAGGATCCGGCGCTCCGTTTCCTGCGACTGAACCAGTTGATACTCTAACTGGCTCACCAGCGATTCAGTATTGATAGCATGACCTTCATGGCGCATCTGCATCACGCAATCGCCAATAATCCTGGCAACCTCATCCCATAACGGCTGAATTTCTTTGTCCGAGAACTTCATACATCACCTCGGGTTGTCTAAATTATATTCAATGTGTCTGCTGTAACTTACCTGCTATCGCGTTCCAGTCAACCCCCACCAGATCCTTGAGGTTTCTCTCCCAAGTTATGCGATCTGTCAATTTTCAAAAATCGGCATTTTCATGGGCAGGGGTCCAATAGCTGTCGATGAAATCTTCAATCGGATAACAGGCCGCATGGCGTAAGCGCTGCTCGTCCATCGCCGCCAAACATTGGAGTTCTGTATGGAACGCATCGATGATCAGTTCGTCACAACTGCCACCCAGATAACAAATAGAAAGTACTAAAGCGTACATGTTTCCCTCAACTTGACGTGTTGCCGGCATCCTATCGACTATGGCTTTATTCCTACTCTTCTTCTTACCAAGCCTAGTCGTTATGCGCATTTAGGGTAATTCTGCCTGGTACTTACTCACTTAAAAATAGGATTATCGCTATTGTAGAAACACTCAGAAACATAATTGTTGCATTTTTGTAATTAAATTGTGACTTCATTGGCAAAAAACAACAATAGTTTGTGCCTATTAGAGGAATAGTTGATTTTTGTCACCCTTTTTTTGAGCATTTAGTGTAAGATTTATCCTAATCTCGTTGTGAGAGATACTTGAACTCAGTAGTGTATTCGAGGTAGTTATGTATATATTTCAGTCACCTTTGTCGTATGTCATCTTGAGTTGTTTGGCGTTCTGGTGTGCTGTAGCCTGGCTGGTGGTTACACTGGCAAAATAAATTGCATTTGCAAAATAAATTATATGGGCGAAATAAATTACACTGGCGAAAGAACTGCATAGATAAGTACCAGAAAACCCGCTAAGGCGGGTTTTCTGGTTTTAGCCCTTTCGTACTTGACGTCGCAGGGGGGTGTTAGCTACGCGCACTTACATGCTATTCTCTGCGCGTTTTTTCAAAACGTGTTTACGAGAGGATAGTCCCATGGCAGATATGCTGACGCAAGAGCAAGAGATTGCCTCAGACCTGGTCGCGTGCCAGTTAGTCATCAAGCAAATTCTTGACGTTATCGATGTCATCGCACCGACAGAAGTGCGCGATAAAATGTCGCACCAGCTCAAGAGTATCGACTTCACCAGGAATCCTGCTGCTGCCGATCCGGTCACAAAAAGGGCAATAGAAAAAGCCATTGCATTGATTGATCTGAAGTTTACCCAATCCTAGCGATTGGGGACCTTTATCGACAACCAGTTAAACCCCTGTTTAAGTTAATCCGCGTAATATGGTCGGTTATAGCGATAATCGAGTGGGACCTAACGTTGTGAGGCTAAAGAAAGTATTGACCGTCGTCGCTGTTGTCGCCGCCTGCATGGTGTTTTACCTGCTGGCGCTGAACAGCTATTGCGATCAGGGCGGGAATTTCACCCAGGGTGTCTGTGCCATTACCTCATTTATTCCGTTTTAACGGAAACCGCGAGCGTGGAAAGATCAAGGGCTGTTCACCTGGCGCGGCGGAATGTTAAGATAGCGGCCTGGTTTTTTAAGCAGTAGGGTTGTCAATGTTTGATTTTGGTATGGGTGCAGTGGGTATGGCTTCACTGCTGGTGTCTCTGCTGACTGCGCTTCTTTTTCTGCTGGTCTGGTTTGTGGTGAACCGGGCGAGTGTCAGGGCCAATGAACAGATCCGTTTACTGCAAGAAATTGCGGATCAACAGCGGCGCCAGACTGAATTACTCAGCGCGCTTGTTGACCATGCACGCGGGAAGTCACTGGCTGATCCTGATTCAAAAGATCCTGCGTTTAATTTCCAGGATCTGATCCCCGAGCGCTAATCCTCGTCCCTGCAAGGCGACCTCCCGGGAGTGTCGACGCTATCCGTTTTCCGTCCTATCCTACACCTGAGAGGCAGCGCTTGACGCTGCCGGTTTTGTTGGCGCAAACGGCGCATTACGGTATTCCCTCGTTTTGTAAAGACCGTAACATTGGCTTAACTTTTTCTTGCTGCGCAAAAGCGCAATTAGCGTTAGTTATATAGCTGTGTTTAGAGGTCGATAGCCAAAGTATTGGTATGCCCAAATATTGCTCAATAACGTTGTAAGATAGTAACCAAAGCCGGGGAATCTATGGTCTATAAGAATGAGTTCTATGATGCCAGTAAAGCGCATCATACCCCGCATGGTTTCCAGAACCCGGAACCTGTTGTGCGTAGGGAAGGGGACTTCAAGCGCTGGCAGCAAGAGCGTAAACAACAGGGCCTGCCCAAACCGCCCCAGCAGGGGTATCAGGCATTCATCGAGCAGTGGTGGCAACGCCCGGACTTCAGCGGCGAGCAGGACGCTGTATGGTGGTTGGGTCATGCCTGCCTGTTAGTGCGGGTTGAGGGTTTCTATATTCTTACCGATCCTGCACTCTCAGAGCGTGCATCGCCTTTCTCTTTCTATGGGCCACGCCGTAAAACGCCGGTTGCTGCTGACGTCGATGATTTTCCGCAAATCGATTATGTGATGCTCTCCCATAATCATTATGACCATCTCGACAAGACCACGATCAGGAAGTTGATCGCCCGCTTCCCGAACATTATTTTTCTGGTTCCGTTGGGATTGAAGCGTTGGCTTGAACGGCACGGCGCACGTTATGTGGAAGAACTTGACTGGTGGAATGAGGCGAGACTGGGCGATCTGTCATTCCACTGTGTTCCAGCACGTCACTGGAGCATGCGCACGCCTTGGGACAAAAATCGCTCTCTCTGGTGTGGTTGGGTGATGACTCACCCAAATTTGCGGTTCTATTTCTCGGGAGATAGTGGGTATTCTGAGCAGTTGGCGGAGATCGGCCAGCGCCTTGGCCCTTTTGATATAGCCGCTTTGCCGATCGGTGCCTATGCACCAAGATGGTTCATGGGCCCGCAACATATGGATCCCCAGCAGTCGGCATTGTTCTTCACAGAGCTTAAATGTCGCCGTGCGATTCCTATTCATTGGGGAGTGTTTGAATTGGCGGATGAGTCGCTTGATGAACCACCAGAAATATTACTGGAGGCCCTTGAGCAGCAAAATATCAGCGCTCATGATTTCTGTGCAGTTAAAATTGGTGAACGTATCATCTTTTAAAATCATTTATCGCTGACGTATTTCGCCAGCGATAAATGGTGCTCGCCGCGATGGGAAGTGGAGATGACTCAGGTGTAATTTCACTTTACAGCGCAATCCATCACGTCGTTATCCCCCTTGAATCACCGGAATCCTGCCTGATTTGCCACTGAATGATAATTAATATCATTGAAACCAATAAAAAGGGCGTAAAAGAACAATATTTTTCCCTATGAATGGTAGGGGCATTGACTGACGGGCGACGCTCGAGGCCATGTGAACTGCGGCTCAGGCGAGGAGCCGGCCAAGGGCGCGTTATAGGTATCGGACAAGCCTGCTCAAAGAACAGAGAACTTGGTGAAAATTTTTAACAATCCACAGAGCATGGCATGAAGATGAAAGTTATTTATAAAATATGACTAAAGAAAGTGAAAAATAATATTTAGAGTTCGATGATTTGTGAAATTTATTCTTTTCCTGCCTAAGTAAAATTCTGAAAATACTAAAGAATGACCATCATCACCTTGCGTGGAATCTGTTCTCGTGAAACCACTCGCTATACTTGTTACAACACCTCGTCTGTTATTAATTCGATGCACAACCCCAGTGCAGAAACATAAGTTTAAAGGCGGAGTCGCACCAAGGCAGGGAGATAGTTATTAGTGCTTACTGCATAACCAGTCAAAGATCCTGGATAACAAGTTGTGAAAAGTGAACATTCTTTCCAGTGATGTCTGGTGCCGCTGTCTGCAAAAAATGTTAGGAGAAAGTAGCTTAATCGTTGATGAGCGGCGATTTTATTTCAGCGTGAGTCGCTGATGAATGCGCAAGGTACTCGCAACTGAAGATGACCACTTCTGTCTGCAGTCGACTCAATAAAGAGGTTATCAAGGGGGCAATTTCTGCCCATCCCAGAGCCCAGGCAGAAGCGGTTCTTGCGGTGTCCAGTGAGTCACGACAGTCTAAGTAGGCTTTTATCAAGAAGATATGATCTCCCTCAAGGGCGCGGAAAACCTTGAGCCAGAGTCGTTTTTGCGTTTACGTGCCATGCAGTGCATCAGTAAGCATATCAAATTCCATAATAATTCATCATAAAGTCGATTTTGCTCTTATCTCTGGCAACTAAATGATCAATAATCAATTGAGAGTTGTTATTGCTGTTGTACGTTCAAGGTTATACCGGTTGTGCTGTGCGACCAGAGCGTGAAATACAGAGCAGAAAATTGCATGGCTATCAACTTATTTTAGCGTAAGGGCATGGCCGTAGCGTTTAACCGTTTCAAATATGTGCGACGTGTCCATCACTGATTAAAAATGGCTTGCCATTAATATCAGAGTGTGTGATAACGCATCTGGGTAAAACGAGGTACAGTTCTGTATATGTGTGGCATTTTCAGTAAAGAAGTTCTGAGTAAAGACGTTAGCGTTGAATACCGCTTCTCTGCCGATCCTTATCTTAGTGCCTCAAGCAGTAACGACTCTAGTTTGTCTATGTAACCGCCTACGGGCGATTTAAACAATCCAAAGGAAATACTCAAGATGGCAAAGATTAAAGGTCAAGTTAAGTGGTTCAACGAGTCTAAAGGTTTTGGTTTCATCACTCCTGCTGACGGCAGCAAAGATGTGTTCGTACACTTCTCTGCAATCCAGGGTAACGGCTTCAAAACCCTGGCTGAAGGCCAGAACGTTGAGTTCGAAATCCAAGACGGCCAGAAAGGCCCGTCTGCAGTTAACGTAACTGCAATCTAAGCAGCGTCAGCTGTAAAAAACCCGCCTGAGTGCGGGTTTTTTTGTTTTTGTCTGTCGGGAATCGTTATGGCTGGTGTATCACCAGACCAGAATATTGATTGCGTCCACGGATCCCAGGGTGCATTGGATCTTGTTTTTGCCGGTGGCTGTTGCGTCTGAAGCTGGTGTATTTGAAACGAGGCCCGTTTTCAGGCTCTCCGCTCAGGGTGCAAATTGTACAATGCCCAGCAATATCAACGTCATAAAACCCCAACTGCCGAATCTTGTGGACGGCAACGGCGGATAAGTCCAGATGCCGTTCGCGCGGTGAAATTACCTCAGGGGGAATATCGGGTAACGTTTGCAGAAAAGTATCGACCAGTTCTTCACTCACCTGATAACAGCAACTGCGTGCTGCTGGGCCTATCGATACGACCCAGTCCGCCGTAGAATCGTAATGATTAATCTGATCGGCCATCCTTTCGATAATGCCGTCCAGCAAACCCCGCCACCCCGCATGTACCACGCCGATGCATTTTCCGTCGCGTCGGGAGAAAAGAATGGGCAGGCAATCGGCAGTCAGAACGGCCAACAAAATGCCCGACTGGCGGGTATAAAAACCGTCAGCATCTGCGCAAATCTGACCGGGATGAGTGACCTCGACAATGCGGGTACCATGAACCTGCTTTTTTTCTGCTAGCGTGTGGCGATATTCACTCAGGGAAGCGGGCATTAGCGATCGTTTATCGCCAAATCCATAGCGAAGGGATGGGATGCTGCTCAGAAGAGGGGATTCATCAGTCATAGATAATGTTCGCGTAATGAAGGGTAAAACAGTGTAGGCAAGATCCCGTCACTATGTCCATTCTACCCCTGTGGGCGTTGCAAGGTGAGAAGGGCTTCATTAGACTACGCCGCATTGTCGCTGGCGCTTTCTCGCCACTTTTATTGCGGAAATGAACATGTCTTACCAATGTCCTCTTTGCCATACGCCGCTGGGGCAGCAGAACAATTTTTGGCGCTGCATCAATAACCACCAGTTTGATTGCGCCAAAGAAGGCTATGTGAATCTGATGCCCGTCCAGCATAAACACTCCAAACAACCCGGTGACAGCACAGAAATGATGCAGGCGCGGCGGGCTTTCCTTGATGCGGGCCACTATCAACCTTTACAGCATGAGGTGGCGGCGATACTGGATCGGGTTCTGCCGGTGACGGCTGAAAACCTGCTGGATATTGGCTGTGGGGAAGGGTATTACACCGCGGCGGTGGCGGATCGCGTGCAGAAGGCCAGGCCGGTACAGGTTTTTGGATTGGATGTTGCCAAAGTTGCCATACGTTATGCGGCACGGCGCTATCAGCAGATCAATTTCTGTGTGGCGTCGAGCCATCGCTTGCCTTTCGCCGATCGTTCCCTGGATGCCGTTTTGCGTATTTATGCCCCCTGCAAGGCACAGGAACTGGCGCGAACGGTCAAACCCCTGGGCTATCTCTTGACTGTCGCACCGGCTCCACGCCATCTGTTCCAGCTCAAGCAGGAAATCTACCAGGAGGTGCAATTGCACCCCGAAGCAGACGAAAAACTTGAGGTTTTTACCGTGCTTGAGACCCAAACGCTGAGCTATGAGATGCAACTCACGGGGTTACAGGCGCTGGATTTGCTGCAGATGACGCCATTTGCCTGGCGAGCCAGCGAGGCAACACGCCAGCGTTTAGGCGAGATGAGTGAGTTCAGGTGTGAAACCGATTTTGTGATCAGGCTGCATCAACGTCAGCCTGATTGATAATGGCACTGGGGTATCAGGCCAGATATCCCAGATGTTCTGCAAGAATATTGAAACCAATCCCGATTAATACGACGCCACCGGCTATTTCGGCGCGCTTACCCAGTAACGGGCCGATAAAACGGCCAATCAGCATGCCCAGTGTGGCCATAATCATGGTTGCCAGACCGATTGCCATAGCGGTGTGAATGATATTCACTTGTAGAAAGGCCAGGCCAACGCCGATTGCCATCGCATCCAGACTGGTGGCGACCGCGGTTGTTGCCAGAACGACGAAACTGTGGCTACGGACTTTTGGTTGATCGTCGATGCGACCGCGACAACCTTCGACGATCATTCTCACGCCAAGGATAAACAACAGGGTAAAGGCAACCCAGTGATCCCAGGACATGATGTATTGGCTGGCGAATAGCCCGATTGCCCAGCCAATCAGCGGGGTAATGGCTTCAATTACGCCAAAAATAAGACCGGTGCGGAAAGCTTCACGGAAACGAGGTTTGTGTAGTGTGGCACCTTTACCGATTGACGCGGCAAATGCATCCATTGACATGCCAAAAGCAAGAATGACTGTTGCAGATAAATTCATCATTGGAATAGTCTCAGTTGGGTGGATCCATATACACGCAGTCCGCCCCCAACTTACGGCAGAGTAACGTGCCTATGGTCTCGCCAACCTTTACTGGATGCTCGCACCACGTTTCACTACCTGAAACGAGTATGTTGACACGAGCGTTTCTGAAGCAAATTTACTTCAAAAACCGGCTACTCCCCAATGACGGCGCAACCTTATCATAATATTTCGCTTCCAGACAACAACAAATAACTTATGGATAATTGGATGCAATTGATAATTATTTTCATTTATGATGAGTGCGTTATAAAACGAGGAAATAATCAACATTATTGCTGTGGAAATAATATGCAAATCGATTCTTTCTTCGGTGGAATTAATCATGATATGAAAACTATCCTGATATTGCGGATAAACATAAATTTTCTTAATTCATTGATTTTCAATGAGTAAATTATATATTTTTTGCAAGTCGTCGATGTCACGGACATGGATAAGTAATTTTCTCTTTTCTAATTGTATGACCAGAACCCCGTCCTCGGATAAATTTATACTCTTCATCCGGTCATAGGCAATAAAGGCATTGGCATAAAAAAACCCTTTGGCTTTGAAGAGTAATTTCGGCCAGCGAATAAATGAAATATAAAAAGCGATAAGCGCTAAAGACACCAACAAATAGCTGGTTAATTGTGTACCGTCAGACGTTATATTGTTGTAAAGCAGTATGGCAATTAACCCAACAAAAATCAGGCAGTCCAACTTGTTCTTACGCAACAGGTTCACTCGCAGCAGGGTTTTTCCCTGTAACCTGTCCATGATGAACTCGTCATAAATCGCATACATCAGCATACAGGCAATAAAAATCACTATCGCAACATCAGTAACAGACATCCATCCCTCCGAAATAGAAACGCCGGGAGCAAAGCCCCCGGCGGAAACTGGCACGCTTACAGACCCAGTACACCAATCCAGTACCCGAAGATACCTATCGCAAAGAATCCAATGATGATCCACAACGCGTTGACCTTGCGGCGTAACAGCCACATACAGCCAAAGGTGAGCAGCAACGGAACCAATCCTGGCATCAACTGATCAAGAATGGTTTGGACAGTGGTGACATTGGTGTGCCCGGTTTGGTCGGTTATCCTCGATACCACAAGTGGAATATTCACATGCGTCCACTTGTTGACCAAGGCCCCCATAACAAACAAACCGAGAATCGAGGCACCCTCCGTCATTTTCTGCAAGAAACCGCCGCCCATATCATTAACGATATCGACGCCTTTCTTGTAGCCGTAGGCCACGCCGTAATAACGGGTGAGCAAACGAACCAGGTTAAACAGAACAAAGAACAACAACGGACCGAGCAGACTGCCGTCCATCGCGATACCGGCACCCAGAGCAGCAAATACCGGACGTACGGTACCCCAGAAAATCGGGTCACCCACACCGGCCAGCGGCCCCATCAAACCGACCTTCAGGCCGTTGATGGCGCTGTCGTCGATAGGTGCGCCATTGGCGCGTTCTTCTTCCATTGCCATCGTTACGCCGAGCACAGGTGCTGCAACGTAAGGTTGGGTGTTGAAGAATTCCAGATGGCGTTTGATTGCCTGCTTACGGTCGTCATTATTCTCAGGATACAGGCGACGGATCACCGGTACCATCGAGAAACAAAAGCCGAGAGCCTGCATACGTTCGAAGTTCCACGAGCCCTGGAAAAGGTTCGAGCGCAGAAACACTTCACGGACATCTCCGGGCGTGAGTTTTTTCTCTTTAATGATATCTACCATTTCTCTCACCTTTTCCTAATCGAGTTCGTTATCGAGATCGTTACTACCCGGTGCTGACACTGCCTGACCCTGAGACTTGTTGTATTTCGGGCTAAGCTGGATGTACAACACGGCCATGACGACACCAATCACACCCAAGGCAACCAGGTTGAAGTTGGTGAATGCAGCGGTAACGAAGCCCAGATAGAAGAATGGCATCAGGTAGCCAGCACGCATCATGTTGATAACCATCGCGTAACCAACCACAACGATCATGCCACCTGCGATGTTCAGGCCATTGGTGACCACTTCAGGAATCGAACTGAGCAGGTTGTGGACAACGCTGGTACCCACAGAGATAGCCACGATCACTGCCGGAACAGCAATACGCATTGCCTGCAGGACTAACGCTGAAATGTGGATCCAGGTAATGGCCCGCAAACTCCCACGTTCAGCCGCACTGTCAGCGGCATGCTGGAACGCCACGGTGATGGTACGAACGATGATGGTAAGAACCTGGCCTGCAGCTGCCAGCGGGATCGCCAGTGCAATACCTGCACCGATTGACTGACCGCCAGCAATAACCAGAATGGTAGAAATGATCGAGGCCAGAGCCGCATCGGGTGCCACTGCCGCACCGATGTTCATCCAACCCAGAGCGATCATCTCCAGCGTACCGCCGATGATAATACCGGTTTTCATATCACCCAAAACAACGCCGATCAGCGTACAGGCGACCAATGGCCGGTGGAACTGGAACTCATCCAGGATGGAACCCATCCCGGCGATACATGCAACGATAAAAACCAGCACAATCTGAAGAGTTGTGATCTCCATTGTACTTCTCCTATGAGCGTAGACCTGAGTAAAATAACTGAATCCATGGCAGCGGGAGCCTTGCCTGCCAGAGCACGTTATTTCGATAAGTGATTAATTTAATTTGCTGATCAAATCCATCATTTTAAGTTTGCTGTCGCTGGAAACCTTACGGACTTCCAGTTCAATTCCGCGCGCATCAAGCTTTTTAAACGCTTCAATATCTTTCTCGTCTACGGATACCGCATTGTTCACCTGCGTTTTACCCTGGCGGAATGCCATCCCCCCAATATTTACCGTAGTGATATTTACGCCGTCCTCAACCAGACGAACGACATCGGTCGGATTGGTAAAAAGCAGCATCACTTTGTCATTGGCATATTTGGGATTGTTGTAGACGCGAATGGCTTTCGCGACGTCAACAACGTGGGCGGTCACTCCCGGAGGTGCAACCTGGGTCAGCAGGGTCTTCCTTACGTGGTCGGCGGCAACTTCATCACTGACCACAATAATGCGGTTTACATTGGTCTCTTTGGTCCAGCGGGTAGCGACCTGACCATGAATCAGGCGGTCATCGATACGTGCAAGGCCGATCTTCATATGATCCTCAGGACCGGTAGGTTTAGCGGCGACAGCCGCTTTCGGCGCGGGTGTACTCTGTTGCGCCACGGGCTTATCACTCTCGACGTCTGGCGTTTTGAGTGCCTTGACGCCAACGCGGCCGGTTTCTACAGCAATGGCAACCAACTCCGCAAACGTGGGGTTGTCGTCACGCGCCATAAAGGTTTCCGCCAGCATAGGAATGTTAACTCCAGTGACGACCTCATAATTATCTTTATCCACCACAATACGGCTGGCGGCATTAAAAGGACTTCCTCCCCATGTATCAACCAGGAACAGCACCCCTTGCGCGGTGTCGAGCCCAGTCAGTTTGCCGTTGTATTTCTCAATAAGCGTTTCAGCGTTTTCGCCGGGAACGAATTCGATAGTGGCAACGTTCTTTTGTTCACCCAGTATCATTTCCGCTGTTTTAAGCAACTGTTCAGCTGCCCACCCGTGAGTGCCGATGATGATAGCAATACTCACTCGCGACCTCCTTTGTTAACCCGAAAAAGAGTTAATGCACATGAATACAGTGGCTGAGGATTTTTCCCGTATCGGCGGGAAAAACTCAGTCACCTTCATTATGGTTGGGAAAAATAGATTCATCCTTGAAATACCCGTATATCAACAAAAAATCTCATGAATTGAATCAGGAATATGCATCAGTTCACGCCCGTTGATGTTATTTATTTTAGTGCGTGAAAAAATAAATTTTGTGACCCGGCTCCGTTATTAAGCGTCAATTTATGTGTTGCGGTATTGTTTGCAGAATTAAACGCCAAAAGTGTTACAGATTCATGCCAGACGTAAAAAAAACTCTCTTTGAAAGCGAAATAAATCCTGATACAGTAATTACCTCATTAATAACAAAGGAGTAAAGGGCCTCAGCCCTCCCCATGGACTGTCACCGAAGTCGCTGTTTTTCATCAGGTAATCCATCGCGCAACCTGACTGGCTTGTGCAATGTTCTGGTTACCGCATCGCTGTATACCACACTCAATTTTTCTTTCATCGCTGGCACATTGCTGCACAGGCGTCGCGTTTCTGCGTCTGAAAAGGCAATTATTTCTGCTACAACCTATTCATATAACGGAGTCTGACATGGAATTTTTGCTGGACCCCTCGATCTGGGTCGGTTTGCTCACGCTGGTCATGCTCGAAATCGTACTGGGTATCGACAACCTGGTATTTATTGCTATCCTTGCTGATAAACTTCCGCCAAAACAAAGAGATAAGGCGCGTATCATCGGGTTGTCCCTGGCGTTGATCATGAGGCTGGGCCTACTGTCATTAATATCGTGGATGGTGCGTCTGACAACGCCACTGTTCAGCATCGCTAATTTCAGTTTCTCAGGCCGCGATCTCATTTTATTGCTGGGTGGACTTTTCCTGTTGTTCAAAGCCACCACCGAATTACATGAGCGGCTGGAAGGGCATGATGAACATGGGGATAGCAACCGGGGTTATGCCAGCTTTTGGGCGGTTGTCGCGCAAATTGTAGTGCTCGACGCGGTGTTCTCACTCGATGCGGTGATTACTGCCGTAGGGATGGTGGATCAGTTGGCGGTGATGATGACGGCGGTGGTGATCGCGATGGGGGTCATGTTACTGGCGTCCAAATCGTTGACTCGCTTTGTTAACGCACACCCGACCGTTGTGGTGCTCTGTTTGAGTTTCCTGCTGATGATCGGGTTGAGCCTGGTGGCTGAAGGCTTTGGTTTCCACATTCCGAAGGGTTATCTGTATGCGGCCATCGGTTTCTCGGTGCTGATAGAACTGTTCAACCAGATTGCCCGACGCAATTTTCTCAAGAATGAATCCCGTCGTCCGTTACGTGCGCGTACAGCCCAGGCGATCCTTGGCCTGATGGGAGGAACGCGTCAGACGAATGAAGATGAGGGAAGTCAGCAACATGAGAAAAATGACGAGACCTTTGCCGAAGAAGAGCGCTATATGATCAGCGGTGTGCTGACGCTGGCTTCCCGTACTTTACGCAGCATCATGACACCTCGCACGGAAATTTCCTGGGTCGACAGCGATCGATCGCCGGAAGAGATTCGGTTGCAATTGCTGGATACGCCGCACAGTTTATTCCCTGTCTGCCGCGCCTCACTGGATGACGTCGTCGGTGTGGTGCGGGCAAAAGACCTGCTGGTGGCGTTGGAAAGGGGCGAAGATATCGTCGCTTTTGCTGAACAGACTCCGCCAATTATTGTGCCGGAAACCATGGACGTCATTAATTTGCTGGCAGTATTGCGCAGGGCGAAAGGGCGACTGGTGGTGGTCAGCAATGAATTCGGCGTTATTCAGGGGTTGGTTACGCCATTGGACGTGTTGGAAGCCATTGCGGGTGAATTCCCGGATGAAGATGAAACGCCCGATATTATCCCCGACGGCAAAGGTTGGCTGGTAAAAGGTGGGGCGGATTTGCACTCCCTGGAGCAGGCCCTGAATTGTACCGGCCTGGTCAGTCCGTCATCGGATTATGCATCCCTTGCAGGCTATCTGCTGTCGCATGCGGGGCAGATGCCCGAAGTGGGTGAGGTTTTTGAACTGCATCAACTTCGATTTATCGTGCGTGAAGTGTCGGAGTATCGTATCGATTTAGTCTATATCGAGAAAATAGTGACCGAAGAACACGACGACGAATAAGTAGAGTGAGTAGTGCTTCTTAACACCACGACAAATTACCGTGGATCGGCTTCGATCCACGGTTTACCAGCCTTGAAACGGTTCTCCCGCTCGTAACTTTCAAGCCAGGTAGGGAAGAATTGCATCGACATGGGTCTGGCGAAATAGTAGCCCTGTAATGCGTTGACTTCCCGTTCCCGCAAATAATTAGCCTGTTCTGCGGTCTCCACCCCTTCAGCAACCAGTTTCAATTTCAAGCGATGCGCCAAAGTGATAATGGTGTCGGTCACTGTTGCATTGACTGCGTCCGTGCCAATCGCGGCAGTAAACGCCTGATCGATTTTCAGCACGTCCGGGTTCAATGTTTTCAGGTAGCTCAGCGAGTTATGGCCAGTGCCAAAATCGTCTATTGCCAATAAAATGCCGAGCTGTTTGAGCTGATGGATTTGCTCGGAATCGATATTCCCCAGCGTGGTCCGTTCCGTCAGTTCGAGCATCAACGAAACAATCGGCTTGGCGGGCAGCCAAATGCTGCGCACATCCTCAAGAATGCGCTGGTCGGTGAAATGTTGCGCGGCGACATTTATGCCGACGTAAAATTCTGGCGTCTGTGGAAAGAGCAGCAGATTTTCGGCCACATTTTTCATGAGGTAGCGAGTCAGCGGAATAATCAGCCCGTGTTGTTCGGCCAGCGGAATGAAAATATCCGGCGGTACCCAACCATGTCGGCGACTTTTCCAGCGCATCAGGGTTTCGACACCAATGCATCTGCCACTTTGGCTCTGGATTATGGGTTGGCAGAAAACCTCAAATTCACGTTGTGCTATCGCATGGCTGATGGGATGCGCCAGACTCATCCTGCTGCCAGCGACCAGATAAATCGCTGTCGCCGCCAACAGACTCAGCAGCATCGAAAGCGCCAGGTGTTCTGACAACTGGGACAGCGCCAATGAGGAGGCGGTGGGACCGAAGATGGAAATGGAGTAAGGATAAAGTGATGAATGATGGACAACTTGCGGTGAGAGAGTTTCTGGGCTGGTCAAAACCTGATGGTTGGCGTATTCAAGACTGCTGTTCATCACGTTCAACTTCACCTGCTCTGCAAACGGAAGTTTGGGCTCAAGCAGAAAATCTGACAATAATTCGATATTGAAAATATACAGTCGACCATTGGAATTATCGCTCCCCAAGGGTTTCCATAACATGAGCAGTGGTGCGCCTTTCTTTATTGTTGTCGCCGTGCGCAACGCCAACCGGTTATTGCCGCTTTGCAGTTCGGGCAGTGTTTGATTGAAATCTTTCCCGATGTCACCGTTCAGACTGGAGCAGGTAATAATACCATCTTTAACCACGGTGATTGAACGCAGCGTCTGTAGCCTGGCGACTTGCTGGCGAAGCTGTGGCTGAATTTGATCGCAGTCCATACCGTAGTAATTATCATAGGCAAAAGGAATACGATCGACGGGTGCCAGGAGCTTGTCCAATTTGTCGACAGTATGTAGGGCAATCTGGTGCTGCATGTTTTTAATGTTCTTCGTTTCTTCGTAAAAACGCAGGGCCAGGGTGATTATCAGTGTCAGTAAACCCACGCCAATTGCCAATGCCCAGCGATAATAGCGGTATTTTGCAACGGCCTGGTTGGACATCAGCATAGTGCCAATCCTTTCAATTGGGTGCAGATAACCGCAAACGGGTTAAATCTCCATGTTTATGATATTAGATGCAAATTACGTCTGCGTGTTGGTGCTACTCCTTTACTACCCAAAATATTCCGGGTCACAGTCTACTGCCCAGCATTTTGAATGCATGACGGGTATGTAGATCATAGCGTGAATTAAACAAGTAACAGGAAAGATGAATAAGCAGTACTGAACGGTCAAAAGCAGCATGCAGCATTTTTGCGTGTTTTAGCAATACCCAAGAAGTTAACAGTGAAAAATAAATGAAGGATAGCAGCGAGTTGCTGAATTTTTATGCGGATGAATGAAAAGTAAAAGACCCATTTTGCTGGGCAGGTAACGTTGCAGCAAACGGCGCTGCAACGTCATCCTAGCAAGAAATACCCAAGTAATTGGCGTTGCAGCCAGGCAGCAAACGCACGAATCCCGATGAGCTGACATCAGTCAGTGATTCGGGTAAGTGAGAGCGGTTAATTGTGCGGCAACGTTATATCGGCAAATACCCAAGTAATTGGCGTTGCAGCCAGGCAGCAAACGCACGAATCCCGATGAGCTGACATCAGTCAGTGATTCGGGTAAGTGAGAGCAGTTAATTGTGCGGCAACGTTATATCGGCAAATACCCAAGTAATTGGCGTTGCAGCTAGGCAGCAAACGCACGAATCCCGATGAGCTGACATCAGTCAGTGATTCGGGTGAGCGAGTGCCGCTAACAACGCTGCAACGCCAAGTACGCCGGGTATTTAGTCGCACTGGACCTTGATGGCCAAACCCCCACGCGACGTCTCGCGATATTTCGCGTTCATGTCTTTGCCCGTTTCGTACATGGTTTCTATGACCTTATCAAGAGATACGCGAGGTTCACTGGTACGACGCAACGCCATTCGCGCGCTGTTAATCGCTTTTACAGAGGCGATGGCATTGCGTTCAATGCACGGCACCTGAACCTGACCAGCGACCGGATCGCACGTCAGACCCAGATTATGTTCCATCCCGATCTCTGCTGCGATACAGACTTGCTCTGGACTGCCGCCAAGCAGTTCGGCCAAGCCTGCGGCCGCCATGGAACACGCGACGCCAACTTCACCCTGACAACCGACTTCTGCGCCAGAGATTGACGCATTCATTTTGTACAAGGTACCGATGGCACCGGAGGCCAGAAAATAACGAATATAGATATCGGGTGAGACCGACTCAATGAAATGGTCGTAGTACGCAAGCACGGCTGGAACAATCCCGCATGCACCGTTGGTGGGCGCAGTCACGACACGGCCACCGGCCGCATTTTCCTCGTTGACGGCCAGGGCATACATGTTGACCCAGTCAATAACATTCATCGGATCGCTGGAGAGTTTGTCTGACGACACCAGCAGACGGCGCAGGGCTGAGGCACGACGCGGCACCCGCAACGGCCCCGGCAGCACGCCTTCGGTGTTCAGGCCACGATCGATACAGGCACGCATGGTTTTCCAGATATTGCCGAAATAGACCTCGATTTCAGCTTTACTGTGCAGCGCCAGCTCGTTTTTCATCACCATACCAGACAGTGACAAGCCGGTTTGCTTGCAATGGGCGAGCATCTCTTTCGCCGAGTTGAAGGCATACGGCACGTTAACGTCCGTCTCTTCTGCTTTACCAAAATGCTCTTCATCCACGATGAAACCACCGCCGATGGAATAATAGGTTTTGCTGAACACTTTCTTGTCGCCAGCAAATGCATGGATTTGCATGCCGTTTTCATGCAGCGGCAGGTTGCCGCTGCGGAAAATCATGCCGCTGTCGCGCGGGAAGTCGACTTCGTGCTGTCCGTTCGCCAGCAGCAAGCGCTGACGATTCTCCACATCACGGATGAATTCAGGTATGGCATCAATTTCAACGGTATCGGGCATATTGCCCGCCAGACCAAGAATAATCGCGATGTCGGTATGGTGACCTTTGCCGGTCAATGACAGGGAGCCGTAGACATCTACCGCTACCCGCGTGATCGAGGACATAAGCCCTTGATTTACCAAATCGTCGACAAATTGTTTGCCGGCTTTCATCGGCCCAACTGTGTGGGAACTCGACGGGCCAATACCGATCTTGAACATGTCGAAAACGCTAATCACGCTATAACTCCTTGAGGCTGCTGCTGTGCAAAAAATAAGCACAGGTATTGACTGTTATTGTAGTTGGGAGGCTCCGTAAAGATCCTCTTTTTCACATGACATTAACTAATGGCTGAGAACAATTTATTTCATGCCAGTTGCTGAATCAGAATAGGGAGAGCTGACGTTGATCCTCAGTATTAATTCTTTACGCCTGATGATTTTTTATCCGAAAGCCCATTATGCTGCCGCTGAAAGGTCTTTTCAGACCACGCCCAGAGGTGGTCAAGACCGATTGGCACAAAGAGTAACGAAAAAAGGTAAAAAATACGGTGATGAGGATCGCTATATAGGTATTTTAGCAGAGATAAATAGGGGAAAACAGTGAATACACCTTATCGAATACTGGTTATTGGTTGATTTTTGTCTTATTTCACTGCCTAAGCGACGTGCATGGAGAGCTGACGGATGATTCCGGCAGTCAGGCCCCAGACAAACTGCTGTTGGTACCAGCTCAGATAGATCCGATGGTGTATGCCGCGTCTTTCAATATCCAGCGCGGTGTAGCGGGAAAGACGCAGCGCTTCCTGCAGTGGCATTTCAAACAGATCCGCGACTTCATCTTCATTGGCGAAGAATTGCGTATCACAAGGAATCAGACCAATAACGGGGGTCACCTGGAATCCGGTACTGCTGTCAATGGGCGGCAACGTGCCGATCACCCGCACTTTCTGCGGTGGGATCGCGACTTCTTCCTGCGCTTCACGCAGAGCCGTAACGATCAATGAACCGTCTTCTTTGTCGGCCATACCGCCGGGGAAGGCCACCTGCCCAGCATGCTTGCGCAGGCCATCTGACCGCCGAGTCAGCAGCAGCGTCGGTTCATCACGGCAGATTATTGGTATCAGCACAGCAGCCTGGCGGGCGTTATGTGAAATCACGCTGCGAATGGGCTGTTGCAACTGAAAGCGGGTGATGAAATCGTTCAGTGAAAAATCGGTGTTTGCCATACTCATGAGGATGTGGACTCTCCAGATGTTTGCGGAGCCAACAGCGGTAAAATCCGCGCAACTTTATCAAAGGTTTCCTGATATTCCGCGTCTTCTTCACTGTCTGCGACAATACCACCACCGGCCCAGCAGTAAATTTTGCCACGCTCAGTTAACAGTGTGCGAATGGTGATGTTGGTATCCATAGTGCCACAGGCGCTGATGTAACCGATACTGCCGCAGTAGGCATTGCGCCGCTGTGGTTCGAGCTGTTCGATAATCTCCATCGCCCGGACTTTGGGGGCGCCGGTGATTGAGCCGCCAGGGAAACAGGCCCGCAGCAATTGACTGGCGTGACAGTTGTCGGGCAGTGTTGCCGTGATGGTACTTACCAAATGGTGAACCGCCGGAAAAGGTTCGACAACAAATAATTCTGGCACACGTACAGTGCCTGGAACAGCCACGCGACCAATGTCATTGCGCAATAAATCGACAATCATCAGGTTTTCGGCTCGATCTTTTTCGGAGGCTGCCAGTTTGGCTGCCTGCGCCGCGTCGGCTTGCGCATCAGCCAGACGGGGTAAAGTGCCTTTGATGGGGCGGGTTTGTACCTGATGATTTTCCAACCAGAGAAAACGTTCCGGGGAAACACAGATGACGGCGTTTTCCGGCAGGCGCAGAAAAGCGGAGAAGGGGGCGCGATTGCTGGCGCTGAGGCGCAGGAATGCTTGCCATTCATCGCCATGGTACTGCGCGCAAAAGCGCTGCGCCAGATTGATCTGGTAGCAATCACCGCTGTGTAGCCAGGCCTGAACCTGACGGAATTTTTCGCCATACTCCTGACGATTCATATTGGGCAACCATGCGCTGTCCAGCGCAAAGTCAGCGGGTTCTGCCGCCGATGCATGGCTCTCCAGCCACGCCAGGCGCTGCTCGATATCGCCATGGCAAACCAGGGTCAGGCGCTGCAGGTGGTGATCGGCGATCAACGCCCAGTCGTAGAAACCCACAGCCATATCCGGCGCGTGAATATCCTGCTGCGCATATTCGGGGAGCCGCTCAACCCGACGGGCCAGATCGTAACCAAACAGGCCCAGTGCGCCCCCCAGAAAAGGCAGATCCTTATGCGGATCGCTGGTGATATCCAGTTTATCGAGCTGTTGCTGTAATAGCGCAAAAGGATCGGCGTCGCTGAGTTGTTTGCCGCTGCTGTCATCAATCGTGCTGGTCTGACCGTGAACGGTCAGCGTTATTCGCGGATCGGCGACCAGAATGTCAAACCGGTTGTGTGAATGTTCAGCGTGGCCCGAGTGGAGCAACATCGCCCAGGGCAGCGAAGAGATGGCCGCAAAACGGCTAAGGAGAATATCGGAACAATAAGGAAGAGAGCGAAAAACCGGAATATGTGCGTGCATGCTGTTGATAAATCTTCTCGGATAACCAGTGTAAAAGAGACGTTGCGCTGCGGCAGTACAGGGTAAACAGACTAACATAGTTTTGGCGTTGCGGGGACAGTAGGCCATTTTGCCAATAGCGGGTATACTGGCCGACCTTACAGTAGGAGATGCTCAATGCTAGCCGGTATGCCTTCACTTTCGCATCAGGAGCAGCAAGACGCTGCCGACCGAATTCACCATTTGATGGAACAGGGGATGAGCAGCGGAGAAGCGATCGCTACCGTTGCCGAAGAGATTCGCACCTTGCACAAGGACGATCGGGTTACGGTGCTGTTTGATGATGATGACGACGAATAACACCCGTCTCAGCCAATGCACGATAATTCAGGGCGCAAAATAATTTGCGCCCTGAATGTTTTTATCGGAATGCCTGTTTTTATCAGCAGATTGTTTTTATCAGCAGATCGTTTTTATCCGCAAACCGCTTAACCAGTGACGGTCACTGATGCCGCCGCCTGTTTGGCATCTTCCACTGCGTGCTCAACGCTGTCAGCAATCGCCAGCGCCACACCCAGTCGACGCTTTCCTGCAATCTCGGGTTTGCCAAACAGTCGCAGCTGGTTGTAACCCGTAAGCGCGTTTTCAAGACCACTGAATTGAATATTCGAACTGGTCAGCTCGGGCAGAATCACCGCCGAAGCGGATGGGCCAAACTGGCGGATTTTTCCTATCGGCAGGCCGAGGAAGGCGCGAACATGCAGGGCAAACTCTGACAGATCCTGCGAGATCAGCGTCACCATGCCGGTATCGTGTGGGCGCGGTGAAACTTCGCTGAATATCACGTCATCACCACACACAAACAGCTCCACACCAAACAGACCATGACCACTCAGCGCAGTGACCACCTGCGCGGCAATTTCCTGCGCCCGTGCCAGCGCCAGATCGCTCATCTGCTGCGGTTGCCACGATTCGCGGTAATCCCCCTCTTCCTGACGGTGGCCGATCGGCGCGCAGAAGTGAATCCCGTCGATGGCGCTGATCGTCAACAGCGTGATCTCGAAATCGAAATGCACCAGACCTTCGACAATGACTTTTCCTCCGCCAGCCCGTCCGCCTTGCTGCGCATAATTCCATGCGTCAAGCAGTTGCTCTTGGCTGCGAATCAGGCTCTGGCCTTTACCCGAAGAGCTCATGACGGGTTTGATAATGCAGGGATAGCCAATTTCAGCCACAGCTTGGTGGAAAGCGGATTCACTGTCGGCAAAACGGTAGCTGGACGTAGGCAATTGCAGCGTTTCTGCTGCCAGACGACGTATTCCTTCGCGATTCATCGTCAGTCGGGTCGCCTGCGCGCAGGGAACCACGTTATGGCCCTGTTGCTCCAGTTCAACCAGCATATCGGTGGCGATGGCTTCTATTTCAGGAACGATGAAATCCGGGCGCTCCAACTCGATTAATGATTTCAGCGCGTCGCCGTCCAGCATATTGATCACATGACTGCGGTGAGCAACGTGCATGGCCGGTGCATCGGCATAGCGATCGACGGCAATGACTTCCAGCCCAAGACGTTGACACTCGATAGCCACTTCTTTGCCCAACTCGCCAGAACCCAAGAGCATCACGCGGGTCGCGGCAGGGCGCAGGGCGGTTCCAATCATTAACATAATTTCGTACCTGAGTAGATGTGAGAAAATCGCATGTATAAACGGGCGGCATTATAGCGGAAAACAGCAACGAAAACGATTGCGCAGTTGGGGAAATCAAAGGGGAATTCATCGTGGGAACATTAGCGTGTGACGTAAAAAACCGGCTTTTTTAGCGGTGGCGCACGCTGTTTAAGACGTCAAACCTGCTCTCTGCTATTATGCCGGGCATTACACAGCGTTTACCTTGGGTTCCGCTGCTTCCCATTCTGTCACCATAAGAGTTATCGCCTTGAGCACACAATCATTCTCGACACCGGCATCATTTTCGACACTGACGCTTCCCGCAGAGCAATTATCCAATCTCGCCGAGCTGGGCTACGCGCACATGACGCCGGTTCAGGCGGCGACGCTTCCTGCCATCCTGCTGGGACAAGACGTCCGGGCAAAAGCAAAAACCGGCAGCGGTAAAACAGCCGCTTTTGGTATTGGATTGCTGGACAAGATCGCCGTCGGCCAATACGTGACCCAGGCGCTGATCCTCTGCCCAACGCGTGAATTGGCCGATCAGGTCAGTAAAGAACTGCGCAGGCTGGCTCGTTTTACGCAGAACATCAAAATACTGACCCTGTGCGGTGGGCAACCGATGGGGCCACAACTGGATTCGCTGGTGCATCCGCCACACATCGTTGTGGGCACACCGGGAAGGGTACAGGAACATCTTCGCAAGCGTACGCTGTTGCTGGAAGATCTGCGCGTTCTGGTGCTGGACGAAGCCGACCGCATGCTCGATATGGGGTTCAGTGAAGCCATTGATGATGTGATCAGCTATACCCCGCCTTCACGCCAGACCCTGCTGTTTTCCGCGACCTATCCGGAAGGTATTGCGCGCATCAGCGCCCGTGTTCAGCGCGAGCCGCTGGACGTGGAAATTGACGGTGAGGACGAGCAAAACGACATCGAACAGATTTTCTTTGAGACGACCCGTGAAAAACGGCTGCCGTTGCTGGTTGCGGCATTGAGCCACTATCAACCCGCCTCATGCGTGGTGTTTTGCAATACCAAACGTGACTGTCAGGAAGTCTATGAAGCGTTGGCCGGGCAGGGCATCAGCGTATTGGCACTGCATGGCGATCTTGAGCAGCGCGATCGCGATCAGGTACTGGTTCGTTTTTCCAACCGCAGTTGCCGCGTTCTGGTCGCGACGGATGTGGCGGCACGTGGTCTGGACATCAAAGATCTCGAGCTGGTGGTCAACTATGAATTGTCGTTTGATCCAGAAGTCCATGTGCACCGTATCGGGCGTACAGGCCGCGCCGGAATGAGTGGAAAGGCCATCAGTTTCACCACACCACAGGAGATGGTTCGCGTACACGCCCTGGAAGATTATCTGCAACTCCCGGCAAAATGGCAGACAACTGAAAAACTGCTGGCAAGTCCGCGTGTTGCGCTGGAGCCAGAGATGGTTACGTTGTGTCTGGATGGTGGCCGCAAGGCAAAAATCCGGCCTGGCGATATTCTGGGTGCGCTGACGGGCGACGCGGGTTTAACCGCCGCTGAGGTTGGCAAAATTGATATGTTCCCGGTGCATGCTTATGTGGCGATCCGCAAGGCCAGCGCCAAAAAAGCGTTATCGCAGTTGCAACAAGGCAAAATAAAGGGAAAAAATTGCAAAGTTCGATTGCTTAAATAACCACAAAGTCGCATTTTTGCTCAGGGCAATTTACCTCATTCCACAGCACTTGCCCTGAGCTGTAAAAACCATTTATACTGTATAAATAAACAGTAATGAAATTCACAAAAGGAAACCCACGCATGGCTGTTGAAGTGAAATATGTGGTGGTAAGAAACGGCGAGGAAAAAATGACTTTCGCGACCAAAAAAGAAGCTGATGCCTACGACAAGATGTTGGATCTGGCGGATACGCTCTCAGAGTGGTTGTCGCACTCGACGCTGGAGCTTGAAGAAGCACAGCGTGAAAGCGTGAGTTTCTTCCTTGCGGAACATAAAGATGCCCTCAGCCAGCTATTGCGCGGTGGAACATTGGAAAATGTTATCGCGGCAGAGCAGCAACCTGACGACGCACCCGTCGCAAAAGCAGGGCGCGGGCGCAAAACCACGGATGCCAAAACCACAGATGACGATCAGGCTGCCTGATTGTGCGTAGCTTTTATCAGGGAGAATGCCAACGCTATGCGTGATATCACTTTTTTCAGTCGGTTTGCGCCGGATATCCTTGCCGGACGGAAAACCATCACGCTGCGGGATGCGAGCGAGGCTGACTTCCAACCCGGCGAGACCCTGCGTGTTTCCCGCTATGAAGACAACGGCTTTTTTTGTCATATCCAGGTGCTGGCCGTGACGCCGATCGACTTTGACGATCTGACAGAAAAACAGGCCGAGCAGGAAAACATGTCGCTTGATGAACTCAAGAAAGTGATCGCGGACATCTATCCCGGTATTAAACAACTTTATCTGATTGAGTTTATCCTTGGTTAACGTTTATCATAACTTTCGTTATCATTTTGTTATGCTCATAATGACTCATGTTGCAGTCAGCGGACAGGCAATGAGAAATATGACGGGTATATCTCTGGCCGAGACGCGTCAGGAATATGCACATAACGACAGGAGAAAGTATGAAGACGACAGGATTAAGCATGGCAGCATTGGCACTGGTTATCACCAGTGCCTTCAGTAGCGTGCAGGCGGCGGAACAGCGTGAGGCAAAAATCGGCCAGTGTGTCGGTCTGGATACCTCAGGGGTTGCCGCGCAAGTCAAGCGGGACTATTTACAAAACAGAATTACGCGTTGGGAATCTGATAAGCAACTCTTGGGCACGACCACGCCGATTGTGTGGATCAGTCCGGAAAGCATTACCGGTAAAGATGATGTCTGGCAGGTACCGTTAAGTGTCCGGGGCGACAAAGGGGACAAGAGTTACAGTGTCACCTTGAATTGCCAGACGGGCGAAATCCGTTACAGCGAGCCTAAGTAGTCAGTTTTCACCGTGATCTTGTTTTCAGTCACTTGAATTTGTGATGTATCGCTTTTATCTTTTATAAATCTTGGTCTCAGCGCCCGATGAGAAGAGTTTCTCCCAGAATGGCAACGTCTAATGGATCGACTCGGTTAAACGAGTCGGACGCTGAACTACCTCAAACTGTCTGAACAGATAAGCGTTAATTCTTACCTTCAGGCACTCTACATGCGGGTCACCCATACTTGCTTATCGCGTCGCCATAATGCTGCGTGTAGCCTGTTTTAACCCCAACTATGCCACGTTTGCCGTACTGACCCAGTGCGGAGGGATCTTGCAATGATAAAAGCACCAACAGCAGAAAAGCGCCCCTTTCCTATCACGATTCACAATGAGACGCGGGTAGATAATTATTACTGGCTACGTGACGATGAGCGTGAGAATGCCGACGTACTGGCGTATCTCACGGCAGAAAATGCCTTTACTGAACAAGAGATGAAACCTTACCAGTCTCTGCGGGAAACCCTTTATCAGGAGATGGTCGATCGTATTCCACAGCAGGATCAATCGGTTCCCTATATTCGTCGTGGTTATCGTTATCAAACCCGCTATGAACCGGGGAACGAATACGCCATTTATTTGCGTCAACCTGAACAGGAAACGGCGAACTGGCAGACACTGCTGGACGGCAATGCGCGCGCTGAAGGCCACGAATTCTACACGCTGGGCGGCATTGAAGTCAGCCCGGATAATCGCCAACTGGCCGTAGCGGAAGACTTTTTGTCCCGCCGGCAATATGACATTCGCTTCAAAGCCGTGGACGGCAGCGAGTGGGCGTCAGAGGTGTTAAACAATACCTCCGGGAATTTCGAATGGGCAAATGACTCATCGACCCTGTACTACGTCCGCAAGCATGAAAAGACGTTGTTGCCGTATCAGGTTTATCGCCATGTGCTGGGTAGCGATCCGGCTCAGGATCAGCTGATTTATCAAGAGTTGGATGACACCTTCTACGTAGGTCTGGAAAAGACCACGTCGGAGCGATTCATCATCATTCATCTGAGCAGTACCACCACCTCAGAAATCCTGTTGATCGATGCGGAAAGACCGGATGCGCCGCCGCAGGTATTTATTCCCCGCCGCCGCGATCATGAATATTCCGTCGATCACTATCAGCAGCACTTCTACATACGTTCGAATCGTGAAGGCAAAAATTTTGGCCTCTACAAAAGCGCGGAAATTGATGAAGCACAGTGGCAGACACTGATCGCCCCCCGTCAAGAGGTGATGCTCGAAGGTTTCAGCGTATTCCGCGATTGGTTGGTGGTTGAAGAACGCCGCGAAGGGTTGACTCATTTACGCCAGATTCATTGGCAGAGCGGTGAAGAGAAAGGTATTACCTTTGACGATCCAACGTACGTCACCTGGCTGGCATATAATCCTGAGCCTGATACCGACCTGCTGCGCTATGGCTATTCGTCAATGACCACGCCGAGTTCAATGTTCGAAGTAAACATGAATACGGGTGAGCGCGTTTTGCTGAAACAGCAGGAAGTCAAAAACTTCGATGCGCAAAATTATCGCAGTGAACGCCTATGGATTACCGCCCGCGATGGGGTGAAGGTGCCGGTATCGCTGGTTTATCATCGGGATAGCTTCGAAAAAGGCCATAACCCGCTGATGGTTTATGGTTATGGCTCTTACGGCAGCAGCATGGATCCTGCATTCAGCACCAGCCGATTAAGCTTGCTGGATCGTGGTTTTGTGTTTGCCCTGGCGCACATCCGCGGTGGTGGCGAACTGGGCCAGCAATGGTACGAAGACGGCAAACTGTTTAATAAACTCAATACGTTCAATGACTTTATCGATGTGACTGAACATCTGGTGAAGGAGGGGTACGGGCAGGCCGATCGGGTCTACGCCATGGGCGGCAGCGCTGGCGGATTGTTGATGGGGGCAGTCATCAATCAGGCTCCAGAACTGTTTCACGGCATTGTTGCCCAGGTACCCTTTGTGGATGTGATCACGACGATGTTGGATGAGACCATTCCGCTGACGACGGGTGAATATGACGAATGGGGTAATCCCAACGACAAAGCCTATTACGACTACATCAAACAGTACAGTCCGTACGATCGGGTGAGTGCGCAAAACTATCCGCATATGCTGGTCACCACCGGTTTACATGACTCCCAGGTGCAATATTGGGAGCCAGCCAAATGGGTGGCGAAACTTCGTGATGTGAAAACGGATGAAAACCAACTCCTGATGTATACAGATATGGATGCCGGTCACGGTGGGAAATCTGGCCGCTTTAAGGCTTATGAAGATATCGCGATGGAATATGCATTTCTTCTGACGCTCGACGCCGGGCAGAAAGCGTAATACCGACATGCCCGTGCAGTTTTGCACGGGCAGTGTGTCTGGATAAAAGGGGTTATGAAAGCCAGGGCTTACGAAAGCTAGTGCTTATGAGAGATAGTACTTATGAGAGATAGTGCTTCAGCGTGTAGCGCAAATCCGGGCTGAGATCGTCGATGGATTTCAGCATCCACCGCAGATAACCCGGATCTTCAGTCGCTATGCTGGCGATACTTTTCCCGCGGTACTTACCAAATTTGAAGTTACGCAGCAGCACCGGTTGCTCGGTGATCTCGACCATTTTCTCCGCATCCCAACCTGAATCACGCATGATGCGTTGCAACAGGGCAGCAGTGACGTAGCAATCATATAAGGCGCGATGTGGGTAAAGCCCCTCAGGAACCTGCACATCGAGCTTCAACGCATGGCGCAGGTATTGGTTGCTGTATTTAATGTCGGGGTAAAGCGTTCTGGCCAGTTTTACCGTACAGATCCATCTGCCGCGCATTTCAGGCAGCATCGCCCGGTCAAATGCGGCGTTATGCGCAACGTAATACGGACTACCCTGATATCTGCCGATCGCCACAGCAATACGTGGTTTGCCTTCCACCATCTCTTCAGTGATGTGGTGAATCGCCATTGCATCAAGACCAATAGGGCGATCGGGGCTGATCAAATCACTCATTGGATTGATGATCTCACCGGCAACGACATCAACGGAAGCGATTTCGACCACGCCGCCCTCTAAACCACACGTTTCC
This sequence comes from Edaphovirga cremea, assembly GCF_003332275.1. Classification (GTDB taxonomy): domain Bacteria; phylum Pseudomonadota; class Gammaproteobacteria; order Enterobacterales; family Enterobacteriaceae; genus Edaphovirga; species Edaphovirga cremea. The sequence goes on along the minus strand of NZ_QOVA01000006.1, from coordinate 85,288 downwards.
GTATCAATCACACGCAACGTCATGGGAACTCCTTACTGATGACCTTTTACTCAGGATAAAGGATGTAAACTGCCGTGCCAACCCTGTCGATTTTTCCTGCCGATGATCAATGCATTGCCTTCTTCCTGGGCGGCAATCACCTGTTCTCCCTGCTCATCCCATAACGCACTTTTACCCGCAGGCTGCCAGCCACCGGTCGGCGCGCCATGGTTTGCCATCAGAATTGCCATACCATGTTGTCCGGCATAGCCTTGCAACATTGAAGTATCGTGTTGGTAGCCCTCATGGGAAATCAACACGCCAGCAATATAGATCGACGCGCCGGACTGTGCCGCCTTGGCGGGATGATCGGCATGGCTAATATCAGCACAAATCGCCAAACCCACGGCGTGCTGTCGCACTGTAAGCAATGGTCCACCTTCTCCACGGCTGAATAGATGGATTTCTTCACCATGCAGATGCTGCTTGGTATATGCGTAGAGAGTGCCATCGGCCGTAAAGATAATGGCACCGATATAACAGGTTTCACCGTTGCCAGCGGCCAGAGGGGCGCCCAATACCACATTCATACGATGCGTACGGGCATCGGCGCGCAGAGCATCGAGACGGGGATCTTGCAGCGTCAATGCTTGTTCACGGGCGATACTGAGTTCGTAGCCTGTCAGCGACAGTTCAGGAAATACCAGCAAGTCAACATTCTCACGAACGGCAGTGGCAATAAATTCGCGATGAAGGACAATATTACGATCAACATCTCCCGGCACACTGCAATATTGCGCCGCGGCAATCACAACCTCTTGCATGATGGAGATCCTCAACGGGAAACCAACAAAAAACCCGCCTTGGCGGGTTTTAGTACCTGACGAAGTTGCCTTACTTACCCTTGTGGATTCGCTTTTTTAGAGCGTTTGTCAGCTTTTTTTTCAGCTGGGGTTTTCAATGGTTTCTTCTTCGCATTTTTTTTGCTGTCCATTCCCTTACTCATGGTTGACCTCTCTGTACCGGTGGTTAGGTTGGTATGCGTCTCTATTAATCACTGAATGCGATTTATTTTCAATAGTAAGCGTCGCATTTTTAAGTAAGGTTTTGTAATTTAAACAAATAATGTTAAGAAAAATAGGTGGAAAGCACGACGGTGGGATGCTGAGAGACGGTATCGCTTAATAATTAACCGTTAAAGCGCAGGCAGTGTGCATAAATTAATATAACTTATTATATCTTTTTTAATTATTGATGATTTCAATAATTGACCTGAGCGCATTAATCCGCTTTTATGAAGTAAATTACTGACCTGGATGCAGGAAGAAAATGTCAGATTTGAAAGGGTTGTATCCACCATTGGCAGCCTATGCCAGTGGCTGGCTTAAAACGGGTGACGGCCATCAGGTCTATTGGGAACGTAGTGGAAATCCACAAGGAAAACCCGCGCTCTTTATTCATGGCGGGCCAGGGGGCGGTTGTTCGGCTGTGCACCGTCAGCTTTTCGACCCACAACGTTACGACGTTATGTTGTTTGATCAGCGCGGATGTGGGCGTTCAAAGCCGCACGCCAGCCTTGAAAACAATACCACCTGGCATCTCGTGGAGGATATTGAACGCCTGCGGGAGATGGTAGAGGTAGATAAGTGGCTGGTTTTTGGCGGTTCATGGGGGTCAACATTGGCGTTGGCTTATGCCGAAACGCATCCCACACGCGTGAGTGAGTTGGTACTGCGCGGCATTTTCACGCTGCGTAAAGAAGAGCTGCTTTGGTATTATCAGGACGGTGCGTCACGTTTCTTCCCTGAGAAGTGGGAACGTGTATTGTCCATTCTTTCAGAAGACGAACGTCAGGATGTGATTGCGGCCTACCGCAAACGACTGATTTCTGACGATCCGGCGGTTCAGCTTGAAGCGGCAAAAATCTGGAGCCTGTGGGAAGGGGAGACCGTGACCCTGCTACCCGCGGCGAGTTCTTCCTCGTTTGGTGAAGATGATTTTGCCCTGGCATTTGCCCGCATCGAGAACCACTACTTTACCCATATGGGTTTCCTCGAACATGATCGGCAACTGTTGCAAAATGTCAGCAAAATACGCCACATTCCCGGCGTTATCGTGCATGGTCGCTATGATATGGCGTGCCAGGTGCAGAATGCCTGGGATCTGAAAAAAGCCTGGCCTGAAGCGGAATTGAACATTATTGAAGGGGCGGGACACTCATTTGACGAACCCGGAATTCTTGATTGCCTGATTCGTGCAACGGACAAATTTGCCTCCTGATTACGGTACCCGAGGCATCCTGACCGGATGCTTCGGGTGGTCAATTATTTTACTTTCGGTTCATAAGGCAGGCGCGAGAATTTGTTGGATTCGAGGCGATAAAAGGCCACACGCTCACGGAAATATTCACGCAGGTGCTGCGGTTGCTCGCGTTCGATCAGTTCAGGGATCACCGGCATATTGTAACGTTCCTTGAAAGCGATGCCTGACGCCGCCAAATCGACATTCATTTTGTCCATCTCTTCTTTCGACAATTCAGCTAAATTGTGACTCATTGTTATGCTCCCGCTACACTGTTCAACGCTGCAAAAAGTAAAGCATGTCATTGCAAATGGCAAGATGGGGACTGTCTTTCCTGGTCCACTATTACTTGGGAATAAAGGGTACGTGGGAATAAAGGGAAATTATTGTCTGATAATATTCTAAATCTATTTTTGGCATGAGAACACACCGTCTGGCCAAATAAGAACCATTCGCTTTAATATTGATTTTTTGATTGTTAATGATTCTCAACACCATTATTATTATCAACAATGAAAATATAATAAATTCCACATAATCAATCAGTTAAATTCAATTTCGTTTATTGTGAATATTAATGTGAAGGAAGTGTTTTTATTTTGTGTTTTGCTGTGCATAATGCGCTAAAGCAAACAAATACTTTGCCTTCATTTACGCTTAAGGGCCTGCATATGTTAAAAAAAGAGATGATCCAACAACTCAACGAGCAACTTAATCTTGAGTTCTATTCTGCTAACCTTTACCTGCAAATGAGCGCATGGTGCAGTGACAAAGGTTTTGAAGGCGCAGCGGCGTTTCTTAAAGAACATTCCCAGGAAGAGATGCAGCATATGCAGCGTCTGTTCGATTATGTCAGCGACACTGGCGCACTCCCGCTGCTGGGTTCCATCGCCGCGCCGCCGGTTGAATTTGGTTCCCTGACCGATGTATTCAAACTGACCTACGAACACGAGCAACTGATCACCAGCAAAATTAACGAGCTGGCTCATCTGGCGATGAGTACACAGGATTACTCGACATTTAATTTCCTGCAATGGTATGTCTCTGAACAGCATGAAGAAGAAAAACTGTTCAAATCCGTTCTGGATAAATTGGCGCTGGTAAGTGATACCGGCAATGGTCTGTTCTTTGTTGATAAAGATCTGAAAAATATGGTGGGAGGCGCTGCGGGTCACACCGCTGCCTGATCGCGATAGCCTCACCGCTGTTGATTGCTGCACGCGCAAGTGCCGGTAATCGCAGCGGTTTTTTTTGCCTGTGCTGCGCTTTTACTGATATTGAACGTCAAAGCCATGCAATTCTGGAATCCTTCCCACTTCTGCATATATAGTAGTGCTTCTGGAACACCACGATATCTTTTCTGTCGCTGAACTGTGGACTGGACGGCGGTTCTACGCCGGGTGAAAGAAGGTCGTACAGTTCACTCCCTACGCGGTATAATCCTTATGCACAATGTGGAATATTCACTGTCCGTTATTTTACGCTAATTGACTATTGATCGTGGCGCTGGCCAGCAATATTCCGTAAGCTATGCCACTTTTCGATGTAACGTAACCCGTGAGGCAGAATAATTATGGATTCACTCATCGTCCCTGATTTGGCGTTGATGCGACGCTGGCTGGATCAGCTGGGGATTTCCTTTTTTGAGTGTGATTCCTGTCAGGCTCTTCATCTGCCACATATGCAGAATTTCGACGGTGTATTCGATGCCAAGATCGATCTGGTCGACAATGTCATTTTGTTCTCGGCTGTAGCTGAAATAAAGCCCACCGCTCTGATCCCGCTGTTTGCCGATCTCAGCCAGATTAATGCCAGTTCCCTGACCGCCAAAGCCTTTATTGATATTCAGGATGATAATCTGCCGAAGTTGATTGTCTGTCAGTCGATCGCCATTAGTGTGGGTATCACGGTGGAACAGTTTGGCCAGTTTATGCAGCAAGGCGAAGAACAGATTTCGATGATCATTCTTGAAGCGCGCGCCAACGATCTGCTGTTCCTTGGCGAAGAAGACGACAGTAACGCTGTGACTGACAATTCCCCGATCCTGCATTGATCCCTTTGCCGCTTTCGCGGCGGCAAACACATTATTCTTTTTCACGCTAAGTTATTCTGCGTTTTACCCTCTATTGCCAGATATTTCTCGCCGTTTATCGCGGTAATGGCGGATCACGTAGAGAATAACTGCATAAAAAATCGATAAAAGGCGTTTTTTAACCTAGGCTATGGTGCATTCCCCTCACTGAGGTTATGCTTCTGACTCTGCGTAGGGCGTATGATACCCGTGGAAAACCAACCGGTTATTGGCATTTTTCTGTCAGACAAAACTTCTGCATGGCTATGCAGGTCGGTTGGCGGCAATGGCGCTCAGTCAGGAAAGGTTTTGTATCTTATTGAGATACAAGTTCAATTCTATGATTCACCCCTGTTTGGGAGGTAGTAACGGATGTTCACCCATCTTAAAACGTGGTTATCGGGTGTTGTTGCCGGCTTGTTGATGGCCGCGTCCGTCACAGCGTCTGCTGAAGAAAAAACGCTGCACGTCTACAACTGGTCTGATTATATCGCACCAGACACTCTGGCCAATTTCCAAAAGGAAACCGGCATTAAAGTGGTGTATGACGTCTTTGACTCCAACGAGGTCCTCGAAGGCAAATTAATGGCCGGCAGTACCGGTTTTGATTTGGTGGTACCTTCCGCGAGTTTTCTGGAGCGCCAAATTTCAGCGGGCGTATTCAAGCCGCTGGATAAGAGCAAGTTGCCAAACTATAAAAATCTGGATCCTGAACTGCTGACGCTGGTGGCAAAACACGATCCCGACAACAAGTACGCCATTCCTTACCTGTGGGCAACAACCGGCATCGGCTATAACGTCGATAAGGTGAAAGCCGTGCTGGGTAAAGATGCGCCGGTCGACAGTTGGGATCTGATTCTGAAACCAGAGAATCTGGAAAAACTGAAGAGCTGCGGCGTGTCGGTTCTCGATGCCCCAGCCGAAGTTTTTGCTACCGTACTGAATTACCTTGGCAAGGATCCAAACAGCACCAACGCTGACGACTACACCGGACCGGCGACCGATCTCCTGCTGAAACTGCGTCCGAATATTCGTTATTTCCATTCTTCCCAGTACATCAACGATCTGGCGAATGGTGATATCTGTGTCGCGATCGGCTGGGCGGGTGATGTCATGCAAGCGTCGAACCGTGCCAAAGAAGCCAAAAATGGTGTCAACGTGGCATACAGCATCCCGAAAGAGGGCGCACTGGCCTTCTTCGATGTGTTCGCGCTGCCGTCCGATGCCAAAAACACTGACGAAGCCTATCAGTTCCTGAACTATCTGATGAAGCCGGAAGTGATTGCCAACATCAGTAATACCGTTTATTACGCCAACGCCAACAAGGCGGCCACGCCGCTGGTGAACGAAGACGTGCGCAACAATCCGGGGATCTATCCGCCGGCTGATGTACGCGCGAAAATGTTTACGCTCAGCGTGCAGACACCAAAAATCGACCGGGTGATCACCCGCGCCTGGACCAAAGTGAAAAGCGGTAAATAATCAGACGGCCCGTGCCGGGGAGCCATATACCCGGCACGTTGACGCGTCTTTTATCGACAGGCGGTTTTTAAACCGCCTGTTATTCTTATTGGAGAGTGCTGCGATCTCGCGTGGGTTGCAGCGTGTTCTGCTTTTGCCGGAGAGTTCTCTGAGTGAATGATGTTATTCCCCGTCCCCAACCCAAGTCGCAGAAGGTATTTACCCCTCTGCTTGAAATCCGTAATTTAACCAAATCCTTTGATGGACAAGCTGCCGTCGACGACGTGAGCCTGACGATCTATAAAGGCGAGATCTTTGCTTTGCTGGGCGCGTCTGGCTGCGGGAAGTCAACGTTACTGCGCATGCTGGCAGGTTTTGAACAGCCGACACAGGGGCAGATTGTCCTTGATGGGCAAGATATGTCCAATGTCCCGCCGTATCAGCGTCCTATCAATATGATGTTCCAGTCCTATGCACTTTTCCCGCATATGACGGTGGAGCAAAACATTGCCTTTGGCCTGAAGCAGGACAAATTACCCAGCGCCGAGATCAAGGCGCGGGTCGCGGAAATGTTGACGCTGGTCCATATGCAAGAATTTGCCAAGCGTAAACCCCATCAGCTTTCTGGGGGTCAGCGCCAGCGTGTGGCATTGGCACGCAGTTTGGCCAAACGGCCAAAGTTGCTGCTGCTCGATGAACCCATGGGGGCGCTGGATAAAAAATTGCGCGACCGCATGCAGCTTGAAGTGGTGGATATTCTGGAACGTGTCGGCGCGACCTGCGTGATGGTCACCCACGATCAGGAAGAAGCGATGACCATGGCCGGGCGTATCGCCATCATGAACCGCGGCAAATTTGTGCAGATTGGTGAACCCGAAGAGATTTATGAGCACCCCAACAGCCGCTTCAGCGCCGAGTTCATCGGGTCGGTCAACGTCTTTGAAGGCGTATTGCAGGAGCGCACCGACGACGCCCTGATCATCGAAAGCCCCGGTTTACGCCATGCGCTGAAAGTGGACCCGGATGCATCGGTCGTGGATGGCGTTCCCGTCTATATTGCGCTGCGCCCCGAGAAAATTACCCTGTGTGAGGAGGCACCGGAGGACGGTTGCAACTTCGCGGTCGGTGAAGTGGTGCACATCGCCTATCTCGGCGATCTGTCGATCTACCATGTAAAATTACACAGCGGTCAAATGCTCACTGCACAATTGCAAAACGATCATCGCTATCGTAAAGGCATGCCAACCTGGGGCGATGAAGTGCGCCTGTGCTGGGATGCAGATAGCTGTGTGGTGTTAACGGTGTAGTCTGGGAGTTAACGTCATGACCCTATTATCTGAACAGCCTCCTTCCGCCGAAAAACCGGTCGGGCCGTTGAAAGCGGCGATTCAGCGCCTGCAAATGGTTCACGGCCGCAAGCTGGTTATTGCGTTGCCGCTGATCTGGTTGCTGTTGCTGTTTATGCTGCCGTTCCTGATTGTCTTCAAAATCAGTCTGGCCGAAATGGCTCGCGCCGTACCCCCGTATACCGATCTGGTCACCTGGGCTGATGGTGTGCTGAATGTGGCACTGAATCTGGCCAACTACCTGCAACTGACAGACGATCCGCTGTATGTCGATGCCTATCTGCAATCGTTGCAAATCGCCGCAGTATCAACGCTGTGCTGCCTGATTATTGGCTATCCGCTGGCCTGGGCGGTCGCGCACAGCAAAGCCTCCACGCGCAATATCCTGCTGTTGCTGGTGATACTGCCGTCGTGGACGTCGTTCCTGATCCGCGTCTATGCGTGGATGGGGATACTGAAAAACAACGGTGTGTTGAATAACTTCCTGATGTGGCTGGGGGTGATAGATCAGCCTCTGGTGATTTTGCACACCAATTTGGCGGTGTATATCGGTATTGTTTATTCCTATCTGCCGTTCATGGTGCTGCCGATTTACACCGCGTTGACCCGCTTGGATTACTCACTGGTTGAAGCCTCGCTGGATTTGGGCGCACGGCCACTGAAAACATTCTTCCGGGTGATTGTGCCGTTGACCAAGGGAGGAATCATTGCCGGATCGATGCTGGTATTTATTCCTGCCGTGGGCGAGTTTGTGATCCCTGAACTGCTGGGTGGGCCAGACAGCATCATGATTGGCCGGGTGTTGTGGCAAGAGTTCTTCAATAATCGCGACTGGCCGGTGGCGTCAGCGGTGGCAACCATCATGCTGCTGTTGCTGATCGTACCGATATTGTGGTTCCACAAGCATCAGAACAAAGAGATGGCAGGTGACGAATGAATAATTTACCGGTAGTTCGTTCGCCGTGGCGAATTGTCATTCTGGTGCTGAGTTTCACCTTCCTGTATGCGCCGATGCTGATGTTGGTGATTTATTCATTCAACAGTTCAAAGCTGGTGACGGTGTGGGCGGGTTGGTCCTTGCGCTGGTATAAGGTGCTGTTTCATGACAGCGCCATGATCAGTGCGGTGGGGCTTAGCCTGACCATCGCCGCGGCGGCGGCAACCATGGCCGTTATCCTGGGGACCATTGCAGCCGTGGTGATGGTGCGTTTTGGCCGTTTCCGTGGCTCGACCGGTTTTGCCTTTATGCTGACTGCGCCGCTGGTTATGCCGGATGTCATCACCGGTTTGTCACTCCTGCTGCTGTTTGTGGCATTGGGCCACGCTATTGGCTGGCCGACAGAACGCGGCATGCTGACAATATGGCTGGCGCACGTCACATTCTGTACGGCCTATGTCACGGTGGTGATCTCCTCCCGACTGCGCGAGTTGGATCGCTCGATAGAAGAGGCGGCGATGGATCTGGGTGCCACGCCGCTGAAAGTGTTCTTCGTGATCACCGTCCCGATGATTGCCCCGGCATTGGTATCCGGTTGGTTGCTGGCCTTTACGCTCTCTCTTGACGATCTGGTCATTGCCAGTTTTGTCTCGGGGCCGGGGGCAACGACGCTGCCAATGCTGGTGTTCTCAAGTGTGCGTATGGGGGTGAATCCAGAGATCAATGCGCTGGCGTCATTGATTTTGCTGGTGGTGGGAATTATCGGCTTAATCGCCTGGTGGTTTATGGCCCGCTCGGAAAAGCAGCGAACGCGCGAATTACAAAAGGCAGCGCGTGGCTGATTTTTAAGAAAACTGCTACTCTTCCTTTTTTGACGCCGCGCTTTGCGGCGTCAAACCTTTTATTTGCGTTCCGGTAAGCTTTAATGAGGTAAACAGGGAAGAATGAGACAGTTGGCTTTTATACCGGTTCCGGTGATGATTGGCGCGACAGCGATTATCGCCACGCGTCTGTTGGGGTTTATCCTTCTCTTCGATGAGTTGGGTGGTGCAGGTGTGGGGGATTTTGTCCGTGCCAGTACTGATACATGGCTGAATACGCTTATCTTATTGGCCAGCCTGCTGATTATCCTGATCGAGTGCAACTGTGCCTACGCGATTATGCGCGGTAAAAACTGGGGGCGTTGGGTGTATCTCGGTTGTCAGGCCGTCGTGGTTGTCTACATGCTTCTTGCATCGTTTGAATGGTTTGGCCCCAAGATTTTCAGTATCGAAACCGAAACCCAATTCGAGTTCCTTCAGGCACTGCTGATGCAGAAACTGCCTGATATTGTGGTGATCTTCCTGCTGTATTTCCCTGCCAGCAGCCGTCAGTTCTTCTCCCGCCGAAGATGAACAAGCCTTTGCTGATGCGCGGTGGTACAATTTCGCCCCTTCATTTTTCATTTTGGTTATAGCGGTTATTTGTGATGCATTGCGTGCAGTATACAACCGGCACTTGCCGTTCCTGCCAATGGCTGGAAAAGCCTTACGATCGGCAACTTGACGAAAAACAGAGTCACCTGCAACAGTTGCTGGCTGACCACGTCGTGGGTGAATGGTTAACGCCGGTTTCCGGTGCGCAAACGGCATTTCGCAATAAGGCCAAAATGGTGGTCAGCGGCAGCGTTGAGCGCCCGCTGTTGGGTATGCTGCATCGCGATGGCACGCCCGTCGATCTCTGCGCTTGCCCGCTGTATCCGGCGTCTTTCGGTCCGGTGTTTGATCAACTCAAAATGTTTATCGCCCGCGCGGGGCTGACGCCTTATAACGTGGCGCGTAAACGCGGTGAGCTTAAATTTCTGCTTCTGACGGAAAGCACGCTGGATGGCGGCCTGATGCTGCGTTTTGTCTTGCGTTCCACCACTAAATTGGCGCAATTGCGTGCGGCCTTGCCCTGGTTGCAGCAGCAACTTCCGCAACTGAAAGTGATTTCCGTTAATATCCAACCGGTGCATATGGCGATTCTGGAAGGGGAAACGGAAATCGCCCTGACGCCAGAACAGGCGTTGGAAGAACGGTTCAACCAGATTCCGCTTTATATCCGTCCGCAGAGTTTTTTCCAGACCAATCCGCGGGTGGCGGCGTCTCTTTACGCTACGGCGCGTGAATGGGTGCGCCAGTTGTCCATCGCCAGCATGTGGGATCTGTTTTGCGGCGTGGGCGGGTTTGGGCTGCATTGCGCCACGCCGGAGATGCATTTGACGGGCATAGAAATCAATGCCGAAGCGATTGCCTGTGCCCGCCAATCCGCGCTGACGCTTGGGCTGAAGCACGTTGATTTTCAGGCTCTCGACTCGACCCGTTTTGCGACGGCTGAAGGGGTGGTGCCCGATCTGGTGCTGGTGAATCCACCGCGCCGGGGAATTGGTGCTGACCTATGTGATTATTTAGCGGCGATGGCACCGCCGCACATCCTCTACTCGAGCTGCAATGCGGAAAGTATGGCGAAGGATCTGGCGCTGCTGAGCGGATATTCAATTCAGAAAGTTCAGCTTTTTGATATGTTCCCGCACACCTCACATTACGAAGTGCTGGTGTTACTGCGGCGTAACGCCTGAAGCCAGCGCATGGGCAATAGCTCAGCGCGCCATTTCACCCACCACGTCCGCGAGTCGGTTAAACACTTCACCAAACAGATGCTCACAGAAGGGTGCCAGCAGCGGCATCATAAATCCTAATGTCAGTATGCCAATCGTCAGGGTGACCGGGAAACCGATCACGAACACCGACAGTTGCGGCGTCATGCGATTGAGCAGTCCCAGCGCCATATTCAACGTCAGCAACAGCGTGATGATAGGCAGCGCCAGCATCAGCCCATTGATGAAAATCAGGCTGCCAGCCTGTGACAGCGCCAGAAAACCATTGCCATTCAGTGGCTCACTCTGCACGGGCAAGGTGTGAAAACTGTCTGCCAGCAGGGAAATCAGCCAAAGATGGCCGTCAAAGGTCAGGAACAACAGCATCGCCAGCAGATTAAGTAGACGCGCCAGAACCGGCATATTCGGGCCGCCAGTGGGATCAAAAAAGGTCGCGAAAGACAGTCCCATTTGCAGGCCAATGACTTCACCCGCCATCCTCACGGCAGCAAAGGCCAACTGCATGGTCAATCCCAGCGTGGCACCAATGATCACCTGTTGAGCCGCCAGCCAGATGCCGCCGATCGAGAAAATCGTGGTTTCAACGGGGGGAAGGGAGGGCGCGACCAGAAGCGTAATCAGCACACCCAGTCCGAGCTTCACCTTTTTTGGGATCTGTTTTTCGTTGAAGACCGGTGCGGTGCTGAGCAAGGCGAGAATACGCACCAGTGGCCAGAAGAAGGTAGTGAGCCACAGGCTGAGTTGGCCGCTGTCAAATGTCAGCATAATTAGCCAATGATGTTCGGCAGATTGGTGAACAGGTTGCGCATGTAATCCAGCAACAGGTTAAGCATCCACGGACCGGCGATAACGATAGTGGCGAAGACCGCCAGAATTTTGGGGATGAAGGAAAGGGTCATTTCGTTGATCTGCGTCGCCGCCTGCAACAGGCTGACGACCAGACCGGTCAGCAGTGCCGCCAGCAGCAGCGGGGCAGCCAGCGCCAGGGCGATTTTCATCGCTTCATTGCCTAACGCCATTACCGATTCTGGAGTCATTTCAATAGGGTCTCGCTGAAGTATGACGGATAGCATCGCCAGCAGATAGAAATCAACTGTAGAAACTCTGTGCCAGCGAGCCGAGCAGCAGTTGCCAGCCATCGACCAGTACGAATAGCATGAGCTTGAACGGCAGTGAAATAGTGGCGGGTGGCACCATCATCATCCCGAGCGCCATCAGTACGCTGGCGACGACCAGATCGATAATCAGGAATGGAATGAAGACCGTAAAGCCAATTTGGAAAGCGGTTTTCAGTTCGCTGGTAACATACGCGGGTAACAGAATGCGCAGCGGGACAGCTTCCGGCCCCTGCAATTCTGGCAGCCGCGCCAGACGGGCATATAACGCCAAATCCGCTTCACGCGTTTGGCGCAGCATAAATTCGCGCAAGGGTTGAGCACCGCGATCCATCGCCACGTCCATAGTGATTTTGTCCTGACTGAAAGGTTGGTATGCGTCCTGATAGATTTTATCGAAAATGGGTGACATCACGAAAAAGGTCAGGAACAGCGCCAAACCCAGCATCACCTGATTCGGGGGGGCAGAAGGCGTACCCATGGCGTTGCGCAGTAGGCCAAGCACGATAATGATGCGTGTGAAACTGGTCATCATCAACAGCATGGCGGGCAGGAACGTCAGGGTGGTGATAAACACCAGCGTTTGTACCGGTAAAGACCAGCTCTGTCCGCCATTGGCCAATGGCTGACTGATAATGCCGGGCAATTGTGCAAATGCGCAAGGGCTGCAAAGTAACAGCAGCAGAAGCCAATTCAGAGAGAGGCTGCGCAAACGTGACGCGGTAACAAATAAATAATTGAGACGGAACAGACTCATACCGATTTTCCCGGGCGTTTCACTTTCTTTTGTAATAACTGAGCTTTCTGTAATAACTGGCGGAAGTCATTGGGTTTCTCGCGGCTGGCCGTCGATTCAAGCCCGGTCGGCGGCGACGTCAGCGTATGCAGCGGCGTAATGTTCTGCGCTGTCACACCCAATACCAGCCAGGTATTGTCTATTTCAACCACCACCACGCGCTCACGCTGCCCGACCTGACAACTGGCCGTGACTTTCAGCAGTGCACTATTTTTTCGCTGTGGGGCAAAGCCTAATCGGCGGAACAGCCACCCGGCAAACAGGATTAACAGCAGAATACCGCCCAGTGCGCTGCCGACCTGGGTCAGTACAGAGCCCGTCGGGATTGCCGGGGCTGGGGGGACCGCGCCATGGCTGGTCGTTGCAGTTCCGCCAAAAGCGCTATTTGCCGGAGCGGAGGTTTCGCTCATCAGCGACTCAGGCGACGCATGCGTTCGGACGGCGTAATGATGTCAGTGATGCGCACGCCATATTTATCGGCCACCACCACCACTTCACCCTGTGCAATAAGGTATCCATTGATCAGGATATCCAGCGGTTCGCCTGCCAGCCCATCCAGAGAGACCACGGAACCTTGCGACAGGCGCAGCAGCTCTTTGATGGTCATCTTGGTACGGCCCAGTTCTACCGTCAGTTTCACCGGAATATCGAGGATCATATCGATATCCTGCAAATTACCCAAGCCTTCCGGTTGATCGAAAGATTTGAAAATGCCCTCGGTGCTGGCGGTGGGGTTTTCCGTGGCGTGCTGTTCGTTAAACGCGTCAGCCCATAAATCGTCCACGGATTCCTTTCCATCGTCAGACGGTTGCTTAACGTCAGTCATTGGGCTGTTCCTCATTCAGGGAATTCAAAATTGGGTTTATCAGATGTTCGACGCGCAGGGCGTATTGCCCATCGAGGGTGCCGTATTGGCTGGTCAGAACCGGTACGCCGTCGACATGGGCAATCAACCGATCCGGGCGCTCAATAGGCAGTACGTCACCGGGTTGCAGCTTGAGGATTTGCGACAGACGCAGTGGGATATCAACAAAGTTAGCCACCAGTTCCAACTCAGAGTGCTGAACCTGATGAACCAATGTTTCACGCCATTGACTGTCTTCCTGCCGTGAGTTCTCCAGCGGCGGATTGGTCAGCAATTCGCGCAACGGTTCGATCATGGCAAACGGAATACAGATGTTGAATTCCCCGCTCAGGGCACCAATTTCAACGTGGAACGGCGTCGTCACAACAATATCGTTGGGCGAGGTGGTGATGTTGGTGAATTTGACCTGCATCTCCGCACGGACATATTCCACGTCGATCTTGTAAATCGCGCTCCAGGCGTCGCCGTAGGCATCAAGCGCCAGACTCAGCATGCGCTTGATCACCCGCTGTTCGGTATGGGTAAATTCGCGCCCCTCGACTTTGGTCGGAAAGCGGCCATCGCCGCCAAACAGGTTATCAACGGCAATGAACACCAGGCTGGGGGCAAAAACGAACAATGCCGTACCGCGCAGAGGTTTCAGATGCACCAGATTGAGGTTGGTCGGAACCGGCAGATTGCGGGCAAAATCGTGATAGGGCTGAATCTTGATCGCACCCACGGTGATATCGGGACTGCGGCGCAACAGGTTAAACAACCCCATGCGAAAATGGCGCGCAAAGCGCTCATTGATGATCTCCAGCGCCTGCAGGCGTTCACGCACCACGCGGCGCTGGGTCGTTGGATCGTAAGGCTTGACCTCGTTATCACCTACCAGGACAGCTTCCGGCTCTTCGCTACCGCTGTCCCCATTAAGCAATGCGTCAATTTCCGCCTGTGAAAGAATGCTATCGGCCATAATCGTTATCGCAGAATGAAGGCAGTAAACAGCACGTCGCTGACCACCTGATTGGGTTGACCCGGAATGACCGACGGGCTCAGTGCCGCTTTAATCTGGCTGACCAATTGTTGTTTACCGGCTTCACTGGACAGGGTTTCTGCCTGCTGGCGCGCGAGGAGCAGCAACAGACGGCTGCGGACTTCCGGCAGATAATCGCTCAGTTTGCTGCGCGTCGCTTCGTCTGGCAGGCGCAGCGTCAGGCCGACATACAGCACGCGATCGGTGTTGTTGTCGGTGGTTTGCAGATTAACGGTGAACGTATCCAGCGCCATAAAGACCGGGGCAGGCACGATCCTCGGCTTGAGCTCAACAACGGCACCCGTTTTGTGTTGTTCCAGCATCCACCAGCTATAACCGGCGGCCCCGCATGCGGCGACGGCGATTAACAGCAGCAGAACCACCCACACGGAGCGTTTACGTTTGGCCGCGATGGCTTGATCAGACATGAATAGGGCAAATTCCTGTATCGTTGGGTTCTGCGCAGGTGTTCTCCTTGCGCAGGACGCGAATGTTGCTGGTGATTATCCCGGTTATCCCGGTCGCCAATAGGCAGAATAGGCGGGGAAAATCACCCCACCTCAGTCGTTTGGCTTTACTCAGGCGAAAATATCGACGCCCTGACTGCCGTTGACGCGGTTTTGCAGACTGGCAGGCACCAGCAGTGCATCGGCGACTGCGATCCCGGATGTGCCATGATGTGGCGATCCCGCTGATGACGGCGAGCCACCACCTTGTTGTGATTGCTGTTGCGCCTGCTGCCACTGCGATGATGGCTCACTGCCGACGCTGCTCTGGCCGAGTTCAATTCCGCTTTCTGCCAGCGAGGTGCGCAAATGTGGCATGGCGGCTTCAATAGCGGCGCGGACCTGCCCGTGTGCAGACGCGAAGTGCAATTGCGCCTGGTTATCGTCTATCTTCAGGCTGATGTGCAGTGCGCCCAACTCTTGCGGATGCAGGCGCAGTTCCGCACTCTGCTGCCCCTGGCGATTGAACATCAGCACTTGCTGGCTGAGCGCCTGCTGCCATTGCGGGCTACCCAACGGTGAATTCAGTGGCGGCGTCGGCGGTGCTGTCACCAGTGCACTGGACGTTGCTGCCACCGCTGGGCTCGATGCCGGGATATTCACCGCGGATAAAACATGCTGTGCCACGCTATTTTTATCCCCCGCCGTTTGCGCCAGTGTGGCCAGGGCATCGGCTTTTGCCAGCACGGCCGGATCGAGCACCGTGGAAGCGCTGTGATGCAGGGCGGCTGGTTTGGTACCGTTGCCCGGCAACGTTTGTCCGGGGCTGCTTTCATCACCGATATCTGCGCGTTTACCCCATCTTGTCAGCAGATCACCGAGGCCGGCTTTGCCACTTTTAACCTCAGTCAGCAGGGGATCCGCATCGTCAGACGTTTTGCTGGTCATTGAGCGTTGTGACGTTGTGGCAGGCAAGACTGGCGCATGCTGCGCAGCCAACATGGCGAGCAGCGACTGGATCGATTGCAGATCGGTGGTGGCGGGTTGTGTACTTTTATCAGTTGGCGCCAAATCGGAAGGATCATCCGTTTCGAACAGGCCCCGGCACGCTTTACTCAGCGCGGCTTGCAAGGACGCGTCGATATCCTCAGACGCTTCTGGCTGACTCAGCGCCGCTAAAAGCGTGGCGGGGGATGCGCAGATCTTCCCGCCACTTTCCTGCAAAATGCTGTCCAATGCCTTCTTATTCAGGGTCTTACCGTTCAACAGCATGTTGGGACTCTTGGGCCCAAGCTGCGCATCCAACTGGCTGGCAAAGTCTTGCGGCAGGGTATCTGCTGTCACGGGAGCACCGGCCTGCGGTGGCTCCGCTGTCGTGACCAAAGAGGCCGCTGTTGCACTGGAGTTGACGGTTGATACATTCAGATTCATAAATCCTGGTTCCTCAGGGCGCTGCGTTGGGCAAACTCATCCATTCGTTTTTGATCCAGCCGGTTTTCATGCAACAGTCGTTGGCAGGCTGCGCGATCATATAAAGTCTGATAGGCATTCAAGCGTTGTTGTTTTTCCTGCCAGTGTTGGGTCGCCCGGTCGAGTTTTTGATTCCATTGCTGTAATTGACCACGATGCTGTTCGATAGCCTTTTCCAGCGTCGCAATAAATTGCTGATAGTTCTGCCAACGGGCCGCCTCGATACCGTCGAACAGGGTGGTATTCAGCTTCTGCCGGTATTCGTCGTGATAATTAAGCAGCATGTTCAACTGCTGTTGCGCGTTTTGATGCGACTGACGTATCTGACCCAGTTGACGCGTTGCCTGATCGAGCGCTTTCAGCGCCAGTTCACGCAGGGTGTCCATGGGTGATTGACTGCTATCCATCATGGCAATGCCTCTCTTGGCTAGATCAGCCGGTTATTCTGGCAACAGGGTGCACAAATGTTCACATGCATTGGCGTAATCACTGCGTTCAAAAATTCCCTGTTGTAGAAACTCTTCCATTTGTGGGTAGAGCCGGATCGCCCTGTCGAGCAGGGGATCGCTGCCTGCCGCATACGCCCCCACGCTGATGAGATCGCGGTTACGCTGATAGCTCGCCAGCATTTGTTTAAACTCGCGCACGCGGGCGTAATGTTTTTCGTCAATGAGCGCGGTCATCGCCCGGCTGATGGAGGCTTCGATATCGATTGCCGGATAATGGCCCGCTTCGGCCAGACGCCGTGAGAGCACAATGTGGCCGTCAAGGATGGCGCGCGCTGAGTCGGCAATGGGATCCTGCTGATCGTCGCCCTCGGTCAGGACGGTATAAAAAGCGGTAATCGATCCGCCGCCGGTAATGCCGTTCCCCGCCCGCTCCACCAGCGCCGGTAGTTTGGCGAAAACGGAAGGGGGATACCCTTTGGTGGCGGGGGGTTCACCGATAGCCAGCGCGATTTCGCGTTGCGCCATCGCATAGCGGGTGAGGGAGTCCATGATCAGCAAAACATGCTGGCCCCGATCGCGGAAATCTTCGGCAATGCGCGTGGCATAGGAAGCGCCCTGCATGCGTAGCAGCGGGGAAACGTCGGCTGGCGCGGCAATCACCACGGAGCGTGCGCGACCTTCGTCGCCCAGTATATTCTCGATAAAATCTTTGACTTCACGCCCGCGCTCGCCAATCAGCCCGACGACAATCACATCGGCCTGGGTATAACGCGCCATCATGCCGAGCAACACGCTTTTACCCACGCCGGAGCCCGCGAACAGGCCCATACGCTGTCCCCGGCCCACCGTCAGTAGCGAATTGATGGCGCGCACGCCCACATCAAGCACCTGTTCAATGGCAGTGCGTTGCAGGGGATTGACGGGCGGGGTGATCAGCGTGGCGCGAAAACCGGTGTCAGGGGGCGGCAATCCGTCCAGTGGCTTGGCGCTGCCGTCAAGAACGCGGCCAAGAAGTTGCGGGCCGAGGGGCAGTTGTTTGCTGGCGCTCTGACCTTCGGCGCTGATGCGGGCATAAACGCGCGCGCCGGGCAGTACGCCCTCGACGTCTTCCAGCGGCATCAGAAACAGGCGCTGGCCGTTAAAGCCGACCACTTCGCTTTCCACTTCCTGCACGGTATTACCATCATGGCGCTCGATCAGGCAAGTGGCACCGAGTGGCAATTGCAATCCAATGGCTTCGAGCACCAGCCCGGTCGCGCGGGTGAGACGCCCATAGCGGCGCAGCGCCGGGGTGCGGCGAATGCGCTTTTCGACCTCATCAAGGGACGCCAGCAAGCGGCCAAGGCGCGCGGTCATCATAGATCTCCCGGCGCGGCCAAGCGGCAGAGTTCATGCCAACGCGTGGCAATGCTGGCATCGAGATCGCCATCTTCTGCACTGACTTTACAGCCGCCGGGATGAATCTGGTTGTCGGCCAGTAAACGCCAGTTGTGCAGACTCAGCGTGACCCCCAGTTGCTGCTCAACACGCTCAAAATCCTGCGGATTGACCCGTAACTGCGGCGTACCGGTAAATAGGGGTTCCTGCTGGATAAGTTGCTGAATCTGGGCCAGCAACGCGGTGCCATCGCAAAGCGGTGCCTGGCCCAGGATCTGTTTGGCTGCGGTCAACGCCATTTGCATCAGGCGCGAGGCGATCACGCTATCGAGTGCGTCCAATGTGTGCTGAAACTCGGTGACCAGCCCTTGCCAATGTTCGGTCAGCGGTTTCTGCTGTAATTGTGCTTCCAGCAAACCCTGCTGCTTTCCGGCGTCCAGTCCGGCCTGATAACCTGCGTCGTAGCCTTGCTTTTGTCCCTGCTGGATGCCTTGCTGCAAACCTTCACTCTGAGCCTGCTGACGAAGCGTCGCCAACTCTTGTTGCCAGCCCGGATTCGCCTCGTCCAGGGATAGGCTCACCATTGGCGGGATGACGGCCACCGTTTCCGGCGCATCAGCTTTGGCTGAGGAAAAGTCGTTCAGTTTCCAGGTTTGCCACGGCAGATTATTCAGCGAATCAGACATAGGTATCCTCGCCGCCACCGACCATCATCTCGCCGCTCTCTGCCAGCCTGCGGACAATAAGCAGTATCGCTTTTTGCTCGCTTTCGACCTGGGACATCCGTACCGGACCCCGGTTGGCGAGATCGTCGCGCAGAATATCGGCCGCACGCTGCGACATGTTGCGCAGGAACTTCTCGCGCAATGGCTGTTCGGAGCCTTTCAGGGCGATCAGCAGCGCTTCGGTATCCACTTCCTGCAACAGGCGCTGGATGCTGCGATCGTCGACGTCGACCAGGTTTTCGAACAGGAACATCTCGTCGATAATCTTCTGTGCCAGCTCGCCATCGTATTCGCGCATGGCGTCAATAACGGCCTCTTCCTGCTGGGTTTTCATCAGGTTGATAATTTCTGCCGCTGTCCGTACACCGCCCATTTTGCTGCGCTTGAGATTCTGACCATCGAGCAGGTTGTTGAGCACTTCGGTCAATTCCGCCAATGCGGCCGGTTGAACGCCGCCGAAGGTAGCGATACGCAACATCACGTCATTACGCAAACGTTCGTCGAACTGCGCCAGAATATCGGCCGCCTGACCACGCTTCAGATGCACCAGAATGGTGGCGATGATTTGCGGATGTTCGTCGCGAATCAGATCCGCGGCGATCAATGGCTCCATGAAGTTGAGCGTTTCCATGCCCGACGTGGTTTCGCGAGATTCCAGAATATCTTCCAACAGGCTGGAGGCCCGCTCTTCGCCCAGCGCTTTTACCAGTACTGCACGCAGATAATCGCTGGCGTTGACGCTCAGGGCTGAATATTGCTCCGCATCATCCTCAAACTCGGTCAGCACTTCGCTGAGCTGTTTGGTTGAGATCTGATGAATATTGGCCATTGCGCTACTCAATTGCTGAACCTCGCGCGAAGAGAGGTGTTTGAACACCTCCGCAGCGCGATCTTCGCCCACCGTCATCAGCAAAATGGCGCTCTTTTCCGTACCTGTCAGGCTCATTGGTCGTTACTCATCCATTGGCGGATCACCAGGGCAATCACGCGTGGTTCCTTGTCAGCCAGCTCTTGTATGCGCTGCGTTTGCACTTCTACGCTGACTTTCTGCTGGGAACGGCGACGCAGGGCCAGTTCCTCGGTTGTCGGTTTGGCAATAGGTGATGACTCGTTTTTGTTCGTCGTGGTTGCGGCGGCAGCCAGAACCGCCTGTTGCATTTCCTGCTGTTTACGCAGTTGTGGGCGAATCAGTTTGCGCCACAGGAGCCAGGCGACCAGCAGGATCAGCAGATAGCGCCCGGCATTGATCAACTGATCAAAGAAAGACTGCTGTTGCCAGAATGGCAATTCAGCGCCGCTCTCCTCGGCTTGGATAAACGGCGTGTTGACGACGTTGAGGGTATCGCCGCGATTGGCAGAAAAACCCATCGCCTCGCGAACCAGTGAATCGATCTGCTTGAGTTGGCCTTCGTTCAACGGCTGGGTTTTACCGTCCGCGCCATTGACGTAGTTCACCACGACCGCCACGGACAGGCGCTCTACGTTGCCTGCGCTGTGCTGGGTATGGCGGATGGTACGGTCGACTTCGTAATTGATGATTTCATCACGGCGATTGCTTTCAGGTACGTTGCCGCGAGCACTGGTTGCGGTCGCCGACGCAGCACCGCGCGCAGCCGTGGCAGGCTTTGCCGCCGCGCCGGTGCGTGCCGTTGCTGGCGTTTCTATCGGTGCAGTGGCTGCCGCCGTCGGTTGATTGGAAAGGGCACCGGGGATGCCACCGACTTGCAGGCCACCGACTTGTTCGCTGGTACTCAACTGCTGGGAACGAACGGCGGTTTTTTCGGGTGATCCATTGGGTTGGTACTGCTCGTCGGTCTGTTCCCGACTGGCGAAATCGACCTGTGCGGTTACCTGCGCATGGACATTACCGCTACCGACCATCGGGGCAATGATGGCTTCGATGCGTCGTTGAAAGCGGCTTTCAACTTCGTTGGTATATTTGAGCTGGGTGGCATTGAGGAAACGTTCACTGCCTTCAGTTTGTGTCAGGAGATGACCATTCTGGTCAACGACCGTGACGTTGCCCGGCGGTAATCCTGCCACGCTGCTTGACACCATGTAGACGATAGCGTTGATTTGACCGTCATCCAGCGCACGACCCGGTTGCAAGGCGATCGTCACGGAGGCGGAAGGGGATTTTTGCTCACGGACAAACAGTGAGGGTTTGGGCATGGCGAGATGAACGCGGACGCTTTGCACCGGCCCGAGCGTTCCGATAGTTCGTGAAAGTTCGCCTTCCAGTCCGCGCTGATAGTTGATTTGTTCGCTGAACTGGCTGATGCCGAACTTTTCCTGATCGAGCAATTCAAAGCCAACTGCTCCACCTTTCGGCAAGCCCGCTTGCGCCAGACGCAGTCGCGTTTCATAGACTTTATCGGCGGGGATCAGCAAGGCTCCGCCATTATCGGCAAAGCGATAGGGGATGTTCATTTGGGTGAGCTGAGTCACTATGGCTCCGCCATCTTTATCACTGATGTTGCTATAAAGGACGCGGTAATCCGGACTTTTCGCCCACAGCATCAGCGCAACGACAATCGCGACCGCCGCCGCCCCGGCGATCAATAGCGGTATCTTTGGATTCGCACGCAGGCGATTTATCAACGCGGACAACCCATTCATGCGGTTATCACTGCTGGCTGCCGAAGCACTCATACTTGCTCCCAGCCACGCAGAACAATATTGGTGATGTTTTGTAGCAAAACAGACTCCCTGATACGACTCGCCGTCGAGCCTCGAAAGGCACTCGTCTGGAGAATAGGAATTTTCCCATTTTTTAGGATTGCCATTATTCTCTGGGAGAGGGGAATTCGATGGCTCGATAAGCCGGTGTTTTTGCAGTTAATTAGCCGCTTTATTCGAAAAAGCCTGTGGTAGGGTGTCGCAATCGAAAAAGAGTTTGGCCGCCCAGGATATTTGCGCCTTGTTGGCGGCTTTTTTTACAGGTGAACATCATGGCATTACAAGGTATTGAAGGCGTACTGCAACAGATGCAGGCCGCGGCACTGCAGGCCGGTAACAACCCGCAAAGCAATCCGGCAATGGACGCCGGTTTTGCCAATGACTTGAAAGCAGCGATTGGCAAGATCAGTGAAACGCAGCAAGCGGCACGCACCCAGGCACAAAAATTTGAACTCGGCGAACCGGGTGTGGCGTTGAACGATGTGATGGTCGATCTGCAAAAATCCTCGGTATCATTGCAGATGGGGATTCAGGTAAGAAACCGCCTGGTCGCGGCGTATCAGGATATTATGAATATGCAGGTGTAGGGAGTCTAACTTTCTGAATAAGATAGGTTTGCTGATTAGCTCGCTTTGGTGTGGGACAAATTCGTTGAGTTTTTCGTTCAGAAGGTTCCTTTGCGTCTCGTCGTTATCCTTCATCCAGGATCCATACACCTGATAAATCATCTGAGCATTTGCATGGCCCATCTGGTGGCAATGAAGTTTGGGTTTGCGCCAGCGGACAGTGACCAGCATGCATAAGTATGCCGGGACTGATATGGCTTGCGATAAGTCAGCCCGGCTTTTCTTATTGCTGCTCTCCATGTCTGCGGCAGAGAAGATACCGTGTAGTTGAAAAGCACATACCGAAGTGCCAAAAACATTACGCTGATTGTTGATAATTACATCATTCACAAGAGTAAAGAAACGTTGAAGTGGTTGCGGCAGACCCCGAAGTTTATTGTTATTTATCAGCCAGTTTACTCACCGTGGGTAAACAGGATAGAGCTCTTGTGGTTGGCTTTACATGAGACAGACACACGCAATCACTGTTGCCGGACTATGTGGCAATTACTGAAAAATGTGGGTCAGTTTATGAACGCAGCCTCACCATTCCCAGGTAATAAACCGGGCTTAACAAAAGTGAAGCGGTATTAGGCGCAGGTATTTAGGAGAGATCGCAATTTACAGGCAATAAAAAGGCCCTGATGGGCCTTTACTTTTTTACTTCATAATCCTTCTAATATTGAAGAGGCTATAAGAAATTAAACATATGTTGAATACATATAATACCCTTTCACCCGATGCATAAGCAGTCGGAGATAAACCGATCGCAATGGTGACGAGACAACCAGTCATTAACGTTATGAAAGCCCTGTAATCTCTTTCGCCATCGTTACGCTCAATTGACCCCGCAGCCATGCAAATTAGAGTAATCAGATAGAATAAATAGCAGCCATAAATTTTTAGGCTACCAAAATTGACATTATAAAATTTTCCGTAATATGTTAGATAATCAATATCTTTCATATAGAAAGATAATGATGTCATGCTCAATACTAGAGATGTGACAGAAAATAAAATGCAAATTTTACTGAGAAAATCATTCCTGCCACACCTAACAATGAATAGCAGAAAGATAAATAGTGATGCAATAAAGCAGATGTTCCTTCCATACGAAATATTCTCTACCAGCCTATCCACTCCAATTATAGCCTTCTGAAGCATATTCATATCAGCGATCTGAGGCATATATCTTGCTGCCTCAACCGAGAATCGTGAAGCAGATCCTGGGCTGAGCAATGTTAACGCCGAGCCTGATAAAACGATGATATAGGCAACAATTAACGCTCTTTTGCTTACCCTTTTTTCCATGTTGACAAAGTATAGAAAAGGCAGGGTTACAATCAGAAACACAGCAACTTGCTCAGAAGATGTTGCGATAAATGAGAGTGCTAAAGAAACAGATAAAAGTGCTACCTTTCCAGACGGAGAGAGCAACACCTTTATTAAAAAAAGCGCACAGGTTGTGGGGAGTAGGTAGTTATAAAATCCTGTCACCCACCACTGAGCGTCCCCTGCAACTGGAGCATTCATAAGTAGAAGAGAAGCCATTACAAGTGGGACGCCAACCTTTGATGACAGCTTTTCTTTCAGGGTTATTGACCAAAGGAGAATTGATGAAATAATGAAACACACAGGTATCATTATTTTCCAGAATACATGAACGGTTATCGTCGATACCATTATGCCTTCAATTACAACCCTCCCACTCCACGTTTTATATCGGTGGATGAGGTAGTCAACAAGAGAGATGTTGTCCAGAGCGTGAGAAAATGTTACGTCATCCGCATAAGTCATTAGTCTCATTTTGCAGGCAATAATTATGCCGACTATCAGCACAGATGCATAAAGCAACCACGATGACAAAGTTTTATTGTTTGCATTCATAACTCAGAACCTTAGTAACTTTCCCGCTGTTGTCTCTAATGTAGAAATTAAATTCTGCACTATCGTTATAATCAACAAATTTTTTGCTGATAGATACGTTAAAACCCACCTTGTCAAAGGCATCAGTCCTAGAGAAAATCTGTGAGACATCACCTCTTGCGAAAGTGAACAATGGAAGGGTGAACTCTTTTTTATTCGTCTTGGCTGTTATTATTAGTTTTCCCTCGCGAGGGTAGGTACCGTCAAACATCCAGCCTTTGACAAATAGCGTGTCGCCTTTTGTACCGCAAGAGTCGACGCTGTATTTTAGATCGGTTTTCATTTCGTATTCACTATGAGATGAGAACAATTGAATTTTGTTCCACGAAGAAAATGAAATTACTAACACAGCTATGCATAATGAAACCAGAGTGACAAAAATCACCCTTGGGTTAGAGGCGTAGTTATAAGCCTTCACTGTTCTCTCCATTGGTATTTTTAACTATATATCTTGGCCTTTGCTTGGTTTCTATATAAATCCTGCCAATATACTCACCAAGTACACCAATTCCGATAAGCTGAATGCCGCCAAGGAAAAGAATTGAAACAAGTATTGATGGATAGCCGGCTACAGGGTTGCCCCATATTACCTTATCGACGATCATCCACAAACCGTAGATAAATGACAGCGCAGCAACGAAGAAGCCGATATAAGTCCAGATTCGAAGGGGGACGGTAGAAAATGATGTAATACCCTCCAGCGCCAGATTCCAGAGTTTCCATCCGTTAAACTTCGATTCACCTATGTAACGCTCTGCTCTGACATACTCGACAATGTCAACCTTGCCTCCTACCCACGACAGAACGCCTTTCATGAACAGGTTTCTTTCGGGAAGTGATTTAATGTGCTCGACTACGCCGCGAGACATGAGGCGAAAGTCCCCTACGTTCTCCTCGATTTTTGGCGAGCTGATTTTGTTGTGAAGCCGGTAAAACCACTCGGCAGTTTTACGCTTCATATGTCCGTCAGTGCTTCTGTCTATGCGCTTAGCAAGCACCATGTCGGCACCCGCCTTCCAGCGCTCAATTAGTCTTGGAATCACCTCAACGGGGTCCTGAAGGTCAACATCAATAGGGATGATAGCGTCCCCGCTGGCATGCTCAATACCGGCAAAGAGGGCGGCCTCTTTACCAAAGTTTCTTGTGAAAAAAACGTTCTCTACCAATGGGTCCTTATCTTTAAGTTCCTTCATGAGGACCGAGGTGAAATCCGTACTTCCATCGTCAATAAAAACAATCTCAACATCATACTTATCAAGCCCCTTTAGGTGCCTGACCTCCCTGTAGAAATGCTTGATTGCATCTTCCTCATTAAACATCGGGACAACTAAAGATATTTTCATTTTTCTCACTGAAGATTATGTATTTTGAATATAGGAACCCGCATACCAGGCTTATTCCTGAGAAGAGAACAAGTGTTGCAACCGGGTTAATCTGGAGGCGATCCGCATAGCTGCCGATCAGAGTGGCTATCATCCCCATGAAGAAAACGTACATCATGTATCTGATGGTTGTTGCCTCTGCACTAAATGTCCATCTGGCGTTCGCAAAGAATGAAAACGTAACGGCTACACAGAAAGCTATGAAATTTGAAAGGGACTGTGACTGACCGTTTTTTATGCAGATAGCGAAAGTAACCCAATGAATCAGCGTGTTTAAAATACCGATGGTCATGTATTGGGTGAATAATTTTGACATAGCAATACCCAGCTCAGAAGATGCGGAATTTTGTCATTGAGGGGGGAAATTATCAAGGAATCGTTACCCTCACACAGAAAAGCAGGAACAAAAAAAGCCCGGCGACCGGGCAATGACTCAACCGCCCCTGTCTGAGCAGGTTGCGGGGTGGGTGATTTGAGATTAGTCACTCCACTTACAACGCGCCAAACAAAAAAACCTTTCCCCTCAGTGCCTTTACAAATCTGTGATCCGACCCGCCTTGATCAAAACTACCATTCGATATTGCTGCTTATTCATACAGTGTTTATCGGGGGAGGATCTATCATGGCAAGAGAGAGTGACATCAGACCAGCGTTCGTAAAGGCGATATCGCGTGACAGCAAAGGGCATCTGATAGTAACTACCGGTGCATTCCAGAAAGAGCTGGATGATGTGAATCACGTCTGGACGATCCGGTATTATCAGACGTTCTTCTATTACCAGGACGGAGAGACGATAGACGGAGAGGGTCTTGAGGGGGTAGTCGTGCTGGGGAAGGTGACTGTGACTGTGCTGGCTGTTTATGAGCCGTACCGGTCGACTCACTGAATAGAGGCCCATGGGACACCTATGGGACAAAAATTGCCGCAATCTTACTTAATCTGCGCCAACGGACAAGTAAGTGATTGTGGCAATGCTCTGCTGGTGCACGATCTGGACTATCTCTTTGTTGGCTCTTAAATTCCTACCAGCGCATTATGAATATGCAGGTGTAGAGTAGTTATATATTTGATATTGATGATGAAATATATTTTCCATTATGCATTGAGGGCATGGTGGGGAGAAGAAGGGTATAGCAAGACGCGGGTATCAGTTGAGTATCAGCCAATACGCTAAATAACCTCACACTGAAAATTCAACCCGCCATCAGGAGGTTTTTTTGTTGAATATATCAAGCAGGCCAGGTTGACGAGAAACTTAAAAACCTGAATGCGAACGAGCCAAGAAATGTCTGCGCAGTGCATAGATTGCAACTGCAGCCAAGACGAGCGCTGAAATTAATAGAATAATATTCATACAGACCTCGTGACTACAATGTTACTCATATGTGTATGGCCTGTAGTGAATGTGAATATCAAGGGTGCAAGCGAAGCAGTGTGATAGAGGTTGAAAATATCGAATTTTCCGCTGTTGAATATGGACAGAATCGCTTAAACGCACGAACACAAGATTATCCCCACAGCATCGCGGCCCAGCGCAGCAGCAATAAAGCGCCGCAGATACACACAAGTATCAGGAACATCTTCCAGTGTTTTTTTAACATGCGTTTGGTAGCGATAAATCCCCCGATGGCCGATGCCTGTATCAGGCATTGAAGTTACAGCAATAATAGAATGAAACCGCCAGCAAGAAAATCCTTACTTTTACAGGCTCTGATCGAGTCGCCCAATTTTGCTTTGCGATGAAAAAGAGTGTTGTGGTCTTCCTTTACCTGCTGTTGCATAACGGAGAACAGTAGGGTTGGTGAATACAGGGAATCTTTTCATCACTTGACCGAATGTGTACGTTCACAGAGATATTGTTTATCAACGGATTACCGCTAAATAGCAGGTATTGGAGCGAAGAACATCTGATGGGCAAGGGACCGTTTGGGTGTAACGATCCCTTTTCCTGAATTTTTCAGCAGCATTACTGCGGCTCGCCCTGCATCAACGAGTGGTCGGCAAATAAGCCGTAGGTGGTATTTATTTCCCGACTCCGGCTGGAATGGCCCATTAACTCGATGAGTTTATCCAGCCGGGTCTGCAAGAGTCTTTTGATTTCAGACTCGTTCTCCAAAACACCTCTAAGTGTCAACCGAATCGTCTCCTGCACCCTCACGGACATATCTGTTGAGAGCGGTAACCGTGCCGTAGCCTCGACCATTTTGGCATAGCTGACTTCCTGCTCTACCAACTCATCCCAACGTTCTTCCCGCGCAATCACGAGCATTTGCTCACTCAAACCGAGGATCAACTGATATTCTGTAATAAGGTACTGGTGACGATCCATTATTGCGGGTCCTGAGAGGGTTGATAGTTAGGGCCGATTTGCCGCCAGGCATCGGCTATATTATTCAGCAGTACCTCAACTTCCGTAATGGCCTCAAGGTCGTTATGTAAGTTGGCATGCAATAAACGGCGAGACATATATTCATAGAGCGTTTCCAGATTCCCGGCCAGCTCACCACCTTGTTCCATATTCAGCCCCGCCCGCAAACCGCTATCAATAATATTGATAGCTTTGGACAGCGCATTTCCCTTGCCAGCTATGTCACCTTGCTCCATTAGGATTTTGGCGCGAAGCAGGGCGCTTTGCGCCCCATCGAACAACATGACGATCAGTTGGTGCGGGCTGGCGCCCATGACCGCGCTTTCCAGACCTATCTGTGCGTAGGCTTGTACACCCGAACGGTTATACATGGTCCATCCTTATCAGGAACTCAGCGCGTTGAATTGCTGGGTCAAATATGTTGCCGTGTTATTCAGCTTGGACATCAAGGTATCAAGTTGCGTGAACTGCGCTTTGTAGCGCGCAATATTGGCGGTGATACTGGTTGTAACGGCTGCTGACTGATCGGTGAGTTTTTTTATGGTGCTATTGATACCATTCGTGGCGCTGACAATAGCGCCTTTGTCCGTATCCAGCATTTTGGTCAACAGCGTGTTGTATTGTGTGGCAAAGCCCGTCTCTTTACCGTCACCCGCAAAGAATTCAGTTACGCTGGCGGGCTTTTCATCCAGTGCTTTATTCAGCTTGGTGGTGTCGATTTGCAATTTGCCCTTGATGTCCTGGGTAATACCCAGACTGGCCAATGTCCCATAGTCGCTGACGGCCTGCACATTCGAAAGCTGGGAGCGTAACTGGGTCTGGATAGTGCGCAATGTGCCATCACCCAGTAAAGCCCCGTTGCTGCTCGACTGGTCATCACTGCCTTTGTCGACAGCGGTATACGTGGTTTGCGATGCAATGGTGGTTTGCAGTGAGTTATAGGCATCCACCCAGGCTTTAATGGCGGTGACTGTCGCGGTGCTGTCTTTCCCAATGGTGAGCTGTTCTGGTGCATCTGCCTTGGTTTCGGCTTTTAAATTCAGCGTGACCCCATTGGGTGCATCGGTAATCGTATTGCTGCTGCGTGAGATGGCGACATTATTTACTGTGAGTTGTGCATCTTTTGCTGCAACTTTCTGGGTCATGCCATTGCTGGTATCCGTGGCATCACCGTTGAAACCCATGATCCCCTGCAACGCATCATCACCCGTAACGCTGATGGACATTGCCGATGACACGCCGGTATCACGCGACGTCAACGACAGGTAATAGCTGTTATCGTCGCCCTTGATAATGCTGGCGTTGACATTGCCTTGCTGTTTGTTGATGGCATCACGAATCCCGGTCAGTGAGGTCTGATCGTCGGTTAGCGTCACCGTCAACGGCTTTTTTTGACTGTCTTGCGTAATGGTCAGGGTGCGTGAACCTGTGCCATCCGTTGTTGCGCCAATTTTATCGCTGCTGCTGGCGACTTTTTGTGACAGTAGCGACTGGGACTTTGCCAACTGGGTCACCGCAATGGTGTAACTGCCTGTTGCCGCGGTGCTGTCAATCGTTGCCGTGAATGCGGTGTTAGTGCTGGTCACCGACGTTTTTGCAATGCTGTCCGCTTTCTGCAAGGCAGCCGCAGCAGTCTGAACTTTTTCCAGGGCGCTTTTTACGATGCCAAATGAGGTTAGTTTTGCTTTGTTTGCCGTCTGCTGCGCAGTAATTGGCGTCAAACGCTCCTGTTCGCTGGCACTTAACTGATCCAACAGATTGCTGAGACCGAGATTTGAGCCGACGCCGAGAGCACTGATACTTGCCATTATCTTTCCTTATATTCAAGTGTCACTACGGGGTTTATCGGCAGTCATGGCAGGAAGTTTATACCCGAGTAAAAAAGTTGATCGCCAGAATAGCCTGCCTGGAGGGGGTCTATTTGGGATTTCAGTAAAAGTGATCAGTGAGGAGCGGCGGGCTGGAGAAAATAATTCGCATTCGGACTAAAGGTATTGGGTTTGCCTCCGATACTAGCTTGGACGGTGATGACGCCGTGGGCAGAAAGCCCGAAACCATAAACCAGCGAATTAAGGAATTTATACTATGGCGGTAATTAACACTAACAGCTTGTCTCTGCTGACTCAGAACAACCTGAACAAATCCCAGTCATCCCTGGGCACTGCTATCGAGCGTCTGTCTTCTGGTCTGCGTATCAACAGCGCGAAAGATGACGCTGCCGGCCAGGCGATTGCCAACCGTTTTACCTCCAATATCAATGGCCTGACCGTTGCGGCCCGTAATGCCAACGACGGTATCTCCCTGTCGCAGACTGCTGAAGGCGCGCTGAGCGAAATCAACAACAACTTGCAGCGCGTTCGTGACCTGACCGTCCAGGCACAAAACAGCTCCAACTCTGCTTCTGACATCGACTCCATCCAGTCTGAAGTCAACCAGCGTATGGAAGAGATCAACCGCGTTACCAAGCAAACTGATTTTAACGGCATCAAAGTTCTCGACAACCGTACTGGCGATGCATCTACCTACAAATTCCAGATCGGTTCGCAAGATGGCCAGACTATCGGTATTGATATCGGCGCAAGCGCTGGCTGGAACCTGGCAACTGCCGGTGCCAATGATACTTCCAGCGAAGTTATCAATAACGGCAAGGTCATTGCCACTGCTCAGACTGACTATAATACAGCCGTTTCTGTGGTCAAAAATGCTGCCTTAACCGCTATACCGGCGGCTGCAACAGGCGCGGAAGTCACAACTTCTATCGGAGCATACAAGACGGCCGTTGGCGCTGCGGGTGTGACTGCGGACGACATTAAAACCGCCAACGCGGACCTGCTTACAGCAGCGAAACTGGATGCCAATACCGATATCAGCGCCAGCAGTGATTTAGGCAAAGCGTTGGCCGCATACCAGACTGCATTTGCGGATGGTGCCACTGACATTCCCGCACAAACAGCGGCCAATACTGCATTGGACACGGCTTTAAACGCGGCTGGAACTGCGCAACATGACAAAGCCGTCAAAGACATTGATAGTTCAGCACCCGTACTTGCGGCTAAAACAGCGGCAGAGAAAGTGGCTACTGAAGCTGGTGCAATGGTCAACGGCAACTTCCGTAAGGTTGAAGCTGAGGGTTTTGACGTACTGAAAGGCAAAGTTGATGGCACTACGGGGGTTGCTACGGGCAAACCACTGGAAGTTATCGATGCGGCACTGAAAGCTGTTGATACCCAACGTAGCTCACTGGGTGCATCGCAGAACCGTTTTGAGTCCACCATCACCAACCTGAATAACACCACCAACAACCTGACGTCTGCACGTAGCCGTATTCAGGATGCTGATTATTCAACCGAAGTGTCCAACATGAGCCGAGCACAGATCCTGCAACAAGCAGGTACGTCTGTTCTGTCCCAGGCTAATCAGGTTCCACAGACCGTTCTGTCCCTGCTGCGTTAATTCGCGCTTCTGGTATGGCCTCAACCCTGCTTCGGCGGGGTTTTTTACATCAACTGCCGTTATTCAGGTCACATCTACGCGATTAACCCTGCGGTGGGGTAAATAAGGGCTGTTTTGCACCACTGTTCTACCGATTGCCACCTCAGCGCCCGGCCATAATAGTGCAGACTCTCAAACTGCCAGGTTCAAACTGTGAGTGATCTGTATACCGCCGAAGGCGTAATCGACAAGAATTCCCTGTGGCAACGCTATGTCCCGCTGGTGCGCCATGAAGCTCTGCGCCTGCAGGTCAGGCTCCCGGCCAGTGTGGAACTCGATGATCTGCTACAGGCGGGGGGCATTGGCTTACTGAATGCGGTTGAGCGCTACGATGCGTTGCAAGGGACGGCATTTACCACCTATGCCGTGCAGCGTATTCGCGGGGCGATGCTCGATGAGTTGCGCAGCCGGGATTGGGCACCGCGCAGTGTCCGGCGCAATGCGCGGGAAGTGTCCTACGCCATGCAGCAGACTGAACAGCAGTTGGGACGTCCACCCAGCGAAACCGAAATTGCCCAAACGTTGGCCATCCCGCTGGAAGAGTATCGGCAGATCCTGCTGGATACCAACAATAGCCAACTGTTCTCCTACGACGAATGGCGAGAGGAGCATGGCGACAGCGCGGAAGCGCTGATGGAAGGGCATGAAGAGAGTAATCCATTGCATCATTTGCTGGCAGGTAACTTGCGCCAGAGAGTGATGGACGCCATTGATGCGCTGCCAGAGCGCGAAAAAATGGTATTGACGCTGTACTACCAGGAAGAGCTGAACCTGAAGGAGATCGGGGCGGTACTCAACGTCGGGGAATCCCGCGTGAGCCAACTGCATAGTCAGGCCATCAAGCGCTTACGGGCCAAACTAAATAACGATCATTAAGAGCCCGTCTGAT
The DNA here is from genome assembly GCF_003332275.1 of Edaphovirga cremea. GTDB lineage: Bacteria > Pseudomonadota > Gammaproteobacteria > Enterobacterales > Enterobacteriaceae > Edaphovirga > Edaphovirga cremea. The sequence continues at coordinate 52,953 of NZ_QOVA01000006.1, read as the reverse complement.
GAGGCTGTGTCCAGCCGCGCATGAATCAGTCAGGTTTTCGAGTCAGTCTGCGTAGCCAGACGCTCATATTCCCCCAGCGTTCCGCCTTGTTTAATTCTAATTTGCGGATCTTTTATCATGCCAGGATTAAGTATGAAAAAGCGGCCTCTGAGCCGTTATCTCAAAGACTACAAACACAGCCAGACCCACTGTTCCCAATGTGCCAAAGAACTTGATCGCATGGCATTGGTATTTCGTGGACAGATCATCAATAAAGAGGCCATTGCGAAAATGGATCAGCTTATTGACGATCAGGTATGGATGAAGTTGCAGAGTGAATTATTGGCTTTGTGCCGTTTTTGCAGCGAAATTTCGTGTAATAGCCATTCCGAATATTTTGATATACAGGCGTTTAAGCAGTATCTGTTTGAACAGACAGAGATGAGCCACAGCACCGTGCGCGAATATGTGGTCCGTCTGCGCAGACTGGACGAAATGTTGGCCGCCTGCAATTATCCCCATGAAAAGATTGAGGGTAATAACATCCATGACCAAATCATTAACGATTTGCCAACGGCTGCGCATAATAACTATCGCATCGCCTTGCGCAAATATGACCAATATTTAGCCTGGCAAAAAAACTGATATTACGTTTTACCCCACCGATTGCGTCTCCCTCGGGTTTTCGAGGGAGATAACTTCATCTGAAAATGCATCAAATATTCTTCTGGCTGATGATTATTTTCATCATATCTGCTAAATCTATAAATATACCCGTCATAATTTCAAATCCCTGAGGATGTCCGGTGAGCAGGCAATACGACTATTTACAGCAGCAACTGGCGCGCCACGATCGTTTGGATCTGGTGGGAACCACGACACCCCTTGAACATCTTTCCCGGCTTTCTGACTACCTTGGTCGCGATATCTACATCAAACGTGACGATCTCACCCCGATGGCGATGGGCGGAAATAAACTGCGGAAACTGGAATTTCTTGCTGCCGATGCCTTGCGTCAGGGAGCGGATACGCTGGTGACCGCAGGGGCAATTCAGTCAAATCATGTGCGTCAGACTGCCGCTGTGGCAGCGAAACTGGGCTTGCATTGCGTGGCGTTGTTGGAAAATCCTATTGGCACTCGACAGGAAAACTATCTCACCAATGGCAATCGCCTGCTGCTGGATCTGTTTAATGTGGAAGTGGTGATGTGTGATGCGTTGCACGATCCCATTACGCAGTTGAACGAACAGGCTGAACGTCTCGAAGCTCAGGGATTTCGCCCTTACGTTGTACCCGTTGGCGGATCGAATTCTCTGGGTGCGTTGGGCTATGTGCAATGCGCGCTGGAAATTGCGCAACAAAGTGACGCAGGTAAAGTGGACTTCAGTTCTGTTGTTGTGGCGTCTGGCAGTGCGGGCACACATGCGGGTTTGGCCGTTGGGTTGCAACAACTCTTGCCTGATACTTTATTGATTGGTGTGACCGTATCGAGAAAAATAGCCGATCAATTGCCGAAAGTAGCAGCACTTCAGCAGCAACTTGCGCGAGACCTTAATTTGACGGACTCCCCGCAGGCCATCACGCTGTGGGACGACTATTTTGCGCCGGAGTACGGTATGCCGAACGAAGAAGGGATGGCAGCCATTCATCTTCTGGCATCGCGGGAGTCTATCTTGCTCGATCCGGTTTATACCGGTAAAGCCATGGCCGGATTACTGGATGGGATAGAACGCGATCGGTTCCCGGATAAAGGCCCGATACTGTTTATTCACACCGGCGGCGCACCCGCTTTATTTGCCTATCATCCTCACGTATAACGGTTTGATGGTTGTTATTCTTTTTGGGTCTATAGTTATTGATTTATATTCCTTTATGATGTTTTTTTGAGCTGTTAACGTACTGATATCACAAGATTAATCAAACTTCTGGAGTGTCTATGAGTTTCTCATTGGTTCGTCGCCGCCTATTAATGGGGGTAATGGCTGTTGCGCTGGTCGCTGGTGCTACAACGCCTTCTTTTGCTACAGAGAATCTGTTGGCTAAAGTCAAAGAACGCGGAACCCTGATTGTAGGATTGGAAGGAACCTATCCACCCTTCAGTTTCCAGGGTGAAGACGGCAAGTTGACGGGGTTCGAAGTTGAATTTGCAGATTCATTGGCCCAACACATGGGCGTAAAAGCCAAACTGACCCCAACCAAATGGGACGGGATGTTGGCGTCGCTGGAATCCAAACGCATTGATGTGGCGATCAATCAGGTGACCATCTCTGATGAACGCAAAAAGAAATATGACTTCTCTACGCCGTATACCATCTCCGGTATTCAGGTTCTGACAAAAAAAGGCAATGAGTCACAATTCACCAAGCCAGACGATCTGAAAGGTAAAAAAGTCGGTGTTGGTCTGGGAAGCAACTACGAACAGTGGCTGCGCGAAAATCAGCCGGGCGTGGATATCCGTACCTATGATGATGACCCAACCAAATATCAGGATCTGCGCGTAGGCCGTATCGACGCTATTTTGGTTGACCGTCTGGCGGCGTTGGATCTGGTCAAGAAAACAGGTGATACCCTGGCCGTTGCGGGTGATGCCTTTGCTCGTCAGGAATCGGGTGTCGCATTACGTAAAGATAATCCTGAACTGCTGGCTGCTATTAATCAGGCGATCGCAGAAATGCAAAAAGACGGTTCTCTGGCCAAAATCTCTGAAAAATGGTTTGGCACTGACGTCAGCAAATAACGCAAAGGCAGTTCTTAATGCAAGAAAGTATTCAACTGGTGCTGGATTCAGCACCATTTTTATTGAAAGGGGCGCTGTTCACTCTCCAGTTAAGTCTGGGAGGAATGGCATTTGGTTTATTGCTTGGTTTTATGCTGGCGCTGATGCGCCTTTCGCGTTTTTGGCCGCTCTCGTGGCTTTCCCGTTTTTATGTCTCTATTTTTCGTGGAACGCCGCTCATTGCCCAACTTTTCATGATTTATTACGGCTTACCGCAATTTGGCATTGAACTCGATCCTATTCCTGCGGCCATGATTGGTCTGTCATTAAATACGGCAGCCTATACGTCCGAAACATTACGCGCGGCAATATCATCGATTGAAAAAGGGCAATGGGAAGCGGCGGCCAGTATTGGCATGACGCCATGGCAGACCATGCGGCGCGTAATCCTGCCACAGGCCGCACGTACCGCATTACCGCCATTGGGTAACAGTTTTATTGGATTGGTAAAAGACACCTCGCTGGCCGCCACGATTCAGGTTCCCGAACTGTTCCGTCAGGCGCAACTGGTGACGTCGCGTACATTGGAAGTCTTCACCATGTATCTGGCCGCCTCTCTGATCTATTGGGTGATGGCGACACTGTTGTCTGCTTTGCAAAATCGGCTGGAAGCCCATGTCAATCGACAGGATCAGGAGTAACGAATGAGTGCCATTGAAGTCAAAAAGCTGGTCAAAAAATTCAAGGGGCAGACCGTTCTCCATGGTATCGATCTGGAGGTCAACTCCGGGGAAGTGGTGGCGATCATCGGGCCAAGTGGTTCAGGTAAAACGACCCTGCTGCGCAGTATCAATCTGCTGGAAGAGCCAGATTCTGGCACGATCAGCGTGGGAAATATTGTCATTGATGGCAGCAAGTCGATCAATAGCCAGAAAAACAGTGTGCGGGCTTTACGCCAACAAGTCGGTTTCGTCTTTCAGAGCTTTAACTTATTCCCCCACAGGTCAGTGCTGGAGAATATAATTGAAGGGCCGGTCATCGTGAAAGGTGAAAAGCGCAGCGAGGCGATCGCCCGCGCCCGTGAGTTGCTGACCAAAGTGGGATTGAGTGGCAAAGAAGATGCTTATCCGCGCCGTCTTTCCGGCGGACAGCAGCAACGTGTGGCGATTGCCCGGGCGTTGGCGATGCGCCCCGAAGTGATTTTGTTTGATGAGCCGACCTCAGCCCTCGACCCGGAGTTGGTTGGCGAAGTGTTGAGCACCATCCGTGCGCTGGCGGAAGAGCGCCGCACGATGGTGATCGTCACCCACGAGATGAGTTTTGCCCGTGACGTGGCAGATCGGGCGATTTTTATGGATCATGGGCGTATTGTCGAACAGGGGCCAGCAAAAGATCTGTTCTCCAATCCACAGCACTCACGCACCCAGCAATTCCTGGAAAAATTCCTCACTCATTGATTTTAATTTATAAAACGAAAGAGGGCACGTTTGTGTGCCCTCTGAATATCAATCTTTATGTGGAAATACGCTATAAATCGTCAGTGAATTTAAGTTTATGTTCAAAACCTTGCTGAGTTTTAACCACGGCTGATGCGGTGGTCTCCGCCACTGTCTGGACTCTTTTTATCCCTATCGATTTACAATAATCCAGAAATATCCGCGTTGCCTGACTACCCGCACCGCGCATCGAGATGGTTGTATAAGGAGTTACCACATTTTGTGGTGCACTCACGATGGCGTGAAGATAGGCAATTTGTTGTTGGGGATCGACTCTGCCCATTAATATCGCTTCGGGTGCTCCTTCGTAAAAAACTTCCACCAAAACCACCCCTGCATTGGCATAAGGCAATGCAATTTGCATATCGTGTGACAATGATGCACCGACACTGGCAAGGCTGTAAGTGGAGGAAGGGTTGGATGCATTGGCCGGTGGTGTACTGCTGCTATCAAAATAGTTACCGTAGGTTGTCTCCCAGGATCGTAGCGTTTGTGTGACATTGAGCGCATGCAACTGGATTTCAAGTGGGGTTGTTGCGATGCTATAAATATAATCCGTTGACGCGGGTTCCCAGGCTGCACCATTCCATTTTCTTGGATTTGCCGGGGTCCCGCCGACATAGTTCGCCATATTAAGTTCGTACTTCCCAATGTTTGCGGTGGTTGACGCTGGCCCCACTACGCCCGCGCTTGAAGTGGAAGGAAAAGAGTCGGGAACAATTTCTTGGTCAAGTGAACTACTGTTGGCAATGCGGTAGGACGTATTGGCTACATGCAGGGCATTGAGGGTGCGCGCTGATTCTCCTGCTTGCTGGGCTTTCTTAATCAAGGCAATAAATGCCTGTTCCATTACCGGATCGCTCACGGCATAGCCGGTCGAATTCGTCGTAATGATATTATTTATGATGGTGTTGAAATGGTCACCGTCCAGAAAAGACTCCCCAAATAGCACAATATACAAATTGATAATTTCTGATGTGTCATAAATACAGTCATTTTCCGTACCGGGTGAACGAATTCTTCTTGGTGAAAGGATGTCATCAATGCTAACGCCACATATTCCACTGGCGGCAATAATGGCCAATGGATTTTCTTGTTTTAGGCTAATAATTCTTTCCAACACTAACGTTGCAGGAATATTTTCTGGCGACGCTGATAGTTTGATTCCCTGGCTGAATTTCCCCGCGACATGAAGCAGGGATTTATTATTGCCATCCCATTGCGCTATACGCTGAACCAATTGTGGCTCGGTACAATTACTGTTCAGAAAATAGTTTATAACAGCAAGCAAGGGGGTGTTCCAGCAACTGGTGGAACGGTTGGGTCTCGGTATCTCAGGTGCGGCAGCAATCGCCGTTGCTGTTAAGTATATAGAAGAGGATTCTGGTTGTTCTTTCCGTACTTCGGCAATTAAATTTTGGTCATCAACGGGAACTGCGAATTGAAGAATTGTCGTTGCTGCGACTAATTGCTTACTGCGATCAGTTTCGATAACCTGAAACAAAACATTACCATTTGCATGCTCTTCAAAGGCCAGCGTGAAGTTTGTGGTTGTATCTTCCAGGGCGGTAGATAATACACTAATTCCTGAATAGATTTGTCCTTCCATGCCCATGACAGTTATTCTATTTGGGTAGGAAAAAGCAATTTTGATATATAACCCATAAGAGAAGGAAAAAAAATTACCTTCTGTTCGTTCGAATGTAAAATGGAAGGTTTTATTCGTATACGTCGCGGGAAGTTGTGTATCTGTCAATGCCCGACTGAAGGTTGTGCCTAAATTCCATGTTCGTGATGATGTTATCGTGCAATTGGAAACACAACGATTCATGGCGATGAGATTAGCCATAAAGTTGTTAAGATTCTCATTGGTACTCTCGCTGGATGAAATATTGCTTGGAGTATTGGTTCCCCTCACGAACTCTTTTGGTTTGGCTGATGCCTGGTTAAACAGACCAGACAAGAGGATCATTGCAAAAACAATCGCTTTCCTCACGTTAAGGTTTTTCATTTTATCTCCATAACCTATTTTATTGATTCTATTTGGCATAATTAAAGAGGGCACGTTTGTGTGCCCTCTGAATATCAATCTTTATGTGAGAATATGCTATAAATCGTCAGTGAATTTAAGTTTATGTTCAAAACCTTGCTGAGTTTTAACCACGGCTGATGCGGTGGTCTCCGCCACTGTCTGGACTCTTTTTATCCCTATCGATTTACAATAATCCAGGAATATCCGCGTTGCCTGACTGCCTGCACCGCGCATGGAGATGGTTGTATAAGGGGTTAATACATTTTGCGGTGCACTCACGATGGCGTAAAGATAGGCAATTTGTTGTTGGGGATCGACTCTGCCCATTAATATCGCTTCGGGTGCTCCTTCGTAAAAAACTTCCACCAAAACCACCCCTGCATTGGCATAAGGCAATGCAATTTGCATATCGTGTGACAATGATGCACCGACACTGGCAAGGCTGTAAGTGGAGGAAGGGTTGGATGCATTGGCCGGTGGTGTACTGCTGCTATCAAAATAGTTACCGTAGGTTGTCTCCCAGGATTGTAGCGTTCGCGTGACATTGATAGCATGCAGCTGGATTTCGAGTGGGTTTGTTGCGATCCTATAAATATAATCCGTTGATGCGGGTTCCCAGGCTGCACCATTCCATTTTCTTGGATTTGCCGGGGCCCCGCCGACATAGTTCGCCATATTAAGTTCGTACTTCCCAATATTTGCGGTGGTTGACGCTGGCCCCACTACGCCCGCGCTTGAAGTGGAAGGAAAAGAGTCGGGAACAATTTCCTGGTCAAGTGAACTACTGTTGGCAATGCGGTAGGACGCATTGGCTACATGCAAGGCGTTGAGGGTGCGCGCTGATTGCCCTGCTTGCTGGGCTTTCTTAATCAAGGCAATAAATGCCTGTTCCATTACCGGATCGCTCACGGCATAGCCGGTCGAATTCGTCGTAATGATATTATTTATGATGGTATTGAAATGGTCACCGTCCAGAAAAGACTCCCCAAATAGCGCAATATACAAATTGATAATTTCTGTTGTGTCATAAATACAGTCATTTTCCGTACCGGGTGAACGAACTCTTCTTGGTGAAAGGATGCTGTCGATGCTAACGCCACATATTCCACTGGCGGCAATAATGGCTAATGGATTTTTTTGTTTTATGGTAATAATTCTCTCCAACACTAATGTTGCAGGAATATTTTCTGGTGACGTTGTTAATTTAATTCCCTGATTGAATTTTCCCGCGACATGAAGCAGGGATTTATTATTGCCATCCCATTGCGCTATACGCTGAACCAATTGTGGTTCGGTACAATTACTGTTCAAAAAACAATTTATAACAGCAAGCAGGGGGGTGCTCCAGCAACTGGTGGAACGGTTGGGTCTCGGTATCGTAGGTGCGGCAGCAATCGCCATTGCTGTTAAGTAGACCGGAGAGGCATCTGGCAGTTCTTTCCGTACTTCGGCAATTAAGTTTTGGTCATCAATGGGAACGGAGAATTGAAGAATTGTTGTTGCTGCGACTAATTGCTTACTACTGTCAGTTTCGATAATCTGAAACAAAACATTACCATTCCCATGCTCCTCAAAAGCCAGCGTGAAGTGTGTGGTGGCATTCTCCAGGTCGGTAGATAATATACTGACATCTGAGTATAGTGGCCCTTCCATACCCATGACAGTTATTCTATTTGGATAGCTAAAAACAACTTTAATATATAGCCCATAAGAGAAGGAAAAAAAATTACCTTCTGTTCGTTCAAATGTAAAATGGAAGGTTTTATTCTTATACACTGCGGGTAACTGTGTATCTGCCAGTACTCGGTCGAAAGTGGCACCTAAATTCCATGTTCGTAATGACGTTATCGTGCAATTGGAAACACAACGATTCATGGCGATGAGATTAGCCATAAAGTTGTTAAGTTGCTCATTGGTACTCTCGCTGGATGAAATATTGCTGGGCGAGTTGGTTTCCCTCACGAACTCTTTTGGTTTGGCTGATGCCTGGTTAAACAGACCAGACAAGAGGATCATTGCAAAAAAAATCGCTTTCCTCACGTTAATGTTTTTCATTTTCTCTCCATAACTTATTTAATTGATTCTATTTGGCATAAGGGCAGAGGGTACATTTGTGTACCCTCTGAATACCCATTTTTTCTGCGGAAATACGACTATAAGTCGTCAGTGAATTTAAATTTGTGTTCAAAACCTTGCTGGGTTTTAACCACGGCTGATGCGGTGGTCTCCGCCACTGTCTGGACAGTTTTTATCCCTAGCGATTTACAATAATCCAGGAATATCCGCGTTGCCTGACTGCCCGCACCGCGCATCGAAATGGTTGTATAAGGGGTCATCACATTTTGTGGTGCACTCACGATGGCGTTAAGATAGGCAATTTGTTGTTGGGGATCGACTCTGCCCATTAATATCGCCTCGGGTGCTCCTTCGTAAAAAACTTCCACCAAAACCATCCCTGTATTGGCTTGAGGCAATGCAATTCGCATATCGCGTGATAAAGATGCACCGACACTGGCAAGGCTGTAAGTGGAGGCAGGGTTGGACGCATTGGCCGGTGGTGTACTGCTGCTATCAAAATAGTTACCGTAGGTCGTCTCCCAGGATTGTAGCGTTTGTGTGACATTCAGAGCATGCAGTTGGATTTCAAGTGGGGTTGTTGCGATACTATAAATATAATTCGTTGATGCGGGTTGCCAGGCTGCACCATTCCATTTTCTTGGATTTGCCGGGGCCCTGCTGACATAGTTCGCCATATTAAGTTCATACTTCCCAATATTCGCAACGGTTGACGCTGGCCCTACTGCGCCCGCGCTTGAGGTAGAAGGAAAAGAATCGGGAACAATTTCCTGGTCAAGTGAACTACCGTTGGCAGTGCGATAGGCCCTATTGGTTAAATGCAGCGCATTCAGGGTGCGTGCTGATTGTCCTTCCTGTTGCGTTTTCTTGATCAAGTCAATAAATACCTGTTCCATTATCGGATCGCTCACGGCATAGCCGGTCGAGTTCGTTGTAATGATATTATTTATGATGGTGTTGAAATGGTCACCGTCCAGAAAAGACTCCCCAAATAATGCAATATACAAACTGATAATTTCTGTTGTGTCATAAATACAGTTATTTACATCACCGGGTGAACGTACTCTTCTTGGTGAAAGAATTTCATCGACGGTAACGTGACATACTCCGCTGGCAGCAATAATGGCCAATGGATTTTTTTGTTTTACGGCAATAATTCTTTCCAACACTAACGTTGCAGGATTATCTTCTGACGGCGCTGTGAGTTTAATGCCCTGGTTGAATTTTCCCGCGACATGCAGCAGGGATTTATTATTACCATCCCATTGCGCTATATGCTGAACCAGTTGTGGCTCGGTACAATTACTGTTCAGGAAATAGTTTATAACAGCAAGCAGGGGGGTGTTCCAGCAACTCGTTGAACGGCTGGGTCTCGATATCTCAGGGGCGGCAGCAATCGCCATTGCTGACAAGTAGACAGGAGAGGCATCTGGTATTTCTTTCTGTACGTAGGCAATTAAACTTTGATCATCAATAGGCGCTGAGAATTGAACAATTGTCGTCGCTGCGACTAATTGTTTGGCACTGTCAGTTTCAATAATCTGAAACAAAGTATTACCATCTTCATGCTCCTCAAAGGCAATCGTGTACTCTGTGGTTTCGTCCTCCAGGTCGAGATAAAATACGCTGATGCCTGATTCTATGCCTCCTTCCAGACCCAGAACGGTGATTGTATTAGGAGCGGTGACGGCAACTTTAAGATAAAGACCATAAGAGAGAGAGAAATAACTATTTGGTACTCGTTTGAAAGTAAAATGGAAGGTTTTATTCTTATATGTTGCGGGTAGTTGTGTATCTGCAAGTGCCCGGCTGAAGGTTGTGCCTAAATTCCATGTTCGTGATGAAGTTATCGTGCAATTGAAAATACAACGATTCATGGCGATGAGATTAGCAATAAAATTGTTAAGATGCTCATTGGTACTCTCAGTGGATAAAATGTTGCTGGGCAGGGGGGTTCCCCGGGTGAACTCTTTTGGCTTGGCTGATGCCTGGTTAAACAGACCAAACAAGAGGATCATTGCGAAAACAATCGCTTTCCTCACGTCAATTATTTTCATTTTTTCTCCATAACCTAATAGGTTTAATACTACAGATGTATTCAAATTGTGATTTGAACAGTTGTCTTGGATTATTTTGATGATGATTTTATTTGCGCATAAATAATGCACAGCTATCCTAGCAGGAGATAAAAGACAATCTATTGGTAATAAAAGGCGATTCGGGATTCAATAATTAAATGAGGGGATGTAATCAGTGGGGCGGAATATATTGAGGAGGCGCATTGCCTCCTCTGGTGAATTATTATAGGTTCAACCGATCGTCATCAAACTGGCGTTCCCACCCGCCGCTGCGGTATTTATGCTGAGCGAACGCTCAAGCAGCAGGCGTTCCAACGCAATAGCCGTTTCTCCGCGGGTGAATCCCTGCACAGAAACTATCGCACCATTACGCTGGGCGATATGTTCACACAGTTCACGCAACTGATCGGAATCACCGTGATAAATCACGGCATCAAACTCAGTCGTTTCAGCACGCCAATCACGGGTAAAATCAATTTGCGTTTGAACGACTGCGGGTAAACGGCGGTGCAGGGCACGATGAGTTTCGGTTTCAGGCCACAAGACCCGGCTACCCACGGCGCTGACGGCTGCCAATTGAACCAGGATATCCTGTTCATTATCCGCCAGGCAAAGCACTCTTTCGCGAGGCAGCAGCGTATAGCAATTGCGCTCCCCGGTAGGGCCCGGCAACAGACGCAATGTTCCACCCTGCGCCCATTCAACAAAGTGTGGGTTTAATGTCGCAAGTACCGTCATTTTTTGCTCGGTTGCCCACTGCTGTAATGCCTGATTGGCGGCGATCAGCGGGAGTCGCGCCTGGGAATCCAGGGGTTGCTCCTGGTCCTGACGGGTCAGTGTTTTTAATACGGCATCATCAGGACGGGTCGCCAGCAAACGGTAAAGATACAGCGGTCCACCGGCTTTCGGGCCGGTACCGGAGAGACCTTCGCCACCGAAAGGTTGTACCCCAACAACCGCGCCAACCATATTACGGTTAACGTATAAATTACCCACTTTTGCCCGCGCAGTGACACGACCGATCGTCTCATCAATTCGGGTGTGGATACCCAGTGTAAGGCCATAACCCGCAGCATTAATGTGCTCGATCAAGGCATCCAGATTCTGGCGTTGATAGCGCACTACGTGCAGAACCGGACCGAAAATCTCTTTTTGCAACTCATCAACGCTGTCGAGTTCAATCAGGGTCGGCTTGATAAACGTGCCTTTGATCCACTCTTGTTCATCCTGAGGATGATTTTTTGCTGCCTGAAAGACTTTGTGTCCCTTGGCCCGCAGGGTTGTAATGTGCTGTTCGATACCCGCTTTGGCGTCACTGTCGATAACCGGGCCGATATCTGTTGAGAGGCGTTCCGGATTACCCATCCGGCATTCGGCCATGGCGCCGCGCAGCATTTGCAGCGTATGTTCAGCGACATCTTCCTGAATGCACAAGAGTCGCAGGGCAGAGCAGCGTTGGCCGGCACTGTCAAATGCCGAGGCAACAACGTCAGTCACGACTTGTTCGGTTAACGCCGAAGAGTCGACGATCATGGCATTGAGGCCGCCAGTCTCAGCGATCAGTGGCGTAGGACGTCCCTGTGGATCAAGGCGTCCGGCAATCGTGCGCTGGAGAATCCCCGCCACGGCGGTTGAGCCCGTAAACATCACGCCCCGTACGCGGGGATCATTGACCAGTTTTGCCCCAACCGTTTCACCTGCACCCGGCAATAATTGGAGCACGCCAGGTGGTACACCTGCTTCAAGCAGGATGCGTACAGCTTGCGCCGCGATTAACGGGGTTTGCTCCGCCGGTTTGGCAAGCACGCTGTTACCGGCGGCCAATGCTGCTGCAATTTGGCCGGTGAAGATAGCCAGCGGGAAATTCCAGGGGCTGATACAGACCACCGGGCCCAGCGGGCGATGCGTGTCATTGGCAAAATCTTCGCGGATTTGGCCGGCGTAATAGTGTAGGAAGTCGACAGCTTCCCGGACTTCGGCAATCGCATTATTGAAGGTTTTGCCTGCTTCCCGAACCAGAATCCCCAGCAGACTTTGCAACTGGCTTTCCATCAACTCCGCTGCGCGCTGCAAAATGGCCGCCCGTTCTTCTGGAGGCGTGGCGAACCAGATTGAACCGGCGTTGATAGAGGCACTCAGTGCCCGGTCAATTTCAGCGTCAGTGGCCTGACGTACATAGCCCACTACATCACCCGGCTCTGCCGGATTGATTACGGGCTGCCGTTCGCCATCGTCGGTGTCGGCATCAATGATGGGTTCAGCCTGCCATGCGTGCGCCGCCCCGCCAAGAAGGGCGCTGGAAAGCGAGGCCAACCGCTGTTCGTTTGAAAGATCCAATCCACTGGAGTTACTGCGTTTTTCACCGTACAGATCGCGCGGTAGCGCAATGCGTGGATGCGGCAACCCAAGCGCACCTTCCTGTGCGGCTAAACGTTCAACCGCACTGACCGGATCGGCAACCAATTCATCCAGCGGCAGGGTTGCATCAGCAATACGGTTAACAAAGGACGTATTGGCGCCATTCTCAAGCAAGCGGCGTACCAGATAGGCCAGCAGCGTTTCGTGCGTCCCCACTGGCGCATAAATCCGGCAAGGGCGGTTTAGTTTGCCGTCGGCGACTTTGCCGACAACCTGATCGTAAAGGGGTTCACCCATACCGTGCAGGCACTGGAATTCATATTGTCCCGGATAGTAGTTATTGCCCGCCAGATGATAAATAGCCGCCAACGTATGTGCGTTGTGTGTCGCAAATTGCGGATAGATCAGATTGGGTACAGTGAGCAATTTACGTGCGCAGGCGAGATAAGAGACGTCGGTATACACTTTGCGCGTGTACACCGGATAACCCTCAAGTCCGTCCACTTGCGCGCGTTTGATTTCGCTGTCCCAATAAGCGCCTTTGACCAGACGAATCATCAATCGGCGGCGGCTACGCTGGGCGAGTTCGATCAAGGAATCAATGACAAACGGGCAACGCTTTTGGTAGGCCTGAATAACGAAACCGATGCCATTCCACCCCGCCAGTTGCGGTTCGAAGCACAGTTTTTCCAGCAGATCGAGGGAGATCTCCAGACGATCGGCCTCTTCGGCATCAATATTAATCCCGATATCATATTTGCGTGCCAGCAACGTCAATGACAGCAAACGCGGGTAGAGCTCGTGCATCACGCGTTCGTACTGCGCCCGGCTGTAACGCGGATGCAAGGCGGATAATTTGATGGAAATTCCGGGGCCTTCGTAGATTCCACGGCCATTCGAGGCTTTGCCAATCGCGTTAATCGCCTGTTGATAGGAGAGCAGGTAAGCCTGGGCATCCGCTTCGGTCAGGGCGGCTTCGCCGAGCATATCGTAAGAGTAGCGGAACCCTTTCTCTTCCAGTTTTCGGGCGTTGGCCAGTGCTTCAGAGATGGTTTCTCCGGTCACAAACTGTTCACCCATCAGGCGCATGGCCATATCGACGCCTTTACGGATCAGCGGTTCCCCGCTCTTGCCGATGATACGGTTCAGGGAATGCGACAGATTGGCTTCGTTGTGGGTGGCGACCAGCCGACCGGTAAACAGCAAACCCCAGGTCGCAGCGTTTACAAACAGGGAAGGGCTGCGGCCGAGATGGGAATGCCAGTTGCCGTTGCTGATTTTGTCGCGGATGAGTGCGTCGCGCGTTGCTTTGTCTGGAATGCGCAACAGGGCTTCAGCCAGACACATTAGCGCCACGCCTTCCTGTGATGATAAAGAGAACTCTTGCAGCAACCCCTGAACCATCCCGGCGCGACCGCTGGCACTCTTTTGGTTGCGCAACTTTTCAGCAATGCCATACGCCAATTTATGGGTGGCTTCGGCGAGCGGCGCGGGTAAGCGGGCTTGTTCCAGCAACATGGGAACGGCGTCTGTCTCGGGTCGCCGATAGGCAGCGGTAATGGCCGCCCGATTTACCGATTGCGGCAAAATCTGTTCGGCAAAATCGAGAAACGGCTGGTGTACCTCGATGACGGCGGGCGGTACTATTTCGTCGGTATCTGCTATCAGGCTAGTGCCCTGGCCGGGGATTTCCGGCAGCTCATCACCGTTTTCCAACCTTTCAAGATAATTGAAAATGGCCTGCTTGATTAACCAGTGTGGCGTGCGATCAATGTTATGCGCTGCGCTTTTGATTCGATCACGCGTTGCTTCATCAAGCTTCACGCCCATCGTGGTAGTGCCCATGCCGTCAGACTCCTGTTGTAATAGAAATAGGCTACTCATTTCGCCACTATGTAACATGTTGCAACTTTGTGCAACCTTGTTAAAAAATGCCGATTTCAGGTCGTGATCAAACTCAGGTTTTTTAACAATTTGCGCAAAATCAAGTCTGAAATTCCTCCTGTTTATGTCGAGGATGCCCGTAGTTTTATTACATCAATAAGTGATTTGCATCACGCTAGTCCCTTGCTTATGAAGGGTTTTCCAATGGAGATCACAGTAGGGGGGTTTTTGTACCAAGTGCAACCAGAAAAGGAAGGTGCAAGTACAACCTTTGCAAGGTGTAAATGTGATGGAGCGTGAATTTTGTGTAGCTTGTTTGTTAAAACCATTGACCTGCCCGGTGCGCTAAATCAGTATCCCGTCGTCGTTATAATAATTTTTTCAATATGAAATGAATAAATTGGCCTGATTAATGCCCCGTTCCGGCATTTGGCAAAGTGAAAACAGCGCTTCTGACGCATCGTGATTCTTCCCTCAGAAGGCGATAAAAATAATGATTACGGAGAATTTGCATGACAATGAATACCCCTATGGTGGTGACATTCCTGGTTTATATCCTGGGAATGATCATTATCGGACTGATGGCCTACCGCGCCACCAATAATTTTGATGACTATATTCTTGGCGGACGGAGTCTGGGCAGCGTCGTTACTGCGCTTTCCGCAGGCGCTTCCGACATGAGTGGCTGGTTGCTGATGGGGTTACCCGGCGCTATTTTTCTCTCTGGGATCTCAGAAAGCTGGATCGCCATCGGCCTCACGCTGGGGGCCTATCTGAATTGGAAGCTGGTCGCAGGTCGATTGCGGGTGCATACCGAGGCCAACAATAACGCACTGACCCTGCCGGACTATTTCACCAGCCGTTTCGAAGATAACAGTAAAATGCTGCGTATCATCTCGGCGCTGGTGATCCTGGTCTTTTTCACTATCTATTGCGCGTCGGGGATCGTGGCGGGTGCACGGCTCTTTGAAAGCACATTCGGCATGAGTTATGGCACTGCGTTGTGGGCGGGTGCGGCGGCGACCATCGTCTATACCTTTATTGGTGGTTTTTTGGCCGTAAGTTGGACGGATACCGTTCAGGCTTCACTGATGATCTTTGCCCTGATTCTGACGCCAGTGATTGTGATCATGGCCGTAGGGGGAATCGATACGTCAATGCTGGTGATTGCTGACAAGAATCCGTCCTATGTCGATATGTTCAAAGGCATGAATCTGGTGGCAATTGTTTCATTGCTCGGTTGGGGATTAGGCTACTTTGGCCAGCCACATATTCTGGCGCGCTTTATGGCGGCAGATTCACACCGCACTATCCGTAGCGCACGCCGCATTAGCATGACGTGGATGATTCTCTGTCTGGCGGGCACTATTGCCGTCGGTTTCTTCGGCATTGCTTATTTCAGCAATAATCCCCATGAAGCGGCTGGCGTGACGGAAAATGGTGAACGGGTGTTTATCGAATTGGCGATGCTGCTGTTCAATCCGTGGATCGCTGGTGTGCTGCTGTCGGCCATTCTGGCCGCGGTAATGAGTACCCTGAGTTGCCAGTTATTGGTGTGTTCAAGCGCCATTACCGAAGATCTGTATAAAGCCTTTTTACGCAAGGGTGCCAGTCAGCGTGAGTTGGTGTGGGTAGGGCGAATCATGGTGCTGGTGGTGGCTCTCGTCTCTATTGCACTGGCGGCCAATCCGGAAAATCGCGTGCTGGGGCTGGTCAGTTATGCCTGGGCAGGCTTCGGCGCGGCATTTGGTCCGGTTATCCTGATGTCAGTCATGTGGTCGCGGATGACGCGCAATGGGGCACTGGCCGGAATGCTGGTGGGTGCCATTACCGTTATTGTCTGGAAACAGTACGCCTGGCTGGATCTGTATGAGATCATTCCTGGCTTCCTGTTTGGTACCGTCGCCATCGTCATCTTCAGCTTATTGGACCGCAAACCCTCAACGGCGATCCAACAGCGGTTTACTGCCGCAGAAGCTGAATTCAATACTCTGTAATTCTATTCAGCCGGAGAATACTCCGGCTGAAACTACCTCTCCAGATCAATTTCCCCGCAATTCTGAAATAACTCGCCACAGTTATTTGATCAATTTTCCGTGTTGAACCCTTGCAATTCTCTTTGCAAGAATGATAATCACTCTCGTTTTGTTTTACCTTTCTTTACAGACTTTGACGTAACTCTCTATTCATTTTAATAGGGCTCACTTGAGGTGACCGCATGTTTGTTCCATTTCTGATTATGTTCCGTGAGGGGCTTGAGGCTGCGCTCATCGTCAGCCTGATTGCCAGTTACCTGAAAAGGACGCAACGCGGCCAATGGCTGGGTGTGGTGTGGGTTGGGGTGATTCTGGCTGCCGCCCTTTGCCTGGGGCTGGGCATCTTTATCAATGAGACGACAGGCGAGTTCCCGCAGAAACAGCAAGAGTTTTTTGAAGGGATCGTCGCTGTTGTGGCGGTTTTCATCCTCACCTATATGGTGTTCTGGATGCGCAAAGTATCGAAATCCGTGAAAGTGCATCTTGAGGGGTCGATTGATCACGCACTCAACAAGGGCAAAGGACAAGGTTGGGCCCTGGTCGCCATGGTATTTTTCGCCGTAGCCCGTGAAGGTCTGGAGTCGGTATTCTTCCTGCTCGCCGCATTTCAGCAGGATGTTGGTATTGCCGCACCGATCGGTGCCGTATTGGGTCTTACCTGCGCCATCATCGTTGGTTTTGCTATCTATTGGGGCGGCATCAAACTGAACCTGGCCAGTTTCTTCAAATGGACCAGCCTGTTCATTCTCTTTGTGGCCGCCGGTTTGGCCGCGGGTGCGATCCGCGCTTTCCACGAGGCCGGTTTGTGGAATCATTTCCAGGACGTAGCCTTTGATTTGAGCAATGTTCTTTCTACCCATTCGTTATCCGGAACGCTGCTGGAAGGCATCTTTGGCTACCAGGAAGCCCCGACAGTCAGCGAAGTGGTTGTCTACTTTATCTATCTGATCCCCGCTTTGATTCTGTTTTCATTACCACAGAACAAACAGCCTGCACCGGCCATCTCGTCCGGTCAGAAAACGCAACGTTAATTCCTTTTCCTGGTCAGGGAGTACTATGAATGTCTGATTCACGCACACATTTCCGCCGTAAGGCGCTGCAGGCCGCCATGCTGTCTCTGCCTGCGCTGGCGCTGAGCGCCAATGTTCTCGCTGCCGATGTCCGTCAGGTAAAAGTGACCGTCAATGACAAGCAGTGTGAACCCATGCAATTGACCATTCCGGCGGGTAAAACACAATTCATCGTGCATAACACCAGTTCCAAAGGGTTGGAGTGGGAAATCCTGAAAGGGGTGATGGTTGTCGAGGAGCGTGAGAACATCGCGCCGGGCTTTACCCAGAAAATGACCGCCAATCTCGAACCGGGTGAATACGACATGACCTGCGGCCTGCTGAGCAACCCGAAAGGCAAGCTGACCGTCACTGCAGAAGGCGCGCAGCAATCAACCAAACCTGATGCCATGGCGCTGGTCGGCCCTATCGCTGAATACAAAGTCTACGTGACCAATGAAGTCAATGCGCTGGTCCTCCAAACCAAAGCGTTTACTGATGCGATTAAAAAAGGCGATCTGGCACAAGCGCGTAAACTCTATGCACCGACGCGCCAGCATTATGAGCGAATTGAACCTATTGCCGAATTGTTCTCCGATCTGGATGGCAGTATCGATGCCCGTGAAGATGACTACGAACAAAAAGCCGCCGATCCGAAATTCACGGGTTTCCATCGCCTTGAGAAAGTGTTGTTTGGTGATAACACCACCAAAGGCACTGAAGAATATTCCGACCGCCTGTATCAGGACACGCTGGATCTGCAAAAGCGTATCAGTGAGTTGACCTTCCCACCGAGCAAAGTGGTTGGCGGTGCCGCCGGACTGATAGAAGAAGTGGCCGCCAGCAAAATCAGTGGGGAAGAGGACCGCTACAGCCGTACCGACCTGTGGGACTTCCAGGCCAACGTTGATGGCGCGCAAAAGATCGTGAACCTGTTGCGTCCTCTGCTGGAAAAAGCCGATAAACCGCTGCTGGATAAAATCGACGGCAACTTTAAAAAGGTCGATGCGTTGCTGGCAAAATACCGCACCAAAGACGGTTACGAATCCTATGACAAACTGACCGACACCGATCGGAATGCAATGAAAGGCCCGATTACCGCACTGGCGGAAGATCTGGCGAAGTTGCGCGGCGTGTTGGGTCTGGACTGAGGCAGCAAGCAATGAGTAACAAGATCGGCCCGCACAGCGGGCTGCATCCTGATGAACAGGCTGCATCACCCTCCCGCCGTCGCTGGCTCAAGGGAATTGGGGTGATGAGTGGGGCGCTGGCCGTTGGCGGCGTGGCGGTGGTAAAAGCCGAAAAGCCGGTGTCAGCGCCGGGTACGCTATCTCCCGATGACCGCTGGAACAGCCAACCTTTTTATGGTCAGCATCAGGCCGGGATTTTAACCCCTCAGCAGGCGTCCGCAATGTTGGTGGCCTTTGACATCCTGGCAACTGACAAAGCCGATCTGCAACGTCTTTTCAGCGTGCTGACCGCGCGTATCGCTTTCCTGACCAGCGGGGGAAAAGCGCCGGAAGTGGATCCTAAATTACCACCGCTCGACTCAGGGCTGATGGGGCCGGAGATTTATCCGGATAATCTCACCATCACCGTTTCGGTGGGCGCGTCACTATTTGACGATCGTTTCGGTTTGCAAGCGCAGAAACCCTTGCGTCTCGAACGCATGACCCGTTTTCCCAATGACTCACTCGACGCCGCATTATGTCATGGCGATCTGCTGTTGCAGATTTGCGCCAATAACAGTGACACCGTCATTCACGCACTGCGCGATATTATCAAGCATACGCCGGATCTGCTGAGTGTGCGCTGGCGCAGGGAGGGCTTCATTTCCTCACATGCTGCGCGCAGTCGGGGCAAAGAGACGCCGATCAATTTGCTTGGTTTCAAAGACGGCACGGGCAATCCGGATACCCAGAATTCCTCATTAATGGATCATGTCGTGTGGGTGGGTGCCAATCAGGGTGAACCTG
This sequence comes from Edaphovirga cremea, assembly GCF_003332275.1. Classification (GTDB taxonomy): domain Bacteria; phylum Pseudomonadota; class Gammaproteobacteria; order Enterobacterales; family Enterobacteriaceae; genus Edaphovirga; species Edaphovirga cremea. Next base: position 33,273 of record NZ_QOVA01000006.1, on the reverse strand, counting down.
CGTGGGCGGTAAACGGCAGTTATCAGGTTGCCCGAATTATTCGTTTTCACGTTGAATTTTGGGATCGCACACCGTTGCAGGAACAACAAACCATTTTCGGTCGTGACAAACACAGTGGCGCGCCTTTAGGCATGAAGCTGGAACACGATGAACCTGACTACAGTAAAGATCCTCAGGGAAAAGTGATCCGCATGGATGCGCATATCCGTTTGGCAAATCCGCGTACGCCGCAAACGCAAAGTAGTTTGATGCTGCGCCGGGGTTACAGTTATTCACTCGGTGTCTCTAACTCAGGGCAACTGGAGATGGGATTGCTGTTCGTTTGTTACCAACATGACCTGGAAAAGGGCTTCATTACGGTGCAGAAGCGCCTAAATGGTGAAGCGCTGGAAGAGTATATCCGTCCGATTGGTGGGGGATATTTCTTTGCATTATCGGGCGTTGCTGATGCCAATCACTATCTTGGGCAATCTTTGCTGCAAGCCTGATCACATTTATTGCACTTTTATGACGAGCCATCAGCAGGTGGCTCGCTTTATGCTTAATGATACTCAGGAGCTACTGTAATTGCGGCGATGGGCAGTGTGAATGCGGTGAAAAAATAGACGAATGGGATTGGGAATAATCTTTTTTTACATTTTACTAACGCATTTATTAACACTGTCATTATACTGTAATTAGCTGGCGGTAGTTTCACACGGTGTACAGCCTGGTGCTGTAATATATCACTGCGAGGATCGCTAATGAGTGAATCCAGATTTGGTCTGGTACCAAAAAATAGTTGTCACTCTCCCTCTGAAAATGTTTATGAGGGTGATGTCCTCACCCCTCCAATTGTTGTTAACTCTCTCTCTTTGTCCCACTGGTTATCCACTCCTACGTTATCCGTTTTAAAGGATGGCGGCTTATTCTCAAATAGGACTCCATGCGAACAACAATTAACCAGACAGGTTTTTTCTGTCGGTCAATTCTCTGGTTCGCATTTTTCATTGGCTCCACAAGGTCTGAAAGGGGACCAACCTCATCTGTATGTGAATCCTGGATATTGTTAAATCGCTGATGGCCTAAAAACCCCGCGGTAGGTGAAACAAACTGTAAGGTGCCAAAATGGGAAGACAAAAAGCAGTGATCAAAGCTCGTCGTGAAGCGAAACGTGTGATTAGGCGTGATACGCGTAGTCATCGTCAACGTGAAGAAGAAACGGTCACCTCCCTGGTTCAAATGGGCGGTGTTGAATCCATCGGTATGGCACGTGATAGCCGTGATACCTCCCATATCGAAGCGCGAACGGAAGCTCAAGGTCATTACTTACTCGCCATAGAGAATAAACAACTCATCTTCGCGACAGGAGAAGCGGGTTGTGGCAAAACCTTTATTAGTACAGCCAAGGCAGCGGAGGCGTTAATTCATAAAGAGGTCGATAGGATAATTGTTACCCGCCCAGTATTGCAGGCCGATGAAGATCTCGGTTTCCTTCCTGGCGATGTGGCGGAAAAGTTTGCGCCGTATTTCCGCCCGGTCTATGACATTTTGCTGCGTCGTTTAGGCTCTTCATTCCTGCAATATTGCCTGCGACCAGAAATAGGTAAAGTAGAAATTGCACCTTTCGCTTATATGCGCGGGCGCACTTTTGAAAATGCGGTAGTGATTCTTGATGAGGCGCAGAATGTTACCGCCAGCCAAATGAAAATGTTCCTGACGCGATTGGGTGAAAACGTCACTGTTATTGTGAATGGCGATATAACCCAATGCGATCTACCCCGCGGAGTAAAATCGGGATTAAGTGATGCACTTGAACGCTTTAAGGAAGATGAGATGATCGGCATTATTCGTTTTAATAAAGACGACTGCGTGCGCTCGGTATTATGCCAACGTACGCTGAATGCCTATTCCTGATAGCCAACCGATAACCGTAATGAAGACAAAGGCCGCGAACGCGGCCTTTGCTTTATCTGATACCTGCCGCTGTGACCTTCTGGGCGTCTACGTGGCGCATTCCGTAGTTTACATCTCTTGGCGTACTTACCATGGAGTTTATCGTCAATGCAGTGCTGATTGTCTTCGCTGCGTATACAAAAAAAGTGGAACAAATTGACTGATAAAATCATAAGAGCAGGTGGTTCTCACCATACGGCTAATAGCCGTATGGCTTGACTAAGCATTCTCCTTAGAGTAGATTATGGTCATACGGTTGATAGCCGTATGCGGAATGAATGAGAAATGAACACCCGGTCGATTGGGAAACGGCCTAAATGAGATGGCGTAAGAAACACGCCCATGAGTATCAAAAAACTGGAGATTAACAATGAAATTTACCGCTAACGTATTCAATCTAAATAGATTTAGATGCATATTTTAACACTCATAGAAGGAGATGTTGGCAAATTAAAAAGCGAAAGCGAGGTAGTAACTATGTCTAAAGTAACTGAGTTTCCTACAGAAGTTCGGTGTGTAAAAAATGCCAGGGTTGAACTAAAAACGAGCCCCGACTTAAAAAATGTACTTCGTGAAGCGGCTGCTGCCACAGGATTAGATTTGAGTGCATTTATCTTGAATGCAGCTTTGGAACGAGCGGAAAGCGTGCTGGACAACCAGCGTCGCCGCCAGCTTTCTTCACAAAGTTGGCAGCAAGTAAATCAACTCCTTTCTGAACCTGCTACACCAACGCTGGCTTTACAAGCGTTAATGAGGAGAAAGAAAGATGGTGGATACACTAAGTGAGCAGCAACATGTAATGGTTTGTGCATATCAAGCAGATATCACTTACCCGGGTAATAAGAATTTCGATTGCGGCAACAGTGTGATCAACGCCTATGTGCGCGGTTCGCTAAAGAAGGGCGTAAAAGATGGTTATTGTGCAGCCAAGGCGTTGATTGATTCAAAATCGGGTGAGTTATTAGGCGTATGTACATTTTCTGGCTACTCTCTCGATAAGGCGAAGTTAGCGGGAGTGGTAACTGGTTCAGTGCCAAATGACATAAGTGTCGTTCGCCTGATTATGTTAGGCGTAGTCACGAAAGAACAGAAAAAAGGCTACGGACAAGATTTGCTCCTTGTGTTTTTTGAGCAAGTAAAACTTATCCATGAATCACTTCCTATTAAAGGGGTGTATCTGGATGCAGCTCCAGCGGCGGTTAATTTTTATGCCCGCTTGGGGTTTGTGGAACTTAATGAACCACCGAATGCTTATGGGGCGGTTCCAATGTTTCTGGCTATTCAGCACATCCTTGCTGCGTAGTCTGAGGCGGGAGTGATCCCGCCTACTACTCGATTATTATGAAAGGAAAAATATCACAGGAAAATCGTCAGGAGATAGGCGCCGAAAACAGCCAGATGCGCGGTGCCATTGAGCACGTTGGTTCTGCCGGTAGAGAACGAGATATGGCAGAGCATCAGCACGGTGAGCATTACCACCATATGCGGTGACTCAAGGCCGAATATCAGCGTCTGTCCGGTGAGCGTGGCAATCACTGTCACGGTAGGTACCGTCAGGGAAATCGTTGCTAACACCGAACCAAAAAACAGATTCATTGCGCGCTGAACCTGATTGTTCAAAACCGCTTTCATTGCCCCCAAACCTTCGGGTGACAAGATCAACAGTGCGACCAGGAAACCGGTAAACTGCGCAGGTGCGTTCATCTCGGTAAGCAGGCTTTCCAAGGGATTTGCATTAAATTTGGTCACCGCAATCACAGCCACCAAATGTACCAATAACCAGAGGGTATGCCAGAGGCTGCTATGTGAGGAGGGTTTGCCGTGATGCGGATCGTCGCCCTCATCTTCATGCTCATACACAAACAGACTCTGGTGGGTTTTGGTTTGAATCAACAAAAATACCCCATACATCGCTGCGGAAATCAATGCGACGACCAATGCCTGTGCCGTGGTGAAATTACCGTTCGGCAGCGCTGCCGGCAGAACCAGGACAATCACGGCCAAAGGGAAAATAGCCATTAAATACTGTTTGATCCCAGCGAGATTCACGTATTGCGTGGCAAATTTTCTCCCGCCCAACAGCAAAGCCACACCGACCAGTCCGGCAGAGACAATCATAATGATCGAATACAGCGTATCGCGCATCAGTGCTGGTGCGGCGTCACCCGTTGCCATCAGGGCAGAAATCAGGCTGACTTCAAGTATCACCACCGACAGGCTCAGAATCAGGGAGCCGTAGGGCTCACCCAGGCGATGTGCCAGCACGTCGGCATGGCGGACAACGCTGAATGCGCTGCTGAGAATACCCACCAAGGCCAATAGATTGATGGCAATAATGGCGGGGAAATTGCTGGTGTTACCCCAGATGATCAATACACCAAGGGCGATAATAGGTAAAAATAGTGAGTATTCTTTATGACGGGACTTGGAACCGCCTGGTTCCTGATGAGACTTTATAATGGTCATTCTCCTTCTAAAACTCACGAATTCTTCGCGAAAAGAGAGCTGCACTGAGTGATAACGGGTGCAGTCACATGGCGCTAAGTATAGTATTTCCTTGCAAAATAGGGGCTACATTAGCAAATTTTTCATGTTGACACGTTGTCAATTTACTTATTTTTACCATATAGCGCGATTTTGCTCATAACATTGGACATAAAAATTTGCTATGTCATCCAGGATGTGGTTCGTTTTGCTCATTGTTGGCTATTCTATTTGTCGCTTTTCATTGATATTTAATGTTTAAAAATCATAAATATCAACTTATGAGGCTTAGATTTGTATAACAATAAATATGAGGTATTTCCCTGTGTTATAACGGGTTTTTTACTCGGATAAACGTCCTCATTTTATGGCGGCTGATGGCATGTTGTTCTAGGCTTATTTATACGTTGTGAGCTCAAAATCTGGGACAGGAGATGAGAACATGCCTTATAAATCGCGTGCGTCGTTACCCGATAACGTAAAGAATGTGCTTCCTGCCCACGCGCAGGATATCTATAAGGAAGCCTTCAACAGCGCGTGGGACGAATATAAAGACAGCGACGATCGACGTGGGGACGATTCCCGCGAAGAGACTGCCCATAAAGTTGCCTGGGCGGCGGTTAAGCACACTTATAAGAAAGGGGAGGATGACAAATGGCACCCGAAGTAGGGGCCTGATTTCCACCTTAACGCGTCAGTATCAAAATGCGATCCACATTGACCTCTCCCCGGCGGGTAAATCCCGCCGCCTGTTCTCATGCAATAGCTTTTTAATGAGCTATCACCCACTCTTCCATGTGTCGCAGAAGGGGGATTGTAATTATTTCCCGATCCTCACCTTGCCTATTTTCGTGCTGAAAGCTCTTTGAACGAGTCTAATTTTTTAGAAACTTGTCAAATATTGGTAATATTTTGTTTTGTGATCCACTTCAAACTTGATTGCAAGCCCAGAAACGAATAATGTTTAATCTATCAACGTGGTCAATGTAAGGATTTTGAAACCCTCATTGAATCTATCATTTTTGTGAATATTTTTTGAAGACATTATGGTTCTTTAGTTCGCGTCAGGGAGTTATATCCAGCGACTTATTGGGGGTAGTTACAGGTGATAACACGAGATTTTCTGCAAAATGCAGATTGCAAAACAGCTTTTGGTACCATTGAAGAGTCGCTGTTATTGTCACCTGAGCAACGTTCTGCGTCACTTGACTGCACGTTGCGACGTCGACCAGACAACAGTCCAGTATGGATCTTTGGTTACGGTTCCCTGATGTGGAATCCGGTTTTTGATTCAGAAGAAGTGCAGCCTGCCACACTGTTTGGTTGGCACCGCGCATTTTGTTTGCGGCTGACCGCCGGGCGTGGAACGCACAGCCAACCGGGGCGCATGCTGGCGCTGAAAGAGGGCGGAAAAACCACCGGTCTGGCCTTTCGTCTGCCGGAAGAAAAGTTGCGTGAAGAGCTGGAACTGCTGTGGAAGCGCGAAATGCTGACCGGTTGCTATGTGCCTACCTGGTGCGAGCTCACGCTGGTGTCGGGGCAACAGGTGACGGCGTTGGTCTTTATCATGGATTCCGCACACCCCTTATTTGAAGCTGATACCCGTTATCAGGTGATTGCCCCGTTGATCGCCAATGCCAGTGGCCCGTTGGGTACCAACGCCCAATATCTGTTTGCGCTGGAGCAGGAGCTGCGAAACCATGGTATGCAGGATGATTGCCTGCATGAATTGGTTGATCAGGTGCGTCTTTTACAAAAGGCAGCCAACGCTGATAATTGCGACCCCGATAGCCAGGCACGCTGAGGCCCTTTACGTCGTTATCGCGTCAGGATAACCCTTGCCTGACGCGATAAAATGTTCCTGGCTGCTGTCACTGCATTCAAGATCATCCTTTCTGTTCCGTCAATATGCTGATTTCTTTCCCTTATCCCGCATTTTCCCAGCAAAATTGGTTGCAGTCGGATTGCGCATCCGCATAATAGGCAACACGAGTCAGAATGATAATTATTAATATTCTTGCATTGATTGGAAGCACGCCAACTCGGCTGTGACAAACGATCGTTGCCTATGGGAAAATTTTGTTCGCATCAATAATGCGACCACGCCAGAGCTCATTATCACCATGTTTACACCGCCTTTGGATCACCGCCGCCGCCGAATGTTACAGGCGTTGGTACTGTCACCGTTGTGGTTCCCCTTGATAAGCCACAGCAATGTGCCTCCCGATTTGCGCCGGATCATCTCTTTGGAATGGCGACCTACCGAGCTGTTGCTGGCGCTTGGCGTTGTCCCGCTGGCGGTGGCAGATATCCCGAATTACCATCGTTGGGTTGCAGAACCGGCGTTGCCTTCGACGGTCATTGACGTCGGCCATCGGATTGAACCCAATATTGAATTGATGCAGCAACTGAATCCTTCCTTGTTTTTACTCTCCAAAGGGTTTGGGCCGAGTGCTGCGTCGCTGTCCGTTTTGGCACCGACCATGAGCTTTAGTTTCAACGATGGCAGTGGCAAACCGCTGGAAACTGCCCGTCAGGCGGTAAGGGATTTGGCGGAGCGGCTGGGGTTACAGGCGCAGGCGCAACGGCATTTGCAGGAGTTTGATACGCTGCTATCTGAAACGGCCAGCCGGGTACGGGGTGAGGCAAAGGAGCCGGTACTGCTTTTCTCGCTGATCGACAGCCGTAGGGCATTGGTGATGGGCAAGGGGAGCCTGTTTGATGACGTGCTGCGGATGATGCAGATAGAAAATGCCTGGCAGGGTGAGACCAATTTTTGGGGGAGCAGTGTGGTAGGGATTGAGCGATTGGCTGAAATCCCGCACGCCCGTGCACTCTATTTCGATCATGGTGATCAATTGCTGAATGTTGCTGTGCGATCTCCGTTGTGGCAAGTGATCCCTTTTGTGCGCGAGAATAAATTGCAGACGTTGCCTGCCGTATGGTTTTACGGCGCTACGTTGTCAACCATGCGTTTCTGCCGCCTGTTGGAACAGGCTCTGGGGCGCGGACAATGAACCGCATTGCGCCACTTCCTTTACTCCTAATCTCTACGCTGACTTTGCTGGCCTGTGGAATGACGCTGTGGAATTTTACCCAGCAACTGTTACCCGGCGACTGGTTCCAGGCGGCATTCTCCCCGCAGGTAACGGATATAAACCAAATGCTGTTCCATTTCAGCCTGTTGCCGCGCACGGTAGTGTCATTGTTGGTGGGTGCAGGGCTTGGGCTGGTGGGTGTTATGTTCCAACAGGTTTTACGCAATCCCCTGGCAGAACCCACTACGTTGGGGATTTCAGCCGGTGCGCAACTTGGTTTGACCATTGCCATTTTGTGGACCTTGCCTGGCGGTGAACTGACCCGGCAATTGGCATCGTTGGTGGGTGCGGTCATCGTAGGAGCCGTGGTATTTGGGGTCTCCTGGGGCAAGCGCCTGTCACCGGTTACCCTGATTCTTGCGGGGCTGGTGCTTGGCATGTATTGCGGTGCCATCAAGAGCCTGCTGGCGCTTTTCAACTACGAGCGATTGCAGGGACTGTTCCTGTGGAGCAGCGGGATGCTGAATCAACAGGATTGGTCGACCGTTAATCTGTTGCTGCCACGATTACTGATCGGTTTTCTGCTCGCGCTGTTGCTAATCCGCCCCTTGACGTTGCTGGGGCTGGACGATGGCGTGGCACGCAATCTGGGGTTGGGTCTCAGCATCGCCAGACTGGCTACGTTGGGATTGGCGGTTTTGATCAGTGCGCAATTGGTGAATGCTGCCGGTATTATTGGTTTCATTGGTCTTTTTGCCCCGTTGCTGGCGAAAATGCTGGGAGCACGCCGTTTGCTGCCGCGTATGCTGCTCTCAACCTTATTGGGTGCATTGCTGCTGTGGCTAAGCGATCAGAGCATGATTCTGTTGACCCGACTCTGGCGGGAAATACCTACCGGTGCGGCAACGGCGCTCATCGGTGCACCGCTGCTGCTGTGGCTGTTGCCGCGTTTGCGCAGTGGGGCAAAACCGTCGTCAATGCATTCGCCCGCGACGCTGAATGAACGCACGTTGACCCCCGCGTGGCTTCTCGGCGTATTTGCTGTTCTGTTGGTTGGCATCGCGCTGGCATTGATGCTTGGGCGGGATAGCGAAGGGTGGCGCTGGGTAACCGGTGACGCACTCAATGGTTTGCTGCCGTGGCGTTGGCCGCGCGCGCTGGCGGCACTTTCTGCCGGAGCGATGCTGGCTGCGGCTGGAACATTGGTGCAGAAACTGACCGGGAATCCGATGGCCAGTCCAGAAGTGCTGGGCATCAGTTCCGGCGCGGCTTTTGGTGTGATTTTGCTGCTGCTGATTATACCGGGCGATGCCTTTGTCTGGCTTCTGCCAGCGGGGAGTCTGGGGGCGGCGTTGACCCTGCTGGCGATTACGTTGCTGGCAGGGCGAAGTGGTTTTTCGACCGGACGATTACTGCTGGTGGGTATTGCACTCAGCACGCTGTTTGGTACGGTCATCACTCTTTTGTTGGCGAGTGGCGATCCGCGCATGGGCGGTGTTTTGACCTGGTTGGCTGGATCAACCTACAGCGTTACTGCCGGGCAGGCGCTAAGAACGGCGGCGATCGCCATTGTATTGCTGCTATTGGCCCCATTTTGCCGCCGTTGGTTGAGCATATTGCCCCTGGGAAGTACCACCGCCCGCGCGGTGGGTGTGGCGCTGACACCCTCTCGGCTGGCCATTCTGCTTTTGGCTGCGATGCTCATTGCGGCAGCAACGCTTAACGTCGGTCCGCTGAGTTTCGTTGGGCTGATGGCACCGCACATTGCCAGAATGCTCGGGTTTCACCGGCCTATCCCGCAACTGGTCATTGCGAGCCTGTGCGGCGGAATGCTGATGTTATTTGCTGACTGGTGTGGCCGCGTCCTGATCTTTCCTTATCAGATTCCTGCCGGATTATTGGCGACGTTCTTTGGCGCACCTTACTTCATCTATTTGTTACGTAAACAGGTGAAGTAATGATTTGGCGGCTGCGTCCTGCCACCAAACCGGCGTTCCTAAAAACGGCATAACGGGAAATTCGTTATATCCGTTCTCTATATTTAATAACCTGATAACAATTCAGCGCGGCATCAATCGGCGCAGTTGATGCTACGCCTGTGGATGACTTTGCTTTAACATAATGAATAATAAGGTTTAATTTTTATTTTTAACGTTGTGGGAAAGTTGAAGATATTTCATAGTGTTAAAAAGAATAACTAAATAGATTTTCTTATTTGTCGCCCCCGTTGTTCCTCCGTATGAATATCGTTATTCAAATTAGAGAGATAGGGGAGGCAAAGCGTGAACTTTCAACAGCTAAAAATTATACGGGAGTCAGCCCGCTGTAAATTTAACCTGACGGAAGTGGCCAATACGCTGTTTACCTCGCAGTCGGGTGTCAGTCGCCATATTCGTGAGTTGGAAGAAGAACTGGGAATTGAGATTTTTATCCGTCGCGGCAAGCGCCTTCTCGGGATGACCGAACCCGGTAAGGAGTTGCTGGTTGTGGCAGAGCGAATACTCAATGATGCGGGAAACATCCGTCGTCTGGGCGATGTATTCAGCAGTACCGACAGCGGGCAATTGCATATTGCTACGACCCATACGCAAGCGCGTTACAGCTTGCCAAGAGTGATCAAAGAGTTCCGCGCACTCTATCCCCGGGTACGTCTGATCCTTAATCAGGGTAATCCGGAAGAAATTGCCGCCATGTTGCACTCGGGTGAAGCCGATATCGGCATTGCCAGCGAACGGTTGTTTAATGACGATTCGGTGGCGGCTTTCCCCTATTATCGATGGCATCATTCGGTGGTGGTTCCCCAAGGGCATCCATTGACCACGCAGAAAGAGATCACGCTGGAAACACTCAGCACGCTGCCCCTCATTACCTACCGTAAGGGCATCACTGGCCGTTCCCGGGTTGACAATGCGTTCCAGGTCGCGGGCTTGGCGCCTGAAATTGCCCTCAGTGCGCAAGATTCCGATGTGATTAAAACCTACGTTGAGCTGGGGTTGGGAGTCGGCATTCTGGCTGATGTGTCGCAAGATACCCAGCGCGACCAAGGGTTGGTGTATCTCAATGCGGAACATCTGTTTGAAGCCAACACGGTTTGGCTCGGGTTGAAACGCAGTCAGTTACAACGTAACTATGCCTGGCAGTTTATTCAGTTATGTAATCCAACGTTGACGCTGGCTGAAATCAAGGACAAGGTCTTTTCCGAGCAGATTGATCAACAGGTGCTCGACTACCAGATTTAAATCTGCACCTACGCCAAACTCTCTCTTGATTCGCCGGTGTAATAACCAAAATCTCCGGCTCATTGCCAAATAAACGTTCGCGCAGCGGATCCACTCGCGGCGGGCTAAGACCATGATCGGACGCATTTCTGCGTCCGATCCAACCCATTACCAGCCAACACCCACACCCATGGTGTACAGCGTGTCATCAATACTGCCGTTTTCACTGATTACGCGGTCTCTGGTGACTTTCATGTTCATTGATGCCCAATCGGTCAGCTTGTAGCGCAGCCCCAATTCAGCATCCAAATCCATTGATGACGTTTCATCAAAGGAGCGGCTGATGGAACCGTTGGTGAACACCTGTACGGTCTTGGCCCAGACATATTTGTTGTAGGCCCATTTGCCCCCGAAGGTATAGAAGTTCTCACGTTCCAAATTATCTTCGCGGTAGGTATAACTCTGACGGCTAATCAGGCTGGTAAGGGAGAATGCACCCAATTCATCGTCCCAGAACTGGTAACCCGGACCGACACCGTAGCTCTGGTTAACTTTGATCTCTTCGATCCAGTCATGTTTGTAGGTCGCAGAACCCTGAATAAACAGTTGCGAGCTAACGAATTTATCCAGCGCATAGCCCGCGTTATAATTATTGGTACTTACGATGCCATCATCTTTCTCATAATGGTAATCGCCTTTCAGGTTATGCCGCAGCGTGCCATGACGGGCATTGGTATTGACGCTGACGTCATAGTTATCCGTTTGGGTGCTGCTGTCTTTATGCGACAGGCCGACGTCAATATTCCCCCTCCAGCTAAAGTCGCGAATCATCGGCTTGGGAACCATGACCGCACTGATACTGCTCAGTGGCATGCTGCGATCTACCCCATCCTTGTGGACAATAACTTCACCAATGTTCCCGGGCTTTACATTGGCAAACATTTCGCTGTCTTTATATTTTTCCTGACTGACAATTAAACTTTTCTCGGTCTGAAACGTTTTTACTTTGCTCCAATCAAGAGAGATCGTGCCTGCGTAATCCGTCTTAACAAAAAGTTTATTATTATCCAGAAGTGTCACCGTGCCCGTAACCTTGTCACCATTGAGCAACCAAACGGTGTCAGCCAAGGCATGTGAACTATAAGCGGCTGCGGTAAAAAGAAGTAAATAAGTGGGAGAAATCAAAGATTTTACGTATGTCATGTTTTAAACGTGTAGGTGCAATAGCTGCAACACCCGCTCTCGCTAAGTTGGTTGTTAAAGATAGGTTTTGGCCTGCCTGGCCTGAAAAGGCTCTGCACATTAACAGGAAATATGAAAAGCCACTAGCGATATTCTCGGTGAATATTTTAAAGGTCTATTACCGCAGATTTACCCATATTTGTGAGTATATAGCGATGGCGTAAATAGAATTTCGAAAAATCAGATTGGTTATTTATTAGGCGATAATGTTTATATTTAGTGACTAATTTATGTTCGGAATTATATTAGTTTTATTCATAAAAAGCGGGGCCTGCCCTAATGCCTGCACAGCGAGCGGTATTACGCACATGGGGGAGTTTTCAGGGGCAAAATGTACGGGTCGGAATTCTTCGAAACAGAATGTCCGACCCGTGATTTTTTACGCGTTGGCGTTGTTGTCGCCAGTATTGCTCATCATCCGACGAATAGGGATGATCAACAGCGAGAGCACGACCGCACAAATCACCAGCGCGATTGAGCAGCGGGCAAACAGTTCAGGCAGACTTTCCAATTGGTCAGCTTTAACGTGTCCACCGATCAAACCAGCGGCCAGATTACCCAGCGAACTGGCGCAGAACCACAATCCCATCACCTGACCACGCAGCTTGGCGGGAGCGAGCAAGGTCATGGTTGCCAACCCGATGGGGCTGAGGCAAAGCTCACCCAGCGTCAGCATCAATATACTTCCTACCAGCCACATGGGGGATACGCCTGCGTTGGTGGCGAGAACGTGCTGGGAAGCGATCATCATCAGGCCAAAACCCAATGCAGCAAACAGAATACCAATGACGAATTTGGTGATGCTGCTCAATTCGACTTTATTGCGTGCCAGAGCAGGCCACAACCAGCTAAAGATCGGTGCCAGGATAATGATAAACAGGGCGTTGATCGACTGGAACCAGACGGTGGGAATTTCAAACCCACCCAGCATACGGTCAGTATAATCGTTGGCAAACAGGTTGAATGACGTAGGTTTTTGTTCGAAAGCAGACCAGAAGAAGGCAGCCGAAACCAGCAAAATGAAGCAGACCAGTACCCGTGCCCGTTCATCTTTGGTCAGTCCGGCAAACGCAAACAGGTAAACAAAATAGAGCGTCACTGAAGCCGCAATGACATAAACCAATGTGCTGGCAACCAGTACCGGCTTGATCACGATGACACCGGCCATTACCAGTCCACAGATCGCGACAATCAGCGCGGCAACGGCTGTCACCCAAAGTCCGACATTCTTGCGCACGACCATCGGGCTGTTCCAGCTGGAATCCAGGCCGAATTCGCGGTCATAACGTTTCATGGAAGGGACTGCGTAGAAACGGAAAATCAGCAGCGCAACCAGCATACCGATTCCACCAATGCCAAAACCCCAGTGCCAACCGTGGGAACGAACCAGCCAGCCGGAGATCAGGGGCGCAATGAATGACCCCATGTTGATCCCCATGTAAAACAGGGAGAAACCGCCATCACGGCGCGCATCGCCTTCTTTATAGAGCGTACCGACCATGACCGATATACAGGTTTTGAACAGACCCGAGCCCAGCACAATCAGCACTAAGCCGATAAAAAACAGGCTGTTGCCCATGATGGCGGACAACGCGATAGATAAGTGGCCAAGCGCAATCAAGATCGACCCGTACCAGACGGCACGTTGCTGCCCGAGCCAGTTGTCGGCCAGCCAACCACCGGGGAGGGCGGCCAAATACATCGAACCAGCAAATATCCCCACAATGGCTGACGCATTCTCTCGCGCCAGTCCCATTCCCCCGTCATAAACCGTCGCGGCCATGAACAGAATCAGCAGGGGGCGGATACCGTAGAAGGAGAATCGCTCCCACATTTCGGTAAAGAACAGGGCACTGAGTGGATAAGGGTGGCCGAAGAAAGTTCGGCCTTCTGTGTGTGTGGCAGAGGATGACATGTTGAACCCCGTTAAATGGTTTATTCAAATTAGACGTGAAACTGCGGGTAACAGCAGAAGTCACGTAAAAAAAGGATTTCTCACGACAAAGCCCCTGATTTTATGACGTATTTGACATACGAATATGGAGCGTAACTGGACAGTTTTATGACATTTATCACCCCTAAAGTCTACAAAAATCGCATTGCACAGAGTCTTGATCTGTTCATCCTTCTGAATGTGACATGGGGAATTTTCTGAGTATACGAGAGATTGATCTCATCTGATGGAGAGTATAACCAACATCAACCTGTTAATTCATAAGACATATTTATGTATTTTCGGATTATGCAGGGACGACAGGCAATTTTGAGTAGGGTTTCAATAAAATGCATCACGCCAGATGCGAATATCCTTGTTGGCATGCATTATCTGCGCGTTGCGCCAGAACCTGATAATCGACAGGATCGGGAATGATAAATCCTTTGAGCAGTAACGCATTCAGCAAATTGGCGACGCGGGGATCGTGCTCAAGACTGAGAAATATCTGTTGCAGCGCCGTGCGTTTTTCAGGGGGTAATGTCGCCGCCGAGACCAGCAAAGGCATCGGGGCGGATGCGGTGCTGTCAATAACGCGTACTTGCCGCATGAGTTCAGGCTCATAGCGCGACAAAAGTTCAAACGCGTAGCCATCAACGGGCCCGATATCCGCTGAACCGCTGACGATGGCCTCAACCACCCGCCGGGGGGTGATCAGGGGGCCGAGGGCAGTGGCGTAAAGCTGATGTTTTCCGGTTGCAAGGAAAGGCAGCAAGTGGTGGCGTAATGCGCTGTAACCGGAATGGGATTCTGGATTGGTAAATGCCAGACGGTGGCCAAACGTCTCTTCGAGGCGTTGGAAGGGGGAATCCTGCGCGACGATTAAACGGCTGCGATAAGTGCCTGCCCCCTCGCCCAGCGAATGCAACGGCACAGGAGCCACCAAAGGCGCGACGGGAAATAGGCCCAGTGAAAAGGGCAGTCCGCACATGAAAACGCAACCGAGATCGGCACGCTGCCACAGGGCTTCCAGAGGCGCGGGTGCGGGATAATCAATCACTTCGCCACCCATTTTCGCCCGCAGTAGTACCTCCTGCAACAGTGCCTTCCACGCGGCAGCAGCTTCTGGCGTCACCGAATACATGCGGGCATTGGCAATCATGCGTAACGTAATATCGTCGACAGGTTTGGGTGCCGGGCGCATCAGCCAATCTCCAGCAGGCGTTCACCCGCGGTCAGCCAGTCTGGCGAAGCAGTGGCCTCAGCCAGGCGCTGAATGTCGGCAGCACTGGATCGATCCTCATCCAGCGGGGCGACCAGGTTGCGTATCCGCTGATGAATGACTGTGCTCCCTCTCCCGAGCGTGATTTCACCGCGCAGATCCACCGCCTGCGCGGCAACCAGCAGTTCAATGGCAACCAGATAACGCAGGCTATCGACCAGCCGGGACGTTTTGGTCACGACGGCCATCGCTTGCGAAGCGTAATCCTCAACCCGATCGGCGACCGGCACAGTAATTGCTGACATGGGGTTGGCATGATGCACAATGTCGCTGGTCAATGCCGAAATGGTTTTTTGCAGGGTGGCAAAACCGGTTTGTCCGACATGAGGGGTCAGAAAGCGCGGCAAGCCGCTGGCGCTGCCTGACATCAATTTCATGATGCGTTCGGCGGTGCAACTGGCCTGACGGGCCAACGCCAGCCCCAGGGACTCGAAAGACAGCGCCAGATGGGTACCGTCAAAATTCGCATTGGCCAAAACCAGATTGGCCTCGGGGAGAAGTGCGGGGTTGTCATCGGCGCTGTTCAGTTCCAGTTCTGTGGCCTGCCGCGCGGCAATGAATGCCTGACGCACGCTGGCGAGCACCGAGGCTGCGCAGCGAAAACTGAGCGGATCCTGTAACTGGCGTGCGCCCTCAGGCTGGCACAGCGCGCCCTCCTCAAGTAGACCAAGGAGATGGGCCGTCGTTTCAGCACTGCCTGGAACGGCGCGGATCCGGCTTACCCACGGCGAGAGGGGGGAGATATTGGCGCGAAATGCTTCAAATGACAGCGCGATGGCTCCCGATTGCGCGTTGATCAGTTGCGCTACGTCAGCCAACACCAGCGCCGCCATCCCGACGCTGGCCGCATTCGATGAAACCAGGGCGAGTCCGTCTTTGCCGGTCAGCGTAGGTAACCTGAAATCAATTTTTTCTGACAGCGCAGCCATTGAATAGCGTTCACCCTGATATTCCGCCTCACCGTTGCCCGCCAGCACCTGCCCGATGTGCGCCAGCGGGGCCAGATCGGCTTCCCCGATTGATCCTATAAGTGGTACCAGAGGATGAATGCCCTGATTGAGCAGCGCAAGCAGCGCCTGCGCAGTAGGTAATGAAATCCCTGAGCACCCTTCGGCAATACCGGCCAGCCGCGCAGCCATCATGGCCCTGACCTGTTCACGGCTGGCGAGTTGACCGACACCTACCGCCCGCGCCAACGGAATACGTTGCTGGATCTGGTGCAGGCGAGAGGGATCACATTGACCATCAGTGGTCGTCAGCACCGACGTATCGACGCCAGCACCCAGACCGGTAGTGACCCCGTAGATCTGCTCCCCGGCATCAATACGCTGATACAGAAAGGTGAAGCTGTCCTGTATGCCATCCTCAACAGACGCGCTGAATTCCATCGTATCGCCATGACGCGCCACAGCAAGAATGCTCGCTATCGTCAGCGGATTTCCGTCGCCAATTATAAAGGTCATAAATAGGTGCTCGCTTAAAATCTGACGCACAAAGGGTGCATTGCTCTCTCTTTGTGCAGGGGCAAAGGGAATTAGAGCAAAAACAGGAGAATGGGCGAAATTCGTTTTGGTGCTAACTCATAACCAAATCTCTGGTCGACTTTGGATCTGATTATTGTTTTCACCAGCAAGGAAATAATAAACATAATAATTACTGCCTGCACTCATTTAGCAATAAATATTCAGTAATAGCCCGTGAGAAATCTTTTAATACATTCGATTAAATGACGTCAAAATAGTATAAATCTCGCGGGCTTACCCTATTGGAAATGCCTAAGCACAAAGTGTAATTAACTGGATGAGAATGTGATAATCATGATAATTATAAATCGACGCGAAAAATTCAATAAATTTAATATTGGGAAAAAATTGGCAATCACCATGTTGATTTTATTCCCCACCATCACAATGGCCAATAATATGTGGCAAGAAACGCCGGGTGAATTTATCCCATGGGATGGCGAGCCAAGTGGTGCCTCTGCCTGGGGGCAGCCTGTTTGGGTCGCCAATGAGGTGGGAAAGGATACGTGGTTATATGATCTCAGTTCAGCGATAACTAATGGTTGGGAAAATTATATTAGTTGGAGTTTCACTCCGGAAGGGTTATTTAAATCACTGCCGCAAGGAACATGTGCAGAAGCGACAGGAAGTGATGGATATATAGCAATGGACTATTGTTCAGCGAATACAGTTGAACAGAAATTTAAATACAGAATTGACGATCATAAAGTTGAGTCGATCGCTTACCCGGGTTATTGCATAACATTTGGCTATACCACCCTTTACTGGGGAATGGCCTACGGCAGCCCTTTTCTGACTGATTGCGTATCGAATAGCTCTTATACCCTATGGGGCTATGGTTTTGCCGGTATACCTGGGGCGGGCACGGGTGCGCAAGAGGCCAATGGTCTGAAAGTAACTGATTTACCTGAAATTAGTGTTAATGGGAGAGTTTTTGCCAACGACAGTGCTTTTTTTGCGTACATTCCTGATTATCGTTACGCACATTTCACGGTGCCGCAAACAAATACTTCAGCAATAGATTGCAATAAAATTGTCAATCCACAAAGCCCTATTACGCAAGAACAGTGTCTGGCGATGGAGGTAAAACCAACATGTAATGATTATAATCAAGCCTGGTCAACGGCGGCCCATAAAGAAGGCGCTTACACGAATAAATTTCTTAATATCAAAGAGTGGTGGAATGAAAAAGACAATTACCTGAAAGGGGCTGATATCATCATCAATGGCAGTTGGTTCGGTGTTAATTTTACCGATTTCCGCAGTTCCCCCATACCCTATTCTGAGGTGTGTTCTGACGTATATGGTTTATATTCAAGTGATGGGGAAAATATGTCTGTCACCAATACAGCACTGGATAGAAATGGGGGGGCGCTAGGGCAGTTGGATGCGATAATGTTCAGTATGAGTAAAGGGGAGCGTACTCCTGGATATGTTGAGAAAATCACCCTGATTAGACGTAATGAAATACAGTATTTTATCCCGGAGAAAAAAGCATTCCTTGACCGGCATGTCAACGCATTGTCAGGGGTTATCCTCGCTGAAAATGGTGTGAAAGAGACGGAAATAAATAGTTTGGCCTCACCCGATTTAGACGTTGCCAGAACAGTTATCGCTATAACAAATAAGAGAGAGTTGCTTATTTTTGTCATTCAAAACAGCAAAAAATCCAAGCATACGGGAATTAATCTCTATTCATTGGGGGATTACATTATGCAAACCTATCCGAATGTTATGGATATTATTGCGCTGGATGGCTCTGGTTCCTCACAGTTCGCGGTTCGAGCAGATGCTAACGTCGATCCCGGCTTTTCTACGTGGAATTGTTTCGAAGACAACAATGGCGAGAGAGTATGCACCTCACTGCCGGCAGATCTTATTGGTAAGGAACGGAAATTGCGCCCTGTTCCCGCCGTGTTGATGATTGATGCCGTGAGGTAAGATTTTAAGCTCACTGCCAGAATGTGCTGGCAGTGGGCGCTTTACTTTAGCTGTCTTCCATCAAAATATGTATTTCTTCGCCTATCTTCGCGACCGCATGCTCAACGTCTTTGGTCAAGGGATGGGCGTAGTTAATCCGCAAGCAATTGCGGTATTTGCCTGATGCAGAGAAGATCGACCCTATGGCAATCTGCACCTTATGTTTTTCAAGATTACGGTTGAGCCGTTGGGTATCTATTTTTTCATCGAGTTCCACCCACAGCAAAAATCCCCCTTGCGGACGACTGACCCGTGAGCCATGCGGGAAATATTTCATCACCCAATCGGTCATGATATCCCGGTGACGCTGATACTGGGCGCGCATGCGGCGAATATGCTGTAGATAGTGCCCCTGTTTGATGAAGTCCGCGATGGCCAATTGTGGCTGTGTGGCGGTCGCACCCGTGCCGATATATTTCATATGAATGGCGCGATCCAGATAGCGCCCGGGGGCGATCCAACCGATCCGCAGGCCGGGAGCCAACGTTTTGGAGAACGAACTGCACAGCATGACCCGACCATCATCATCAAATGACGTAATGGTCGCCGGGCGTGGATACTGGTAAGCCAGATCGCCATACACATCATCTTCAATAATGGCGATGTCATAACACTGCGCCAATCGCAACAGCGCTTTTTTACGCTCGTCAGGCATATTGTAACCCAACGGATTATTACAACTGGGCGTCAATTGAATGGCTTTGATTGGCCACTGCTCAAGCGCCAACTCAAGCGCTTCGATACTGATACCGGTCACCGGATCGGTGGGGATCTCCACGGCTTTCATACCGAAACCCTTCAATGTCTGCATTGCGCCGTGAAAACTTGGCGAATCGACGGCAACAATATCACCGGGTTCGCACGCCGAACGAATCGCAATGGCAAGCGCTTCATGGCAGCCGGTGGTCACCAAAATATTCTCAAAATCCATGTGACTGCCGCTGTCGATCATCAGGCGGGCGATTTGCTCACGCAATTCAACGACGCCATTAAGGTCGTCATAATAGAAAGCCCGATGATCGGTGCGCTGGCTGACCCTGGTCAATGCGCGACTCAGGGGCCTCAGGCTGCTGCCAGTGACATCGGGTACACCCCGGCCAAGCTGGATAAATCCTTCCCTATGCGGCGTGCGCACCAGATCCAGAACCTGATCCCATTGGGAAATTTCTACTGGCCGCTGGGCAGGACGGCAGACCGCTGGCAGCGCGGGCAGCATTTTTTTTGCGCTGACGAAGTAACCGGATTTAGGACGCGCCTCGACCAACTGCCTATCTTCCAGGACTCGGTAGGCTTGCTGAACGGTACTGATACTCACGCCGTGTTCGCTGCTGAGAGCCCTGACCGAAGGCAAACGTTCACCTGAAGGGTACAGACCCTGTTCAATACGCTGGCCTAGCACAATAGCCAGATGATCATAACGCGTCATAGCCGTTCTCCGTGTGAGGAGGGTGGAAAAACCAGTACAGATGGCGAAATTTGTGAAGGCGAATTGTCATTTTCACGCAATCTGTATTGAATAAATAACAATAGACTGAATCTGTCATGTTTTCAGCGAATATTTCATCCTGTTGCCATCCAGTCGAAGGAGCAAGCACGATGAAACAGACACCAGAAATTCAGCAGTCACTGTGTGGTGTAACTCAGGGTTATGTGACGCAACATTGCATTCTCCCCGCCACGACACAAACCAGTGAGATCACCCATGAGTCCCTGTGGCAAAAAATCTGCACGCTCTACCAATCCTGGCATTTACGCTATACCAGCCGCCGGGTGTTGCAGTCCTTGTCCGACGATCAGCTTCGGGACATCGGGCTGACGCGTGACGATGTAACGCACGAGAGCAGGAAAAACTTTTGGCAGTAATGCAGATAAGTATTTTGGAGACTAATCCGAATTTACGTTCAGGTTATTTAATACACTATAAAAATTATGTGTATTTGAAATTTTAATAGAAATTAGCGAAATTGTTAAAAAATAGGAAATTTCTGCATTCATTAAAAAATTCATATAATTCAGTAGGATAGGTGGTTTTTTATTTAAACCAGATAGGGATGTCTAAAGCCTCAAAGTTCATATGATTTACTTATAATTTTAGTTAAGGTATATTTTGGCATACTAGTGTAGTGAGGGCTTGGCGCTTGTGTTTGTAGGAGCATAAGTACACAGTCGGTAGTTTTTAAAGGTGAAGGTTTTGAGAAAGGATGTCGTTTCAAATGCATTTTGGATGATGAGCGAAAAATTAATCGCAATATTCGGGTTGATTTTTGTAACATCCTATGTTGCTAAATACATTGGGCCAGCTAATTTTGGCAAAATTTCTTTTGCAGCGGCTATCTTTGTCATTATACAGTCGATCTCTCTTTTTGGTTCTGACAGTATTATTTTCAAAAGAATTAGTAGAAATAAAGAGTCAGGTGTTATTTTAATGACATCGACGAAAAAAACCAGGGCTATTTTTTTCTGTGTTCTCTCCATTCCTGTCATGTTTTATCTTTACCTCACTTCGGACTTTTTGACGGTATTATTTGGTGCTGTTACATGTTTAGCTTCTTATTTTACTACGCTTGATGTTTATTCAATATATAATAATGCAACATTGAGTTCAAAAATAAATACCGTATGCAATACAGTTGGTTTGATGGTCGGTTTACTTGTGAGATTTTTAGTTGCCAAGTTTGATATTGGTGTTGAATATTTAGCCATTCCTATAATATTAACTTCTGCAATACCTTACTGGATGAAAAGAGTTAATTTTCGAGTGACATGGTCTCATATTGAAAAAAGTGTGATACAAAAAAGGAAACGTAAGAAATACATTAATTATTTAGTCGGTGCTGGATTACCTTTAGCCATATCAGGTGTTTCTATAACTCTCTATACTCGATTGTCTCAATTATTCCTTATGAAATTTGGCGGGGATGTTGAACTTGGGATTTTTTCAGCAGCGAGTTCATTAGCAACAGCATGGACCTTCGTTACTCTATCAGTAATTACTTCTTATTACGCGAAAATATATAATTGTACCGATAGAAAAATTGCACTTAAAATGGCATCAAAATTGAATGGATTAATTGCAGTTGTTGCTCTATTGGCTGTTATAGGGATATACTTATTTGGTAAATTTGTAATATTTCACTTATACGGTAATGCTTATGAAGCAGCATACAATATTATGCTCATTCTAAGCGTTGCTACCTTTTTCGCTGCTATGGGGCCAGTCGCTTACAGATATATTGTCTATGAGTCAGGGTATAAGTATCTATCCTATAAAATGTTTATCACTTTTTTAGTCAATCTACCACTAGCTTTCTTTTTGACTAAAAAATATGGAATGTATGGTGCTGCGTACAGTACTCTTCTAACAGAATTACTATCCCTTACCATCCTGAATTATTTCTTCAAGAGAGGCGTGATCTTAAAAATGCATATTTTATCTACAATGCCTAAAACGTATATGTGAGGGACTGATGAAAATTATAAAGAAAATAGTTAGATATGGTGTGAGCCTTCTTCCTTGGGTTTATCAGGATTATATTGATTATTATAAACATTTTGGTAAGTTCCCGAACATTAAAGAACCAAAATCTTTAAACGAAAAAATCTTATTTAGAAAACATCACAAATGTAAAGGGAATGAAAGATTCACGGAGCTTGCAGATAAATATCTTGTGAGGGACTATATTACTAGTTCTATCGGTAGAGAGTATTTAATACCGCTAGTTTATGTT
Organism: Edaphovirga cremea; assembly: GCF_003332275.1. Taxonomy (GTDB): domain Bacteria; phylum Pseudomonadota; class Gammaproteobacteria; order Enterobacterales; family Enterobacteriaceae; genus Edaphovirga; species Edaphovirga cremea. Next base: position 10,910 of record NZ_QOVA01000006.1, on the reverse strand, counting down.
ACAGATAGAGCAGAATCTCTTTTCTCCTTAACTAATCTTGAGGACGTAGTAATTAAACCTAATCATGGTGCAGGTATGGTTAATATTATTAAGGGGGGAATAGATAAAGAACAACTTACTGAGATCGTAAACAATTGTGACAAATGGTTGAAAATAAATTTTTCCGCTGTTGGGAGAGAGATTCATTATAAGAATATCAAGCCGCTTATTTTAGTTGAGAAGTTGATTGGGGATGGCAAAGAAGCATTGACTGATTATAAATTCCATATGTTCAGGCAAGATGATGGATCGTTTAAATATATATTGCAAGTTATTACGAACCGATTTAAAGGTGACTTGATTCGTCGCTTTTATATGGATAATTTTAATGAAGTTTTTGATGGCGAGAATATGGTTTATGGCGAATTCTTCGAACCTGAAACATTGCTCAATTTGGAAAAAGCGCTTGAGCTAAGTAAAAAACTAGCGCAAGAATTTGATTATGTTAGAGTCGATTGGTATATCGAAGGTGGGAAATTATATTTTGGTGAATTAACGTTTACACCCGCTGCCGGTTTATCTACTGGATATGGTGAAAAGCTCGATCACATTATGGGTAATATGTGGATTACAAGCTAGTCAAAAAATTGTCAATCAGTATTCATCTATGATCAGGGAAATTTCAATAGCCTGATCATAGGAAGATCAATTATTCATTCTTACTTAAAAATGCAATGTGACGAAATAGTGCAGCCCACTAACATTGAATTCTCAGCCTCAGGCGTTAGACTACTAGGTTATCGAAGCAACGAAGACGGTAATGAAGTACGCCAGAGGTCAACACCACACTGCGCCAGGAAGGTTAGTGCGCAACGTGCGCACCTCCTTGCTGGCGATAACCGGAATTCTCTATGCTGGAGGCGCTTGTGCGCTGACGGTAAACCCCGCTGAATCTGGCGTTCCGTCCACGGCGGCGGTCGATGAATCAGCGCCTGCCAGCGATCGGCATTCCCTTTTTAACGCCCCCGTCCAGCCCCATCCAGCAGACACGCTACCCGATCTGGGCAGTTCAGCCGTTACGCCAAAATACAGTGAGAAACAGTTGGCGACGATTGCCAGGAATTTTGGTGAAGAGCATCTCGGCAACGTCACCAGCGGACAATTCCGCGAGCAAGCGGAAACCCTGGCGCTGACGCAAGCCGCACGTCTGGTTCAGCAGGAAGCGAAAGCGTTGCTCTCACCACTCGGTACCGCCAATCTGGCCTTTACGGTTGAAAATGGCAGTCTGGCAGGTAGTACGGGTCAACTGTTCAGTCCGCTTTGGCAGTCCGGCACTATGACGACGTTCAGTCAAATCGGCGTGATCGATAAAACCGACACCACGCTGGGGAATATGGGGCTGGGACAACGCTGGGCGTAGGGACAATGGCTTCTTGGCTACAATGCCTTCCTCGATCGCGATTTTGAAGAGGCGCAAATGCGCGCAGGCGTGGGAGCGGAAGCCTGGAGCGATTATCTGCGCTTTTCTGCCAATTACTATCATCCGCTTTCGGCCATGGCTGCCGTACCGGGCAGTGCCACCCAGTTACGGCGACAGGCGAGGGGCTATGACATCACCACCAAAGGGTACCTGCCTTTCTACCGTCAGTTGGGTGCTTCGCTGAGCTATGAACAATATCTCGGCGATCAGGTGGATCTAATGGGTAATGGAACACATCAGAGCAACCCTGTCGCGATGTCGCTGGGGGTGAATTACACGCCAGTGCCGCTGGTTACGCTAACGGCCCAGCATAAACAGGGTGAAAGCGGCACGAGCCAAGAGCAGGTCGGATTATCGCTGAATTACCGTTTGGGGGTGCCACTCAGTAAACAGCTCACGGCAGAGAATGTCGCTGAAACCCGCTCTTTGCGCGGCAGTCAGTTTGATGGGGTCGGGCGCAACACGACGCCGGTTCTGGAGTTCCGTCAGCGTAAAACCCTCGGCGTCTTTCTCGCGACGCCGCCATGGACCCTGCAGGAGCGTGAAACCCTGCCGATGAAGATCCAGATCCGCAGCAGCAACAGGATCACTGGCGTAAGTTGGCAAGGTGATACGCAGTCGCTCAGCCTTACACCACCGGCGAATAATAGAGATCCGCATGGTTGGAGCGTAATTATGCCAGCTTGGAATCCGACGTCCGGTGCCAGCAACAGCTATCGTTTATCCGTAACGGTTGTCGACGACCAACAGCAGCGTGTGACCTCCAATTGGATCATACTGACGCTGGCGCCGCCGCTGAATGCTGAAATGAATGCCAACAGTGGTCTCAGTTTCAGTGAATGAAGGGCGTAGACCGAGTGCTAGAATACGTTGCTCTGCAACACCCATACGGCAGCTTCGACCCGCGATTTCAGTTTCATCTTTTTCAACAGATGCTTGACGTGAACTTTCACCGTGCTTTCGGTAATGGTCAATTTGCGGGCAATCATTTTATTGGGTAAGCCTTGGGCGATCAGCTTGAGGATATCGCGTTCGCGAGGCGTGAGCAGTTGGACATCCCGCTCAGCGCTGGGACGGTTTTCGCGTAGGCTGGCGGCCAGAATGGGCGTCAGCGTTTCGCTCAACACCATTTTTCCTGCCGCCGCCTGATGCAAGGCCGCCAGCAGGTCTTCAGGCTCCATGTCTTTCAATAGATATCCGTCAGCGCCGCGCTTCAACGCAGTGACTACGTCATCTTCATGGTTCGACACACTGAACACCACAATGCGCCCCGACAGGGATATCTGGCGCATTTTGTCCAATGTATCCAAACCATTCATCCCAGGCATATTCAGGTCGAGCAGGATCAAATCCGGATCGAGTTCTTCAGCCAGACGCACGCCTTGTTCGCCATTGCTGGCTTCCGCAATGACTTTCAGGCTGCTGTCGATGCTGATCAACTGCTTGACGCCGGTCCGCAACATCGGATGGTCGTCTATAAGTAGAATGGTTGAGAATTCTTGCTCGGACATGGTCGGCTCCTGTTAATGGGGGACGGTCTGTTCTGGGCGAAATTGAACCCGGACTTCGGTGCCGCCAGTCTGGCGACGTTTCACCTGACAACTCCCGTGCAGACTGTGGGCGCGATCCTGCATGATGATCAGGCCATAATGATTTAGCCGTTGATGTTCCTCCGGCAGACCACATCCGTTATCCGCGATGCGCAATACGATTTCACCTTGTTGGTAGTCAGCGACAACGTTCACCTGACTGGCGTGGGCGTGTTTGAAGATATTGCTCAGTGCTTCACGCACGATCTGCACGACATGAATCGCCTGATGTGATCCGACAGATTTGGCAGGGAGGTGATAGTCAAACTGGATGGGGAATCCCAGCCTTGCAGAGAACTCATCAACGGTTGCCTGCAAGGCCGCGCGCAAACCCGGCTCTGTAAGCCGCAGGCGGAACGTCGTCAGCAGTTCACGCAGTTGGCGGTAAGCGGTGTTCAGCTCTTCACGCATTTGCTGCATCAATTGTTTATTCTCAGGTGTCGCATTCTGGCTCTGCATTTGCAGACAACTGATCTGAATTTTCAGGCAGGAAAGTGATTGGGCAATGCTGTCATGGAGTTCGCGGGCAATCGCTGAACGCTCCTCCATCAGCAAAAGCTGTTGTTGGTGCTCTGATTGCCGCTCCAGTGCCAGCGTCGTTGTTAACTGCTCAACCAGCGTAGTCACCAACTGCTGTTGATCGCGATTGAGCGGATGTTGAACTGAATGTTGCGCCAGCACCAGGCCATATTTGCCGAGTTTGTCATGCAGGCTCCAGCTCAAAGGCTGCAAATTGCCACTCTGCAACGGAGGGGACGGTTGCATGCAGGTGACACAGGTTTCTTGCGGACAGTATTCCGGCCGCCGACCAGCATGCGAACCGAAGTCGCGGAACTGTTCGTCGTTATTGTTTTCGTACAATCGGATTTGAATTTCTTTTAGCGGTGTGAGGGTTTGCAATTCATTCAGCACCGGCAACAACCGGCTACATAAAGGCACAGTGGTATGCAACTGTCGGCTGGCGCGGTAGAGAAAATCCAGAACCTGATTTTTTTGCTGTAAATCGAGCGTTTTTTCAGCGACCCGTTGTTCAAGCTCGGCATACATCTGGGAAAGAGACTGCGACATGGTGTTCAACGTCATGCCGAGCGTATCCATTTCGTGGTGGCTCTGGCGTTCGCGTCCTTCAGGCAGCGGATAGCGATGGCTGAAATCGCCGGTTGAAACCGCGCGTGCCTGAGCGAGGAGTCTGCGCCAGGGATGCAACAATCGACGGCGAAGGTACCAGATAGTCCCAACCAGCAACAGCAAAGTGAGCACGATCACCACCTTCTGCACCATCGCCACCATCATTAAGCGGTGCTCGGTTTTCTGGTCGATTGAGGAGACCAGCAAATCCAACTGCTGCACAAAATTCGCTACGCTCTCCGCCGCGTCTGCCGGTTGCCGGGCCTGCTGCAATTGCGGCTTCAGCGTGTTCAGCCAGTAACTGCGCAATGCATCGAACTGGGGAGTCAGATTTTCCCGACGAACGGATTGTTGCAAATCATCACTCAACTCATCCTGTTCCAATCCGGTCAGGAAAGGCTCGCTTTGTTTATCCAGAGGCACCCGCGACAGCAAGCGGTAGCTTTGCATCCGCAGCGAACCGGCTTTATTGATCGCATGGGCATTGCCCTGCATGCTCTGCGCCATCCACAGCGACAGACTCATTCCGCCAAAACCCAATAGCCCGAGCAGAAGCATCAGCAAGGCAACCTGATGCACGATGGACAGGGGGGCAAAAGAGCGAGTGGTCATGGGATTGCGTGTCTCCTTTTCAATCGTATTCAGGTGCGGGCAAAAAGTGCAACCTCTGCCAGATAACAACGGATGGGGCGAGGCCATTAATGGATATGGCTATTTTTCATTATCCGCACCCATAACCCCATACCCCAAACGAAGTACTCCTTAATTTCCGGATGAATAAGCGTTAAGAGGGGATGAACGGGAAGCGGAGCGTAACTGGTTATTTTAAAACGATTTCACTTTGTGAAATCACCTACTCACAAAGGATCTCAATGCCATTTTGGCCGATTTACTACCGCAGTGTCTGTTGATTTGCATCAATTCTGCGGACGGGCGGGTTGCCTAGGGTGTGCTGCATAACCCGCTTTTCTAATCCGTATCGAGGCTTCTATGACCCAATCTACAACGTCAGTCCGCACGAGCAACAATGCCGTGATCCAGGACTGGCAACCGGAACACCCAGAATTTTGGCAATCCCAGGGCCAGTGCATCGCCAGACGGAATCTGTGGATCTCTATTCCCTGCCTGTTGCTCTCTTTTTGTGTCTGGATGCTCTTTAGTGCCATCGCGGTAAATCTCAACAAAGTGGGTTTCAATTTTACTACCGACCAACTCTTTCTGCTGACCGCATTACCGGTGGTATCGGGTGCGATTTTGCGTGTTCCCTATTCCTTTATGGTGCCGCTTGTCGGAGGACGGCGCTGGACGGCGATCAGTACTTTTTTCCTGATCATTCCCTGCATTTGGCTGGGGTTTGCCGTGCAGGATACGGGTACGTCATTCCACGTATTTATCGCGATTTCATTACTGTGTGGTTTCGCCGGCGCAAATTTTGCCTCCAGCATGGCAAACATCAGCTTTTTCTTCCCCAAATCGAAGCAGGGCGGTGCGCTGGGATTGAATGGCGGGCTGGGTAATCTGGGGGTAAGCGTGATGCAATTGATCGCCCCCCTGGCTATATCCCTCTCGATGTTTGCAGTTTTTGGCGGTACTGGACAGCAGCAGGCTGACGGCAGTCAGATGTGGCTCGAAAACGCCGCCTGGGTGTGGGTACCTTTCTTGCTGGTAGCCACACTGGCGGCATGGTTTGGCATGAACGATCTGGCGACCTCCAAGGCGTCGCTGAGCCAGCAATTACCCGTACTCAAACGCGGTCATCTCTGGATTCTCAGCGTGTTGTACCTGGCGACGTTTGGATCATTCATCGGTTTTTCTGCGGGTTTTGCCATGTTGTCCAAAACGCAATTTCCCGAGATACAAATTCTGCATTACGCCTTTTTCGGCCCCTTCTTTGGCGCGCTGGCCCGTTCGGCAGGCGGGGCATTGTCTGACCGCTTTGGCGGGATTCGCGTTACGTTGGTCAATTTTATTTTGATGGTACTGTTCGCTGCTTTGTTGTTCCTGACGCTGCCGGTAAACGGCGTCGGCGGTTCGTTCATTGCCTTCTTCGGTGTGTTTATGATGCTGTTCCTCACGGCAGGCTTGGGAAGTGGATCAACATTTCAGATGATAGCGGTGATTTTTCGCAAATTAACCCTTGATCGGGTCAAGGCGCGTGGCGGGAAAGATGAAGACGCCCAGCGGGAAGCCGTCACCGATACTGCGGCGGCATTGGGTTTTATCTCTGCTATCGGCGCTGCGGGCGGATTCTTTATTCCCAAGGCTTTCGGTACCTCCCTCGCCCTGACGGGTTCCCCGGCTGGGGCAATGAAGCTGTTTCTTCTGTTCTATGTGATTTGTGTGGTCATCACCTGGTTTGTCTATGGGCGCAACATCAACAAAGGTTTAGCAACCAAAAAATCGAGATAAGTACTTGATAATATTACCGGGCACAAACAGGGTGCCCGGTAAATGGCTATTTTCAGTAAAAACCCCGCTATTCGCCGCAGTACGTGCAATAATCAACCTTTCTAAGACAATTCAGAAAAGTGAATTAGGAATGCAACAAATGCTACCAATTTGGGTATGATATGTTGCAATATAGTTAAAGATTCTATACGTGCCTTTAAGAAGAATAAGACTGATGACCTTCAACGCTTTAACATTGTGGCAAAAAAGCGATGCGGTGAGTTTGTTGATAGCCATTCCAGCAGGCATTCTTGCTGCTTTGGTGACTATCATTTTTCGTGAAGCAATCAGTGGTATCAATGGATTGATGTTCAGTGATGGCAGCGATATCACTCGTGCATTCTATGAGTTCCCAAGATTTTTCTGGCCAGTGATCACCGGGTTCGGTGGCCTGCTGGCCGGGCTGCTACTGCATTTGTGCCTGTCCTATGAGAAGAAAGCAGGCACTTCACCTGACTATCTTGACGTCATTGATAAAAAGCTGCCGGGGATCCCAGTAATAAGCACAGTTTTGCGTGCTTTATCGTCATTGGCCAGTATCGCCAGTGGTGGCTCAATTGGCCGGGAAGGGGCGATGGTGCAACTTTCCGCACTTAGTGGCAGTCTGCTGGCAAAAGTTGCGCGGTTTGAATCGGTGCGTCATGCCGACGTCATCGCCATGGCCGCAGCGGGCGGACTGGCGGCGGTCTATCACGCGCCGCTGGCTGGGGCGTTATTCATTGCAGAAATCGCCTTCGGCGTAACCGCCGTGCAGCGATTGATACCCCTTTTTATCTCTGCATCCGTTGCTGTGTTGACGGTGCGATCCATCAGCAGCGATGCTCCCCTTTACCTCTACTCCTCTGCCAGTTTTGCCCCCACCCCCGGTGCCATAACCACAGTATTGGTCATCGGTATTGTCGCGGGGATCGCCGGGTCACTGTTTCTGGCTGCGATAGATTTTTCCCGAAAACTGTTCACCCCGATTGTCCACCCAGCCTGGAGACTCGGGCTGGGTGGAGTGCTGGTGGGGCTGGTGGCGATGGTTTCGCCGCTGGTGTTGGGGAATGGGTTTGAGGTGATTGACCTGATTTTGAATGATGGTGCGTTGCAAACCTCATTGCTGGCGCTGTTAATTCTGAAAATTCTCGCCACAGCACTGACTGTGGGCTCTGGGGCTGTCGGCGGCCTGTTTACGCCTTCTTTGCTGATTGGCGCAGCCGCGGGTGCCCTGGTTTGTCTGGTGCTGCAATCGCTGGGTTTTGATCCCGGCCCTGTTGGGCTATATGCCGCTATCGGTATGAGCGCACTTCTTGCCGCAACCAGTCATGCCCCTTTGATGTCAATTATGATGGCGTTTGAAATGACGCTGAACAGTTCTCTTCTTTTTCCCTTGATGCTGGCAACGGCACTTTCCTATGTCGTCGCATCCCGTTTTAAAAGCACTGGAACCTACCCGGTGCTTAATCGCTTGAATGCCCGTTTTGTGGCAAAAAGCGAGTTTGATACCAGTTTCGTTACGCCATTGATTCAACCTTGCTCCAAGGTGCTGAAAACAGCCACTGCCTCGCAAGTGATGAGTGAGGGATTAAAACAAAAAACACGTTTCGTTTATGTAGTTGATCACGATGATTGTTTCCTTGGCGTCGTCGCGACCAGTGACATGGCCACAGGAATTATTGAGGGGACTTTATCTCCCGAAGCCACAATTGAAGCCTTTATTCAAACGGATTTCACAATAATTTATAAAAACACTCGTTACGAGCAGGCATGGGCATTATTTGCCACCTTGCCGCTTGAGCGTTTACCTGTGCTGGATCACCCCGATTCACGGCGATTACTTGGCGTTATCACCAAAGCATCATTGTTGAATAAGGCCAAAGACTTCATTTAAGTTGAGTAATGAAAATTTATTTTACGCTGGGAAAAACTCGGTATTAAGGTGTTTTTTTTATATAATTTCACTTAAGTCGGGGATTTCACAATGTGAAATGTTTGGGTGAAAAATTAAAATAATAAGAAATATCATTGGTAGGGCGATATAAGTATCAATGATTTGCAAGGAAATTATATTTTATGTAATAAAATTTTATGAAATTAAAAGTGTAGTGGGTTATTTTTTTCACGGAAGAATATTAACCATGGGATTATTCTTATTTATCCCTCCATCATTTTCATTAGTGGACGGTTGCTATATTATCAGCTTCGTTATTCATAAACATTTTTGAAGATATAAAAAAGCAAAACTCCTGATGTTAAAGGGAGTGCTTTGGTGAGTGACAGGCAAGTGCTTAAATAATTGACCTTCACCACGTGAAATAAAGATGGAAAATTGTGGTTATTAGCATACCAGGAGAAATACTTTCAATGGTTACCTTATGTAAGCACTGTGAAATATTTAATCGCAGTGTTTACCATGGGGTCAAATATTATGGGATGTGAATGGCGAGGTTTTTCATAACATGTACGACAATAAGAAAATCAAAATAGACCAACTTGAAGTCACTATTTCTTCTGGTAAGGTCAGCCAGTTACGCTGGAAAGAGTATCAAATTCTAACTTTATTGACTGCCAGGGCACCAGAATTGGTGACTCGCGCAGAAATTATCGACAGCATCTGGAAAGGTACTTACTGCTCTGATTCAACAATTAATCAGACTATCAAGTCGATTCGTCAGAAAATTGGCGACGACGAACATGAAGTGATCCGCACAATTCCGCGTGTGGGCTACAAGATTGAGCACAAGGAGCGCTTTGAATTTATAGAAGCCGAGAGTGCAGGAAACGAAATCTCAACTGAAAATGAGCTCGAACAGTCAGAGGTCATTTCCGAATCCTTTCTTGAACAAGGGGGTTTTGCTTTATCCCAGAACTCTTCTGTGTGCGAATCCTATGATTTTTCAATAAAAACTGACCAGAAGAAATTTCTTCATCGACGTGGGGGTTTTAAGAAATACTTTGCACCATTGAAACAGCATGAAACATGGAAGTATGCCGTTATCCTCGCACTGTTATTAGTCATTCTCATTAAAATAAGTTATCCGCAAAATAACCTGCCTTCACGCGCCAGCGAACTCAAGCAGGATGCCATGTTCTTCGTTCTGCGTGTCACACCTGCAGGCGTTGGTTTGGTGATGGGCCGGGCAGGAGAAAACGGGCAATTGCCCGGTGTGGAAAAAATCGATTTACAATGTGAAATCGACTCACAAAAGCAAAATGTTGTCAGTACGCAGAAAATGCAGCAAACGATGAAAAATGGCTGCATGGTCTACAAAGACAGTGTTGTAGCCTGGGTTGATAACCGTGTGCTTTAAAAAACGAAACAAGAAGTAAATTTCACTTATGGTAGCAGGATATTTCACTAATAATCATTTGCAAACCACCCAGTGAGAATTGATTATTCCTCTCATTGATTTGGAAGCTTTCTCCTGAACTGAATAGGGTGTCAGGAAATGATGCAGGCTAATAAACCATTAAACAAGAATTGGGTGCAATGAAGTGATTTTCAAAAAACTCTGGCGGTTGGAGCAAGTGGCATGATAGCAGTCATAAAGAACTCACTCTGGTTGATGCTGGAAAAAGTGCTTTTTGCCCTGGCGGGGATATTCATCTCCGTATATGTAGCCCGTTATTTACAACCAGAGAAGTTTGGCGTTATTACTTACTTACTGGCAATAGTCGCCATTACCGTGCCGCTAATACAACTTGGCGCAGATAATGTTATTTTTAACCGTATAGCGCGACGTGAATCCGCCGGTATACGACTTATGTTAATGTCAGCCAAATTAAGAGGGTTCCTGTTCATTTTTACCAGTATCGCAATTCTGCTGTGGGGGGGGATCTATTTGCCTGCGGAACAGAAATGGATGTTGGTACTGGTGCTGGCGAGCTCCTGGTTTTCGATTCAGGATGTCTACCGAATCTACTACGATGCAACACTTCGTTCGAAGAAGAATACTTTCATCAACAATGCAGGGATGATGCTATCAATGTTGCTGAGGGTCGTTCTGGTTAAAGCATCAATGGGCATGGCATGGTTTATTATTCCCTACATCGTGAGCAGCGCTGTACCTTACTTTATCCGCAGGAGGATGTTCAAACGAAGCCATCCTCCCACGATGAAACGCAAACGTTGGAAGAAGCGGCAGGGACGCTACAACAGTTATATGTTCAAGATACCGTCTTGTCACCTTAGTTGGCAAGACGGATTTCTGCATTGAATTTCATTCCTGACTTCAATACTCCATAGGCCAATTGCAAGAGTTTCCTCATTGCCGCGCAAATCCCTATTTTACCCCCTTTGTTGC
>NZ_QOVA01000059.1 GCF_003332275.1 Edaphovirga cremea | reverse complement strand
TTCTTCTGTGCTATCGGGCCCCGTTAACATACGCGCTACCTGTGGAACGGCAGACCACCAGCCAGCCAGGGCTAACACCAAAAAAGCCAGATGATCTGCCTCAAGGGCCTGGGTAACCACTCCCTGGCGCTGCCCATCTGCCACAGCCTCAATCTTGTATCCATAATATTCGCGTCGCTGTTCTTCGTCCGGCACCTCGTCATTGAATGTCAAGCCTTCCCAGCGCATGAGTCGGCTCAGTTCAGGATTTTCAAGATGGTAGTCGTAGGCGCGACCAGCGTAATCGCCAATGTCTTCGGTCGCAAAGGATGTGACGGGTAACGCCTGCGCCACCTTGGCCAATTCGTTGCGCAACACGGCTGAGAACAGTGCCCGCTTGTCGCCAAAGTAATTGTAAACACGCTCCTTGTTTACACCGGCCAACTTGGCCACCCGTTCTAGGGTGGTGCCATCCGGCCCGAGTCGGGCGAATTCGGTCATTGCCGCGTCCAGAATTTTGCGTTTCGTCCCTTCGGTATCCCAAGCCATTTTTCTACTCTCTCATTTATGGGTTGCTGTTATCGCGTAATCATACTATAGTTATTTCCAACTAAAACGTTGTAGTTGTAATTTTACACTATAATTGGAGTCTGAACTATGAAAAACACCATCCTCATCTGTGGCTATGGCCCGGGTATCTCCCATGCAGTCGCTCGCCGTTTTGGCAAGGCGGGTCATCCCGTTGCCCTGATTGCGCGCAATGTTCAGCGTCTCGCTGATGCGGTAGCGGAATTGACCGCCGAAGGCATCCAGGTTCAGGCTTTCCCGGCCGACCTGAGCGATGTTAAAGCGATCCGACGTGCCGTCACGGACGTACATGAAATAATGGGGCCTATAGGTATCCTGCACTGGAACGTCTTTCTCGATATCGAAGGTGACCTGCTATCCACTCCCCCCGCGGATCTGAGCAAGAGTTTCGATCTCCGCGTTGTTGGCTACATCACCGCCGTACAAGAGAGCATGGACGACCTTGCGGCATCGAAAGGCACCGTACTGGTTACCAGCGGCGTCATGGCACTCGATGACCCGCAAATCAATGCGTTCGCCATCGATTATGCTGCGATTGCCATCAGCGTTGCAGCTCAACGTAAAACCACCCATATTTTGGCGCATACCCTCGCACCACATGACATTCATGTCGGTGAGGTGATCGTCAACGGCTTCGTTGAGGGAACACCGGGCGGTCTGGGTAAAAGTGATACCGTCGCACCGACGGACGTCGCTGACCAATTCTGGGAACTGCATACTGCACGTCAGGCACATTCCGTCACCGTTGGGGGAGCCGTACCGATATCGGAAACGGGGTTACATGGCTGAGAATATGCAAATCTCAGGCTCGGCGGATGATACCTTCGGCAAGACCTCCCACCTCGGGCGAACTCATTCCGCGAGTGGACGGGGGGTCACGCTGCTGGTCGTGGTCGCCCTGTTGGTGCTGACCCAGCTTTACCTGGCAATCCCTTTGCTGGCGCACGTCGGGCTGTCTTTCAGCCCGGCAACGCCGGGGGCCGTCACGTTCGCGCTGGCCACCTGTTTCAGCCTGGCCTATGCCGGCGGGTTCCTG
>NZ_QOVA01000058.1 GCF_003332275.1 Edaphovirga cremea | reverse complement strand
GATTGTTAACACATTAATTATTGGCAGTGTTGTTTACTCTACTTATGGAACGGATTCTCCATGGCAAAAGTTATCTCAGGATGGGCAACTTCCTTATTGCTATTGGCACCGTCAGCCGCAACATATGCAAATGATGTCCAGATTGAATATCAGGTGCCCGCAGGGTTTTCCGAATCCGATCAGGACAAATCCATGCAGTTTCTGGCCACACTGGACGGTACGCCGTTGCCAGGGCCGGTAAGCTGGTCTGCAGAGAAAAATCAGCTCACGTTTGATGAAAACCTTTACCGCCAGAACGGTATCTCAGCCGGGCAGATCGCCACGCTGAACAAGGTGCTCCCCCAAATTCCCTATGCCGTCTGCGAAAATGGCTGTGACTACACCCTCAGTGGCCAGAACGTGTCGCTGGACAAGGTGAAAAAGTCCCTGACCATCAGCAATGGCAGTTCGCGCTACGTCCAACCCGTGACCATGTTGAGCTTTATCCACAACCAGTCGCTGGATTTGCGTGCGTCTTCGCAGGAATACCGTGCGGTGTCCGCTTTCGGCCAGGGCTACCTGGGGCTGCCCGCGCAGAGCTACGGCTACCTGAGCTGGTACTACAGCCAGAACCGAAACTACAACACCCGGCAGACAGATCAGGGGATCAGTACCTGGTATCTGCAGAAAAACTTTGCCTCCACCTACCTGCGCGGTGGCCGTCAGGACACCCGGGATGCGGCGGCGGGCAGCGTCAATACCTCGCTGAACCCGAGCTTTGACCAGTTTGTCACCCTGGGCAGCCAGGACAACCTCAACCAGGATAAAAAGTCAGCCGGCAAGCTGGTGCTGTTCGCCACCAGCGACGGTGACTACGAGTTCTACCGCGACGGGCGGCTTATCCGCCGGGTACCGGCGGTGATTGGCCGTAACGAGATTGACTACAACCTGCTGCCCGGCGGCTTCTACAGCGTGGAAATCCGCCTGGTGAACCGCAACGGGCAGGTGCTCAGCCGTGAGAACCAGCAGATAGCCAACGTCAACTACGGCACCGGCTCGGGCTGGTACATGACCCTGGGCAAGGAGCTGTACACCCAGCGGAACATCGTCAATGCCGGGGCCAGCTTCCAGAACACCTGGTTTGCCGCCAGCAGTTCGCTGATCAAGGGCAGCGGCAGCGCCTGGGCGCTGGAGAACAACATCACCCGGCCCATGCTGATCGGTGACCTGAACGTGGCGCCGACCGTGGGGATCATGACCGGTGAAAAGAGTACCGGCGGGTACGCCAGCCTGAGTGCCGGCAGCCAGACCCTGGGCTCCATGACGGTGTCGCAATACCAGAACACCTCGGTCTCCGAGTTTTACCAGGCCAGCAACAGCACCTCATTTTACTACAGCCGGCAGTTTGGGCCCACGCGGCTGAGTTACAACTACAGCCGCTATAGCCGCAGCGAACTCCACCAGTTGCAAAGCTCGTGGAATGCGCGGGGCAACGGGGTATGGGCGGTGATTTCCGCCGGGGTGCAGAAGGGCGGGTATAACCAGAGCGACAACAACTACGGGGTGTTCCTCAACACCACCATCATGCTGAACAACAGTAACGCCACGCTCAACGCGGCCTACGAGAATGACAAGCTGCACACCGGCGGCAGTTACACCCGCGACTTTGAAGACAGTACCGGCACGACCTACGCCGGGGCGGACTTCAGCGAAGTGGGCCGCACCAATGCGTTCGGCCTGACCGGTCGGCGCAGCGGCACCCGCGGTGACGCCTCGGTGCGTGTCGGGGT
>NZ_QOVA01000057.1 GCF_003332275.1 Edaphovirga cremea | reverse complement strand
TTGATGCCTGGCAGTTCCCTACTCTCGCATGGGGAGACCCCACACTACCATCGGCGCTACGGCGTTTCACTTCTGAGTTCGGCATGGGGTCAGGTGGGACCACCGCGCTACTGCCGCCAGGCAAATTCTGTTTCATCCACACCGCTACACACAGTCTTTACTGTACGCAGCCATACGGACCAATCACGGAACATTCGCTGAAAATCTACTCTCGTCTCTCTAAAACACCTTCGGTGTTGTAAGGTTAAGCCTCACGGATCATTAGTACTGGTTAGCTCAATGCATCGCTGCACTTACACACCCAGCCTATCAACGTCATCGTCTTTAACGTTCCTTCAGTGGACCCAAAGTCCAAGGGAAGACTCATCTCGAGGCAAGTTTCGCGCTTAGATGCTTTCAGCGCTTATCTTTTCCGCATTTAGCTACCGGGCAATGCCATTGGCATGACAACCCGAACACCAGTGATGCGTCCACTCCGGTCCTCTCGTACTAGGAGCAGCCCCTCTCAATCTTCCAACGCCCACGGCAGATAGGGACCGAACTGTCTCACGACGTTCTAAACCCAGCTCGCGTACCACTTTAAATGGCGAACAGCCATACCCTTGGGACCTACTTCAGCCCCAGGATGTGATGAGCCGACATCGAGGTGCCAAACACCGCCGTCGATATGAACTCTTGGGCGGTATCAGCCTGTTATCCCCGGAGTACCTTTTATCCGTTGAGCGATGGCCCTTCCATTCAGAACCACCGGATCACTATGACCTACTTTCGTACCTGCTCGAGCCGTCACTCTCGCAGTCAAGCTAGCTTATGCCATTGCACTAACCTCACGATGTCCGACCGTGATTAGCTAACCTTCGTGCTCCTCCGTTACTCTTTAGGAGGAGACCGCCCCAGTCAAACTACCCACCAGACACTGTCCTCACCCCCGATCAGGGGGCCGAGTTAGAACATCAAACATTAAAGGGTGGTATTTCAAGGTTGGCTCCATGCAGACTGGCGTCCACACTTCGATGCCTCCCACCTATCCTACACATCAAGGCTCAATGTTCAGTGTCAAGCTATAGTAAAGGTTCACGGGGTCTTTCCGTCTTGCCGCGGGTACACTGCATCTTCACAGCGAGTTCAATTTCACTGAGTCTCGGGTGGAGACAGCCTGGCCATCATTACGCCATTCGTGCAGGTCGGAACTTACCCGACAAGGAATTTCGCTACCTTAGGACCGTTATAGTTACGGCCGCCGTTTACCGGGGCTTCGATCAAGAGCTTCGCCTTGCGGCTGACCCCATCAATTAACCTTCCGGCACCGGGCAGGCGTCACACCGTATACGTCCACTTTCGTGTTTGCACAGTGCTGTGTTTTTATTAAACAGTTGCAGCCAGCTGGTATCTGCGACTGGCTTCGGCTCCGGGAGCAAGTCCCTTCACCTACGTGCCAGCGTGCCTTCTCCCGAAGTTACGGCACCATTTTGCCTAGTTCCTTCACCCGAGTTCTCTCAAGCGCCTGAGTATTCTCTACCTGACCACCTGTGTCGGTTTGGGGTACGATTTCGTGTTACCTGATGCTTAGAGGCTTTTCCTGGAAGCATGGCATCAACTGCTTCATCACCGTAGTGACTCGTCATCACGCCTCAGGGTTAGATAAGAGAACGGATTTACCAATTCTCTCCCCCTACACGCTTAAACCGGGACAACCGTCGCCCGGCCAGCCTAGCCTTCTCCGTCCCCCCTTCGCAGTAACACCAAGTACAGGAATATTAACCTGTTTCCCATCGACTACGCTTTTCAGCCTCGCCTTAGGGGTCGACTCACCCTGCCCCGATTAACGTTGGACAGGAACCCTTGGTCTTCCGGCGTGCGGGTTTTTCACCCGCATTATCGTTACTTATGTCAGCATTCGCACTTCTGATACCTCCAGCAGCCCTCACAGGCCACCTTCGACGGCTTACAGAACGCTCCCCTACCCAACAACACATAGTGTCGCTGCCGCAGCTTCGGTGCATGGTTTAGCCCCGTTACATCTTCCGCGCAGGCCGACTCGACCAGTGAGCTATTACGCTTTCTTTAAATGATGGCTGCTTCTAAGCCAACATCCTGGCTGTCTGTGCCTTCCCACATCGTTTCCCACTTAACCATGACTTTGGGACCTTAGCTGGCGGTCTGGGTTGTTTCCCTCTTCACGACGGACGTTAGCACCCGCCGTGTGTCTCCCGTGATAACATTCTCCGGTATTCGTAGTTTGCATCGGTTTGGTAAGCCGGGATGGCCCCCTAGCCGAAACAGTGCTCTACCCCCGGAGATGAATTCACGAGGCGCTACCTAAATAGCTTTCGGGGAGAACCAGCTATCTCCCGGTTTGATTGGCCTTTCACCCCCAGCCACAAGTCATCCGCTAATTTTTCAACATTAGTCGGTTCGGTCCTCCAGTTAGTGTTACCCAACCTTCAACCTGCCCATGGCTAGATCACCGGGTTTCGGGTCTATACCTTGCAACTTGACGCCCAGTTAAGACTCGGTTTCCCTACGGCTCCCCTATTCGGTTAACCTTGCTACAAAATATAAGTCGCTGACCCATTATACAAAAGGTACGCAGTCACCCCCTCGAAAGAAGGCTCCCACTGCTTGTACGTACACGGTTTCAGGTTCTGTTTCACTCCCCTCGCCGGGGTTCTTTTCGCCTTTCCCTCACGGTACTGGTTCACTATCGGTCAGTCAGGAGTATTTAGCCTTGGAGGATGGTCCCCCCATATTCAGACAGGATGTCACGTGTCCCGCCCTACTCATCGAACTCACAGAATGTGCATTTTTGTGTACGGGACTATCACCCTTTACTGTGCGACCTTCCAGACGCTTCCACTAACACACAAACTGATTCAGGTTCTGGGCTGTTCCCCGTTCGCTCGCCGCTACTGGGGGAATCTCGGTTGATTTCTTTTCCTCGGGGTACTTAGATGTTTCAGTTCCCCCGGTTCGCCTTGCATGGCTATGAATTCACCATGCAATAGTGTGACGTATCACACTGGGTTTCCCCATTCGGGTATCGTCGGGTATAACGGTTCATATCACCTTGCCGACGCTTTTCGCAGATTAGCACGCCCTTCATCGCCTCTGACTGCCTAGGCATCCACCGTGTACGCTTAGTCGCTTAACCTCACAACCCGAAGGTGT
>NZ_QOVA01000056.1 GCF_003332275.1 Edaphovirga cremea | reverse complement strand
GCAATGTAGTCAAAGAATTGTGAGCGCATAACATTTATGTAATCACCATGTATCCGGCGGTGATCACATCAAGGAAAATAAATGAAACAGCACGCCTCTGGCACGAGAAACGCCCACCACATTACCCTTG
Organism: Edaphovirga cremea; assembly: GCF_003332275.1. Classification (GTDB taxonomy): domain Bacteria; phylum Pseudomonadota; class Gammaproteobacteria; order Enterobacterales; family Enterobacteriaceae; genus Edaphovirga; species Edaphovirga cremea. Next base: position 4,008 of record NZ_QOVA01000056.1, on the reverse strand, counting down.
CTGGGCTGCTTGCCCGCAGGGAATGGGAAAATACAGCCATCACCAGTTATAACCGTCTGGATGCACATCCGCCCTTTAGCAGTTGGCGTGATGCCGACGCAGCGCGCGACGATCGCCCCTCTTCACGGATTGTATTGCTGAACGGCGACTGGAAATTCAGTTATTTCCCTCGTCCCCAAGCCGTGCCTGAAGAGTGGGTACAGCAGGATTTGGTCGATGCCGATACGTTGGTTGTACCGTCCAACTGGCAACTTGCAGGTTATGACGCGCCGATCTACACCAACGTGCAATATCCCATCCCGGTCAATCCACCATTCGTACCCGAAGAGAATCCCACCGGTTGCTACTCTGTCAATTTCAGCGTCGCATCCGATTGGCTGGCTGAAGGTCAAACGCGGATTATTTTCGATGGCGTCAACTCTGCCTTTTATCTGTGGTGCAACGGTGAAATGGTCGGTTATTCGCAGGACAGTCGCCTGCCAGCCGAATTTGATTTAAGCCCTTTCCTCCACGCGGGTGACAACCGGCTGGCGGTGATGGTGCTGCGCTGGTGTGACGGCAGTTATCTGGAAGATCAGGATATGTGGCGCATGAGCGGTATTTTCCGCGACGTGCGTTTGTTGCATAAGCCGCAAGTTCAGTTACAGGACGTACAGTTGCGTACCCATCTCAGTCCCGGTTTCTACCGAGCCGAACTGGAAGTGGAGATTCATGCGTCATTAACCGAAAAAAACACCGCGGATTATCAGGCCGAGGTTACGCTGTGGCGCGCTGATCAACGCATCATTAGCCAGAAACAAGCGTTTGGCAGTGCCATTATTGATGAACGTGGTGCATACGTCGATCGCACGACGCTGCGCCTCCCCGTTGATCAGCCTGCACTCTGGAGTGCAGAAGAGCCTCATCTCTATCGCGCCGTCATTTCCCTGCTCAATGCACAAGGTGAATTGATTGAGGCCGAAGCGTTTGATGTCGGTTTCCGTCAGGTTGAAATCAGCAACGGTCTACTGAAAGTGAACGGTCAACCCCTGCTGATTCGTGGAACCAACCGCCATGAGCATCACCCTGAAAACGGTCAGGTGATGGATGAAGAGACGATGCGCCGCGACATCATACTGATGAAGCAGCACAATTTTAACGCCGTGCGCTGTTCGCACTATCCCAATACGCCACTTTGGTACCGCCTGTGTGACCACTACGGCTTGTATGTGGTCGATGAGGCGAATATTGAAACCCATGGTATGCAGCCGATGGCCCGTCTGTCTGACGATCCGCGCTGGTTCAACGCCTACAGTGAACGTGTCACGCGCATGGTACAACGCGACCGTAATCATCCGTCGATCATTATCTGGTCCCTGGGTAATGAATCTGGTCATGGCAGCAGCCATGACGCGCTTTACCGCTGGATCAAGACCAACGATCCGACCCGCCCCGTGCAATATGAAGGGGGCGGAGCCAACAGTGCAGCAACGGATATCGTTTGCCCGATGTACGCGCGTGTCGATCAGGATCAACCCTTCCCGGCGGTACGCAAATGGTCCATCAAGAAATGGATTGGTATGCCGGATGAAAATCGCCCGCTGATTCTTTGTGAGTATGCCCACGCCATGGGCAACAGCTTTGGCGGATTTGATCGCTATTGGCAAGCCTTCCGCAAGTTCCCGCGCTTGCAAGGGGGCTTCGTGTGGGATTGGGTCGATCAGGCCCTGACCCGCTATGACGAACAGAATCAGCCCTGGTATGCCTACGGGGGTGACTTTGGCGATACGCCAAATGACCGCCAATTTTGTATGAATGGGCTGGTTTTCCCGGATCGCACACCGCATCCAAGTTTGTATGAAGCGCAGCGGGCACAACAATTTTTCCAGTTCCAATTGATCAACAGTTCACCGTTGCAAATCAGCATTACCAGTGAATATCTGTTCCGTCACAGCGACAATGAGCAATTGAATTGGCGCATCGAACAAGATGGCCGCACGCTGACTCGCGGGAGCCTGATACTGGATCTCCCTGCGCGTGGCGAGCAGTCATTCACGTTGGCAGAAAACCTGCCCCCGGTGACGGGTGAAGGCGAGCTGTGGTTGAATGTGGAAATTGTACAACCCAACGCCACCGACTGGTCACAACCCGACCACCGCACCGCGTGGGATCAATGGCCGCTGCCACAGGACTTGGCGATCGCGCCAACTGATGCACTGAGCGGTGAATTGCCACAACTGATCGAAAATGAGCAGGGTTATGAGATCACCCATGGGCAACAGCGCTGGCAATTCAATCGCGCCAGCGGCCTGCTGGAACAGTGGCGGTTTGGCGAGGATGCCGGGCTTCTGACGCCACTGCGCGATCAGTTTGTCCGCGCACCGCTGGATAATGATATCGGCGTGAGTGAAGTCACCCGCATTGACCCCAATGCCTGGGTCGAACGCTGGAAACAGGCCGGGATGTATGACCTCGCCGCCCAATCCCTGCGATTGACCGCCGACAGCACTCAGGACGGCGTGCGAATTGTTACCGAACACAGTTTCAGCGCCGGATCGCGTACGCTGTTAACCAGTCGCAAAAACTGGCTGATTGATCGTCAGGGGCAATTAACGGTCTCGGTCGACGTTAATGTCGCCACTTCCCTGCCCGCTCCGGCGCGCATTGGCCTGAGTGTGCAGTTGGCAACCCGCGCAGAGGACGTGAGTTGGCTCGGTCTGGGTCCCCATGAAAACTACCCGGATCGCCAGCTATCAGCCCAGCATGGCCTTTGGACGTTGCCGTTGGAAGAGATGCATACGCCGTATATTTTCCCAACGGAAAACGGACTGCGCTGCAATACCCGCCGCTTGAATTATGGTGACTGGCATGTCGGCGGTCAGTTCCACTTCGGGATGGGTTGCTACAGTCTGCAACAGTTGATGGACACCAGCCATCGCCATCTCCTGCAAGAGGAGCCGGGCGTTTGGCTGAATCTGGATGGATTCCATATGGGCGTCGGCGGTGACGACTCCTGGAGCCCCAGCGTAAATGCTGACTATTTGCTGGATGCAGGTCATTACCATTATCAACTGACGCTGAAACGCGGAGAATAGCGGCGCCGCGGTAATTCATTCACGGGTTTTTATGGCACATCAAAACCCGTTTTCTTCGGCTTACTGTTGAAGTTATTGCCAATTTCTCAACAAGTTGCACAAACTATGGTCAATTGAACAACTATTTGCAGGAACCCCTTTGACATGCTGATGGAGTGACAGTATGATTCGCCCCGTTCACACGATTCCTCTGTAGTTCAGTCGGTAGAACGGCGGACTGTTAATCCGTATGTCACTGGTTCGAGTCCAGTCAGAGGAGCCATAAATTTAACACCATCGACAGCCACTAATGTCCATGGTGTCTCAAAGTAAAATCCCCTTTTTTCAAATCAAATTACACTCTGTTCCATATTGGCATACTGGCATCCAGCATTTTTGGGGGCTTCATTGGGACTCGAATTGGCTAAATTATCGTATCCTTGGCTATCCCATTTTTAGCACCATTATCCCAATAACGTCATCAGTTTTGACCGACCAACTTGCAGAACACAGCCTATCCGATCTCACTGAACAATTTAGGCTGAAAATCAACAAATTGATAAAATGCCTCAGTCTTTCAGTTTTTAATTGAACAATTCAACCCTGCCTAAAAGTAAGAATGAGTCGTGTCTCTAACCCCCCAGGCGAAACCTCCGCGACCTATTTTCTGCAGATGAGCTGCACTTATTTATGAATTAAATTCATAACCTCATACAGCTTAGAGGACTTACTTCTTCGTTACACACTTCGTAACATGCCTCGTACAGTCAGAAATTGAATGTAGGTGATTGATTAGTTTCACCACATATTTAATGAGATGGTCACTCCCTCCTTCACAGCAGTATGCTGAGAGCAGGCTTAAACTGGAGAACCATCATGGAAAACATTGCGCTCATTGGTATCGATCTGGGTAAAAACTCTTTCCACATTCATTGTCAGGATCGTCGTGGGAAAG
>NZ_QOVA01000055.1 GCF_003332275.1 Edaphovirga cremea | reverse complement strand
TGGCATCACGAGTGCCGCAGCACGAGGAGGTTCTGATGACCATTGCTGAAAAATTACGTCTTGAGGGCGAACAACGCGGAATCCAGAAAGGTATGCAGCTCGGTGAGCTAAAAGGACGCGAGGAAGGTATGCAACTCGGTGAGCAGAAAGGACGCGAGGAAGGATTGCTTCTCGGTAAACTCGATGTTGCCCGAAGCCTGTTGAAAATGGGAATGTCACGCGATGCTGTTCTTGAAGCAACCGGTCTTTCCGAAGACGAACTGGCACAGATTCGCCATTAGGTATTTGCGAGTCAGCATTCGCTAAACTGACTCCGATTCTTTCTCGACGGCAGCACGAGGAGGTTCTGATGACCATTGCTGAAAAATTACGTCTTGAAGGCGAACAACGCGGAATCCAGAAAGGTATGCAGCTCGGTGAGCTAAAAGGACGTGAGGAAGGACGCGAGGAAGGATTGCTTCTCGGTAAACTTGATGTTGCCCAAAGCCTGTTGAAAATGGGAATGTCACGCGATGCTGTTCTTGAAGCAACCGGTCTTTCCGAAGACGAACTGGCACAGATTCGCCATTAGGTATTTGCGAGTCAGCATTCGCTAAACTGACTCCGATTCTTTCTCGACGGCAGCGCAAGGCCAATCTTTTTTCTTTGTGCTGCCGAATCACTTCTTATCTTATATCAACAGTGACGCTTTCACTCTGACAGATATCCACATCCATCATCGGTTACCCATCGCAAAACCTGCAACACATAAAACTGGCAAAGTGCCTTGCTAAAATTCATCTCCGATATGACTCACTCATAGTTGTATTTAATTTCGGGCACAGGTGATTACATCAAAATCAACCTCCTTCATAAGCCCTCCCAACCCGCTGTAAAGTACAAAAAAAACATTTAGTGGGGTTTTAATGTGATCTGCTTTGCAATTTTTTCTAAATTTGTCGTCTCGGTCTTGTTAATTCGACAGATAACGAGACAATCTCTCCGCTCAACGTTACCCGTAACATCCATTGTGTGAATGACAGGCATAAAGGCGCGAAATAGGCGAGACCTCTCTTCACCAGGAGTCTTGCTGCCAGACGAGCGATCGCACGCTCGGAGCTGCATGCTCTGGACTGCGGTGGTTCCCAAGGTTTTTCCTACGGCGACAGACGTTAATTTGAGAACTGACAACGACCGTGCTAGCAGGGTCAAGACTAAAATGATGAGTTAGGGATGCGGCAATGGCAAAAGATTATGCACCAATTTCAAAATCGATAGTGGATCAGTTAGGCGGGATCTCGAACATCGCCGCCGTTACGCATTGCATGACACGCCTGCGGTTCGTGGTCAAAGATGAAAGTAAAATCAACGCACCTGCAATCAAGGCCATCAGTGGCGTGATGGGCGTGGTACATAACGGTGACAAATGTCAGGTCATTATCGGTAACAATGTCTCTTATGCCTACAAAGAGGTGCTGAAGCTGGGTGATTTCGGTGACGACAGCCTCGTCGCCCAAGGTAAAAAGAGAGTAAAACTGACGCCAAGGGTCATTGGTGCGGGCATTCTGGACGCGCTGATTGGCACCATGTCACCCTTGATTCCGGCCATTATTGGCGGTTCGATGGTCAAACTGCTGGCGATGGTTCTGAACATGTTTGGCGTGTTCGAAACCGGTTCATCCACGTTGATTATCCTCAATACGATCGGTGACGGCGCGTTCTTCTTCCTGCCAGTGATGGTTGCTGCCTCGGCCTCCATTAAATTCAAAACCAACATGTCATTGGCGATTGCCATCGCTGGTGTACTGATTCACCCGAACTTTATTGATTTGATGGCGAAAGCGGCGCAAGGAACCGAGGTGACGTTCTCCATGATCCCGGTGGCCTCGGTGAAATATACCTATACGGTTATTCCGGCGCTGTGTATGACCTGGATCCTGTCGTATATCGAAAGGGGCGTGGATCGTATCACCCCGGCGGTGACCAAGAACTTCCTCAAACCGATGCTGATCGTGTTAATTGCGGCACCTATCGCCATTATCATTATCGGCCCGGTCGGGATCTGGATCGGTACCGGGATCTCCGCTCTGGTCTACACCATTCATAACAGTCTTGGCTGGCTGGCCGTGGCGATTATGGGCGGATTGTGGCCGTTGCTGGTGATGACCGGGATGCATCGGGTATTTACGCCAACCATCATCCAGACTATTGCCGAAACGGGCAAAGAAGGGATGGTTATGCCTTCTGAAATCGGTGCAAACCTTTCCTTGGGTGGATCGTCACTGGCGGTGGCATTCAAAACCAAAAACAGTGAATTACGCCAAACTGCACTGGCGGCAGCGGCCTCCGCGATTGTGGCCGGTATTTCCGAACCCGCGTTGTATGGTGTGGCGGTTCGCCTGAAACGCCCATTGATTGCCAGTTTGATCAGTGGTTTTATTTGCGGTGCCGTTGCCGGCTTGGGCGGACTGGCGAGTCACTCCATGGCGTCGCCAGGTCTGTTCACCAGCGTACAGTTCTTTGACGCCAATAATCCGATGAGCATTGTTTGGGTGGTGGGGGTGATGATCCTGTCGGTAGTACTCTCCTTTGTTTTAACCTTGATTCTGGGATTCGAGGATATTCCATCGGAACCCGATACCAGCCAGCCAAAGAGTACGGATGACAATGTACTCGCCACGCAGGCAGTGGCGAAAGTGGTTGACCTGACAAAACCCCTCACGACACAAGCCCGGCAGTAGCAACCGAGATAACCGCCCGTCAGCGTGCTAGCGCCGGACGGGCAAAGCAGACATAAGCGACAGAGCAGGTGGACGACTATATGGCCGATGCCAAATTTCCAGACGATTTTTTATGGGGCGGCGCAATCGCTGCCAATCAGGCCGAAGGCGCATATCTTGCAGACGGTAAAGGGCTGACCACGGTTGATGTTATCCCACATGGCAAAAACCGGATGCCCATCAAGCTCGGATTGATTGAGAGCGTAACGCTGGACGAAAACGAATATTATCCCAGCCATCAGGCGATTGATTTTTATCATCGCTACAAGGAAGACATCGCGCTGTTGGCTGAGATGGGCTTTACGGTTTTCAGAACCTCGATCGCCTGGAGCCGCATTTTCCCCAAAGGAGATGAGCGCCAACCTAATCAGGCCGGGCTCCAATTCTACCGCGACATGTTTTTGGAATGTAAAAAATACGGTATCGAACCGTTGGTCACGCTGTGTCATTTTGACGTGCCGTTGCACCTGGTCACCGAGTACGGCTCATGGCGCAGCCGGAAAATGATCGATTTCTTTGCGCATTACGCCAAAACCTGTTTTGAAGCCTTTGACGGTCTGGTGAAATACTGGCTCACATTCAATGAGATCAATATCTTGTTGCACAGCCCGTTTTCCGGTGCCGGTTTGCAATTCAAAGAGGGGGAAAACAAGGAGCAGGTCAAATATCAGGCGGCGCATCACGAACTGGTCGCCAGCGCGCTGGTCACCCGAATCGCCCACGAGATCAATCCAGAAAACCAGATCGGTTGCATGTTGGCGGGGGGAAATTTCTACCCTTATTCCTGCAAGCCGGAGGATGTCTGGACCGCGCTGGAAAAAGATCGTGAAAACCTGTTCTTCATCGACGTACAAGCGCGCGGTGCTTACCCCGCCTATGCGGCGAAAATATTCCGCGAGAAGCAGGTGGCTCTGGAGGTAGAAGAGGGTGACAACGAGATCCTCAAGCATACCGTGGATTTTGTTTCGTTCAGTTATTACGCGTCGCGCTGCGCTGCCGCGGATATGAACGAAAAAAACACCAGCGCCGCCAACGTCGTGAAATCGCTGAAAAACCCGTACCTGCAAGTCAGCGACTGGGGATGGGGAATCGATCCTCTCGGGCTGCGGATAGCGATGAATACGCTGCACGATCGCTACCAGAAACCACTGTTCCTGGTCGAAAACGGATTAGGCGCGAAAGATACCGTCGAAGCCAACGGCGAGATCAATGACGACTATCGTATCGCGTATCTCCGTGAACACATCAAGGCCATGAAAGACGCGATCGCCGACGGCATACCATTGATGGGTTACACCTCGTGGGGCTGCATCGATTTGGTCGCGGCGTCTACCGGTGAAATGGGCAAACGTTATGGTTTTATCTACGTCGATCGCGACGATGCCGGCCACGGCACGCTGCAACGCACCCGCAAAAAATCCTTCTACTGGTATAAAAAAGTGATCGCGACGAACGGTGAGTCGCTGGATTAGGTAGATTGTCCAGCACATAAAGCGCCAGAGCATAGCTTCCCATCGAGACCTTTGGATCACCCGCGTCCAGCCTGTTGAGTGTGACACTGGTGATCCCAAGGCGTTGAGCTATCAGCGTGGTTATTAGCGTGGTTATTGTATGCAAGCCTCGGAACAGGCTGCATATTAACAAATTGCTGCTTGTGATAAAGTTCCTCCAGGCAATTTTGGACAGTGACCCGCCATGAGAAAAAATACTACACCGACCTTGCATGACGCGGTATTCAAA
>NZ_QOVA01000054.1 GCF_003332275.1 Edaphovirga cremea | reverse complement strand
GGAACGGATTTGAGCAGCGCATGGCGCTGACCCGAAGGGCGCAGGGCAGGAGCCCGGCGTAAACTGCCAGGCATCAAACAAAGTAAAGAACCTCAGTCGAAAGACTGGGGTTTTTTGCTATCCGGTGAAATGAGAAAAACACCAGAATAAAAAGGCCCTCTGCTAACACAGTGGGCCTTTTTATTTGGGGTAGGACATAAAAATGAATATCACCACCTCACATGTTCTCGATTCGGGTAGACTAGACAACAATATGTTTGGGATGAGTGCACAACGTCATGTCGATATCTGACACATCATTAAAAAGTTTCAATACCTTCTCACTGGAAGTCAACGCAGTAAAAATCATTACAGTGGACACGGTAGATCAATTAGTCTCTGCATGGAGCGATGCAAAACTGGCCGGCTTGCCAGTTTTGCTATTAGGTGAGGGCAGTAATGTGCTTTTCCTTGAGGATTTTGCTGGAGTCGTCATATTAAATCGAATTAAGGGAATAGCTGTCATTGATGAGCACGATTGCTGGTCAGTACATGTTGGCGCGGGTGAGAATTGGCACCATTTGGTACGCTACACGCTTGACCAGCAAATTACCGGTTTAGAAAATCTGGCTATGATCCCTGGCTGTGTTGGCTCTGCTCCAATCCAAAACATTGGAGCTTATGGTGTTGAATTGCAGAGCGTCTGCCAGTATGTGGATCTATTGGATTTGAATACGGGTATAGTCAAGCGAATTGACTCATCTGAGTGTCAATTTGGTTACCGGGAAAGTATATTCAAGCATCACTATCGGGATGGATATGCGATTGTTGCAGTGGGCTTCCGTCTTAATAAAAAGTGGAATCCAGTGCTGACTTATGGTGACCTGGTGAAGTTGGATCGAAAAACCGTCACCGCACAGCAAGTTTTTGCCGCTGTTTGCGCCATGAGAAGCAGTAAGCTGCCAGACCCGCGAGTGACAGGTAATGCTGGGAGTTTTTTCAAAAATCCTATCGTAGAAGCAGAGAAAGCCCGCTCCATCAAAGAATCATATCCCAAAGCGCCATTCTTTGAGCAGCCTGACGGTAGCGTAAAACTGGCTGCCGGATGGCTAATCGATCAATGTGAACTTAAAGGCTTCAGAATTGGCGGTGCTGCTGTCCATCAACAGCAGGCATTGGTTCTAATCAATGTGGATAATGCAACCAGCAGGGATATAAGGGCACTGGCACGCCATGTACGGGTGCAAGTTGCAGAGAAGTTTGCTATCTGGCTTGAGCCGGAAGTTAGATTTATCTCCTCGCACGGAGAAGTTAATGCAGTTGAGGCACTTTCATGAAAGATCTAACTATCCCCTTAAAGCTCATTGCAACTCTATCAGACGGTGAGTTCCATTCCGGTGAGCAGTTGGGTGAACAACTCGGTATGAGTCGAGCCGCCATTAATAAGCATATTCAAACGATCCGAGAGTGGGGATTGGATATTTTTACTGTGCCTGGGAAAGGATACAGCTTGCCTGCACCTATCCAGCTTTTGGATGAGCAGGAAATACTCAATCTGCTACCAGAGGGAAATGTTTCGGTTTTATCCGTGATTGACTCAACCAATCAATATCTGCTGGACAGAATTGGTCAGTTGAAATCAGGTGATGCCTGTGTCGCCGAATATCAACATGCAGGAAGAGGACGACGTGGTCGTCAATGGGTATCTCCCTTCGGAGCCAATCTCTACCTATCGATGTTTTGGCGCCTGGATCAAGGCCCTGCCGCAGCGATGGGGCTTAGCCTTGTGATTGGTATTGTCATGGCGGAAGTGCTTCAGAAATTAGGGGCAGAGGACGTACGTGTTAAATGGCCCAACGATCTTTATCTGCGCGACCGTAAACTGGCCGGAATTCTGGTTGAGCTAACAGGTAAAACCGGCGATGCGGCGCAATTGGTTATTGGCGCGGGAATTAATATGACAATGCGAGAATCTACGACCAATGTTATTAATCAAGGTTGGATTAATTTACAGGAAGCCGGAGTAAATATTAATCGCAATGAACTTACCGCGGGTTTACTTGAAGCGTTACGTGAGTCATTACCTCAATTTGAACGTGAGGGGTTATCTCCCTTTATCAGCCGATGGCGTGAGCTGGATAATTTCCTGAATAGGCCAGTAAAACTGCTTATTGGAGAGCAAGAGATATTTGGTATCGCGCGAGGGATCGATCAGCAAGGCGCATTATTATTGGATCAAAATGGGGAGATAAAACCTTTCATTGGTGGTGAGATTTCTCTGCGTGGCGTTTAAAAGAAGGGGGAATTTCCCCCCTTACTTATTTTCTCAGTCTAACGCTCTCAACAGCATGATTTGCGCTTTTTGTCATAATCAAACTGGCACGCTCGCGTGTGGGTAGAATATTTTGCTTTAAATTTAAACCGTTGATTTCTTTCCACAACTGAGTTGCGATGTTGATCGCCTCACTCTCAGGGAGTTTTGCATAGTTATGGAAATAAGAGTTAGGATCCGAGAATGCACCCTGACGGAATTTAAGAAATCGGCTGATATACCAGGTTTGCAATAGATCTTCAGGTGCATCAACATATATTGAGAAATCTACAAAGTCTGAAACAAATACATGATGTGGATCGTGAGGGTAATCCATGCCACTTTGTAAAACATTCAATCCTTCGAGAATTAATATATCGGGTGATGCGATATTCTTATCACCGTCAGGAATTACGTCATATATTAGATGCGAATAAACAGGAGCAGTAACATTTTTAGCTCCCGATTTTACGGCAGAAACAAACTGAACCAGGCTGTGCATATCATACGATTGCGGAAAACCTTTCTTTTTCATCAACCCGCGTTCTTGCAATACTTTATTGGGATGAAGAAATCCGTCAGTAGTAATTAATTCTACGCTGCGATGTTCAGGCCAGCGACTAAGCAATGCCTGCAAGAGTCGGGCGGTAGTGCTCTTGCCAACAGCCACACTGCCCGCAATGCCAATCACATAGGGTATTTTCTGACCATCTGTTCCAAGAAATTGCTCAAGAACTGCCTGGCGACGCAGATTTGAACTGATATAAAAATTGAGTAGACGAGAGAGCGGCAGGTAGATCTGCGCGACCTCTTCTAAAGACAAATCTTCGTTAATACCTTTTAGGTTAACGATCTCTGCTTCAGTCAGCGTTAGCGGCACCGAGTCACGTAGAGCTGCCCACTGGGTTCGATTGAACTGTAAGTAGGGCGTCGCCAAAGATTGATCTCTTTTTATCATAAGCCAAAGTCTGCCTGTTAGCGCAGGTCGGGAAAGGCGCTGGACGCCAACTCCAGACAGTAAACAAGCTGCATATTATAGACAGCTTCGTTTTTCCAGTAGACATTTTTCTTATGCGTAAATGAGTTCTTTATCATAAATTGTGGACGTAAATCGATAAAAAACATAAAAATCAATCATATGTGGATATGACAAAGAAAAACCCTATCTCTATGTTTCTAGCTGGCAATCGCGTGAGGTACCTGATTTACAGCGAATCACCAGGCATAATTCTACTTGCACAGTATCTACGCCACCCTGTTCATCCCGCGCTATCCATAGGAGGAGTTCTTCTTTGAAAAGTCATTAGCGAAGAATTTCATAAAAAGATTTATTTCTGCGAACTTTCAAGCCACTATGAGGTGCTGTCATTGTTTAAAAAAACAGCGTCAAAGTGTGTTCTTTAAGCAGTAAAATTAGTGAATAGTCTTTAAAAAGGCTTTTTTGGATAATTTCTGAGCGATAGCACGCAGAAAGCAATTTTTTTGTTGCATACGCCGTCATGTCTACCTAGAATGCGCAGCACTTGATGCCGGCATAGCTCAGTTGGTAGAGCAACTGACTTGTAATCAGTAGGTCCCGAGTTCGACTCTTGGTGCCGGCACCATCAAGTACTTTAAAATCAGGTGGGGTTCCCGAGCGGCCAAAGGGAGCAGACTGTAAATCTGCCGTCATCGACTTCGAAGGTTCGAATCCTTCCCCCACCACCAAATCAAACCTTAGAAATAAGGTGGTCTGAAGCGCCAGCGGCGATTCAGGCGAAGGTGGAACACTTGATACGTCATCTTTCCAACTTCAAATTCTACAGAAAAATCTGGTAGCCGAGTTCCAGGATGCGGGCATCGTATAATGGCTATTACCTCAGCCTTCCAAGCTGATGATGTGGGTTCGATTCCCACTGCCCGCTCCAAGATGTGCTGATATAGCTCAGTTGGTAGAGCGCACCCTTGGTAAGGGTGAGGTCGGCAGTTCGAATCTGCCTATCAGCACCACTTCTTAATATCTCGCCCCCTGATTTTCATTCTGTTATATATTCAGCAAGCAAACGCTTGGTTGATGTGGTGATACCACCGATTTAACCGTGTCTTAGAGGGACAATCGATGTCTAAAGAAAAGTTTGAACGTGTAAAACCGCACGTTAACGTTGGTACTATCGGCCACGTTGACCACGGTAAAACTACCCTGACTGCAGCAATCACCACCGTTCTGGCTAAAACCTACGGTGGTAACGCGCGTGCATTCGACCAGATCGATAATGCGCCAGAAGAAAAGGCTCGTGGTATCACCATCAACACTTCCCACGTTGAATATGACACCCCAACTCGCCACTATGCGCACGTTGACTGCCCAGGGCACGCCGACTATGTGAAAAACATGATCACCGGTGCTGCGCAGATGGACGGCGCTATCCTGGTTGTTGCTGCGACTGACGGCCCAATGCCGCAGACCCGTGAGCACATCCTGCTGGGTCGTCAGGTTGGCGTTCCTTACATCATCGTATTCATGAACAAATGCGACATGGTTGATGATGAAGAGCTGCTGGAACTGGTAGAAATGGAAGTTCGTGAACTTCTTTCTGCTTATGACTTCCCTGGTGATGATCTGCCAGTCGTTCGTGGTTCAGCGCTGAGAGCACTGGAAGGCGAAGCCGAGTGGGAAGCAAAAATCATCGAACTGGCTGGCCACCTGGATACCTATAT
>NZ_QOVA01000053.1 GCF_003332275.1 Edaphovirga cremea | reverse complement strand
TGTGAGGCTGCATCACGTCCATCAATGCGCTTCGTTCAGCCTAGAACGGAGTCTCAACAGGCCATGCGGGCTCTGCATCGGGTTCGTGAGTCTCTGGTGCAGGATAAGGTCAAAACGACCAATCAAATGCATGCTTTTCTGCTGGAGTTTGGCGTCAGCGTTCCTCGAGGTGCTGCGGCTATCAGTCGGCTAAGCACGATCCTTGAAGACAACAAATTACCTTTTTATCTCAACCAGTTATTGCTGAAATTGCAGCGGCATTATCATTATCTTGTTGAGCAGATAAACGATTTGGAAGCTCAGTTGAAGCGAAAGTTAAACGAGGATGAGGTTGGGCAGCGTTTACTGACGATCCCCTGTGTGGGAACGCTGACAGCCCGTACCATTTCCACTGAGCTTGGTGACGGCAAACAATACGCCAGCAGCCGTGATTTTGCGGCAGCAACAGGACTGGCACCACGTCAGTACAGCACGGGCGGCCGGACGATGTTGCTGGGGATCAGCAAGCGAGGCAACAAAAAGATCCGAACCTTGCTGGTTCAGTGTGCCAGAGTTTTTATACAAAAACTGGAACACCAGTCTGGCAAGCTGGCCGACTGGGTCAGGGAGTTGTTGTGCCGAAAAAGTAATTTTGTCGTGACCTGTGCTCTGGCAAACAAGCTGGCCAGAATAGCCTGGGCACTGACGGCACGACAACAGACGTTCCATGCGTAAAGTCAACAAGAATAATGATTTTAAACAGCCACTTATCTGGTTTTGCGAATACTGATTATTGATGATACGAACGGCCAACCGGCCTGTTGAGGAACCTGTAAAACGGAAAGGCTCATCTGAAGCCGTATATTTTCTAGAGGTTCATCAGGCGCGGAACTCATCGAGGCGCGGGCAATTAAGCTCATTCAGACGCCGGATAGATTCAAGTAAGCCAACGATATCTTCAAAATCAGTGTTGCAAAAACGGGAGTGACCATAGATTCCATTTTCCAAGCGGACCCCAGTATCCACGGGGACTGGCACAGCGACAAATATCCTAAGGTGGTGTGACGATGATTGGCCTTGCCCCTGGATCAATTCAGGCGTCGTTATCGGGGCGTTCGATGGGGCAGTGATTTACGTTATGTCCTCAACTGACATATCGATACTTGTGCATTGAGATTGTTCGTGCACGTGGCATCCTCATGAAAATAGGCATTCCTGGGGGAGCAAATATGTATATTTCAATTCAGGCAGCGTAGTGAGAAGAATCTGAAAGGCATTTGCCGGAATAGGGCTCTGATAAATAACGTATCCTTTCTGACGAATGGTGACTTGTGCGTTTCTTCTGACAATGTCGCGTACTAAGGAGAAACAGCCACTGCTACTCGTAAGAAATGTTCAGCGTTGCCGTGGCATTCGCCTTGCCCGGCATCACTTTCTGCAAGGTCTGGTAATAGCGCGCCTGAAAGCCCAATGTTTCCATGCCGCCTGCCGAGGTTTTTAACAAGAGGTTTTCGCCAATGTTCATTGGGGTATTGTTGTATAAAATCTGTGCCCCCACACCTTTGGCCACGTCGGCGTTACCCGCGCCGGTGAGAGCCAGCACGCTGGTATTACTGGTATCGGTATTCTGCACTCCTGACATCGAAACATTAACCCGGGTGCCGGCATCGCAATTCAGGCCCAGATTAAAGCTCCTGGTTCCCAGCGTACTGCCCACCCCGCTAAACTGGTTTGCCTGCACGTCCCCGAGCGGGACTGCGACATCTGGCGGGCATTTTCCCTCCTGCTTCAGCAATGCCAGCGCACGTCCATATGTTGGCGCTTTGTCCGTGTTGATAAAACGCGGAATTTGCCAGCGCTTCACGTTGTTGAGGATTTTTCCAAGAAAGCGATAAGCTGCCTTTGTATTGCGGTGGGGGAGAGATAAAAATCGATAGTGCAGCCCCTGCTGTCAACGGCACGGTACAGATAAGCCCAGCACCCGTTAACCTTCACGTATGTTTCGTCAATGTGCGAGGGACTAAGATCAGAAGGATTACGCCAGTACCCGCGCAGGCGTTTTTCTATTTCAGGGGCATAGGGCTGAACTCAACGATAAATCGTGGTGTGATCGACATTGACGCCGCGTTCGGCGAGCATTTCCTAGAGTTCGCGATAACTGATGCCGTATTTACAATACCAGCGAACAGCCCAAAGGATGATCTCGCCCTGAAAATGCCTGCCATGGAAAGGATTCACGGGCTGTTCCTTCAGCTAAAAGAGCGTTCAGTTTACACCACTGACTATTTGCAACAGTGCCATAACTGTCTGGTTTTAAGTTACGGTTTATGTGACATCTTTTAATGTTCTGAGTCGCTTATGTGGGGTCTGAGTTGAGTAGATCTACCCAGTTACAGGGCTTGCGCTTCCCACTCTTTTTATAGTGATGGAGGGGTTGGTACAAACGCATCTGTCGTAGGAATGTTCTTAATCGCAATGTGGTTACCTGACTGTAACTGGCGGAATAAAACCATGCGATCTTGAACCCGCTTCTCCTCAAGCGGTTTTTTTCGGTAATATATGTATACCGCTGGGTGAATAGAGTTTTTGGTCTTTAAGCTTCCTTTAAAAGAGGAAAAGTCAATTCGGGATCCTATTTGCAACAGTGCCTGCATTTTGATACTCTGAATTTTCTTATTACGCCCAAGGTATGAATTTTATTATCTTAATAGAATAATAACTCTTTTATCTATCGGCTCCAGGAGGGAACCGTGGCTCAGAAAAAAATAGTAATTCAATGCCCATGTCTTTATACCCGCAAGGGGATTGAGGAGCTCCTCTTAAATAAAAAATTTTCAGACAAATATAAAATTGTTGCCAGCATTAGTCACCTTGACCAGTATGGAAGTCGATTAATAAGGTTTTTTGACGTCGATATTATTATCGTGACCCTCAGCAGTGCGGTTGATGATCCCGTGACTAGCTTAAGTTTTTTCGGTGAATTTTTACCAACAGGGCATCCTGATGCCAAAATATTACTGATTGCTGATGTGATATCTACTGGAGTGATGGCTCGCTACTTATCTAAACTTAACAATATCAGTGCTGCCCTAGATACATCACACTCACTGGCGATACTAGAAACTCATTTGATTTCAGGTATCGAGACAATTAATGAGGCGTATAAACCCGGTAAAGTAACCATACCCGCACTTTCCCAGCGGGAAACCACCGTGCTGCGGCGACTTCTGGATGGGGAAAAAGCGGCTGGTATTGCTATAGACCTGCAACTCAGTCACTCGACGGTCAGTGCTCACAAACATTCAGCGCTTAAAAAATTGAGCATCCGATCGCTGCATCCCCTGATAATGAATAAATATTACAGAAAAGTAATAAACGAGGCGTTCAGCGGTTCTATTAGAAACAAGTAGCAGATCGTCAGTTTTCAGGATGAGAAGTGAAGATGTTGGTGGTGTACTCAACTGGTTGTGGGCAATGGGACATTATCTAGGAGATCCCGATAACGGTATTCTTGACATCTCCCTGAAGGTTATCGACCGCGAAAATCCCGACGAATTACATGCGGTGATTCTCTGCAAATATGACCATTGACTTTCTGACGCGACCGCTAGCGTATTTACAATTTAAACAATGGATTACCTTCTTAACGAATGAAAAGGACTTGAGGGTCTAAGCCGGAACCCCAAATTTTTCCGTCACTCTTATCTCAGGTTTGCGATAAGTTCATCCACGTCGATAAGTTTGTTGCTGCTTTGAAAGGTATAATGCACGGTTCTTTCAGCTAAAAAATCGCTCATTTTATCATCACTGGCTATTTGCAACTGTGCCTATGCCATTGCAATAATCAGCAGGATAAATTATACCTACTGATTATCGCACCCAGATGTTTTGAATTATCACACCTTAGAATATCTAGAGGTTGTGGCATTCAATAACCTCATGAATAATAAAAATATTATTCCTTGCAATCCACTTCAATACTGACATTAAGGTGTAGCCCTGCCCCCCATGCTTCTCTGCGACTAATAATAATTGATCAGGAACACGGCTTTGCCGTCAGCCGTTCCCGGTGTCACCATAACGTCTGTCTGGATATAACAGGCTGCCAGAGGGATCTTGATTTCCGTGCGGCCATCTTTCGGGAGCTGAAACAGTTTTTCTGTCGCAAAGTCAAATAATGCGGGGCTACCGCTGGTACTCCCCCACCCCCATTGAATACCAACACCCAAGGCGGAACCAGAGGAAGATTTATCCGTGGACATAACCCCTCTTGGCGAATCAATGACCGACGTTGAGGGGGTTAATCTTACGCCGACGCTGTTGCTGGTAGAATTCGCGACCAGTCCTGTGCCCGTACTGTAATCAAACATGAGCGTACTGTTAGCAGCATTATAAAAACCATGGAAGGCGGGGCAACCCGTCAACACGATTGACGCATCCACCCACGGGGTCGTGGAGTCGATTCCGGTAAAATATTGCCGCTTCTCATAACTTCCCATGTCAACATTCACATCCGGCGTTTTACAGGTCTGGGTAGATACCTTTAGTTGTCCCTGAAACCTGACTACATTCGTCTTAATGGGTAACCCAGGTGTTGTCTCGTGAGTCAGCGGATTAGTAATAATTATATTGGCGGTGGGCAGTTTCGATGCGTCAAGGGTGTAGCTTCCGGGATTAATAGTGCCGATTTTAATCAGTGAGACATAGATGTTGGTATCGTTCATATAAGGCCGATAACTCCCCGAGGTTATCTGTCTCTGAAAATCGGTAGCGTATGCATAATTCAGTCGGCCCAGTATTGCTGCATCACCATTATTGCTGCGGGAAATTGCAATACCTACGCCTTGAATACCGGTCTGGTACACCGCGCCACCAAATGGACTAGCTGTCCATGTGGAAAGTGCCAGAGGTGCACTTTCAACACCCCATGCCAGATTGAGCCAAAACCAGGTATCCACAGGTGATGTACAGTTTATGACGCTGCTACCGGTACTACCGCTATACCAGCGCCCCTGATAAATCACCGTCCCCACGGGAATATCCGCACCCGCTGAAATATTCGGCGGACTCAGTTGTACGGTATCGGTACGGGGTGAACCATTAATCGGTGAACAGACAATCGCAGCCCACGTGGTTTCAGTGGCGGCCATGAGTAAAAGCAACCCGGTAGCAGCCTGTTTTATTCTCTTCATTCTTTGCCCTCTGGTGCAGTTGTGTACCATCCCTGCTATGTCTGATGACTTCATGCTTTGCCTCCACATACCGACGTAAAGCGCATGGGTGACTCCATACGCTTGCCTTTCGGCTGCGGCGGCATCAGGTAGGACACGCTGCACTGCTGCGCCCCGTCCTGACCCCACTTCAAACTAAGTTGATCCCGCTCTTTTTCCACCCGGGCATAGATTTGCCCCATCTGCCCGACCATCCCCACGTTGTTGCCTTTGCTGTCGAACACGTTGGCACCGAACGGCACCGGACTGCCATCACTTAACGTTGTGGTAATAAGCAGCGGATAACCCTGTTGGGTATCGTACTTCAGGTGTACCACTGCCCCGGCGTAAGGGGCCACTTTCTGACTGGTGCTCTGCAGCTCCACCTCATACGGCAACCCTTTGGGGTCGATAATGATTTCGTTCAACTCATACGGGTTCAAGTACGGCACTGCAAGGATTTATTAGAAAGACATGTACATTTAAAAAATAATCAAATACAAGGAATGTCAGGCTTGCGCCATTCTAGGTTTATTGCTTTTTTGCGTAACAAGCAATTTGTCGTCGATGCCATGAAGCAGATTTATGAAGCTCAAACTTCAACATAAATGCCTCTCGATAAATTTAAATCCTTATAAATATTAGAGGATAATTAAAGCACGCATTTGATTAATAATGGATTTGCTTGCATTAAGGCATGTTACTGTCTGCAAGTCAGGAGGTTACTGATTGGTGAATTTTATTTGTTTTAATCTGAATATGTCGATATTAAATATGGAAATTTTATCAATTAGCCATATTTTACTTTAAGATAAATTCTTAGATGAGCAAACTAATTGAAATAGAATTCCTAGTGAAAAGGAATAATTTTTAACTATGTTGAAGCTTTCCATGATAACAAATTATTGTCCGAGTGAAAGGGCTTATTGCAAAAAAACAGATGAAGTTAACTGGCACTGTTGCAAATAGTCAGTGGCGATTCAGAGGTGGGAAAATGAAGTTTATACACTTTTAATTATGAGGTGGAATTCTTGAATTCATAATATTGCATGAAGGTAAAGTCAATCTTTTTAACAACCTGATTGAAATTGACTTTCGTAAACTTACTGTTTTTAGTATTTTTAGTGTCTAAATCAATTAAATGGATTAAACGTATTTTTTTACTGTCTAATTGGGTTGTTATTCTTTACTTTACTTATTTAATATAATTAAATGCTTGTTTTTATTAATTTTACAGAATTAAAAACTATTGCAAAATTACCTATTTAATTAGGAATAAGACGAGATTATAGCTGGATATTAATTTAGCTGCCTGAATATAAAGAAAAAAATAAAGCGTGCAATGGCGGGGAGTAGGATTTTGACACAAGGAAATTCTTACCAGTAATATTATTCCTATCTTGGCGATTATCACCGCGGTTTGGACACACTGAATGGAAGTGACCATGGATTTTTTCCAGTCACTCACTCGGCTGTAGCTTGCTGTAGACGTAAAAAGAAAAGCTAAGAAAATCGATGAATTACATCGGTGCAGGGATGCCGAAAGTCAAGTTCTGGCTCCCTTTCACAATCATTAAAGGATTATTTTTTTCCATGAAAAAGTCAGCTTTAGTTGCTTCAATTGCCCTGCTGATGGGCGTTTCCTCTTTCGCTAATGCCGCGTCAACCGGCACCATCACGTTCAACGGTAACATCACCGACAAT
>NZ_QOVA01000052.1 GCF_003332275.1 Edaphovirga cremea | reverse complement strand
CGAACTCTTTCATCATTTCACCCTGCCCACCTTTATAGACATATCGGTCAGAAGTGAGGGGCTATCACACGCAATTCAGGGGTAATCATCCTTTACCTGATGCGTACAGATTACTGATATTTTGGATTCTTAGTAGGCGACTTTAGTTATGCCTTTGTTGTTTTTTGTACACTCTATGACAAAGTGTAACTTGCCGGTCTCTGCGTTATTTTTTACTGATAAGTTAATTCCAGCGCTGCCGTTGTATTTACGGTTCCCGGATTCACGGTGGGTAAGGGCTGGAAACACAACCGTCTATTGCTAGAAAAAACGAACCCCACCAAAATGAAAGTGGGGTTCGTCAATAGTATGAAAGGGATCTATTTGGTAGCTTGAAGTCGCAGCCAACAACGCGGCGACTTCAAGTAAGAAGGGTCTCTTAGAAGTTGTATTTAATCCCTATCATCGCGGCAGTATCGCTGTAGCCTTTATCACCAACCTGCTGGCCAACATTGCCCCAGACATTCAGTCTCTTGTTGATCTGACCTTCCACGCCCACTTTCAGCTCACCAATATTGCCCGCCCCGGCTTGTTTCACCGTACTGCCGTCCATCGTGGTACCAAAATCCTGGGTATTGTGGATCCAGTTCGCTTCAACAAATGGCTGGAAAACGCGATCCTTGCCTTTATCCTGGTCGCTGTAACCGTTCATAAAGGCTTTCACCCCCAGACGGGTCTGGATATTGCCATCGCCTTCACCAGAAACATGGGTGCCGTTGACCTCTTTATGGTCATCGGCTTTCACGCCCATCCAGGTCACCTGCGCTTTGGGCTGGATAAAGTAGGTGGCGTTTTTCGCTGCATTTTCACCGATTTTAAAGGTATAGCCGCTTTCTACTGACGCCGTTACCCCTTTGGATTTGTACTTTTCAGTCGCCAAATCCTGACCGTCAACCGTGTTATTGAACCAGCTGTATTGCGCCCAGCTATCCACATACAAACCCGACTTGTCGGCTTCATTGGCATACCAGGTGCCGTACATCCCAAGGCTATAACCTTCCACTGACCCACGGGAACTGTAACCCGAGATATTGGATCCAGTTCTGTTTTTGCTGTTGCCGTAGCCCGCCATCACACCCAGATGGAAACGGTCCATGTCGTTATTGCTCCACTGAGCAATGTCGCCACCCAGTTGCAGCACATAGCGGTTAGCCTGGGTGCTCAACTGGCCATTGGTGTCACGGGAGCGATTATGCCCGCCCTCGTTACGCAGCCACATGCTGGTGACTTTCTTCTCACCGGTCAGCGCATCGATATACTGGGTTTCACCCAGACGATCGTGCAAACTCGTCACGAACATGTTGTTCGCTGCCGCCAGGTTGGCGCTGTAACTCCCGGCTTCAGGACGTTCAACCATCGTTACGGGTGCTTCTGGCTCCTGACTTGTAGGTGGGGCTGGATCTGGCGTTACCTCTGGCTCTGGGGTTATCTCCGGATCTGGGGTTATCTCTGGATCTGGCGTTACTTCTGGATCTGGTGTTGGTGTCACTGGTGGCACCGCACTGGTCAGATACCAGTTTTTGGCAAGGGTATCCGCGCCACGCGCCAGATAGTAATCATAAGCACCCGCCGCAATACGACCATTTTGTACAAATTCACCGTCAGAGAGGCCATTAACCTGCACCAGTTCAATACCGTTCAGGGTCGCTGCACCGCTGCCACCGGCATTGCTCACACTCACCAATGTGCTGCCCGAGGTATTACCGTTTACCACCAGCTTATCGGTGGCTGAGGTATCGTCATTCAGCACCGTGTTGAAATTCAGCAAACCGTCATTGCCGGTATAATTACCCGACACGGTCAAAACAGCCCCTGGCGCCCCGTTAAAACTCACCACCCCGGCGTTATTCAGGCTGGCGAGGGTCTGGCTATAACCGGCCAGATCCAACTGGCCCGCAGTTCCCACCGCGTAGTCAGAGTTGGCACTGAACGCATTGGCTGCTCCCGCCTGCAAAGTGCCTGCGCTGATGGTGGTCGCGCCGGTATAGCTGTTTGCCGCTAACAAGCGTGTGATTCCACCGGTGAGATGATTAACCGCCATCTTTCCGGCCATCAGCGGTGAGAAATCGATATCATCGGTGTGGTTAAAGTTGACCGTTGCAGAACCTGCCCCGCCGGTGATGCTGGCGGTATCGAGGGTACCGGCCAGATTGCCATCGCCGATATTCAAGGTACCACTGCCAGCTGTATTCGAAGCAAGCGTCACGGCGCTGGCAGACACCTGCGCCTGATCGGCAAGGGTCAGTGTGCCATTACCAACGTTGCCCACAATGAGGTTGCTGCTGTTATTCCACTGCGAGCCGTCACCGGATATCTCGACAACGCCCGTCGACCCGGAAGCGTAGCCGATATAGCTCATTGTATTGTTAACCACGCCGCCCTCGCTAATGGTGAGCGTGCCATTGCCGAAGTCGCCAACGAGGGAGGTGTCGCTGCTATTCCACTGAGATCCGGCACCAGACACGGCGACGACACCCGTCGAACCGGTGTTCCTGCCGATATAGCTCTTTGCATTGCTAACAACACCGCCCTCGCTGATCGTGAGCGTGCCTGTACCGGAGTTGCCGACAGAGAGGTAACCGGAGTTATTCCACTGCGACCCGGCATCTGTCACTTCTGCAACGCCCGTCGACCCGGCAACGTTGCCGATATAGCCCTCTAAATTGCTAACAACACCACCTTCGCTAATGGTGAGTGCACCCTTACCGGAATTGCCAACAAAGAGGTAACCGGAGTTATTCCACTGCGACCCGGCATCGGTCACTTCCGCAACCCCCGTCGACCCGGTTAAGTTGCCAATATAGGCCATCGTATTGCTGACAATGCCACCCTCGCTAATTGTAAGTGTGCCACTCGTGGAATGGCCTACAGAGAGGGTGCCGCTGATATTCCAGGGTGAACTTTGTGTGACGGTCTGGCCGCCATCAATCGAAGCCGCATAGATAGTGGGGGTTAATAGCAGGCTCACTGAGCCAACTATTAGGGATACGGAATGTATTTTCATATAAGATTTCACTTGGTGTTAAATTAGAAAAAATTCAGTCATTATTGCATTAAATATATTTATTTAAGTCACAATGGTGATACCAATAATTAACAACATTGCACAATAATTACCCATGTATTATACGGAAAGTCATTATTTAACATTTACTTTGGGTGCGGAAATTATCAGCTACGTTTATTATAAAGGGTCAAAAGATAGATGGACATGATCTGGCAACAGTTATCCGAACATTTTTCAAACAGTTGTCCGTAGCAATAACTTCCTCGTCTGAAGGATATACGCAATTCAGGGGTAATCCTCCTTTACCTGATATGTCCAGCTTACTGATATTCTGGCTTCTTAGTAGGGGACTTTAGTTATGCCCTTGTTATTTTTTGTACACTCTATAACAAAGTGTAATTTGCCAGTCTCTGCACTATTTTTACTGATAAGTCAATTCCAGCGTCGCCGTTGTATTTGCTGTCCCCGGTTTCACGGTGGGTAAAGTCTGGAAATAACGCGCCTTAAAGGCGAAGGTTTCCATTCCCCCTGCGGAGGTTTTTAATTCCAGGTTTTCACCAATCTTTATCGGCGTGTTGTTATAGAGGATCTGGGCTCCCACCCCTTTGGCGACATCAGCATTACCCGCCCCGGTGAGAGCCAATACGCTCGTATCGCTCGTATCGGTATTCTGTATACCCGACATTGAGGCGTTAATGCGGGTCCCGGCATCACAACTCAGCCCCAGGTTGAAGTCCCTGGCGGCTAACGTGCTGCCCACGCCGGTAAATTCCGTGGCCAATATATTCCCGAGTGACACGTTGATAGTGCTGTTCTGTAATGAGCAGGCAATCGGTATGATTGTGGAGCTACCCATGTTGAAGTCGACATAAAATTGCGGACTTCCCGCTATAGAATACTTCGCCACATTCCCCGGGGTAATACTCCCCCCGCCAACGCCCGTTGCGCTGGTTTTGACCACCTGCGCGATCATCCCTGGCGCTGCAAGCGTAGGATACTGTTGCCCAGCAAAAGCGACCGTAGTGGGGAGAACCCTGCCGCCACCGGTGGTGATTTTCAACCCCACCCCATTGAGATTGGTTTGATAAACCCCACTGACGCTTGAGAGCGTAGTAAAGCGTGTCAATTCCAGGTTGGCTGTCCAGTCCGTCGAACAACCCAGTAATGTCCCGCCGCCAGCAATAGCCCCCGTGGTTGCTGTGGCCAGGACCGTGCCGATGGGGGAGTCTCGTTGTACAATCACACTGCCCACGTTAAAGGTGCCGGTTTGTGCGGAACCTGCATCCCCAAATTTACATTCGGCATGTACCCATCCCGAAAACATCAATGCTGCCAGCAGCCCTGCCGGCCTCCCTATCAAAAGCAGTTTCATGATTCTCATCCTTACTTAACCCTCTGGACGTCGGCAACCTGAATGACACTGCGGGGCACAGTCATCCCGATGAGCCAGACTTTCACGTCATTACTGTCTGTGCAACTGAGCCCCAACTCGGGCAAGATTTTCCGTTGCAGCGCAGTGTGTTGGTGGTCGCAGTATTCTTGTTGTGGCTATAGAGGAACCGCAGTTGATGCGTACCCATTATTAGTGTAGCCGAGACAAAAAGATTGGGTTTTTTGTTGGTAGCCGGACGCGATCCAGGTTGGGCTGGTCACGAATGATCTGCCGTCAGGATGCTGAGTCTGATTAAATAACAGGCTTAATATACAATAATTCCCGATCGCCAAGCTGACCCCTATAGATCCCCCCCTGTGCTCTGCCGGTAGACTGGTAAGTTGCGTAGTTGTTTGCCTCCTTCCCCTTCTGGGTGCGCAGGCGTGCCAATTGAGAGTGGTGTGGGAATCGGTGGTAAAGCATGGAGCATGCAGTATTCATGAATTGTCGGATCGCGTTTAGAAAACTCTGGGTGTCATTGATTGTTGCCATCTCAGTTAGCCCATTGGTGGCGTGTAGCCGAGATATCTGCCATGACAATATCTACCCAGACGCGCATACCAAAGAGAACTCTAGCGACTCTGAGCGAAGGAGTTGCTCTAAGCCGCGTATTATCAGCCCCGGGTCGAGTGGCTATGTCGTCAAGCAAGATCGTATGTACTTTCGAACATCGGAATCGTCGAGCTACGGTGCCTGCGTGGGTGGAATTGGCTCGTACAGCTCCGCAGGCCGTAGCATGTGCCCCTTGGGAACTACCAGCGTTACGGTAACGACCAATCATTTCTTTCCGCTCGAATTGTCGCCTCGAGCCGACGAGTCTCGAATTCTGAATGAAGATTATGCTGCCACAAGCGATGCCGTCTACTACAGGCAGTTTGTGATTCGCGGCGCCCGCCCATTGCCGCACAACGTTGTTCTGCGTGTGCTGCCGTTGCCAGCAGGAAAGACAGAGGGAGGATCTTCAGCCAGGCGGTCTGACTATGCCGTTTACGGAGAGCAGGTCTTCTATAATGGTGAAAACGTTGAAGGGGCCGATGCGGACAGCTTTCAGGCTCTTTTTTTGGAAGATCCGGGAGAAAATAGCTTCGATTATTACTTTACCGAGCTGGCTCGCGACAAGTCACGATTGTACTGGGAAGGTCGAATGCTGGATGATTCTAAACCTGCGGCAATCGAAGTGGTCGACTCAAAGTACATCAAAGAGGGAAACCACCTGTGGTACGTAGGCGGTGGTGACATCGGCTTGGTATTGAATGAGCTGCCAGAGAGCCTCGGAGGTGGGTTCTATAGATCTCGCTATACTTCTCCATCCGGGGAGTCTTACTCCCGCATACAGCGAAGCGATGAGCTAAGCGATGGTCGCCATAAACTTGTCTCCTTGCCGCTTCGGATGACGGAAGGCGATGAATTCAGGGTTCTGCCTGCCGGCTGCCCCGTCCGCGATGGGTTCATGGCTGGTCATCCGGGGTTGTATTGCGGACCCTTTGAGTACCGGCCCGCAACCGAGTTTGGACGCACAAAGAGCAGGGTTTTCCTTGCCGACAAGCCTGTGCCCGTAGCAGATGTGGATAGCTTTCAAATCATATCGGTAGATCATTACGACTACGGGGGATTTGCGTACGCACAAGCCATTGATGGACACAGCATGTATCTCTTCAGGGACGGCGGGAGCAACTCCGTTGCGATTCAGGGGCAAGTGTTGGGACCCATTCCAAGCCCCTACGGCAACTTTCTTCTTCTGGCGGATGCAGCAAACATCTACGATCTTACTGGGTGGCATTTTGCGCTGGGTTCTGATGACTTGTGCCGTTATGAAGACTCTTCTTCAACGCGCGGCTTGAAACTTTTAGAAAGAGCGGAGGGGCGCGACGGTCATCCCTACATTGTCCTTGGGAACAAGGAGTATCAATATGTCTTCTATGCAAATCCAGGAGGCAAGGAAAACCCAGGCCATGCGATCGATCTGCGGACGGGTCAGCGTTTGCGCCTGGCTGCCAGACCTCCAGAGGAACCCTGTGGTCCGCTGTAGCACTCAGTTGGCGGTGCTGAAGGTGCTGAAGCGTAGTGACAAGGGTTTCATCGGGAGTTCAATGTGGTCGCGCGGTATCTCGTGCCGCTCCAGTCTCCGGGAGCGATGATTGATGAACTGAATCAAGAGAAGAAACGCGGCTGGGATGACATACTTTATCTCTATGGGTTGCGCAGATATGTTGGTGTTTGATGAACAGGAACGCGGCCCCAGTGAACAGTTGCGCTACCAGTTTGAGACCATTTCGCTGATGCCGCAGCACGAGCAGGATGTAATACGCGAGTTGCTCAATGCGATGATCATCAAGAATCAGGTCGCGGGCGCGATGGCCGGACTGGCACCGGCTGCGGCTAAAGAAGAGAGTTAATACTAACGCGGGGTTGAAGTGCTCGAACACCTCAACCCCGCTAACCACAAGCAACTAAGCAGGAGTTGATCATGACTGAACGCGATTCTACGTCAGAACCCGCCACATCCCAAGCCCGCCGTTACACCGTCGGTTACCGCCCCAACGGCGGCAGACCCAACCCCAGCCCACAACTGACCATCAAGGGTAAGTGGCTGGAGCAGTTGGGATTTACCACTGGCCAACCGGTGAACATTACGGCTGAGAATGGCTGTCTGGTTATCAGGACTGAGGTCGGCTACTGAGGCTAAAATAAATATCCTCCGGCATAGCCGGAGGTTTTTCATATGCGCCTATAAGGCTCTCTTGCCAGCCGCGCCCTAACAGGCGCATCGCGATCTGACATTTGCATCTATGGATTACTTACGG
>NZ_QOVA01000051.1 GCF_003332275.1 Edaphovirga cremea | reverse complement strand
TCAGGGGATTATCGCTCTGTTAAAGTGATAATCAAGATATAAGCAGGGGACAAAAGCGTGTCCCCTGCACCCGCGCTTTCCGCAGCATAAATTGCCCGCGTTGCGGGTCCCCTCGGTTGCCTCACTGGATATGAATTCTCATGGTGGTTGTTTAAAAACAGGCTCGGAGCAGGTTTCGGTTGATATAAGTTTTGTTTTCTACCTGAGCCTCGACGCCTCAACCGACAAAGGAGCGCCATCGCCGGGCCCCTTTGAACCCGGGCTAGGCGCGGAAATATTGCCGGTTTCACCGGTTCCCTCCCACGTCTTCCGGGCTTAACGCACCCGCTGAATCGCTCCCGGCGATGCAGCGCCTCGCGCAGCGTCCCTGCTGCGCGTGCTACCAAAGCTATCTTTTGACGTTCGCGTACATTGAGATGCAAGCTTCCAGTAGAAAGACAAACTTATATCAACCAAATCTACTTTTAAAAACCAGCCTCCTTAGCCTGCTAGAAATAACCAAAATCACCGAAGCTAAAGTCTTCGTAATAACTTAAACCATCTGTATGTTGTAACTAATATACAAATTAAACATCATAAAAAAGGCGGCTAAAGAAGCCGCCCATTTGAACGAAAACAAAATCATCAGAACGTGTAACTCACACCAGTCCACACTACCCCAGTGTATGACTTGTCGACCATCGGGCTGTCTTGAATCTCATCAGCCATATGTACGTAACGGCCCATAAAGAACGCATTCCAGTTGGTGTTAATGGTGTAATTAACCGAAAGCTCTACGTAAGGTTCGAAACTGTCGCTGGGTGAATAACTATCAAATCCGCTGCGGCTCGACTCTGCTGAGCTTACGCCATAGTAGTAGTCATTCTGGTTTGAGCTGTTCCAGGTCACCCCGACGCCTGGCGTCAGCGTCCATTTGTCCAACCGGAAACGATACAAATAAGCTGCATCAGCGATCAGACCGTTGCTGTAGTCCAGCGTGTCGCCAGAAAATGAGGTACGCACAATCCCCCAGTCAGCAAAGTGCGAATAAGTCACCCCTGCCATCAGCGTTGCGCGACGTCTATCAAGGGTTTTCATGCGATCATCATCGCTGTCGCTCGGCTTGAAGTGCAGCGGTAAATAATAAGCGTTAATGCTCAGACGGTTAGCGTCATCTTTCCAGAGATAATAACCCGCCATCAGGCTGCGGAAATAGAAGCTGTCACCCTCGTAATTGATAACTGGAACCGGATAAACCCGATCCTGATTACCTCGATATGGGTCTGGGCTGACTAATGCAGACGCACCTAATGTAAAAGTATTGGCATGTGCAGCTTGAGAAAGCAGCACAGTAGCAGCTACAACGGTCAGTGATTTATGCAGTAGTTTCACGGGTTATACATTCCAGTAATTAACAAAAAGCGTTAATAGTGTATGTGAACAGTAAATTCCATGCTTAAAATTTACATAAAAAAACATTTGGTTGCGAGCTACTTGTATCCATAAGGTGAATCAGTCGTGCCTTTTGGCTCGTTTCATTTCCCCGTCATAAAACTACGCTAGTCTTCCCGTCTCGGCCAAACCTGACAACCGAGCAAGATCCACACGATATTGGGTCATTAAGTGCCCTCTCCCCGTATTCAATGCTGACGGTGCATTTCGATGTCTTGCACAAAAATTTACCAAGTAATAATTTTTATGGAACCGTGGTTTTTTTACATTCTTAATAGTGATATTTAAGAGTATTATCCTAAAATACACGCAATTTAAAGAATTAAACCGCAAAATACCGCTTTTCCGTTGCGGGATCCCCTCCCTTTCGTCCAAAAAGTCAACTTGCTCTTTAAGCGATACCCGTCCATAACAATAAGGTAAGAGTTTCATTATTTTACCCAAAAACAGAAGCTCTTAATTTTTGTTCCCAACCAATCTAACAGGACGGGCATCGCTATGAACATATTTGACCACTATCGCCAGCGCTATGAGGCTGCCAAGGACGAAGAGTTCACACTGCAGGAATTTCTTACCATTTGTCGGCAAGATCGCAGTGCTTATGCTAATGCGGCGGAACGCTTACTCATGGCTATCGGTGAACCGGTTATGATCGACACCGCGCTTGAGTCTCGAATGTCTCGCCTGTTCTCCAACCGCGTCATAGCACGTTATCCGGCGTTTGAAGAGTTTTATGGGATGGAAGAAGCGATTGAACAAATTGTTTCTTACCTAAAACACGCCGCGCAAGGGTTGGAAGAGAAGAAACAGATTCTCTACTTACTGGGGCCCGTCGGTGGCGGTAAATCCTCCCTTGCTGAGCGTCTGAAAGCGCTGATGCAGCGGGTCCCTATCTATGCGTTAAGCGCCAATGGCGAACGCAGCCCGGTCAACGACCATCCTCTTTGCCTGTTCAATCCGCAAGAGGATGCCAATATTCTTGAAAAAGAATACAACATTCCTACCCGCTACCTGGGCACGATTATGTCGCCATGGGCAGCGAAGCGACTGCATGAATTCGGCGGCGATATCACCAAATTCAAAGTCGTAAAAGTTCATCCGTCTATATTGGAGCAGATTGCCATCGCCAAGACCGAACCGGGCGATGAGAACAATCAGGATATCTCGGCGCTGGTGGGTAAAGTCGATATCCGCAAGCTGGAAAATCATGCGCAGAACGACCCTGATGCCTACGGCTATTCAGGTGCATTATGCCGTGCCAACCAGGGGATCATGGAATTTGTAGAGATGTTCAAAGCACCTATCAAAGTGCTGCATCCTCTGCTGACCGCGACCCAGGAAGGAAACTACAACGGTACCGAGGGGATCTCCGCCCTGCCGTTCAATGGCATTATCCTGGCGCACTCCAACGAATCAGAATGGGTGACGTTCAGAAACAACAAGAATAACGAGGCGTTTCTCGACCGCGTCTATATCGTCAAGGTGCCTTATTGCCTGCGCGTGTCAGAAGAGATCAAAATCTACGACAAACTGCTGGATAACAGTGAACTGACCCATGCGCCATGTGCCCCGGGCACGCTGGAAACACTGGCTCGCTTCTCGATTCTTTCGCGTCTGAAAGAACCAGAAAACTCCAGTATGTATTCCAAAATGCGGGTCTATGACGGTGAAAGCCTGAAAGATACCGATCCGAAGGCCAAGTCGTATCAGGAATATCGCGATTACGCCGGGGTTGATGAAGGGATGAACGGTCTCTCTACCCGTTTCGCCTTCAAAATCCTGTCGCGGGTGTTCAACTTTGATCATGCCGAAGTGGCCGCCAACCCGGTGCACCTGTTCTATGTTCTGGAACAGCAGATTGAACGCGAACAATTCCCACAAGATATTGCTGAAAAATATCTGGAACACCTGAAAGGCTATCTGATCCCGAAATACGCCGAATTCATTGGCAAAGAGATTCAGACGGCTTATCTGGAATCCTATTCAGAGTATGGTCAGAACATTTTTGACCGTTACGTGACATACGCTGACTTCTGGATCCAGGATCAGGAATATCGCGACCCAGACACCGGCCAATTGTTTGACCGCGAGTCACTCAATGCCGAGTTGGAAAAAATTGAGAAACCTGCGGGGATCAGTAACCCCAAAGATTTCCGTAATGAGATCGTCAACTTCGTCCTGCGGGCCCGCGCCAACAATAGCGGTCGGAACCCTAACTGGACCAGTTACGAAAAACTGCGCACGGTCATTGAGAAGAAAATGTTCTCAAATACTGAAGAATTACTGCCGGTTATCTCATTCAATGCCAAAACCTCGACCGATGAGCAGAAAAAACACGATGACTTTGTCGACAGAATGATGGAGAAAGGATATACGCGTAAACAAGTTCGTTTGCTTTGTGAATGGTATTTGCGCGTTAGAAAATCGTCGTAAGCAGGATATCGCGATCACGGAGGAGTGTGGCAACGTCGTTTGGGGGAAATATGGGCTACTTTATTGACCGACGGCTGAATGGCAAGAATAAAAGCATGGTTAATCGCCAGCGCTTTTTACGCCGCTATAAGTCGCAGATCAAACAGTCGATTGCCGAGGCCATCAACAAGCGTTCGGTCACCGACGTGGACAGTGGGGAGTCAGTGTCGATTCCCATTGAAGATATCAACGAACCGATGTTTCATCAGGGTCGCGGTGGTCAACGCCACCGCGTTCATCCCGGTAACGACCATTTTGTCCAGAACGATCGCGTCGAACGGCCCCAGGGTGGAGGTGGTGGCGGTGGCGGTGGTCAGGGTGACGCCAGTAAAGATGGCGAGGGTCAGGACGAGTTTGTCTTCCAGATCTCCAAGGATGAATACCTTGATTTGCTGTTCGAGGATCTGGCATTACCGAACCTGAAGAAGAATCAGTACAAGCAGCTTAACGAATACAAAACTCATCGTGCGGGCTACACCTCCAACGGCGTGCCCGCCAATATCAGCGTAGTGCGTTCATTGCAGAACTCACTGGCGCGGCGTACGGCCATGAGCGCCAGCAAACGGCGCGAGTTGAAACTGCTGGAGGAGAATCTTACCGAACTGGAAAACTGCGAACCCGTGCAGCTTCTGGAAGAGGAAAGATTGCGCAAGGAGATTGCCGAACTGCGGCAAAAAATCGCCCGTGTCCCCTTTATCGACACGTTCGATCTGCGCTACAAGAATTACGAACGCAGACCGGAACCTTCCAGCCAGGCGGTGATGTTTTGCCTGATGGACGTTTCTGGCTCCATGGACCAAGCCACCAAGGATATGGCGAAACGCTTTTATATTCTGCTCTATCTGTTCCTGAGCCGAACCTATAAGAACGTTGAGGTGGTGTACATTCGCCACCATACCCAGGCGAAAGAAGTGGATGAGCAGGAGTTTTTCTACTCACAGGAAACCGGCGGGACGATTGTGTCCAGCGCGTTGAAACTGATGGATGACGTTGTCCAGGAACGTTACGATCCGGCGCAGTGGAACATTTACGCGGCGCAGGCCTCAGATGGCGATAACTGGGCAGATGACTCCCCGCTGTGTCACGAATTACTGGCAAACAAGATTCTGCCGATGGTGCGTTACTACAGCTATATCGAGATAACCCGTCGCGCCCATCAAACGTTATGGCGGGAATATGAGGCGTTGCAGGCACGGTATGACAACTTTGCCATGCAACATATCCGTGATCCTGGTGACATCTATCCGGTCTTTCGCGAATTGTTCCACAAACAGACGCAAGAAAATTAAGTTAATTAATATAAATCAGCCAGTTAACCTAAAGTTCTGGCTGATTTTTTTTGCCCTGCGGCAAACCGATAGTCAACCATGTGCTGCACCAGTCCAGCCGAAGGGGTCGCTGGCGACTAAAGAAAAAGTGGCTCAATCCAATGGGGAAGTTGCGAAAGCAAATAGAGAGCCAGACCAATAAACCCGCCCACCAACGTCCCGTTGATGCGAATGAATTGCAGATCTTTACCGATATTTAGCTCAATCTGCCGGGACATATCGCGGGCATCCCAACTTTTTACCGTGTCGCTGATATGCCTCGTCAGGTATTCGGCAAAATCAGGCGCCATTTTCCTCGCCGCCTCTTCCATATGACGGTTGACTGATTCACGCAGATGCACGTCTTGCAGCAAGGTATCGCCAAGCCAACGGCCTGCCGCCGCCATTTTGGAATGCAACACAGACTCTTTGCTTTCAAGATCGTGCCTCAGCCACTCACGCAAGTCATGCCACAGTTGCTTCACATAAGTGTTCAACGCATCGTCATTTTTCAGATAGCTTTTAATTTCTTCCGCTTTTCGTGCCGTGGCCGGATCGTTTTTCAGTTTTTCGATCAACCGCTCCACCGCCCGATCGAAGTTTTGCCGCAATGCATGCCCACGATCGGCGGCAACATCGTCCAGCAGTGTCCCAACGGCTTCTGAGATCGCCTCTGCCCCATTCTCTCCCAACCATTCAGTCGGTAACATTTTGGCTTTCAGTGGGTGCTCACGTTTCACCCAGCTCACGATCTGTCCGGAAATATACAGACGGGTTGACGGTTGATGCAAAAGTTTCAGCACCTGTTTGACCGAAACATCGAGTAATTCCTGATGCCGACCATCACGCGTCATGCTGTCCAGGAGTGTTGCAACTGATTGGGAGATATCGGCTTTATCGATAAATGCATGAATCGCTTTTTTGATAAACGCCTGAATCCGTTGATCGTCCGTTATTCCAAGAAACGCACGGACAATTTTGGTCAGGTAACCGCCAAGTAATTCCGTATTGGCCGGGACATACAGCCAGTGGGCGATGATTTGCGCAGGGTCATGTTTTTTGATCAGCCCGACAATGGAGTCGGGATCGAGGAATTTATCCTGCACGAAGATGGCCAGATTATCGGCGATTTTGGATTTGTTCTTCGGAATAATTTCCGTGTGCGCAGAGATGAAAGGAATGGGAATGCGGCGAAAAAGCGCCACTACGGCAAACCAGTCCGCCAAGGCCCCCACCATCGCCGCTTCCGCTATGGCTTTTAACCCCGACAGCCAAAAATTGCCTGGGAAAAAGAGGGTAAAAACAAACGTCGCAGCGGCGCCACAGAGTAACAACAATGCCGTCCGCTTTACTTTCTTCAGTTCAGATTCTTTGCTCATGAATGCAGCCAAGCTGCTTCCTTAGGCTGAGTCATCATCATTGTCATCGTCCCTGCCTTATGCTTACTGATGTAAATAGTAAGTATGGACGGCAAAATGTCACTTTGATCGAGAATCTTCTTAAAGTTTTTAAACGGGCTCGGGGCAAGTATCGGTTGAGGGAAGCGCGGCCCTGCACCCGTTTGAAAAGCAGGTTCGGAGCAAGTTTCGGTTGATATCAGAGTGATATTTGTGACTTTTAAAAGATAGATTTGTTGGTTAGATGCCTACGCTATGATGTTGTTCTTCTAGTGTGAAGATCTGCATCTAAGCAGGGCCGTAAGCGCGGCCCTGCACCGCGCTTTTCCGCTACACAACTCGCCGGCTGCGCCGGTTCCTTCCCTCATCTCTCCGGCGGACGGGTCGGCTTTAGCCACCAGTCCCTGGCGGCGGACGCCTCTCCGCGCCATCCATGGCGCTTCGCCCCTGCCTGCGTTCTTCGCTCAGCGAGTCATGACGCTCTGGGAAGGTCAACGTCAAAGGCTACTGATAAAAAAATAATGATTAATTGATAAAATCCTGAGGTTTTGATTTTTTGCTTATGATCCTTTCTTTTGATTATTTCTTTTGTCTTTGACTTTCCCCCGAGCATCATGAATTGCTGAGGGCGGAATGCAGGCAGGGATGAGCCGCCAGGACGGCGGCGAAAGGCGTCCGGCTACAGGGACCTGTAGCCTAAAGCCGACCCGTCCGCCGGAATGACAACCGAGGGCACCCGCAACGCGGGCAATTTATGCTGCGGAAAGCGCGGGTGCAGGGGACACGCTTTTGTCCCCTGCTTATATCTTGATTATCACTTTAACAGAGCGATAATCCCCTGACTGATCAT
>NZ_QOVA01000050.1 GCF_003332275.1 Edaphovirga cremea | reverse complement strand
ATTGTCGGTGATGTTACCGTTGAACGTGATGGTGCCGGTTGACGCGGCATTAGCGAAAGAGGAAACGCCCATCAGCAGGGCAATTGAAGCAACTAAAGCTGACTTTTTCATGGAAAAAATAATCCTTTAATGATTGTGAAAGGGAGCCAGAACTTGACTTTCGGCATCCCTGCGCCGATGTAATTCATCGATTTTCTTAGCTTTTCTTTTTACGTCTACAGCAAGCTACAGCCGAGTGAGTGACTGGAAAAAATCCATGGTCACTTCCATTCAGTGTGTCCAAAACGCGGTGATAATCGCCAAGATAGGAATAATATTACTGGTAAGAATTTCCTTGTGTCAAAATCCTACTCCCCGCCATTACACGCTTTATTTTTTTCTTTATATTCAGGCAGCTAAATTAATATCCAGCTATAATCTCGTCTTATTCCTAATTAAATATGTAATTTTGCAATAGTTTTTAATTCTGTAAAATTAATAAAAACAAGCATTTAATTATATTAAATAAGTAAAGTAAAGAATAACAACCCAATTAGACAGTAAAAAATACGTTTAATCCATTTAATTGATTTAAACACTAAAAACACCAAAAATGGCCGATCGGAAAAAAACCATTTCTATCAAAATATTAAAAAACAACCCACCTTCTTTTGCGAAAATTGCCCCTCGCATTAGCCTCTTATTTTGAACAATAATTAATCATTAATTAAAAGTAGATTAATCTCGCTTTCGCTAATACATAAACAGAGGTGTATAAATTACCATGCTGCAGCGTTAGCAAGAAATGAATCTGGCGGGTTTAGGGAAATCAGCGGAAAGAAAGGGAAATCGCGAGGAAAAATCCATAAGTTTTTGCGAAAGTTGTCGAACCCGCACGGTTACGTCAAAATAGAGATTCAACGACCGGTTTATCGGAGGGTATTAATGGCTGGAAAGCGCATTTCGCGGGAAAAACTGACGATCCGAAGAATGATTGCGCTTTATCAGCGCCGTTGCCCACAGGCCCAGGACGTTGTTGGTACTCATTTTCAGGCGCTTTATGAGTACGCGTCAAAACGCCTCGATCGCTGCGCCTTTGGTGAAGAGAAGCCAGCTTGCAAGCAATGCCCTATACACTGCTATCAACCTGCTCGACGTGAAGAGATGAAAAAGATCATGCGCTGGGCCGGACCGCGCATGTTATGGATCCATCCAATATTGACTGTGCGTCATTTAATTGATGACCGACGTCCTGTTCCACCCATACCAGAAAAATACCGGTCTAAAAAACAGAAACCGGAAGATATTTCCAACTGACGGAGTTAAGTGACTGGATTTTGCAGAAGCTGACTGACAGAGATAGGCACTCTTTTATATACAGATTCATTCCCATGTATAGTGTTGACTTTCCAGGCGAAACGCATCCATTAAACTTCTCGCCGCTTGCGTTATGGGACGTTCTGAAGAGTAGACCAGACAGTACTCTGCATCAGGAAGCCTCTCTTTTACCGGAATAATGCTCATATTTTGTGCGAGAAAATGGGAACGAATCATGGATTTTGTCGCCACAGTCAGATAATCAGCATTAATAACCATTTGCAAGGCCGCAGTACCAGTACCGCGCATTACCGCTTTGTCTGGAGAGTCAAAGAGCAGTGACTCCAACTGATTGTTTTGTCCCATGATCGTTATCGGTAAATACCAGTCAGCGTCCTTCAACTGGGTCAGTGAAGTGCAGTGGGACAACGGGTGACCTTTGCGAGCATATACCTTGTATGTGGTTTTAAATAAAGGCTCTTGCACCAGCCCGCTTAAATATTCAGAAGGCATGGCCGAACCTATTATAAAGTCCAGTTTTCCACTTCGCAGTGAGGGCAACAACTCATTTACTTGCCCTTCCATATTACAAACACTTGAGTTGGGATTGGTTTTCCTAAATTTCTTTAGGGCAGCAGGGAATATGGTCAAAATAGGTAATGATGATAGCCCCACGGTAACGGAACCAGACGTCAGGTTATTGAGATGCTCAATTTCATCAAGGGCACGATTTAACTCATTCAACACTAATTCGACACGAGAATTAAACATAATACCCGCGTCAGTAGGTATTACGCCGCCGCCGCCTCTTATCACCAATGGCGTGCCGAGTGTTTGCTCCAACTCCTGCAAACTGCGCGTTATTCCTGGTTGTGACTGTTCAAGTGCTTTTGCTGCAGCGCGGATACTGCCTTGCAGAATTACCGCCTGAAATACTTGTAGTTGTTGGAGTTTTGGTAAGTATCTCATAATACCTCTATGTATTTAATGTAGTAACTGTAAGCAGTTTAAATGTAAATAAGCAGGATTTTTTAAATAACGCCTAAAGTGCCCAGGTAAAATAAACATACTGTCAATTAACTGACTAGGGTTCCCTTAGTTCCACTAATTTCCATACAGGTAAAAATCTGGAAACCGGATTCGTGTTACTTGTTTCCAGTATAGTCGAACCTAACTCATTGTTTATCGATTTTTTGTTGTGTTTATTAATTATAAGCGGTTGCAGAGATCTGATACTCAATTTTATAAGCGCTGAACGCTTATAATTACTGACTGTCTTGGGGCTAAGCTGTAAGTCTTTGGCAATACTCATCATTTGTTCCCCATCCAGAAGTCGTCGCAACACGGTGGTTTCCCGCAGGGAAAGTGGGGATGCGGTTACCTTGCCAGGTCTATACGCATCAGTGAACGTATCGATAACATCAACCAACTGCTTTTCCAGCATACCCAATGGTTCTGAGGTGTCCAGTACACATCCAATACTATTAAGATCCGATAAGTAGCGAGCCATTACCCCAGTGGACATCACATCAGCAATCAGCAATATTCTGGCATCAGGATGCACCATTGGTAAAAACTCACCAAAAAGGCTTAAGGTAGATGCCGGATCGGCAATCGTACTACTCAGCGTCACGATAATAATATCAACAGCAGGTAGCCTTATTAATCGATTTGCATATTGGTCAAGGTGGCTAATACTGGCAACAATTTTACACTTCTCTGAAAACTGCGTATCAAGCAGGATCTCTTCAATGCCTGTGCGGGTATAAAGGCATGGGCATTGAATTGCTATTCTTTTCTTAGCCATGGTTCCCTCCTGGAGCCGACAAATAAAAGAATTATTATTCTGTTAAAATAATATAATTCATGCATTAGGGGTAATAATAAAATTCAGGGTATCCGTATGCATGCCCTCTTTCGTCGAGGCGTTCTTGAACAGGTTTATTTCCGGTGTCCAACACATCTGACTGCGGCCATTCCCAATATCATTCCCTTGTTGCAAGCTTATGTAATTGGGCGCTCCAGACGCAGGGAGTTTAAAGTCATTTGCCGAACCAACAGAACTCTTCAACTTCAGATTATAAAATAACTGGCTGCTATCAGGACCTTGCATCGCAAACAGACTGCGCGTCCCTTGTGTGCTGGGGGTATTGCTCACATTCAGCGCATAGGTATATTTTTTCACCCCAGCCAGCACGTAGTTCACGCACAGGCTATTGTTGTTGATATTTTGAATCGTGGCGAGATAACCGGTACCTGCCACGGTCACATCTGGCAAATCTCCCACATCCGTTGTATCAAGCACCCACTTCGCCGTTGACATTTTAAACTCCGGCTCTGGAGGCATGATCTCGGTGATCGGAGGAACCACCCCGCCTGGGCCATCCGAGCTCACTTTGCAGGTACCCGTCGTTTGGGTGGGTATAAACCAGTAATTTCCGGCTGTAGCGTTAGCACCTCCTTGACTCGCGGAAGTTAGATAGACGACTGCCGCCGGATACGCATTATTCGCTGCCGTCGGCGTGATAATGAATGTCACCCGCCCAGAAGTGCCCGGTGCGAAATTCAGCAGAGTACCAGTCGCTGGTTGGGCAAGGGTTATTCCGGGGGTTCCACTACTCGGCGCATTACGCTCAACAACCCCAGAAGGCAATGTAAGATCCTTGATGGGTACCGGATTCCACACGAAATTTGCCGTGCTCAACCCCACACCTGAAATAGCCGGAATTTTTATCACGAGATAATTATGAGCATTTGGTTGAACGCCGGCGCCGCTTGTACGCGCTGTAACTTGCATATCAAAAACGGCTTTCCACTGATTATTACCAATGTCGCTAATTGAACAGTTCGAGATATCGGTTCGGTAGTACGTATCAGCCAAAGCGGGCTGAATACTATGACCCAGCAGAAGTGCCCCTAAAAAGACAAGCGACGGGAAACGAATTTTCATCATAATTCCTTAATGCTTTACACTCGCAATAAATGTAGAAATCACAGCGTCTATCGCCCAGCATGCCTGACGTATCAGCCCTGGTAATTGGAAGAGCATGTCAGACCTTCGCCGCAAACATCAGCACCAGTTCGCCCACGTAATTACCTGCGACGTTCCTGAAACCTCCGGCAGGCTCGTTGGCCCCCACCGTTATCACGTAAAGCCCCGTGGAGATCCCCCCGCCGACGATCGTGTTGCTGAAATCCAGCGGGGTGGGACTCAGCGTTTGCAGCGCGGTACCACTGCTGCCAAACTGCACCAACTCGTTGGTGAAAATCAGTGTAGGGTCGGATTCATTGGTCAAATTCATTGGGTTAACCAGCGAGACCGTGAAATCACTGCCATTGCGGATATTCACTTCCACACTGACCTGCGCCTCATAACGGGTAACATCACTGCCCGCACTGTTGTTCAATTCCAGCGTGTCGTACCAGCCGCCGCCCGGTTTCTGTACCGTGATTTGCGGCAGGTTGGTCAGCTCAACACTGACATCGACCGTGCCCAGCGGCGTGTCTGCTGCATTCACTGCGATCCCCGACAGCAGCAGTACCGCCGCCATCATCTGTTGCCATACCCTCATGGTACTGATTCCTTTTTTAGCTTCTCTTATGCGCCGCACTGCAGGGTAAACGCCTTGCCTTGCGCCTTGCCGCGCAAAGCCTTGCCTGCAATCTGTCGCGGCGTACCGGGGTAGACGTTCATGTCATCCACGTCTTTGCCATCCTGTTTCAGTTCGCTGAACTCCACCCGCACCGTACCGGTGGCCTCCAGTTGTACTCCTTGTGCATTGCAATTATGCCGCCAGGTCGCTACCTGATTCAGAGGCAACTGGCGTATCAACCCCATATACCCCAGATTAATCAGCATGACATTGCCGGCCGTTCCGCTTACGCTCGCCTTCTGCTGCGGTATTACGCCCAATCGATACACTTTTTCCCGCTCAGGGCGTTTCAATGCCGTGAGTCTCACCGGCTTGTCCTGACGCGGCCCCAGCGACAACTTGAAGGGGGCAGCATACAGATAGGGTTCCTTGATGATGCCCAGCGGTATCCGCTGCTCTTCTTCCGGCGGGACACCGGGGTTGGTCACCTCGAACAAAGTGATCTCGACATACTCCGGCTTGTCGCCGGTATTGGTCACCCGAACTTCTGCATGGTCGTCTTTCATCTCCGCGATTTTCGGGGAGATATCAATGAACGCCAGTGCTGCTCCCCAAGGAAGTCCGCACAGCAGTATCCCGGTTGCAACCTTACGGGCAACGCACGTCAAACGGTTTGCCATCAGCATTTCCTTTCACACTTTTCGCCGGGAACACCAGTGGCGTACCGGGATACACGTTCTGATCGGACGGCATACTGCCCGCTGGCGTCACCTGCAACTGGGTGAACGGCGTGTGCACATTCCCCGTTGACGTCAGTTGCAGTCCGCCCGCCGTACACTGGTGCGTCCAGCCGCGGATCTGCGCCGTCGTCGGCGGCTGGTGGTGTACCACCACGCCATACGCGATACCAAAGTTGACCGGTGCCTTGATTTTGTCTTTGCTGCCGTCATCCACTACCTTGATGCTCGACACCGGTACGATATACAGCCGGTATACCGTCTCCTGGGCGGGTGCCTTCAACGCCACCAGGCTGATATCCCGCTTCTGGCCGGGGCCGAGCGTCAGTTTCGCCGGGTTGACCATCATCTCTGGCAGGGTAACCTCACCCATCGCCTTTTTGCGCTCCGGGCTCTGGCCGGGGTTTTCAACCAGCATCAGGTCGATTTTCAGGTACAGCGGCTTGTCTCCCAGATTACTGACCTGCACCGTGCGGTTCTGCTTGCCTTCCACCGTGCTGCGCGCGGGCATCACCATCAACTGGCCGTCGGCCTGCACCAGCCCGCTTACCGCCAGCAGCCCCAAAGCCAGCGTGGTGCGGATCAAGGTGATACGGCTAAATGTGGTACGGAAAGTGTTCATCATCTGTTTCATACGGTTACTCACGTTTAGTCTGTCTGTTCAATTATCGCATAGTATAATCCGGCGTGCCCCGCTAGCCCGCCACGCACTGGTAGCGGTTGTCTTTCGGCAGGGTCAGGTCACAGCGGTAGCGCTGCATGCCCTCCACGGTGATCTGCCTGAGCAGCGTCGATGACGCCACCGAGAACAGCCCGTTCGGATAGACGGTGTCACCCGTCTCTTTCACCGTGCCGCTGATCGGATGCCCGCTGCCGTCCACCAGGAAACCGTTGTACAGAATGTTCATCTCCACCTCGGCGTTCACCGGGTACACCTGCCCGGGATGGGCGCGTACCACGTTGGCCGGCAGGCGGATATTCATGTCCGTCCCGGCGTCCACCGACTGGGCGCTGGCGAACACCACGTCCTGATAGCTGCCCAACGGGACCGCATAGGTACTGCCGCCCGCCACCGGGTACCCCTCGACCTTGAAGCCGTACTTCATGTCGCCCAGATCCGGGGTTTTGACCAGCAGCGCCGCACCACTCAGGCTGGTCCGCCCCAGCGCAATGCCGTCTTTGCTGGCGGCCAGCATGCCGTTGTAGTTGAAACTGCCGTTGGTCACCCGGTCGTCCACCCCGACACGCACCGAGGCGTCACCGCGGGTGCCGCTGCGCCGACCGGTCAGGCCGAACGCATTGGTGCGGCCCACTTCGCTGAAGTCCGCCCCGGCGTAGGTCGTGCCGGTACTGTCTTCAAAGTCGCGGGTGTAACTGCCGCCGGTGTGCAGCTTGTCATTCTCGTAGGCCGCGTTGAGCGTGGCGTTACTGTTGTTCAGCATGATGGTGGTGTTGAGGAACACCCCGTAGTTGTTGTCGCTCTGGTTATACCCGCCCTTCTGCACCCCGGCGGAAATCACCGCCCATACCCCGTTGCCCCGCGCATTCCACGAGCTTTGCAACTGGTGGAGTTCGCTGCGGCTATAGCGGCTGTAGTTGTAACTCAGCCGCGTGGGCCCAAACTGCCGGCTGTAGTAAAATGAGGTGCTGTTGCTGGCCTGGTAAAACTCGGAGACCGAGGTGTTCTGGTATTGCGACACCGTCATGGAGCCCAGGGTCTGGCTGCCGGCACTCAGGCTGGCGTACCCGCCGGTACTCTTTTCACCGGTCATGATCCCCACGGTCGGCGCCACGTTCAGGTCACCGATCAGCATGGGCCGGGTGATGTTGTTCTCCAGCGCCCAGGCGCTGCCGCTGCCCTTGATCAGCGAACTGCTGGCGGCAAACCAGGTGTTCTGGAAGCTGGCCCCGGCATTGACGAT
>NZ_QOVA01000005.1 GCF_003332275.1 Edaphovirga cremea | reverse complement strand
CCGGGTAGCCCGTTTACGGGCCGTAAGTAATCCATAGATGCAAATGTCAGATCGCGATGCGCCTGTTAGGGCGCGGCTGGCAAGAGAGCCTTATAGGCGCATATGAAAAACCTCCGGCTATGCCGGAGGATATTTATTTATTCAGCATCTGTACGTTTTCCTGATTCATACCTATCTAAAATGTTCCCTCCTCACATTCCGCTGTTCGTTGTCTGTTACTATGCATGAATGATTGCGGCGCGTGCCGACATCAACCAATTTTCTGTCAGCGCTCTCTTTTCTCCCGGCAGATAGTCAGCTAGCATCGGGAAAAGGACTGGTAATGAGATGATTTCATTGAAAAGATGGCGTTTGTTTCCCCGCTCACTGCGACAACTGGTGCTGATGGCTTTCCTATTGGTGCTGCTTCCGCTGCTGGTGCTGGCCTATCAGGCGTATCAGAGCCTGGATCATCTGAGCGCTCAGGCTGCCGATATTAACCGTACTACGTTGACGGATGCGCGGCGCAGTGAAGCGATGACCAGCGTGGCGCTGGAAATGGAGCGAAGTTATCGGCAGTACTGTGTCCTGGATGATGAAACGCTGGCGCAACTTTACCAGAGCCAACGCAAACAGTACTCCCAGATGCTGGATGCGCATGCCGCCATCCTGCCTGATGTGCGTTACTACCAGACTTTGCGGCAGTTGCTTACCCAACTCACCCAGGTGCGATGCCACAAGAGCGGGCCTGACGAGCAGAGTTCTGCGCTACTGGAACAGTTCTCCCATTCCAATGCCGAAATGGTACAAGCCACGCGGGACGTTATCTTTTCGCGAGGACAACAGTTACAACATGCGATTGCAGAACGCGGCCAATTTTTCGGCTGGCAATCCCTGCTGCTTTTTCTGGTCAGTGTGCTTTTAGTCGTACTCTTTACCCGCATGATTATCGGACCAGTCAAAGGGGTTGAGAGGATGATAAACCGCTTAGGGGAGGGGCGATCCTTGGGGAATACGGTCTCTTTCAAAGGACCGCGTGAAATACGATCGCTGGCACAACGCATTATCTGGCTGAGTGAGCGTCT
The DNA here is from genome assembly GCF_003332275.1 of Edaphovirga cremea. Lineage (GTDB taxonomy): Bacteria > Pseudomonadota > Gammaproteobacteria > Enterobacterales > Enterobacteriaceae > Edaphovirga > Edaphovirga cremea. The sequence continues at coordinate 334,362 of NZ_QOVA01000005.1, read as the reverse complement.
GGCATGGCTGGAGTCCCAGCGCCATGAGTTTTTACGACACATATCACATGAACTGAAAACACCGTTAGCCAGTATGCGCGAAGGAACAGAGTTGCTGGCTGATGAAGTCGCCGGGCCGCTCACCCCGGATCAAAAGGAGGTCGTGGCTATTTTGGATAACAGCAGTCGTCATCTACAAAATCTGATTGAACAACTGCTGGATTATAATCGTAAGTTAGCCGATGGACCGATGGAAAAAGAGCGGGTAGAGCTGGACGATTTGGTTGATATGGTCGTTTCTGCGCACAGCCTGCCTGCCCGGGCCAAACTTATCCGTACCGAAGTGGATCTACAGGCGGATACCTGTTGGGCAGAACCCACCTTATTAATGCGGGTTCTGGATAATCTCTATTCCAATGCGGTGCACTACGGGGCTGAATCCGGTAACATCTGGATCCGCAGTCGCCAGGTAGATAAACGTGTACAGATCGAAGTGGCAAACACCGGAACGCCGATTCCTGAGTCTGAGAAAATAATGATTTTTGAGCCTTTTTTCCAGGGCAGTCATCAACGCAAGGGCGCAGTAAAAGGAAGCGGACTTGGATTGAGCATTGCCCAAGACTGTATCCGCCGTATGCAAGGTGATTTGCAACTGATCACTGTGGACTATGCAGATGTATGTTTCAGAATTGAATTGCCCTTAACCGCCGAGAATGAATAACCAATGTACAAATGGTCTCCCAGAATGCATTTAAAACGGGGCTTACACTTTTTCCAGGTGGCGAAAGCTGCGACGTCGGGCAAACGCTATTTATCTCTTATTGGCGCGATGGTTCTTTTGCCTATGCTGCTCACGGGGTGCGTCGACCACGCCGTCAGCAATAATCAGACTCTTTCATCCGATGTAGTGATCCCCGACACGACAGTGGTGGATTTCAACATCGCATCCTGCGACACACTATGGAGCGTTGACAGTAAAGAAGACCTTGAGAACTCGTTGTATTGGTTGAGAGCGATGGATTGTGCCGATCGCCTCAGTACCGGTCAAGCCAGACAGTTGGCCAATGAGATATCGGTAGAATCGTGGGACAGCGCGTTCAAGCAAAGCATTCTGTTAGCCAGTGCTGAACCAACTGCTCCTGAACGACGTCGATTGCTTGATAAAGTGAACAGCTACCGTGCTCAGATGCCAGGTTCACTGCGTCCTCTGGTGCAACTGTGGCGCGAACGGCAGAATTTGCACATTACGCTGATCAATGAGCGGGAAAAGTCGCAACACATGCAGGACACGAGTGAAAGCCAGCTTTCAGCTATGCGTGAAGAGCAGTTACGTTTGCAGGAGAAGTTGGATGATACCCAGCGCAAGTTGGAGAACCTGACAGACATTGAACGTCAACTCTCCTCACGCAAGCAAATGCAGGGTGATATGTCGGAAAGCAGCAGTGAGCTGCGTTCGCGCGCTGAGAGTTCAGCCACAGATGCAGGGAAATCAACGACCAAATCGAAGAGTCGCAATGCAAATAGCGTTGAACCGGACGATACCTATGTGCCACCGGCCAGCGAATTGAAGGATACCTCAGCATCTAAACAGGAGTCTTCATCCCGATGAGTCAACGTAAACCCGCCAACCTTTTATTGGTCGATGATGATCCCAGCCTGTTGAAACTGCTTGGTATGCGCCTTACCAGTGAAGGGTTCCGCGTCACGACGGCAGAGAGCGGGGCTGACGCGCTGCGTTTGCTGGCGCGTGAACAAATCGATTTGGTTATCAGCGATTTACGCATGGACGAAATGGATGGGATGGCGTTGTTTGCAGAGATACAAAAGTATCAGCCTGGAATGCCGGTGATTATTCTGACAGCGCACGGTTCCATTCCAGACGCCGTGGCTGCGACGCAGCAAGGGGTGTTCAGTTTCCTGACCAAACCCGTCGATCGCGACGCATTATATAAAGCGATTGATGAGGCGTTGGAGTTATCAATGCCTGCCGGTGATGACAGCTGGCGTGAGGAAATTGTTACCCGCAGCCCATTGATGTTGCGTCTGTTGGAGCAAGCCAAGATGGTGGCACAGTCTGACGTCAGCGTTCTGATTAATGGTCAGAGCGGAACCGGTAAAGAGGTACTGGCTCAGGCCATTCACGCCGCCAGCCCGCGGGCTAAAAAGAATTTTATCGCAATTAACTGCGGTGCGTTGCCTGAGCAGTTGCTGGAGTCCGAACTTTTTGGTCATGCAAAAGGGGCATTTACCGGTGCAGTCAGTAGTCGTGAGGGCTTATTTCAGGCTGCCGAAGGTGGAACGTTATTTCTTGATGAAATCGGCGATATGCCTTTGTCTTTACAGGTGAAGTTATTGCGGGTTTTACAGGAGCGCAAGGTTCGTCCAGTGGGCAGTAACCGGGATTTGGACGTAGATGTCCGTATTATTTCCGCCACTCACCGTGACTTGCCGAAAGCCATGGAAAAAGGCGAATTTCGCGAAGATCTGTTTTACCGTCTGAACGTAGTCAGTTTAAAGCTTCCGGCGCTGAACGAGCGGGCGGAGGATATTCCACTGCTGGCGAATCATTTGTTGCGTATTGCAGCGCTGCGGCATAAACCCTTCGTGCGGAGTTTCTCAACGGACGCGATGCGACGATTGATGGGCGCAAGCTGGCCGGGTAACGTCCGGCAATTGGTGAATGTAATTGAGCAGTGCGTAGCGCTGACAACGGCACCGGTAATCAGTGAAGCGCTGGTGGATCAGGCGTTGGAAGGTGAGAATACGGCGTTACCGACATTTGTTGAGGCGAGAAATAAATTTGAACTGCACTATTTGCGTAAATTATTGCAGATAACCAAGGGAAACGTGACCCAGGCAGCACGGATCGCTGGGCGTAACCGCACTGAGTTTTACAAACTATTGTCGCGGCATGAGCTCGAGGCGAACGACTTTAAGGAATAGCGCCAGCATGCGACTGGCTTCTAAACAAACTGGGCAGAATGTTTTACACTCTTTTGATCACTTCCGGCTTTTTGCCGCGAAAATTGGGAAATGAAAAGGTCTACCATGAAAAAAATTGACGCGATTATTAAGCCGTTCAAATTGGATGACGTCCGTGAGGCATTGGCGGAAGTAGGCATTACAGGCATGACGGTTACAGAAGTAAAAGGTTTTGGCCGTCAGAAAGGACATACAGAACTGTATCGTGGCGCAGAATACATGGTGGATTTTTTACCTAAGGTAAAAATTGAAATTGTCGTTGCCGATGACATAGTTGATACCTGTGTTGAGACGATCATGACGACCGCCCAGACCGGCAAGATCGGCGACGGTAAAATCTTCGTCTTTGACGTGGCGAGAGTGGTGCGTATTCGTACCGGCGAAGAGGATGAGGAGGCGATTTAATTAGGTGTTGGGGGGCGGGAGTGTGCCCCAGGCACTTGGTATAGTACGCTTTGCAAGCGGTGCTTTTGAGTGTTTCAAGGTGGGCTCGGAGCCGGTTTCGGCTGATATAAATGGGTTTTTCTACTTGAGCCTTGCATCTCAATGTATGTGAACGTCAAAAGATAGCTTTGTTGGTTGAACGCTTTGGCTATGTTATTGTTCTTTAAATATTAAGTTTGGCGTTCAAGATACCGTCTTGCCAACTAAGGTGACAAGACGGTATCTTAGATGCCGATCTTCACACTAACAGAACAAAATCATAGGTTAAGCATCTAACCAACAAAACTATCTTTGGACATTGACTCTACTCACCAAGATAAATACCAATTTAAACTCAACCAAAACCTGCTCCGAGCCTCAACCCACTCCACATGAAATGTGAAAAATTTATCTCACAAAACCTTATGTGGCCCAAAACACTCATAATGCATATATTCCGGCGCTACGCCGAGATCCAGCAACTGGCGTGCGACAAACTGCATAAAACCTACCGGCCCACAGAAATAATAGTGCATCCCTGGAATGTTCAGCATCTCCCTCAATGGCGTCAGATCCATCAAACCCCGGCTCTCAAAGTGAATACCAATCTCATCTTCTGCACCTGGTTCGCGGTACCAAATGTGACGGGTCAGTGCGGGCATCTGGGAGGCGATAGACGCGACTTCATCGGCAAAGGCATGAACGCTGCCATTATCAGCGGCGTGTAACCAGAAAACTGGCGCCTCATGCTGCTGACGGAACAAAGTATTCAACATCCCCAGCATTGGTGTTTGACCAACGCCTGCTGAAATCAGCACTACTGGCGTGGTGGCAGGTATCTCGAGGAAAAAATCACCGTGAGGGGCAGCAAGCTGCACGACATCGCCTTCTTTGGCAACATCATGCAGGTAATTTGACACTTTTCCACCCTGTTCGCGCTTAACTGCAATGCGATAGTGTCGGCCATTGGGTGCCTGCGTTAGGGAATATTGCCGGATCTGCTGAAACTCCAGACTTTCATCATTGAGGTAAACCGAAAGATATTGTCCTGGCTGGAAATCAATCACCGACTGACCATCAACAGGCTCCAACTCGAAGCTGCAAATGACGGCACTTTGCGGTTGTTTCCGGCTGATGCGAAAGGCGCGCAAGCCTTCCCATCCACCTGGCTGAAGAGCCGTTTCCTGATAAATCTGCTGTTCGCGTTCAATAAACACATTGGCCAAAACTCCATAAGCTTTGCCCCAGGCATCCAAAACCTCTTGCCCCGGGTGCAATAATTCGTCAATCGAAGCCAGCAGGTTTTCACCCACTATTGCGTATTGATCGGGACGAATATTCAGGCTGGTGTGTTTCTGTGCAATTTTTTCAACGGCAGGAAGAATCGCGGCAAGGTTCTCAATATTTGCAGCATAAGCGCAAATGGCATTGAACAGTGCCTCACGCTGATCGCCATTGGTTTGATGACTCATATTGAAAACGTTTTTCAATTCTGGATGACGGTTGAGCATTCGATCATAGAAATGAGCCGTCAATTTTGGCCCGGTTTGCACAAGCGCCGGGATAGTGGCTTTGATAGTGGCGATGGTTGCTGAATCCAGCATGGAGAACTCCTTTTTATTCTATTCGACAGGTGTTTTTTAATAGATGCATTTTAAATGCATCTTATAGAATCAAATAAAGGAAGTAAATGACCTTGTGGATGTTAAGGAGTTGTAGATCGTGCGTGCTGCCTCGCAAACGTGAAATATTTGCATCTGTTGATGAGTAAATATCCATTGTCACTTTCGACTTTTTAAGAGATCAAAGCCTTGCCACATCTGGAGCCAATCGTTTGCGTAAAAACCTCTGTCAAGACCTATCGGAACTGGGTGAAAACAGTTTACACTGTGTGCCATAACCCGATGGGCATGGTGAAAACCATGGCTTTTGGTTCTTTATTGAGTGTATTGAGTCAGGAGAAGCGGATGTTAAAGCGTGAAATGAACATTGCCGATTATGATGCCGAGCTTTGGCAAGCAATGGAGCAGGAAGTCGTGCGTCAGGAAGAGCATATCGAGCTGATTGCGTCGGAGAACTATACCAGCCCGCGCGTTATGCAGGCTCAGGGATCTCAACTGACCAACAAGTATGCCGAAGGATATCCAGGCAAACGCTACTACGGCGGCTGTGAGTACGTTGATATTGTTGAACAATTGGCGATTGATCGTGCTAAAGAGCTGTTTGGTGCTGATTATGCCAACGTGCAACCGCACTCTGGTTCCCAGGCCAACTTCGCAGTTTATACGGCACTGTTGCAACCGGGGGATACCATTCTTGGTATGAATCTGGCGCACGGTGGTCACCTGACTCATGGTTCACCGGTTAACCTGTCCGGTAAACTCTATAAGGTTGTACCTTACGGTATCGACGAAAGCGGTCAGATTGATTATGAAGATCTGGCGCGTCAGGCTGAAACCCATAAACCAAAAATGATCATCGGTGGTTTCTCTGCGTTCTCCGGGATTGTTGATTGGGCAAAAATGCGTGAAATCGCCGACAGCATCGATGCATGGCTGTTCGTGGATATGGCTCACGTTGCGGGTCTGATCGCAGCTGGCGTCTATCCTAACCCGGTTCCTCATGCGCATGTCGTGACGACGACGACTCACAAAACGCTGGCTGGTCCACGTGGTGGTCTGATTCTGGCGAAGGGTGGCGATGAAGATCTGTACAAGAAACTGAACTCGGCGGTATTCCCTGGTGGACAGGGCGGCCCGCTGATGCATGTTATCGCGGGTAAAGCTGTCGCACTGAAAGAAGCGATGGAGCCGGAGTTCAAGATCTATCAACAGCAAGTGGCTATAAACGCCAAAGCGATGGTAGAAGTGTTCCTGTCCCGTGGCTACAAAGTCGTTTCTGGCGGCACTCACAACCATCTGTTCCTGCTGGATTTGGTTGATAAAAACCTGACCGGTAAAGATGCTGATGCTGCGCTTGGCCGAGCCAATATCACCGTGAATAAAAACAGCGTACCAAACGATCCGAAGAGTCCGTTTGTAACCTCTGGTGTGCGTGTGGGCACGCCTGCGGTAACGCGTCGCGGTTTCAAAGAAGCTGAAGTGCGTGAGCTGGCTGGCTGGATGTGCGATGTGTTGGACAACCTCAATGATGAAGCGAACATTGAGCGCGTGAAGCAAAAAGTACTGGCTATCTGCGCCCGTTTCCCTGTTTATGCCTAACCTCTTGGTATTTGACGTTGCACAGGCGTTAGCTTGCTGACTGGCTGCAATTGCAAATACTTTGGTTATAAACAGTACCTTGGCTAAAAACAGTACTTTGGCAAAGAACAGTTATTGGTAAAAACTGATTGATGTTCGGCAAGCCCGTTCATCAATCAGTGTCAACTGAGTTATGCGGTTGACACTAAGGTTTCTTTGATCACCAACGTCCCTGTCAGTTCAATCTCAGCACGTCAGTCACATGAATGCGACCGGGATAACGTGCCCTGCATAAGAAGGCGAAGATTTTCATTAGCGTAATGCTTCGTTATTTTTTGCCTTCCCGTTGGCGGGTAAGAAGTAATCATTTGAATAGTTCGCTGTGGAATTATAAGTCATATCATGCTCTTTCCGCTGGCAAGCGTTGCCTGTCAGGGGGGCCTCTGTCAAAGTAGCGCCTCAAACGGAGGAAGTATGGTATTGCAATCATCGCGCTGGTTGGCGCTCAGTTATTTCACCTATTTTTTCTCATATGGCATTTTTCTCCCATTCTGGGGCGTATGGCTGCAAGGTGAAGGGCTTTCACCCGAAACTATTGGAATGTTGTTGGGCGCAGGGATGGTCGCGCGTTTTATTGGCAGTTTATTGATTGCCCCTTCTGTTAAAGATCCCTCCTTGCTGGTCACCGCGCTGCGAATTCTGGCGCTGTTGACGCTGGTCTTTTGTGTCGGCTACTGGATCAGCAGCAGTTGGGCGTGGTTGATGGTCGTGATTGCGGGTTTTAACCTGTTCTTTGGTCCATTGGTGCCCATGACCGATGCCTTGGCCGGTACCTGGCAGCGGCAATTCCCAATGGATTATGGCAAGGTCAGGTTATGGGGATCGCTGGCGTTTGTGGTTGGCTCGGCAGTGACGGGGGAACTGGTTTCTGCGTGGGGCCACACCGCGATTTTATACACTCTGTCGCTGGGCGTTTTGGCGATGCTACTGGGAATGCTGTTACGGCCATCTATCATGCCTGTTGCGAGCAACAGCGCTGATGAACTGCCGGTAACACCATGGAAAACTCTCTTGGCCGAAAAACCGGTCTGGCGTTTTCTGCTCTGTGTAACATTACTGCAAGGCGCCCATGCGGGGTACTACAGTTTCAGCGCGATTTATTGGCAGGAGGCCGGTTATTCACCCTCTACAATCGGTTATCTGTGGTCGCTTGGCGTTGTTGCCGAAGTACTGGTCTTTGCGTTCAGCCATTTCCTGTTTCGCCGCTGGAGCGCCCGATCACTACTGCTGCTCTCCGCTTGCAGCGGGATCGTCCGTTGGTCGCTGATGGCATCATTCATTGAGTTGCCGTGGCTGGTGGTGATGCAGATTCTGCACTGCGGTAGTTTTACCGTCTGTCATCTGGCTGCGATGCGCTTTATTTCGGCACGCAATGGCAGTGACGTTATTCGCTTGCAGGCGGTCTATTCTGCACTGGCGATGGGCGGCGGGATTGCGGTGATGACGATGGTTTCTGGGTTCTTGTTCCAGCATCTGCATGCAGGGGTTTTCTGGGTGATGGCTTTGGTGGCGGTTCCCGCTATTTTCTTGCGTCCCCGGGTTCAGCCTCAGGGGTATTGATCGGCTGATCCGTTTTTTCAAGCATAACGCGGATCTCTTTGCGCTGGGCCTTTTGCAAGGGCAGCGCAATATAAATCACCGACAGATGACTTTGCGCGTTTTTTACCGGGTAGGGCGTAACAATGAGTTCAATGCCCGCTTCTGGCCCGTCCCGTTCGAACTCATCCAACCTCTGATACTTGATATTGAGAGGAAGCAGCGTTGCTTCACGCACTTGTTGCTCCACCGCCTGTTCCAGCGCTGAATCGTTATGGGTCAATAACAGTACCTGTTTTTCCTGAAGTGAATTTCCCTGCATTAACCAGGCACCAAAGCAGATGGCGACCAGCCCGGTCTCTTCTTGCGAAAGCGTTATACCGTAAGCGATTTCAAAATCACTCAGCGCCTCGTGCGTGGTGCGTACCAGACGAGGATACATACGCACGACTTCTTCCAGCAGCAGATTATCGATGCCAATATTAAAGTGGCAACGTTCTATCGCCGGAGCCAAATGGGCAAATAACTGACCAACGATCCCCTCTTTACTGCTGAATGTCATGCCTGACAAGTCCTGAAAACGAGCCACCAACTGCTCGATTTCATTCATCAAACGCAGGTCTTCCTGTGAGTTTGAACTGTCGTAGCTATGCGTTTTGATCAGGGTAAACATCAATGTGAGAAAATTCTGCTCTGGGCTATTGAGCGTAATGCCAAAGTGTTTTTTCAGTGCCAGAGTCAAGTGACGCGCTGCCTGATGCTCACTTTTCTGTTGAAGCCAATGTTGCTGATGCGGTGCGAATCGCGGATGTTGCTGGCAATGATGTTGCCAAAGACAGTATTGCAGAAAGATTAATAGAAAACGTTTATCACGCTCGCTGAACGAACGCTGAAGCATCGCTTCGCAGTCATCGATCAAGGATAACAGTGCGGGCTGGTCGCCGAGCAACTCGCCATATTGCAATGGCGTCAGCGCCTCTTGCAGCCAAACAGAGAGGGTTTGTTCAACAAAATCCGGGCTGATTCGCAGTCCGCGACGTAACCAATGCAGTAAACATAACCGTTGGTTAAGTGTGGTCCCCTCGATATGGCACTGATTGGCGGGGGTGATGGTGAGATCCAGATGATGGAAACGCTGGATTTCGCTGGCAACCTCGGCTATATCTTGCCGCGTAGTGGGGAGGTCAACGCGATTAAGCTGGCTGATCGTCTCCAGTTGCACCTTTCTCGTTGGCGCATAGAGCATCAGCAGCAGGTGGCAGCGCCGTTGTTGCCCGGAGAGCTCAGGCACAGAAGAAGTGTCCAGGCTCATTAATACCCTTATGAATAATAATATTGCGAGTGAATATATTAATCATAGCAAAGGGCTTTTATTAAAAGGATGAAGCTTCACGGTTTTACATCGGCTTACAACTCCCATCACACTTTAACGCAGCTCAGGGATTAAAAGGTGTAGGTTAATGTTATATTATAACACTTCAAGGGCGGTGAATTGGCGTATTGCCAGGAGAGAGGGATTGAGAACGTGGGTAATGTGTGGACTGTTGGCCAGCGCAAATCTCGTTGGGAGCGCAACAGCATGGGCGCATCCACACAGTTTTATCGATCTCAATACCACCTTCGTCGCCGAAAATCAGCGCCTGACGGGTTTGAAAATGGTGTGGACAATGGATGAAATTACCTCTGCCGACCTGCTTTACGACGCTGAAAATGCGCAAGCAGATTCTGAAATCTGGAAAAAACTGGCCGCTGAAGTGATGGCGAATGTATTGGGGCAGCACTATTTCACCGAAGTCTACCGCGACGAAAAGCCAGTGAAGTACATTAATCTCCCCAGTGAATACAATTTGTCTCGCAAAGGGCATCAAGCCGTGCTGGAGTTTGTACTGCCCTTTGCTGAGCCGCAACCGCTGACTGGCAAGCCATTTGTCATCTCTACCTACGATCCGAGCTATTTTGTAGACATGGCTTACCCTGATGGTGCCGCGCTGAATCTTTCTGAATCCATGAAAGAAAACTGTAAAGTCACGCTGTATACTCCCGCCCCCAATGCCACTTTGCAGACGTATGCGCTGTCGCTCGACAAGAGTGATGCACCGCCGGAAGATATGGAGCTGGGGCAGCAATTTGCCCAGCGGGTGACTCTGCAATGTCAATGAATACGCGCGAGCGTGCACTGCGTCAGCGACACTGGCTCATCAGTCTGTGGCCCTTGGCGTTATTTCTGCTGCTGGCTGTGATAGCAGGCCAAATGATGGCGCATTACTGGCCGCGGATCCTGATAGAAAGTATCGTGTTCCAGAAGCAGCTCCATCAGCAGATGGCGGGTCTGTTGCAACAGGTGAAAGCGGAGCCACGCAGTGCGGGTCTGTCGCTGGTGGCCTTTAGTCTGGTCTATGGTGTGCTGCATGCAGTCGGTCCGGGGCACGGTAAAATCGTCATCACGACTTATCTGGCAACGCATCCATCGCGACTCAAGAGCAGCCTGAAACTGACATTGTTGGCCTCGCTGGTTCAGGGCGTCGTGGCTATCGTGCTGGTCACGCTGATGCTGCAAATTTTCAAATTGTCGTCACGCCAGTTGCATCAAAGCAGTTTCTGGTTGGAGCGGGGCAGTTTCATTATTGTGATGCTACTGGGGGGCATGTTGTGCTGGCGGGCGTTGAGAAGAGGTTACCGTGTCTGGCAAAAGCATCAGAATCCGACGGCTGTGACAATCCACAGTATTTCACCTTTACCCGATCACCAGTATCATGCGCACTGTGGATGCGGCCATCAGCACATGCCGAGTGATGAACAACTGCAAGCGGGTGCCGACTGGCTTACGCAGATGGCGGTGGTATTGGCGATGGGCCTGCGTCCCTGCTCAGGTGCCATCCTGGTTTTGCTGTTTTCCAAAGTGATTGGTGTTTTTGGTTGGGGAATTCTTTCTGCGCTGGCAATGGCGGCGGGAACATCGCTGACAATCTCGCTGATTGGCGTGCTGGTTCATTACAGCCGGTCGCTGGCCGTAAGATTGAGTGCGCCACGTGCATCAGCGTTATGGAGTAGCCTGAGTTGGTCGCTGCTGGCTTTTGTCGGCGGGGCAATTCTTATCGCGGTGGGATATTTGCTCTACAGCAGTGGCTCAACGGAAATGATCGGCGGGATCCGCCCCTTTGCGCGCTGAATAGGCAGCAAAATAGAGAGAAAATGGCAAAAAAATGCCGGTCGACAAGTACGGACCGGCTTTTTTCAAACGTCTTTTTTATTATTGGCTTAGCGCTTAAGCGCTTCGCTCAGATCTTCACGCATGGTATTGATCAGCGCTTTAACCACACGCGGATTACCGGCTACAACGTTGCCTGAAGAGAAATGGTTGTGACCACCAACGAAATCCGTGACCACACCACCGGATTCACGTACCAGCAGCTCGCCGCCAGCAAAATCCCATGGTTTCAGGCCAATCTCGAAGAAACCGTCAACGCGGCCAGCAGCCACATAGGCCAAATCGAGGGCGGCAGAACCGGTACGACGGAAGTCAGCACATTGGGTGAATACTTTACCCAGCACGTTGATGTAGGACGGTGCGTGTTGTTTGACCTTGAATGGGAAGCCAGTGGCAATAATGGTGCCATCCAGATCTTTGGCATTGGTTCCGCGTAGGCGGTAGCCATTGAGCTGTGCGCCCTGACCTCGGGTCGCAGTGAACAGTTCGTTACGCATTGGATCGTAAACCACAGCCACTTCAGTACGGCCTTTGATGCGTACAGCGATAGAAACAGCGAAATGGGGGAGACGTTTGATGAAGTTGGTGGTGCCATCCAGCGGATCGATTACCCATTGCACATCGTCATCTTCACCGGTCAGCTCACCGCACTCTTCACCAATTACGGTGTGTTTTGGGTAAGACTTACGGATCACTTCAATGATCATTCGCTCTGCTTCGCGATCGACATTAGTTACAAAATCATTGGTACCTTTCTGGCTCGCTTCAACAGCGTCCGGAGTTTCATAGTTTTTGGCAATCAGGTTACCAGCCTTGCGCGCAGCGCGCACGGCGATCGTCAGCATCGGATGCATGGGTATCTTCCAACTAGGATGTTAAAGAACGGGAAACGGCGCGGAGTATAGCAGAGGATCTGATAAAAGCCTACGGTTGTGTTAGGATGTTGCGATTTTCCGCTAAGACAGAGTTTGTATGCTGCACAATATCCGCATCGTTCTGGTTGAGACATCTCATACCGGCAACATGGGCTCAACGGCCCGCGCCATGAAAACCATGGGCTTAAGTAATCTTTATCTGGTCAATCCGCTGGTCAAACCCGATTCCCAGGCAATTTCTTTGTCTGCGGGCGCAAGCGACGTTATCGGAAACGCCACCATTGTTGACACCCTTGATGAAGCCCTGGCGGGTTGCAGTCTGGTCATTGGTACCAGCGCCCGTTCCCGTACGCTGCCATGGCCGATGCTTGAGCCGCGTGAATGTGGTGAGCACAGCGCCCGCGAAGCAGAATCCGCTCCCGTCGCGCTGGTCTTCGGTCGTGAACGCGTTGGGCTGACCAATGAAGAGTTGCAAAAGTGCAATTATCACGTTGCGATCCCCGCCAATCCTGAATACAGCTCGTTGAATCTGGCGATGGCGGTGCAGATTATCGCTTATGAAGTTCGCGTAGCCTGGCTCGAACGTCAAAAAGCCGTGCAGCCACACTATGAAGAAACCCCCTATCCGCTGGTGGACGATCTGGAGCGTTTTTATCAACACCTCGAAGAAGTGTTGCTGGAAACCGGATTCATCCGTCAGGCGCACCCTGGCCAGGTGATGAGCAAACTGCGCAGATTGTTTACGCGTGCGCGGCCTGAAAGTCAGGAGTTGAATATTTTGCGAGGAATTCTCACCTCCATCTCTGCGAAAAAGTGATCGGCTACTGCGCGTCGCCACTGCGGGATTGTGCAGTGCTCGTAATCCTCATGGACTTTGTGTCCACTCCGGTTACTGCGCGCTGTACGCACCCGCTTTGGCTTAGCTCGCTACGCCCTTGGCCATTGTGTTAAAGAGTAGGAGAATTGTTTTCGCTGTGAGGATTTTGCCTTGGCAATGTCCCATTTTAGGGGGAGCAGATGGATGAGGTTCCCGGAGGGATGCCTCGCCATCTGGTAGACCCGTGTATCTCGGGATAGATGACTATTAACTGCATAGACCCATGTTTTTCCCAGAACAAGTTAGAGCTTTAATCATCCTGTTGGGTGACGGGCGGTAACGGAGTATAATGTTAAAAATGCTAATACTTGAGTAAATTAGTAGGTTAAATAGTTGACTGAATTACTCGGGAATGTCAGACTCGCTGCATGATTCACCTAACAGGTAACTACTAGCCATGAGACTGACATCTAAAGGTCGTTATGCCGTAACCGCTATGCTTGACGTGGCGTTGCACTCCCAGGAAGGGCCAGTGCCTTTGGCGGATATTTCTGAACGTCAGGGAATTTCGCTTTCATATCTGGAGCAACTGTTTTCACGTTTGCGTAAAAATGGCCTGGTGGCCAGCGTGCGCGGTCCGGGCGGTGGTTATCTGCTGGGTAAAGATGCTGCTGAAATCGCTGTCGGTGAGGTTATCACTGCTGTTGATGAGTCCGTGGATGCGACCCGTTGTCAGGGCAAAGAAGGTTGTCAGGGCGGCGATCGTTGTCTGACTCACACCCTGTGGCGCGACCTGAGTGAACGTATCAGCGGTTTCCTGAACAACATTACTCTTGCTGAGCTGGTTAACAGTGAAGAAGTGCTGGATGTTGCCGATCGTCAGAACAATGACACCCGTCGTACCGCAAATGGTCGGGTGCAAGAAACGATTAACGTCAATCTGCGCGCATAAGCAGACGGCGAGAAACTTTTAGTTTTTGGAAGTGATGTACGGAGCTTAAGAGCAATGAAATTACCGATTTATCTGGATTACTCAGCAACAACGCCGGTTGATCCGCGTGTTGCTGAGAAAATGATGCAGTTTTTAACCTTGGACGGTACTTTCGGTAACCCGGCTTCCCGTTCCCACCGTTTCGGGTGGCAGGCAGAAGAAGCTGTAGATATCGCACGTAACAACATCGCCGAACTGGTGGGTGCCGATCCTCGTGAGATCGTCTTCACTTCGGGCGCGACTGAATCCGATAATCTGGCGATTAAAGGTGCAGCCAATTTCTATCAAAAGAAAGGCAAGCACATCATCACCAGCAAAACCGAACACAAAGCTGTGCTGGATACCTGCCGTCAGTTGGAGCGCGAAGGCTTTGACGTCACCTATCTGGCTCCGCAGCGCAATGGCATCATCGATCTGAAAGAGCTGGAAGCTGCAATGCGTGACGACACCATTGTGGTTTCGATCATGCACGTGAACAACGAAATCGGCGTAGTGCAAGACATTGCCACTATCGGTGAGTTGTGCCGCAGCCGTGGCATCATCTTCCACGTCGATGCAACCCAGAGCGTAGGTAAACTGCCTATCGATCTGAGCCAGCTTAAAGTGGATTTGATGTCCTTCACGGGCCATAAAATCTATGGTCCAAAAGGCATCGGCGCACTTTACGTCCGTCGTAAACCACGTATCCGTATCGAAGCCCAGATGCACGGCGGTGGTCACGAGCGCGGTATGCGTTCTGGTACCTTGCCTGTTCATCAGATCGTCGGTATGGGCGAAGCCTACCGCATTGCCAAAGAAGAACTGGCAGAAGAAAGCCGCCGTCTGGCTGGTCTGCGCGATCGCCTCTGGAACGGTATCAATGATATCGAAGAAGTTTACCTGAATGGCGATCTGGAGCACGGTGTTCCTAACATTCTCAACGTCAGCTTCAACTATGTTGAAGGTGAATCGCTGATTATGGCCCTGAAAGATCTGGCTGTTTCCTCGGGTTCAGCTTGTACTTCCGCCAGCCTGGAACCCTCTTATGTGCTGCGCGCTCTCGGTATGAACGATGAGTTGGCGCATAGCTCGATCCGCTTCTCTCTGGGCCGTTTCACGACCGAAGAAGAGATCGACTACACCATTCAACTGGTGCGTAAATCTATCGGACGTCTGCGCGATCTCTCTCCTCTGTGGGATATGTTCAAGCAGGGCGTAGACATCAGCAGCATTGAATGGGCACACCATTAATTCGTTGTCACTTTCCTTCTGCGAAAGACAACGAATAGTGTTTCCCGCTGTGGCGGGAATAAAACGGATTCAGGAGCAATACCATGGCTTATAGCGAAAAAGTAATCGACCATTATGAAAACCCCCGCAACGTGGGATCTTTCGACAGCGAAGATCCTACCATCGGCAGCGGCATGGTCGGTGCACCGGCTTGTGGCGACGTAATGAAGTTGCAGATCAAAGTCAACAATGAAGGTATCATTGAAGACGCCCGTTTCAAGACTTATGGTTGTGGTTCAGCCATCGCATCCAGTTCGCTGGTCACCGAATGGATGAAAGGCAAGTCCCTGGATCAGGCGGAAGCGATCAAAAACACCCAGATCGCCGAGGAACTTGAGCTGCCACCGGTCAAGATTCACTGCTCTATCCTGGCTGAAGATGCCATTAAAGCAGCGATCGCTGACTACAAAAGTAAGCGTAGCGCCAAGTAACTGAATAATATATTACCCAAAGTACCTGGAGATGCAGGCAGCAGGTTAGTGAATGTAGCTATCGCCCCTGCAGCTTCAAATACGAAGGGTTAACAAGAGGTTTTTGTATGTCGATTACCATGAGCGACAGCGCTGCGCAGCGTGTCCGGGCATTTATGGATAACCGGGGCAAAGGCTTGGGCCTGCGTCTGGGGGTCAGAACCTCCGGCTGTTCCGGAATGGCGTATGTGCTGGAATTTGTTGATGATGTTAATGATGATGACCTCATTTTCGAAGACAAAGGCGTCAAGGTGATTATCGACGGAAAGAGCCTGGTCTATCTTGACGGTACAGAACTCGATTTCGTTAAAGAGGGGTTGAACGAAGGTTTCAAGTTCAACAACCCTAACGTTTCAAGCGAATGTGGCTGCGGCGAAAGCTTCAACGTCTGACAGTCCATCGTGTTCCTATCGGGAACTTTCCGCATTGCCGACGACTCCCCTGCCAGCTTACTGGCAGAGGGAATGAATCAGGCGGCAAGCTCATTCATGACGCAAACTCCCAGAGCACGGTATGGATTACTTTACTTTATTCGGGCTGCCTGTTCGCTATGCGCTGGACGGCAGCCTTCTTGCTTCCCGCTATCAGGATCTGCAACGTCAGTTCCACCCCGATCGATTTGCTTCCAAACCTGAACGCGAACGCTTGATGGCGCTGCAACAGGCCGCCACCATCAACGACGCCTACCAAACGTTGAAGCACCCGTTAAAACGCGCCGAGTATATGTTATCTTTGCACGGTTTTGATTTGGGCAATGAACAGCATACGATGCGTGACACCGCGTTCCTGATGGAACAACTGGAATTGCGCGAAGAGCTGGACGCGATCTCGCGTAAAGCCGATGCCGCCGATGCGTTGATTGCCTTTGTCGATCGTCTGACGGACATGACTCGCCAGCGTACTGCTCAAATGGTGCAGGAGCTGGATAACGAGGCGTGGATCGCGGCCGCCGATACGGTGCGCAAACTGCGTTTTCTCGACAAACTTCAGCAGCAGGTTGAACAACTTGAAGAAAAGCTGCTGGGTTTTTAAGAACCTATTTGTTGTTTGATGGAAGCTTTCTATGGCCTTATTACAAATCAGTGAGCCCGGTCTCAGCGCTGCGCCGCACCAACGCCGGCTGGCGGTGGGCATCGATCTGGGTACCACCAATTCACTGGTCGCAACGGTGCGCAGTGGACAGGCCGAAACGCTGGCAGACGCCGAAGGGCGCGACTTGCTGCCGTCGGTTGTCCATTATCAGGCCGATGCCCTGAGCGTTGGTTGGAATGCCCGTCAGCAGGCGGCGCAAGATCCGGCAAATACCGTCAGTTCGATCAAACGCATGATGGGGCGTTCGCTGGCTGATATTCAACAGCGTTATCCCAATCTGCCCTACGCTTTTCAGGCCAGTGAAAACGGTCTGCCGCTGATCCACACCGCCGCTGGATTGGTCAATCCAGTACAGGTGTCAGCCGATATTCTCAAAACCCTCGCTGCCCGCGCCCAGTCTGCCCTGCAAGGGGATCTGGATGGCGTGGTCATTACCGTTCCGGCCTATTTTGACGATGCCCAACGGCAGGGCACCAAAGACGCCGCGCGGTTTGCGGGGCTGCATGTGTTACGCCTGCTGAATGAACCTACTGCTGCCGCCATTGCCTACGGTCTGGATTCCGGCCAGGAAGGGGTGATTGCTGTTTATGACTTGGGCGGCGGTACTTTCGATATCTCGATCCTGCGCCTCAGCCGCGGTGTATTTGAAGTTCTGGCAACCGGTGGTGATTCAGCATTGGGCGGCGATGACTTCGATCACCTGCTGGCCGATTGGCTGCGTGAACAGGCTGGCGTGGCGGATCGTCACGATCACGGCGTGCAACGTCAACTGCTTGACGCCGCGATTGCCGCTAAAATCGCGCTCAGTGATGCTGACTCAGTGACAGTCGACGTCGCTGGCTGGCAGGGTGAGATTACCCGTGAGCAATTTGATGCGCTGATTGCCGCGCTGGTAAAACGCACGTTGCTTGCCTGTCGCCGTGCTCTTAAAGATGCCGGGGTGACTGCCGAAGAAGTGCTGCAAGTGGTGATGGTCGGTGGATCAACCCGCGTACCGCAAGTGCGTGCGCAGGTTGGAGAGTTCTTTGGCCGCACGCCATTGACCTCCATTGATCCCGACAAAGTCGTGGCGATCGGTGCAGCGATTCAGGCCGATATTCTGGTAGGCAACAAACCCGATTCAGATATGTTGCTGCTGGATGTTATCCCGCTGTCACTGGGTCTGGAAACCATGGGCAGCCTGGTCGAAAAAGTCATTCCGCGTAATACCACCATTCCTGTGGCGCGTGCGCAAGAGTTCACCACTTTCAAAGATGGTCAGAGCGCGATGATGATTCACGTGCTGCAAGGTGAGCGGGAATTGGTGCAGGATTGCCGTTCGCTGGCGCGCTTCACGCTGCGCGGTTTACCGCCATTGCCTGCGGGTGGCGCGCATATCCGGGTGACATTCCAGGTCGATGCAGACGGTTTGCTTAGCGTGACGGCCATGGAGAAATCCACCGGCGTTGAGGCTTCAATTCAGGTCAAACCCTCCTACGGGCTGTCAGATAATGAGATCGCCCATATGATTAAAGACTCAATGACCCATGCCAGTGGCGATATCACTGCCCGTCGGCTTGCGGAACAGCGTGTCGATGCGGCACGGGTTTTGGAAAGCCTGCAAGGTGCACTGGCTGAAGATGCTGCGCTGCTGAGTAAAGAAGAGAGTGATGCGATAACGCTGGCAGTCGCGGCGTTACAACACGCGATGCAGGGCGAAGATCCTGCCGCTATTGAAGAAGCAATCAAACATGTCGATGAACAAACCCAGGAATTTGCCGCACGCCGCATGGATAATTCTATCCGCCAGGCGCTGGCAGGCCATTCTGTGGACGAGGTCTAATAATGCCTAAAATAGTATTTTTGCCCCATCGTGATCTTTGCCCGGATGGCGCAGTGCTGGACGCTGAAAAAGGGGAATCCATTCTGGATGTTGCCCTGCGTAATGGAATTGAGATTGAGCACGCCTGTGAGAAATCCTGCGCCTGCACCACGTGCCACTGCATCGTGCGGGAAGGATTTGATTCACTGGCTGAAAGCACAGAAGATGAAGATGACATGCTGGATAAAGCCTGGGGACTGGAGCCGGATAGCCGCCTCGGTTGTCAGGCTCGGGTGACTGATGAAGATCTGGTCATCGAAATTCCACGCTATACCATCAACCACGCGCGTGAACATTAATTAGGAGCCTGCATGAGCCTGAAATGGAGCGATACCCGCGAGATTGGTGAAGCGCTGTACGATCAGTTCCCGGATCTTGATCCCAAGACCGTGCGTTTTACTGATATGCACCAGTGGATTTGCGATCTGAAAGAGTTTGAAGACGATCCGCAGGGATCGAACGAGAAAATTCTGGAAGCAATCCTGCTAGTCTGGTTAGATGAAGCGGAATGAAGAGTGGACGGGCTACCTGAGGGTGGCCCCAATTTTATATACCCTTGCTCTTGAAGATGCAGGGTATAAGTCAGCCGCTTTTTATGAGGCCGGTTTACCTGCACCGGTTCATACCCTGACAAAAGAGAAGAACAATCAGGAGTTACGCAATGACATCCGAAGTAATGGCAGTATCGCTTTCGCACAATCCTGCTGATGCACGCTGGGGCGAGAAAGCCCTCATTAGCACCAATAACGAAGGCATCACTATCCATCTGCAAGAAAAAGATCAGCGTACAGCGGTGCAACGTGCTGCGCGCCGTATTGATGGACAAGGCATCAAGAAGGTGAAACTGGACGGCGAAGGCTGGGATCTGGAAAACACCTGGGCGTTCTGGCAGGGTTTCCGTGGGCCGAAAGGGCAACGTGAAGTGCAGTGGCCAACGCTATCAGACAGCGATCGCGCCGAATTGGATCAACGCCTGAAGATCATCGATTGGGTACGCAACACCATCAATTTGCCCGCAGAAGAGTTGGGGCCTGAGGCATTGGCTTCCCGCGCGGTGGATCTGATGTGTGCTGTTGGCTGCGATGCCGTTTCCTATCGCATCACCAAAGGTGAAGATCTGCGCGAGCAGAAATACGCCGGTATCCACACCGTTGGCCGTGGTTCCGATCGTCAGCCAGTATTGCTGGCGCTGGACTTCAACCCGACCGGCAATCCCGATGCACCGATATTTGCCTGCCTGGTCGGCAAGGGCATCACCTTTGATAGCGGCGGTTATAGCCTGAAGCCAGGCAGCTCAATGGATTCGATGAAATCCGATATGGGCGGTGCCGCCACCTTAACGGGCGCACTGGCCCTGGCAGCGGCGCGTGGCCTGCAACAACGCGTCAAACTCTATCTCTGCTGCGCCGATAACATGGTCAGCGGCAACGCGTTTAAACTGGGTGACATCATTCGTTACCGCAACGGCAAAACCGTTGAAGTCATGAATACCGATGCGGAAGGGCGTCTGGTGCTGGCCGATGGCCTGATCGATGCGTCCGAGCAGAATCCTGCGTTGATCATCGACTGCGCCACGTTGACTGGCGCAGCGAAAACCGCTCTGGGCAACGATTACCATGCGCTGTTCAGCTTTGACGATGCACTGGCGAAAGAGTTGCTGGAAAGTGCTGAAAGTGAGCAAGAGCCGTTCTGGCGTTTGCCGCTGGCTGAATTCCACCGCAGCCAATTGCCGTCCAACTTTGCTGAGCTGAATAACATTGCCAGTCCAAGCCATACGGCGGGAGCCAGCACGGCAGCGGCATTCCTGTCGCATTTCGTGAAAAATTATCAGCAAGGCTGGTTGCACATCGACTGTTCTGCCACCTACCGCAAGGGAGCCGTGGATCAGTGGTCTGCGGGCGCAACCGGACTGGGTGTGCGTACCATTGCCAATCTGTTGTTGGCAAAAGCAAAATAATGACACTACCGGGCATCCTTTCTGGATGCCCTTTCTGATTTGAACTGAAATGAATTATGTTCACTGGAGTATCCCATGAGTATCTCACCCCCGCATTCCAGCGATGACGGCAGCGAAAATGAGCTGGAGCGTCTGCTGAAACTGGCTGTTTCCGAACCGGCGCATCGACCGGCATTCTTCCGTGCCTTGCTGGATGCCACAGTGCTGGTACTCGGTGATTCCGGTCAGAAAGAGCAGGACGGTGAGATTACGCTCGACGCGGGCAGTCAGGTTAATCTCCAGCTTTGGGAAAAACAGGACGGCACGCGCACCATTCCTTTTTTCTCGTCCGTTGAAGTCCTGCAGAAGGTGATTGAGGAAGAGCAACCCTTTGTGGCGATGCCAGCCAGAACGCTATTTGAAATGACGGCGGGAGCGGATCTGTTCCTCAATCCTAAATCTGAATACGGCAAAGAGTTCTTCCCGGAAGAAGTGGCACTGTTGCTGCGTGAGGGCGGACTCAGTAAACCGGTTGAAAAAGTCGTTGAGCAGGACACGCAGTTACTGCTGGGTCAGCCAGAAGAGTATCCATCGGCGATGATCGACGCGCTGACCACGTTGTTCAGCCAGCGCAAACCGGTACGCCGCGCATTCCTCGCATTGATGCATGACAAGTCAGTTGATGAAAAACCGAATCTGCTGATCGGGCTGGAAGTAGACGGCACGCCGCAGGAAATCGAGATGTTGATTCATGAAGCGGGCAGCGTCGCCAGTGAAACGGCACCGAATGATGAACCGGTCGATTTCTGTGTGGTGTCAGATTCCGAACGCGGCATCAGCCATTATCTGATCAGCCATACGCAGCCTTTCTACCAGCGTAAATGGGGCGGTTGGTTGCGCAATATTATCCCTTCGTCCGGGACGGCGTAAGCTACGGCGAGCGGTGCACGCAATAGCAGTAGTTAGTTTTAGACTGGATTAGCCGCTTTTTTTATGGAAAATGTGACTTGTGTGCAATAAGTAGGGAATTGGATCGCATTATTTTAATGAAATGTTGCTTTTCAGGTAGGCAAGCGGCGTTGTCCCACCTATAATCTGCGCCATTTTAACCGGCGGGCATAACATTTCATTAACCCAGCCTAACCAAAAAAACAGACAGAGGCCTCAATGACCATCGAACGTACTTTCTCCATGATCAAACCTAACGCCGTCGCTAAAAACGCAATTGGCGCTATCTATGCCCGTTTCGAAAACGCTGGCTTTAAAATCATTGCATCAAAAATGGTTCACCTGACCCGTGAGCAGGCGGAAGGCTTCTACGCAGAACATGAAGGCAAACCTTTCTTTAACGGTCTGGTCGAATTTATGACGTCTGGCCCGATCATGCTGCAAGTACTGGAAGCGGAAAACGCGGTTCAGCGCAACCGTGACATCATGGGTGCAACCAACCCGGCTAACGCATTGGCTGGCACCCTGCGTGCTGATTATGCAGACAGCTTCACAGAGAATGCGGTTCACGGATCAGATGCAGTCGAATCAGCGCAACGTGAAATTGCCTATTTCTTTACTGAAAATGAGCTGTGCCCACGTACTCGTTAAGAATATGCATCGGGGTAGAATCATTAATCTGCTGAAACAATAAATGTGACGCCGTTGGCGTCAAGTCATAGCAACGCTGCCCTGAAGTTTGTACAATACTGCGCCCCGTCTGAGCTTGTCTCGCCGGGGCGCATGTTTTACCGCATTGGCCGGATTTTCCGCGCCATGCACTTCCTTTGAGCCATAAAGTGTAACAACGAGGCCGCTAAATCATCATGTTAGAATCAACTGCTTCTGAGCAAACCGTGTCTGAAAATCAAACAGCGTGTGGAACGCACCCGGAATCTGCCGCAGCCGTTCAGTCGGTCAAACCGGCTGTCGAAAAAATTAACCTTCTCGATCTGAACCGCCAGCAACTGCGCGAGTTTTTTGCCAAACTGGGCGAAAAACCGTTCCGTGCCGATCAGGTCATGAAATGGATGTATCATTACTGCTGTGACGATTTCGAGCAGATGACCGATATCAACAAAGTGCTGCGCGGGAAATTGCAGCAGATCGCCGAAATCCGCGCACCGGAAGTGGTTGAAGAGCAGCGCTCGGCGGATGGCACCATCAAGTGGGCCATCCAGGTCGGTGACCAGCAGGTAGAAACGGTCTATATCCCGGAAGAGGATCGCGCCACGCTGTGCGTCTCTTCCCAGGTGGGCTGTGCGCTGGAGTGCAAATTCTGTTCGACGGCCCAACAGGGCTTCAACCGCAATTTACGCGTTTCTGAAATCATCGGCCAGGTCTGGCGCGCCGCGAAAATTATCGGCGCCATCAAGGTGACCGGTCAGCGCCCGATCACCAACGTTGTGATGATGGGGATGGGCGAGCCGTTGCTGAACCTCACCAACGTGGTTCCTGCGATGGAAATCATGCTTGATGATTTCGGGTTTGGCCTGTCCAAGCGCCGCGTTACGCTGTCGACGTCGGGTGTGGTTCCGGCACTGGATAAACTGGGCGACATGATTGACGTTGCACTGGCAATTTCCCTGCACGCACCGAACGACACCATTCGCGATGAGATCGTACCTATCAATAAAAAGTACAACATCGACATGTTTCTCGCGGCTGTTTCGCGTTACATCGAAAAATCGAAAGCGAATCAGGGACGGGTTACCGTGGAGTACGTTATGCTTGATCACGTCAATGACGGAACCGAGCATGCGCATGAATTGGCGGAGCGTTTGAAAAATACGCCGTGCAAAATCAACCTGATTCCATGGAACCCCTTCCCGGGTGCGCCGTATGGCCGCAGTTCCAATAGTCGCGTTGATCGTTTCTCCAAAGTCCTGATGGACTATGGTTTTACGACGATTGTACGTAAAACCCGTGGCGATGATATTGATGCTGCCTGTGGTCAGTTGGCAGGTGAAGTGATTGATCGCACCAAGCGTACGTTGAAAAAGAAAATGGCCGGGGAGTCAATCGCCATCAAGACGGTCTGATTCCAGAGCGATTTTATGTTATCTGACATGGCGTTACATTCACGGTAAGCCATTGCCGAATGCGATAACATAAAGTCATAACCAATGCGGAACTGGCAGGGGCGGGCGTTAAGCGCAGGCCTGAGATGACAGGGAAAATGGAACACGCATGAAGCTGAACGTACTGTGGAAGATAAAAGCACTGTGGAAGATGACACTGCTTGCTGGCCTGACCATCGGTCTGCTGGCGGGGTGTTCAGGACCGTCAAAGGAGGAGCAATCCGCCGAGGTGGGTTCGTCGCAAACGCGTTTGCAGCTCGGGCTTGACTACCTTGCCCGTGGTGATTTGAATGCGGCGCGCGAGAATCTTGAAAAGGCGGTGGACAGCGCACCACAGGACTATCGGACCCAACTTGGCATGGCGCTTTACGAGCAACGCGTCGGTGAAAATGCCGCCGCAGAGAAGCGTTATCAGCAGGCTCTGAAATTGGCTCCGCAAAATGGTACGGTAATGAATAATTACGGTGCGTTTTTGTGTAGTTTAGGGCAGTATGTATCGGCGCAACAGCAGTTTAGCGCAGCCGCGCTGGTGCCTGATTACGGACAGGTTGCAGACAGTCTGGAAAATGCAGGCTACTGTTTTCTGAAAGCCAATCAGAACGATGAAGCAAAAGTTCTCCTGGGTCGGGCCCTTAAGTATGATCCAGACAAGGGAGCTGCGTTGATTGCTGAAGCTGAAAGGCAATTTGGAGAAGGGAATCGCGCTCAGGCGCAAGTTTTACTGGATGTTTACCAACATATTCTTCCGGCGAGTGCCGAAAGCTTATGGTTACAGATTCGTTTCGCCGCGCTGGCAGACCGCCAGAATAACGTTGATCGTTATGGCAAGCAGTTGGCGCGAAGTTTTCCACAATCCAAACAGTACCAGCAGTTCTTAGCTAATGAATACTGAAGCCTCTCAAGAACCAAATGTTTCAACGACGACAGGTGACCGCCTGCGTCAAGCCCGTGAACAGTTAGGCCTCAGCCAGCAGGCTGTTGCCGAACGCCTGTGTCTGAAACTGTCCACGGTACGCCAGATTGAAGAAAACAATACGCCAGCTGATTTGGCCTCTACGTTTCTTCGTGGTTACATACGATCTTACGCCAAGCTGGTACATCTTCCTGAGGAGGAATTACTGCCGCTGTTGGCGAAACAGGCACCGATTAAAGCTGCAAAAGTCGCACCAATGCAGAGCTTTTCGCTGGGTAAATCACGCAAGAAGCGTGATGGCTGGCTGATGGGCTTTACCTGGTTGATCGTCTTTGTAGTGATTGGCCTGACGGGTGCATGGTGGTGGCAAAACCATCAGGCGCAGCAGCAGGAAATTGTGACGATGGCAGATCAGTCCTCGGCGCAGCTTTCCCAGAGCGACCCGCAGTCCATACCCTTGAACGGTGATGATGCCGTAACGCCGGACTCCTCGTCGGCAATGGGAGATTCAGGTAGCGCTGGAACCAGCAGTAACAGTGTCCCGGCGCTTTCCGCGCCAGCCGCTGATCCTGCGACCGTGCCAGCACCCGTTGCTCAGGCACCGGCTGCTGTTTCTACCAGCCAACCGGCAACGGCGGCGGCAGTATCACCATCGGCGCAATTGCCAACCGGGAGCGCTGAGATTTCGGCCTCAAACTCACATGCGCTGCAAATGAAATTCAGGGCGGATTGTTGGTTACAGGTTGACGATGCTGCGGGCAAAACGTTGTTCAGTGGTATCCAGAAAGGCGGTGCCACATTGAATCTTGATGGTACGGCACCGTTTAAACTGAAAATTGGCGCGCCAGGTGCGGTCGATATTCAGTTCCAGGGTAAACCGGTAGATTTAAGCCAGTTCATAAAAACAAACCGTGTTGCTCGCCTGACACTGACTGCTGAATAACGTGTATTCAACATCAGGCAGACAGCAGCAAGGAGAGCAAAGAAATGCATAATCAAGCACCCATTAACCGCCGCAAATCAACCCGGATTTACGTTGGTAAGGTGCCTATAGGTGATGGTGCGCCGATTGCCGTGCAGTCGATGACCAACACCCGTACCACCGATGTTGACGCTACCGTCCAGCAGATTAAAGCCCTTGAAAGGGTTGGCGTGGATATTGTCCGTGTATCCGTTCCTACCATGGATGCGGCAGAGGCATTCAAGCTGATAAAACAGCAGGTCAATGTGCCTTTGGTTGCCGATATCCACTTCGATTACCGTATAGCGCTGCAAGTTGCTGAATACGGCGTTGACTGTCTGCGTATCAATCCGGGGAATATCGGTAACGAATCCCGTATCCGCTCGGTGGTGGATTGTGCCCGCGATAAAAATATTCCTATCCGTATCGGCATCAACGGCGGCTCCCTGGAGAAAGATATCCAGGAAAAGTATGGCGAACCCACGCCGGAAGCACTGCTTGAATCCGCGATGCGTCACGTCGATATTCTCGATCGTCTGAATTTTGATCAATTCAAGGTGAGCGTTAAAGCCTCGGACGTATTTTTGGCCGTGCAGTCCTATCGCCTGCTGGCCTCCCGTATCGATCAGCCACTGCATCTCGGTATCACCGAAGCCGGTGGTGCGCGAGCGGGTGCGGTGAAATCAGCCGTTGGGCTGGGTATGCTGCTTTCTGAAGGGATCGGTGACACGCTGCGTATTTCGCTGGCAGCCGATCCGGTCGAAGAAGTGAAAGTCGGATTTGATATCCTCAAGTCATTGCGCATCCGGGCGCGCGGGATCAATTTCATCGCTTGCCCAACCTGTTCACGTCAGGAATTCGACGTGATTGGTACGGTCAATGCGCTCGAACAGCGTCTGGAAGATATCATTACCCCGATGGATGTTTCGATTATCGGTTGTGTGGTCAACGGCCCGGGCGAGGCTTTGGTCTCTACGCTGGGTGTCACGGGTGGCCACAATAAAAGCGGCTTCTATCAAGATGGCGTGCGCCAGAAAGAGCGTTTCGACAACGAACAGATGATTGACCAGTTGGAAGCGAAAATACGCGCCAAAGCCGCCATGATGGACGAGAGTAATCGCATCATGATCAATATGCTGGACAAGTAATACTGGGAGCGGGCGGCGCGTTCTGCCTGCTTTGCTATTGAGCCCGACCGGGGGAAGATGTATCTACGTTGAACGACAGGATACAAAACCCCTATAATCGGGTTCATTTTTTATATTTCTAGGGTAGAGACTTAACGTGGCAAAGAACATTCAAGCCATTCGCGGCATGAACGACTACCTGCCGGCTGAAACGGCGTTATGGCAGCGCATCGAAAGTACCCTGAAACAGGTGCTCAGCGGCTATGGCTACAGTGAAATCCGTTTGCCGATTGTAGAGCAGACCCCGTTATTCAAGCGCGCCATTGGCGAAGTTACCGACGTGGTCGAAAAAGAGATGTACACCTTTGAAGACCGCAACGGAGAGAGCCTGACGCTGCGTCCCGAAGGGACCGCTGGCTGTGTGCGTGCCGGTATTGAACATGGTCTGTTGTACAATCAGGAACAGCGTCTGTGGTATATCGGCCCGAT
This sequence comes from Edaphovirga cremea, assembly GCF_003332275.1. Taxonomy (GTDB): domain Bacteria; phylum Pseudomonadota; class Gammaproteobacteria; order Enterobacterales; family Enterobacteriaceae; genus Edaphovirga; species Edaphovirga cremea. Next base: position 307,105 of record NZ_QOVA01000005.1, on the reverse strand, counting down.
GTTTCGCTACGAGCGCCCGCAGAAAGGTCGCTATCGCCAATTTCATCAGTTGGGTGCCGAAGTGTTTGGCCTGCAAGGCCCGGATATTGATGCCGAATTGATTCTGCTCAGTGCCCGCTGGTGGCGTGCATTGGGTATTGCCGATCACGTCGCGCTGGAACTTAATTCCATCGGTTCTCTGGAAGCCCGCGCCAATTATCGCGATGCGCTGGTGGCGTTCCTGGAACAGCATCAGGATCAGTTGGACGAAGATTGCAAACGCCGGATGTACTCCAATCCGCTGCGTGTTCTTGACTCCAAAAACGCCGGTGTTCAGCAATTGCTGAATGATGCACCTGCGCTGGCTGATTACCTTGATGAAGATTCCCGCCAACACTTTGCGGGTTTGTGTGAACTTTTGGACCTCGCAGGTATCCCATATACGATTAATCAGCGACTTGTGCGCGGTCTGGATTATTACAACCGTACCGTTTTCGAGTGGGTAACGACCAGTCTGGGTGCGCAGGGTACCGTGTGCGCAGGTGGACGTTACGATGGTCTGGTTGAGCAACTGGGTGGCCGCGCCACACCTGCTGTTGGTTTTGCCATGGGACTGGAGCGTCTGGTGCTGTTGGTCCAGGCGGTGAATCCGGACTTCAAGGCCCCGGCGACCGTGGATGTTTACGTCGTTTCTTCTGGCACCGGAACGCACAGTGCGGCGATGAAACTGGCTGAAGATCTGCGTGACGCTCAGCCACAGTACAAAGTCATGATGAACCATGGCGGCGGCAACTTTAAAAAGCAGTTCGCCCGTGCAGATAAATGGGGCGCTCGCGTCGCACTGGTATTGGGTGAAGATGAAATTTCAGCCGGGCAGGTTGTGGTTAAGAACCTGCAAAGTGGCGATCAAGAAACGCTGGCGCAAGGCGAACTCGCAGCGCGTCTGGCCTCGATGTTAGGTTAAGGAGAAGGACACCGTGGAAGTCTATACCACTGAAAACGAACAGATTGATGTAGTTCGCCGCTTCTTTGCAGAAAACGGCAAAGCATTGGCTGTCGGCGTGGTTCTGGGAATTGGTGCCTTGGTTGGCTGGCGTTACTGGCAGAATCATCAGAACAGCGCGATGGCTGAAGCCTCCGCCTCCTATCAGCAGTCAACGGAAGCGTTGGTGGCGAACAAGCCAGAAAGCGTTGCTGCAACTGAAAAATTCATTCAAAGCAACAGCAACAACTATGGCGTTTTTGCTGCGCTGCAACTGGCCGATCATTTTGTTCAGGCAAAAGATTTCGCCAATGCGGAAAAACAACTGACGCAGGCTCTGGGTCATACGAAAGACGATAATTTGTTGCCGCTGATTAATCTGCGTCTGGCGCGGGTGCAACTGCAACTAAACAAACCGGATGACGCATTGAAAACGTTGGATAACGTCAAAGGCGAAGGCTGGACGGCGATGGCTCAGGATGTTCGTGGTGATGTACTGGCGAGTAAGGGCGATACAAAAGCCGCTCGTGATGCTTACAGTAAAGGCCTCGAGTCAAATGCTTCTCAGGCGCTGCAGGCACTGCTGCGCATGAAATTGAACAACTTGGCCAGCTAAGGGGATTCCCAATGCAATTGCGTAAAACACTCTTGGTAGGATGGGTTTCTGTTGCCCTGCTGAGCGGCTGTTCATGGTTTAACAGCGAAGAAGATGTTGTGACGATGTCTCCGCTGCCAAAGGTAGAAAATCAGTTCACCCCAACCACCGTGTGGAGCACTTCCGTCGGTGATGGTATCGGTGAATATTATTCCAACCTTCGCCCTGCATGGCAGGATAGCAAGGTCTTTGCGGCCGATCGTTTCGGTATTGTCAAAGCGTTGGATGCCGACAGTGGCAAAGAGATTTGGAAAATCGATCTGTCTGAAAAGACAGGGATATTGTCCCGTAATAAACCGGCGCTGCTGTCTGGCGGCCTGACGGTTTCGGGCTCACATGTCTATGTCGGCAGTGAAAAAGCCCAGATTTTTGCACTGAGCACTGAAGACGGTACGGTGGCATGGCAAACCAAAGTGGCGGGTGAAGCGATTTCCCGTCCGGTGGTGAGCGATGGTTTGGTACTGGTTCATACCACCAACGGTATGTTGCAAGGTCTGAACGAAAGTGATGGTGCGATCCAGTGGACGGTGAACCTTGAAACACCAGCTCTTACTTTGCGTGGCGAATCAGCGCCAGCAACGGCATTTGGTGCTGCCGTTGTCGGCGGTGATAATGGCCGCGTCAGCGCAGTGCTGATGAAAGAAGGGCAATTGATTTGGCAACAGCGTATCTCCCAACCGAGCGGCGCGACAGAAATTGACCGTTTGAATGATGTTGATACTACCCCGGTAATAGTTGAGGGTGTGGTGTACGCATTGGGTTACAATGGTAACCTGACTGCGCTTGATCTGCGTTCCGGACAAGTTGTGTGGAAACGTGAAGTCGGGTCAGTTAATGATTTTATCGTTGATGGGGGTCACATTTATCTGGTTGATCAAAATGACCGGGTCATGTCGATGAGCACCGAAGGCGGCGTCAGCTTGTGGCGTCAAAGCGATCTCTTGCACCGTAACCTGACACCACCGGTGTTGTATAATGGTTATCTGGTCGTTGGCGATTCCGAAGGCTATCTCCACTGGCTCAATACCGACGATGGTCGCTTTGTTTCCCAGCAAAAAGTGGATAGCTCGGGCTTCCTGAGTACCCCGGTGGTTGCCAGCGATAAGCTGCTGATCCAGGCAAGAAACGGCAAGGTTTACGCGTTTACCCGCTAAATCCCTGCTGCTTTGCCAGAGCCTGTAATGGGCTCTTAAACGGCTCCTGAAAAGTTCAGGAGCCGTTTCGTCTTCTGAAAACGGCGCATCTGGCATTTTGCCTTGCGTTGTAACAAATTGAAATTTAAGTAATGAGGCTTCAAAATGATACCTGTCGTCGCGCTGGTCGGGCGCCCGAATGTGGGTAAATCCACCTTATTTAACCGTTTGACTCACACGCGTGATGCGTTAGTGGCGGATTTCCCCGGGCTGACGCGTGACCGCAAGTATGGTCGTGCAGAAATTGAAGGAAATGAATTCATCATCATCGATACTGGCGGTATTGATGGGACGGAAGATGGCGTAGAAACGCGCATGGCGGGCCAGTCTCTGGTCGCTATCGAAGAAGCGGACATCGTGTTGTTCATGGTTGATGCCCGCGCTGGCCTGATGCCTGCCGATGAAGGTATTGCCAAACATTTGCGCAGCCGTCAAAAAGCGACATTTCTGGTTGCCAATAAAACAGACGGCATGGATCCAGACACTGCCACCGCTGATTTCTACTCTCTCGGTCTGGGCGAAGTCTATGCTATCGCTGCGTCTCACGGTCGCGGTGTCACGCAACTGATCGAGCACGTTCTGATACCGTTCATCGGTGTTGAAGAGCCGGAAGCTGAATTGACCGAAGAGCAGGCCAACGCAGCGTACTGGGCGGATTTGCAGGAAGAAGAGGACGAAGCGGCTGAGGCTGAGCAGGCTGAAGACGATTTCGATCCCGAATCCCTGCCTATCAAACTGGCGATTGTTGGTCGGCCAAACGTAGGTAAGTCAACGCTTACCAACCGCATTCTTGGTGAAGAGCGTGTCGTGGTATATGACATGCCGGGCACCACCCGCGACAGCATCTATATTCCGATGGTACGCGACGAGCGCGAGTATGTGCTGATCGATACGGCGGGCGTGCGCAAGCGCGGAAAAGTGACTGAAACCGTGGAGAAATTCTCGGTAATCAAGACGTTGCAGGCGATTGAAGATTCCAACGTTGTGCTGCTGGTCATCGATGCGCGTGAAGGCATTTCGGATCAGGATCTGTCGCTGTTGGGCTTTATCCTCAATAGTGGGCGCTCACTGGTGATTGTGGTCAACAAGTGGGATGGCCTGACGGTGGAAGTGAAAGATCAGGTGAAAGAGATGCTGGATATGCGTCTTGGTTTCATCGACTTCGCCCGCATCCACTTTATCTCTGCACTGCACGGCAGCGGCGTAGGTAATCTGTTTGAGTCAGTCAACGAAGCATACCGCTGTTCTACCAAGCGTGTGAGTACGTCCTTACTGACCCGTATCATGCAAATGGCCGCAGACGATCACCAGCCTCCGCTGGTGCGTGGTCGTCGTGTGAAACTGAAATATGCCCATGCCGGTGGCTACAATCCGCCTATCGTGGTGATTCACGGTAATCAGGTTCAGGATCTGCCAGATTCCTATAAGCGCTATCTGATGAACTACTATCGTCGTTCGCTTGAAGTTATGGGAACGCCGATACGTATTCAGTTCAAAGAGGGCGATAACCCGTTTGCGGGCAAACGCAATACGTTGACGCCAAACCAGATGCGTAAGCGTAAGCGCTTGATGTCACATCTGAAAAAGAGCAAGTAACGACCACGGGGTGCATGAAAATGCATCCCGATTCATTTGGCAGGGCTAGCGCCTTCTCTGGGAGAATCACCATGACTGCATTATGTCCCGTTTGCCAGCAACCGATGAGTTGGGTAAGTGGCCACTTCCACTGTGACGCATGCGCATCAGACTATCAGCAACTGGCGCTCTGCCCGGACTGCGGCAAACCGTTGCAGGAGCTGAAAGCCTGCGGCGCGGTAGATTATATTTGTCAGCACGGGCACGGAATGATTTCGAAAAAACGGGTGCAATTCAGCTATTTGCCGTTATGAATTTTTGCCGTTATCAACTTCTACCGTTATCAACTTCAGTCTGGCTGACCGTCGCCATCCAAATCGCCACGTTTCCATAATCTGACCAAATCCGTGGGCGCATCCGATTCTGGGACCAATAATACGATCCCTGCGTAGTGTGGTTCGCTGGCAAAAGACTGTTCACTCGCGTAGTGAATTTCCAGCCGGAAGTAGCGCTGATCGCCTCGGCCAACCGAGCAGGCTTGCCCCTGCTCTTCGGCATAGGGCAGGGTTTCATTGATCACAGTGCAAATGCGTCTGCGCTGATGGTCATCCAGATTTGCCATCTCAATTCTGCGCTGCCCTGCCAGTTTGGGGATAAATGCCACGCCGCCTTCCCGCGCCAGTTCAATGACGGCATCGGGATCAAGAGACGAGATCGGTTTCATTATTTCACTCCTACCTGCTGCCAGGCTTGTTGCACCGCCTGCGCGACGGCGCTATCAAAGCGCTTTTCCGCATGCTTAACGGTGAATTTTGCAAAGGTGGCAAAGTCGGCATCCTGCGGCAGTTGGCGATCGCAAAGGGTGTCATACCAAATATATCCCGCACGTTCCCAGGCATAGCCGCCCAGTTTGGTTGCCGCCAGATAAAATGCGCGGTTGGGGATACCTGAATTCAAATGCACGCCGCCGTTATCATCTTTGGTCTGAATATAACCGTCCATGCTGGCGGGTTGCGGATCTTTGCCGAGAATCGGATCGTCATAAGCCGTACCGGGTTGCGACATGGAGCGCAGACCCTTTCCCTGGATTCCTTTGGCTAAAAGCCCTTCACCAATGATCCAGTCCGCTTGTTTGGCGGTGTGTTGCAGATGGAACTGCTTAACCATAGAGCCGAAGACATCTGATAACGACTCGTTCAGGGCTCCGGCCTGTTGAAAGTAGATTAACCCTGCTTCATTTTCCGTGACACCGTGGGTCAGTTCATGGCCAACGACATCAATGGCAATCGTAAAGCGGTTAAAGATCTCCCCGTCGCCATCACCAAATACCATCTGTTGACCATTCCAAAATGCGTTCTGATACTCACGATCGTAATGAACGCTTCCCGTGAGGACCAGTCCGTGATTATCCAGGGAATTGCGTTCGAACGCCTGCCAGAAAAAATCGTAGGTTACACCGAGATAGTCATAGGCTTCATCGACAGCGACATCGTGGTTGCTGGGCTTTCCCTCTTTTCTGACTGATTTTCCCGGCAGTGCTGTTCCTTGTTGGGCATCGTAGATATCCCGTTCAACGTGTCCGGCGCGCGCCTTTTTCTGGTCAGCGGATTTTTTGTAGGGTTCAGCCAGCAGTGTTTTGACGTGATTGAGCGTGAGCAGGGCGCAGTTACGCTGCGGTTCTGAACCATGCTCAATGATACGACGCAAGATGTAGGGCGGGATAACGCTACGAATAGGTGAATGTGAACCATGACGCATGCCGAATCTCCTTATGAAAGATGTCGTTGGTAAGGTAATTCCCCAGATTCATAAAAGGGTGGTGCTCACTATTTTGTTATTATCCGACAAACTGTTATCCACTAAGCTGTTATTCACTAAACTGTTATTCACTAAGTATAGTCCCAAGTTTGGTGCTCCAAGCCGCAAGACTATTAATGAGAGTTTTCTGAAGTCACTCTTCTGTAGGCAGCCGATCATAGATCCCGTGGCTGTGGGTTCTCAGCGCTGGTGCCACCCGATTCAGGCTGATTTTCTTGACGGAGTCCCGCACCACCAATTTCCCGTGCAGCAAAATTTTACAGAAGGGCGCATCAGGACGCAGAATTCGTCGTTGCAGTAATTGGATCGCTTCGAGCCCTAATTCGTCACGCGGAACATGCACCGCGGTCAGCGCGACATCATGGATTTCGGCCAGATTAAAGCCGTCAGTACTCATGACTGAAACATCAGTCGGTACGGACAATCCATGTTTTTTCAAGGCATTGACCACGCCAACGGCCATAAAATCTCCGCCAGCAAGAATGGTGTCTGGCAAATCCGCCAGGGAAGGGAGGTGGTCAATATATTCAGTGATGGCCTGTTCTGCTTCTTGCGCGCCAAATCCCGAGGTCACGATCAGATGTCGCTGCGCATCGAATGCCAGATTATGGTCGGCGAGGGCTTCTTTAATGCCAGTAAGTCGCAATTCCATGGTACTGCGTCGCAGGCACTGTAACGCCAGAATCTGTCGGTGACCTTGTTCAATCAAGTAATGCACAGAGGACGCGCCGATCGAGTGATGATCTGGCGAGACGCTGTCCAGGCGCATATTTTTATCGTGGCAATTGATTAGCACGCAGGGTTTGGAGAAATCAGCAGCCAAGGTATGCACATGGGGATCGTCGATGCCGATTATCAGTGCGGCTTCGGTGAGTGGATCAGAGAGCTTCTCCATAAACAAATTGATGTCGCTGTCGTTTTCCTCCAATGCACAATGACGGACTCGAACTTCATACTGCCCAACCGCCTGAATGATCCCTTGGATAACCCTATAGTAAAAGATATCGGTACGGACATCGAACGCCCGCGCTGGAGCGAATATCATGATGTTATTCAGCATCAAACGCCCCGCGGAGAGATTTTCGAATATTCCCTTTTCCTGCGCGCAGGCCAAAACCCGCGCTTTTGCACTCGCACTGGTATTGGCTTTTCCCGCCAAAACCCGCGAAACAGTACTGATAGACAGGCCAGTTTGGTCAGCAATTTGTTGGATTTTTAACTTTCCGTTCATTCTGTGATCGCCTTCAAATTTGAAAATGAAAAAATTTTCATGAGTCAGAATGCCAGTACCAGCGGCTTTTATCCCGCACTTTGCTGCTTATTTGTTCGGTCTATGAAAAAGTTTTCAAAAAATGCCATTTCTCTTCCAAAATAAGCTGGTTACCCTCTTCTGGTCAACCAATTAAAAAATCTATTAGTCCAATTTGGAAAAAGAGTGATAGCAATAAAAAAGATTTATTTCAATTGGTTATGTTTTTTCTTTCTTTACAAGACGAACTTTTTAAATAAAAGACAAGCGTGAAAACGCTACCCTAACAGGAATTCGCCCGGTCTGGCCAATATGCTGGACCAATGTGCGAGGAGAGAGTCATGAGCATTGAAATTAACCAACCTGCAGCCCATTCGGGTAGAAGGAAAATGAAGGCACTGCGCTGGTGGATGCTGGCATTATTTCTGCTTGGCGTGACAGTAAACTACATTACGCGTAACTCACTGGGTATTTTGGCACCGGAACTAAAAACCAGCCTGAATATGACGACCGAGCAGTATTCGTGGATAGTCGCATCTTTCCAATTGGCTTACACCGTATTCCAACCTCTGTGCGGGTGGTTGATTGACGTCATTGGTCTGAAATTGGGCTTTATGATCTGTGCCACCGTTTGGGCCGTTGTCTGCATGATGCATGCGGGTGCAGGCAGCTGGTTGCAACTGGCCGTACTGCGTTTCTTCATGGGGGCAGGCGAAGCGGCCGCCACACCGGCCAACGCCAAAGCAATCTCGGACTGGTTTCCACGTAAGGAGCGTCCGGTGGCGGCTGGTTGGGCAGGGGTGGGTTTCTCGATAGGCGCGATGCTCGCACCGCCGATTATCGTGGTCGCACATGTCTCCTTTGGTTGGCAGGGCGCTTTCCTGTTCTCCGGCGGGTTGGCAATGGTATGGGTGGTTTTGTGGTGGCTGTTTTACCATTCCCCGGAAGATCACCCCAATCTGAGTAAAGACGAACTGGCCTTCATTCGTTCGGACAATGAGCCACAACAGACCCGTCTGCCTTTCCTGAAATCGCTGTCCATTCTCAGTAAAAACAAGAAATTCTACGGTATTGCGATCCCGGCATTTTTGGCCGAACCCGCGTGGGCGGTTTTCAGCTTCTGGGTGCCGCTCTATCTGGCGACTGAACGTGGAATGGATCTTAAACAGATCGCCATGTTTGCCTGGTTGCCGTTCCTGGCGGCGGATATCGGCAGCGTTGCCAGTGGCTATTTAACCACGCTGTATCGCAAGTGGTTCGGCTGCACCCGCGTCAACTCCATCGTTGCCAGCTCCGTGACCGGTGCTTTCATGATGGTGTCACTGGCGTTTGTGGCAATCACCAAAGATCCTTTCCTGGCGATTGCGCTGATGTCTATCGGTGGTTTTGGTCATCAGGTTATTTCCTGCATGTTGAGCGCGCTGGTTGTTGAGTCCTTTGACAAGAGTCAGGTGGCGACGGTGAACGGTTTGCGTGGCTCTTCAGCCTGGATCGCCAGTTTCCTGTTCTCGCTGCTGATCGGCGCAGTATCCGACACGATCGGTTTCAATCCTCTCTTTATTGCCATGGGCTTTTTCGACCTGATCGGGGCCGTATTCCTTATTGCGCTGATTGCTGAGCGCGGCAAAAAGAAAACTTCAGCGGCGTAAAGTTTTTGCGCCAGAGATAAAAGATAGGCTGTCTATGAAAACGTTAAAAAAGTGGTCTTTAGTTAATCAGAATGAAAGTAGTATTGAATTACGGGTAGAAGATCGACATCTTTTTTGCCTGTATGTGCTTGAAGATTCGCTGTTTCGTGTACTGATCAAACGTGATGGGGAGTTGGCACTTAACCGTACCTGGACAATTGCGCCGCAGCAGGATGTGCCCTGGGAAGGGCGCGATCGCCTGAATCTGGACGGGTTTAGCTTGCCGGGCTTTACGCTTGAGCAGCAGGATGAAAGTTTAAGGATTGCCACCAATCGCCTGCGGGTGACGATTCATCAACCGCTGTGGCTGGAGTGGGAACACTGCAACGTTGCCGGTGAATGGTTGCCGCTGGCGGAAGATCGTCATACTGGCGCTTATCTGCTCAATGCCCATGGTGACGGGGTGGCGCACTACCAGCGGCGTCATGCGGATCAGCAAGTCTATGGCCTGGGCGAGAAAGCCGGGGATCTCAACCGTGCCGGGCGACGTTTTGAAATGCGTAATCTGGATGCAATGGGGTACAACGCCGCCAGCACCGATCCGCTCTATAAGCATATTCCGTTTACGATTACCCGGCGCGAAGGGGTCAGTTTCGGTCTGTTCTATGACAATCTGAGCAGTTGCTGGCTAGATCTCGGCAATGAACTGGATAACTATCATTTGCCGTATCGCCGTTATCAGGCCGAGGCGGGCGATCTCGATTATTACCTATTCCTCGGCCCGCAGGTGCTGGATGTCACCAAAGCCTTTGTCCGTTTGACCGGCAAAACGGCGTTCGGCCCCAAATGGAGCCTGGGCTACAGTGGTTCCACCATGCATTACACCGATGCCGAGAACGCGCAGGAACAGTTGCAGCAATTTATTACGCTGTGCCAGCAACATGATATTGCCTGCGATTCCTTCCAGCTTTCATCGGGGTATACGTCGATTGGCAATAAACGTTACGTCTTCAACTGGAACTACGACAAAGTCCCGCAGCCACAGGTGTTGTCGCAGGCATTCCATGACGCCGGATTAAAACTGGCCGCCAATATCAAACCGTGTCTGTTGCAGGATCATCCAAAATATCAGGAAGTTGCCAGCAAAGGGCTGTTTATTCGCGACTCTGAAAGCGATCTACCAGAACGCTCGGTATTTTGGGACGATGAAGGTTCACACCTGGATTTCACCAATCCGGAAACGATTCGTTGGTGGCAGGACAATGTCACTGAGCAGTTGTTGAAGAAAGGGATCGATTCGACCTGGAACGACAACAATGAATATGAAGTCTGGGACGGTGAAGCACGCTGCCATGGCTTTGGTCAGCCGATCGCCATTAAGCATATCCGGCCAGTGATGCCATTGCTGATGATGCGCGCATCCCTCGAAGCGCAACAGCGTTTTGCCCCGACGCTGCGGCCTTATCTGATCTCCCGCTCTGGCTGCGCGGGGATGCAACGTTATGTGCAGACCTGGAGTGGCGATAACCGCACCAACTGGCAGACGCTGCGCTATAACATCCGCATGGGAGTAGGTATGAGCCTTTCTGGTTTGTATAACCTGGGCCATGACGTCGGCGGTTTTGCAGGCGACCGTCCTGATGCCGAGCTGTTTGTGCGCTGGGTACAGAATGGTGTAATGCATCCACGTTTTACCATTCACTCCTGGAATGACGATCGCACCGTCAACGAGCCGTGGATGTACCCGAGCGTAACGGGTTTGATCCGTGAAGCGATCAATCTGCGTTATCGCTTAATGCCATATCTGTACACGCTGCTTTGGCAGGCCAGTTCTGACGATGAACCTATGCTGCGGCCGACTTTCCTGGATCACGAACAGGACCCGCGTACCTTTGAAGAGAACGATGACTTCATGTTGGGTCGCGATCTGCTGGTAGCCAGCGTCGTGGAGCCGGGGCAGAGTCGCCGGAGCGTTTACCTGCCAGAAAATGGTGTCGGTTGGTACTGTTTTTACAGTGGCGTCTGGTTCGCAGGTGGACAAACAATAGAACTCGACGCACCGCTGGATCGCTTGCCGCTGCTGGTTCGTGCGGGCGCAGGAATCCCCCTGTCATCACGTTTGGCGCATGTGGATGTTAACGCCGATGATTGCCGTGAATTGCGTCTATTCCCGACCCAAGGTAACGGCGAGTCAACAGGTTTATTGTTCGAGGACGACGGTGAAACGACGGCCTGGCAGCAGGGAAATGCACTGTGGTTACGCTGGAATTGCCAGACTGACAGCCAGCACATTGCCTTGACTATTGAGCTGGAGGGCGCGTTCAAACCAGTATGGCAGGAATTGCAGATAACATTGCCGGAAGGGGAAAGCCGTACCCTGACGATCAATGGCGTCAGCACCTCGGTTTTCGCTATCTAGAACGGGGTAATAAGATTGAGGCTGGCGCGCGGTTTCGTTTATGTTGACGAAAGAGGTGCGCCAGCTTTTTTCTATTTACATCAGATAACTGCATTTCTTCAATTAAATAGCCGCGTCTATTTGCAACATAACCACGTCATCTGGTCGTGGTTATTTTTTGACGGCTCGCTTGCGTACCGGTTTGACCAGCGTGACATCCGTGACTTCACTTTCGATCCAACCATCGGCCAGGCGGGTTTTCAGCTTATCACCGGGTTGCGTCTGCGCCGCTTTTTTCAGCAATGCGCCTTGCGGGGTGGTCGTAACGCTATATCCACGCGCCAGCGTTGCCAACGGACTGACGGCTTCCAACTGCGTACAGGCGGTACCGAAACGCTGTTTACTCTCACTCAATTGCCTGGTCAGCGCCTGTTGTAAACGGTATTGCAACTGCTGAACACGCTGTTGCGTGCGATGAATGCGCGGCTGCGGTTGCTGCTGTGAAAGGCGCTGTTGCAGCCGTTCTGCCCGGCGCATCAGCAACCGCAGACGGGTTTGCATCGCTTCGTCCAGACGGCGGCGTAACTTGAATAACGCGGTTTGCTGGCGTGCCAGACGCAAATGCGGATGCTGCTGTTGCAGGCGGTGATTAAGTTGGGTGAACTGGCGGGTGCGCTGGGCGAGATAATAGTCCATCGCCATTTCCAGCCGTTGCTGCTGCGCCTGAATCTGGCGTAGCAGTTCCAACTGATTGCGGCTGACCAATTCTGCCGCCGCAGACGGCGTTGGCGCGCGTAAGTCCGCCACAAAATCGGCGATCGTCACGTCTGTTTCATGACCGACCGCACTGACAATCGGGATCTGACTGGCAAAAATAGCCCGCGCCACCCGCTCGTCGTTAAAGCTCCATAAATCTTCCAGCGAACCCCCGCCGCGCCCGACGATTAACACATCGCACTCTGCGCGCTGGTTAGCCAGTTCAATGGCGCGAACAATCTGCATCGGCGCTTCGGCACCCTGTACCGGCGTGGGATAAATCACCACGGGCAATGACGGGTCACGGCGTTTGAGTACCTGCAAAACGTCATGCAAGGCGGCACCGGTTGCTGAGGTGATCACGCCAAGCTGTTTGGCCGGGGAGGGTAAGGGTTGCTTATGAATTTGATCAAATAGCCCTTCAACCAGAAGGCGCTCTTTCAACTGCTCGAACTGCTGTTGCAGCAGACCATCACCCGCAGGCTGCATACTTTCGGCAATCAGTTGATATTCACCGCGCGGTTCATACAGCGTGATGGTGGCACGCATCAGAATTTGCTGACCATTTTGCGGACGAAACGTCGTGCGGCGATTGGTGTTGCGGAACATTGCGCAACGCACCTGGGCACGATCGTCTTTGAGCGTGAAATACCAATGGCCGGACGAAGGTTGAGAAAAATTGGAGATTTCGCCGGAGAGCCAGATCTGACCCATTTCCATTTCCAGTAGCTGACGCACCGTCTGATTGAGACGGCTGACGGTAAAAATGCCTGGCGAGGAAGGTAGCGACATGTGACCTTGATCAAATTTTAAAACAAGTACTTAATTGATCGATACTACCTTCACCAGAGAGGTAATCAAGTATTTTTTGCAGAAAGTGCTGGAGGCAACCGATTACGCTCTGTATAATGCCGCGGCAATATTCTTTTCCGCATCCACCCTGGTGAGATATTGCCCATGCTACGTATCACTAAAGAAGCTCTGACGTTTGACGACGTTCTCCTCGTTCCCGCTCACTCCACAGTTCTGCCCAATACTGCAGATCTCAGTACCCAACTGACGGCCAAAATTCGTCTCAATATCCCGATGCTGTCCGCAGCGATGGATACGGTTACCGAAGCAGGTCTGGCCATCGCATTGGCTCAGGAAGGCGGATTGGGGTTCATCCACAAAAATATGTCCATTGAGCGTCAGGCTGAAGAAGTCAGCCGCGTGAAGAAGCATGAAAGCGGCGTCGTTACCGATCCGCAAACGGTCACTCCCGCCACCACCCTACGTCAGGTTAAAGAACTGACTGCCCGTAACGGTTTTGCTGGTTACCCGGTTGTTACTGAAGAGAATGAGCTGGTGGGTATCATCACTGGCCGTGACGTTCGCTTCGTAACGGATCTGGAACAGCCGGTCACCGCGGTCATGACGCCGAAAGAGCGCCTGGTTACGGTAAAAGAGGGCGAAGCCCGCGAAGTCGTCTTGCAGAAAATGCATGAAAAACGCGTTGAAAAAGCGCTGGTCGTGGACAACAGTTTCCATCTGCTGGGCATGATTACCGTAAAAGATTTCCAAAAAGCAGAACGTAAACCGAATGCCTGTAAAGACGAGCATGGACGTCTTCGTGTCGGTGCCGCAGTGGGCGCGGGCCCGGGCAATGAAGAGCGCGTCGATGCGCTGGTTGCGGCAGGCGTTGATATTCTGCTGATCGACTCCTCACACGGCCATTCCGAAGGCGTGCTGCAACGCATCCGCGAAACCCGCGCCAAATATCCTGACCTGCAAATCATTGGCGGTAACGTCGCCACCGCAACCGGGGCGAAAGCGCTGGCCGATGCCGGCGTCAGCGCAGTCAAAGTCGGTATCGGTCCTGGCTCAATCTGTACTACCCGTATCGTCACTGGCGTGGGTGTTCCACAAATCACTGCGGTTTCTGACGCGGTTGAAGCGCTGGAAGGCACCGGTATTCCGGTTATCGCCGATGGCGGCATCCGTTTCTCTGGTGATATCGCCAAAGCCATCGCGGCAGGCGCGTCGTGCGTCATGGTCGGTTCAATGCTGGCGGGTACCGAAGAATCCCCTGGTGAAATCGAACTGTACCAGGGCCGTTCTTTCAAATCCTACCGTGGCATGGGCTCTCTGGGCGCGATGTCCAAAGGCTCTTCTGACCGCTATTTCCAGAGCGATAACGCCGCCGACAAACTGGTACCGGAAGGTATCGAAGGGCGCGTTGCCTACAAAGGCCGCCTGAAAGAGATCGTTCATCAGCAAATGGGCGGCCTGCGCTCCTGTATGGGGCTGACCGGTTGCGCTACAATCGACGACCTGCGTACCAAAGCTGAGTTTGTTCGTATCAGCGGCGCAGGTATTCAGGAAAGCCACGTGCACGATGTGACAATCACCAAAGAGTCACCGAACTACCGCATGGGTTCCTGATTCAGCAATTGCCATTGGCGTATTGATAATGTCCGCTGCCCGTATTCGTCTGTAATATTGACGGTGCAGATATGCAGTGGGCTTTTCCCCTTACACGGGCAGTGCCACGGTAATTTTTGATAATTTTTTGTTTTTTCTATTTTATTGCTTTCTGGAAAACGCCCCTCATGAGCGAAAATATTCATAAGCACCGCATCCTGATCCTTGATTTCGGTTCCCAATACACCCAACTGGTTGCACGCCGCGTGCGTGAACTCGGTGTCTACTGTGAACTGTGGGCATGGGACGTCACTGAAGCGCAGATTCGTGACTTCAATCCGAACGGCATCATCCTCTCTGGCGGCCCGGAAAGTACCACCGAGCAGGACAGTCCGCGTGCGCCGGATTACGTCTTCGAAGCCGGTGTTCCGGTCTTTGGCGTTTGCTACGGCATGCAGACCATGGCGATGCAGTTGGGCGGCCACGTTCAGGGCTCAACCGAGCGTGAGTTTGGTTATGCGCAGGTCGAGGTTGTCAAGGACAGCGCGTTGATTCGCGGCATCGAAGATTCTATCAGCCCGATCGGCAAACCGCTGTTGGACGTTTGGATGAGCCATGGCGACAAAGTTACCGCCATTCCGTCTGATTTCGTCACCGTCGCCAGCACCGAGACCTGTCCGTTTGCCATCATGGCGAACGAAGAGAAAAAATTCTATGGCGTGCAGTTCCACCCGGAAGTGACGCATACCCGTCAGGGACTGCGTTTGCTTGAGCGTTTCGTGATCGATATTTGTCAATGTGAAGCGTTGTGGACGCCAGCCAAGATCATCGAAGATGCGGTTGAACGCCTGCGCATCCAGATCGGCGACGATCGGGTGATTCTGGGGCTGTCTGGCGGTGTCGATTCTTCCGTGACCGCCATGCTGCTGCATCGCGCCATTGGCGAACGCCTGACTTGCGTATTCGTGGATAACGGCCTGCTGCGCCTGCATGAAGCCGATCAGGTGCTGGAAATGTTCGGCGATCATTTTGGTCTGAATATTGTTCACGTCGCCGCTGAAGAGCGCTTCCTCTCTGCCCTGAAAGGCATTGACGAACCTGAAGCCAAACGTAAAACCATCGGTCGCGTCTTTGTTGAAGTCTTTGATGAAGAAGCCTGCAAGCAGGAAGAAGTGAAGTGGCTGGCTCAGGGTACGATTTACCCTGACGTCATCGAATCCGCGGCTTCCGCTACCGGTAAAGCGCATGTGATCAAGTCGCATCACAACGTGGGTGGCTTGCCGAAAGAGATGAAACTGGGTCTGGTTGAACCGCTGAAAGAGCTGTTCAAAGATGAAGTGCGCAAAATCGGCCTTGAGCTGGGCTTGCCTTACGACATGCTTTATCGCCACCCCTTCCCAGGTCCAGGTCTGGGCGTGCGCGTTCTTGGCGAAGTGAAGAAAGAGTACTGTGATTTGCTGCGCCGCGCCGACGCCATCTTCATTGAAGAGCTGCACAAAGCCGATCTGTACAACAAGGTCAGCCAGGCATTCACCGTCTTCCTGCCGGTTCGTTCGGTCGGCGTGATGGGCGATGGCCGCAAGTACGACTGGGTTGTTTCCCTGCGTGCGGTAGAAACCATTGATTTCATGACGGCGCATTGGGCGCACCTGCCTTATGATTTCCTCGGCCGCGTGTCCAACCGCATCATCAACGAAGTCGACGGCATTTCCCGCGTGGTTTACGACATTTCCGGTAAACCGCCTGCTACGATTGAGTGGGAGTGAGTTTTAGCTGTTCAGCTACTAATCATTTTTAATCAGTTATCCGCATAAAGCCTCTACTTCTCGGGGCTTTTTTTTTTGATTTTACTCATCAGAAAACTGAAAGCGGCTTCAAGAACGGCTATGGAAACCACTGCTATTATTGATACTGCTGTTGTTGCAAACACGAAAAAGGTCAGTTCCTCCATGTCCCAATGATCCCCGAAGTCGAACCCCATCTTAAAACGATAGAAATCTACAACTGTATCGGTCAGCATATAATCATAATGCGCCAGAGTGGCATTTATGGGTGTCAGCAGATAAAAGATTCCAATAAATAGCGCTATTCTTATTGCTATCCCCAAGCACTTAAATAGCAATGCACGATGCATTCATCTTCCCCATAACTTCAATTTCCCCGTATGTTTTTAATTTAATTATCGGTATTAGTGAGGTGTGATCGCGGAGTAGGTCAAAGTCAGCTTATGAATAATCGGTACAGACATTTTAAAATCCTTTTTGCATCCTGAAGGTGAGCTCACCATACGACCGAGTATTCCCTCATCCTTAAATACAGATCTTTTCAATGCAGAAACCAACTGACTACCTAGTATCGTTTTCGCGTAAAAAACCCATTTTGGTATCAAAATCGTTGCACCGATAGCGTTTTAAATTCTCCCATGGTATCGTTTTCGAGTGGTTTTACGATTTCAGTATCGTTTTAGCGGTTCAGATAAAGGATTCGTGTCATATGCTGGTTGGCTTCAAGGTACTAGAGCGTCTTTACGGCATCTCGCTGGCACAACCGCTGCGCGTCGAGTCGATGCTGGGTTCAGTGCGTGTCCACCGCGAGGAGGGAGGGCGCTTAGAAAACCATTACCCGGCCAGCTATAGACCAGCGGATGATTTCGCCGGGCATTTCGAGTTCGGGCTTAAATATGAAGAGTTCCATATGGAGTTCTTTGCTCGCCTGTTTGCCGCTGTTGGGCCTGAGCCTGTTGAAACGTGGTGTCAACGCGAGCCTTTTGGTCAATACGCGCGCCGTGCAGGTTTCCTGTACGAGTGGTTGACGGGGCAGCGGTTAAGCGTGCCCGACTTGACCAACGGCAAATATATTGATGCTATTTCCAGTAAAGATTACCTGACTCGGGTTGAGCCGCTGCGCGAACGACGCTGGCGTATCAACAATAATTTGCCGGGGACCGCTGACTTCTGTCCTATTATTCGCCGTACTGCGGCGGTTCAGGACGTTCTGCGCTTCGATCCAGCCGCGGCGCTGGCTGAACTAGGTAGAGAGTTTGGCACCGATGTGCTGATGCGCACGGCCAGTTGGCTGACGTTCAAGGAGTCTCGCGCGAGCTTTCTAATCGAAAAGGAGGCCGATCAATCCGACCGCATCCAGCGTTTTGCGCACGTCATCGCCCAATACTGCGGTCATATCGAAGACCCACTGAGTAGCGAAAGTTTACACACTTTGCAGGCGGGTATTTTGGGGCGCGACGCCATGGGGTTGGGCTTGCGGCGCTCGCCTGTATTCGTGGGGCAGGCAACTATGCGCGAAAATATCGTTCATTATATTGCACCTCACTATGAAGCGGTGGAGCAAATGCTGGAAGGTCTCAAAGCCTTTGAGATTGCAACACGAGGTGCCGAACCGGTGGCACGCGCTGCGGCATTGGCTTTCGCCTTTGTCTACATCCATCCGATGAGAGACGGCAATGGCCGTATCCACCGTTTCCTGATCAATGACATTCTGGTGCGAGACAAGGCGGTGCCTGACGGCGTTATTTTGCCGGTGTCGGCCACCATTACCAGCTCCACAGAATTCAGGGCGGGCTATGATCGCACGCTCGAGGTATTTTCGCGTCCCTTCATGCGGCGCTATGCCACGGCTTACCGCTTCGGTGAAGTGGTGACCTGTGAGGATGGCACCCGCAGTAATTTCGTTTTCGATGACTACGATGATGCAAGTTTCGCTTGGCGCTATCCGGATCTGACGGAGCATGTGCTGTATACCGCGCGGGTGATTGAACATACGATCCGCCATCAGATGGTGGCCGAGGCGAGAGTATTGGCAACTTTCCAGCTCGCGCAAGAGCGCATCAAGGAAGTCATTGAGATGCCAAGTCAGGATGCGAACCGGATCATTCGTTCAATCAAGGAAAACGGCTGGCGCGTGTCTGGCAAGCTTAAGGCAGAGTATCCGCGTCTGGAAGATGAACTCACGGCGCGGCGAGTTGTGGAAGCCGTGCAGTCTGCTTTTGAGGGGAGTGACGGCAAGCCTGTCAGGTCTTGAGACCCCCGCCGAACACGCCTCCAAACCCGCCGTAAAGCGAGATGAATTCGTATTCAGCGTGCTGTTTTTTCTAGTGATTTTCATGCTGTAGATAACGCGAAGGCCATATCTCAGCAGGGTGAACGCCTAACTCCTCAGCGATCAGCCTTTCCCCTTTTGGCCAGTGTCGCGTCAGGGTATTTGCCAACGTTGATGACGCCAGCCCTGCTTTTCGTGAGGTGGCCGCCAGTGTTGTTCCCCGCTTCCTTAAACCGGCAATAATATCAGCCTGATGCCAGTCTGCTCTTGTTTCCTGTTCCGCCGACATAACCAAATTCTCCTTTGCCTGGGATAAATTCTGCCATGCCGAAATTATGGGTAAAGTTAACGTGTCAGACCACGGACTATGAGTCACATTGGCTGAAAAATTTGGGTAGAAAAAAGAGAATGTGCTCAAACGATAAACAGCCACTTACCCCACCCATCAATTCCCTGTAAACTGGCCGGATAGATTTTGACCAACTCTTTATGGGAAAAATTGGGTCATTGATCTCCATTCCTTTTTCTTTCTTTTTAGTGGATTACCTAGCGCATGACGTACCTCAAAGTGTTGAGTCTTGCTTTTCTTTGTGTACTGCTTTTGTCATTTTGGCAGAGTTGGGCGCAGTCAACGCGAAATGGGGAAGCCTTGAGTGGACAGAGCTGGTCGACGGCGCGGCGCGATTCTGCCGGTATTGCGCCAAATCCCGCCAAGATTCGAAATATCGCCATCATCCAGGTTTATGCCGCACACACCTACGGCTGGCGCGGTCTGGTGGCGATCCATCCCTGGATCATTTTCAAGAAGGCGGGGGAAACCCAATACCGTCGTTACGAAGTGGTCAGTTGGGGCAGCAATGATGTGGTACGCCGCAATTATACAAATCCCGATGGATTCTGGTTTGGCTCGAAGCCAAAGCTCTTGGTGGAACACCGTGGCGCAGAGGCTGAAGCCATGATCCCGCAAATTGAAGCGGCGATTAAAAGTTATCCCTGGCCGCATACCTATCACGCCTGGCCGGGGCCAAACAGTAATACGTTTATCGCGCATATTGGTCGGGAAGTGCCAAAACTCAAACTGGATCTGCCCGCGAATGCCATCGGTAAAGATTACCGGCCAATAACGCGTCCGGTGGGTTTACCGCCGTCTGGCCGGGGCTTGCAGGTATCCCTGCTGGGCGTTCTCGCTGTAACTGTGGGTGTAGAGGAGGGAATTGAGGCCAATGTTCTGGGGATGAATATTGGCGTCGATGTTAATCCTCCGGCCCTGCGTCTGCCGTTTATTGGCCGACTGGGCTATGACAAAATAAAAAACGAAAACTGATCTTCTTCTGTTGAGGGGAGGAAAGGGCGTTTCCGCGATGATCCGCTACGCATTTTCCATCTCCTCACTTTCTATCTCCTCACTACAACCTATTTTGCCAGTTGATTGCATGTGTCTAAAAATGTGATTCAAATCACTTTTTACTTGCCCCTCCCTTTTGTCATGTATAACCTTGACGCTTCTTTACATGTTGACCAAACGTTTAACAGGCGCCGCTAAAAAATAAACATACTGGCGCAAATAAGACACATCATTGCTGGTGTGCAAAAAACGTTTCAGGCGAGCACTATTTCGTCGAACCCGTGTCCGTCGTAACTCGTGGCGCAAAAGGTTGAGTTTGTGACCTTTGCGTGAGTCAACATCATGCGCCAGTTTTGCTCTTGATGGAGAAAAGCAATGTTAGTTATCCCCCCTTCGGTACCCCGGGTCAGCGGAGTATCGCGACGTCGTCTGCTTGGCTATCTCGGCGTCGGATTGGTCAGCAGCCTGATGAGTCCTATCCCGCTGAAAGCCTTTGCCGCCGAAAATTCCTCTTCCGCCGCCGATCTGGAAAAATTCCTGCTGGTGTCCCGTGGCTTAACCGGTAAGCGCTATCTCAATCCACAAATTGGTGAGCGCCTGTTCGCCCTGCTGGTCAAAAGAGAAGCCAATTTCATGCAACAACTCGCGGCACTGCAACCCCTGCCCGCCGGTGCTCCGGCTTCCTGGCCACAGGCACAACAGGATATTGCCCGCCAGATTCTGCAAAGCTGGTATCTCGGAAAAGTCGGTGAGGGTGCCGACGCCGGCGTGGTCAGCTATGAAAAAGCGCTGATGTTTGATGCCGTGTCTGACGTATTGGTCATTCGCTCTTATTGTCCGAACCGTCCCGGATACTGGGCTTCCCGCCCGGACGTCGCGCTTTAATTCTGGAGAAAAAAATCATGGCAGACACACTGACAGCCGACGTTGTGGTTGTAGGATCCGGCGTTGCCGGTGGTTTGGTCGCGCATCAATTGGCACTGGCCGGTAAATCCGTATTGATCCTCGAAGCGGGTCCGCGTCTATCGCGTTGGGAAATCGTCGAGAATTTCCGTAATCAGTCTGATAAATCAGACAATATGAAACCGTACCCCTCGACCGAGTATGCACCGCACCCTGAATTTAATCCGCCGAACAACTATCTGATTCAAAAAGGAAAGCATCCTTACGATGTCCAGTACATCCGCGCCGTGGGAGGAACGACCTGGCACTGGGCGGCATCGGCATGGCGCTTTCTACCCAATGATTTCAAACTCAAAAGCCAATATGGCGTAGGGCGCGACTGGCCGATCGGCTACGATCAACTGGAAACCTGGTACCAGCGTGCAGAAGAGGAGTTGGGCGTGTGGGGGCCCGGCGATGAAGAACTCGGATCGCCGCGCAGCAAACCCTATCCGATGGCACCTCTGCCGCTGTCCTGGAACGAGCAGCGCATTAAAAGTGTGTTGAATCAGAATGGCTACTACGTGGTGACTGAACCGGTCGCACGCAACAGCCGCCCTTATGACGATCGTCCGACCTGCTGCGGTAACAATAACTGTATGCCGATCTGCCCGATTGGTGCGATGTACAACGGTATTACACACGTAGAAAAAGCCGAGAAAGCGGGCGCAGTGTTACGACCGCAGGCCGTGGTCTATAAACTCGAAGTCAATGACAAACAGCAGATTACTGCGGCGCTCTTCAAGGATGCCGAGGGTAACGAGCATCGCGCGGAGGGCAAATATTTCGTGCTGGCGGCGAACGGCATTGAGATCCCGAAACTCATGCTGATGTCGACGAATGACAAAAATCCCAATGGTGTCGGCAATAGCTCCGATATGGTCGGGCGCAACCTGATGGATCACCCCGGCACCGCTGTCAGTTTCTACGCCAGCGAAGCATTGTGGCCAGGGCGCGGTCCGCAGGAGATGACGTCGATGGTTGGGTTCCGTGACGGGGCATTCCGCTCAGAGTATGCCGCCAAGAAAATCCATCTCTCCAATTTGTCGCGCACTGATGAAGTGACGATCAATCTTCTCAAGCAGGGTGATTTACAGCTTGGGCCACAACTGGACGCGCAAATCCGCGATCGTGCTGCGCGTTATGTCCGTTTTGACAGTTTTCATGAAATCCTGCCTCACGTTGAGAACCGCATCGTACCGAGTAAAACCGAGAAAGATGCCTTGGGGATCCCCAAACCAGAATTTTACTATGCCATGGATGAGTACGTGCTCAAGAGCGCGAAGCATACCCAGGAAGTTTATGCGGATGCGGCAAAACTGATGGGCGGCAGCGAAATCAAATTCTATAACGATTTCGCCAACAACAATCACATCACCGGAACCACCATCATGGGCAGCGATCCTAAAGATTCCGTGGTGGATGGCGATTGCCGGACCCACGATCACCACAATCTGTTTATCGCCAGCAGCGGCGTGATGCCTACGGTGGGATCGGTCAACTGTACGTTAACCATTGCGGCACTGGCATTGCGTATTGCCGACACGTTGAAGGCGGAGGTGTAAAATGAACAAATTGACACTGAGCCTGCTTTCGGCGTTAAGTCTGTGTAGCATCGCGGCACAGGCGCAAGAGGGTACCGATCTCATCAAGCGCGGTGAATACCTGACGCAAGCCGCCGATTGCGTGGCGTGTCACACCACCAAACAGGGCAAACCTTTTGCAGGTGGATTGGCATTCAAAACGCCGATGGGAACCCTCTATTCACCCAATATTACTGCCGATAAAGAGACGGGCATTGGCAATTGGACAGACGAAGAATTTATTCGTGCGCTGCATGAAGGCAAGGGTAAAGAGGGCGAGCATCTGTATCCCGCTTTTCCCTATACTTCCTACACCCTGTTGAATGACGATGATATCAGGGCGATTAAAGCCTATATCTTCAGTTTGCCGACCGTGCATCAACCGAACCGCGAAAACGACATGCCGTTCCCGTTTAATCAACGCTGGGGAATGTGGTTCTGGAATCTGGTGAACTTTGAAGGCAAGCGCTTTGAGCCGGACCCGGCGAAAGACGCTGAATGGAATCGCGGTGCCTATTATGTTGAAGCGTTAGGACACTGCGGTGAATGCCATACGCCACGTAACATCACGATGGGTATGAAAGACAGTAAACCTTATGCGGGTAGCGAGATTGATGGCTGGACGGCGTTCAATATCACCTCGGATAAACATGCTGGTATCGGCAGTTGGAGCCAGGATCAGATTGTCGAGTATCTGCGCTCGGGTCATATCAACGGCAAAGCGCAAGCGGCAGGTCCGATGGCAGAAGTGATCGAAAACAGCACGCGGCACCTGACGGACGCCGATTTACGCGCAATGGCAAAATATCTGCAAAGTCTCAAACCACTTAACCCAGATAATGAAACCAAAAGCCGTTCCGATTTCGGGCAGGCCACGGCAAGCGTTGACGCTATCCGCGGTCTGCCTTTCAAAGCGGACAACACGGCTGATGGCGCACGTCTGTACCTCGGGAATTGTGCCACCTGCCACAGTTTCAGCGGTGGGGGAACTGCAGATGGTTATTATCCGTCTTTGATCAAAAACAGCGTGGTCGGCGCGACTGCACCCAACAACATGATTAACGTCATCCTGCACGGTGTATCGCGCAGAACCAACGAGGGTGATGTATTTATGCCAGGTTTTGCAGACACATTGAGCGACGAACAGATTGCCACTCTGAGTAACTATCTTCTGCAACAATTTGGTCAGAAGTCGCTCAACGTCAAGGTCAATGACGTAAAAGAGTTGCGCGAGAAATAATCCCTCGTTGAAGCCTTTGGAGGGCGCCAAGTGCGCCCTTATTTTTTGGTTCTGGCAAGATGCATCAGGCAGTAGTCGCCTTCAACGCCCTGATCTTCAGTGACTACTTCCCAGCCGTGTTTTTTGTAGAACGCGAGTGCGTGCTGGTTACGACTCAGGCATTTCAACGATCCCGTTGAGGTAAACGTCGCCTCGGTGGCACGCAATAGCGCACTACCCACACCTTGTCCCTGAGCGTCAGGATCGACAAACAGGCTGTGCAGAAAATTTTCCTGGGTAAAAATTGACGCAAACCCCAGGATCTTCCCCGCACTCTCAGCAACCAATACTGTTTCACCCCTCGTCACACGGTCAAAGTCTTCCAGTCGCCACTCTCTTGCATCGAGCCAAGTCCACATGGCCTTGCGGGATGCCAAAAATAAAGTACGTAAAAATGGACGATCGCTTTCAGTATATTTCCTTACCACCATCTAATTCTCCAGTATCAATGCAGGTTTTTCATCCTTATGCCATGAGTATAGTTCGCTATTGACCGTAAAATAAAGAGGACTTTATGACCATGCGGTTATAAGTAGTAAGTGTCTTTCAGTAGTTTTTATGGGGTTTATATTTTTGGATGGAAAAAATACAATAATAATCACTGTAAGCTTTCGTTTACGTTACGTATATAGATATAGTTACAAAGGGTGTGAAAATGTCGCCTTTTTTGTCTGTTTTATTAAGAAATCGGGTGTTTAATGAGAATAATCCTAATTCACTCAATAAACGATTATGTTTTTTTTGATAAAACAAGATTTAGGTGGGCTTTGTACAAATAGATAAAGACTTTTTTTCCGCTTAGGGCAGGAAATTCAATATAATCATAAGTGTTGTAGATGTATTCCAACTACATGCGCTCTCTTTAAAAATTTTATTATCATAAGTTCATTGTTAATGTCACGCTTTAATGATGGTCCTTTTTTGCACCTGATCGGGATCAAAAAAAGACCGCCAACAAAGTAGGACTTGAGACAGTCTCTGTAGACTATGTATTAACAAAAAGGGAGTTAAAATGGGAATCTTCTTGTCTAAAAAAATGAAATATTTCATTAAATTAGCTGAAAGTCGCAATATGTCTGATGCGGCAGAGCGACTATTCATTACTCGCTCCCCACTAGGAAAAATCATAGCCAGTCTGGAGCAGGACATGGGTGGAGAACTGTTTTACCGCGACAGGAATGCAGTAAAGCTCACAGCATTAGGGGTTAAATTGTATGATAAACTTTATCCGATCTATCAGAAAATGCTCAGTGTTGAGGGTGAATTCATCACGGATAAAGTTAAAATAGAGGTCGTTTTTGATGAGGGTTATCCAACTTTTCTTAAGAATTCGGTCGTTATGTCGCTCTCTTCTTACAACATCAAATTTACCGAAGCACTGAATGATGTTATTGATTTTAATGATAACTCTATATTGCTCTCAACAGAGAAACTCGTGCGGCCTGGAAAAGTGCTCTGCTATGAGCGACCCAGTACAGAATTGATTGCAGTGACCAAAAAACCTAAGGCGGCAACAGAGCCTGGTACAGATATAATTGTACGTTGTCTTCAAAACGTTACTGAGAATACAGTATTTTTTAATGAGTTACTTTCTCAGCAGGGGAGGCAAGGCAGTTATTCTGCCGCAGAAATATTGTTTGAATACAAAGCAGACGAAATAATTCGGTCTATGGAAAGGGAAGGAACAATGGCCATTATCACATCAAAATGCTGGGATCAATTCCCAGACGAAAAATATTTGAAGGAAAAAATTGATGGCGCAGTAATAGCAGATTATCTGTACGTTACCGATAATAAAAAAAATGAGAAGTTCATGAAGACGTTGGCACACATACTATCCAATAAAAATGAAAACAAGATCCTTCAATTACGACACACTTAATGCTAAGACTCCTTCTTACTCAGTAATACGTAATTTAATAAATTAATTAGTGAGTTGTGTCAAAGATACCTCTCCCACTTTGCGTTATTTTAACGCAATCATGCCCGATGGCTCCAGGATAGTGTCGGGCGTCTTCGAAAGCCGAGTCGCAGTTTATGTATGAGTTTAATCTGATTCTTTTGTTGTTGCAGCAGATGTGTGTATATCTGGTGATCGCCTATTTATTGAGTAAAACACCGCTATTTATACCCCTAATGCAAGTAACTGTGCGTTTACCGCACAAACTGCTTTGTTATCTCATATTTTCTATATTCTGTATTATGGGTACTTACTTTGGGTTACATATTCAAGACTCTATTGCCAATACCCGTGCAATTGGTGCCGTATTGGGCGGGTTATTAGGTGGCCCGGTGGTGGGAATGCTGGTGGGGTTAACTGGCGGTTTGCATCGTTATTCCCTCGGTGGCATGACGGCACTGAGCTGCATGATATCCACGGTAGTAGAGGGGTTACTTGGGGGACTGGTGCACCGCATGCTGATAAAACGCGGGCGCATAGATCGTTTGCTCAATCCTTTTACTGTCGCAGGCGTTACGCTGGTGGCTGAAATACTGCAGATGGGTATCATACTGCTCGTCGCGCGTCCCTTTCAGGAGGCATTGCATCTGGTTAAAAGTATTGCCGCGCCGATGATTGTGACGAACAGTATCGGTGCTGCCATGTTTATGCGCATTCTTCTGGATCGCCGCGCGATGTTTGAAAAATACACGTCAGCTTTTTCAGCGCGAGCTTTGAAAATCGCGGTGTGTACCGAAGGTTTTTTGCGGCAAGGTTTTAATCAGGAAAATAGCATGCGGGTGGCGCAAGTTATTTATCAGGAGCTGGATATCGGCGCTGTCGCCATTACCGATCGCGAAAAACTCTTGGCTTTCATTGGATTAGGTGATGATCACCACCTTCCCGGCACGGCAATTTCATCTCGGCACTCCCGGCGGGCCATCGACAATAATGAGGTGGTGTATGCCGATGGCAATGAAGTTCCCTATCAGTGTTCACTGCATCGCGGTTGTAAATTGGGATCGACCCTGGTTATTCCGTTGCGCGGGGAAAATCAGACTGTCATCGGTACGATAAAATTGTATGAGGCCAAAAATCGGTTATTCAGCTCGATTAATCGCACGTTCGGTGAAGGTATAGCGAGCCTGCTTTCCGCACAAATCCTTGCCGGGCAATATGAGCGACAACAGCAATTGCTGACGCAGTCAGAAATCAAATTGCTGCATGCCCAGGTCAATCCGCACTTCCTTTTTAATGCTCTTAACACATTGGTGGCCGTGATTCGCCGTGATAGCGAACATGCCGGGCAATTGGTGCAATCCCTTTCGACTTTTTTCAGAAAAAATCTGAAACGACCGGAAGAGGAAGTCACGCTGGCGGACGAAATAGAGCATGTCGATGCCTATCTGCAAATAGAGAAGGCGCGTTTTCACGATCGCTTGCAAATCCATTTCGACTTACCCGATGTGCTTCTTGCGGTGCGATTACCTGCTTTTTCACTGCAACCCATCGTGGAAAATGCCATAAAGCATGGCACATCCCATTTGCTGGGCAAGGGGGTCATCACTCTGCGCGCAGAGCAGTATAACGACAAGTTGTACCTGAGCGTGGAGGATAATGCGGGTCTTTACCGTATGGCCCCAGGCGGTTCCGGATTGGGCATGAATCTGGTCGACAAGCGTATACGCATTAGATACGGCGATGAATATGGGATTGATGTGGAATTTCAACCTAATGAATTTACACGTATTATCCTCTGCCTGCCGCTTATGGGGAGAGAGCCATGTTAACTGTTTTAATCGTCGATGATGAACCGCTGGCGCGTGAAAATCTGCGGTGTTTACTCGAACAGGATCCGCACGTCTCAATCCTCGGCGAATGCGCCAACGCGGTAGAGGCCATCGGTGCCGTTCATCGCCTGCATCCCGATGTCATTTTCCTGGATATTCAGATGCCACGTATCACCGGTCTCGAAATGCTCGGGATGCTTGATCCAGAACAAATGCCCTATATCGTTTTCCTTACGGCGTTTGATGAGTATGCGATCAAGGCATTTGAAGAGAATGCTTTCGATTATCTGCTCAAACCCATTGAGTCCCAACGTTTGGCTAAAACGCTGCGCCGCCTCCACGATAATCGTCCTGAGCAGAATATTGCCTCATTGAAAGAAAAAGAGGCAGTCCTGAAATATGTTCCTTGCACCGGACACAGTCGTATCTATTTATTGAGTACCGATGATGTCATGTTTGCCAGTTCGCGTTTGAGTGGCGTTTACGTCACGCGAGCGGATGGTATGGAGTGTTTTACTGAACTGACGTTGAAAACGTTGGAGAGCAGAACGCCGCTGGTGCGTTGCCACCGTCAATTTCTGATCAACATGGCGCATCTACGCGAGATTCGGCTTGAAGAGAGTGGCCAGGCAGAGATCGAACTCAGCAATGGACAGTCTGTGCCTGTGAGCCGGCGGTATCTCAAGTCGCTCAAGGAGATGCTGGGTTTGAAAGGATAGTGGGACTGATATTCAGCGCCTCTGATAACATTTTACCGGGTCTATAAGGCGATCTATCGCGCCAGCAATCAGTTTGATGAAAGAGTTCATCAGGTTCTTCTGTTCTTGCAGCAGATATTGGGTTTCTATGGCAACAGACAACGTACCGACCAATGCCTTAATCAACTGTATTTTTTCACCCTCGGGCTCGGCACTTTGTTCGTAAGGGTGGAGTAATAACAAGAAACCCAGAAGCTGATTATCATAGGTCTGCATGGGGACGGCGACATAATGCAGCGGAAGATCAGATTGAAATAAGTCATGCAGTTGGGTCGGGATATTGTTTTTATCAAATACTCCTGCAACCGTGTTGCCTTTCAGTATCTGCCAAAAATGGCTGGGGTCATTTTGATCTGCGGGCAGTGAGGATATATCTGATAGGGGAATATTTTGCTCATTCCAGCGGATAGCCGTGGGTGTAAATGGCGACAGCAGTAAGATAGGCGGCGGGTGTGGCAATCACCAGGCTGTATTGATTGACATGGTCATTGATGCCCACAACAGAACCGAACCAGTTTTGTTCTTAAGCATTAAACAGACTACTCAGAATAAACCAGCTACGTGTGCGGGGATCATAGTTATCGTAGCTCGGATTTCTTTCAGCAATAACCTGTTGCGCGCCATCAAGAAAAATAACCCGGGTTTCTGGCGCAGTGTCTAAAAAACGGATGCTTTGCACCAGCCACTGCGCATTCTCGGGTGCTTCAAATAAAGTGCGATTAACCGTCGTCAAGCGTCGCAGAATAAAGAAATCCCCATTGGAATAAGCGACATAAACTGAACTGGCGTAGTCATTCTGCCGCAATATTACGATGAGCTTACCCACATAAGCCATTCTTTGCTCAACGTCTGACGCTTCCGTGATTGGCATACCGACAAGAATATTAACCGACATCATCATGGTTCTGGTGACCGCATTAAGCTCTGCAGCAATGGCCTCGGCTGTTTTTTGATATTGTTAGTTGGTACTGATCTCGCTCAGTCTGGTCAGTTGGCTGTGATTGAAATAAATAATGATGCTACCGATCGAGATAATCAACAAAGTAAAAAGGGCAGCAATCTGGGTATGCAGGGGATAGCGGTTTTTGAGTTTTATCAGATGGCTTTTCATGATAACAGCCTTGGCGGTACATTTTTTCTACTCCTCTAATCATAGACGACAGGCAGAAAATTGAGCCTTGACCTGCGCGATGTCCGCTCCAATAATGAAGGCCGTTGACTCGGGGTGCCTGCGGATGTCCGTCTGGCTGAGATATTACCCGTATTGATCTGGATTATGCTTTAACTAGTGTTCATAAGGGTTCGGCAATACATGTACCCATCTGCGTACCTAGGTCGATTTTTATGCAAATTAACCCTCACGTTTTGCTCTATTCCAAGCGACTTACCCAGTAAGGATGTATAGGAGCCTAGGTTTGAATTACTGACGCATGTTGTCGTCTGATGGAGCTGCTCAGCTCCAGATGACCTCAGTCGCAAGGTAGTTGTGGATTACTGAACGGACAACTAGTCCTTTCTCCTGAAATACAGAATAGCGATAAATTCCATCTTGTATGCTAATCCATCCGTTAACCAGATCAAGGCCAGTAGCGATCCGCGCCATCATTCTACTACCGACCTCGGGCCATATCGATGAATTGACATCCTCGAAATATTGGCGCTGTTCCGGATTCAGCAGCACTAATGGCATTGCCCATATCTGTTCAGGATCATCCTGCATCGGTTCACCGTACTCGTGAAAAGCATGACCTCTGGCATTTTTTAGAACGATGCGGTGAATGCGTTCTATCTCAGACTGCCAGATAATTTTTTCTGTTCCGTCTGGGCATAGCTCAATACGCTTTGTCGCCTCTATTCGAGCTGCAAACGAAGGATTACGTGCAAGCGCTCGACCGATACTTGAATTTCTCTGCGCGTAAGGAGAGGTGCTGCCGAATTGCACACAACTCAGGAAAGTAAGTGGATTCATTTTGAAAAGTACTAACAGTCTAATCTTAAAGCGGATCTTACCACTCAAGTCAGGTAAAACCGTTTCTATGGGCCTCGCCATTGAAAAAGCGGAGTTCTTGGTCTTTTAAATTTTATGTTCTGTATTGTCCAAGCGATGCGAACTCCGCAGTAGGCAAATGAGAATTTTCTCTCATAGAGATCTATCGGTTTATCATCTATACCTAAGGAGTCTAATTTTATAGCGGCAGGGATCAAAAATGAGAAAGAAAGGCTACTACTGGGCGAAAGATGACAAAGATCTATGGGATAATGTTCATTGGGACGGTGAGGATTGGCGAGCATTTCATGAGACCGATACGCTTACTCAAAGAGAAATGGATTTGATCTACTGCTATCTAGCAGAAACCCCCATTCCGACACCTTCGATAAAGTGAAATATCATCGTTTATAAATTGTGAGCACCGGTGTTCGCTAGGGTTTATCCTTCAAGGTCAAATTGTCACAATGCCCCAAGCGTTGCAGTTACAACAAACCTCCGCCCTCGGTGTGCAATTTGATGAGCATGGGTCGTGTTCGCCGTTTGATATTCCGGTGGTCCTGCTCAATCAGGTTATTCAGGTACTTGCTTTGCCTGACGGTGATAGCCTCCTTTTCACTTTTCGGTTTGTTGATTTCGGTGATGGCAGCGGTATTGGCCCCGCTTTTATCAATAGTCACCACCTCGGGTTCACCGTGATGACGAATGGCCTTGCAAAAGAAGCGCAATGTGGCTGTGGTATCCCGTTTGGCGGTCAGCAGGAAGTCGATGGTTTGACCTGCAGTATCCACCGCGCGATACAGATATTTCCACTGTCCCTTGATTTTGATGGTGGTTTCATCCATGCGCCACCGACGGCCCACTGCGCGTTTATGTCGGCGAAAGACCTTATCCAGCAAGAGCACCAGGCGGATAACCCAACGGTGCAGCGTAGAATGGTCAACGACAATACCGCGCTCTGCCATCATCTCTTCCAGGTTCCGTAAACTCAGTGAGTAAGCCAGATACGAGTGAACACATTGCGCGATAACATCGACGGGGTGATGCAGGCGACTGAAGGCGTTTCGGAGCAGAGACATGGGCAGGCAACATAAAAAACAGCATGTTACCTGACAACTCCTTAATGCGACAGAACCGATTATCTCTAGGTTTAGAGAAAAGTGTTCAAAATTGGTCTTTGAGTTGGTTTTTGAAGTGAAACAGCACACCTGACTTTATTAATAAATTAGCAACATCAGAGCGGCGATTCTCAGTAAGATAATTGGTCGTTTTGGGGCGTTCGGGGTGTTATTAACAGCAACGTTGATCCTGAAGGGCGCTAAATGTGCCACACGTTATGTAGAAAAGCCGCCTGCGAGAATCAGATCCCGTAGGTGGCTCTTTTACATAACGTCATTGTACGAACCAACTCAAATTCTTTCCTCTATGGTCGCTAATGTTCCATAATAAGTTATATAAAGGTAAATTCCTTCTTTGAATTGAGCAGTTGATGTCGAAATCTTTACACCGTAAATCACATTCCCTTGATTTCCAGCACTCCTGACAAAAGCCTCATAGGCTTCTTGATGTTCATTCCTATTTCTTTCCGTGAAATTTCTAATTAGCCCTTTATTTGAAATTTCAATTCTATGTGTATACTCAATAAAACCATGAACGTTAGTAATTCTATAAATTTCAGGTATTACATCTGTACTTAAAGTCAACATACTAAAACCCCTCTAATTTTTAAATAATCTCTTCTCTTTCCAGCACTTCTCTTACTTGTTCAAATATTGCAGATATATTCCCTTTGGGAAATCTTATTTGGCCTAATCCATTAATGTTTGTAAATTCTTGACAACCTTCTTCTAAGAGGACTATAGCTCTTTCAAAACCAAGGCGGCCTTGAAATAATCCCACCTCGTGAATTACATTCATTCTTGCCTGCATACTGCCATCATTTAACTCATCTTCTGCCGTCATGATTAAAAATGCGAAGCATGACTGATCAAGCATTTGAGCTAACCGGGCTATGTTAGTTGTTCCGGCAACAGGTACTCGATTAAATTCGTCATATGGAAGACGTAATTTATCTTTAACGAAATCCTTCAACTCTCGCCATAAGTGAGAGCGGCCATGACCAATGAATATATTTGTGCCGATTCGGTCATCCCTTACCTCTCTTGATTCTATATTACTGATATGGCTACTTAATTTTATTATTTCCTTTTTCAGCTCCATGCATCTATTAAATGACTCTCTTAAAGCAGCTACCTTTGCGATTACAGCTATGTGAGGAGGAGTTTTTAATCCCTGTGACATAGCATCCATGTCTGAACTCAGGAATTTCCCGCTTGGCATCTGAACTTTTACATAGTCCGACTCACGATAGATTTTCATGCCTTCAATCTTTGAAATTAAATCATCAAGAAATTTGTCATCAGATTGGAGCTTGGATTTATTGGCGTATATTGCAGATAACACATTTCCTTTAGATGATTCGAATATTTCAGCAGCATTATCAGCTTGTTTTTTATAGACGTCCAAATCTATGTCACCAGACTCCTTATATATAAGGCCTGTAACACCTTCAAATTTATATTCCCTCCAGTCGCCTTTCGAACCCATTGTATACATATCCCTGAGTCCAAACTGCATACTAAAATTTGCTCCGGGAGGAGGAGATGCAAAATTAGCATAATAAACACGCGACTGGTAACCTAGCCAAGAACCTGACCAGGCTTTACCGATTTCATCCGCAACGTTGACTATTTTTTCAAGCTCACTAAAGTCTTTTTTTGAATAGTCCGGGAGCTGGTCTGCTATTTGTTGAAGCTGTTGTGTGATTGACATCCGTCGATCCTTTTACTTAAAAAACCATCATTTATCTTGAAAGAAAATATCGGATTAACATTGCAATTACCGTAAGCAGTGCTGATTTGAAAACCAGTGACCATTCTAAAACGTCATTTTTAGCTAATAAACAAAGGACCACTGTAGGGATGAACAAGAATAATGCAGCTTTTCCTGCCCAATAAGCGTAGAAAGCATTCCATTCTGCATCTTGTGACATAAACTCTCCTTTGTAATCACTATTGCCTGATAGCACCGCGAAGCGGTTCGGGGTTCTGTGACACCCGAACTTTAGTATGATAACCCATACCACTACATCAGCACGAGAGACATCACCCCGGTAGTAAAACAGACTTTTTTCTGGCATGCGGATTTTGGCAGGTCTGGGGGTAGGTTGGCGATTGCTATATCTCAACGTAGTCCAGAAGGCAGTATTTGTCGGCTCGGCCTTCGAACCAGTCATGGTGAGAGCCATCAATCTGGACAAGTTCACCGAGGCAGTCCCGCTGATAGCGTGGCTGTTAACCCAGGGCTTGCGGCGCAAGCGCGGCACCCAAAGGCCATCGGCGATCATCCAGTTGCGCAGCGTTTCAACTGAGATCTGGAGGTTATGACGTTCGAGAATGAGCCGCTGAACCTGACGCTCACTGAGATTAAGTTGGGTAGCAGCATCGCGAACGAGTGCCTGAAGGTTTTCGGGGTAATGACCGGTAAGCTCAACGTTACCCCGTCACGCTCTGCCCGTTCAACGGCTCCCCGTATCCAGCCCCTAGGGGTTTCATCACTGACCGGCTCGCCTTTTTTGTTCACCCATAGCGGCTCATGCTTCTTCGGTCTGAACGTCGCAAAATACTCCCGCAGCCGTGCCACGTAATCCGCATCCAGGAGCGGCACAATGCGTTTAAGTGCCTGTCCATTTTTCGGACGGCCTTTGCCAATGGTGCGTTGCTTCAGGGTCTTGAGCACCACGAACGGCGTCACCGCATCAAGATAAAAACAGGCCGGGGTCAGTGCCAACGCTTCGTTTAAGCGTGCGCCAGTGTTCCACATTGTCTCGATGAACAGACGTTGGCGCAGATCCGGGAAGTAGGCCAGCAGCACCGCAATTTCAGGGGCCAGTAAATAGAGCGGCAATTCGGCATCGCCGGAAGCCAGCACCATATTTCGCAATGCCAGCGCATGACTGTAATGAAAGAACGGGACCGGAGGGCTGATCGCGCTACGTGAAATCTGCTCGTTTTCGTGAGGGATAACGCTCAACATTTTAAAATCTGCAATCTGCAATCTGCAATCTGCAATCTGCAATCTGGACTGGATCGGATTATTTTGACGCAATCGGCGGCGATGGTCGATCACAATAAATCGGTGATCGGTCATTTTCGAAACGGGCTATTTTTTGGGAGTTTCCGGTACTGGAGGGATAAAGCCAATAAATGCGGGGTGGCGATCGGGACGTAACGCGCCCGACACGCCCCGATCGCCTGTCCTAATCGGTATGCAAGCCACTGAGACATAACGGATTATAGCAGATATTCAGGGCGTGAGTCGAGAAGTTGGCACTCTGCGGGTAAAGCCAATCGAACACAATACGCAAGGACTTGAAGTGCTGGCTATTTGATGCCACGACGATAAAATCAGCAAGCCGTCAGGTAAAATGCACATACCACGATGGATATATACAGCATTGAAAAAGGAAAAATTCATGAGAGAGCCTCTGCATCCAAATAAGGTCAATAAATTGAAAGATATTATAAAATCATGTTTACTTGATACCTATATAGAAAACGACCAGTTAAATTTTGGTAAAAGCACAGAGAGTTATGATAAAAAGGCAGATGATATTGGTAAACACATAGAGAGATTGGAATCTCTGAAAGATGAATTAAATAAGCACAAAAGCTATAAAATTGATCTATACATCATATTCACCGCCTATGACGATGCGATTTTTTACTATTTTCACTACATCAACGCGAAACAAACCGAAAACCTCTTGCTCAAAGACTTGCCAGAATGTGACTTAACTAAGTTGACAGACTTTATATTTACTTACTTCCAGCAGATACCCGGCAATAATACTGTGACGTTTTTCCTGAAACATATCTCATTACCTATCGTCACCACAGATCACATTACAGTCGAACGGCAAGCCGATCCAAGTTCCGGTCAAAATGACAAAAATGTAACGACGGTGACTGTTACATCAAAAGGCTATTATACGCCATTTAGTGACGACTCCTTTATGAAAGAACCTTACCTGGCATTAAATATTTTTGTTTATTTCCTTCTAACCAAAAAAATATTACAACATTTGCCAATGTTATTTCCCCAAGGGCGCAGTATACATCGACACGCAATAAATAAACATGAGATTGATGTCTTTCATGTTGAGATAACTAACCTAGACTATCAAAAAGAAATCCAAAGCCATACCCTACCGCTGGCAATGTCAAAATACCTTAGTGATCTAAAAAATATTAATGTTAGTAAAGACAATAACGGTTTCGATGCTTGGGTTGAAACAATCACAACCATCGTAGAATCTACGGATAGTCTTTTGGCCAATGATACCCCTGAAGCCAAGCGCATTAAATCCGCCATTGACTGGTATATGAACTCCAAATTTATGACCGACAATACCATGTCATTCATTCAAATCTGCATGGGGTTAGAAGCGTTACTGGGCGAGGGGGATAAAAATGAAGGCAACCTGACCAGCGCCTTAGCCGACAGATGCGCGTACCTGATAGGCAAAGGAATGGCTGACCGACGTCAGATTAAAGCGACGTTTAAGAAAATCTACACTTTAAGGTCAGAGATTGTGCATGGATCGACAAATCAACTGACATTTTCTGACCAGAAATTATCATTTACGGCTTTAACCTATCTCAATACTATCATTCAGAAGGAATTGCGGTTTTTGATAGATTTACAGGTAGGAGTCGATAAGTGACCTTTAAGTTAAGTCCACAGTAAAAGCCCCAAAACGAAATTTGGGTTTTACTGTCTGTTCCCAGCGAATACTCTTTACCTTACACGAAAGATTATTACATCAACATCTTCATCGAATTCAGGATGGGAAGGATGTGTCCTTACAATATGATAATCACGTGAGTTTTTTATTTTCATGTAGAGCTGTAAGAAATTTTCTGTTCCATTTCTGTTGTTGCCTTCGGCGATGTATTGTCCTTCCTTATCTTGCTTGATGGTATAAAAAGGAGAGGGGGAGGCCGTTATATCTAACCTGAGAGAACTCCTGGCTGTAAAAGTGAACTATTGTTAACACATCCGGAGTGTGTTGTAAATTAAACCTCTGCTTGTAGTAGACATTATCAGGATCAGGATCACCTTGATTATTCATTAAAAATGAGTCACTCGTTCTGCCCCACCAAGTAAGGGGCATTGGGCGTCGCACGCAGTTATTCTCGATATCTCTCCCTTTCATTTGCAATTGCAACAAACCCAAGATGGGCAAGATCATCGTATGACGATTTATCTTGTTGGTTGGCGTCATTGTTGCTTTTAGCTGGAATGTTTTGCGTTACCTTTATCAACTTAATAGTTACCATTATTTCAACCATTTTTTCCGCCTCCTTTCTTCGACCTTAAAAAATTCAATTATGTAGTATTCCGTGATTACTCTACATTTTAAAGCAATCATTATCAATGGCGATGATAAAAATAAATATATATTTCTCACCGTCAAGAATTGTTATGAATGCACAATAGATAACAGCGTTTTTTGAATTATATAAAGAAGTAATGAACAATCTGATGGCATTTAGTGTGCTTCTGGGAGTCTGTAGACAACCCCCAAAATGAGGAGACCGGTGCCACCTGAGTAAGTTAGGCGGTACAGAAAAGTATTGGGTACTTTTCGGGTAAATCCCAATCTGTGAAAGGAAGTGTGCAGCCTGGCGTGAACCACCTCATGAGCTGCGGCTTCTAAACCTAAAGAAAGATAAATCCCTTCGTTGTCAGCAGGGGTCGGACCCCTAAAGGAACTGTGAGGTTATATTTAACAATATTATTTGCTTCATCGTAAGTCTCGTCTAATTCTAGAGTAATTTCCCTATTGCATAACTCAGGAATATTACGGCAATGACTGGCGATGATATTGGCCACATTATAGATTGATGTGTATAAATCAAACCCTCCCGAATATAATTCGCCTTTATGCGGGAATTGAGGGTCATTCGCAAACCCGTCTAAATCATCAAAAACATAGCTTAAATCATGGCAGTAGTTAATGAATGATTTCTTTTCGTCGAGTTTCCAAGGTTGCACCTTTCCAGACATGAATTCCAGTAAAGCCTTAGCAACAGTATGGATGGGTATAATAATCATTTCAGTATGACTAAAAAAACCTGCCAATCCAGTATTACCGATGGTCAGTTAATGGAGATCGAATTTGAGCAAGCAGTGGCACCGTTGCAATTGTTTGCACTCTACTCAAACAGTCGATATCTGCCCGCCAAGCCAAGAACGTTAATTGATTTCATACATCAGAGATTGGGTCATATACCCTTGACGGATTGTGGTTAAAAATGGGCTTAACTTACCATACTTTTCGATATCCAAACTGACCCCATTTATACCGAAGGAAAATTCTCCAGTGACTTTCGGCGAACGAAGCACGAAACATTTATGCGATAAGCGTCACGTTTTTGTTGAGTAAAATATATTAGGTTAACTGATATATTAAGTTTTTCGTAAAGATGAGTCAGTAAAATTAAACAAAGGAAATGTTGATGAAACAGATAGATGATGCATTATTAAAGCATGTTTCAGGTGCTGGCAGTAACAACGGTAACAACGGTGGGGGACAAGGGTCCAACAGTTCATGTTCTGGTAGTAGTTCATCGTCCAGCTGTGGGTCATCAGGCAGCAATTATCAGGGCAACAGTTACCAGCAGTCGAACCGAGGAAGCGGAAGTCAGGCCTATAATTTTGGTCAGGCTGGCTCCTTAGGCAGCAGTGGAGGTTGCACTGGTGGTGGACGACCAGGAAACGGTAAAAATTAATTTTTAAACAATTGCAATGTGGGGGAGTGAAAACTCTCCCGCTTTTTAATTTTGAATATGTAAGGATAACTTATGAAAGACTATGTTTTATTTTTCAATGACAAAACCTACATGCTAGTTGAATTGGCAAAATTAAAAAGATCAAAAGCCGACAAATTAGCAGATGAAGGATATGCAAGGGTCGACTTTAAAGCACAAAGTCGAGAGGATGCAATCCTTAAAGCTAACGAATTGACAGGCATAAACACAAACAGCCTCAAAGATTTTAGTGGGGATGTCGGGTTTTCAACAATCATTGAATCACTCTTGAGATAAAATTTTTACACCTAATAATTTAACACCTCAGTTCAGGGAAATAATTATATATGCTAAGCTGTTCGGTTGAGGAGAAACTAACAGATACGTGCGCTAGAACAGATGAGTTTTATAAAGAATTATCATCTTTGCGACTTGACTTTAATAAAGTAAAAGTGCCGGATATTCTTCATTTTGTCTGGATTGGGCCTACCATTCCTGATGTAGAGTTATATATCCGCGTATGGAAATTTTCCAACCCAGAAAAGAATATAATTCTTTGGCAGGATGAAGAGTCAGAAATATGTAAACATTTTCAAGAGTGTTTGTATTTGAATATTTCAAAGATGTATCCAGATAAAGATGAAATGGAAGATAAGTTATTGCAGATTCGTAATGAAGCCTTCTATTACATCTGGAATGATGGGTTAAGGGAGTCTGAATTCAATATTCTGGCTATGGAATTTTTGAATAAAAACAAAATTACACATCAACCTTATGTTTCAAAAAATTCGATAACCATCCCTAAAAATATAAAACAGAAAAAAATAAGAGATCTTTTCCATGGTGAACATGATTTGCTGAGAAAAGCATATTATTGCGAGCTTATCCTTCGTGGGAACTTGGCATGTGCAAGCGATATTATCAGGCTTCTAGCTTTAAGGAAGTATGGGGGGGTTTATATTGACGTGGATACCTTGCCTGATATAAATATTAATTTCATCAACACAAACTCTTATCTTAAAGAAAGGAGTTTGTTAGAAAATGAATCTTTAAGCATACTCAAATCAGCTGCTTTTTTATTAAAATTTGAAGGAAGAAAAGATTTTCTAGAAGCCATTAAATATTTTTCACTAACGTTACCGGATGTTGACGAGAAAACAAAAAAAGACGTAATTGAATTTATATGTAAAGATCTACACGAAGACTACAGGTTGCAACTTCAGGCGTTAGGTGATGTGTATGTATATAAAGGACTGGTATCTCTAAGCACTCTTCCCTTTATGGAAGGGATTTTTTTCAGTAATATCATCTGCTCAGAAGCCGATTCTAGGCTGAAT
Source organism: Edaphovirga cremea (assembly GCF_003332275.1). GTDB lineage: Bacteria > Pseudomonadota > Gammaproteobacteria > Enterobacterales > Enterobacteriaceae > Edaphovirga > Edaphovirga cremea. The sequence goes on along the minus strand of NZ_QOVA01000005.1, from coordinate 267,579 downwards.
CGTTTATTATTGAAAAAAATAATCCGTTCATACAAGCATATTGAGGAAAGCGGACAACTCTTTTCATTCCGATCTGACCCAGAAAAAAGTAAAATCAATTCATTTCTGCCAATTCAATATCGTAAGGATCGCTTGGATGACTCAACTTATGCCACGATGAAGCTTACGGGGCCAGACATGATTGTTCAGACTATTATTCGCTTTCTACGAAAAATTCTAATAGTTAAAGGTACTGTTAATTTAAATGATTTAGTAAAAAAACTACAAAACGAGTCTACTGGTATAGGGATTACACGACAAACACTTGATACACCATTCGGCAGAATTTCAGAGTGGAGAAAGTGAAATGCAATATTTTAACAAATGTATTAGCGTAGTCATCATAGCAGATAACAATTCTGAATATCTTAACAGGGCTATAAATTCCGTAGATAAACAAACCGATGAAATCATAATCGTTAATACAAGTAACTCTGCGTTAAATTTAAACTATAAAAGTTCTGGCGCAATTATTAATGTTCATCATTTTCCATGGTGCAATGATTTTTCAGCAGCTAGAAATTATGGGATTGAAAAAACAAACAGTGAAATTTGTTTTATGCTGGACTCTGATGAATACCTATCGCAGGATTCTCAAAAAAATTTCAGGTCTGAGGTTTTAGAATTATTCAATACAGACAGTGAAGCACTTTACTCGCCATTGATTAACAACCTCAATGGTCAGTTATTACGCAATAACCCTCGCTTGTTTAGAATAAGAAAGGGGTTACGTTATGTAGGATGTGTACATGAATATCTATTTGAGGAGAATAGCAAAAATATCCATACCCCATCAATAATCATTGAGCATACAGGCTACCTTGGTAAACTTCTCTGCGAAGAAAAAAAATTGAGGAATAAAGTGTTGTTAGACAGGCAAATTATAGCCGAGCCTGAAAATTTAAGGTGGAAATTTTTTTTATTAAGATACATTGAGAAAACGGATCCAAAACGAATTGATATAATGAGATTTTTTTTTCACAAGCATCTTCCCTTTGATACAGAACATGAAGTTTACTGTTTGAATGTTGTGTGCAGATACATGATCGAAATGCTTGATGAAGGATTGTATGAAGAGGTGTTAAACAAATCCTCTGATGTAATCGTTCATTATCCATGCAAAGAAATAGCAAAGATTTATGCCGCAGCACACTTTCTTTTACATAAAGATTCTCCTGCAATGTATAAAAAAATAGATGATTACATTAGCAACATCGAACAGTTATCGAGTGATGAGTTCATCACCGAAGTAATAAGCCCTCAGTCTTTCGAGAGAATAAAATCTGAAATTCGTTGTCTATTAGAAAAATAGTTTGACAATATAAGTGGAGCTATTGTGTTTCGAAAAGAAGTCTATGATGTAAAGGGAAAAAACTGGAGTGGTCATGCCCTGTTGATCAGGGGAATTCCAGCATGGCTAGTATCATTTATTATAGGTTTATTGCTATGCATTTTCATTTTATTCATTACTTTTGGAAGCTATACCAGAAGAATGATTGTGTCCGGTGAAGTCACCTCTCATCCTCGTGGAATAATTATATACTCCGGTGTCCAAGGTTTTGCTTCGGAAATAATCGCTTCGCCCCATGGTTTTGTGAAGAAGGGTGATGAACTGATGAGAATAGATGTAAGCAAGAGCACCCGACATGGTTCTTATAACTTAGGCCAGAGGAATGATTTAGAATCACAGATAGAGAAAGTTAACAGCATTATATCAGGGTTAAAAAAAAACAAGGAGGTTACTCTTAATACCCTTAAAGTTGAACTTGAACAGTATATATCCGCGCTCGAATTGTCCTCCAAAATTTTGTCACGTGCTGAGGAGGGTGGCATGATTATGAAAAGAAACTATGATGATTATAAAAATTATCATTTGAGAAGACTGATAACAAAGGATCAATTATCTAGTCAGGCCACAACCTATTTCCAACAACAAAATAGTATTTCAGACCTGATGAGCATTAAGGGAAATTATGAGATTCAAATATCTAGAATTAATAGTGAAATAAAAACACAGTCATCGGATTTTGATAATAAAATATATCAGTTCGAAATGCAGGAGTTAGAATTAAAACGAGACGTCTCGAAAAATGATGTCGATGGAGAATTTGTTGTTAGAGCCGCATCTGATGGCTTTGTTGATTCAATCAGTGTAACTGAGGGCCAAATGGTAAGAGAGGGCGACAGTCTTTTTCAACTCAAGCCCGGTAAGGTTGATTCTTTCTATGTGATTTTTTGGGTTACCAACGAAGCGCTACCTTACATCAAAACAGGCGATATCGTAAACATTCGCTATGATGCGTATCCTCACCAAAAGTATGGGCAGTTTTCATCACGTATAGTTTCCATATCTTCTACTCCCGCGTCACCTCAGGAAATGCAAACGTACAGAGGAGCACCCAGTATAGCTGCAAATCCTTCTACACCTTATTATAAAGTGTTAGTTAGACCACTGAAGCAACACATTAAGATAAAATTAAAGACATATAATTTTGAAAATGGAATGAAGGCGGAAGGAACCTTGTTTCTTGAGGATCGTAAAATTTATCAGTGGATTTTCTCACCATTCTACGAAATGCATATAAGCGCTAAAGGTCCTTTAAATGAATGATACAACCCTTCTAGGTTTCTTTGAAAAATTAGAATTTAAATTAAGACGAAAAATACCTGTAGTTCACCAGACTGAATCATCAGAGTGTGGTCTTGCCTGTCTTTCGATGATTTGTAGTTATTATGGAAAAACAATTGATCTCATCTCGCTGAGGCAGAAGTTTAATCTTTCTGCACGTGGGACATCTCTTGAGTCAATTAACCATATTGCCAATCAGTTAAATATGTATACGCGTACATTCTCCCTCGAAATTTCAGAGTTAAATCAGCTAAAGTTGCCTTGTATACTTCACTGGAATCTTAACCATTTTGTTGTTTTGACCGGTTTTAAAAAGAACCATTTCATTATTCATGATCCTTCTCAAGGTAAGCGCTATGTCAGATTATCGGAAGTATCAAGGTGTTTTACCGGTATAGCAATGGAGTTGTGGCCAGCTGCAAGTTTTCGTTCAGAAAAAATAACCAAACGTATAGAAATAAAGTCTCTGGTAAAAAACATTCAAGGGTTAAAATCCACTCTCGTTAAAATTTTTTTTTACTCATGTATTATTGAATTTATTAGTATATTAATGCCAGTAGGAACTCAGTTGGTTATGGACCATGTAATTCCATCTTCTGACAGTGGCCTTCTGTCGCTGATATGCACTGCTCTCATATTTTTCATAATTTTAAGAACAGCGGTGACAGTATTCCGAACATGGACAACTCTCATTATGGAATCATTAATTAATGTACAGTGGCAATCAGGACTCCTAAGCCACCTTCTTCGACTTCCGCTTACTTATTTTGAAAGAAGGAAAATGGGTGACATTCAATCGAGGTTCTATTCTCTCGATATTTTAAGGGAAATGTTTACGGGTAGTGTTGTAGGTGCTTTGATGGATTTCATAATGGTCACTGGGGTTCTTATCATGATGTTCGCCTATGGAGGTTACCTAACTTTAGTAGGACTATTTTTTACAACTCTTTATATTCTTCTTCGACTTTCAACTTATAATCGTTATCGTCAGCTCTATGAAGAATCTCTTGTTAACAAGGCTCGTGCTGGTTCCTATTTTATGGAAACATTATATGGCATTGCCACTATAAAAATGCAGACAATGTCGGATCTGCGCAGTTCTCAATGGCTTAATCTTGAAGTGGATACTATTAATTCTGGAATAAGAATTACTAAGATGGATACGCTTTTCAGCACTTTACTTACTTTCATCTATGCAAGTGATAATATTATTATACTCTGGATGGGTATTAATTTGGTGATGGATAATAAAATGACTATTGGTATGTTCGTTGCTTTTGGAGCATTTCGCTCCCAATTTTCTGAGCGAATTACATCTTTGGTCGGTTACTTACTCCAGCTTAAAATGATGAGCTTACATAATGAGAGGATCTCGGACATTGCATTAACAGATACAGAAGATGAAATTAGTGAAGCTTCTAAAATATTATTTGATGGAGCCGTTAGCCTTGAGTGCCGTGACCTGTCCTTTAAATATGATGACTATGCAAAACCTGTTTTCAGTAATTTAAATTTCGCTATTAGTCCTGGAGAAAGTGTCGCTATAATCGGAGCATCTGGAGCTGGCAAGTCAACTTTAATGAAGGTTATGTGTGGTTTATTTACCCCTACCTCCGGAAAAATTATAGTTAATGGTGAAGAAATTAAAAAAAATGGAATTAATAATTACCGAAGGTTAGTTGGTTGCGTCATGCAAGACGATAAGTTATTTGCAGGATCCCTAAGGGAAAACATCTGTGGTTTTTCTGAATCCATAGATGAAGGTTGGATGATTTCATGCGCCAAGTCGAGTTACGTTTACGAAGATATAATTTCTCTTCCCATGGGATTTGACACTCTCATTGGTGAACTAGGTGAAGGTCTTTCTGGTGGCCAAAAACAACGCATATTTATTGCAAGAGCTCTTTATCGTAAGCCCTCGATTCTTTTTCTTGATGAAGCAACCAGTGCATTGGACAACGTAAGTGAAAGTTATGTTAATCAGGCCATAAAATCCATGAATATTACCCGCATTATTATTGCTCATCGTGAAACTACTATATCAAGCGCTGATAGGGTTATTAATCTTAACTAGCTTTCAAAAAGCTGGAAACACAGTTTCGTGAAAATGATTAATATTCGGGGTGAGTATTAATTTAAGATACATAGGTGGGACAGCTTGGCTTAGTTTTCTTTCAGCTCTTTGAAGATGGCCCTTACAGGACCAGCGGGAGCATTTGAACAGAAACTTACGGTTTCACTCTCTGTGGGGCATTTAAACCGTAATTTCCTGAATGTGAGCTAAGAATGCTTTGATGCCGGCAACCAGCGATACAGTGTTGGTACAGAAACACCGAGATCTTTAGCTACGTCTCTGGGAGGGATACCGCTGGCTAATAATTTTTTAGCCGATTCAATTTTACTGCTGGTCATTTTGGGTTTTCGCCCACCTTTACGGCCGAGCTGTTTTGCTGTATCGAGCCCGGCTCGGGTTCGTTCGATGATCAACTCTCGTTCCATTTCTGCGAGGCTGGTCATAACATGGAAGAAAAAGCGGCCCGCCGGTGTTCCGGTATCAATAGCATCAGTGAGACTTTTGAACTGAATGCCCTGTTTGTGTAGGTCGCCAACCATATCAACAAGCTGTTTTACGCTACGACCCAGACGATCGAGTTTCCAGACAACCAGCGTGTCGCCTTCACGAAGCATTTCCAGTGCCCGGCTTAGTCCCGGACGTTCAGCTCGTACTCCGCTGATTTTGTCTTCATAAATTTTTTCGCACCCGGCTCTGGTCAGGGCTTCTGTCTGTAAATCAAGGTTCTGATCCTGCGTGGAAACTCGCGCGTAGCCATCATCATACGGCAGACCATCCGAAGGTGTGCATCCACGGCCAGATTTCCTGCCCTTGTCTGTTCTTCACCTTCTTCACGATCTCTGTTGAAAGCCGATGATCAATTCCAGTCAGCAAGTGGCGCTGACGGTCAATGATTTGCCCCCGAGCATCAAAATTCCGTTCACTGAAAAGGTCTTCGGAACATTTCATCAACGAAGCCCGCTCGGTCATAATACTGGAGTGGTTAAATAGCCAGCGTACAAATGCTAGCGCTTCAGGATGACGGAACCACAACTCACCGTACATTTCGATATAGTCCGTCGCCATTTCCGGTTCGGCAAAATTAGTCCCGTGCCATATCGCTAACGGCTGCGGGTGGAATATGGCGATAGACTGGTTATTGGCAAAAAAGTGATTGCTGAGTAGCAATTCACCACCACTCAGGCATTCACTTTCCAAACGTGAGCGGCTACTTCTTTGATCGCAGTTGCACTTTACAGGGGATCTCGCTGGGTGCCGATCTTACACCATCCAATATAGGAGTAATGATTGCCCGACATTCACCCGGTAAACTTGATTGAACGTAGAGGGTATTGCCTTTAGGTGGCGCTTCTGGTGCTTTCTCTTGGGGCGACAACAACCAGAAAAGAATAGCAATGACGATCGTGATAATAGCTGTGATGATTGTCTTTAATTTTATTGGGGGCATTATGTACCACCTTAATTAGCATTGGAAACGTTATAAAGCACGCCGGTATAAAATGCAGCACAGATCGCATGATACAATACACGCGATGGATTATCCCAGCATGGGATGAAATGCGCGCCAGGAATATCTCTCGTTAAATGATAGTCTGGGTGTACCAGAATAAAATTGATGGTTTTTGATCCGCTGGCAATATCAATCAAACTTTCACTTTCTTGGCTGTCTATGATGATGATATTTAAATCCACGTAGTGACCATGCAATTCATATTCTTCTGCGGAAGATATCTTATTATAGAAAACATCACTGTCGAAACCGGGTAACTTTCTTTCATCTATCATTTCCGGGTTACAAGTAAATATATTTACTTCAAGATCAAACATTGGCATCTCTAGTAATAGAGGTACTGAAAAATCCAAATAGCAAACATTACCTTCTACATAATAGGTTTTCATATGGTTATGCTCAATATAATGAGAGGGGGTAAAATCCAGGTGGGTATAAATGATCTGACGGCCATCCAATGGACAGCCGCCTATACGTTATAAACCGAATACGTTAATGTAGAATTGACCGTCGTTGTCATCGGTCTTTTGAATGCGATAGGTAATAGGTATTGAGTTGGCTTTTTCAGCATTAGCAAACTTTAAATCGGCAGCGCACTGGTACACATCAAGCTTACTTTGGTGCTCTACGGTTCTGACATTCTCCACCGAGATCGTCACACCATCAAGTTTGTAATACGTTTTTACCGCTTCCTTGGTAGCAATATCAACCACCAGATTTTTAGCCTCATCACTGTTGCACTTTGGTGTGCCTGAATCACAGCCAGACAGACCAATCATGGCAATGCATGAGAAGAGTAGTCTCAGTTTCATTGGAACGCTCACAGGAAGAATGATGTCACGCCTAACAGAGAAAGCAGGCAATCAACACCGGTAACCAGCAGTGCCAACATTTTCCACAGTTTATTAGCTGTTGTTCTCATAATGCAAAGGAACATCAGGCCACTCCAAACCAACATAGCAATGTCGATCCTGAGTATTGTCCCTGTTGATTCAGAAAAGTACTCCATCACTGACAATAATACGGCGGGAATAAACCACCATAGCCAGAACGTCTTTGTCAGTCCATAACCGCCACTAAGTAACTTTTGTTTGACTACATTAAAGTCATTGCGGCCTGCCTCTTCATTCTTTTTCTGATTTTCTTTTAGTTTATCGATAAAAGACATTATCTATCCTTAATTAATGAATGTTATCACGTCTGATTTTCTCAACCAGATTAGCCGCCCGGTTATACCCAATCTTGAAGTGATATTGAACGGCAGTGACGCTATTTTTTAGTTCACCGCTGATGAGCATATTAAGCGCTTGGTCATAAAGTGGGTCTACTGGTAACTCTTTATTTAATTCAGTTGGCATGATCTCTCTTATAAAAGGTGACCTATATGTGTAATGAATTACAAACTGTCATTTCAAATTTTTTATTTATAAACACCTGAGAGTGAGTTCCCGGCATTCATGCCACAATAGCTATTGCATTCCTCTGTAGCTTTGACGTTAACGCGATTCTGGCCCCATGTCAGGGTGATCTGGCACTGATCTTTATCTCTCCATTGCAGGGTAGTATGCTCAGATGTCTCAGCAATAGCAGTGGCGATCTCTTCCACTTCACAAACGTGCATATCCACATTGGTGTTGATCGAGAATTTTGCCTGTTGCCCATTACCCGGTACTGCCGACAGCCTGATTTCACCATCGGGTTTCTGGTAGATAAAGGTTTTTCCTTCCATTTTGGCGGCTACCGCTACATTGCAAAACAAGCTGCCAGCCAAGACCGCTATTAATATGTTTTTCATTGTTAACTCCTTTTCAGTTGATACGGATATTTTTAACGAATCTCCTCAGTGTCAGCGGCTTGCGTTTCTCCACATAAAAGTAAGCCACGTTGAAAGCCGATTTCTTATGGTTGCCTTTCCCCAGTGAGGGCCAATCACGGAAAGCCTCTATCTGGGCTTCTGTATAGGGTGTGGTTGAGAAGTCGAACAACACCAGCAACGCCTTGCCGGGATATTTCATCAGCTTCTTCATTTCCGTGCTGTTGACGGTCGCGGAGACGGTGGATTTCGCTGCGGTGGGCTTGCGTACAGCAAACTCAACCGCCACATCATCAATCACAAAATCAATATAGCCATTACCTGTTATCGTCCCTGGTAGCTTCCCCTGTACCTCGGGTGATACTGCATCGGCAAAGTACCCTAATAGGTAGCAACGCACCAAGGGAAGTAGTTCTCTTTCGCTGCATTCATTCAGACGCAGTGTTTTGACAAACTTCTGCCGGTACAGCGAATGGAAGAAGTATTCAAAACTTTCTGTTACCGATGTGATTGTGGTCGCCATCGCTATCCCTTTTTGGCATGAATAGAGGGTGCCTTGTTGAAGTAGCGACTGGGCCACAACTGTTCAGGTGTCATGCCCAATACCCCGGCTATCAGGCGTTCTGCCTTGGGATAGTGCTGACTGAACGCATTATTGAGTGTACGGGGAGCCAATCCCTGTTCGCGTGATAACTGCGACAGACTCACTCCCCGCTTATGCAACGCCGCCACAATGTCAGCCCGATGCCAATCTTCCAGACTTCCCTTAGGGGGCTTTTTTTGCGATGCTGCGTGGTTATTCACAATATTAACTCCTCTGTATCAGTACAACATCATTAAATGCGAATAAAAGGTACTTATCAAGTTCTCTTTGTGGGTTGTTTTGCCGATTCTTTTTAACGCATTGATATCTGGATTAAAGTTCATGAAAAATAATTTGCCGCAAGAAACCCATGCTGATGATGAACAATGGCTCTCAGCACCCGCATTTGTCGGGAAACCGGGTATGCCTGGAACCGCAAAAGGTTGTCGCTTACGTCTGGAAAAACTGGCGGCTATGCACCCTGACATCAAGAGAAAGAGAACTGGACATAAGGGCTTTGAGTATCATATCCGTGCGGCGGGCATGTCGTTGCAAAGTGAGCGTGTGGAGCAGCACCAGAAAACGCAAATAGCCTCGCCCTATGGCAGCGATGAGCAACTTAACCTCTGGGTGCAACTGTTCAAGACCATGAAGCCGCAATCCCGCGACAGATTGTTAAAGCAGGCACTGGAACAGGTAGCTGATGATTTGAAGTTAACCGGCAATGTAGAGCCTGAAGTGATACTGTTGGCACGCCAGTTGATGATGCTTTCAGAGGAACAGCGCCAACAACTTTTAATCTCTATTTCACATACCTAATCCGGTCTGAATAGTTAATTTAGGCCCTTCGCATATAATTATTTAATTAATAGTTTCTTGGTGAAACTATTTGCTACAGCATGTATTATTTGGTAAAATGTCATTGTGGTAAAGTGATTATTTCCAGCCACTCAAACCAATAATATTTAATTAATCCTTTACGGGAGATACAACTGCATTTCAAATTCGACTTGTTGACTATTTAACTTAAATGGAAACGTTATGAATATCATCCATCAGGAAGGTTATAGGCTTCCCGTTAATCAAAAATTGATTGAACTATTATTTAAAGAAATGGGTAATATCCCGCCCATGAAAAATAAACTGAAAGCCGCATCATTTATTTTCAGAGACACTGACTATAGCGCTGAACGTGGTGGCTATCATCCTGTAGAAATTCGGCTAATCAGAAAGGAAGAACAATGGTATTTCGATTACATCACTGACTTTGCCTATATGGGTACAGTTTATCCCGAACTGGAAAAGGAAATTGACTTTAGTTGGTCACAACAATATGCATTTTATGCTGGATTAGGCGACCTCGGACATAAAGCTGGCTGCGAGCTATTTGAATTATGGCAATCCAACTTTATTCAGTATTACGACCTAGGCGTATATACCACATCGTTCTTGTGGGAAATCTAAATTAATTAAATCCATTTGGGGTATCTATTGTGGTCAAGGATAGAGGGATCAGTGCGTCCCAACAGGGCGACCTGGATTGTCTGTGCGGGGCGTACAGTTTGGTGAATATGATGGGCTACCTGTTTGATGGCAGAGTAAAGAGAAAGCCACTGATGCGCACTCTGTTGCGGGAATACAGCTATGAATGGCCGTTAGAGGAATGGCTGACCCACGGCCTTGATGAACCTCGAATGGATTACCTGATCGATCGGGTATTGCGGCAAGGGTACTACAATAAACATTTCCCCACCAAAATCAGTCAGCCCTTCCGAGAACTTAAGCGATTAACCACCCAGCGTATCCTCACCGAGATGGCCGAATACCTCCACCACAGTGACTTTTCCCGCCTCATCCTGATTAGCGATCAACATCACTGGTCAGTCATCACCCGCATAGACAACCAATACCTCTACTTCTTCGATAGCAGCGGCCGACGAAAATCATCACGCAATAGTTGGTCACTCAAGCCCGGTAGCAGCTCACATCAACTTTTCCCCGACTGTATCTACTTTGTTGAACGGGAATTCTGACATGATTGACCGCTGCAATGAAGACCTAATCCTACAACAGGCACAAACCATCATTGAGAACCGCTATATCCGGGGGCAGCAACTGCTATCGGTCGTAGATGTGCGGGATTATCTCATGTTCAAGTTGGCTCCGCTGGAACACGAAGTATTTGGCTGTCTGCTGTTGGATAACCAGCAACGCATTCTGGCTTACCAGGAGCTGTTCAGGGGCACAATCAACGGCGTCAACGTCTACCCTCGCGAAGTGGTGAAGCTAAGCCTGCACCATAACGCAGCAGCGTTGATCCTTGTCCACAACCACCCCAGTGGTGAGCCGGAACCCAGTCAGGCAGATTTGGCTATCACTAAAAGGCTAGTATCTGCGTTGGAACTGGTTGATGTGCGGGTGCTTGACCACTTCATTGTTGCTGGTACTCAAACCGTCTCAATGGCGGAACGTGGGCTGCTGTAGGCGGCCCAGTTACTTGGTTTAATGTACGTTATCACGAGTTAGCTATGCCCAAGCTTAAACTGACTGTTTATCAAAGTAACACAGAGACCACCGTGTTTGATGATTACATCAACAGCCTAGCGATATCAGGCCGTGGCGGTATAACCAGCTTGCTCAACCGTAGTGCTCGTATACTCAACAAACGATCTACCGCGCAGTCTTACCCTTGGGAACAACTGGACTATGGCAAGGTGGCTAAAGTACGGGCTTGCCTGCTGGATGATAATTACGCCGTTGCAACGGTCAATATGGCATTGGCAGCACTGCGATCACTGGCTCAGGCTGCATTCAACTTGCGTCGATTGGATGCGGAAACTCTGGCACGTATCAAAGCTGTCAAACGCGTTAAAGGCGATCCGATACGGCAGGGAAGAGCGTTAAATCGACAGGAAGTTCGGTTGTTGCTGAAAGCCGCCAAAAGTCACGGTGAACCTGCCCGCAAATGTAGGGATACAGCTATCCTACTGACTATGTGCGGAGCTGGGCTCCGTGCTGGCGAACTGGTCAAGCTTGAGGAAGGCGACTATGCGGATGGCCTATTGATTGTCCGACAAGGGAAGGGGCGAAAATACAGGGAGATCCATGTGGCTCCTGCTGTGGCTAAAGCATTAACCGCATGGTTAGCTGCCAAAGGTGAGGGTAACGCCCTATTCACCAAAGTGTATCGATCTGGCCAACCGGCAGCCGGTGCATTGACCACAGCAGGATTGACGGCGATCTTGGAAAAACTGAGAACCACTGCCAACGTGACTGAGTTTACCCCCCACGACATGCGCCGCACGTTCATTACTCAACTGCTGGAGCAGGGAGTTGATATCAATACCGTACGTCAGTTGGCTGGTCATAGCGACATATCTACCACGGCCCGATACGATCACCGTGGCGATGAAGCTAAAATCATGGCTTCTCAGCGGTTGAGATGTTGGTAATCCTATCAGAGTTGTTGTTGAAGTAATCTCAATTGTATCGTTGCCGTTTTCATGAATATATAATTTGCAAATTAACGAAATAGTGATTATAACCTATTAAAAGCTATTTGGTGCATTTTGCTATCATTATCTCTGGCTATGCAGTTCTTTCATTTTATGTGATTAGGATAAAAAATAAGGAGCAACACAATGACTACAATTGCAATTCCTTTCTCTTTTTTTTCTTTAGATCGTGCGTGCGAGCTGTTGGAAGATAAAAATATAAATTGTTCCCCTCAAGATATTATTGCTTTGTGGAAAGAGGGAAAAGTCGAACTATGCTATAACTGGGAGGGTAAGTATGACGAAATTAAAGGGCTTGTTTATCCTTCATATAACCAGGTAATGAATATTCATAATGGACTTATTGACCTGTCTCATGAGTCAATTGAAGTTAGACAAGGAGATAATAAGATTAGTTTGTTTCTACTCAAGTACTCCGAAGAGTACGGTGAATACGTGGATTTTAAACCTTTGGAAGATCTTCATATTACTAAAGAGGAATTATTAAAAGTGTATGATTTATTCACTAATCCCAATGGAGTAAAAATTCATGGAAATGTAGAGTGGAATGCAAAATATAGGGAACGTTTATATATGCAAGCGATACGGGTTCTGTTTTCACACCCCAATGAGTGCAAAAATGAGAATAATGTTACTCAAGATGCATGGGCTCAGGCGATACTAGATCACCAGAAAGATTACGGCTATCTAACAAAAAATACGACGAAAGATAGCATTATCAAACAGTTAAGGAAGGCTCTTAATATTACAATAAACGAAAAATAGCAAGTGTTTGTAATTTGCTGACCTACTGCGATGAATCACAGTCTCTATCCTGCAAGTACCATCTGAACTAATCTTGCCATCATCTTAAGCAAAATGGTGGCAAGACAATGACACATCAATACTTTTCTAGACCTAACCATCTAAAACTTATCAAGATTAATGAGGTGCTTCGGCGTTGCGCTTTGAGCAGGGCCAGCGTTTATAGATTACTCGCTGACAAGAGGTTCCCAGTGCCAGTGCTACTGTCGAAACGTGCCATCGCATTTTATGAGCACGAGATAGATGCATGGATCTCTGAGCGTTCCCGAACTCGCTAAATTTTAAAAGTGGCAGTACCAAAAATCATTGTCAAACCCCGTCCAAGTGGTGCGGACGAACATGTCCAATTGTCATTAGGCAGTGGTTTTATAAATAAAAATCACTTGCATGCTTATTAATTGTACATAACCAAGGATGGTTAAATTCGGTGTTGTTCTCTATTACTTTTATCAATAAGGAAAATTAAATGAATGAATTTATTAAAGAATTCCCTGAGTTAGGATGGAAAATAAAATCGTCATTAATAGCGTTTAAAAAAAAGTGCGAGAAAATTATTCCTGAATTTATGGTAGAAGAAGAAATTGAGGCAGAAAAGGAAAGGCGGATAAGAGCTTTGATGGTGAGATATAGACTTACATCTGATCTTGCTTATTGCAAATTAGCATCAAAATTATTGTTTTGCAATAATAACTCCCCTTGCAAAAGTCAAGCATGTGTTCAATGTTCAAGCACGGAAAGATTAGAGAATATGTATCATTTTTCAAGAAAGGTAAGATATGATGATGAATATTTAGTTATTACTATTGACATGAATTCGTTGGTTGATGAGTTTTCTGATATAGCCCCTGGTATTTTTAGTAAGTGTTTGGATTTACTTAATGATGGAGGATTTGAAGGGGTTGTTTTCGGAACTTTAACAGTAGAGAGTCATTTGTTTTTTGAAGCTGAACACTATACTACCCTTACGATTTCTGAACATGGCTATTCTATGCCACAATTGCGTCTTTTTATTCAGGCTGACCCGAAGTTAGTTCAATGTTTAGAACATTACTTTATGAAACATGAAGGTGTTTCTCTAGAGGAATATGGCTTTGATATAAAAAACGACATATTAAAAGTATATAGATTTGAAAGTCTGGAGGCTGCCACTGATTTTGTTTTTGACAAAACATGGTGTGAGTATCAATGTACTATAGGTTGTGATCGAACTGTTTTTAAAGAATATCAGGATAAATTAAATAATGATGTTCTTGCATGGTATTTATTGCGTCAAGATGAAATGAATACAAGTCAGGTTTTTCTCTATAGTAAAAGCACATCTGCTTGACGTGCAAATTAAAATTAGTATTTGGGGCGATATATGAAGGTGTGTTGTGTTTGTGTCGCGATTATCGATGACAACGAAAAGCTATTTCTAGCCTACCTATCATGAGCTGGATTAAAATTTATGAAAAAAGAAATCAATCCTTATCTATTCCTTGCGTTCGACCCAGGTTATATACGTCATGCGTCGCCAAGGTTGGAGATATTAAGCCAAACAGCCCCTGAGTTGGGGGCTCAGCAGGTAGCAGAAAGAGAAAACCAGCAGCGTATTGCCTTACTGCAAAAATTTGGGAAATTACGTCCAGTATCACTCGCGCTTGCAAAAAAACTGAAAGGATGCCGCAATGAGACTCCCTGTGAAAGCGTTGCCTGCCTTCACTGCAAGCGCGAACGTGACCTTGCCCTATTAGAAATATGGCGAACCCTAATGGCAGCCCCACCGGGCTATATCGCCGTTATGCTGGTTTTCAACCAAAGGACTCCCATGTTACGCCCGTGGAGCAACCTGCGACAGGCCAGTAAGCAAATCAACAAGTTTAAACCGCGTATCGGCAGGGCACTAAATCGGTTGAACTGTTCTGAGCCAGTAATGGGCACCTTCAGCTTATTGCACCATACGTTTCCATCTGGAGAGTATGAGGCGTTCTGGCTTCCCGTGTTGTGCCTTCTGCTTCCCAATGATCAGGCGCTACTCCAAGGTCTGAAAAAGCACATGGAGCGTGGTGAGGGCCAGTATATCAGCCCTTCGGTGATCAATAGCCCGATGAGCAAGATCCTGCTCAAAGATCCTATCAAGCAACTTAAGCGTGTTTTTGATCCTATGTGGCATCAGGTGACTTGTACTCTCAATGATGAGGGGAACCTCCTGATCAAAACTACACCAGTACCATTGACGGGTAGTGAATTAGCAAAAAGTTTACTGATATTAGACAAGCTAGGGTCTGCAACAATCACGTTCAATTATGGCGGTCAGGTGAAATGACGTGCAGCACTGAGCTGGCGATTTGGTCGGCTCATTGCATCATGCTTGGTTGAGAAAGTGCGATGAACCTATTGGTTTTCCATTTGGCGCATGCACTTTTGTAATTGAAAAAGTGCATAGCAGATGCTGATTTCGGAGGTAACTAATGCAATTTAAAAAGCTAACTGTACCAGAAAATGCGTAACTGACTGTTATATCAATGTTCTTGTAGATGCGTTCCAGAGTCAAGCTGAGGCCTTAAAACGGTAAGTTAACGCTATGAGCGCACCTTTGGTTATCAGTTATTGCTATTGACTACACACTATGGGGGGGAGCGAGCAGCGAGCCACCATAGCCATTGGGTCAACTACCAGTTGGGAATTAAGAACGTGTCGAACGAGCGAAGCGAGTGAGTGGAGGCGTAAGCCTAATGGGGGACAATTTGCGACCGAAGGTGAGCAAATTAGGGGCCTGCCCCTCCAACCAGTCACCAACCCAAAGCTTCGAATCTTAACGTTGTATATAAGAAGAACATGGGGTGGGGGATGGCGGTGGACACCGTGCGCCATAAGCGCACACGGTGAGGTTCCGCCGACCGTCCCCCGCACACCAGTGGAGAGTGATATGAAGATTCCAGAGTGGGTTTACAAGCGTATTACCGCCATTACCCAGGTAGTGGTGGGCGATGGCCGGAGAGCCATTACCCAGCGATATGTCTTGCAGCAGTTCCTGGTCGATATATGGCTTGCCGAGCCTAACGATGAAGGTTGGGCGGTCTGCACCCAACGGGATATCCGCAGCCAATACCATCCTCTGTTGAGTAAATGTGAGGTCAACCATCAGGGGAAGTGCCAGAAGGTAGCCCGGCTGATAGATGTACTGCCAGATATTGCCTCTGATTTTCATTTTAAGGAGGGTCAAGCCAGTCAGGATGTTAACAAGCGGAAGTCCAGTCTTTGGCAATTCAATCCGGTACGCCCCAAAAGTGATGTTGGCTCCTTGAGGTTGGTGGACGTTGCAACAGGCGAGCGCTTTACATTTAGACAGATACTCCGGGCCAACGGGAAGGCGCCGAAACATACGTTGAATTTGGGGAAGCGGCAGGCTGGCCTGAAGAAGAAGGAACAGGCTTTGTTGAAAGGGGTAACACGGGGGAGAATGCACCGTAAGTTTCTACGGCAGTTGAAAAAAATGGTACCTGATGACTATTACCGGGCGGGTATCCGCAGCCTAAACCACCTGTATAATGCCAAGATTGAGGGTGACCTAGTTACTTATGACCACACGTACCGATTAACCTTCGGTGGGCGATATTACGATCGAGCATTCCAAAACTTGCCTAATGTGTTGAAATCTAAGTTTAGATATGGACTTTTGAACTACGATATCCGCTCATGTAGTCTCGCTTGCATTAACCGGTTGTGCAAGCGATACCGCGTTGACTATCGGGTGAAGTCGTCTATCTATGAAATGATGATGAAAAAAACCGGACTGACGCGCAAGCATTGCAAGAAGATGGTTCACTCGACCACCTACCGTATTGGTCGGGTTACCGTTGGCGTTGCGGGGGGACTTGGGAAACGGATTCTGAAATGGGTTGGTACTGAGAAAGCAGCCATGAAAATATTACGTTGGTGGAAGGCGTACGTCAGGCCACTACGGGCAGCCCTGGAGGAGCTAGTTGCTAAAATTTATCAACGCCATCGGGATACCTGTAGCTCACCACGTAACTACCACCGAATAGAGAACGATCTGGGGCTGGTTCTGGATTTGAAGGGTGAGAAGTACGACCGGAAAAAAAAGCATCATGAACAGTATGCCAGAGATAAAAGCTTGTTGGCGTTCATGGTCTGTGGTGTAGAGCAAGCGTATATCCGTGAAGTGGTGAAGCTCAACCCTGGTGTGGTTTGTATGCTGGATCATGATGGCGTGGTGGCACTACGTGAACTGTTATTGCCGGATTGGCAGGGTTTCAAGCTGGAGCTGAAGGATTAATCAACTGACTCAGTAATGTTATTTTGCAAGGATACGGTGGAGAACCATGAGCTGTCGCAGACATTCAATTCTTCATTTATTGCTTTACATACACAGAAATTTCTATGGATTTATAGGCATCATTTGCTTTTAACGAAAATTCAAGTTTTAATGAAATTAAATTCTTCAGGACTTGCGGGATGGAACCTTATGTTATCGAATCTATTCAAACTTGATAGAACTCAACGACAGTTACGAATTAATCAGTTTAATGTTTTTTATAACTATGTGATTGGGTTCGAATCAGCTAATATTGATTTGGTAAAAACTGCTGCAAATCTCTTGAAAACAGGTGTTTCTAATTCTGTCTTTTTCTCTGATTTTAAATGTATTTATATGGATGATTCAAAAAAGATACAGATTGCTCTATTAAAACCAGAGGGCCGGCAATGGGATTCAAGTTGGGAGATTAAGTTTAACCCTAAAATTCCAGAGCGTATTATCGCGGAGTTGATAGACTCATACGAGATTGCATTCCATGAGAGTCGAGTTTCACTTAATAGTGATATTTATATTAGAACATCTTTACCTCCTTTGGCTTTAGAATATGAGAGTGAACAGGTTGCTCTTTTTCCTTCAGTTAAAGTTTATAAAAATGGAATTGCAATTCTTAGTTTTCAATTTGATGAAACGTGGGAGGAAATGAAAGAAAGCGATTTCATATCAAATGTAGTGAATATTTATCAAAGATATTTTAAATCTATCTGGGTTGATGCTAAGATTCAAACCCTAGATGCTGAAGTTGAATTGATACATGCATTTGAAGATACGTTTTCGTTTGGTGGGAATTATTTTAGGGGAAGGGTGGTAAATAAATTAATAAATAAAATGAAAAAAGATAGTCAAAAAGTACTTGATGATGCTTTACAAACTGATGGGGAGATTTTTAGCCTGGGAGGCAGTGATTGGTCGTTACATCGAATTGCGGGGACAGAAAACAATGATTCATGGGAGGCTACTTTAGATCTCTGTCGCTCAATGTACTGTAATGCTATAGGCAATATCCTGGTGTTAGATGGAAAATATAAAAGAGACTCTTTTAAAGAATTTATATGGCAGGGACGTCCATCGGTTTCTTTACTTCGCTTCGATACTCAGTCAAAAAGTAAAAAAGAACTCTTTCATACTTTTTCACATTCAATGATGAAAATCTTGCTTAGAACTGATGTAGCTGAAAAGGTTCCTGTTTTACCTCAGGATCTAAGGATGTTTGAGGATTATTGTTTCCATGCAAATAGGTCTATTCTTTTATGGACTTGGTTAAAGCCTAATGGTTCTTTAGACAATGTTTGGGACGAGCCTAATACACGCTCGAAAATATTTGAAAGCCAAGCAAGAGCTGAACAAATAGAATACTATAACATGAGCATAGCTAGAGCATGTTCTTGGGCTCACGATCCTCAGTCTGATAAACATCTACTTCATGCATATGAAACACTTGCAAATTCAGAAAAATTAATTCATCACAGTAGTTGTTCAGGGGAAGTATCTGATTCGCTTTCATATATTATCGAATCATTTGGTACTACAGCTTTAATTCCCTCGGCAAAGGAAGTCGCAAGGTATCATCTTGATGAACTAAGATATAAATCAGATTTTGTTCGGAGTCGGAGAGATCGTTGGCTGACTTTTGTTTTTGGTTTGGTTGGTGCAGCAACTTTAGCTGAGTTTGTGGTGCATCCTATTATTCAGAAAATATTTCCCATGTTAAATAAAACAATAGCCCCTATGTTTTCATTTTTTATCTCAGGATTTTTAATACTTTCTGTTGCAATAATTATTTGGGTTATTAATAGAGATGAGTGATTTTACCATAAAACTAATGGAGCATATTATTTTTTGCGGAAGTGTGATGGGAGGATATGTATATACAGATATATTTAAGGTAGGTTGTTATATAAGCTACCCTTTTAAAATATCCAATGCGAGTAGTAGTCAGTAATAATGGTGTTTGATTGGGATAGCCTTCTACTATCAAGTGGCATAATTTTGAAGGCTACAACTATGATATCGAAAGAAGTCAATTGACTATTCTATGCGATGAACTTGAGAAATATGGGCTCAAGTGTGTACGTCTGAAGAAAATCACCAAAGAGAAAGTGATGCGGCGCTTTGATATTGACGAAGGATCGGCAAAGACACTGATTTATAGCCTGATTTACTCTCTTGGTGACGTCAGGAAGCGTAGGAATAGCGAAGCGTTCAGCATTTTGTATGATGCTTATAGGTATGGCGTGGCAGTAGAGAAGGCGGATAGTTGGCGTGAATTCATTAGGCCAACCCAAAAGAAACTAAAACAGCTTGTTGAGATCTACATTGGGCAAGGGATTAACTGTCCGGGCCGGGGGCTGGCAATCCGCAATGCAGGTCGGCAAACATATCTGATTAATCCCAATAAGATCACTCAGGAAGATCGGCGCCGCATCCTCAGCCATGTGTTACAGGGCATTGAAAGCCACGCTACTTATCAAACTATCTTGTTGAATCCTGGTGTATGTGGTTAGAGTGAGCATGATGGACTAGTTTCTAGTGAGCCAATTGAATGGCAACACTCTTACCTGAAGTTGGTGCTCAAGCATAAAAGTAAGTTAAATCTAAGACTGAAATAAGCTTTATCAAGCACAGGGAGAACGTAGGGATTAAGTGTTTTCCTTTATTATATGTACTCTGATTTAACGAAGGGTTTTAGATATTAGAACCTGCATTTTTATATTTATGATATATCAGGGTTATGGGATTTTATTTAGAGTGTAGTGTCCATGAGATGCACGATTTGTGTAATAGTTACCATTTAACTCATATTTATCCGTTAAACATATTTTTAATAGCGCAGTGCCTTCATATGCACTGGGATTTTCTGGAGAGATATTTTTTGGCGTGTTTTTGTAGATATAATATATCATTGGCCTACCAGATACAGGATCTTTTTGTGGCTGAACAATTAGTGTTTCGGATTCTGAATCCTTAGTGATTATCTCCATACTCATATTTATAAGTGATTGTTTTATCCATGCATTTCCTTCAACTATACCGTTTTTCTCACCTTTCACCCAATTTATCTTTATTCTCCATTGTCCATTTAGATCAGGAAAAACATACTCATTTAGTGAGGGAATCTTTCTCCATATGTAACGCCATCCGCGTGAAAAAACCATCCAAAGGATTATATTAAGTATGGTTGCCAATTTCCATGATGGACTTATATAATTGATAAAACTTGTTGACTCAGGGTGAGAAAAATAACTAATAATTAACATTGTAGCGGCATAAAAAATAGATACGACTAGAATTATTATTCTAATTGGTATTATACTGATCATTTTAAATCCTCAAATAATATTTCAACCCCATCTTTAAAAATAGCCAAGCCAAAATTTTTACTAGCAATGCCGCATAAGCTCACGCCAATGATTTTAGAGCCAAATAATGCAGCTAAATACCGTCCACCAAATCCTGATTTTCTACATAACTCTATATCAGGGATTATGGGTGGGGAAAAATATTGAGAGACATGGGTTAATTGCCAATTGTTTGAGATAAAATGAAAGCCATCATGATAATCACTTTTGTGGCTTGATATAGAAGCTAAGGTTTGTGTTATGTCTGAAAAATCCATTTCTGGATTTGATTTTCTAAGTGGGAATATAGGAATGTTGGAAATGTTTTCATATAGAACAATACCAATGCCGGAGAAATCCTTATGTGAAGAATTGTAGATTCCTTTCATGATGTCTCTCAATTTTAGGGTTTCACCATTAATCATACTATCCATTTTAATTTTCACTTATAACAATCGAACAATATCATAAATTTAAGGAGCTGAACTCATCGTTGTGTCAACTCGGCATGGATAAATCCCGCCACTGGCATCCTAATCGCCCAAGGGAATCGCTTGGGATCGCTCTGTTCATATTGGTTAACTTCGACATGAGGAAGATTGCGTTTGTCGTAGAGCATCCCCAATCGTAGCGTGAGGCTTGCGGGTGCAGCGAGGAATAAAGAAATTTCAGTGATACCTTGCCGAGCTAGAGACATCACAGTATCTAGAAATTGCTGGGCGAGCTGTTGCTGCTTTGTCTCAGACCAGTGTGAGCTGGTATTGCGTCCTTCCAATTCCATTTTGATTATTGGAATACCTGTTTCGACAATACGTACATCCGCCTCAATTACATCGTATGATGCAGATATGCAAAGCGCCACTCGTTTCATAGTTGCGTTGACAGCACCCAACCCTGTAACAATGAAACGCTTGCCGTCATCTTCATCAGCAAGCACACGCCAATTACACTGCGCCCGATCCCAATCCATAATGAAAACTTGAGATTCATCATCAACAATCACACCGAGTAGAAAAAGAAATGGTACCGGTGCTAGTCCACCGAGAACAAAGGATATATTCGACCTGTCAAGCCCACCACAACGCCGAGCGATATCATCGGGCAGACTGGCAAGGCGACGTATTGCTGCGTTAGGGCTGACGATTTGACCATCCACTATCCCTTGTCGTAGATCAACTATCACCTGCTCACGCTGTCCTGGTATTGTGGACGGAACTGCTGATCCTAATGGCTGTCCTTGCCAATCTCGTAATCCTCTCGCCTCAATAACAATGATTTTCTTACGATTCTCCAGACGGATGTCGCGAATAATCAGAAATGCCCCTAACAGGACGATGAAGCAAGCAATGACAAACATGCCCCAACTTAGTGCGCCAGCACTGCCAGCCGAGTCCCAACTGAAAATAAAAGGGCCCTTAGATGTGGGTAACGTGATACCGAACGTAAGTCCCACAAAGACAACGGCAAAAAGTGGTACCCCAGCTCTTATTAGTATTACACCTGGTGACCGCCGCCTGAAGAACCAATCAATGAATGACCGTACAAAATAGTTGAACATTGTTATCTCTCCAAAATATCGACTGGTGAGGGATTAGTGCCCCGGCAAAACAGGGTGCAGGAACAGGACATCCTGCGCCACGAATGCAAGCTGACGACTAACAATACAGCGAAATCGATTCCCCTCTCCCCCTTAACCAAATCAGTCATTGAGGCAACGTCTTGAGTGCTTGGCATTACAGAAGACCGGGGATGGGAATGCCATTCCCCCAGGTAGTTAAATCGGTCATATTGATGGCCTGTCTCAAGGAAGAATGTGCGGAGAGCTTCAACATGTGCTTCTGAACTGCGCACAAAGTGAGCTTGACTGCCAGTCTGGCTATCAATCGACAAATCGACGATCCGAAAATTCCCTGGCGCGATCTGCTCTCCCATCAGTACACCACCAATTTCTCGACTACCAGCGGCCTTGAGTGCCCTTCGCAATTTGTCCTTGACGTGATTCACAATCTCAATCTGCATCGTTTGTTCCAGGGAACAGGTCGGTCAATAATTGTTTTAAGGCTTCGGAATCACCAACCTGTGCTTCCGTATTCCACCCATCGCTTGCCCCGAGGTCAATTGGTCTCGTGTCAAAGGGGGCAGTGAATAACCACCTCTCAGCCATTCCAATTAGGTAGGCGGAAAAAGGGAAAACTGTTGAATCTGGGCGGGCAAGAAGGTCAATGGCGAAGCGCGACAAATGTGCTGCAACAACGGAAACATCCGCGTCATCAGCAATCAAAGGCATCCCTGCTTCGTCAACCTCCGAGTAAGGCTGTAAGACCTCGTTTTCCGGCCACGCGACGCCCTGTTCTGCATACCAAGTTTCGATTCGCTGTCGGGCAACGAGAGGGGGCGGATCTATTCCTGGCCGTAAGCGAACGACAATACCACCGATGCCGCCGCCGAAAACCTGTGCCCAGCACATTGGTTTTTTTGCTCTCCGCGCAATTGATGCACATAGATTGAAGACCAGCGGATCGGCAGTGGCCTCTATAATCAAATCACAGCCCGCGATATACCCCATTGTCGCAGAAGTTGCGCCGCCACTCTCCTGACCACCCAAAACAGTGGTGCGACTGATAACTTCACAATCAGCACGGACTTCTTGAAGTCGGGATCTCAGGGCTTGTGACTTATGCATGCCAACCGCCCGCCAGTCGAGTTCGTTACGAACTAGATTGCCAGAGGCAAGTAAGTCTCCGTCGACAAGTACAAACTGTCTGACACCCGTTCGGGCCAAGTGCACAGCGACTTTAGACCCGACAGAACCACAGCCGATCACTGCGATTTTTGCTGCTTTAAGACGGTCATGCTCAGGATTGAGGCGCACACTATCAAGCTCAGCTAAGATCAGGTCATAGTTTAACAGCTTCCGCGAGCCTACATCCCCGTAAACCATTGAAACCAGAATGTTAACACCATCAAAAATGATGACACCCATGAAACCAGACGCTTGTAATAGCTCAGCGCATAAAGCTTCAATACTGTGGCGTTCAAGCAACGTAATAAGATCGTTGAGCGTCCGACACTCGGTTAACGCGCCTTCTGGTAAGCGGACCACCTTAGCTGCCAGTAGGTTGGCCCCGTAACCGCGTCTATTCGGTTCGACCCATATCGAAGCATCTTCGGGGCCAATACGCACAAGCTGGGCTGCAAAAACATCGGAAAAGTAATGCTGCTGAATTTGGGCATCTAGCACATGCTCCACTTCAACCTTCAACAAGCCGTCCAATACGTGTCGCGAGTAGAGGAAACGAAACGCCGCATTTCTCACTTGTTGAGCAGGAAGGATTTGATGCACTGAAGGTGCTGATTCGCCGGTTTCCTGCTCCGATGACAGCAAGCGATAAGCACTTTCAATCATCATTGCACCCGTAATTTCAGGCATCCAATTGTCGGGACGGTATTGCAAGCAGAGTTCACCTGTCGCACCATATTGATGACCTGACAAACGAACTCGATCTCTCGGAACAATCGAAGGAGCAACATCCGGGTAAAACTCTGGGTAGGTGAGCTTCAATGGAACGATCCGTTCCCCCACTTGCAGCTCAAAGTCAGCAACGAGATGCAATCCGGCTACATGCCATGCTACGCCTGTAAGCCATGGGTTTTGATCTGCCAAGTCTGAGACTGCGGCGCGCTCTAGCTGTGCACGGCTAGGCTGCTCCGCCCACCAAATCAAGCAAACCTCCTAGGCGAAGTCGGTTCCCTTGGTGTGTTCGGAAATGCCGGTGTACTGGCGGCGGCACCGATTACAGCTGTGGCAGGTTGCAGCATGGTTCTAGGAGGCGGTCCGAGACGTACAGCAGCTTTGTCTGCTACTGCCCCCATACGGGGCTGGATGATTTCGATCAAACGATGCCTCTCGACCTGGATCGCAAGTGTTTCAAAGTCCTGACGGGCCTGCCGTAGCCACTCAAAGAAAGCGGCTTCTCGTTCAGGGTGTTTCGGCCACTTATCTGCAAAATTTTCGAGGGGGTCTGAAGGATTACGGATGATGCAATGGTGCCCATCATGCTCGATAAAATGGTTCATTCGCGAAAGAATCGAGTAGAGCGCATCAGAGATCTTTTCCTCACCATTGTATGAATGAGCAGCAAGCGTCGTAATGATGATTGAAATGGGGCGTTCATCATATCGCCCTTCAAACATACCATCACGGTGGCGCTTCAAGATCATGATAGCTGATTGGAGGGGGGTCCTAATTTTGTAGTCGGGAATATCCTCTACACTAGCTTTGATTGATTCCGCCAACATCCTCCTACGCCGCTCAAACACTTCCCCCATTCGCTGCTTGAACCACTCAGCATATCCTTTAGGATTCGAGCGCTGCCAATTATCTGAAAGCTCTTGATAAACAGGTGACTCGATATCGGTGATAACCATGGCAGTCTCAGACCATTTTAGGTCCATGCCGCGAGCTTCGAGCAATAGGCGCTGCCGTGCTGCGTTAGGAATAGAGGGAACGATATCCATATGGAACTGGGCGCCGTCAGCATAATCTAGGACCCAACAGCGTCGACCTTCGCGAACAGGCTTAACCATACTCTGAGCTTTATGGTAAGCTTTAATCTCACTGCCGACGAGTGCCTTCAATTCGCGTTGAGTGAGATCCTTCGTGCCGAGGCTTTGAAGCAAACAGACAGAATCTACGTCGTATTCCTCTTCATCATTTAAAGGTCGAATCGCCGTCCCTAGTCGAAAAGACCCTTGCACATAAACCTGCGGATTGTACTCAGCGACGGTAGAATCCGAACGGTGGAGCCAGTCTCCAAGTGACACATAGCTACGGCGTGCCTGCTCGTATCGTGATTCACTGATTGCAAGCTCATCCGCTAACGCAGTGAGATAATCTTCGGCAATTTTCGTCAGCATCTTCCTATTCTCCCTAGTGTGGCCAATACTCCGTAATTAAACGATTAGAAGCGCGATACTGCATAGTTTGTCCCGTTTAACGATGTGTAGTGGTCCGCTAAATCCAGACACTCTATTGTGCTGACGGCACTCCATCGCTGCGGGCGCAGACAATTGTACACTTATTCTTGGCTATGTTATCGGGTTCTTTTGGAACCCGATATCTTTTGGGCCTTAGCCGGGTTTTGCCACTTAGTAGGTGTTTTCTTATGTGTTTCGTGTTGAGTTTGGTTACGATTCACTCAAGATAAGATTGACTGAGAAATCATTTTGTTAGCCCTCGAGAGTGCGCGTTGTATGCCTACACAATGAATTATTCCGGTAGTCGCTGGTTCTCTGGCTCTAAGTAAGAGAGGGATTCGACACATAACTTTTTCATCTAGTATCTGGTTCACTAGTGGTTTGGCTATTATCGCCTCTATTACTTGGAGCAATTTGTAATTTTTCCTATACATTTTCCAACAGTATCGCTTTACTGTGCTTTATAAACCGGGAGCGATAATCTATCGAAAACCAGTAGTGTAGTAACAAGATATAAATCAATTAGTTATCAAAATGTAGGCTAAAATATGGCATTTCCTTATTTTTCTAAAATAATCTTTAATTATCAGTGATAACATCCCAGTGCATCCTGACTCTTCGGAATGACGTTACTTCCTAACCAATAATCTCCCGCTGAAACCACTTAAACCAAACAGGCCAGGCAGCATTCACATTCTCCTGAAAAGCCTTGGGCTGGTAAGTCGCAAGAATCTTGGACGTTACCGCCTTAACACTGTGCCCCAACAGCAGATCAACAACCATCGGATCAATACCTGCCTCACCACTCATCAATGACGCGGCACTACGGCGAATATCATGAGTCGTGAAATCATTGCCAACAATCGGGCGTAAGCGTTCTGCTGAATGTGCCATCGTTGTTTCACCAATGTAGCCCCAAACAAGGCTATCGCTGTTTTTTCGAGTCCAAGACCATTCCTTTAACAACTCAATCAGCACCGCAGGAAGAGGGTAGATGCGTTCTTGCCGGGTTTTTGTTCTCGTGGCGGGCAGAGTCCAGATTTGAGCGTCCAGATCCAGCTCGGACCATGTCATCTTCGTTACTTCACTTTTCCTGGCCCCCGTGACCATCAGAAAACGCATTGCTGCATGTGATGGAGTATCGCCAAGGTTGTGCCAGAGAGTATGGTACTGTTTTGTACTCAGGCAGTTTTCACGAATTTTACCGATAACGGCAGCCACGGTTTTTCGATCATGTACTTCAGATAATTTCTGAGGAACGTATACTGGCTGCCCTGGTTGGCCTTCTATACCATGAGCTTGGAAGGCGTATAACATCATGGCACGAACAATCTGGCATGCTCTATGTGCCGCATTGGTTGGCCCCAGAGCGATGAGCCGCGAGTACACATGCTGATAGGTCAGGTTGTTAGGTGGCAGATCGTAAAGGGGTTTACAGTGCTTGTTCCAGATGGATTGCCTATTTGCTTTCGAGGCTTCTGGGCATTTTGTTTTCAACCAGTCAGTGAAGAGAGCATTCATGTCTACTGGTACACTAGCGTCTCCTCTGCCCGGAGCTATGCCTCGTTTCACTTTAGCAACTTGTAGGCAGTGCCATTGGCGAGCGTCCTCTAGAGTATTGGCAGGGAAGGTGCCTAACGTAATGTCGAACTTGCCATGAATGTATCTCCAGCTTTTGGTGATAACGCCAGAGGGGTTTCGGCGAGCGACCAGATACAAACCGGTTAGCCCGTTGTTGAACACGTTTTCCTTTTTCATGGTTTTGCTTTTTGGAACAGAGAAACGCTGAACTTCGGTTTTTGTTTTTAGCATTGGTATAATCCAGTTTTTCCTATGTACCCAAATTATACCAAAAGGCTGTTGGGATTGTTAGAGTTCTCATGAGACATGTTGATGTAGTATCTATCTGTTTTGGTATTGATTTTGTTGGTTTTTGAGACGTCTTGGTGTTTCATGAGACAACGCCAAATGACTTGATCTGGATTATGCCAGCGTAGGGAAGTCAGGTATCTCATCCGGTACCGCCTTCTTGAACGCCGGTTGGGAGCTATATGAATACTCGACCACCTCTTTACCCCCCATTTCGCGCCGCGAAATCGCTGACCCAACTCCATTCGTTGTCGCCTCTGGTGCATTGCATGACCAATGAGGTGGTGCAATCTTTTACTGCCAATATTCTGCTCGCGCTGGGTGCCTCACCCGCGATGGTCGTGGAGCCTTGTGAAGCGGCTCAATTCAGCGCGTTGGCCGATGCATTGCTGATAAATATCGGTACGCTGCATCAGGTTCGCGCCGACGCGATGCTTGCGGCCATCAACAGCGCCAATCAGGCTGGTACGCCGTGGGTTCTCGACCCCGTGGCGGTGGGCGGGCTCACTTATCGTACTGATTTTGCAAAACAGTTATTGGCGTTAAAGCCAGCGGCAATCCGCGGGAATGCGTCGGAAATCATGGCCCTCAGCGGGTTGGAGGCGATGGGGCGCGGTGTAGACAGCGCCGATGATTCGTTGACCGCACTGCCTGCGGCTCGCGAACTGGCGCAGCAGACAGCGGCTATTGTGGCGGTGACCGGGGAAGTGGATTACATCACGGACGGTAGACAGGATTGGGCCGTCACCGGTGGTGATAAACTGATGACCCGCGTGGTGGGAACCGGATGTGGGCTTTCCGCCGTGGTTGCTGCATTTTGCGCGCTGGACGGCGATCGTCTTGACCACGTTGCGAGTGCCTGTTTAATCATGTCGCAGGCAGGGAAGGTGGCCGCCGATCGGGTAGCCGGGCCGGGGAGTTTTACACCTGCTTTCCTTGATTATCTTTACACCCTGCGCGCGGAGGATTTTGCATGAAACGTATCAATGCACTGACTATCGCCGGTACAGATCCCAGCGGTGGCGCAGGGATTCAGGCCGATCTGAAGACATTTTCGGCACTGGAAGCGTATGGCACCAGCGTGATTACCGCACTGGTGGCGCAAAATACCCAGGGTGTGCAATCTGTTTATCGCATTGAGCCGGATTTTGTTGCCGCCCAACTTGATTCAGTGCTCAGTGATGTGCGTATCGACAGCGCCAAGATTGGTATGCTGGCCGAAAGCGATATTGTTGCGGCGGTCGCTGAGCGTTTGAAGCATTACCGGGTGCCGTTTGTGGTGCTGGATACGGTCATGCTGGCGAAAAGTGGCGATCCTCTGTTGGCACCGCAAGCGGTTGAGGCCATCCGCCGTGAGCTATTGCCGATGGTTTCGTTAATCACACCGAATCTTCCTGAGGCGGCAGCCCTGCTGCAATGTCGTGTGGCTGAGGATGAGGATGAAATGCGCAGGCAGGGAAGGGAACTGCTGGCGATGGGATGTCAGGCGGTGCTGATAAAAGGTGGGCATTTGAGCGACAACGAGAGCCCTGACTGGCTTTTCAGCGACGGGAAAGAGCAGCGTTTTACTGCTCCGCGCATCCATACCCGCCATACCCACGGCACCGGTTGTACCCTTTCAGCCGCGTTGGCGGCGCTGCGGCCACGGCATGCTGATTGGAGCGAGACGCTGCAAGCCGCGAAAAATTACCTGCAACGGGCGCTGGAAATGGCCGATTCCCTTGAGGTAGGGCAGGGAATTGGACCTGTACACCATTTCCATCGCTGGTGGTAAAACGCCAGAACCGAAGGGTGTGGAGGATTAGTGCGCGGCCCCCATAAGTACTGCAAGTAATTTCCTGACTGCGGCGGATCGTTCAAAACGGCGGTAGACCAGCCATAATTCGCTGGCAGGTAAAGGGTTCTCTGGCGGAATAAAGCGCACTCCCGGCAGGGCGATGAGCGAAACGGAATCCGGTACCAGTCCGATGCCCAATCCTGCCGCTGCCAGACTGACAATGGTGGCGGCATCCTGAACATGCTGACCAATTCGTGGGGTGAATCCGGCCTGGGCGCAGGCATCGCGAACCGTCTGCTCCAGCCCGATTCCAGCCGGATCGGACATCAGTAGCCAATTATCCTCGGCCAATTGCTGCATGGGCACTGCGGGCAGATCTGCCAGGGGATGATGATCTGGCATAACCAGCAGCAATGACTCACGGGCAAACAGTTTACTTTCCAGTTCGGCGGGTAAATTACCCAGAGGCGCACGCACGATCGCGATATCGAGAGTTTGCGCCGCGAGACCTGCAAACAACTCGCGCATCACCTGTGGGTACAAACTGATTTTCACGCGTGATGATTGACGATGGAACTCTCCAAGGCGTCTTGGCAGTGTGCCGTTAAGCATGGCGCTCGGGACGTGTCCGATGGCGACTGAACCCTGTTCGCCGCGTGCCGTGCGCTGTGCCTCATTGATGGCACTTTCTGCCGCATTGAGCGCCAGCCGGGCTTTCTGCTCAAAAGCTTCACCCGCCTGGGTCAGCGTTAACCGGCGATGGGCGCGAATAAACAGCCGCACATTCAACCGCTCTTCCAACGCTTTGATCTGCTGACTGAGCGCCGGTTGCGCGATACCTAAAATCTCTGCGGCGCGTCCCATGTGCAGCTCTTTTGCCAGCGTAACGAAATAGCGCAGATGCTTAAAATCCATCAAATTTCCCAGTGGCACTGATTCGGTAATAGAAACTGTCGATAATAAAAACTTATCAATAAGCCGCTAATGATGCAATTGATTGTGTAAAGCATCAGGCGGATGCTGTTGGCAATCATTTGGATTCAATGGGATCTGCCATGAAAAAATCATCAGAGACGGTCGATGTACAGGCCAGCGATATCAACGATTTACGTAGCGCGATTGCGCTATTGCAACAACATTCTGGTCAATATATTGAAACCGACCATCAGGTCGATCCTCATGCAGAGTTGGCGGGCGTCTATCGCCACATTGGTGCCGGTGGCACGGTAAAACGCCCCACACGCATTGGACCAGCGATGATGTTCAATAATATCAAGGGATACGCCGGTTCCCGGGTGCTGGTGGGCGTTCACGCCAGCCGTGAGCGCGCCGGTTTATTGCTGGGTTGTGCCCCGGAAAAACTGGCATTCCATATGGGTAACGCGGTTAAAAATCCCATTCAGCCCGTCACGGTATCGGCCGATCGTGCGCTTTGTCAGGAGCAGGTTTTCCGCGCCGACGATCCTGATTTTGATCTGCGCACACTGCTGCCTGCGCCGACCAATACCGAAATCGACGCCGGTCCTTTTTTTTGCCTCGGTCTGGTATTGGCCAGCGATCCGCAGGAGGGGCACAGCGACGTCACGATTCACCGGTTATGCGTACAGGGGCGTGACGAGCTGTCGATGTTCCTTGCGGCAGGGCGGCATATTGAGGTTTTCCGGCAGAAAGCGGAAGCGGCAGGAAAACCGCTGCCCGTCACCATCAACATGGGGCTTGATCCGGCGATTTATATTGGTGCGTGTTTCGAGGCTCCAACCACGCCTTTTGGCTTCGATGAACTTTCCGTGGCGGGCGCGCTGCGTAATCGTCCGGTAGAACTGGTCGATGCCCTCACCGTGGCACAAAAATCCATTGCCCGCGCTGAAATTGTTATTGAGGGTGAAATCCTGCCGCATGTGCGGGTTGCAGAAGATCAGCATACCCATACCGGACACGCGATGCCTGAATTCCCCGGCTACTGTGGGGACGCCAATCCTTCCCTGCCGGTAATCAAAGTCAAGGCGGTGACGATGCGCCATCATGCGATTTTGCAAACGCTGGTTGGGCCGGGTGAAGAGCACACGACGCTGGCGGGCATTCCTACCGAGGCCAGTATCTTTAACGCCGTTGAAGCCGCGATCCCCGGATTTTTGCAGAACGTGTACGCACATACCGCCGGGGGTGGTAAATTTCTGGCGGTGTTACAGGTGAAAAAACGTCAGGCGACTGACGAAGGCCGGCAGGGGCAGGCGGCCCTGATTGCGCTGGCGACCTACTATGAACTGAAGAATGTGATTCTGGTCGATGAGGATGTCGATCCCTTTGATAGCGACGACGTAATGTGGGCGATGTCGACGCGCTATCAGGGCGATGTCAGTACAACTTTTCTGCCGGGAATTCGCGGGCATCAGCTTGATCCCTCGCAAATGCCCGACTACAGTCCGTCAATTCGTGCGCGCGGTATCTCCTGCAAAACAATCTTTGACTGCACCGTCCCATACGATCTGAAGGAACGATTTGTCCGTGCGCCATTCAAGGATGTCGATCCACGCCCATTCGCCCCACAACTCTTTACTCCACAACTCTTCGAATAAATCCTCAGGAAGCAGGGTCTGCCCCGGTGATTTCTGCCGTGACGGATCCTGAGATAGCTTAAATAATTCGAGTTGCAGGGACTCAACTTCGTCTCAGCCAATTCCGGCTTGGTGCAAATCGTGCAGGTTTAACGCGCCAACCAGCTTGCCATTGACATCAACCACCGGTGCCGCACCGATGTGATGCTCATGTAGCGCTTCCAGGGCTTCACCGGCACGCCATTGCGCAGGCAGGCGGAAACCGGGGCGGGTAATGGCGTCACCGAGCGACTCTTCCAGAGTATGCCCTTTCACCAACCAACGGCGTAAATCGCCATCGGTAAATACGCCAACGACCTGACTGGCAGAATCACATACGGCAACCAGACCCAGGCCGGTGCGGCTCAGTTCCAGCATGGCATCCATTACCGTACAGTGCTGATCGACCACCGGCAGGCGATCGTCGGTACGCATCAGGTGATGCACCCGGTTTAGCAGGCGAGCGCCCAGGCTGCCGCCGGGGTGCGAACGGGCAAAATCTTCAGCGCCAAATCCGCGAGAGCGCATCAGCGCCATCGCCAGGGCGTCACCCATCATTAACGTGTTCACCGTGCTTGAGGTGGGAGCCAGTCCCATCGGACAGGCTTCGCGTTCAACGCTGATGTCCAGGACGCAGGCTGCGCCATTGGACAGCGGCGAATCTTTCCCGCCCGTGATCGCAATAACCGGAATGCCGCTTTCCGCCAGCATCGGCAGGATCATATCCAGCTCTTTGGCGCGTCCCGAATAGGAGATAAAGATCATCACATCATGCGTGCCGATCATCCCCAAATCACCATGCAACGCTTCGGCGGGGTGAACAAAGAAGGCCGGTGTGCCGGTACTGGCTAATGACGCGGCGATCTTTTTGCCAATATGACCGGATTTACCGATGCCGGAAATGACCGCTTTACCCTGACAGTTAAGCAGCAACTCGCAGGCGCGGAGGAAATTGTCGTCCAGCCGATCCAGCAAACGCCGGGCTTCGGTCAGCTCGATTTCCAGTGTTTCACGCGCGTACTCGAGTAGGGGGTTATTCATCGTCTTCTCCAACCAGTATGATTTTGATCCCTTTATCTTTAAGCGGCTGAAGATAGATTGGAAGGATGTCTTTGTCTGTGATCAGGATATCGACTGCGTCCAGGGTGCACACCACATTCGGGCTTTTGCGACCAAATTTTGAGGAGTCGACCAACAGGATGATGCGTTCGGCTGCTTTGCACATGGCCTGACTGACGCCATACACTTCATTGAAGGTTGTCACGCCGCCATTCAGATCCACGCCATCTGCGCCGATAAACAACGTATCGAAGTTGAAATGCTTGAAGGTGTCTTCCGCGAGACTGCCGTGAAAAGTGGAGGATTTTTTGCGGTAGGTTCCACCGGGCATCAGAATGGTTTGGTCGTTATTCAATTCGACCAAGGCATTGACGATATGCAGGCTGTTGGTCATTACCGTGATGTTATTGAACTGCGCCAGATGCGGAACCATTTGCAGCACCGTACTGCCGCCATCAAAAATCAGCGAGTCGCCGTCATGAATTAACGTCGCAGCCGCGCGGGCGATTTGCTGTTTTCTTGCACTGTTGATATGAGTTTTGCGATCCATGGGTTGATCGCCTTCCTCCCGATTCAGTAGCACGCCGCCGTAGGTGCGCAGTACGATGCCTTCTTCTTCGAGCAGGGTCAGATCTTTGCGGATAGTGGTGCCAGTGGTAGCAAAGTGGCTTGCCAGTTCGTCCACCGTTGTCTTGCCGTGAATATGCAGGTAATCGACAATTGCCGCCTGCCGATGTTTAGGTTTCATAACTGCTTCCATTCAAACATTGACGAAAATTTCCCGCCAAATGAATTTATTTGAAAGGAAATTTCTTTTATTGTGAAAATATCATGATTTCGGTTCAATCGCTAATGTTAGTGCAGTTTGACTGGCGGGATCCTGAGGGAAGATCACAGCAGGGACTATTTCTTCAAGGTGCAGGCCGCAAAGATGGTTAATAGGCCGGGGGCGGGCGAACACCGTCAAACCACGCATCATGAACGCGCCGCTGATCCGCTGCTCAACATCAAAGGCCAGTGCCAGAACCACCCGGGGTTTTAAAAAACCGCCTGAGCGGCCAATCCCCACCCGCCCGAGTTGGCATAAATCATCGAGCGCACGGTTGAAATGGTTTATCTGCCACCAGCCGAGGGCAATTTGCGCTACCCATGCGACAACGGCGATAGAGATCAGTAACGAAGTTGCTGTCATCAAACACTCCTTTGGGGCATGTGAATGCCCCTGGGTAATCCTAGAACATCACCTGTCCGCCCGTGATGTTGATTGACTGGCCGGTACAATAAGCGGCTTTGTCACTGGCGTAGAACATCAGAACATTCAGGACATCCTGATAGTCACAGCCTCTCTTCAGTGGCACTTTATCGACATAATACTTTTCGACCTGATCGGTTGGGATACCCAGTTTGTCGGCATATTGCGGCAAAAGGGACTGGAACATCGGCGATTTGAGCAGATTTCCGAGCATCAGGGAGTGGACGGTGATGCCATATTCCGCCAAATCCAGCGCCAGTGACTGTGTGAGCCCAACGCCACCAAATTTGGCGGCGCTGTAGCCGGAGTTATGCTTGCTGCCGACTTTGCCGGATTTGGAATTGATCTGGATAATGCGACCGGCAATGTTGTCACGGATCATCAGGCGCGAAAACTCACGCGCACAGAGGAAATAGCCCACCAGATTGACCTGCAATGACAAATCAAAGTCATTGAGTTTGAACGTGGTGATCGGTGCTGCTTTTGCCACACCTGCACTGTAGACCAGCAAATCCACCTGACCAAAAGCACTGTCCACCGCGTCTGCCAGCGTCTGTACGCTGTGCTCATTGGTAGCATCTGCAACAAAACCGCAGGCAGACCCCTCGCCAAATTCGCCATTGATTTGCTCTGCCACCTGAAAAGCGTGCTGTTGATTTAAATCTGCTACTGCAACACGATATCCGGCCTGGGCCAGACCATGACATAAAAAAGCACCCAGTGTTTGTCCACCACCTATCACTACCGCAACTTGTTTCATAAATGACTCCTGAAATCGAACGACTAAACATTAAGCGAAAATTTTTAAAGCGAAGACTTTTTACGCGAAAGCTGTTTACGCAAAAGCTGTTTATGCAAAAGCTGTTTATGCAAAGAACCTGAGCGTACTGCCGAGTGGAATAGCACTTGGCGTTTGCCCTGTAACGTGGATGGAACCCGGGAACTCGGCCTGACGATCGCCATTGAAGCGCACCGTCAAATGTCCCAACTCACGTAGATTTTGCGTTGCCACTTCACCCACTGCCGTAATCGGATAACGGATATCTGCCAGCTCGAGTTCGCCGCCGACGGTCAACTCGCCAAGCGTGGTGCTGTGCTGGTGAATAAAGCAGTAATCGACAATGTCCTGCGGCGCGCCTTCACGAAAGGTGATCAGCATGTCCTCTTGCAGCGCATCCTGGGCGAATTCACCAATTTTCGAGATTGTGGTCTGAAAAATAGCCTTCATTCTGACTCCTTAACGCTTTGAAAATTATTGATAAATAAAGGCTGATGCCGCCCAGGCAATTAACACGGTAGGCGCACCTGTCAGGAATCGGCTGAGCAGTACCGACGGCACACCGACGCGTACCGTATTCTGCTTGGCCTCGGCTAGGGATAACCCCACCGGTATAAAGTCACACGACGCCTGGGCGTTTATGGCGAAAAGGGCAGGCAGTGCCAACTGCGGCGGAATGTTGCCCAACCCGATCTGGACGCCGACCAGCACGCCAATAACCTGAGCGATGACGGCACCTGGGCCGAGGAACGGCGAGAGCAGCGGGAAGGAGCAGATCAGTGCCAGTAACACCAACCCAATCGGGCTGCTTGCCAGCGGTGTGAGGCCATGCGCCACCAGATCGCCAAGTCCGGATGCCATAATGATGCCAATCAGCGCGGCCACGAAGGCCATAAACGGCAGGATGGTTTTCAGAATGGTATCGATGGTTTCACGCCCGGCCTGGAAGAAGACGGCGACGACCGATCCCATCCCCATACCGACCTTGGCCAGCAGGCCATCACTCTGTTCGGTGATCTTTTTCGTGCTGTCGTACTCTTTGAATTCTTTGGCGGGTGCAGGCTGGCCTGCGGAGGAAGAGCCTTCTCCCTCAAGCAAAAAGATATTCTTTTCGCGCACCCCGGAGACATAAATGTCTTCGACGATGAACTGTGCCAGCGGCCCGGATTTGCCGGTGGCGTGGATATTGATAGTGGGAATACGACGTTTCGGGTAGATACCGCAACGCAGGGTGCCGCCGCAGTCGATAATCGCCATGCCAATCTCTTCGGCTGGCGGTTCACCTTCCTTGAAACCATCCACGGCTTCCCAACCGGTCAGTTGACTGAGTTTGTCCACAATCGCCGGGCGGGTTCCAGCGGTGATATAGACAATTTTCTTGCCGGGGACGATAGCGATCTCCAATGGACCACCCCAGCCACTTTCACCTTTCTCGATACGAATCATTGCGCTCATGATGCACTCCGTGGCTGTGGTTGAACCTGTAGATCGGGTTCAGTACCGGTCAGCGTTACCTGACGATCCAGTTGGATATTCATTTTCCGCTCGAAAATGCTGGTGGTCAGGTCGGTGACCCAGCCGCGGAAAAAGTTGGTGACGAGTCCGACGAGAAAATAGCTGACGGCCAGTGGGCCCAGTGGCAGGCCGAGCGTCGTCAGGCCACTGGCGATACCGAGATAAACAAACAGTTCCCCTGGATTGATGTGCGGGAACAGGCCATTCATTGAATGACAACTGTAAGATGCAGAGGCGTAGTAACTTGGCTTGTATTTTTCGGGCATGAAACGGCCAAGACTGAGCGTCATCGGATTACAGAATACGAAGGTGCCAATCAGCGGCAGCAGCAGATAGCGCGAGATCGGGTTACCGGCGCAGCGCTGCGCCAAACGTTCGATCCGATGCTGACCAACGAAAACGATGAGCGCATTCATAACAACCAGCAAGCTGATCAGCAACGGCAGAATGCCCGTCACCATACCGACAAACACTTCGCCACCTTTTTGGAACAGGCCGATAAACCATTCGGCACCGTGGGTTATAAGATCGATCATGTTGTTCTCCTGTGGATAGACGGTATGACGGGAGATCCTGAGGATCCGCTTCGTCATGTCTTACACAGTAAATGTATTTGCGATCGAAATGTATTAAATTGATCACAGTTTGAAAGATAAATATTTTATTTCGAAAGATAATGGCGAAAAATGCACGAAAATGAGGTGTACGTCATCTGTTTACATCTTGCCGGCAAGGGATTACCGCCGAAAAATGGCGTTCATGAAGAATCAGGACTAGCCTTTTGCTGTTCAAACGTTTTGAGCAAAGGATTCTAATCACCGCTTCAGCGCTTCGTGGGTATAGAACTTTTCGTTTGTTCAGGGTCTTGTAAATAAAAAATAGGAACGTCTGTGCTGGCGAAGCGGGGAGCAATAACGGGAGTTTGCTATGACTGATATTGCGCAGTTGCTGGGTAAAGATGCGGACAATTTATTACAACACCGTTGCACCTCTATCCCTTCAGAACACCTTTATTTACCCGGCCCTGATTATGTCGATCGGGTTATGATCGACAACAACCGATCGCCACGGGTCCTCGTGGCTATGCAGAATCTTTATAATACGGGCCGTCTGGCCGGAACCGGTTATCTGTCTATTCTTCCAGTGGATCAAGGGGTTGAGCACTCTGCTGGTGCCTCATTTGCTGCCAATCCACAGTATTTTGATCCGAAAAATATCGTTGAACTGGCGATCGAGGCGGGCTGTAACTGTGTGGCCTCGACCTACGGTGTGCTGGCTGCGGTTTCACGCCGCTATGCCCACAAAATCCCTTTCCTGGTCAAACTCAATCACAATGAAACCCTGAGCTACCCGACGCAATACGATCAAACGCTGTATGCCAGTGTCGAACAGGCGTTCAATATGGGAGCCGTCGCGGTGGGGGCCACCATTTATTTCGGTGCGCAAGAGTCGCGTCGACAGATTGAAGAGATTTCGGCGGCCTTTGAACGCGCCCATGAACTGGGTATGGTGACCGTGCTGTGGGCCTATTTGCGCAACCCGGGATTCAAGAACGAGGGAGTGGATTATCACTCCAGCGCCGATCTGACCGGACAAGCCAATCATCTGGCGGCAACCATAGGTGCTGATATCGTTAAGCAGAAAATGGCGGAGAATAACGGAGGTTATAAAGCCGTAGACTTTGGCTACACCGACGAACGGGTGTATACCCAACTGACCACCGATCATCCTATCGATCTGGTGCGTTACCAACTAGCGAACTGCTACATGGGACGGGCGGGATTAATTAACTCGGGTGGTGCATCGGGAAATACTGATGTTGAGGACTCCGTGCGCACTGCGGTGATCAACAAGCGCGCCGGGGGAATGGGGCTGATTCTGGGGCGTAAAGCCTTCAAGAAAACCATGAACGAAGGGGTGGCATTAATTAATGCCGTGCAAGATGTCTATCTGGATAAAAGCATTACCATTGCCTGATAGGGCACGCAAATACTCCTCAGTTTAACGTCAGGAACAGTATCGCCCCGGTAAAACATTATTTTATCTGGGGCGACTTGCTTTAACGTACCTCTCTCTTGCTTAACCCAATAGGGAACAGTTGGGCGGCAAGCGGCACTGGATCACCCCTGGCAGGACTTCGATGCGGAAATGCGTGTCAGTCAGCGGCTCACCATCAAGATTGAAGGTGATCTCATGGGGGGCCGATATTTCCAACCAGGGCAGGGACGCGTTGATGACGTTTTTATTCTCTTCGCCGTTCAATACGCTGAGCAGAAAAGCGGGCAGAAGCTCTTCTGAGGTCAACAAGCGTAATTGCAGCAAACCATCGTTGATCAGTGCATCCGGACACAATTCCTGACCACCTCCCGCTTGTTTGCCATTGCCAATACCGATCACCAGCGCATCGCCTTCCCAAGAGAAATCAGGCCCATGAATTTCGCAACTATCGGCCTTCAGCGTGTCCAGGCGCAGTAGCCCATGGATAAAATAGGAGACACCACCCAGTGCGGATTTCAGTTTTTCCGGGGTCTCGGTGGTAATACGGGTACCGAAACCGCCGGTAGCCATATTGATAAAATAGCGATCGCCATTGACCCGAGCCAGATCGATAGCCTGGGGACGACCTTTTATCGCCAGTGCCAGCGCATGCTCAAGCGTATCAGGGATGTTGCAGCCAGTGGCAAAGTCATTGGCGGTGCCCATCGGCAGAATCCCCAGGCAGGGACGTTGTGCTTCAGGGATATCAACCAATGCCGCGGCGACTTCGTTGATGGTGCCATCGCCACCACCGGCAACGACGGTATCTGCGCCCAGCGAGACGGCCTCTTCAACGTAACGTTCGGCATCGCCGAACTCCCAGGTCACCCTGACGTGCAGGGTCAAGCCTTCATCGCGCAGAGCTTGTACCGATGTACGAACCAGGTCATTACCCGCACCTTTTCCGTTTAAAATCAAAAGCGTGACAGCGGAGTCAGTCATCGCGTGCTCCCTTGTGAGTTCATTTCCCCTGACCTTATCGTAGCCAAGACTATGATTAACAATAAACTACAATCCGTGAACTGGCCTATAAGATTAATCAGGGAATTCGTGATGATAATTATTCTCGCGTAATTAGCGATCGATAGAAGGAAGTGATAAGCAGAAAAACAGCATTGAATTATCCCGCTATAAATGGGAAATATTGAGATAATTAACGTGCTCGGGGAAAGTAAAACTCTGAGATAAATGAAATAATAATAAAATTAATAAAATAAAACGTTATTAATTGCCGTTATTACCTGAGGAGTATTAAGAATTTTCTGAGTTTTTTGAAACTTAAAGAAAAGCCAGCCCAAGGGAGATTGGGCCGGCCAAGGAGGTGGTTCCTGTATTACTAAACAGCTATTTTTATTCTCTATTTTTCGCACAGTGATAATAAACATATGCTCCAATAATAGATGTGATCGGATTCTAATATTTGTCAAAAAGCAGACATATCCTTATATACACCGCGAATTGAAGATGCAGGGGCAGATCGTGAGTCGCCCATCTGCATCTTCAGGTACGTTGGCTATAGTCGTTGACTGACCTATTTTTTATCCGGGTTGCGGGTCGTGGTACCGACAAGATTACGCATCAGCAGACCATAGTTAACATCCACTTCCTCGGGAATGGGCAGATAGACGATATGACCATCGCCGGGTGCGACATCTACCGTTTCGCCTTTGCGATTGTGCATCACTTCCAGCGTGAACTGGATATTGCCTTTTGGTGTCATCAGCTCGACGCTGTCGCCCAGCGAGAATTTATTTTTTACCGCGACTTCAGCCCAACCATTTTGACGCAGCCCGGTAAATTCACCGACGAACTGCTGGCGATCGGAAACAGAAAAACCGTAATCATAATTCTGTTGGTCTTCATGTACATGGC
The DNA here is from genome assembly GCF_003332275.1 of Edaphovirga cremea. GTDB lineage: Bacteria > Pseudomonadota > Gammaproteobacteria > Enterobacterales > Enterobacteriaceae > Edaphovirga > Edaphovirga cremea. The sequence goes on along the minus strand of NZ_QOVA01000005.1, from coordinate 227,226 downwards.
GACGCAAAAAACCTTCGGTATAACCGCGGTGCGCCAGACCTTCAAGCGTGGTCAGCAGCGTGGGATCGAAAGGCTTCCCGGCAGCGGCGTCATCGATCGCCCGGCGGTAAACCTGCGCAGTACGGGCGCAGTAATAGAAGGATTTGGTACGGCCTTCAATTTTCAGTGAATGCACGCCAAGTTGGGTCAGACGTTCCACATGCTGAATTGCACGCAGATCTTTTGAGTTCATGATGTAGGTGCCATGCTCGTCCTCAAAGGCAGTCATGTATTCACCGGGACGCATCGCTTCTTCAATCATGAACACTTTATCGGTTGGGGCACCAATACCGAGTGTGGGTTCGACGTTTTTGACCGCAATTGGCTCATGAACGTGAACGATATTGCCGATATCGTCTTGTTTGCCTTCCTGAACCTTATATTCCCAGCGGCAGGCGTTGGTGCAGGTACCCTGATTCGGATCGCGTTTATTGATATATCCCGAAAGCAGGCATCGGCCTGAATAGGCCATGCACAGTGCGCCGTGAACAAAGACTTCCAGCTCCATCTCTGGAACCTGGCTGCGGATTTCAGCAATTTCCTCAAGTGACAGTTCGCGTGAAAGAATAACGCGGGTGAGCCCCATCTGTTGCCAGAATTTGACCGTTGCCCAGTTGACGGCATTGGCTTGCACAGACAGATGAATATCCATCTGCGGAAAGGCTTCCCGTACCATCATGATCAAACCGGGATCGGACATGATCAGTGCGTCTGGCCCCATATCAATGACGGGTTTCAGGTCGCGCAGAAACGTTTTCAACTTGGAGTTGTGCGGCGCGATATTTACGACGACGTAGAACTTTTTACCCAGTGCGTGAGCTTCATTGATACCGAGCGCCAGGTTTTCATGGTTGAATTCGTTGTTACGCACCCGCAGGCTATAGCGGGGTTGACCGGCATACACGGCATCTGCGCCATACGCGAAAGCGTAACGCATGTTTTTCAGCGTACCTGCCGGGGAGAGCAATTCCGGAATGAACATAGTTATCTCAGTCTGATTTCAGGTCAGAACTGCCCCACCGGGTGAGGCAGCAAAGTGCGGCACACGCTCTCCCGGGAGAGCCGGATACCATTACATTAAGGGCGGGAATTGTAGACGTGTGCGACGGGTAAATCAATCAAACGAGGTGCATGCTGGCTGGTGCTAAACACGCGATAACGGTCGTCATCGCGTGTGGTAAAAGAAAATTCCACTAACTGGTTAAATCACGGACATCGGTACTGGCACCATTCTTGAGCACCGACTGTAGACCTTTTTTGGCTGCGCTTTCTGAGCTGTACATTTCGCTAATGCCGATCACCTGATGGTTGGTGGCCTTCAACACAAAGTAGGGCTGGTTACTGCTACTGTGTTTCAATTCGTATCGGTCTTCTTCCGAGGAGTTCGTTTGTACCGACTTAATGCCATTTTCTGCCGATGCCTTACTGCCATACATTTCGCTACTGAGAATGATTTCGCCATTACTGGCTTTCAGGTTGAAGTGATACTGCCCATTCTTCGCTTTTTTTAGCTCATAGTATCCGGTCGCCATCTCTCTGCTCCTGTGGAAAGGGGGTGCATCAAGTGTAGCCAATGGCTATTTTTCTGTGATCGGGCCGGAGGAATATGAGGATTTTCTGATTAATACTGTGATATATCCGTCATTTTTTAAGCAGTATATTTGCTGGCCTCCCGCATTCAGGCCCGTGACTTTGCGGGCAAAATGTTCAGGCCGAAAGGGAATTCCGGCCTGAAGAGAGCGTGATCAATCCAGGCGACAGGCGTCTGCTTCCCAGCGGTAACCCACGCCGTAAACCGCGCGGATAAAGGGTTTTTCACCGTCGATAAGTTCCAGTTTGCGTCGCAGGTTCTTGATATGGCTGTCGATGGTGCGGTCAGTAACGACACGGTAATCATCATAGAGATGATTGAGCAGTTGTTCACGCGAGAAAACATGGCCGGGTTGCATTGCCAATGTTTTCAACAGCCGGAACTCGGCGGGCGTCAAATCCAGCATGGAACCCTGATAGCTGGCCTGGAAACGCGACTCATCTATCAGCAATTGCGGCTCATCAGGCAGCGAGTCCAGCGGGCGATAGCAGCGACGGAGAATGGTTTTGACCCGCACGACAACTTCCCGCGGACTGTAAGGTTTACAGATATAGTCATCGGCCCCAATCTCCAGACCGAGCAAACGATCGATTTCCTCTATTTTGGCCGTCACCATCATGATCGGCACCTCAGAGAAACGGCGTATTTCGCGACAGATGGTCAATCCATCCATGCCGGGTAGCATCAGATCCAGCAGGATCATGGCGGGGGGATGCTCCTTGACGTGAGGGATCACCTCTGTTCCATTGGTCAGCCAGTGGGTGGCATATCCGGCAGCCTGCAGGTAATCAACCAGCAATTGGCCCAGTTTGGGTTCATCTTCCACAATCAAAATTTGCAGTGGATGGTAACCGTTCAAATCAGGTTCTGTCATCTGAAACCCCAACGTTAAAAAAGGTCATATTATGATGAGGATAGCAGGGGCAGGATCAGGTTGATACGGATCCCGCCCAATGGCGAATGTTCTGCACTGATTTGTCCATGATGCGCCTCAACAATATTCTGGCAAATCGCCAGACCCAAACCGGAACCACCACTGGCCCGATTTCGCGAACCTTCGGTGCGGTAAAACCGTTCAAAAATCTGAATGAGCTGATCGTCGCTGATGCCGGGGCCACTGTCCTGAAACACCACATGCAGGAACTTGTCTTGCCGCTCCGCAACAATTTCCAGTACGCCACCTTCATCAGTGTAGCGTAGGCTGTTTTCCAGCAGGTTGTTAAACAGTTGCATAAGTCTGTCGGGATCACCAAAAATCCGTGCTTGCTCGGGTAATTGGCTGCTCAGGGAGATCTGTTTGGCACGGAAGCGTTCACGGAAAGCCCCTTCGGTAATTTCAATCAGATGGACCACATCAATCTGGGTTTTACGGTAGGCCAGTGCGCCCGCGTCGGACATCGATAACTGATGCAGATCGTTGACCAATTTCGTCAGTGTGGTTACCTCTGCTTGCAAAGAGCTGAGTGACTCTGGCGTCAGGCGGCGCACGCCGTCCTGCAGGGCTTCCAGCTCACCGCGCAATACCGCCAATGGCGTGCGAAGCTCATGCGAAATATCCGCCATAAACGCCCGGCGCATCTGTTCATTTTTTTCCAGCGTCATCGCCAGTTGGTTAAAATCCTGCGCCAGCTTACCTAACTCATCCTGACTGCTGACCTCAACGCGGGCAGTGAAATCCCCGGCTGCCAGGCGGTGGGTACCATTTACCAGCCGCTTGACCGGTGCCAGCATGCCTCGCGACATCAACCAGGTCGCCCCGGCCGCCAGCAGCGCAGAAAAGCAGACAATGATCCAACTGGTGCGGCGTTGCTGCCGGTCAAAACTGATATCCGCATTTCTGGTTAGGCGTTCAACCGGAGTCGAGATAACGCTGCCGACCGCGACGCCATCGACGACCATGACACGCCGGGTTCCTTCGCTGGGAATGGGGGAAGACGGTCCCACCAATTTCTTATTGCTGGCATCAATGACCCAAAACTGCGTCCGCCAGCCGTGAGGCGGCAGACGATCTTTCTCATCGCTGTTATTCTGCTCGAAAGAACGCAGGAGTTGATAAACAACCCGATCGTTATTACGCAGAAAACCCCAGTCACCGTGCTGCTTATACTGCTCTTCGAGTGCATCGGCGATCATCTCGACGCGCTGCTGATTACCCCGGCGGATATAATCAATAAAACCATGTTCAAAACTGATGCGGACACCCCAGTGCATGGTGATTAACACCAGCATGCAGGTTGCAAATATCGCCAGAAACAGCTTAGCGGTGATGCCTGTTTTCATTATCGCCTCGTGGGGATGGGGTCGATGTACCTGCCGTCGCCGGAGAAGCACTGTTTAACGCGCTATCTGAAAGGCTGTCGGGCGGAATGCGGGCAAAAACCAGCGCCGGTAAGGCAATGATGATCGCGATGCACAGATAACAATACATAAAGGCGCTATGGATAGCCGGAGTATCCGCCGAAACCTGCTGATGGGCAAAAATACCCAGCAAGATACCGGCAATACTGACGCCCAGACTCATCGACAGTTGCATCACCATCGACAGCAGGCTGTTGCCACTGCTGGCGAGTTGATCGGGCAGATCTTTCAGCGTCAGGGTATTCATGCTCGAAAAACGCAGCGAGTTGACCATCCCTTGCAGGAAGAGCACCACCGGGATCATCAGGCTCCAGCCCATCATCGCTACCAATGGGAAACAGAAACTGGTTATCGCCAACAGGAGTGTGGCGGTCACCAGGACATTACGGTAGCCAAAACGTGTGACCACCCGCACCACGATGCGTTTCATTCCCATACTGCCCAACACCATCGGGATCATCATCAAACCGGCGTGAAAAGGCGTAAAACCCATGCCGATTTGCAGGAATACCGGCGTCATGAACGGCAACATGCCACTGCCGATCCGGCCCAACAGACTGCCCGTGAGACCGATCGAGTACGTCGGTGTACGAAAAAGTTGCAGTGAGAACAGTGCCGCCAGATTTCCCCGCGCATGCAGCCAATACAGCAGCAGCGAACCGAGACCGACAGCCACCAGAATGGCGATGGCCTGATTGGATAATCCCAGCCCCCTGTTGCCGTCCAGCGCCAACGTCAGCGTCGCCATACCTATCACCAGCATGATAAATCCACTGATATCGAAACGACGGGTTTGCATAGTGTAGTTGGGCATCAGCATCAGGGTGGCAATCGCACCGGCAATACCGACCGGCAGATTGATCAGGAAGATCCAGTGCCAACTGGCATATTCCACCAGAAATCCGCCGAGCGCCGGTCCCATCAATGGGCCGACCTGGCCGGGCAGGGTGACAAACGTCATCGCGGCCATGTATTGCGATCGCGGGACGATTTTCAGTACGGTCAACCGCCCGACCGGCACCATCATGGCGCCGCCAATGCCCTGCACCACCCGCGACATGACCAACTGATCGAGTGTTTCAGCCTGCGCACAAAGCAGCGATCCAATGGTGAACAGAATAATCGCCGAGAAGAATACCCACTTGACCCCAATCCGATCTGCCAGCCAACCACTGGCTGGCAGCATCACCGCCACGGTTAACACGTAAGAGACAATCACCGAGTGCATGCGCAACGGATTCTCACCCAGGCTGGCGGCCATGGAGGGCAGTGCCGTATTCACAATCGTGGTATCAAGTGCCTGCATGAAGAAGCCAAAGGCAACAATCCATAGTTGCCAGCGAACCGCTGCAGGTTGAGTCTCCGTCTGCAATGGGTATTCCTTGTGGTTAAGATTGGGTAAGGCTTTCGGCGCGAGGCTTCCGGCTAAATTTTACGCGCAGACGATCAAAATAAAGAAACACCACCGGCGTGGTATACAGCGTCAGAAGCTGGCTCATGACCAAACCACCGACGATGGTTATCCCCAGCGGCTGACGCAATTCCGCCCCGTCGCCGCTGCCAATCATCAAAGGCAGCGCGCCAAAAAGTGCTGCCAACGTGGTCATCATAATGGGTCTGAAGCGCAGCAGACTGGCCTGGAAAATCGCTTCCCTCGCCGTCAGATTGCCTCGCCGCTGCGCGTCCAGCGCGAAGTCGACCATCATAATCGCATTCTTCTTTACGATACCTATCAATAGCATAATGCCGATTAACGCAATCAGGCTGAAGGGCGCACCAAACAGTTGCAGCGCCAGTAATGCACCGACCCCGGCAGAAGGCAGCGTCGAAAGAATAGTCAGCGGGTGAATATAACTTTCATATAATACCCCTAGGACGATATAGACGGTGGCGATCGCCGCGATGATCAGAATCAACTGGGATTTCAACGTTTCCTGGAAAACCTGCGCCGTACCGGCAAATATCCCACGCACTGAGGTAGGAACGCTGAGTTGGGTCATGGCGCGCTCCACGGCATCCGTTGCCTCAGAAAGGCTGACGCCCTCCGGCAGGTTGAAAGCGATGGTCGAGGCGGCAGACAGCCCCTGATGGTTCACCGCCAGCGGGGCATTGGCCGGTAACCAGTGCGCGAAGTAGGAGAGCGGAATGGCCTTGCCATCCTCATTAATCACGAACATTTTTTCCAGCGAACTGACGTCCTGCGTATATTGCGGTGCGACTTCCATCACCACTTTGTATTGGTTCAGCGGCTGATAGATAGTGGAGATCTGCCGCTGGCCGAAGGCGTTATTCAGCAAGGCATTGGCTTGCGAGACGTTGATCCCCAGTCGTGCCATCGTCTCACGATCGTAGACCAGCGCCATTTCTGCACCGTTATTTTGTTGGTCAGAGTTGACATCGGCCAGTTGGGGCAGCGTCGCCAGCGCCTTGCGGATTTTCGGCTCCCATTCGCGCAGGTCGCTGAGTTCATCGGCCAGCAGGGTGTATTGATAGCTGGCGTTGGCCTGCCGTCCGCCGACACGGATATCCTGCACCGCCATCAAAAACAGGCTGGCTCCCGGCTCTTTGGATAGTTTGATCCGCAGGCGGGCAATGACTTCCTGGGCACTCTCACTGCGCTCGCCGAGTGGTTTCAACGAAATGAACATTGAGCCGCTGTTGGTACGGGAACCGCCGGTGAAACCAGTCACGTTATCAACAGCCGGATCCTCACGGACAATCTTCATGAAATCTTGCAGTTTTCCGCGCATCGACTGGAAAGAGATACTCTGATCGGCCTGAATGAAGCCCATCAGTCGGCCCGTATCCTGCTCCGGGAAAAAGGTTTTGGGAATGCTGATATAGAGCCACACATTCAGCGCAATGGTTGCCAGCAATACCACCAGCACGATGCGGGAATGATTCAATACCCAGTTCAACGAGCGGCCATATTTCTGCTGCAGGGCCAGCAGAACTTTGCCGAAACCGCGGGTGCGAGGCTGGCTGCCCGGTTTAACGGGTTTGAGTAAACGGGCGCACATCATTGGCGTCAGTGTAAGCGAAACCAGTAATGAGATACCAATTGCCACCGACAGCGTGACGGCAAACTCCCGGAACAGCCGCCCCGGCAAGCCGCTCATCAGCAGCAGGGGAATAAAGACCGCCACCAGCGACATACTCATTGAGAGCACGGTGAAACCGACCTCTTTCACCCCTTGCAGTGAGGCTTGCAGCGGCTTCATTCCGGCCTCGATGTGGCGTGAAATGTTCTCCAGCACCACAATCGCATCGTCCACCACGAAGCCTGTCGCAATCGTCAACGCCATTAGAGACAGGTTATTCAGGCTGAACCCGCACAGATACATCGCAGCAAAGGTGCCAATCAGCGAAACCGGCACCGCGACGGCGGGAATAAGGGTCGCCCGGCCCGATCGCAGGAAGACGAATACCACCAGGATCACCAGCGCTACGGCGATAGCCAGCGAGCGCTCAACTTCCCGCAAAGAAGCGCGGATTGTGGGGGATCGATCCTGGGCGATGCTGAGTTTTATCGAGGTGGGGATGGACTCTCGCAGCGCCGGGATCGCCGCACGGATCCTGTCGACCGTGGCGATAATGTTGGCATCGGCGGTGCGGCTAATCATCAGCAAAATAGCGGGTTCCGCGTTGGACATCCCGGCGTTGCGCACGTCCTGAACCGAGTCTCTGACCGTTGCCACATCACTGAGCCGCACGGCACTGCCGTTGCTATTGTAATGCACGATCAACGGCTGATACTCTTTCGCCGTTTTCAGCGCGTCATTGGCCTGAACCTGCCAGCGTCGATCGGTATTTTCAACCGCACCCTGCGGTCGGCGCACGTTGGCATCGGCGATGGATTGTCGCACGCTGTCCAGCGACACACCTTGATTGAATAGCGCTTGCGGATTCAGTTCGACCCGCACCGCAGGCAGCGAACTGCCCCCGACGGACACATCGCCCACGCCGTCCATCTGGGCTATTTTCTGCGCCAGTTGGGTTGAGGCGAAATCGTAGAGTTGCCCCTGATTGTAAGTGTCTGACGTCAGCGTCAGGATCATGATCGGTGCGTCAGACGGATTCACTTTACGGTAGCTGGGGCGCTTTGGCATACCGGTTGGCAAAAGGCTTTGCGCCGCATTCAGCGCCGCCTGCACATCCCGCGCGGCACCGTTGATATCACGATTGAAATCAAATTGCAGGATAATGCGCGTGCTGCCGAGCGAACTCATTGAGGTCATTTCATTGACCCCGGCGATACGCCCCAGCGCGCGTTCAAGCGGCGTTGCTATGGAGGACGCCATCGTTTCCGGGTCAGCACCCGGCATAGAGGCGCTGACTGAAATAACCGGATAATCCACCTGCGGCAGCGGCGAGACCGGCAGCAGATTAAAACCCAGGATCCCCGCCAGCAAAATGGCTAGCGTCAGCAGGGTGGTGGCGACGGGCCGGTGGATGAACAGCGCAAAAAATTTCACAGGGTCTGCTGCTCCTCCGCCTTGCGATTGCGCGCAGGACGAGCCAGTTTATCAAACAGCAGATAGATCACTGGCGTGGTAAACAGCGTCAGAATCTGGCTCATCACCAGTCCGCCGACCATACATACGCCGAGCGGGCGGCGCAGTTCAGCTCCGACGCCTGTACTGAGCATCAGTGGCAATGCGCCCAATAGCGCGGCCAGCGTGGTCATCAGAATCGGCCGGAAACGCAGTAAACATGCCTGATAGATCGCGTCGTAAGCCGACAGCCCCTGTTCCCGTTCCGCTGCCAGCGCAAAGTCGATCATCATGATGGCGTTTTTCTTGACGATACCAATCAGCAAAATGATGCCGATGATCGCGATAACATCCAGTTCATTCCCCGCTATCATCAGCGCCAGCAGCGCACCGACACCGGCGGTAGGCAACGTGGACAGGATCGTGACCGGGTGGATAAAGCTCTCGTAGAGAATACCGAGAACGATATACATCGCCACAATGGCCGCCAGAATCAGCCACAATGTGCCGCCTAGCGCCGCCTGGAATGCCAGCGTCGCGCCCTGGAAACGGGTGGTGATATCCTGCGGTAAATCGAGTTGCTGCTCGGCGCTGGTCACGGCGTCAACGGCTTCACCCAATGAATAACCACTGCTGACGTTGAACGATACGGTGGTCGACGGAAATTGATCGAGATGGTTAATAGAGAGCGGCCCAAGGCGTTCTTCAATTTTCGCGATGCTGCTCAGTGGAATGGCCGTTCCATCGCTGCCAGTCAGACGGATATCGTTAAAGGCCGCCAGCCCAGGCGTGGCCGAGGTGTCATGTGCCAGCACCACCCGATATTGGTTGGCCTGGGTATAAATGGTCGAAATCAGCCGCTGTCCAAAAGCGTTGTACAGCGCATTATCAATATCTGACATGCTGATCCCCAATCGGCTGGCGGTATCACGATCGACATTCACAAAGGCTACCAGCCCTTGATCCTGCCAGTCGCTGCTGACATCCAGCAATTGCGGCGCTTCACGCAACTTATCCACCAACAGCGGCACCCATTTGCTCAATTCTTCGAGCGACATCGCCTGCAACGTAAATTGATACCGTGTGCGGTTGACCTGGGTATCGATGGTCAGATCCTGTACCGGTTGCAGATACAGTCGCACCCCAGGGATTTTATCGGCCTGCTGTTGCAGACGCGGAATGATCTCGCTGACGCGCTCACTGCGGTCACTGAGCGGTTTAAGATTGATCTGCAAACGTCCGGTATTCAGCGTGGCATTGGTGCCATCGACGCCGATAAATGAGGTCAGGCTTGCCACCGCCGGATCCTGCAAAATCATCGCCGCCACTTTCTGCTGGCGCTCCGCCATGTTGCTGAAAGAGACCGATTGCGGCGCTTCCACTGTGCCCTGAATCAGGCCGTTGTCCTGAATAGGGAAAAACCCTTTGGGGATAATCAGATACAGCAACACCGTCAGCAACAGCGTGCCAAAAGCGACACTGAGGGTTAACAGTTGGTGATCGAGAACCACTTTCAGCCAGCGGCCGTAACCCGCGATGACGCGGTCGAAAACCCGCTCACTGGCGCGTGAAAAGCGATTCTGCTTGCGCAGCGATTCATAACTCAGCATGCGCGCGCACATCATTGGCGTCAGGGTGAGGGAGACCACGGCAGAAATCAGAATGGCTATCGCCAGCGTCACGGCAAATTCGCGGAACAGGCGACCAACGATATCGCCCATGAACAGCAGCGGGATCAGCACGGCGATCAGCGAGAAGGTCAGCGAGATAATGGTGAAGCCGATTTCGCCTGCCCCTTTCAGCGCCGCAGTCAGCGGTTTTTCCCCTTTTTCGATGTAGCGCGAGATGTTTTCAATCACGACGATCGCGTCATCCACCACGAAACCGGTGGCGATGGTCAGTGCCATCAAGGTCAGATTGTTGATGGAGAAACCGAGGAAATACATGGCGGCGAAGGTACCGACCAATGACAGCGGTACCGCCACGCTGGGAATAATTGTCGCCGCCAGATTGCGTAAAAACAGGTAGATCACCATCACGACCAGCGCGATGGCCAGCAGCAGTTCAAACTGCACATCGCTGACTGACGCACGAATGGTGGTGGTACGGTCGGTGACCAACTGGACGTCGACGGATTTCGGCAAACTCTGTTTCAACGTCGGCAGCATGTCGCGGATGCTGTCGGCGGTAGTAATCACATTGGCACCGGGTTGTCGCTGAACGTTCAGCACAATCGCCGGTTGTTTCCCTACCCAGGCGGCCAGTTTGTTGTTTTCCGCCCCTTGCTCAATGGTCGCAATATCTTCCAGCCGCACCGGGGCCCCATTCTGGTAAGCGACGATGAGCTGACGATAATCCTCCGCAGATTTCATTTGATCGTTGGCGGAAAGCGTAACGGAGCGGGTTGGGCCGTCGAGGCTGCCTTTGGCGGAGTTGACGTTGGCATTGGCGATGGCGGTGCGTATGGTTTCGCTATCCAAATCACGCGCGGCCACAGCACCGGCATTGAGATTGACGCGCACGGCAGGACGCTGCCCGCCGGAAATAGTCACCAGACCCACGCCGCTGACCTGAGAGATTTTTTGCGCCACGCGCGTCTCGGCCATGTCTTCCACCTGGGTCATCGGCATGGCGCCAGAGGTCAGCGCCAGCGTCATGATCGGCGGATCTGCCGGGTTAACTTTGCTGTAAATCGGCGGATAGGGCAGGTCGGAGGGCAGGAGATTGGTGGCAGAATTGATCGCCGCCTGCACTTCCTGCTCTGCGACATCCAGCGGCAGCGTCAACTGAAATTGCAGGGTAATCACTGACGCACCGCCGGAACTTTGCGATGACATCTGCTTCAGGCCAGACATCTGGCCAAACTGGCGTTCAAGCGGCGCGGTGATCGCCGAGGTCACGACGTCCGGACTGGCACCCGGATAGAGTGTCACCACCTGAATCGTAGGATAATCCACTTCTGGCAGGGCAGAGACGGGCAGCGCGCGGTAACCGATAATGCCCGCCAACAGGATGGCAATCATCAGCAGCGTGGTCGCGACAGGCCGGAGAATAAACTGGCGTGAAGGCCCACCAGTATTGTCGGGCGGCATCACCTGCATCAGGATTTCCTCTGGCCGTGGCGTTTGCCTTCAGACGCAGTTTTCTCTGGCACTTGCTCGCTGCTGGCGTCGGTTTTATTGGTTAAAACCTCAACTTGTGCGCCCTCGGTAAGGCGATCAATACCGTCAGTCACGACACGTTCACCCGCACTCAGTCCTGAGGCAATCACCACCTGCTGACTGTCCTGGGTTGCGAGCGTAACGAGGTGTTTGCTCACTTTGTTCTGTTCGTTCAGAACCCAGATAAAGTTACCTTCGTTGCCCATCTGTACGGCGGCTGTCGGCACGACGACGGCATTTTTCAAGGTATCGACTTTTATCCGCGCATTGACGAATTGATTGGGGAACAGTGCGTCGTCCTGATTATCAAAGCGGGCTTTGAGTTTGATCGTCCCCGTCGTGGTATCGATCTGATTGTCCAGACTGAGCAATTGGCCCTGAGTGATCTTGGTGGTATTGGTTCGCTCCCAGGCTTCCACGATGACCGGGTTACCTGATTTTTGTGCGCGCACGATGGTGGCAATATTGTTTTCTGGCAAGGTGAAAACCACATCCACCGGGTGCGTCTGGGTGATCACCACAATGCCGGTGGTATCACCGCTGGTGATGTAGTTACCGGCATCGACCTGTTTCAAACCAACGCGGCCGCTGATCGGCGCGGTGATGCGGCTGTAAGTGAGTTGCAGTTTTGCGCTGTCGACGGCACCCTGATCGGCTTTGACGCTGCCTTCAGTCTCACGAACCAGCGACTGTTGCGCATCCAGTTCCTGACGGGAAATCAGGTTGGTTTTAGCCAGATTCTGATAGCGGGACAAATCCTGGCGTGCGTTGGCCAGCGTCGCCTGATCCTTCGCCAACTGTCCTAGCGCCTGCGTCAGTTGGACTTCATAAGGCCGCGGATCAACCTCCGCCAGCAGATCGCCCGCATCGACCTGTTGCCCCTCGGTAAAATGCAGGGCCATCAGTTCACCGTCTACCCGGCTACGCACCGTCACCGTATTGGCTGCGGTCACCGTTCCCAATCCCGAAAGGAATTGCGGTATCGACTGTTCGGTTGCTGTCGCTGCCTGCACCGGTGACAGCGGAAGATTGTGTCTTCCTCCGGCGCCCCCCCGGCCCTGATTTGTCGCCGTCTGAGCGGTGGTAGACGCTGTTCGCTCGGCAAAGAAAAAGTGCCAAATGGCAAAGGCGGCAATCGCCGTAATAATCAGTACCAGCACAAGCCGCAGGCGTGATGCTTTTTTGGGGGTCGCATTCATAGTGCTGAATTTACTCTCCATAGGACAAATTGTGAGGCAAACCATCAGGGGGGCGTATTCGATACAGGATACTAGTTTAGCGAGTTTATAGGGCATAAAGAATGAAGGAAATAAGGAGTAAGTGTCAGCCTTTGTCTTGAACTGTTGATACTCTCTTTATATTGAGCCGGAGACTCATTTTTATATGACCTATAACGGTTTCGTTAATCAAGCCAGTCAATATTGATACCCGCACTGCAATGAAAAATCCCGCGAACCATTTGGTCAGCGGGATTTTTTTAACGCGATAAGCGGATAAGCGCGGAGGTTTAGCGGAAAAGCGTCTGCGCCCAGCGAGCGAGTCCGGCAGTGACGGAGCCAAAATCATTGCCGCCCACCAGCGGAATTCCCGGCAACTGCGCCTGCAATGCGCTGCGTAACAGCGGAGAGCGCGCACTGCCGCCGGTCAGGTAGATGACCTCCGGCGTGATGTTGCTGGTGGCCAGCGCGCTGCTCACCTGCTCCTGAATACGTTCCAGCGGTTGGCTAATGGCATCTTGCAACTGCCGTTGGCTAATGTTTTCGGCCAGCGCACGTTCAACGAAATCCAGTGCAGTGGTGATCTGCGGTTCAGCCGACAGCGCGATCTTGCTCTCTTCCGCAGCACGTACCAGTCGGTAGCTCAGGCGCTGCTGATAGACTTTCAGCAGACGTTTTACCTGTTCCGGATTGGCGGCATCACGGATCAAATCACGCAACAAGCGGCCATTGGCGGTGCTGTAGAAATCACTTTGTGCCGGGACATCATTGGTGGCTACCGCATTCCAGTAGGGCAGGGCCGGGATGGCGATCCCTTTTTCTGTCTGGCTGCCCATGCCGAACAGCGGCATCAACTGCTTGAATGCCAACATGATATCCAGATCGTTTCCGCCCACCCGACAGCCGCTATGGCCCAGTAGGCTTTGCTGACGATCGGCCTTATCGCGCCACTGTGGCCCCATCAACAGTACGGAGCAGTCGGTTGTCCCGCCGCCGATATCCACCACCAGCACGGTTTTCTCATCGCGCAGCGTGGCTTCATAGTCCAGACCGGCAGCAACCGGCTCGAATTGGAACGCGATATCCCTGAAACCGGCGCGCTGTGCAGCACGCAGCAAAATACCTTCCGCCTGGCGGTTGGCCTCTTCACCGCCGGTCCCCTGAAAGTTGATGGGCCTACCAATCACCGTCTGGGCAATACTCTGTTGCAAGACGTTTTCCGCCTGACGCTTGATGTGGAACATCATGGCGCAGACCAGATCTTCAAACATGGCAATCTGCTGCGGTTTCAGTCCGTTGGCACCCAGAAAGGATTTGGGTGACTTAACGAAATAGACCTCTTCAGGATCGTCGATATAGTGCGCCAGCGCCTGCAAGCCAAACTGTACGCTGTCGTGACTGACTGGAATGTCTTCTTCACGGTTGAAAGAAACAGCACGCCGCAGCAACTGCTGGTTCTCATCGCTCCCCGTCGGTACCTGCCAATGGCGATGCAAACATTCACTGACCGCTTCCCGCGTTGGGGCACAGAGCATTGAGGGTAAATAAGGCTCGTCATTCTCCAATGCCAATAATTCTGCATTATTGTCACGCATTACTGCGACCGAACAATTGGCTGTTCCGTAGTCAAAACCAATAAACATACTTTTTCCCCATGCCTGTGAAGGGGGGCGACTTTACCCGAGAGCCGTGGTGCGGGCAAGTCTGAGGCGAGTCCAGGGCGAGTTTTTTACCGCGGGATGGCGCATTTATGCCGGAACGCTTTACACTGAACACTCTTCTTCATGACAGGGAAAACGCTGTGACACTACAACCCCAACTGGCAGAGGCGGTTTCGCCAACGCGTTTTTTGCTCCCGTATCTGCCCCCCTATGATTGGTCAGCCCAGTTGCATTTCCTACAGCATCGTGCGGTGGCTGGCGTCGAGGAGATCGCTGACGGTGGTTATCAACGCACGGTGACCCTGAATCTGAACAATGATGTGCAGAGTGCGCAAAATGTGCAGGGGTGGATAAGTTTGCGCCCTGCCGCACAGGCGAATGCGTTAATCCTGGATATTTCACCGTCACTGGTCGGTGTGGCAGATACGGCGATCGCCCGGGCGCGCCGTTTATTTGATTTGGATGCCAATCCTGGGCTAATCAGCACAAGCCTTGGGGCATTGGCGCAAGATCGCCCAGGATTGCGTTTACCGGGGTGTGTGGATTGTTTTGAACAGACGGTGCGGGCGATTCTGGGGCAACTGGTGAGCGTGAAAATGGCGGCAACGCTGACGCAGCGCCTGACCCACCGCTGGGGCGAAACCCTCGCGCAACCGCATGGTGGACTAAGCCGTCTCTTCCCTACGCCCCAACAGATTGCGTTACTGACGGTCGACGATCTGCGATCGATTGGCGTTCAGGCGAAGCGTTCGGCTTCATTGATTGCGCTGGCGCAGGCGGTAGCCGAGGGGCGGCTTTCGCTGGAGCCCGCAGAGGATACCGAAGCGGGAATGAAGACGCTGCGGGCGCTGCCGGGCATTGGTGCGTGGACCGCCAGTTATATCGCGATGCGCGCCTGGTCCGCCCCCGATGTTTTTCTGACTGGTGATTATCTGATCAAGCAACGCTTTCCGGCCATGACGCCGGGGCAGATCGTCCGCTACGCCCAGCGCTGGCAACCGTTCCGCTCTTACGCCACCCTGCATTTATGGCATAACGCGCAATGGTTGCCCTGATCCCGCTATTCGACGGCACGATCAGGCAGTGAAATCAGCCACAGCGCATCAGCGGATACCGAAATAGCCGCTGTTCAACAGGCTGTCCAGCGTCTGGGGGGAACTGATCATCTCGCCTTCCACCAGGTCGATATTCATCTCGATGAGTTTGTACAACACCGCCTGATTATCGACCGGGCCGGCCAACGTCTGGGCTTCAAGCCGGTGCGATGTACCGTGGACAATATTGATCAGAATTTCATCCATCTGGTTAACGTGAACCTGCGGAACAACTTTTTTATCGAGTCGCAGATAGTCGATGCTATCTGGTTCCAGTTCATTCAGGCCGCTCAAATGATGCCCGACATTATTCATAATCAATCGACAGCCACGCTGGCGGATCTGCTCAATGAATTCGGCCTGTTCAGGCTGTGGATGCAATATAATCGCCTCGTCGATCATCACATGGATGGACATCGGGTGAATGGGCGTCGCATCCAGCGTCAGCAACAGATAATCGCGCAATCCAGCAGAAGCCACACCCTCTGATGAGAGGGGGAGGGAGATCGCAATGCCCTTGTTGGCGATAGCCTCGGAATATTCATTCAGCGTCTGGCAAATCATCCAATAATCGACATCTACCAACCGGCCATGAAGTGCGGCGCTGGCCAGGAATACGTCCGGCGAGATCGTTGCTTCGTCCAGTGACTTGACGACAAAGTCGATGTGATAGAAACAGACCGACAGCGGGGTTTTGGGCGGCGATACGGCATGCGCCATCAGCGTCAGGTGGTTATTCTGTAATATGTCTTCGACCTGCTCGGACGTAAGCAGGGTATGATGATGCCCGAGCAGCAGTTTTTGTTTTGCCTCATAGCTGACTACGTGGCCGCGACCGCTGTGTTTGGCGGCATAACAGGCGATATCAGCCTGTGACATAAGTTCACTGGCTTTCATATTGCCGCTGTGAATCATTGTTACGCCCGCGCTGGCACCAATTCGATAGAGTTTATTCTTCCAGTGAAAATGGAAATCATTGATTTTTTCCACCAGCGCACCGACGATCTCTTTCGACTGCGTCAGACCACAATCGAGCAGCAAAATCGCGAACTCATCGCCCCCCAGACGTGCCACACAATCGCTGTTGCGCAGCGTGTTTTGCATCAGTTGGCTCAGTTGGCGCAGCAGTTCATCACCCGCCGCATGGCCTGCTGTGTCATTGACCGCTTTGAAACGATCGAGATCGAGAAAGGCCAGACAGTGATTTTTATTCTGTTGAGCGGTAATGTCCAATGCATCCAGCAGGCTTTTCTCAAAACTGGCGCGATTGGGCAGACCGGTCAGCATGTCATGTGAGGCGTTGTAACTGAGTTTTCTCATCAATTCCCTCGACTTACTGACATCCTGCAACACCAGCACAATGCCCAGCCTCTCGTTGTCGATGGTTTTCAGCGGTGAGATAGCCTGCTGTATTTCATACATATCACCTTTGCGGCTGCGCAATACCAGCGACTGGTCGATTGAAGAGTGCAGATTTTCATGCAGATCAAATTCCAGCAGGCTTTCTATGGCCTGACCGTTACGGCCTTTGGTCAATTCGACGATCTCGTCGATGTGTTGGTTCTGTGCCAGCGACATCGACCATCCGGTCATTTTCTCCGCCACCGGATTCATAAAGGTGACGCGCATCTGGTGATCGGTACAGATCACCGCTTCATTGATGGCGTCGAGCGTGATGTGCAGGCGCTCTTTTTCTTCATAAAGTGCTTCGGAAAGTTGCTTGATTTCGGTCATGTCAACATGGGTGCCCAACAAGCGCTTAATATTGCCATGATCATCAAAGATTAAATTGGCCTGTGAGCGGATGTGACGCACGCCGCCCTCTGCCGTATGGATACGGAATTCCAGAGTCAGGGGCTGTTTCTGCTCCATTGCCGCGCGCAGTTCACTCTCTGCCCGCTCGACGTCTTCAGGCAGGAGACGTTCCACCCACAGTTCGTAGGAGGGGGATTCGTCATCACGCAGATCGTAGAGCTGACGCATGCGTTTGTCCCAGCTAAACGTCCTTGATTCAATATCCCATTCCCAGATACCGATTCCACCGGCTTCATTCGCCACGGTGATACGCTCCATCAAGCGGCGATTGATCTGTTCGGTCTGTTTGAGTTCACTGATATCTTCAATCTGCGAGATAAAATAGAGCGGCTGGTGATCGGCATCGCGTACCAGCGAGACGGCCAGCAGTGCCCAAACCATTTCACCGTCTTTGCGCAGATAACGCTTTTCCATCTGATAGTTCTGAATGTTGCCATCCAGCAGATCGGTGAGCTTTTCCAGATCGGTACTGAGATCGTCGGGATGGGTAATCTCCTGGAACGTTAATTTTTTCAGATGCTCCGGGCTGTAACCCAGCAGCATGCATAACGATTTGTTGACCTGCAGCCAGTTCCCCTGTGGCGAAACGAGTGCCATGCCAATCGCGGAATACTCCATCGCGTTGCGAAAACGGTTTTCGCTCTCGGCAATATGGCTTTTCTCCACCCGCAAGGCGTGCATCACCATCGCCATGGCATTGGCGGGGAGCAGAATCAGCAGTAGCGGGACATACATCAGGGTAAATGACGGCTTGGCATTGTAGAGCATGATGTTGATTTTTCCGCTGATTAATAACAGCGTAATCATCAGGGTCACGCAGAAAAATACGCTGAATGCTTCCATACGGGACAAGCGGGTGGCCGACCAGAGCAGGGGAATAATAATAAAGACGAAGGGGGAAACCAGATAAATCAGCGATAAATAACTGGCAAACAGGGCCAAAATCAATGTCACCACCAACTCATAAAGGCTGGGCGATTTCAGTTGGCGCGACAGGGAATTGCGTTGATAGAGCAATGCCAGGGGAGCTACTGCCAGAATACCCACGGACTCCGACATGAACCACATACTGAAATCCTGCTGTAAGGTGGGGCCGCTGGGCAAAGCGGGTAAAACCAGCAGGATGGCACTGAACAAGGGGGTGAAAAGTACCGCAGCCACGACAAATTTGAGCCAGTTGGCGAGGCCATTCAACGGATCGTGTGTTGGCAGCAACCGGCGCAGGAGTCCCGCGCCAACCGTCGCTTCCAGCAGATTGAGCGCAACCAGAGGCAGATACTGGGCGGTTGGCGTACCAAAAATGATATGTGCCAGCGAGATGGCGAGCGCAGAACCGAGCAATATCAAAGGCCATTGCCGGTACGGATGCCGGTAAAGCGCGGCAAGCATCACGCCGGTCGGAAGCCAGAGTGAAACCAAATGATTCGGCATAATGGTAAAGTTCAGGCAGAACGACGCCAGCAACAGAATCAGCAGGCTCAGCCATATCGCGTCTTGCCAGTGCTTTTTATTATGCAGCGGATCTGTAGGGATCATTTCCACAAATAAACCTTTTAAGCGTCGCTTCTGAACGGGAAGGGGTGAGGCATGCAGCCCTGGCCGCCATCAGAAAAATATTCATAAATATTTCGCATGATTCTAACTCAGTCCACCCCGGTTAAGAAATGCTGATTCACAATCTGAACGGTAGCCTGGTCTGTAACGCGCAGTGGCCCGTGGATCGTCTGGTACCTGTCCATTGATCGTTACATTAAAAAAATAGTCGCCAAACCTAAAAAAATAAAAAAACCACCGGTATCGGTGATTGCCGTAATCATTACGCTGGAACCAATGGCGGGGTCGCGGCCAAGGCGTAACATGGTCATCGGTATAATAACCCCCATGACCGCGGCCACCAGCAAGTTGAGAATCATTGCCAGAGTCATTACGCCACCCATCGCCCAATCGCCATACAGCAACCAGGTGACTATCCCCATCAGCCCTCCCCAGACAATGCCGTTGATAAAGGCGACACCCAACTCCCTCATCATCAGAAACGACAGGTTTCCCATCTGGATATGATGCAGGGCCAGCGCGCGCACGATCATGGTGATCGTCTGGTTACCGGTATTGCCGCCAATGCCAGCAACAATCGGCATCAAGGCGGCGAGGGCAACCAGTTGCGAGATCGTGTGTTCAAACAGTCCGATAACCCGTGAAGCAATGAATGCTGTACACAGATTGATTGCCAACCATGCCCAGCGGTTGCGCACCGCTTTGGTTACCGGCGAAAAAACATCTTCTTCAGGACTGAGGCCGCCCATCCGGCGCAGACTGGACTCGCTCTCTTCATTGACGACATCGAAAATTTCCTCGATGGTCAGGCGGCCCATCAACTTGCCTTTTTCATCGACCACCGGCGCGGTAATCAGGTCGTAGCGCTCAAACGCACTGGCGGCATCTTCGGCTTTTTCGTCCGGCAAAAACGTCACCGGATCGTTATCCATCACCTCAGAGACCAGCGACGAGGGTTGATTCAATAGAATAGACGTCAGCGGCAGTTCACCGAGCAGTTTGTTCTTTCGATCGGTAACAAACAATTTGTCAGTGGCATCGGGTACCATTTTCTTTTTGCGCAGATAGCGCTGCACCGTTTTCAACGACACATCGGGACGGATGGTGATCAACTCGAAATCCATGATGCGGCCAACGCAATCCTTGCCGAACGTCATCACTTCCCGCACTTGGGCGCGTTTGTTGGGGTCAAGAGAGGTCAACACGCGGCCCATCAGGTCTCGGGGCAGATATTCGGCCAGATACACCTGTTCATCAACGTCCAGCGAGGCCATTGCCCGCAACAGATCGCGGTCGCTCATCTCTTCGATCAGGCTGTCCCACACCGTTTCTGAGACTTCGGCCAGTGCTTTGCCGCGGGTGTTATTGCCAACCAGTCGCCAAAGTGCCAGACGTTCATCGCGCGGCAGGGCTTCCAGTAAATCGGCGAGATCGGCTGCGTGTAAATCATCGAGTAACGTTTTTATCTCTGCCGTCTGATTCAGTAACTCGCTGTTGCTAATGTGCTCATTACCGATCTGTCTCCCCAAAATACCGTCGATTAACATTTTGTTATTCAACAAAAGAAGGAGAATTTTGCTGCGGATCTCGGCCAGTTCTTTAGTGTTATGTTTTACGGCAGACATGAAGTATCCCTTAGGTGTTCAAACAGTAAGTCACGTACAGGTTCTTAGGGCTGGCTTTTATAAGATAGAACAAGTTAGAGACGGCGTTTTGCTTCGTCAGAGACGCCATCATTTGCAGGAGAGTCAATGCCGGGGATCAATCAGGGAGTTTCTTCGTTGTTGCAGCCGGCGCAACAGGTTGTTCTATTTGGTTTTTCTGTTTGTCCTGATGGTGGAAAATAGCACCCACGCCTGCATAGATCATCCGTCCAAATAAAATGATAAAGCTAATCACCAGTACAATCTTGGTCATTTGGATGTTGGTTTTTCTGCGCATAGTGGTATCTGCTTACCCAGTTTCCTTTTGAATATTGTCCCATCAGATTATTCGATTAATGCATAATGCTTTTTATCCGTCAATACGTTATCGGTATACCCCCCGCTGAGAAACCTTGGCGTCGTGCGACTGTGGGGATTCTATAGACCCCTCGGTTGGGCTGTCTATCACGATGCCCTCTCCATTTACTTTTCGTTTAATGATTAACCAGGATAGGGTATTGAATTAAAGTTTGGTGAATAAGTGTCGTCTTGGTATTTGACTAACTAATGTTTAGTGTTACGTTTATTGATATTGATCAAATTGTTTATTCTTTATCCAAATAGAATCCTCTTCCCATTTGATTTTAGGCGTGGTGATAATAATTACCCGTCTGTCAGTTATGTTTGGTTGCTCCAAGCGTGACCGCATTGCCAACCTTTTGTTCTCGCGCAGCGAGTTCACCTTTATATTGATAGTAACGATAATTCATGATGATGAGAAAAAACACCTGGCGTACCTTCGCTACCTACTGGTGGGGATTGCCGATGATTTGCGGCCTGATCATGATTCCATTGTCGTCATGGCTTTCGCCATCCGTCATGTTGGAACAAGGACGCACCTATTTCATCTATCTGCCGTTGGCTGCCTGCGTGGCATTGCTCATGGTCTACGATTGGCGTGCATTCCCTGGGATTACCACCGCGCTGTTGATCCGCTATGTAGATAAAAATGGGCCGGAAACCGGCGTTATCGTGACGCTTATCTATCTCTTTACCCTCAGCGTCTGCTGGATGGGATACCGTGCTTACACGCAGAACCGCTGGTCGGTATCCATCGGCTTAATGAAGATGGTCAAGCCACGGTTGATATGGCTGGTAGGATTGATGGGGACCTTTTTCATACTGTTGCTGCAACTGGTCATCGGGCTGGGACTGTTGCCCAACGAAGTGGGTGTCAGCGTTGACCAGTCATTCAATCTGCCCGCACTGATTAACTATCAGGCAGTATTGATCGGTTGCATGTCTTCAATGCAGCTCTTCTACTACATCTTGCGTATTATTCGCCAGCCACATTTTGCGATCGTCTTGTTGCAGCGCATGAAACGGGACATGGCACCCAACGTTACAAAGAATGAAATCCGGTTGTGGTTTTCACTGCTGATTCTGTTTGTTGTCTTGCTGTCGTGGCCCAGACAAGATCCGGATACGGCGAATATCCTGCTCAGCGATTACACGCTTACGTTATTGTTGCCGCTGATGCTTTACGGGGCGATGCGCTTTAGTTATCACCTGGTTTGCCTGACCTGGGGCGTGACGCTGCTCGTCTTGTTCTACAACTATCAGGAATTCGTTGAGTGGTCGAATCTTGAGCACAATCTGGTGTTTATTACTTCGCTGCTTCTGGTGTTCACCCTGTGTATCTACCTGCTGGCAACGGTGACCAGCCGCCAGCGCGACTTGAGTGAAAAAACCAGCAAGGCGTCGTTACTCGATCCGGTATTGGTTCTGCCAAATCTGCGGGCCTTGCAGCGGGATTTGGCCCACTATCCGCGTTCGATTATCTGCTTCATTCGCATTCCTGAACTGGATATGTTGAGTCGTAATTACGGCATGCAGTGGCGTATCGAGTTCAAACAGCGATTGGCTTCGACACTACGCCACCATCTGGGGGGCACTGAGGATATCTACCACTTGCCGGGCTACGATCTGGTGCTGCGCATTGAGTGTGACCAAGCCGAAGAGCGGGTTAATGAGCTTTATAAGATCACCCAATCGTTTCGCATGATTTGGAATGGATTCCCGATTCATCCACAGTTCGGTTTTTCATGGTGCATGGTATTGCCGCCAGTGATGCATCTGCATATGTTGTTGGGCGAATTGAGCACTATTGCCGAGATTTCATTGACCAGCGGTCGTCCCGAATCCACATTGCAGGTGAATAGCCATGTGCAGTCGGAGATCAAAGCCAAAGTTTCCATGCTGCACCGCATCCAGAGTGCATTGGATGGCGATAACTTTGTCTTGATGGCGCAACCGATTCAAGGCATCCGTGGTGATAGTTATCATGAAATTTTACTGCGGATGCCAGACAGCAACGGTAATCTGCTCTCACCGAACAGTTTCTTGCCTGTCGTGCACGAGTTTGGTCTGGCCTATCAACTCGATCTCTGGGTCTTGACCCACACCCTCAAGTTTATGCAGCAGAATCGCGACACACTGCCGGGATGTCGGTTTGCCGTCAATCTGTCGCCGTCTTCACTGTGCCGTCCGGGTTTCAGCCATCTGGTGCATCAGTTGCTGCAGGAGCATGAGGTCGAGCCATTCCAATTGGTGTTCGAAGTAACCGAGTCACACCTGCTGCATAATATTAAATATGCCGAAATAGCCCTGATCGAGCTGCGTAATCTGGGCTGCCGTATTGCTATTGATGATTTTGGTACGGGCTACGCCAGCTATAGTCGGCTGAAGGAGATTCAGGCGGATATCGTTAAAATCGACGGCAGTTTCGTGCGTAATATGCTGACTAACCCGATTGACGCGCAGATTGTACGTTCCATTTGTCAGGTCGCGCGATTGAAGCATTTATCGATCGTTGCCGAATATGTTGAATACGAGGAGCAGCGCGAAGCCCTGAAATTGCAAGGCGTGGATTACATGCAGGGCTATCTGATTGGTAAACCCCAGCCTCTGGCGACGCTGTTATCTGCCAGGACTGAGGTCAAGCCGCCGATCGTTGGGTCTGATGATGTTTCGTTATAATGCTAACTAACTGAACGGCAGTACTAATTGATCAGCAGTGCCAGGCGATCGGAAATGCTCATTGATCAAAAGCGCTAACCGAGCCAGGCCGCACCGCGAACGCCACTGCTGTCGCCGTGCTGGGCCTGAACAATACGGGTCGTAAACCGATCGGTGAAGACATAATTGGCAACCCGCTGTTCAATGGTTTGATATATCGCCTGAATATTCGACATCCCACCACCCAATACAATTGCACCGGGGTCGATATGGTTGACGATCGAGGCCAGCGAGCGAGCGAGTTGATCCAGATAGAGTTCAAACTGGGCACTGGCCGCTGGATGACCCTGTTCGGCCAACGCGACAATGTCATTGGCCTTCAGTCGTTCGCCAGTGCGCAGCAAATAGCGCTCACTTAATCCGGTGCCGGAAACAAAGGATTCCACGCAATTGATCTGGCCGCAGTAGCAGCGTGCCGGTGCGCCGTCTTTTTTCTCATCATAGCCGGGCAGGGGATTGTGACCGCACTCGCCAGCATTGCCATTATTGCCAGCAATCATCCGCTTACCGATAGCCAGGCCGCCACCGCACCCTGTTCCCAGAATGACACCAAAAACGATATCGTGATCTTTCCCGGCACCGTCTACGGCTTCTGACAAGGCAAAACAGTTGCCATCATTGGAAAGGGTAACGGGCTGCCCAAGCCGGTCGTGCAGATCCTGCGGTAAAGGCTCGCCATTCAATACCAGAATATTCGAATTTTTTATTAAACCAGTGAGCGGGGAAACGCTGCCAGGGAGGCAAATACCGACCGACATGGGCGACGCAAAGCGGGCGCGGATCTGGCTGATGATTTGCGTGACATCGTCAACGAACTGCGCATAACTCTCTTTCTGCGTTGCTGTACGCTGTTTATGCAGTAACTCTCCTTGTTCGGTCAAAACCACTGCTTCAATCTTTGTGCCGCCGATGTCCAATCCCAAACGCAACATAGTCTGTCCTTTTCACGTTTCTTATCAGAAAAAATAGCTTGTCAGAAAAAACTTCTTTTCAAAAAAATAGCCTCGCCATTAAGATACGGCGGAAATTTTGTTTAGTAAACAAATTACGGGCAAAAGTGAGAGCGGCATCATCCTGTCTTTTAACCCAAGAAATTTATGATAACGCTCGCATTAAAATGTTTAATAAACACGCCGTCCTATCACTGGCTGACAGAAACCGTAATAATGCCGCCAGAGAGAGTAAAAAGGATGGGCTCATGGCAGTAAGAATTCGTGATATTGCCCGGCAGGCAGGGGTTTCGGTGGGAGCGGTTTCCCGCGCGCTCAAAGGGCAGGGCGGGCTGAAAGAGGAGACCCGGCAGCGTGTTGTCGCGGTCGCGAATGCGCTGGGTTACGATTTTGGCCGTTTACGGAATGAGCCGATTAAACGCATTCTGTTTCTGTTGCATCGGCAACACAATATCGCGCTGGCCCTGCCTTTTTATTCGGCGGTACTGCTGGGAGCGGAAAGCCTGTGCCGCGAACGCGGTATCGCTCTCAGCTTTCTGGCGCTGGGGCCAACGGACGCCATTGAAGAGCAAATCAAACTCCATGAACCGGATGCCTTTCTTTGTGCCGGATTCTTCGAGCCTGAACTTTTGGCATTGCTAAAGAGTAGCGGCAAACCTCTGGCGCTGGCCGATTTATGGGTGCCCGGCATTGCCAGCGTGAATCCTGACAACGTGCAGGGTGGTTATCTGGCAACCCGCCACCTGATTGACGGGGGGCGCAAACGGATCGCGTTTCTGGCCAGTTCGCTGGCGCATTTCAGTATTCGTGAACGTGAAAAAGGTTATCGGCAGGCGCTCTTCGAAGCCCGGATGCTGAACGATCCGGCGTTGGAAGTTATTGCACCGTCGGTGATGAGCACCGAGGAGGGATTGACGCTGGCTGTGAAGCAACTTCTGGCGTTGCCGTCGCCACCCGACGCGATTTTTGCCTACAACGATTCGGCGGCCATGATTGCGCTGCGCCTCTGTCGCGAAGCGGGTATCCGGGTGCCGGAAGAGATCGCCATTGTCGGGTTTGATGATATTGATGCCGCGTCGCAGGTCCGGCCTGCGCTAACGACGCTGGCAATTGACAAGGCAGAGCTTGGACGACGGGGAATTGCATTGCTGCTCGACCCCGAGCTGGCCCTGAGCCAGCAACAGATTCCGGTGACGCTGAAGGTCAGGGAGAGCAGTCTCGGCAACGTCAGATAAAATAGCGGCAAACAAAAACGGCCTTCCCTGCGATGAACAGCGAGGCCGTTTTTCTGATCAGAACCCTTATGACGCCTTTTTAGGTATGACCTCTTCCGGTTCTTCGTCGAGAATCAATTTCCAGCCGGTTACATCTTGCCAATAGGCTTGCTCGCGTTCGAAATCCAACTGTACCAACGTGTTCTGCACCAGATAACCGTGTGGAAACCGCAGCGTCCAGTGATTGTCATCGGTAATCAGGCGCAGGCTCTCCGGCGTGGTGGTTGACTGGCGCTGATTATTCAGCAACGTACCCAGCCTTAGCAGTTGGACCAGAGGCAGGTAATATTTTTTCCTGAACAGATTCAGGCGCGGCAGTTCTTCCAGCTTGATGCCTTTGCGATGGAAACGAACCAGCGTCGCTAACAGGATCTGTTGTTCCTGGGTGAAGCCGGGCAGATTGGTATTTTGCAGAATGTAGGCGGAGTGCCGATGCATGCCCGTGTGGTTGATACTTAACCCGACTTCATGCAGCATCGCCGCCCACTGCAATAATGCTTCGAGCTGTGGCTGAACCAGTTTGGGATTTTGCGCCAGCCACTGGGCGTAGAGTTGCTCCGTGGTCTCCAATACGCGGCGAGCCTGTTCGCGATCGATATTATAGTGATCGGCCAGACTGCGTGCGGTACGGATGCGGATATCCTGATGGCGGAAACGGCCTTCCATTTCATAGAGCACGCCTTCGCGCAACGCACCGTCGGATAAACGCAGTTCCTTGATGGCCAGTGCATCGAATACGCCGCAGAGAATTGCCAGTCCCGGCACAAATACCGATTGGCGATCCTCGGAAAGACCCGGCAGGCTCAGCGCACTGAAATGTTTGTATTGCAGCACCTGCTCGACCAGCATCTCCAGACGTTCGGGGGTGATCAGGCCATCCTTCTCCCCCATCTCGACCAGCACTTCATGAGCCGCCTTGATCGTTCCCGACGCACCCAACGCATATTGCCAGCCCTGAATACGGTATTGCCAGACCAGCGTCTCCAGCTTTTGCACGGCAGCCATTCGCGCCCGGCGGAAATTAGCCGGGGAGATGTCGCCCTGCGGGAAAAAGATCTGGCCGAAACTGACGCATCCCATGCGTCGGCTCTCAGCCAGCAGCGGTTCGAAGTCCTCTCCAATCACCAATTCGGTAGAGCCCCCACCGATATCGATCACCAGCTTGCGGCCTTTTTCGGGTTGGGTATGTTCTACGCCCATAAAAATCAGGCGCGCTTCTTCCTGACCCGAAATAATCTCGATCGGGTAGGGGATCACTTTCGCCGCACGCTTGAGAAAATCCTCCGCATTGACGGCTTCACGCAAGGAGTGTGTGCCAACGATAGTGACGTTCTCGGGCGAGAAGCCTTGCAGACGTTCAGCGAAGAGTGCCAGACAAGCCAGACCCCGTTCCATCGATTCTTCGCTCAATACGCTGTGGCTGTCTAACCCATCGGCGAGGTGCACCCGTTGTTTCAGACGACCCAATACCTGTAGCGCACCGTTAACGACGCGGGCAATGACCATATGGAAACTGTTTGAGCCAAGATCAATGGCGGCAATTTCCTGTGGCTTACTGTTACTGTTGGTAGGACTGTTTAGCGGCATAGTGTCTGGCCTACTGTTCTGGCTGTTCCAGGGTCTTTAAATAATTATAAATCGCTAGCTGTGCACGGACTTTGCGGCGATTACCGCGCGGAACATACCGATTGCTCAGCTCACTGTCGAGATATCTGGCTTTTACCGTGTCACTTAGCAGGATCTCGATGATATCCAGGATCCGCTGTTTCAACGTTGGGTCGAGTATGGCGACAGCGACTTCGATGCGGTAATCGATATTGCGCGTCATCCAATCTGCCGACGACAGGTAAACCCGGGTATCACCGCCGTTTTCAAAAATATAGACCCGATCGTGTTCAAGGTAACGGTCGATGATGCTGGTGACCTGAATATTTTCACTGACGCCAGGCAGATTCGGTACCAACGTACACATACCGCGCACCAGAAGACGGATTTTGACGCCCACGCCGGAGGCGGCGTAAAGGCGATCCACCAGACCTTTATCAACCAGGTTATTGATCTTCAATGTAATACCGCCGCTTTCACCCGCCTGCGCATTGGCGATCTCCTGATCGATCAGTGCGTACAGCATTTTGCGGGAGTTTTGTGGTGACACCATCAAATGTTCAAAGGTGACCGGACGATACGGGTTTTCGATGAAATTAAATACCCGCCGGACTTCATTCGTGATGCGGGAATCCGCAGTGATCAGCGAATAGTCAGTATAGAGTCTTGCCGTTTTTTCATTGAAGTTGCCGGTGCCGATATGGGCATAACGGATAATTTCATCCCCTTCACGACGGGAGATCAAAAACAGCTTGGCGTGTATCTTCAGGCCGGGCGCGGAGAAAATAACGTGAACACCCGCTTCGGTGAGCCGCTTGGCCCAGTGAATATTGGCCTCTTCATCAAAACGCGCCTGGAGTTCGACCACCACCGTCACTTTCTTGCCGTTATGGGCGGCATGAATCATTGATTCAATAATCCGCGAGTCTTTCGCCACGCGGTAGATGTTGATTTTAATCGCCAACACGCTGGGGTCGAACGAAGCCTGCCTGAGCAGTTCGAGTACGTGCTCAAACGTGTGATATGGGTAATAGAGCAGGACATCATGCTCACGAATGGCATCAAAGCCGTTGCGGAATTTATCAAACCAGGTATGGCGCAGGCGTGGCAGAGGCCGGTTAACCATATTGGCTTTACCCACATTCGGGAAGCTGATGAAATCCTTGAAATTATGGTAACGTCCACCGGCGATGACGGAATCGTAGTTGGAAATCCCCAGCTTACTGCGTAGCAGTTCCACCATTTCGTCGGGCATATCGCGTTGATAGACGAAACGCACCGGTTCTGCGGTCAGTCGCTGCTTCAGACTGGAAGACATCAGCTCCAGCAGACTGGATTCCATTTCTGTGACCAGATCGTATTCTGCGTCGCGGGTCATTTTCATGGAATAGGCATTCAACGTGTCGTAATCGAAGAAGCCCTTGAAAATATCATCCAGACAATTACGCAAAATGTTATCCAATAGAATCATTGGCTTGCGACGACGAGGCGCTTCCGGCGGCAGATTGACAAAGCGCGGTACTTTGTCCGACGGAATCTCCAGCAGCGAGTAATCAATTTGTTCACCGCGAATGATCTCCACCGCCAGATAGGTGTAGTCATCCTTCAGGAACTGCACCAGATTGGTCTCATGGTTGATGAGGATCGGCGTGATAAATTGGCGCAAATGGTGTCTGAAGTAGTGGCGTAACCACTGTTGCTGGTTTTCAGATACCTGACGCTCGTTGATCAGGAAAATCTGGTTGCGCGCCATTTCCAGCAATAAGTCATTGTAGAGGCTGTCAAATTCCTGATCGGTTTTCAGAACTTTTGCCTGAATCTTTTTCAGCAGATGTCGTGATGCGCCGAGTGAGCCTTGCTCCTCGCTAATCAGGATGCGCCGCTTTAAATCAGCAAAGCGAACTTTGTAGAACTCGTCCAGGTTATTGGAATAAATACCGAGGAAGCGCATCCGCTCGATCAGGGGATTGCTCTTGTCTGCGGCCTCTTGCAGTACCCGTTCATTAAAAGATAACCAACTGAGTTCTTTATCTATGTAGAGCTTTTCCTGACCCATTGTCACTCCAATCATTAAGCCTGGAGCCTGTCCCGCTAGGCTTCTTAGCTTGTTGCGCCTACTGGGAAAGATCTCTTCCGGGGGAGTAGTAGAAATAGGCGCCTAGTGTCCACAAACATTATTGCGAGAGATTGACAAGAAAGTCCAACAGATCTCAGAGGTTAAGTTTGTCATGCATTGTTCAAAAAACTGACATAAGATGCGCGGTTAGTCAGTGTATAAGTGAAGCGTAGCTGCCAAAATTGCGGTGTGCGATTATTTTCCTTTTGGTCAGAGAACCCAGTGCAGATAACCCTTAGCCAACAGCATCGCGATCGCCGCCGGGCACGGATTGACCGTCTGGTTCGCTTCGCCGTAACCAGTAGCGGACTGCTGGTGCTGATGACTCTGATGCTGATTTTTTTCTATTTACTCTATAGCGTCTGGCCGCTTTTTCGCCCGGTGTCGGTCTCGCTTCATGCGCAATTACCGATCGCCCGCAGTGCTCCTGCGCTGGCTGTGGGTCTGGATGCCGATCAGCAATTCGCCTATCGCATTGGGAGTGACGGCGTAGGGGAGTTTCTCCCGTTGGCGACGGGAAAACCGCCGATCGCGGCGCGACTGGCTATCCGGCCTACCCTGCTGGCGGTAAGTGCCGGACGCAATCCACTGTATGCGCTGGGACAGGCCAATGGCCAAGGCGTTCTGGTGCGGCCAGATATCCCGCTCATCAAGCAAACCTCCGCACAGCCCGGCTGGCAGTTCCCATTTGGCGACCAGCCCTTGGTTTTCGATCGTTATGGACATGCGCTGACTCACCTCGCACTGGCTGAACCGACAGAAAACAAAGTAATACTGGCTGCCGTGACTGACGATAACCGACTGATTGTGACCTACCTTGAGCCATTGCAATCCCCGATTTACCTCGTTGATGAACCGCTGGCGGAACGCCCTGATCGGTTGTTACTGACGCCGGATGGCAAAACGATCTATCTGCTGAATGGTAATATCCTGTCAGTCTATGTAGTTCAAGACCCAGTGCAAAACATAGCGCAGAACGTAGCGCAAAACTTAGCGCAGCACGATGGGCTGCATAACGACCAGCCAGGCAATACCCGCATCAGCCTGCGTGAGCGAGTCACCCTCGGCAAAGAGCCTCCTCATTCACTGGCGCTGCTGAGCGGCGGAAATTCACTGTTGGTGCAGGAAGCAGACGGCAGAATCAGCCAATGGTTTGATGTGGCGAACCATCAGCAACGCCATTTGCAGCGTATCCGTTACCTTGAGCACGCAGAAGGTGGGCCATCCCTGCTGGCGACGGAAACTGCGCGCCGGGTATTTGCTTCTCTGTCGGCAAACGGCCATTTCTCCCTGGATTCCAGTCTGCAACCCACTCCGTTGCTGAATAAAACCCTGGTTCCCGGCGTCACGAATATGGCCTTCGCCCCGCATGGCGACGGTTTACTGCTGGAGAATGCGCAGGGTTTGCATTGGTATCACGTCACCAATCTCTATCCGGATATCAGTTGGCGCACCCTGTGGCAGAAAGTCTGGTACGAAAACTATCCCCAGCCGGAGTTTGTCTGGCAATCCACCTCAGGTAGCGATAATTATCAGGCGAAGCTGAGCCTGATTCCGGTGATTTACGGCACGCTGAAAGCGGCATTTTGCGCCATGCTTTTCGCCGCGCCGTTGGCGTTGGCCGGCGCGATCTATACCGCCTGGTTTATGTCCCCAGGATTGCGGCGGGTGGTAAAACCGGCTGTCGAGGTGATGGGCGCATTACCGACCGTGGTGATTGGCTTGATTGCCGGGGTCTGGCTGGCGCCGGTGTTGGAACGGTATCTCAGCGGTTTTCTGCTGCTGCCCTGGTTGCTGGCAGGCGTAACGCTGTTGTGCAGTGCAATCTGTGCCAGGGCGTCAATAACCCGCCGCATGCGCAGCGCGGGCTGGGAAGTCGTGTTGCTGCTGCCTGTGCTGCTATTGACGGTGTGGCTAACGTTTTATCTCGGTTCCTGGATCGAACAGGCAGTGCTTGGCGAGCCTTTACATATCTGGCTGGGCGCCGATTACGATCAACGCAATGCGTTGCTGGTTGGGATCGCCATGGGATTTGCGCTGATACCGATTATTTTTACGCTGTCTGAAGATGCGCTGTTCAGCGTCCCCCCGGCTCTCAGCCAGGGCTCACTGGCGTTGGGGGCAACGCAGTGGCAAACCATGGTGCGGGTGATATTGCCCTGTGCCAGCGCCGGAATATTTTCAGCGCTGATGATTGGTTTTGGCCGGGCGGTGGGGGAAACCATGATTGTGCTGATGGCAACTGGCAATACGCCGATTGTCGATGGCAGCCTGTTTCAGGGGCTGCGCGCGCTGGCAGCCAATATCGCCATTGAAATGCCGGAAGCGGTGGCGGGCAGCGGTCATTACCGGGTATTGATGCTGACGGCGTTGGTGCTGTTTATCTTTACGTTCGTGCTCAATACGTTGGCTGAAGTTGTGCGCCAGCGATTGCGTGCGCGTTACAGCCAGCAGCAGGGGGAATTATGAGACGCTGGATAAAGTCGGGCTCCCCCTGGATATGGCTGACGGCGGGTTCAGTGGCCGTGAGTTTACTGGCTCTGGCCGGAATTTTGTTGCTGCTTGCCAGTCAGGGGATGCGCTATTTCTGGCCGTCGCCGGTTTACCAATTCACATTGAATCAGCCCGCCGCCGGGGCTGCCACGGTGATTGGCGAACTGTATCGGCAAGAGGCAATTCCACTTCAGCAATTGCGGGAAGCGGGCGTGCTTTTGCCCGACAATCCGCCAGCCACTATCGACCGCTACCTGATAAAAATCGGTAACCGCGAATTACAACAGCGAGATTTTATTACCCTGCTGGCAAGCGATGTCCAGCAGAAAAGTGCGCCAAAAGATCTCTTGGTCATCGAGCGATTGAACAACGGCACCGCCTACGGTTATCTGGTGGGGATGTTGGAAAATGGCCAGCCGCTGGTGGCGGAAAATCTTGCGCAAGCGCTACTGCGGCGGATTCCGGAAAACCGCACGCTAGCCAATCTGGCGCACAGAATTCAGCATCAACAGATGGCAGAGCTGAACGAGCAATTTGACGCGCTGCGTCTGGAAGAGCGAAAACTGCAATTGGACGGGCAGTTCAACGCCCGGGCAGAGGCGCGGATTCGGGCCGAGCGTATTGAGCTGGAACGGCAATTCAGCCAGATGACCGCCAGACGCGACAGTGTGCTGGAGGATCTCAGCCGCGACGCGCTGTTGCTACGGGACATGAAGGGGCAAGTTCACACCATTGCGCTGAGCGACGTGCGTGAAGCCTGGTATCCCAACGCCATGACGCTGGGGCAAAAATGGCGGCACTGGGCGAATCAGGTCAAGCAATTCGTCACTGAGAACCCACGCGCCTCGAATACTGAGGGTGGGGTATTTCCGGCCATTTTTGGTACTGTGCTGATGGTGATCCTGATGTCAGTGATGGTGATGCCATTGGGCGTCATTGCGGCCGTCTATCTGCATGAGTACGCGAAAAACAACTGGCTGACCCGACTGATCCGCATCTCCGTGGTGAATCTGGCAGGCGTACCGTCGATAGTATATGGCGTATTTGGCTTGGGATTTTTTGTCTATCTGGTGGGCGGCTCGCTGGACCGATTGCTCTATCCTGAAGCCTTGCCGGATCCCACGTTCGGTACACCGGGTGTGCTGTGGGCGGCACTGACGCTGGCGCTATTGACGCTGCCGGTGGTGATCGTGTCCACCGAAGAGGGGCTGTCACGTATTCCGCTGTCGCTGCGCCACGGTTCGCTGGCGCTCGGTGCCAGTAAATCAGAGACGCTGTGGCGCATTGTGTTGCCGATGGCGGCACCGGGCATGATGACCGGGCTGATTCTGGCTGTTGCGCGGGCTGCGGGTGAAACGGCTCCACTGATGCTGGTTGGGGTGGTCAAGTCTGCGCCGGTCTTGCCGGTTGACGGTATTTTCCCGTATTTACATCTGGAGCGGAAATTCATGCACCTCAGTTTCCAGATCTATGACATGGCTTTTCAGAGTCCGAATGTCGAGGCCGCGCGGCCTTTGGTCTATGCGACCGCGCTGCTGCTGGTGATAATCGTCGTTGGACTGAATCTGGCCGCCATGGGCATTCGCCATTCGCTGCGTGAAAAATACCGTTCACTGGGCATATAACCACGCTATTTTCTATTGCGCGTCTCACTACCAATGTTCAGGGTGTTTTGATGGGATTAATGACACAGGATAAACGGCCACAGTTGAATGTGCATCAACTGCCGGAAGCTGACACGGCGCTTGAGACCGAAGGGCTGAGTCTGTTCTATGGTGACAAGCAGGCGCTGTTTGATATCACCATGCGCATCCCTCGCCATCGGGTGACGGCGCTGATTGGTCCCTCGGGATGCGGGAAGTCGACGTTATTGCGCTGCTTTAACCGTATGAACGATCTGGTGGACACCTGCCGGATTGACGGAAATCTGCGGCTGAACGGTGAGTCGATCACCGGGAACAGCATTGATGTCGCGGCACTGCGCCGACGCATCGGCATGGTTTTCCAACGTCCCAATCCTTTCCCAAAATCCATTTATGAGAATGTGGTCTACGGCCTGCGACTGCAAGGCATCAGCGAACGTCGGATGCTGGATGAAGCGGTCGAACGGGCGCTGCGAGCCGCTGCGCTATGGCATGAGGTCAAGGATCGGTTGCGTGACAATGCCCTGAAACTGTCAAGCGGCCAGCAGCAGCGACTGGTCATTGCCCGCGCGATTGCGATTGAGCCAGAAGTGTTGTTGCTGGATGAACCCACGTCGGCGCTGGATCCGATTTCGACGCTGACCATCGAAGAACTGATCAGCGAGTTGAAACAGCATTATACCGTGCTGCTTGTAACGCATAACATGCAGCAGGCCGCGCGGGTGTCAGATTACACCGCGTTTATCCATGAGGGGGCGCTGATAGAGTATGACAACACTGACACGCTGTTTACCTCGCCGCGTCAGCGTCGCACAGAAGATTATATTACCGGCCGCTATGGCTGAATTACTTGGCGCTATGGCTAATAGCTGGCTCAGTGTGACCGCCTGCCGTCGGGGTTTTGTATTTCGCCAGATACTGTGGCTGAAAAATACACATGCGGATAACGGAGCGATATTCGCCGTTCACAAAAAATTCGTGCACTAATTCACCTTCCACTTCAAACCCCAGCTTGCTGTAGATATGGATGGCTTTTTTGTTCTCTTTGTCGACGATCAGATACAACTTGTAGAGATTGAGCACTGAAAAGCCGTATTCCATCGCCAGTTTGGCGGCGGCGCTGGCATAGCCTTGCCCCTGATGGGAAGGATCGATGATGATCTGAAACTCGGCCCGGCGATGAATATGGTTAATTTCGACCAACTCAACCAGCCCGACCCTCGTCCCTTCATGCTCAATGATAAAACGCCGCTCACTCTGATCGTGGATATGTTTGTTATACAGATCGGCAAGCTCGACGAAGGCTTCATAAGGTTCTTCAAACCAATAGCGCATGACGTTGGCGTTGTTGTCCAACTGATGGACAAAGTGCAGGTCTTCCCGCTCAAGTGGACGTAACCTGACGCTGCTGGGACTGGGCATATTTAGTCCTTATATCGTATGTGACATAAAAAATGGAAAAGATAGTATATACCCAAAGTACTTGGAGATGCAGGTAGGCAGCTTGCAACTGCTTCATCGGGGAAGGGAAGTTTAAAAAAATGCTTCTGCATTACAAGCAGTTATATAGTCGAATAATATAAAACACTTGGTTATATTCAAACGATGATTAATTTTATTATTATGAAGATTAAATCAATTATAACTAATTTAAATATTATCATATAGATATAACGCCTAAAACCCAAATGACATAATTTAATATTCCTTAATGAATCATAAATATTCATTTTTAAAATGAATATTATTTTATGCGATATTTGTCACTAAATTCACGTTTAAAGGTAATGAAAAATTAATAATTTAAGGTTATTTTTGTTAATTCTAATCCAAAGGAGAAAAGCATGAAGGATATTTCAGCTACTAATGAAATGATTTTTTCAGCTCGTTCAGAGCCAGAACTGATGGAAAAGTTTGCCTACATAGGTGATTCTATATTAACTGAAAGCGAGTATGAACCGTCTGAGAAAATAGCATTCCTTCCTCTGAATAGACTTAACTCCGCCACTGAGCGTAAGGAGTGCTTCCAGATTATTTCTGATGTTATTGAGTCAGGTTATTTTACCAGTGGTCCCTTTATCGCGGAAATTGAAAAATATCTTGGTGATTTTTATGCCGCTGAGGCCGCAATCGCGGCCAGTAGCGGAACTGATGCACTCAAGATAGCGCTGAAAGCAGTGGGTGTCGGGGTTGGTGATGAGGTGATATTACCTTTGAATTCTTTCGCTGCGACGGAGAATGCAGTGATGGCTATCGGGGCTACTCCAATTTTTACAAATATCGATTACTCCAATAATATGGTGCCTGAAGAGGTAGAGAGACTGAGAACTTCCCGAACTCGCGCCGTACTTCCCGTCTGTCTCTATGGTTCAGCAAGAAATTTATTGGAGATCTATAAAATATCCAGACGGTTGGATATACCCGTTATTGTCGACGCTGCACAGTGTTTTGGAATACAAAAAGTTATCGATTCTTGCGATATATTGACGCTCAGTTTTAATCCCTTTAAAAACATTGGTTCTTATGGTAAGTCCGGCGCGGTACTGACTCGTTCGAATGAACTTGCATGTCTTGCAAGACAATATTCTTACCATGGTTTTGCCGAAGGGAAGAAAAACATAAAAGCTCAGGATTGGGGACTAAACAGCCGTATGGATAACATGCAAGCGGCTGTTCTTAAGGTGAAAATGACGCACTTTGAAAAGAATGCCACCAAACGTTGTTTTCTTGCTGCCAGGTATATTTTGTCGCTTCAGCATCTCAACGAAGAATTAACCCTTCCCGTTGAAATATATGAAAATACATGGCACCTTTTCCCTCTGTCCCTTAGACATAAAAAACGCGATGATCTTTTGCAATTTGCCCGGGAGAGAAATGTGGAACTGGATATTTATTACCCAGTCTTGTCTCATTGTGGCAGTCATGATCTCGCGGTGCATTATCCGGACCACGGACAATTCATACACTCAGAAGGCTTCCATGCCTGTCTAATCCATTTGCCCCTCCATAACCACATGTCTCTTCAGGAGCAGGATATTGTTATTGAGGTGCTTAATGACTTTTTCTGCTGAAAATCTACCGCCGGAGTTACCTTTTCCAAGCGAGGTTCGTGCAGTAGTTTGCTGTGATCTAGATGAAACTTACATCCCATTTTCTCCTGAGAATAGACAGTTTGGCGGCGTAGGTCCCCTTGAGGCGTACCTATGTGCCGAAGGGGAAAAAAGAGGGATCTTACTTGGCTGGATCACCGGAACAAACCTGAGTTCTGCATTACGTAAGGCAGAGGGGTACATATCAAGAAGCCCCAACTTTCTTTGCTGCAGTTTGGGTACTGAATTTTATTGGATCAAGGGCGGGAAACTTGTCCCTTCTTCTTCCTGGAGGAAAAGAATAGAGCAGTCTGGCTATCGGCGTGAAAACGTTGACGAAATTGTAAGAATTATTAGGAAAAACAGCATTCAGCTTGAAAAACAGCCGGATGATTATCAGGGACCCTACAAGATAAGTTTCTATTATAGGATCCGGAAAGAGAGAGTACGTGACTTTGAATATATTGGTTCTCTCGCCCGACAGTTTCAAGTTCGTGCACTATTTACTAAATGTAATCCTGCCGCAGGCGATCCATCAGACTGCTATGACGTCGAGTTTATTCCGAGCTGCTGCGGTAAAGATGAAGCCGTTACGTTCCTTATGTCAGAAATAGGTATTTCTCAGGAAGCCATTTTCGCTTTTGGAGACAGTGCAAACGACTTCCCTATGTTCAACCGCGCAGGACACGCGTATCTGGTTGCAAATGCGGATCAGGCTGCCATCGACATTCACGGCCATAGCCTTGAAAAACCATACTGCCACGGCATTCTGAGCATAGTGGAGAGGATCTGATAATGGTCATTGGTATTGTAGGTTGCGGAGGTATTGCTCGAGCGCATATTCGAGCCCTCTCGCTCATAAAATCTGTAAAAGCCCTGTCATTTTACGATGTTAGTAAAGATAACATGCAACAACTCAGTGAGTTGTCTGCAGTACCCGTAACGTTCTGCTCGGGGCTGAACGAATTGGCGATACGTAGCGATGGCTTCATCATCTGTACCCCAAATAATCTTCATGTCAGCCTGGCAGAAGAGGTCCTGAAATATAAGCGTATCCCGTTCGTCTGTGAAAAGCCCCTATCCACAGATCTCGAGTCTGCCCGCCGACTTGAAGATATCGCCCCTGATAACAGCATTATTTCTTTCAACTACCGGTATAACCGGATAGTGCAAAAAATACGTGAAGTGATAAATAACAGAAGACTTGGTGAGGTTAACTTCTTCTGCGCGGAGTTTAATAAAAACTCTGCGCTAACCCGTCAACAAGTCACCTGGCGTGATTCGGCCAACCAGAACAAAAGCAGTGGCGCGCTAGGTGACTTGTCCTGCCACTTGCTTGATTTATTCTGCACGCTCACAGCAGACACCATCCGTACGGCAGAACTCAAGGTGGTCAAAGGCACGCGTGTTGTGACCAAGAATGACGGGCCTGTTGAAGTGGACGACAATGGATATGTATTTGGAAGATCCGAGCGTGGGGCATTTTTCCGTATCAGAGCAAGTAAATCGGAGGAAGCAGGGCATCTGGGTCTGCACATTAGCCTTGTTTTGGACAGAGGGGAAATCCGTTATTCAACCGTAAACGAAAACAGCCTGTTCTTGTCATTATTCAACGCGCCCGGTGTTGAAGAAATAACGTTTGAGAATTCAAAACAGCTATCAGATCCTCCCCGCGAGCTTCCTTACTGGTCAGACTCTTTTTATCACATGCTGCAAGACTGGTGTCATTCATTGCAGGGGGTTGGTCATACAGACGTGCTACCTGAACTATCCGCTGGGCTACATATTCAAGAAGTTATGGAGGCATTCTGAGGAATATTATGGATATAACGTTATTTATCGGACTCTTCGCCGCATTTTTCACAACTTTTGCATTCGCACCGCAAAGTATCAAGACGTTGAGAACTCGCAACACGGAGGGAATATCCGTGGTCATGTATATCATGTTTCTAATAGGTGTAATTTTCTGGATAGTTTATGGCTTCCAGAAGTCTGACATAGCGGTTCTTGCCGCGAATCTGGTTACTCTCGTTCTGGCCACTCCTGTTCTGGTCATGACATTTATCACCCGCAGGAGAAAATGTTGATGAAGTTGGCAATAATTGGAGCGGGTCCGGCAGGACTTATCGCGGCACGTAATGCCCTCAGAGAAGGTTTTCGCGTAGTACTCTTTGAAAAGCTTGAGCGAGTAGGCGGGATCTGGAATCCAGACAGTGGGGGGGCCTATCGCAATGCCAGGATGCAAAATTCACGTCATACGTTCCATTACTCTAGTTTTCCTTGCGATAGCGGTGATGAATTCCTGGGGGTGAATTGTGTTGGGGATTATCTCTCACGTATGGCCGAAACGGAAGGTGTCATGGATGTCACGCGCCTGAGTACAAACATTACAGAACTCTCGCGTACTGATAGCGGATGGACGATATCAAGTGAGCAGGGAACACTCAGACGGCAGGAGACTTTTGATAAAGTTATTATCACCATCGGTGAGCTTTGGCAGTCGCGTCAGATGAGGGTGCCGGGAATCGAGCAATTCGCTGGTAACATCATATCCTCAAGAGACTATTCAAGTCCGGAGGTATTTAGCGGAAAAAAAGTACTTGTTGTGGGCGGTGGGGTGAGTGGGGCTGATATTGCTTCCGATCTGGTTCCTTTCGCGCAATCAGTTTCTTTGTCGGTGAAGAAACTGGGTTTGTTCCTGCCCCGGCATTTTCAGTCTGGCCCAAATGATATGATGCATTCCTACCTTGGGCGGTATCTCCTTAACAGGCTACCCTACGCCGAGTTTCTTGAGTATCTTGATAAAATACTTCCCGATTACATGCGCATATACCGCGCGTCAGGCTATTTACCTGCTACAGCCAATAATAATGCTGTTCACGTAAACGAAAAAATCATCCCTAATATCGCCGAGGGGCTTATTAACGTTAAGCCACAGCTTGAAAGATTCAGCAAGGAAGGTCGAGCAGAGTTCGTTGATTCGTCAGTGGCTGACTATGATGTGATCATATCCTGCGTGGGTTATGAAATGCCTGACTATTCATTTGTACAACGGTTGGATCGGAGACGTTTGTATGAGCATTTTTTCTGGGCAGATGATCCATCGCTGAGTGTAATAAATCCACCGGTGGATACGGCCGGTTTCGGCGCCGCTTTTCCCTACTTTGATATTATCAGCCAGTGGGTACTGAGGGTTTTTGCGGGTAGGGAGGAATTGCCACCCAGAGAAGAGATGAATAAATGGTGCCAAGAGCACATGCAATCACTGCATGTTAAGAGATTCTATGATAGCTGGCTTGAAACTATTCGGATTGGGATCCGCTCAGGTACACTTCCATCCCCAACTGAAAATTTTAGGGATTACTGGAATCTCATCACCAGCGTAGTTAAGCCTGAATTTCTAGCTAGATCTCCTGCTGTCCCAGAGTCAGGTATTATGGACGGGATGTTTAATTTTGCTGATATCCGGGTGAAATTATTGGCAGGGTTACCAGAAGAAGCGCGTTGCGGACTTCTGAAAAAGGGGAACATTACAGAAACAGAGTATCATTCAGCAAATACTGTGCTCCCGGAAGACGTGATTAGTGCTGAGTTACTCTATTCACAGGTATATTTATAAGTCTGCGGGCCTGTATATTCAGGCCCGCATTGCCATCACAAAGTCCTTAACAGACGGGCAGAATTACCGACGTAAACCCCTTTTACGGTTACAGGTTTAACTACCACATTCCCTGCCCAATGGCGGCATCTTTGAATATCATCGAGGTCAATCTGCAGCGTAGCCCTGCGCTGGCAACGGCTGATTATCCAGCCAGGCTGCGTTATCACGCATCTGCAAACGGCCTGCAACAAACCAATCCACGACCATGGGGTAAATGCTGTGCTCCTGCACCTGAACGCGATCGATCAGATCGTGTTCATCGTCTTCAGCAAAAACGGGCACCTTGGCCTGTAGGATCACCGGCCCGCCATCCAACTCTTCGGTCACGAAATGCACCGACGTGCCGTGCTCGCTGTCACCATTCTCAAGCGCCAGACGATGCGTATGCAGGCCGGGATACTTCGGCAGCAGCGAAGGGTGGATATTCAGCATCCGGCCCGCATAGTGCTGTACAAATGCGCTGCTCAGGATACGCATGTACCCCGCCAGCACCAGCAGATCGGGTTGGTAGGCATCAATGGCCTGTGCCAGCGCCGCATCAAATGCGTTGCGGTCAGGGTAAGCCTTCGCATCAACTGACTGGGCATCAATGCCCGCGTCACGGGCGCGTTCCAGCCCGTAAGCGTTGGCATTGTTACTGAACACCGCCCTGATTTTACCGTGGATGCGTCCCTGTTCGCAGGCATCTATCAATGCCTGAAGATTGCTCCCCTGACCTGATACCAGCACCACAATATTCTTCATTAGTTGATGACCACACGCTGCTCGGAATCAGAAGCTTTGATGCTGCCAATTTTCCAGGCTTTTTCACCGCTTTGGGTCAGCAGTTCAACCGCTTTGTCTGCCAATTCGGCAGGCAGAACGACAACCATGCCCACGCCGCAGTTAAAGGTGCGGTACATTTCATGACGGCTGACGTTGCCCGTCTGTTGCAGCCAGTTGAACACGGCAGGCCACTGCCAACTGCTTTCATCAATGACGGCCTGCGTGCCTTGCGGCAATACGCGTGGGATATTTTCCCAGAAACCGCCACCGGTCAGATGGGCAATGGCGTGGATATCCAGTTGCTCAATCAGGCTCAGAATAGATTTCACATAAATTTTCGTCGGAGCCAGCAGATGGTCGGCCAGCGATTTGCCATCCAACTGGGTATTTTCCGGATCGGTTTTGCTGACTTCCAGAATCTTGCGCACCAGCGAGTAGCCATTTGAATGCGGGCCACTGGCACCGAGGGCGATCAGAATATCGCCGTCCTGCACTTTACTGCCATCGATGATTTCTGATTTCTCAACCACACCCACGCAGAAACCGGCGACATCATAATCTTCGCCGTGATACATCCCCGGCATTTCTGCCGTTTCGCCGCCAACCAGCGCACAGCCAGACTGTTTGCAGCCTTCGGCAATGCCAGTGATGACGCTGGCTGCGGTATCCACATCCAGTTTGCCCGTGGCGTAATAATCAAGGAAGAACAGCGGCTCAGCGCCCTGCACTACCAGATCGTTGACACACATCGCCACCAGATCGATACCAATGGTATCGTGGCGCTTCAGATCCATCGCCAGACGCAGCTTGGTTCCAACGCCGTCGGTGCCGGAGACCAGCACCGGTTCACGATATTTTTGCGGCAGCGCGCACAGGGCACCAAACCCGCCCAGTCCGCCCATGACTTCCGGGCGACGAGTCTGTTTCACTACGCCTTTGATACGATCAACGAGTTCGTTGCCGGCATCGATATCTACACCTGCGTCTTTATAGCTGAGAGAGGTTTTGTCGGTCACTGCAGAGTCCCCACGGCGGTTTGCGGTTGGTGATTAAAATGGAGCGCGGCAATTCTAACAGCGCAGGCAAACGTTTGCGAGCGGCTTGTTAACGTGCATGCTTTTGTCTGTCTGTGGCGGGGGAAAGTTGGGAGCGTGAACACACCTGCAACTTGAAGTATGACAGGTATATACTCTTATACGGATTCTGTTGATCTGGATCAGGTGAATGTCTGTGGCGTTCAAAAAAAAAGGCGTTATAATCTCGCGATTTTTTTGGCCGTTAACCGTCGTAGGGGAGAATAATGATGAAGATCGTTGAGGTGAAACACCCACTAGTAAAACATAAGCTGGGACTGATGCGTGAGCACGATATCAGTACAAAACGTTTTCGTGAACTGGCTTCTGAAGTGGGAAGTTTGCTGACCTATGAAGCGACCGCCGATCTGCTGACCGAAAAGGTGACCATTGAAGGATGGTGCGGGTCGGTTGAAATTGAACAGATTAAAGGCAAGAAAATAACGGTTGTACCGATTCTGCGTGCCGGATTGGGCATGATGGAAGGGGTTTTGGAGCATGTGCCAAGTGCGCGTATCAGCGTGGTAGGGGTTTACCGCGACGAAGAGACGCTCAAGCCGGTTCCTTATTTCCAGAAGCTGGTTTCCAACATCGAAGAGCGCATGGCGCTGGTGGTTGACCCGATGCTGGCGACCGGTGGTTCGATGATCGCCACGATCGATCTGCTGAAAAAAGCGGGCTGCCGCAGTATTAAAGTCCTGGTTCTGGTCGCGGCCCCTGAAGGGATTAAAGCGCTGGAAGAGGCGCATCCTGACGTTGAGCTGTATACCGCGTCAATCGATCAGTGCCTGAACGAGCATGGTTACATAGTGCCGGGGCTCGGCGATGCGGGCGATAAGATATTCGGTACCAAATAACAGACATCAAGCCGACTGAGAAGTCGGCTTTTTTTTGGTTTTTCCCATAATTAACACCGTATAAAGAGGATCAAAAGATGACCCGTCGTGCCATCGGGGTAAGTGAACGTCCACCGTTATTGCAAACGATACCGTTGAGTTTTCAGCATCTGTTTGCCATGTTTGGCGCCACCGTCCTGGTGCCTATCATGTTTAAAATCAATCCGGCCACGGTATTGTTATTCAACGGCGTAGGGACGTTGCTTTATCTGTTTATATGTAAAGGTAAAATTCCGGCCTATCTCGGCTCCAGCTTTGCATTCATTTCACCGGTGCTGCTGCTGTTGCCGATGGGCTATGAAGCGGCGCTGGGTGGCTTTATCGCCTGCGGCCTGTTGTTCTGTCTGGTCGCGCTGATTGTCAAAAAAGCCGGTATTGGCTGGATCAACGTTATGTTCCCTCCGGCGGCAATGGGGGCGATCGTGGCGGTGATTGGTCTGGAACTGGCGGGTGTGGCGGCCGGGATGGCCGGTCTGCTGCCCGCGGAAGGTGTCAGCGTTGACTCAACCACCATCATTATTTCGCTGGTGACGCTGTCAGTGACCATATTGGGTTCCGTACTGTTCCGCGGTTTCCTGGCCATTATCCCGATCCTGGTTGGCGTGCTGGCGGGTTATGCGCTTTCCCTGTTTATGGGCGTGGTTGACCTGTCGACGATTGCCAATGCGCATTGGTTTGCCCTGCCGACGTTCTACACACCGCGTTTTGAGTGGATCGCGATCTTCACTATCCTTCCGGCTGCGCTGGTGGTTATTGCCGAACATGTGGGCCACCTGGTGGTTACCGCAAATATCGTCAAAAAGGATCTGCTGCGCGATCCGGGTCTGCATCGCTCAATGTTTGCCAACGGCCTGTCTACGGTGATCTCCGGTTTCTTTGGTTCCACACCGAACACGACCTATGGCGAAAACATCGGTGTTATGGCGATCACCAAAGTGTACAGCACCTGGGTGATTGGCGGGGCGGCGATCCTGGCGATT
This sequence comes from Edaphovirga cremea, assembly GCF_003332275.1. Classification (GTDB taxonomy): domain Bacteria; phylum Pseudomonadota; class Gammaproteobacteria; order Enterobacterales; family Enterobacteriaceae; genus Edaphovirga; species Edaphovirga cremea. The sequence goes on along the minus strand of NZ_QOVA01000005.1, from coordinate 182,977 downwards.
CTTCTTTCCTGCGTCGGTAAGCTGGCGGCCGCCATTCAGGCTGTTCCGGTCCCGGTCATGGGCGGTGTCTCGCTGCTGCTTTACGGCGTAATCGGTGCTTCAGGTATCCGCGTACTGATTGAATCAAAAGTGGATTACAACAAAGCGCAGAACCTGATCCTGACCTCCGTGATCCTGATTATTGGTGTCAGCGGCGCGAAAGTTCACATCGGTGCAGCAGAATTGAAAGGCATGGCGCTGGCGACGATCGTCGGTATTTTCCTCAGCCTGCTGTTCAAAGTGATCGAAATGTTCCGTGGCGAAGAGCAGGTGCTTGATCCTGACGATGCTACTGACGGTTCACACTGATAAACCCATCTTGGCTGTTATTTCAGCCAGTTATGCGGCGGGATCCACCGGGATCCCGCGATTCCTTCACCGCAGGTTCTACTGCCTGCGCGTTCTGTGATAGACTCCTTTCGGTTTTATTTGACCGTATTGGTTGAGGTGCTTCTGAATACGCCGGCACAGCTTTCACTGCCACTTTATCTGCCCGATGACGAAACGTTTGCCAGTTTTTATCCGGGAGAGAACCCATCCTTGCTTGCTGCCATTCAAAGTGCACTGCGCCAGGAACATGGAAGCTATATCTATTTCTGGTCGCGCGAAGGCGGTGGCCGGAGTCACTTGCTGCATGCGGCATGTGCAGAGCTGTCGCAAAAAGGCGAGGCGGTGGGCTATGTTCCGCTGGATAAGCGAGCCTATTTCGTTCCTGAAGTGCTCGACGGTATGGAGCAACTGGCGCTGGTGTGCATCGACAATATCGAGTGCGTGGCGGGGGATGAAGCGTGGGAAATGGCGATATTCAATCTCTACAACCGCATCCTCGAAACGGGACGAACCCGCCTGTTCATTACCGGCGACCGTCCGCCCCGGCAGTTGAATCTGCATCTTCCCGATCTGGCCTCCCGTCTCGATTGGGGGCAAATCTATAAACTGCAGCCGCTCTCGGATGATGAGAAATTGCAGGCGTTGCAACTGCGCGCCAAATTGCGTGGTTTTGAATTGCCGGAAGATGTTGGCCGCTTCCTGCTGAAGCGGCTAGACCGCGAAATGCGTACACTGTTCACGACACTCGATCATCTCGATCGCGCATCCATTACCGCGCAACGCAAACTCACTATTCCTTTCGTTAAAGAAATCCTTGGCCTGTAGTTATTTATAAGTCTGTTATTTCTAAAACGATCATTGATAGAACCGCTCGGTAGCAAAAATCAACCAATGATATCAAGCACCTGCTCTGGTGGACGTCCGATCCGTGCTTTGCCATTTGCCACAACGATAGGGCGCTCGATTAATCTGGGGTGGTCGGTCATCGCCTGCAATAATTGATCTTCGCTTAAACCTGAGTCATCCAGATTCAACTCCTTGTAGATCTCCTCTTTGGTGCGCATCAATTGACGCGCCGAACTGAATCCCAGCTTTTGCAGCAGCTTTTTCAGGGTATCCGGCGAAGGAGGCGTTTCAAGGTAGAGAATAACGTCCGGTTTGATGCCTTTATTTTCAAGCAATTCCAAGGTTTCACGGCTCTTGGAGCAGCGTGGATTGTGGTATATCGCCACAGATTTCGTCATAAAAACTCTCCCTCATGGTTTTGACTGTTAACGGCTACCTGATATCAACTGCGCTGATATTGGCGGAAGCGCTTCTGCAATTGGCGAAGCTGATCGATCCGCGCATCATAACGCGCCTGATCCAGACTTCTGAGTTTCGACTGGGCACTGGCGTTACTCAATAATTCAATCGACTGATCGAGCCGCCCGACCAGTGCCATACTTTCGGCACGTGCCGATAACTCCTGGGCGCGAAGCCCTTGATCTGCCGAGGCCTGCGCCAACAGATCCCAACCATTGGGATCGCCTGGATTGGCATAAGTATAGCGATAGAGTATCCGGCTGGCGTCGGCGGGGCGTTTCCCCTCGATATAGGCGTTAGCAAGGTTCAGTTGCAGTACCGGCTGATTACTGCGTTCCGCATTGGCGCTTTCCAGCCTTGCTATTGCTTGAGCCGCGCGGTTTTGCCCCAGATCGATATCGGTCATCAGATCGAGATACCAGATATTGCCCGGCTCTTTGGTCAGCAGTGGCTGAAGTGTATTGCGCGCATCGTCATATTTTTTGGCCTGATAGAACAGAATGGCTTCACCGTATTTGGCCGCCGCCTGTTCCCGGACGTTGCCCTGTTTCAGGGTGTTGATGAATTCGCTGCTCAGGTTGCTCTCTTCGGAACCATACATGCCCAGTACGCGCACCTTGGCCATGACGTAATCCTGCGAGGATTGCACCAGATGCCGTGGCATCTGGTTGGCACGGTTACGTGCATCGGAGAGACGGCTGTCGGGCAAAGGGTGCGTCAGCAGCATTTCCGGCGGGCGGGTGCCATATCGCGACTGATCGGCCAGTTTTTGCAGAAAGTCCGGCATGGATTCCGGATCAAACCCACTGCGTTGCAGCACCTGAATACCGATGCGATCGGCTTCCTGTTCATTGGCTTGCGTAAAACTGATCATCCCCTGTTGCGCGCCAGCCAGCGTACCGGTCAGGGCGGCCATACCGGCCTGCGGGCTGGCCATTGCCAGCAAAATTGAACCCAGCGCACCGACCCAGGTCAGTGGCGCATTGCGCTGCTGATCTTCCATGGAGCGGGCCAGATGGCGCTGCGTGACGTGGGAGATTTCATGCGCCAGCACCGAGGCGAGCTGGCTTTCATTGTCGGTATAGCGGAATAACGCCGAATGCAGCACCACGTTGCCCCCGAAGAAGGCAAAGGCGTTGATTTCGCCATTATTCACCAGAAAGAAGTGAAAAGGGGTTTTGACCGAATACGCGTGCGTGACCAACCGGTTGCCAAGCTGATTGATGTATTGCACCAGCAGCGGATCGTTGATTAACGGGGCACTTCCGCGCAACTGGCGGACATAGAAATCACCCATGGCCAGTTCCTGATTGATACTCAGCGTGGCACCCGCCGTAGTACCAATATCAGGCAGTTGATCTGCCGTGTCTGCCATGGCCGGTATTCCACAGGAAAAGATCGCCGCGCCCAGCAGGCCAGAAATTACCGTTTTGCAAAAGCGTGAAGCCATATAAAAATGTATCCCCTGAGTCTGTTAATCACTTTGACGCCGACAACGCATAAGAGTTCTTCTTCCCTGCGCCTCACTCCAGTACAATCCCCTTTACGGTGAGGCAGACTGCCGGGCTTTTCGTTTTGCTGTTCCCTTTTAAAGGGAATTCCTGACTGCATAACTGGCCGCTTGCCACATCTTAGCCATCCCTTACGCACAATGGAACGTTTGAACACGGATTATCATGCTGCCTCATATCGCCAGGCGACGGCGGCACGTTTTTATTATGGACTACCGGGAGCTCTCTGATGTTGGAGATGTTGTTACAATGGTACCGTCGGCGTTTTACCGATCCCCAGGCCATCGCATTACTGGCAATCCTGGTGGCGGGATTCTGCATTCTCTATTTTTTCAATGGCATCCTCGCACCCTTGCTGGTGGCGATAGTGCTGGCCTATTTGCTGGAGTGGCCGACCGCGCGGCTGCAGCGCATCGGGTGTTCACGCACCTGGTCTGCGAGCATTGTGCTGGTTCTCTTCACCGGAATTGTAATGCTGGCGGTCTTTGTGATCGCGCCAACAGCCTGGCAGCAGGGCATCAACCTGATGGCCGATTTGCCCAGTATGCTCAATTATTTTTACAATTTTGCTGCCACGTTGCCTGCGCGTTATCCAGCGCTGGTCGATGCCGGTATTATCGACATGATGGCAGAGAACTTGCGGGCAAAACTTTCTGGCATGGGCGATTCGGTGGTGAAGTATTCCGTTGCCTCGCTGGTCGGGTTGCTGACATTGGCGATTTACCTGATTCTGGTGCCGCTGATGGTGTTCTTCCTGCTCAAAGACAAAGAGCAGATGCTGAACGCCGTGCGCCGTGTGCTCCCGCGTGAACGTGGTTTGGCCGGGCAGGTCTGGAAGGAGATGAACCAGCAGATTACCAACTACATCCGTGGCAAAGTCCTTGAGATGATCATTGTGGGGATTTTCACGTATCTGGTGTTCTTTTTCATGGACATGCGCTATTCGCTGTTGCTGGCTGTTCTGGTCGGTTTCTCGGTGCTGATCCCCTATATCGGCGCGGTCATCGTGACTATTCCGGTGGTGGTTGTCGCGCTGTTCCAATGGGGATTGGGCGCTGATTTCTGGACGCTGTTTATCGCGTATCTGATAGTGCAAGGGCTGGACGGCAATCTTCTGGTACCGATCCTGTTCTCGGAAGCGGTGAACCTGCACCCGCTGGTGATCATCCTTTCGGTGATTGTTTTTGGCGGATTGTGGGGATTCTGGGGGGTGTTCTTTGCCATTCCGCTGGCGACGCTGGTTAAAGCGGTGATTCACGCCTGGCCGGATGAAATGCTCAACGACGTGGAATAACGCCACCGATGAAAATAAAAAAGCGCAGAACGCGCTTTTTTTCAATCGGCCAATACTTCTGGCTCGCCCCGCACTTTTTGTTAACCAACCAAGGGCTTGTTAACCAACCAGGGGCGGGTCCGACAGCCGCTTACGACTGCAGGTATTCCATGACAATCTCATGGTGATCGTTGGTTTTGAAGTTATCAAAGACCTTTTCAACCTTGCCGTCGGTACCGATCAGAAAGCTGATACGATGAATGCCGTCGTAGGTTTTTCCCATAAAAGTCTTCTCACCCCAGACGCCAAACTGCTCAGCAACCTGATGATCCTCATCGGACAACAGGGTGAAGTTCAGCAGTTCTTTTTCGGCAAACCGTGAGAGTTTCTCGGGTTTGTCAGTGCTGACTCCCAGCACTTCAACGCCCGCTTTCTTCAGTTCATCCATATTGTCACGCAGGCCACAGGCCTGAACGGTACAACCTGGTGTCATGGCCTTGGGATAGAAATAAACCAGAACTTTCTGTCCCTGGAAGTCGGCCAGGTTAATTTGTTCGCCATCCTGGTCGGGCAAACTAAATTGCGGCGCAGTATCACCGGCTTTCAGTGGGCTCATCACTTTACTCCATCTTTCTCATCGTGCTGTGGATAGTTCACAACGCTAATACTGCCTTGTGCTTTCAATTCTGTACATAGCCGATGAAAGGCTTGCTCAATAATTGTGGCATCCGTATCGGCAGGGCTGTGTGCTGTAATCTGGATCGAGAGTTGCGCAGACCTTTCCCCGTCAGAAGCTTGAGTCATGGAGGCCAGTTCGGCAATGTTCATCTGGTGGGTATCAAAAAGATCGGTAAATCTTTCGATGATATGCGGTGAATCTGTCACCTCAACCTTTACCCAGACAGAGGCCGGTGTTGCAGGTTTTTCATGTGCATTAGTGCGCTTCATCACGATCAGAAGCTCAAGTTCTGCGCCTTTCAGCGGCAGGGTGGATTCAATCTGGGTGATGGCATTCCAACTGCCGGAGAGCAGCATGATAAAAGTGAACTCCTCACCGAGCATGGCAAGCCGGCTATCTTCAATATTACAGCCACAACTGCTGACGTGGCGGGTAATAGTATTGACAATACCGGGGCGGTCAGCACCCAGTGCCGTGATGACCAGATAGTGTTGATGTGACTGCGGCAAAATCGCTCTTCCTGTCCTGCTCCGTGGGGTTACCATGGTAAACATAAAAAAAACCGCCTGCCAAGCGGTTACAACACGTTGTTTGCTTGCTTTTGGATGGGTGTCAAAAGTACCATGAGTTACTTGTTTGCGGAGGGATGGCTAATGTTTACTGGAAGTATAGTTGCGCTGGTTACACCGATGGACGATAAAGGTGCTGTTGATCGTGCCAGCCTTAAAAAACTGATTGATTATCATGTCGCCAGTGGAACATCGGCGATTGTTTCTGTTGGCACCACTGGCGAGTCTGCCACATTGAACCACGATGAACACGGCGATGTGGTTTTGCAGACGCTGGAGTTGGCAGATGGACGCATTCCGGTGATCGCCGGAACGGGTGCCAATGCGACAGCCGAAGCCATCTCTCTTACCCAGCGTTTCGCCGGTACGGGCGTGGTGGGTTGCCTGACGGTAACGCCATATTACAACAGACCGACCCAGGAAGGGCTGTTTCAGCACTTTAAAGCGATTGCCGAGCATACCGATCTGCCACAAATCCTGTATAACGTTCCTTCACGTACAGGGTGCGATCTGCTGCCTGCGACGGTTGCCCGCTTGGCCAAAATCAAGAATATTGTGGCAATTAAAGAGGCGACAGGGAACTTAAGCCGTGTAAGTCAGATCCAAGTGCTGGTTGATGATGAAAACTTCCATCTGCTCAGCGGCGATGACGCCAGCGGACTGGACTTCATGCAACTGGGTGGCAAAGGGGTGATTTCGGTTACTGCCAACGTCGCTGCCCGTGAAATGGCACAGCTTTGTGTACTGGCGTCCCAAGGCAAATTTGCCGAGGCGCGCCGCTTGAATCAACGCTTGATGCCGTTGCATCATGATTTGTTTATAGAAGCGAACCCAATTCCGGTGAAATGGGCCTGTAAGGCGTTGGGACTCATGGCAACCGACACGGTGCGTCTGCCAATGACACCGCTGACAGACAGTGCCCGTCCGGTAGTGGAAAATGCGTTAAAAAGCGCCGGTTTGCTGTAACTCTTAGGGAGATTTGATGGCCTGTTCATTTAACAAGTTCGGATTGCAAAAGCCGATGGTAGCAAAAGTGGTGGGGGTCTCTCTCGTCATGCTCCTGGCGGCCTGTTCCAGCGATCAGCGTTACAAGCGTCAGGTGGGCGGCGATGAGGCTTATCTTGATGCGCCAGCGCTGCAAGAACTTAAGGCGCCCGCCGGAATGATCCTGCCGTTGCAAAACGGTACTTACGATGTTCGTGCCGTCACGCTGAAAGGCAACGTCGGCAAACAACTCGACATCCGTCCGCCAGTACAACCGCTGGCACTGCTTACTGGATCGCGTTCGCAATTCTCTGGTGACAGTGGCACCGTCCTGTTGGAAAACAGTCCGCAGAACCGTAATTTGTGGTCTAACGTAGCGAAAGTGGTTGAGCAGAACAATTTCCCTATTGCCAGCCGTCAGGATGCCAGCCAAACGCTGACAACTGACTGGGTAAAATGGAATCGCGCGGATGAAGACTTCCAATATCAGGGTCGCTACCAGATCTCTGTGCAGCAGCAGGCGTACCAATTGGCGCTGATCGTGAAAACCCTTGGACTGCAACAGCAGGATAAAGAGGTGACTTCACCGTCTGAAATCCAGCGCTACAATGGGGAAATGCTGAACGCTATTATTGCCGGTCTGGACAAGATCCAGAGCGACATGGATAGCAGTCTTGCAGGGCGTGGCGCCGGTACCGTTGATGTTCAGAGCGGTGCGGATGATACCGGTCTGCCGGTGCTGATTATTCGTGCGCCATACGCTACCGTCTGGGAGCGTTTGCCTGGCGTATTGAGCAAAGTCGGGATGAAAGTTACCGACAGCAGCCGTCCGCAGGGTACGATTTCTGTAACCTATAAATCACTCGACAGCGGTGCCTGGGATATTCTGGGAGCCAAAGAGCCCGTCGATGTGAAAGAGGGTGATTACAAACTGCAAGTCGGCGATCTTGATAACCGCAGCAGCTTGCAGTTCATCGACTCGAAAGGGCGTCCGTTGACTCAGTCGCAGAATGATTCGCTGGTCGCTGTGTTCCAGGCTGCATTTGGTCAAACCCAAAGCAGCACGAAATAACCAGAAAGGGGCTTAGGCCCCTTTTTTTTCTTTCCTACGCAAACGTTACCGTCTCATTTTGAGAGGCAAAACACTGGAGTAAATCAAGATGCAAAAGCTAGCTGAGTTGTATCGCGGAAAAGCAAAAACCGTCTACACCACTGAAAACCCGGATCTGTTGGTGCTGGAATTCCGTAACGATACGTCAGCACTCGATGGTCAACGCATTGAGCAATTCGATCGTAAGGGCATGCTGAACAACAAGTTCAACCATTTCATCATGAGTAAACTGGAGGAAGCGGGCATTCCTACCCAGATGGAGCGGCTGCTCTCGGATACCGACGTGCTGGTGAAAAAGCTGGAGATGGTGCCCGTTGAGTGTGTGGTCCGTAATCGCGCCGCCGGTTCACTGGTGAAACGCCTGGGTATCGAAGAGGGTCTGGAACTGAATCCACCGCTGTTCGATCTGTTCCTGAAAAACGATGCGATGCATGACCCGATGGTTAACGAGTCATATTGCAAAACCTTCGGTTGGGTAAACGAAGAAAATCTGGCACGTATGAAAGAGCTGAGCTACAAAGCCAACGACGTGTTAAGTAAATTGTTCGACGATGCGGGCCTGATCCTGGTCGATTTCAAACTGGAGTTCGGCCTGTTCAAGGGTGAAGTGGTGCTGGGTGATGAATTCTCCCCAGACGGCAGCCGCCTGTGGGATAAAGCCACACTGAACAAAATGGATAAAGACCGTTTCCGTCAGAGCCTCGGTGGATTAATCGAAGCCTATGAAGAAGTGGCTATTCGTATCGGTGTGAAGCTAGACTGATTTCTTCCTGACACACCCTGCGTTCTTGACGTTACAGGGGTGTTTGGGTCTGGCATGAGGGTTTCATCCATGGCTGTCGTCATGGGGGAACCCTTTTTTTCGCCCTGCCTCCCTGCGCATGTCCTAATTTCCCGATAATCTCGCCATTTCTCCCTGCATTAATGCCTCCTCCTCTTATAATGGTGTAAACGGCTCCTGTTTTGGTGAGCATTTATCTGTGGGAGTATGACTATGCGTTGGCAAGGGCGTCGCGAGAGCGATAATGTGGAAGACCGCCGTGGGCAATCATCTGGCGGTGCTGGGGGTGGTGGACTTCGTATTCCCCTGCGCGGCAAGAGCGGCATCGTCATTCTGGTCGTGGTGTTGGTCGCGGGCTATTACGGCATCGATCTGACGCCGCTGATTAATGGTGATCAGCCCGCCAGTAACCAACAAAGCAGCCAAAGCATCAGCCCTCATGATGATGAGATGGCGAAATTTACCTCCGTCGTTCTGGCGTCTACCGAAGATACCTGGCAAGAGATTTTCCAACAGATGGGGCAGACCTACCGCGATCCAAAACTGGTGATGTACCGTGGTGCAACCCGCACCGGCTGCGGTACCGGCCAGTCGGTAATGGGACCATTCTATTGCCCGGCCGACAGCACGGTGTATATCGATCTCTCTTTTTATCAGGAGCTGAAAAATAAACTGGGTGCCGATGGCGACTTTGCTCAAGGTTATGTGGTTGCCCATGAAGTGGGTCATCATGTACAAAATTTGCTGGGTATCGAACGTAAGGTGCGCGAGTTACAACAGGGCGCATCACAGGTCGAAATCAACCGCCTGTCGGTAAAAATGGAGCTACAGGCTGACTGTTTCTCTGGCGTATGGGGGCACTTCATGCAACAACAGCAGGTGCTGGAAGCGGGTGATTTGCAAGAGGCGCTGAATGCGGCTGAAGCCATCGGCGACGATCGCCTGCAGCAGCAAGGTCAGGGGCGGGTGGTTCCAGACAGCTTTACCCATGGAACTTCTGCCCAGCGTTATACCTGGTTTAAGCGCGGTTTCGACAGTGGACGAATCAGCGAGTGCAACACGTTTGCCAGTCGCTAATGTTCTCTATAGAGATGACTGTTTTTATCCATGATGACTATTTTTAGTCATGGCTGAGGTTTTATCCTTGATTTGGGCAAATGACCGGTGGTCGCCGTCAGCAATATGAGAAATAATCGGTGAGTCGTTGTTACCGGTGCAATCTTGCGCCGGTAATTTTCCATGATTACCGGACAGGGACCTCCATGGCTTATCTCGACCCAACATTATTGATTTTACTGGTGCTGGCTGGACTGGGTATCGTCAGCCACAACACCACGGTGACTCTGGCCATTCTTTTTCTATTGGTTGTACGTATCACCCCACTCAATCACTATTTCCCCTATATCGAAAAATACGGTCTGACGATCGGTATTATCATTCTAACCATTGGCGTCATGACGCCCATTGCCAGCGGAAAAATCAGTGCGGGAACGGTTATTCACTCTTTCTTTCACTGGAAATCCATCACGGCGATCGTTATTGGTGTTGCCGTTTCCTGGTTGGGCGGGCGGGGTGTGGTGCTGATGACCAATCAGCCGTCGATGGTCGCGGGGCTCTTGATCGGTACCGTGCTGGGTGTGGCGTTGTTCAAGGGCGTGCCGGTCGGTCCACTGATTGCGGCGGGTTTACTCTCGCTGATCATTGGGAAAACCTGATATGCACGGATTGATGATTTGCCATGCTCGCTGAATTCATTGCCTGCCAGCAACAGATGCAGCGCTGTGGGGTGCGCCGGGTTTTGACGATCAGTGGTGAGGCGACGTGGTGTCGGCAGCAGGCGGAAATGCTCAGTCAAACACTGACGGGCGACTGGCTGTGGGTCGGTGCAGCCAATGAAAAGGCTAACGTCACTCTTCCCAGTGCGGCAAAAACGTTGCTTGGTCAGGAGTTTCGCCACGCTGTTTTTGACGCAACGTCGGGATTTGACGTAGAGGCGCTGGCGGCGTTAGCCGGTGCGTTGTGCGCGGGAAGTTGGTTGCTTCTGCTGGTACCCGATTGGGATGCGTGGTCGCTGCGCCCTGATGAAGACAGTCTGCGCTGGAGCGAACAACCGGCAGCGATTGCAACTCCCCATTTTATAGATTGGTTTCGCCAGCATTTGCTTGCAGACGCGGAAGCTGTTCTTTGGCGACAGGGCGATCCGCCGTATTTTCCTCCTTTGAAAGTGCGGCCAAATTGGCAGCCGCCGCAAGGCGAGCCGACGGCAGAACAGCAGCGATTGTTGACGCAACTGATCAACGCGAAATCCGGTGTCTGGGTAGTGACGGCCGCGCGTGGCCGGGGTAAATCCACTCTGGCCGGGATGCTGGTTGAGAATACCGAGGGACGCTGCTGGTTAACCTCACCCAACAAGAAATCCAGTGAGCGGGTGAATTTTCAGGCCCATGATCGGGCAGAGTTTTTTGCCCCAGATGCCTTGCTCGAACGCTGTAGACGACAGGTGCCTTCTGATATTGCGTGGTTATTGATTGACGAGGCAGCCGCAATACCGACGCCGTTGCTGACAGAATTGATCCACTATTTTCCCCGCACCTTGCTGACGACTACCGTGCAGGGTTATGAAGGAACGGGCAGGGGATTTCTGCTTAAATTCTGCTCTTCGCTGGCGGAGTGGTACGATCTTCGGTTAACCGATCCGATTCGCTGGGCGAGCGACGATCCGTTGGAGCGATTGCTGGACCGGGCTTTATTGCTCTCGGAACCTGAGGATCAGCCTGTTCTTCCCCCAAGTGCTGAACGGGAAATTGTGTCATTGCCACAGTCTGACTGGCTGAATTGCCCTGAACTGCTGGGTGATTTTTATGGCTTATTGAGCAGCGCACATTACCGCACTTCCCCGCTCGATTTACGCCGGATGCTGGACGCGCCGGGCATGCATTTCTCGGCCGCATTGACTCAGCGCCGTTTGCAGGGAGCGCTGTGGCTGGTGGATGAAGGCGGGTTGGATCACACCCTGGCCCACGATGTTTGGGCGGGAAGGCGACGACCGCGCGGCAATCTGGTGGCGCAATCCCTGGCGGCGCACGGTGGCCAGTGGTGGGCACCCACATTACGTTCAAGACGCATCAGCCGCATCGCAGTCCATGAAAGTGCACGCCGTCAGGGCATGGCGCGTTCCCTGATTGATCAACAAAAAACGATTGCCCTCCAGCAGGGACAGGATTTCCTCTCGGTAAGTTTTGGCTACACGCCAGCGCTATGGCAATTCTGGTTCGCCTGCGGATTCAGTTTGGTACGGATTGGTACCCATCGTGAAGCCTGTAGCGGCTGTTACTCGGTTATGGCGGTTTTGCCGTTGAGCGAGGCCGGGCGACAACTTGCGCAATTGGCCTATAAGCAACTGCAACGCGACTGGCCGTGGTTGCGGGAACGACTCGATATCGACATTCCTATTATTGCGTCCACGCAGCAGCAACTGAATGATGAAGATTGGCAGGCGTTGGCGGGGTTTGCCTTTGCTCACCGCTCGATCGAGGCCAGTCTCGGGGCTTTGCAACGGCTGTTCTCTGAGATGAAGGTTCTACAGGGAAAGAGCGCCGCCCCGATGCTGAGTGAATATTTGCACAACCCTACCGATATCGCCTCATGCATAACTCGCTTCGGACTCTCGGGACGCAAAGCTTTACTGCAAGCCTGGCGCAATGAAGCGGCAGCCGCGATGAAGGCGTGCGATCCGCAGGCCACTGCGCGCTGGCAGGCGTGGTGTCATGTTTTACCGAGTCCCACGCAGCAATAAAAATGCCACCTTGTGGGTGGCATCTTTGACGCATTCACTTCTTCTTTTTTGGCCAATCGTCATCGTCATCCCATTTGGCATTATTATCGCGATGCGGAGGGATTTCTGGCTTGTTCTTCAGGAAGCTTTTATGGTCGAGGCGTCGTAATTCCTTGATACCATTAAGTAGGATCCCTACCAGCAGGACAAGCACGATCCACCAGTAATCTGCTAACCATTGCATGGTTTACACCTCTTGTGTATTACGTATAAAACGTGGAAAAAGAGTCGCCAAATGCTGGCTAAGCCATCCAGCCCCTGCCACATCATGGCCTTGCCATGAGGCGATCAGCAGTTCTGGGGTCAACAGGTGTTCTGCCTGTTTTGCCAACGGTGCGTAACTCAAATGCCAGGGTTCAATGGCGATACCCCCGTTATCCACAGCAAAGGGACGATAAAACCCGAATTCTGCCATATGCTCGCTGAGCCACAGGTTCAGCGGATAGAAATACCCACCCGACTCATATTCCCAGGGTTCAAGCTGGAGTTTCTGACCTTCAGGCAACAGGGACGGATCATAAACATCCAGATCGCTTCCCCAATGGTGACGGCTGGCACCTGGCAATGCCGACCAGCGCAAAATCATTTCGCAGCGTTCTGCATCACTGAGCGTTGAAACATCAACGGGCTTACTGTCTTTATCTAATACTGGTCGCTCGCCGCGGAATTTGCCATTCCAAATCGCCAGTTGCCGATCAAAGTCACGAAACGTACTGGCGGGCTGCAAATCAAATCCCGCCAGTCGGGCAGACTCTTGCAAGGCACGAAACGCGTCGACCGCTTCGGCCTGCAAACGGTGATTACCACTGAGTTCGGTCAGATGGCGGGTGGAATGACCTGTCAGGATTTCGCTATCGATCATGCCACCAGTTGCTCCATGATACGCTGATACATCCGGCTTAACAGTTGCAAATCGGCAGCGTGCACGCATTCATTTATTTTGTGGATAGTGGCATTAACCGGGCCGAGTTCGACAACTTGCGCACCCATGCGCGCAATGAAACGCCCATCAGAGGTACCGCCAGTGGTGAGTAGCTGCGGCGAGATTTCACTGTAGTGTTTGACGGCGTTGACGACGGCATCAACCAGCGCCCCTTGTGACGTCAGGAAAGGTTGACCAGAGACATTCCACTCAATGGAATAGCTTAACTGATGCTTCTCCAACAGTTCTTTGACCCGTTGTTTGATAATTGTATCGGTCAGTTCCGTACTGAAACGGAAGTTGAACTGGACAAAAAGCTCTCCGGGAATGACGTTGTTGCTGCCGGTTCCGGCCTGAATATTGGCAATTTGCATGCTGGTTGGCGGGAAAAACTCATTTCCATTGTCCCATTGCGTCGCAACCAACTCATTCAATGCTGGCATGGCACGATGCACCGGATTATCTGCCAGATGAGGATACGCAACGTGCCCCTGCACCCCATGAATGTGCAGATTGGCGGTCATCGAACCACGGCGGCCATTCTTCACCACATCACCCACCCGTTCGGTACTTGACGGCTCCCCGACCAGACAATAATCCAGACGTTCGTTGCGCGCCATCAGGGCTTCGACCACTTTAACCGTACCGTGCGTGGCGCTGGCTTCTTCATCTGACGTTATCAGAAACGCCAAACGGCCACCATGGTTTGGGTGCAATGCAACAAAGCGTTCGGCGGCAACCACCATGGCCGCCAGCGAACCTTTCATGTCAGCGGCACCTCGGCCATAGAGCATGCCATCGCGGATCACCGGATCGAAAGGAGGGTTGATCCAACGTTTTTCATCACCGGTAGGGACAACATCGGTATGACCGGCAAAGGCCAGCGTTTTACCTTCACCGCGCCATGCCCAGAAATTTTGCGTATCGCCGAAATTCATCGGTTCAATACGAAAGCCAATCGCCTTCAGGCGTGCAATCATCAATTCCTGGCAGCCTGCATCATTCGGGCTGAGAGAGGGGCGTTTGATCAGCTGTTGTGCCAAATCAATAACCGGGCAAATCATATTAATTCCCTTCTGTGATGAATTGCTGATAACTCTCGGCACTGAAACCGAGTAAAGATTTGCCGCTGGCGGCGACCAAAAGCGGGCGTTTGATAATGGCTGGCTGTTCCAGCATAAGTTCTGCGGCAGCCTGCGGAGTATCGATCGCTTTACGCTGTTCTTCGCTGAGTTTCCGCCAGGTGGTACCGCGGGTATTGAGCAGCGTCTGCCAATCCTGTTCAGTCATAAACTGTGCAAGTAATTCACTGTCCAACCCATCGGCACGATAATCATGAAAGGTATAGTCAACACCCTGTTCGTCCAGCCAGCGGCGGGCTTTCTTGATGGTGTCACAATTCTTGATACCGTACATCGTGAACGTTGCTTGTGGGGATTTCTCTGCCATGGGAAAGGTTACCTGTATCAAAACCGACTACCGAACAACAAAAGCGTTAGCCTGCGGGCAGGTAACTCAACGGGTTGTCCACTATTATGGGTATGTTACATAATGCGGTAAAAATGGCACTGAATCCAGACAGGGAAACCGATTTGCTTCCCGATGACGCCGATCTGACACTTCTTTACCCCAACGTGGGATTTTCGGCCATCCTGGGGTGATAAATGGAGGTGATGGTTTTCCCAAAACAGATCAATTAAATCACAACGGTTATTTATTACCCTTAATCTAATAAGTGAAGTCTATTATTACCTTATTAATACAATTGCCCAGTTGCTAGCGGGCGTCATCCGCTTATCTAATCCTGATCTGAGGGATTGGAGATGTTTTTGGCCGCGCAGCCCCGTTGTGTGCAATCAGACAGGTTTCTAATGAAATGTCTACCTAATCGGTTTTCTAACTTAATGATCTCTAAAACATCTATAAAATGACTTGTGATCTGGATTGAATTATCCCCTCAAAAGATTCACATGTCTAAAAATAGGGGTTATAATTCGCGCAAATAACAGTGGAATGTTATTTTCTAATAATATGAGAGGACGTTATGGTAGAGCAAGAGTTAATTAATTGGAAAAACTTTATTGAAGCAATGTTACGTAAATCTTGAGTGACGGTTATTTAAATATTAAATAATTGTTACATAGATTTTAAGTGACATGTTCGTAAAGTATAATGGTAAAAATTTGTTGTCTTGTCTGATTTTGAAATACTGACACCAACAGGGTAACCGTTAGATTTGTTTTCAGACTGCTATCTTGTATTAGATAGACAAAAGGGCTTCTGTAACCTGAAGCCCTTTTTCATGCGCGCTAACGGGCTAAGCCACGTTAGTCTGTTTCGTTCTGCTCATGAATCAATGTCACTGGCGTTTTGCTTGGGAAGCGACGGCGCACCAGCACGAAAAACAGCGGAACAAAGAAAATTGCCAGGAATGTCGCGGAAATCATCCCACCCAGAACGCCGGTACCGACCGCATGCTGGCTACCAGAACCTGCACCCTGGCTGATTGCCATAGGCAGTACGCCAAAGATAAACGCCAGCGATGTCATCAGGATAGGGCGCAAGCGCATGCGTGAGGCTTGCAGCGTGGCTTCAACCAAATCCTTCCCTTTATGGTTCAATTCGTTGGCGAACTCGACAATCAGAATGGCGTTCTTCGCCGACAGACCAATGATTGTCAGCAGACCGACTTGAAAATAGACATCATTTTCCAGCCCACGCATCCAGGTTGCCAGTACTGCCCCGATCACCCCCAATGGCACCACCAGCATGACCGAGAAAGGAATCGACCAGCTCTCGTAAAGTGCCGCCAGACATAAGAACACCACTAGCAGGGAGATCGCATAAAGCGCTGGGGCCTGAGCGCCAGAGAGTCGCTCCTGATATGACATGCCGGTCCATTCCAGCCCGACACCGGTAGGCAATTGTTGCACCAGATCTTCCATGATATTCATTGCCGTACCGTTACTTACGCCCGGCGCAGATTCGCCGACAATCTCGAGTGCGGAATAACCGTTGTAGCGCTCCAGTCGCGGCGAACCATATTCCCAGCGGGACGTGGCAAAGGCGGAGAAAGGTACCATGCCACCGGAATTATTCGGTACATACCAGCGATAAATGTCTTCCGGCAGCATGCGGTATTTTGCCGCTGACTGCACATAGACCTTCTTGACCCGACCGCGATCGACAAAGTCATTCACATAGGTTGAACCCCAGGCCGTTTTCAGCGTGTTGTTGATATTATCAATGGATACCCCAAGTGACTGGGCTTTGCGCTGATCGATATCGATCTGCAACTGCGGGCTGTCATCCAGGCCATTGTGGCGCACGCGGGTCAGGCTGCTGTTTTGCGCCGTCAACTGCAACAGTTGGTCGCGGATGGCCATCAGTTTCGTATGACCAAGGCCGGCGTGATCCTGCAACTCCATATCGAACCCGGCAGAACTGCCCAGGCCACTGATGGCAGGCGGACTGCTGGCGATCACCCGGGCTTCATTGATATGCCGGAAGGCTTTGGTGGCTCGCTCGATAATACTCGCTGCCGAGTTCTCGGCAGCCGTGCGTTGGCTCCAGTCGGCCATGCGGATGAACAGGCGTGCAACGTTCTGGCCGTTACCGCCAGGGCCCGAGCCAACCGTAGCAAACACGGAAAGCACGTTTTCTTTCTCTTTGGTCAGAAAATAGTGTTCAACTTTCTCAACCACTTTCAGCGTTTGCTGTTGGGTTGAACCCACCGGTAATTGCACCTGAACGGTAAAGACACCGCGATCCTCAATAGGCAGGAAGGAAGTGGGCAATTTGAGGAACAACCAGGCCAAACCGACAAGCAGCAGCAGATACACCAGCATGAAACGCCCACTGCGACGGAGTACGGTAGCGACCCCTTTTTCATAACCCCGCGCGCTGCGATCAAAGGTCCGGTTAAACCAACCGAAGAACCCACGTTTTGCATGGTGGTGACCTTTGGTAATCGGTTTGAGCATGGTGGCACACAGCGCGGGCGTCAGAATTAGCGCCACCAGAACCGAGAGCACCATGGACGAAACAATGGTCAATGAAAATTGCCGGTAGATAGCCCCGGTGGTGCCACCGAAGAAGGCCATCGGAATAAATACCGCGGACAAAACCAGCGCGATCCCCACCAATGCGCCCTGAATCTGGCCCATTGAAATCCGGGTCGCTTCGCGTGCGTCGAGCCCTTCTTCGCTCATTATGCGTTCGACGTTTTCCACGACCACAATCGCATCGTCTACCAACAAACCGATCGCCAGCACCATGGCAAACATAGTGAGAGTATTGATACTGAAACCAAAGGCGTAGAGGACACCGAAGGTACCCAATAGCACCACCGGAACGGCGATGGTGGGGATAAGCGTTGCACGGAAATTTTGCAGAAACAGATACATCACCAGAAACACCAGCAAGATGGCTTCCGCCAGTGTTTTCACCACGTCTTTAATGGAGGCTTTTACGAAAGGGGTGGTTTCATAGGCGACTTTGGCTTCAAGTCCGTGGGGAAAATATTGCGACAGTTCGGCAATTTTCGCTTTCACCAACTCATCGGTTTGCAATTCATTGGCACCCGATGCCAGTTTAACGCCCATGCCTGAGGCGGCCATGCCATTGTAACGGCTCAGGTAATCGTATTTTTCTGCACCCAGTTCGACCATCGCAACATCACCCAGCGAGACGCTGGAACCATCCTGATTGACGCGCAGGGTGATATTCTGGAATTGCTGCGGCGTTTGCAATTGGGATTGTGCATTGATTGTGGCATTGAGTGCCTGATCGTTAACGGATGGGGTACCCCCCAACTGGCCCACCGCCACCTGACTGTTTTGCGCGGTAATCGCATCCACCACGTCTTTGGTCGATAACTTATAGTTATTCAGCTTTTCGGGATCGAGCCAGATTCGCATGGCGTATTGTGATCCATAGGCATCAATACTCCCCACGCCGTCGATACGGCTGAGCGGATCCTGTAGGTTGGTCGCCACATAGTCGGCAATATCCTGCCTGTCCATGCTGCCATCCGTGGAAACAAACGCCACCATCATTAGCGTGTTGTCGCCGGTTTTGGACACGCTGACTCCTTGCTGCTGGACATCCTGCGGCAACCGCTTCAGGGCCGATTGCAGTTGGTTCTGCACCTGCTGCATGGCTTCATTGGGGTTGGTTCCCGCAGTAAAGGTCAACGTGACCTGCGCCTGCCCGGTACTGCTGCTGTTGGAGGACATGTACATCAGGTTATCCAGACCAGTCATGCTCTGTTCAATAACCTGCGTCACCGTATTTTCAAGCGTTTGCGCTGAGGCACCGGGGTAGGTGGCGCTGATCCTTACATTCGGCGGCGCCAGATTCGGATATTGTTCTACAGGCAGTGAAAAAATGGCCAACAGACCTGAAAGACAAATAATAATCGCCAAAACCCAGGCAAAAATGGGGCGATCTATAAAAAAATTAGCCATGCGCTACGAACCTCGTTATCACCCGGTGTGAATGACTAACATCAGCAGATAAATGGAACAATATCAGGCTTCCGTGTCAAATGGATAAATGTTGGAGACAGGGGAACCCAAGAGGCTGAATTACAGCCCTATTGCACTTTACGCGCTGTGAGCCCGCAAAGCGTGGAGAAATTAAGAAGATAATGTAAAAAAAGGTGGTAAAGAATCATCTTAATATCACCCGATGTTTTCAAGTAAAAGCGTGAATATCGGGCGGCCGTAACGGTACTTTTCGTCGGAAAGTGTAATAATCGGTGTTTACGTTTGTTTGGGAGGGATTCATGGTGCTTAATTCAGTCTTTGCCCGCAGGCTTTACCTGTGCTGGCTGATTTGCCAACACGAGCGGCCTAATGTCCCACGGTTAATGGAATTGACGGGATGGCCACGCCGTACGTTGCAGGACGTGCTTAAGGCGTTGCCGGGGATGGGGATAGAACTTCACTTTGTGCAACAGGGAATACGTAATAACGACGGCTATTATCAATTGGCTGCCTGGGGGCCTTTCAGCGTGGAATGGATCGAGAAACACCATAAGGCACTTTTGGCCGCGATCGAATAATCGACGCCATTGCCACTAACCCATACTACGGCGCAGTCGCAGTTGATTAGTGGCAGGCAGTTGATCAATGGTTTTTATACTCAAGGTACATTACGGTAGCGGCTACGCGTGAACGAACGTCCAGTTTGCGCAGTAAGTTACGGATATGCACTTTGACGGTTTCTTCAGAAATGTGCAGTTCTGACGCCACCTGCTTGTTGGAGAGTCCCCGGGCAACTTCCTGCAAGACATCAGTCTCCCGATCGGTGAGATCGGCAAAAGGATTACTCTGTTCAGAGCGGGAAGCGAGAAATTCACGAATTGCATCGCTGAATACGTTTTTTCCCTGTACAGCTTGATGGAAATAGGACAGCAGCAACTCGGGTTCGCTGTCCTTGAGGAGATAGCCGTCAGCCCCGGCATCAATCAGTGCATAGACATCGCTGCGTGAATCCGACACGCTCAACACGATGATCCGCGACTCAATCCCTTCCTGACGCATGGCTTTCAGGGTATCAAGCCCTGACAACCCTTTCATGTTGAGATCAAGAAGAATAAGCTCAGGAGACAGGCGATTGGCCAGCGCCAACGCTTCGCTGCCACTGCTGGCTTCGGCAATGACCTGGAATGTTGGATCGAGCTCCAGCAGTTGCTTAATGCCGCGACGCATCAATGGGTGATCGTCCACAATCATAACAGTATGAGTCTTGGTCATCATGACAGTTGCTCCCAGTCTTAAGTAAAGCCTATTGGCTCGGCGAGCCGATTCAGGTTTGCGGGAAGAGGAGGGATACTTGCGTGCCTCCCGCCTCAGCATGAGTGATGGTCAATGTTCCACCCAGTCTGCCCGCTCGCTCATGCATAATTGTTAATCCGTAATGGCCAGCGGGTTCTTCCGTATTGCTGATCCCAACACCATCGTCATCGATGCGGATGAGATTTTTCCCTTCCGGTGTCACGGTACATGCGATATCAATCTGCGAGGGTTCCGCGTGTTTTATGGCATTCAGCACAGCCTCACGGATAATTTGTAAAGTATGCACCTGCTGTTGCGCATTGAGGGACTGCGAAGAGAGGGCACAGTGTAGCCGAATTATTGCTGGAGTTTGCGCTTTTAGTGGAGCAATCATCTGTTCCAGAGCCTCTTTCAGTGAAGTTTGCTGAATACTTAGACGGAACGTCGCCAGCAACTGGCGTAATTGGACGTAAGCATCTGAGAGTGCCCGATCAAAGTCGTCAATTATTTCCCAGCAACGTGGTGTTGCGGTATCCGGCAGCGTACGTTTCAGGAGCGTCAGTTGAATACGCAAATAGGAGAGAGCCTGCGCCAGGGAGTCATGCAGTTCCCTGGCGATGGTTGAGCGCTCATCCATCAACATAAGTTGCAGATGCTGTTTTTGCAGTTGGTTAAAATACACCCCACGACTCAGCATGTTCGCGACGTTTTCCATCAATTGTGGGTGGGGAAGTGGTTGTTCACATTGCCAGCTCAGGTGGCCAATGGTGATACCTTCCTGGATAAGGGCGACGTTATGCCATGGGATTGCACTTGCAGGAGAACCTTTGGTCAATTGCCATGATGACGTATTCTCGCCGATATCCAGTTTCAGGCTGATCAGGTTTTCACTCTTATACAGGATATTCAATATATTCTGGAAACATTGCCGATCAATTTGACTGACGCTCAGCGCCTGCGAACAGTCGTAGAGTATGCCGAGCGTCCGGTTAGCCTGCACCAGACGGGCGGTTTTCTCTGCCACCTTCTGTTCGAGCGACTGATACAAACGGGCCAAATCGTCCGACATCCGTGTGAATGATTTTGACAATACGCCAAGTTCATTCGGCAGATCGACATCAAGCGGTGGATAGCTGAACTTCCCTTGTTGCACATTGATACTGGCTGCCATCAAGTGGTTGAGCGGGGCGACGACCCGGCGACGGATGAAATGGATAGAGAAGAGAACCAGCGCGATAATCGCCACAAAACCGCTCAGGCTGATGGTCACAACCACAGCGAGTTTCTGTTCCGCGTAACGCTGTAAAGTCAGGACAAATTGATCGAGTTGAGTCACATAATCCGCCACCTGTTGGCGATAAATGGCGGGTTGTTGCCGGGTTATGTTTTTTTCCAATTGCTGCCAACTGCGCAACAGTTTCTGATGTTGTTGGCGCACATCCTTTGGAATATAAAAACGCTCAAGATGCGCCAATGCCGGACTTTGCAGGGCGTGCTGATATTGAGCGATATGATCAGACAATTTTGGCGATTGGGTAGCAAGATCGTAGGCCAGTCGATAGCTTTGCATACGCAGTGAACCGGCAATGTTGACGGTTTCTGCGTCCCGCAGGCTGCCCATCAGCGTGAGCAACGCCAGGCCCGTCGTTAAACCGGATAACAGCACAATACCGAGCAGGGCGCGAGCCAGACTGGTGGTGACGGAATGCTTAACGACCAAAGAGGTTTACCCCTGACGCAATATTTCTATGAGAGGAGTCATATTGACTCGTGAATGCCACGTTGATAGTGGCAAAGAATCGTGCTCCCTGCCAATAGAAGTTAATTGTTTTGGGAAACTCCGGCACGCAGTCAAAGACGTTGCTGCGCAGAAAAAAAAAGACGTGACTTTTCTGCGTCAAAACGCTTTTAGCATCGCGGGTTCTTTGCAAGCACCCCATGCGGGACATATGATTGTCAGTTCTTTTTCACGTATGCCGCAGACCGGGGAGTCATATGTCACCAAAGATTGAGATCATAAAAAACAAAGTACTTTCAGAGAACTGGTTCGAGTTGCGTAACTACACCTATGATCTGGTGAAGCAAGACGGCAGCAAAATCCGCCATAAGCGCGAGGTGTATAATCGCGGGAATGGCGCCACTATCCTGCTCTATAACCGTGCCAAAAACAGCGTGGTTCTTACCAACCAATTCAGGATGGCGACTTACGTCAATGGCAATGAAACGGGCATGCTGTTGGAAGCCTGTGCTGGGCTGCTGGATAACGACTCGCCTGAAGATTGCATCCGTAAAGAAGCGATTGAAGAAACCGGCTATGCCGTTGGTAACGTTGAGAAGTTGTTTGAAGCCTATATGTCGCCAGGTGGCGTGACAGAAATTATCCACTTTTTCGCCGCAGAATATGACGAATCCCAGCGTTCCAATGAGGGCGGTGGGGTGGAAGATGAAGATATTGATGTGCTTGAAATCGCTTTCCCTGATGCGTTGACGATGATCAAAGAGGGTCGGATCAAGGACGGCAAAACCATCATGCTGCTGCAACATGCCCAGATTCGTGGATGGCTTAAGTAGCGACGGCAGGGCCTTGTGGCCCCGCCGGGAGAAATACGTTATTCGGGCAGCGTTATTTTGACGCCGCCTGGATGCTGACGAATTACGCTATAGGGCAGTACCGACCATTCAGTGCCTTCGCAGGACCGCATCACGCGGGCAAAATAGGGGTCGAAGGCGATGCCTTTTGGCGTGAAATACCATGATGAGAAGTTCCAGATACCTGGATCCGTGTAATCGCAGTCCTCATCGCTTTGCGGTTTTTTCATCTCTGTCGGAACCAGTTTCGTCAACTGAGCTACCAACCATGGCGAAAATTCTTTTTCGCGGTAATTTGAAAAAGTGTCAAAATCAGTGGTGTTGTTCCCGGCATCTTCATCTTCGTCTTCATAAAGATAATGGAACGGCTGATCTTTTCCGACCCACAGCACATCTTCCAATGCCAAAGGCTGCCCACTGTTCACATCAATATTGAGTGGGGCATCACCAAAGTCCGGATGCGCGCCACCGCAGTCATAGCGGGTGAAAATACTGACACTGGCCAATGAAGGTGTCAGCATTTCAGGGGTGACGGTTTGCACATAATCACCGCCAAACCTGCTCGCTCCCAGCATACATTGATGGTAGCTGATCACTTCATTCCATAAGCGGGCTCGCAGCAACTCATTGAGCGCCGAGAGTTTTTCCGGGGCATAACCCGATACAATCTCAAACAGCGAAATTTTTGACAGCGGTTCACTCCACCATTGCAGGGTGTATCCCATGAACTCCTGCTGTTTGCCTTTTTTTAACGCCATCCCCTGCAAGCGGAGATAGTCGTAAGGCGTCTCATGGTAAAGCTCGGTCCAGAATGCATCGCTGTCAGGTTTGGGCGGCGTAATCTGCGCAGGGTAAAAAGCGATATCGAACGTTTTACCCTGCGGATTTTTCCACACGCCTTCCCAGCCATTCCCTTTCTTGTTCAAGGTCATGCCGGGACGAGGTTTGTCGCTGAAATCGTCAATACCTTCTTGCAGGTCAAGCTCCTGATCGCTGACCGATCCCGTCAATGGCAAGTCCTGACGATACTTTTGGTAGAAGTAACGGCCACTGACATCATCCGATTTACTGAAATCCAGTTCGACGACAATCGGCATTTTCCCCAACATACCGGTAAATACCTGCGGATCATCCGCTGCATGCAAGGCGCATGAAAACAGCCCGGCCATGGCGATTAAGGCGTTTGCCAGGCCGCGGCCTGATAACCAGGACACTCCATGGATCATTAACAGATACCTTTTTAGCTGAGTACGGAGGGTACGATTCAATCAGAATACCAGCAGGAAAGCAGATAGTGTATTTTCAGTCCGAATAAAAAATGTCAGGTAGCAATCAGGTAAACTCTGAAAGTGTTCTTTTGCTGAAATAACCAGCAAAAAAGACGGTTTATAGGCGGAGTTCTGTAGCGGGTTACGTTATTATCAGCGCGAACACATTGATATGAGTAGATGATTGAATGATGTCTAGATGGATACCCGCTCCGCTATTGCTGTTGGCGACGTTGTTTGCCACGGCAAGCCACGCTGACCGATCCAGAAAAATTTCAGCGACTGGATGATAAGTTGCGACAACATAAACCGTTGCCAGATCCGGAATGTGAATGACCACCACGATCTGGTGATGCAGATCACCCGCGAAGCTGGCCGTGAAGGCAAAGCCAGCATCAGCATTGATTACCAGCGTCTGTATGATGACAGTGAGAAGAATACGGCACTTGCCAATACTCTTATGCTCGACAGTCGCCGTTTGAATATTAATCCGCGCGAATGGCAAACTGAGAAGAATCGCATCAGTACGGAGAACCGGCTGGTGGTGAATGAATTTATCGCCGGGATCCGTGAGGGGAGCCGCATCACGTTAACGGGTAAATTCGCCAACGAGCAGGATAGGCCGGTGATTTCCCTGACGGGTCTGAAGGCGGCATTATTGGCGATGGACGAACAGCAATCCCGCATTGATACACAGACTGCCTGGGCGAAAAAAGGCGTCAAACCTGCCGATCAAGTCCCTGATGCCCCATTGCCGCCGGAAGCGCCGCTCTTTTCGCGACCTCAACCGCTGACCGATGGCGAAGTGGCTGCCTTAACCCAGTTTGCAGCGACGAATATGGATACCAATGACTGTACCCTTGAATCGTCGGAGCGCGACGTGAGTTTGTCGGCATTGAGCGGCGAGAAAGCACTGATGATGATCAATTGCGATCGGGGTGCATATAATCTGTTCGTTCTGGCTTTTACCGTCACCCGCCATGCTCCTTTCAAAATAGAAGAGTTGGATTTGACTCTGCCCTTCAGTTTTAATCAGCAGGAAAATCAGTCGCCCGAGTTGATTAATGTTGATTTTGATGAGAAGAGTGGCCAGCTAGGGACTTACGCAAAAGGCCGGGGGATTGGTGATTGCGGTGAGTCCAGTCAATGGGTTTTTGATGGCACAGCGTTTCAGTTGACGAATTATGCCTCGGAACCGAATTGCGACGGTTATCGTCAGGGCGGTGAGTGGCCTGAGCTTTGGGTAACCCGTTGATTTTTCAGTGACACCCGACGGGCAGAAACCGTTCTGCCCGCACTTATACCGCACGCTGCCAGACGTTCTCATTTTCAGCAAATACCAATTTCTCCCTTTCCTCAGCGATCTCGTTATCTGCCAGCATGCGTAAAAGTGCACCGATCTTGCTTGTTTCATTTACAAATTCCAGATAGAGCGCGCGCAGCGTGACATCAGCAGTACGGGGAATATCTGTTTGCCCCTTTTCCCAGCGGGCGACAGTCTGTACATCGACGCCCAGTAAAGTGCTCAATGATTTTTGCGACATATTTACTTCTGTGCGTAAAAATCGTACTTCATCATGTTTTAATGGACTATGCCGATCTACCACAGTCTGACCGATCAATCGATGTAAGCCATGCATGTCATCAATACTGGTATAAATTTCCCCATCCAGAGTTTGTTGCTGGAAGCCATTGATCAACCATATATATTTCAAACCGCTTTCGATGTAATGGTACATATTTTCCTTATTACTTAATCATAACCGTGACGACGAATATGCTGGGATCATATTCATATCTTTTCAGCACCAAAACGACTTCTATACAGTCCCCGGCAGCGATTCCTTGCAGGTTGCATTTCCAATCACCTGACGGAGTAAGATGAGGTGATTCGGTAAACTGACTGTGCCTGCTAGTGAGTATGTTCGACACTTGTCGAATAGAGATATTCCTTTGCTGCATCCGCAGTTTTGCATGGGAACTGAAGAGAATCCTCTTTGTGTCATTACTAGCCAGTTCTTAAATAATTTGTTTCGCCAATACATCATTTATTGGCAATGAGTACAGCTGATGATTTTCCTCGAGTTTCATTTTTTCCTGTCTTTTTGATAGCTATCATTTTGATAGTTCCTTCAGAGGGCGTCAAGCTTTATCGCTGTTCAATTGGCTTGAGCCAACAGAAGGTAACGCAGAGAAAACAAGATAAAAACCGCAGGATGAAGATGATGATGAAGACTGCGCTGTGTCTCGCAAACATAAATTTTCCACTAAGCCATAACAGAAGTACCACTTGAGCGGTGCATTTTGGACGGCCAATGCCTTGTTCCTGATAAAGCCAAATGAATTTGCGTGTTTTGGCGAGACACATACCGCCATCGAACGACAGGCGCGCATCCGCTTCGCACTTTGTGAAATACGTATCGGCCTACTCTTGCGAGGTCGTATCAAGGTCGGGATCGGTACTATTTTGCGGGTAAATAAATAATTTATTTCCTTTTTATTTAAATCTTACAAAGTTGTTTCTGTAATGAAATATTATGCCTGGCGTTATTAAAATGAAAATAAAATAAAGTAGAGCAAGTTTCTATGAAAATAAAAATAATTTTCCCGATATTGATAAAGAGAGTTTCAATGTGAATTTTACTCGACTTAATCATGAGTAATTTATTATGCGTATTAAATTTTACGGGGTTATATTAGGCGGCTATAAAATTACGCTGTTTTTTGATTCATTTCATATCCAGGGGGAATGAAAGTTTTTGTTGTATATTTTGCAGTTATGGTTAAAAAGGAAAGTTTATGCCAAAGATCTCACTGGATGCGATTCACATTATTGGTACGATAAAATCGACTGGTTCATTCTCAACGGCTGCCGAGGTGTTGCATAAAACTCCTTCAGCAATATCGTATCGTGTGTCCAATATAGAAAGTAAGCTCAATATTAAATTATTTCACCGCAATGGGCCCGTGGTGAATCTTACTAAAGAGGGAGAATTTCTACTTCAGGAAGGCGGTTGGATACTTAATGCTGTCAATGATTTGGAATCCAGGATTAAGAATATGCATCTTCAAGACCGCGGGATCCGTATTATTTTGGATACGCATTTTCCCCTGTCTACGCTTGGTCAGGATATTTCAGTATTTATTAGCGCCTATCCGGAGGCCCGGATAGAAATTCAACGTGAATCCTTTGGCCGTAATTGGGAGGGCTGGAATACCAATAATAACGATCTGGTCGTGGTTATTGGCCATATTCCCGAGGGAATTCAAGCTAATACACTCATTTTAGGATGGGTGCATTTTGTGCTTTGTGTTTCACCGAATCACCACTTTACACATAACGGAGGAATTATCACCCAGCGCGATCGGCTGAAAGACATTGAAATTGTCATGGCAGAAAATGTGCAGGGGCAAACAGGCAGAAACCAGGGAATGGCTCCCCTGCAAAATCGCATTTTGGTGTCAGATCTGGAAAGCCAGGTAAGTTTGATCAAACAGGGTATCGGCCACGGTTTCCTGCCGGAAACGATGGTCAGTGGTGAACTGGACAAGGGCGAACTCATTGCGCTACCTGTTGATTTGCCAAGAAGTGATGAGGTAATTCGCCTGATCTGGCATCCAGCCAGCAAGGGTGAATATTTTACCTGGTGGTATCAGCGTTTCGCCCAGAAAGCGGAATCACTGGCGCTGCTTATGCGACAGCAGCGAAGCCCGGATATTTCAGGGCCACCCGTAGAATAGGACAGATTTATAGCGGGTAACGGTACCGATCTGCATCCGCGGATCGGTACCGTTATTTCCCTATAAGCCTTTACTTTGCAATAATTTCAGATGATCGACGAACATCGTCACAACATGAGTGGAAAGTGGTGTGACACCGGCCGTCTGATTGACCGCATCCAGATGATCCATAGAATAGTCGGAGCGTATGACTTTACCGAGATGCATACTGTAGCGCCCGACAACGCCGTCATTTTGTTCCCTCTCGCGCGTAAACGCGTAAAGAATAACGAGCAGATTTTCATGGCCTTGTGTAAAGGGTCGGCAGCATTTAATGCCTGCGCAAACACGCCACCTTGAATATAGCCACCCCATGAATAGTAATTGACGCCATTCACGGTTTCATCGCCTTCACCTCCCCACACCGTTGGCAACCCTTGCGGATACTGGCGATTGAATTCTGCAACACCCGCTGTGGTGAGCGCATCCAACGCGGCGATCGCGTCTTGCGGAAGTTCAGGATGTCCGCTGAGTAATGACATGAAAGAGGCAAAGGCATCAATCACGGCTTCTGCGGTTGCCTCAGGCAGGCTTCCGGGAGTGAAGGCCATTCTCACCATATCAGCAAATTCCGAACCATGGTTGACGCCATTCACGGATGTTACCGATGCGACCCAGTCAGGGCGCATGGCGGCGGCATAGCGACAGGCCAGTGGTCCCTGGCTGTGACCGATCAAATTGACTTTTTGGACGCCGGTTTTCGTCAACACGCCTTCTATAAAATCGAGTAATTGTTCACCTCTTACATCATTTCCGTTTGCCGCCGAGAGAGTCACAGTGAAAACGGTTGCTCCGTGAGCCTCCAATGCAGGCTTGATATTAAAGAAGTAGGGATAGCCTAAAATAGTATCGAAGCCGAACAGGCCATGAACGAGAATAATGGGGTATTTCGTTGCGTTATTCATAAGTACCTTTCAGAGAATAATGGAGTATAGGAATATGTCTCTTGACATGAATAGTATTATTTTCTCGATGGCGAAGTTAAAACAAAAATAATTCACTATGCGTGAATTTCTGCAGGGAAGTCCCGTATTGAGCGGTGTTTAATTAATGATGATTATATTTGAGGCTAAGGTGATGAAATATTCATTTGATCCTTAATCCGTTGTGAGTTTATTTTCCATTACCACTGTTTACATAAGGACTCATTCGACATCGGTTGGAGTTACCAGGGAATTAATTTGTGTTTGAACGTCACATTTTTCATCAGTCAGAATTAACGTTTTTCATAGAGGGTATGCAATATGCTTATTAAGCCACCAACGATGCATTTTTCCGCGCGTAGCGTAAAGAACTTGCAGGGTATTGATCCCATATTGGCGAGAGTGATGCGGATTGCTCTCCAGTATGCACTGGTGCCTTTTGCCATTACCGAGAGTGAATCAGGCCGTCATCCGGTTGGGAGTATTGTCAATATCGTAGCGCTTCCCGCAGGGGTTGTGTCGTGGGAACCCTGTTATTACCAACTGATTGCCGATGCGGTGGCCGAGGCGGCGACGCTGTGTGAGGCTAACGTCAAATGGGTAGGGCAATCGGTTCTCTTGCAATCGACGACACAGCAGGAGTGCGGCCATTTTCACCCGGCATAAAATCATCGCGCACGATAACCCATTGGATAGGTTCACCGTTGCAGGTGGTCTTTTGTGTTATGAAATTTCGAGATAATCGCCATTCTATGGTTGCATTCAAAGTTTAGGCACCGAGAAAAGCCCTATACTCAACTGTTGTACCCAGCATACTTCACGCAATAACTCGAACTATTCAGGGTATGGATAGGAAGTTTTACCTCAAAAAAGTTATATAGGAATCCTACGATGGATGAACAACTGAAGCAAAGTGCGCTTGATTTTCATGAGTTCCCGGTTCCAGGCAAAATCCAGGTTTCTCCGACCAAGCCTCTCGCGACTCAACGCGATCTGGCATTGGCTTACTCGCCGGGTGTGGCTGCGCCTTGCCTTGAAATCCAGAAAGACCCTTTGGCAGCCTATAAATACACTGCCCGGGGCAATCTGGTTGCGGTTATTTCCAACGGGACAGCCGTGTTGGGGTTGGGGAATATTGGCGCATTGGCCGGTAAGCCTGTCATGGAAGGAAAGGGCGTTCTGTTCAAGAAGTTCGCTGGGATAGATGTGTTCGACATTGAGATTGATGAGCTCGATCCCGATAAATTAATTGAAGTCATTGCGGCGCTTGAACCTACTTTTGGCGGTATCAATCTGGAGGATATCAAGGCTCCGGAGTGTTTCTATATTGAGAAAAAACTGCGTGAGCGCATGAAGATTCCGGTCTTCCACGATGACCAGCACGGTACAGCGATTATTTGTACTGCGGCGGTGCTCAACGGCCTGCGCGTAGTTAAAAAGAATATCTCGGACGTTCGTTTGGTGGTGTCAGGGGCTGGCGCATCGGCGATTGCCTGTCTGAATTTACTCGTGGCGCTAGGGCTGCAACGTCACAATATTACTGCCTGTGATTCACGCGGCGTTATCTACAAGGGTCGCGAAGAGAATATGGCAGAAACGAAGGCCGCTTACGCCATCGAAGATAATGGCCAGCGTACTTTGGCGGATGCTATCCCTGATGCGGATATTTTCCTGGGTTGTTCGGGTCCCGGTGTTCTGAAACAAGAAATGGTGAAGACCATGGCAAGGGATCCGCTGATTCTGGCGCTGGCCAATCCGGAACCTGAGATTCTGCCACCGCTGGCGAAAGCCGTGCGCCCAGACGCCATTATCTGTACCGGTCGTTCTGATTACCCCAATCAGGTGAATAACGTGCTGTGCTTCCCGTTCATTTTCCGTGGGGCGCTGGACGTGGGGGCGACCACGATCAACGAAGAGATGAAGCTGGCATGCGTGCGGGCCATTGCAGATCTGGCGCTGGCAGAGCAGAGCGATATCGTCGCGTCTGCCTATGGTGATGAAGAACTGGCATTTGGGCCGGATTACCTGATTCCAAAACCTTTTGATCCACGTCTGATCGTGAAGATAGCGCCGGCAGTGGCCAAAGCCGCGATGGATTCCGGTGTGGCGACGCGTCCGATCAAGGATTTTGATGCCTACATCGAGAAACTGAGCGAGTTTGTTTATAAAACCAACTTGTTCATGAAGCCGATTTTCTCCCAGGCGAAGAAAGATGCCAAACGCGTCGTTCTGGCTGAAGGTGAAGAGGAACGGGTTCTGCATGCGACCCAGGAGTTGGTTTCACTCGGCCTGGCATTCCCGATCCTGATTGGCCGCCCAAATGTGATCGATATGCGCTTGAAAAAGCTCGGGTTGCAGATCGAGGCGGGCAAGGATTTTGAAATCGTGAATAACGAGTCGGATCCGCGCTTCAATGAATACTGGAGTGAATACTATAAGATCATGAAGCGCCGTGGCATCTCGCAAGAGCAGGCACGTCGTGCGGTTATCAATAATCCGACGCTGATTGCGGCAATTATGGTGTTGCGCGGTGAGGCGGATGCCATGATCTGCGGTACCGTGGGTTCTTATCACGAGCATTATGAGGTTGTAGAGAAAGTCTTCGGTTTCCGTAAGGGCGTACACACGGCGGGAGCGATGAACGCGCTGTTGTTGCCAAGCGGCAACACGTTTATCGCCGATACCTATGTCAACGACGATCCGACGCCAGAGGAACTGGCCGAGATTACGCTGATGGCTGCCGATACGGTACGCCGTTTTGGTATCGAGCCGAAAGTCGCGCTGTTGTCGCACTCCAGTTTTGGTTCGTCCAACAGCACTGCTGCCTGCAAAATGCGCAAGACGCTCGAACTGGTGAAAGCTGCTGATGCAAATCTGGAAATTGATGGTGAGATGCATGGCGATGCGGCATTGGTTGAAAGCATTCGCAATGACATTATGCCGGACAGTCCACTGCGGGGGGCGGCCAATATCCTGATAATGCCGAATATGGAAGCGGCACGTATCAGCTATAACCTGCTGCGGGTTTCCAGTTCAGAAGGGGTGACCGTCGGACCTGTGCTGATGGGCGTGTCGAAACCAGTACACATTCTGACTCCGATTGCGTCGGTTCGTCGCATTGTGAACATGGTGGCACTGGCCGTGGTGGAGGCGCAGACCCAGCCGTTGTGAGGATCAAAAGCGTGAGATAAGCGGGTGTTGCAAATGCCCGCCGTTATCATGGAGTGGGGCTCCCCGTAAGGGACTCCACTCCATTTCATTTGGCTGCGAAACAGCCTGAAATCAGGATTTGACCTGCTGTAACCACTTATCCAGTTCATTGGCAAACTGCTGGCGATCGCGCTGGTTCAGTGCGTTTGGACCACCAGTCTGAATACCACTTGAACGCATGGTATCCATGAAATCCCGCATATTCAGTCGTTCGCGAATAGTATCAGGCGTATAGCGCTCACCGCGTGGATTCAGCGCCACGCCGCCTTTTTCGATAACTTCTGCCGCCAGCGGAATGTCGCTGGTGATCACCAAATCCCCTGGCTCTACGCGCTTGACTATCTCGTTATCGGCGACGTCAAAACCCGCGTCCACCCGTAATGTACGGATATAACGCGAAGGCGGTGTGCGGATGATCTGATTGGCAACCAGCGTCACCATCATTGCCTTTCTGTCGGCGGCGCGAAAAATAACCTCCTTAATCACATTCGGACAGGCATCCGCATCAACCCAAATCTGCATTTTCGTCTCCTGGCTGTCGGTTATCCTTCATAACATGCGCATCACCAGGATCCGCACTTTCAGCAAGCCAATCTTTTACCGGCAAGAAATCGCGGTACAAGGCGGCTTCTGCGCTGTCAGGCTGTGGCTGAAAATTATACTCCCAACGTACCAGCGGCGGCATCGACATCAGAATGGATTCTGTGCGGCCCCCCGTCTGCAAGCCAAATAATGTACCGCGATCCCACACCAGATTGAATTCGACATAGCGTCCACGGCGGTAGAGTTGAAACTGGCGTTGTGCCTCGTTCCAGGCCAGTGATTTACGTTTTTCAACGATCGGCAGATAGGCGTCCAGAAAACCCTCGCCGACGGCGCGGGCGAAAGCAAAACAGTGATCAAAATCAGGCGTATTCAGATCGTCGAAAAAGAGACCACCAATGCCGCGGGCCTCCTGACGGTGTTTGATGAAGAAATAGTCGTCACACCATTTTTTGTAATGCGCATAGACGCCCTCGCCGAAAGGCTGGCAGATCTGCTGCGCGGTGCGATGCCAGTGAATCGCATCTTCTTTGAAGCCATAGAACGGCGTCAAATCAAACCCACCACCAAACCACCAGACGGGATCTTCACCCGGTTTTTCCGCGATCAAAAAACGCACATTGGCGTGGCTGGTGGGGACGAAAGGGCTAAGAGGATGAACCACCAGAGAAACGCCCATCGCCTGAAAGCTGCGACCGGCCAGCTCTGGTCGATGGGCGGTCGCTGAAGGCGGCAGGGAAGCGCCCGAAACATGAGAAAAGTTGACGCCCGCCTGTTCGAAAACGGCTCCCTGAGTCAGCACGCGGCTGCGACCACCACCACCTTCTTCACGCAGCCACTGATCCTCGGCGAATTGTGCTTGTCCATCGACAGCCGCAAGTTGCTGGCAAATGTGCTCTTGCAGCGCAAGCAGGAAGGTTTTGACCTGGGAAATATTCGGCTGACTCATAAGCGAAACTTTTATTATCTCTGTTTTGACAAGCTGCGCAGTATACACCCAAAGCATAGGGAGATGCAGGTGGGCAGCATTAGCGCGGTTTCCGTTCGTGAGCGTCGAAATAGGCAAAGAAATTGACGATACCTTCCCCAATCGCGCTGGCGATTTCCTGGCGGAAGGCACTGGTACCCAACAACTGCTCTTCCTGATGATTGGTGATAAACGATGTCTCAACCAGAACCGACGGAATTGAAGGGGATTTCAATACCGCAAATATGGCCGGGATCAATCATCACTATTTTGCGGGCATTGGCTGGCTTTGTTGCCTTTTTTACGGCTGTGGAATGGGAAATGGTTTGCTGGGCAAGGGCCAGCCGGTTGCCTGACAGGCCAAAGGCCATACCCAAACCTGAAAGTAGAAGTGTCCGGCGTGATGAAGAGGTGTGAAGAGGACGAAAATCCTGAAATGCCTGTTTATGCTTTTCCATCAACCAGAGACCTTTATACCTTCCCAACGTACCTGGCGTTGCCTGAAGGCAGCATGCAAATGCGCAGGGTAAAACGCGGGAATATCGTGATGTTATATAGCAATGGCTGCCATTGATCGACTGGTTAACTATTGCTGTTTATTAATAATATTTCTCATTTGAAAAGGTAAGTGTCTGTGGCGCAAAAAATTGGCGCTTTGATATTGCGTCTCGGGCAGATCACGCGATAATCAGGATATAACTCATTAATGGCGGCGAACAGCTATGGAAATCCGAGTCTTTCGGCAAGATGATTTTGAAGAGGTGATTACGCTGTGGGAGCGTTGCGATCTTTTACGTCCCTGGAATGACCCGGAAATGGATATTGAGCGCAAGCTGAACCACGATCCTGAGTTGTTTTTGGTTGCCCAGGTCGGGGGGGAACTGGTGGGCACCGTCATGGGCGGCTACGATGGTCATCGTGGTGCAGCCTATTATCTGGGCGTGCATCCCGACTTTCGCGGCAGGGGAATCGCCAATGCCTTGATCAGCCGTCTGGAGAAGAAACTTATCGCCCGCGGCTGCCCGAAAATCAACATCATGGTGCGCGAAGATAATGACGCCATACTGGGGATGTATGAAAAGCTGGGGTATGAGATTCAGGACATTATCAGTCTGGGCAAACGGCTGATTGAAGATCAGGAGTATTGATCGCGTTCTTGCTGAACCAGGCCATGAGCACGATGACATGAACAAGATAAGTCGTGCGGTGAAGCGCGGGCCGGAACTGCCTTACGCCACCGCCGCTGGGTGAGTCCAACGGCGGGGCAGGCAGCATTTATTGGATGATTGTCACGTTCTTCACATCAACTTCCACTGAATTCCAGTCTTTATCCACTTCGCCTTCAATCCGTACTTTATCTTTGGGCGTCACGGTCTGACCGTTCCAATGTTTGTCATCAATATCCACTTTCAGCGTCCCTGTGCTGTCACGGAAAATATAGCTGTCGTTGCCGGTACGTTGGTCGATATACCCTTCCAGCATGACCCAGGTGTCATCACGCATCGTATTAACGTCCTTTACCGTGCTCAGGCTGGTGGTGGGGCCTGAAAAACCGCCCTGGGTCTGCTGTTGTCCTTGCGGGGTCACTGGGTCCAGGAAGCCGCCTTTCTGGGCGAAAGCTGATGTGCTACACAGGACAATCAGGGCTGCCAGCGTTATTTTCTTCATCATGAGATCGTTTCCTTTTGATTGACATTTACCCATCATACTTCAAGCTGCTGGTGCGTTGACCGTGCTCTTGCCGCGTTATTCGCGCCTAAAGGGGCCGCTGCAACTCGAACTATTTCGGATATGGCGTGAGTTTGGGAGCTGCGACGCTGATGTCGACCTCCTTATCTGTGTGAGGTCTATTAGAACGGAAATTAAGTGCCAGTATAATTGAATAGCGCCAGCAATGTTGGCTGATGGCGCATGTTTGGCTCGTTAACCTGAGAGGATTGAGGTGTGTCGTACCGTTTTACACCTGAGGATTACAATTCGCACGGTATGCTGCGTCTGCCGTTATGGTTCTGGGGCATTCTGATCCTTCAGGCGCGAACCTGGCTACTGTTTGTGATGGCTGGTGCTTCCCGCGATCAAGGCAATACACTGCTCGCGCTGTTTTATCCCGATCGCCAGAGTTTTTGGTTGGGCATTGCGCTCGGGCTTCCTGCCGCATTGTGCTTTCTGCTTAGTGGCCGACGGCATCTGTGGCCCAAAAGCTGGCGATGGGTGTATGGCGTTATGTTGCTGGGGCTGCTGCTGACCCTTGGGTTACAGGTGCTTAATATAGGGCAAAATAGCGATCAGCCTTCGCTCATCGATATTGTTCTGGCCCTGCTTGATGTGGCCGCGTTGGCGTACTGGTTACTTAGCCAGCGTTTACGGGCGGTGTTCCAGCCAGCAGAATAAAAAACACCAAAGAAAGATTACGGCACTTTTGTGTCCTGTTGAACTCAAAGAGCCGGATACTACGATGCTGCACCCGATATTAAGGAGTGATTGAGATGACTATCCGTCCGCTATTGCTGACGTTACCGCTGTTATTGACCGGATGCTCGACCTTGTCGAATTTTTCCTGGTCGAGTTTGTCCCCCTTCAACTGGTTTGGCGGCAGTAGTATTGAGGTCACCGACAGCGGGGTGGGTGGAATAAATGCCAGCACCCCCTTGAATCAGGACGCTCTGGAAAAAGCGCTGGACGGTAACTATCGCCTGCGCAGCGGCATGGCAACCAACGATGGCAAGATTGTCTCTTTTTACCAGGCGATGACGGATAAAGAGGTCAAGTTGGTGATCACGGGTCAGGAGAAGGGAACGGTGCAACGCGTGGATGTTCTTGATGAGAACATTGGCAGCGAATGGGGCGTGAAGATTGGCGCACCGTTCAGCGATCTCTACACCAAAGCCTTCGGCTCTTGCGAAAAAGCACAGGGTGATGATGCGGATGGCGTGGAGTGCAAAGCGCCGCAGAGTCAGCGGGTCAGTTACATTTTCAGTGGTATCTGGCACGGACCGGAGGGGCTCATGCCCTCTGATGATGCCTTGAAAGACTGGAAGGTGACTAAAATCGTCTGGCGTGCCAACGCCAGCCAGTAAATTTCCCCGCATTACCTTGCCTGTTCAGGGACAATCGTCACGATTGCTTTGAACAGGCCGCGATAAATTGCGCTGCCGCAAGTCAATCTTTTCCGCTTCAGGTATTATATCGTCGATGAGACATCACGCCTATTATGCTAATAAGGAAAAGAAGATGACACAGGTTCAGAGCGGCATTCTGCTTGAGCACTGCCGTTTTGCCATTTATATGGAAGCCACGGTTCAGGGAGAGTTTGATGCCATTCGTCAGGGGTGCAAAAAATTCTGTCAGGCTCTTGGCGATATACAGCAAAAGTTTCCCGACGACAAAGTAGGGGCGGTAATCGCCTTCGGTTATGACGTTTGGCACGATCTTTCATCTGAGCCAGGCGCCAAAGAGTTGAAACCCTTCACCCCGTTAGGCAAAGGTCTGGCACCTGCGACGCAGCGTGACATGCTGATCCACATTCAGTCGCTGCGCCATGACGTCAACTTCGTACTGGCGCAGGCGGTGCTGACCGCGTTTGGCTCGGCTATTCATATCGAAGAGGAAACCCACGGTTTCCGTGCAATTGAAGATCGCGATCTGAGCGGGTTTGTTGACGGCACAGAGAACCCGAAAGGTGAGAGCCGTCATGAAGTGGCGATTATCAATGAAGCGGGGCCTGATGCCGGGGGGAGTTACGTGCTGACCCAGCGCTGGGAACACAATCTTCGCCAGTGGTCGCGCTTCACCGTTGAGCAGCAGGAATTGGTGATTGGCCGGACAAAACTCACGGATGAAGAGCTGCCTGCCGACGTGCGCCCGGAAACGTCGCATGTGGGGCGTGTTGATCTGAAAGAAGACGGTAAGGGGCTGAAGATCCTGCGCCAGAGTCTGCCGTACGGAACGGCCAGCGGCAAACATGGGCTGTATTTTATCTCTTATTGCGCGCGCCTGTATAACATCGAAAAACAGTTGTTGAGCATGTTTGGTGAACTCGACGGCAAGCACGATCAGATGCTGCGCTTTACCCGTCCGGTGACCGGCAGTTACTTCTTTGCTCCCTCGCTGACCCAGCTTCTGTCACTGTAAAAACATTCAGCCCGTCCCAATCCGGGCTGAATGCGCTTCTTACGCAGATGTGCGGCCTGTCACATCTGCATTGCTCCCCAACGACAACGCCCAGCCGCTCTGGCTTATAGCATTTGATGCTTGAAAATCACTAAATAGTATATAAAAGCGTTACTGTTCTGCATCAAGTTATAAATACACTGGTAACCATAAAAGGATCGGATGAGGGCTATCCGATGATGGATTCCAGAAAAAAGGTGCAGAATGAAACTAACGTTAGTGAAAGGCTGGTTGCTCCAGGGATGTGTTACCGCTGCCTTGCTGGCAAGTGGATCGGTATCCGCCACTGAATTACTCAACAGCTCGTATGATGTTTCGCGCGAGCTGTTTACTGCACTTAATCCTCCTTTCCAGAAACAGTGGCAGGAACAGCATAAAGGCGACACGCTGACCATCAAGCAGTCGCATGCGGGTTCTTCCAAACAGGCTCTGGCGATCTTGCAGGGGCTGAAAGCGGATGTCGTCACCTATAACCAGGTTACGGATGTGCAGATTCTGCATGATCGTGGCAATCTGATCCCGGCTGACTGGCAGGCGCGTTTACCTAATAACAGTTCCCCGTTCTATTCGACGATGGCTTTTCTGGTGCGCAAAGATAACCCGAAAGGGATCCACACCTGGAGCGATCTGACCCGCAGCGACGTGAAGCTGATTTTCCCTAATCCGAAAACTTCAGGTAATGGCCGTTATACCTATCTGGCTGCCTGGGGCGCATTTAGTCAGCAAGATGGGGGCGATCAGGCGAAAACCCGTGACCAGATGCAGCGTTTCCTGAAGAACGTTGAAGTCTTTGATACCGGCGGTCGCGGTGCCACCACCACGTTTGTTGAGCGTGGACTCGGCGACGTGCTGATTACCTTTGAATCCGAAGTGAACAATATCCGTAAGCAGTACGGTGAAGACAAATATGAAGTCATTGTTCCTCAGGTAAACATTCTGGCGGAATTCCCGGTGGCGTGGGTCGATAGCAACATAGAGAAAAATGGTACCGAGGAGGCAGCAAAAGCCTATCTGAAATATCTCTATAGCCCACAGGCGCAGCAGATTATTACCAGTTTCTACTATCGCGTGTATGACCAAAAAGCGATGGATGCGGCAAAGGGCCAGTTCCCGGACACCAAATTATTCAAGGTGGATGACCAGTTTGGCAGTTGGCCTGATGTGATGAAGACCCACTTCGCCAACGGCGGTGAGTTGGATAAATTGTTAGAGCAGGGACATAAGTAATGTTGCTGGCGAGTAAGCGGGTATTACCGGGGTTTACCCTCAGCATGGGCAGCAGTTTGCTCTACGTCTGCCTGATCCTGTTGTTGCCACTGAGCGCGCTGGTGATGCAGCTTGCCCAGATGAGCTGGTCACAATATTGGGAAGTGATCACCAATGAGCAGGTGGTCGCGGCCTATAAAGTCACTCTGATATCCGCAGGCGTCGCCAGTCTGTTCAATGCATTTTTCGGTATGTTGATGGCCTGGATCCTTACGCGTTATGAGTTTCCGGGTCGCAGCCTGCTGGACGGATTGATGGATCTGCCCTTTGCCCTGCCAACGGCCGTTGCTGGCCTGACGCTGGCGGGATTGTTCTCCACCACCGGCTGGTACGGTGAATGGCTGGCGCAGTTTGGCATCAAAGTGTCTTACACCTGGCTGGGGATTGCCGTCGCGATGGCATTTACCAGTATTCCGTTTGTGGTCCGCACCGTTCAACCCGTGTTGGAAGAATTGGGGCCGGAATATGAAGAGGCCGCCGAGACGCTGGGTGCTTCACGCTGGCAGAGTTTTCGCCGCGTCGTGTTACCCGAAGTTGCCCCCGCGCTGCTGGCCGGAACCGCACTGTCATTTACCCGCAGTCTGGGTGAGTTCGGCGCAGTTATTTTCATCGCGGGCAATATCGCCTGGAAGACGGAAGTGACTTCGCTGATGATTTTTATCCGCTTGCAGGAGTTTGATTACCCGGCGGCAAGCGCCATCGCCTCGGTCATTCTGGCGGCGTCACTGGTGCTGTTGTTTGGCATCAATACCTTGCAGAGCCGGTTTGGCAAGCGTCTGGGAGGGCATTAATGGCCGACGTATCCGTATTTAATGGCGCAACCCGCCCGCGTTTTGACTGGGGTAAATGGTCGCTGATTGCGCTGGGCGTGGTGATTTCCGGCCTGTTTCTGCTGGTGCCGCTGATTGCCATCTTTGTTACCGCGTTTTCCAGCGGGGCCGCGGTGGTCTGGCAGAATTTGCAGGATCCGGATATGTTGCACGCGATCTGGCTGACCGTACTGGTGGCGCTGATTACCGTGCCGGTGAACCTAGTCTTCGGTGTGACCCTGGCCTGGTTGGTGACGCGATTTAATTTCCGTGGCCGCCAGTTGCTGTTGACGCTGATCGATATTCCTTTTGCCGTCTCACCCGTGGTTGCGGGTTTGCTGTATCTGTTGTTTTACGGTACCAACGGGCCGGTTGGCGGCTGGCTCGATAGCCATAACATCCAATTGATGTTTGCGTGGCCGGGTATGGTGCTGGTTACGGTTTTCGTTACCTGTCCGTTTGTTGTTCGCGAACTGGTTCCTACCATGCTGAGCCAGGGGAGTCAGGAAGATGAAGCGGCAATTTTGCTGGGTGCCTCCGGCTGGCAGATGTTCCGCCGCGTTACGTTGCCGAACATCCGCTGGGCGCTGCTGTACGGCGTGGTGCTGACCAATGCCCGGGCGATTGGTGAGTTTGGTGCAGTTTCGGTGGTTTCCGGGTCGATTCGCGGTGAGACCTACACGCTGCCGCTGCAAGTTGAATTACTGCATCAGGATTACAACACCGCTGGCGCCTTTACTGCCGCTGCGCTGTTGACCCTGATGGCGATCGTTACCCTATTTCTGAAAAGCGGCCTGCAATGGCGTTTGGCTCGCCATAACAGTCGTCTTGAACAGGAGGAAAGAAATGAGCATTGAGATTAATAAAATCAGTAAATATTTTGACCGCACCAAAGTGTTGAACGATATCTCGCTCGATATTCCTTCTGGTCAGATGGTGGCACTGCTGGGACCGTCCGGT
The DNA here is from genome assembly GCF_003332275.1 of Edaphovirga cremea. Classification (GTDB taxonomy): domain Bacteria; phylum Pseudomonadota; class Gammaproteobacteria; order Enterobacterales; family Enterobacteriaceae; genus Edaphovirga; species Edaphovirga cremea. The sequence goes on along the minus strand of NZ_QOVA01000005.1, from coordinate 142,371 downwards.
TCCGGTAAAACCACGCTGCTGCGTATCATTGCAGGTCTGGAGCACCAGAACAGCGGTCAACTGAGCTTTCATGGCAAAGACGTTACCCGACTGCATGCCCGCGATCGTCAGGTCGGGTTTGTTTTCCAGCACTACGCGCTGTTTCGCCACATGACGGTTTTCGACAATATCGCCTTTGGTCTGACCGTGTTACCGCGCCGCGAGCGACCCAATGCCGCAGCGATTAAACAGAAAGTGACGCAACTGCTGGAAATGGTGCAACTGTCGAATTTTGCCAACCGCTATCCTTCACAACTTTCTGGCGGTCAGAAGCAGCGCGTTGCGTTGGCTCGCGCACTGGCCGTGGAACCGCAGATTTTACTGCTCGACGAACCGTTCGGGGCACTTGATGCCCAGGTGCGTAAAGAGCTGCGCCGCTGGCTGCGTCAGTTGCATGAAGAGTTGAAATTCACCAGCGTCTTCGTGACCCACGATCAGGAAGAGGCCATGGAAGTGGCCGATCGCGTGGTGGTGATGAGTCAGGGGAATATCGAGCAGGTCGGCACGCCAGACGAAGTGTGGCGCGATCCGGCAACCCGTTTTGTGCTGGAATTCCTCGGTGAAGTTAACCGGCTCAGCGGCGAGATCCGTGGTTCGCAACTTTATGTCGGCCCGCACCATTGGCCGCTGGAATATGCGCCGCTGCATCAGGGCGACGTCGATCTGTTCCTGCGTCCGTGGGAGATGGAGATCAGCACCCAGAGCAGTACCCGTTGCCCGCTGCCGGTACAGGTGCTGGAAGTCAGCCCGCGCGGCCATTTCTGGCAATTGACCGTTCAGCCGGTTGGCTGGCATCAGGAGCCGATCAGCGTGGTTTTGGCTGAAGATGAGAGCGCCCCGGCACCGCAGCGCGGCAGCCGTTATTACGTGGGCAGCCTCAATGCGCGTTTGTATGCGGGCGATCAACCGTTACAACCTGTTGCGTTAGCGCAAACTGCCTGATAATTTTGGAGCACACAGTTCGCGAGGGCGGCCCTGGGGTCGCCCTTTTTCATGTACGACACTTACCGAAATCAGGCAGCAATCGTGACAACGTTGGAACAATGCATTGGCAATACGCCGTTAGTTAAATTACAACGTTTGGCTCAAGGACTGGAAAGTGAAGTCTGGGTCAAACTGGAAGGTAATAATCCCGCTGGTTCGGTGAAGGATCGCGCCGCGTTGTCGATGATCCAGCAGGCTGAATTACGCGGTGAGATCGTACCGGGTGATACCCTGATCGAGGCGACCAGCGGTAATACCGGTATCGCGCTGGCGATGATTGCTGCCATGAAAGGCTATCATCTCAAATTATTGATGCCAGAAAATATGAGCCTGGAACGACAAACGGCAATGCGTGCCTATGGTGCCGAACTGTTGCTGGTCAGTCGGGAAGTAGGTATGGAAGGTGCGCGCGATCTGGCACGGGAGATGGAATTGGAGGGGCAGGGCAAGGTGCTCGACCAGTTTAACAATCCTGATAACCCACTGGCGCATTTCACTACCACTGGACCCGAAATCTGGCAGCAAACCGCAGGGCGGATCAGCCATTTCGTTTCCAGTATGGGCACGACGGGTACCGTGACGGGCGTGAGCCGTTATCTGAAAAGTCAGAATCCATCGGTCACGGTGGTTGGGCTGCAACCGGCGGAAGGCAGCAGCATTCCGGGTATCCGCCGTTGGTCGCCCGCTTATCTGCCGGGAATTTTCCAGCCAGAGCTGGTGGATGACGTACTGGACATCACTCAACTCGAGGCGGAGCAGACTATGCGTCTGCTGGCGCAGCGGGAAGGGATTTTCTGTGGTGTCAGTTCGGGCGGTGCCGTTGCTGGCGCGTTGCGGATTGCCAAGGCCAATCCGGGCGGCGTGGTGGTGGCGATTATTTGCGATCGCGGCGATCGTTATCTCTCGACCGGCGTCTTCGATCAGTAATTCTGAACGCGTCTCTTCATCTGACCAGAAGAGACGCGTCTGTTTTATTCCCTTTCCAGTGCGTGAATCGGATCCATTTCGGCAGCGCGTTTTGCCGGGAAAAAGCCGAAAATCACCCCAATCAGACTCGAACAGACGAAAGCGGCAACAATCGACGTCACCGAATAGACCATCGCGAAACTGCTGTTTAACTGGCTGAACAGCACGCCAATCAACAGTGAGAGCAGCACGCCCAGCAAACCACCCAACAGGCAGACCAACACCGCTTCGATCAGGAATTGCTGCATGATATCGCTGGCGCGCGCGCCGACTGCCATGCGTACCCCAATTTCCCGGGTGCGTTCCGTCACGGACACCAGCATGATGTTCATCACCCCGATACCGCCAACGATGAGCGAGATTAACGCGATCATAGACACCAGCAACGTCATGGTATTGGTGGCGCTTTCAATGGTCTGGCGAATGCTGTCGGTATTCATCACGAAAAAATCTTTGGTGCCGTGACGTTGGGTCAATAGTTTCGTCACACCGTCTTCAGCGACGCTGAGGTTAATATTGTCTTTCACCCGCACGGTGATGCTGCTGAGATACGACTGACCGATCATGCGCTTCATCGCGGTGCTATAGGGGATCCAGACGTTGAGGTTTTCGTCACTGCCAAAACCGCCCTTTTTTTTCGTCGCCACACCGATGATCCTGCTCGGTAGCGATCCCAGTAAAATCACCTGGCCGATGGGGTTTTCACCGTTGAGGAACAGTTTATCGCGGGTGTTTTCATCAATGACCGCTTCCTGCATCAGGTTATCGACGCTGGCGCGATTGAAGGCCATTCCCTGATCGATCGTATAATCGCGTACCTGAAAATATTGTTCACCTACGCCGTTGACCATGCCAGAAACGGACTGGCTGCTAAAGCGCAGCGTGGTGCTTTTCGAGACGCTCGGTGTGACGCTGTGCACATAGCCCTGCTGCGCCAGCGCGGTGGCGTCACTGGCCCGCAGGGTTTGGATCGCGGCGGAACGCATGTCGCCAAAATCTTTTCCGGGGAAAATCTCCAGCGTACTGGTTCCCATCGCGTTGATGTCCGACAGGATTTTTTCCTGCGATCCTTTCCCCAGCGCCACCACCGACACCACCGAGGCGATACCGATAATGATGCCCAGCATGGTCAGGAAAGTACGCAATCGCTGAGAGGACATCGCCAGCAGCGCCATTTTGAACGCATCACTGAAGCGGTCGCGCTGCGCTTGCCAATGGCTGCCCGCCCGCTGATTTTTCTCTGCCAATCGTGTCGTTTTAGGGCGTGGATTTTCCTGCGGATGAAGACGATCGTTAATTATCTCGCCGTCGCTGATCTCGATGATCCGCTCTGCGTGCTGCGCAACCTGCATGTCGTGGGTCACAATCACGATGGTGTGTCCCTGCGCATGCAGATCCTTCAGGATGGAGATCACTTCATTGCCGCTGTGGGTATCCAGTGCGCCAGTTGGCTCATCGGCCAGAATCACTTCGCCACCGTTGATCAGCGCTCGCGCAATACTGACGCGCTGCTGCTGTCCGCCCGACAACTGACTGGGCCGATAGGTGAGACGCTCGGTCAATCCAAGACGGGTCAACAGTGCAGCCGCACGCTGTCGGCGGGTATCACGCGCCTTACCTGCATAGATGGCAGGAACTTCCACATTGCCCTGTGCGGTCAGATCGCCGAGCAAGTGATAGCGTTGAAAGATGAAGCCAAAGTGTTCACGGCGTAGCTCCGCCAATTGATCGCTATTGAGATCGCGGGTAATTTTGCCTGCGACGCGGTATTCCCCCGACGTCGGTTTATCAAGACAGCCGAGCAAATTCATCAGTGTGGATTTGCCTGAACCTGAGGCTCCGACAATCGCCACCATTTCACCGGCGTTGATCGTCAGATTGATATTTTTCAGAACAGTAATGGTCTGTTCACCCGCCAGAAATTGACGGGTGATTCCCTTTAGCTCAAGCAGGGGACGGGCATCCGGCTGGTTCATTACATACCCCTCGGTGGACCCATATGCCGCATGCCAGCGGCTGTCGTGCTGCCCTGACTGACAATCACCTGTTCACCTTCCTGAACGCCAGAAAGTATCTGCGCATCAACATTGTTATTGATCCCGACGTTGACCGTGCGGCGGCTGATATTGCCTTTCGCATCCACCACTTGCACCGTGGTTTTCTGGCCGTCATGATCCAGCGCCGTGGCGGGCACCACAATCGCATCCTTTTCGCTCTGCAAGATGATATAGACCTGCGCAGTCATGGAGATGCGCAGCACGCCATCCGGGTTTGCCACATCAAACAGGCCGTTGTAGTAAATGGCAGTAGACGTGGACGAACTGCTGGAACTGGAACTTAACGACGTTGTGGTGTCGTCGTTAATCGAGTCCGGCGCAGGTTCAATGGCCCTCAGTGTGGCGCTGTATCGTTTCTCTGGCTGGCCGAGAATGGTGAAATAGACCGGCATACCGGTTTTTACCTTGATCACGTCGGCTTCGGAAATCTGCGCTTCGATGGTCATGGTATCCAGGTGTGCCACTTTGATGATGGTTGGCGTGCTTTGCACGGCGTTGACCGTTTGCCCCTCTTCAACGGGAATGGCTACCACCGTGCCATCAATGGGCGAACTGATCTTGGTGTACCCCAGATTGAGCTGAGCCGTGCTCACCGCGATTTGTGCCTGGGCGATCTGGGCTTCCAGCGCTTTAATGTCAGCCTGCGTGGCATCAAACGTGGCTCTGGCACTGTCGAAATCAGCCTGAGCACCCACACCTTTCGCCAGAATCTTGCCCTGGCGTTCAAAGGCCAACTTGTCGTTACGCAGCATCGCTATTTTGGATGCGTGCTGAGCCTCGACATTCTTCAGCGCGGCTTCAGAATCTTTCAGGCTGTTCTGCTGGGTCAGGTCATCAATTTCGGTAATCAACTGACCTTTTTTCACCTTATCACCCAATGCAACATGCAACACCTTGATTTGCCCTGAGACCTGCGCGCCCACGCTGACCTGTTTTTGTGCCTCAATCGTACCATCAGCCAAAACGGTTTGTTCCAGGTTGCGTTTTTCTGCCACCGCAGTGATGTAACCCGTTAACGGCTTGGCTGAAAATACGTGGTAGGCATAGGCTGCGGCACCTATTATCACGATAAGCAGGATGATAATGCCCCAACGCCTGGATGATGTGCCTCTTTCCATTGTGATTCACCGATCTCCGTAATGCTGACTAACGCCAAAAATGAGAAACTGCAGATATCAATTTACCGTGCTTATTATACGGGAGCGATCTAGGTATCTTCATGAATGTGTAAAAATTGAGTAAAAGCAGCTGCGCCGCTCGGTAAGAGGGGTAAAAATGATAAAAATACGCATAGTGAGACCATAAAATGAAAATTCTGCTAGTCGATGACGATCTCGAGCTTGGCACCATGCTCAGTGAATATCTGATCGCCGAAGGCTTCAATGCCTCTCTGGTGCTGACGGGGAAGGCAGGCATTGATGGCGCGCTGTCGGGAGAGTATACCGCAATGATCCTCGATATCATGCTGCCTGATATGAGTGGGATTGATGTATTACGTCAGGTGCGCAAGAACAGCCGCCTGCCCATCATCATGCTTACGGCAAAAGGCGACAACATCGATCGGGTCATTGGACTGGAGATGGGGGCCGACGACTACGTGCCTAAACCCTGCTATCCACGGGAATTGGTTGCGCGCCTGCGGGCCGTATTGCGTCGTTTCGAAGAGCAGCCAGAAGTTCGTTCCGCTTCGGCTCCCGTCAATTACGGTGACCTGACCCTGAATCCGTCAACGCGCAGCAGTGGATGGCGGGGCAAGGAGTTTGAACTTACGGCGTCAGAATTTAACTTGCTCGAATTGTTGCTGCGTTCGCCAGAGCGCGTGGTCTCCAAGGATGAATTGTCAGAGAAAGGCTTGGGCAGACCGCGTGAAGCCTACGATCGTAGTGTGGATGTCCATATCAGCAATATCCGGCAGAAACTGCTCACGTTGCCGGGCGCTGAAGCCCTGACTATAGAAACGGTGCGCAGCATCGGCTACCGGATTCGGTAATTGCATGCGCGGACGCTTATTCTGGAAAATCCTGCTGGGTTTCTGGCTGACGTTTGTCGCCATGACCCAGGTCTTGTGGGTGGTATTCACCTTCTACGACAATAATCATGAGCCACCGGAAAGCGGTATCGCAAGGCGGTTCGTCAAACTGCAAATCACCTCGGCGATCTCAACATTGAAAACCGGCGGCATGCCCGCGCTCAATGCAATGATGGCGGACTGGCCGGAGGATGATAAACGCTATTTTTCGGTCTCGACATCCATGCTCCCCGCCGAGGGAGAGAAACTGACTTCCCTTGCGCCGGGGAAAATCCCTAATGAAATTGTTGAGTTTGTTCAGGGGCCCAATGGGCAAGGGTATCGGCTGCGCTACGATGTTGAAGGTCTGTTGCACGAATATCGTCGGGAGCCGCCGCACAATATTCTGAATATTCCGTCGCCATTGCTCTGGATCGGCGCGCTGGGCGGATTGTTGTTAAGTACCGTGCTGGCGTGGAACCTGACCCGTCCGATGCAAATGCTGCGTGATGCTTTTGACCGCGTGGCGCAGGGCGATCTGTCGGTCAGGCTTTTTCCGAGTATGCGACGGCGGCATGACGAACTGACCTTCGTGGCACGGGATTTCGATTCGATGGCCGAACGTCTCGAGGTTCTGGTTCGTGCCCGTGAGGAGCTACTGCATGATGTCTCGCACGAACTGCGTTCGCCGCTGGCTCGACTGCAACTGGCAATCGGTCTGGCGCGGCAAACGCCCAAAAATGTCGAAAATTCACTGCAAAGAATTGAGCATGAGGCTGGGCGGCTGGATAAGATGATTGGCGAACTGCTGGCGCTCTCGCGTGCTGAAAACAGCACTATCCCCGATGAGGAGTATTTTGACCTGCTGGGGCTGGTGGATGCCGTCGTCAATGATGCGCGCTATGAGGCGCAGATCCCTGGAGTCGATATCATTCTTCAAGCGAATGAAGGGCAAGAATATACCGTAAAGGGAAATGCCGAGTTGATGCGCCGGGCGGTGGACAATGTGGTGCGCAACGCTCTACGCTTTTCGGTGAAAGGGCAGAGCGTAACGGTGTCGCTGGCAACGGTCGATCATCAATTCCAGATTGATGTTGCCGATCAGGGGCCGGGTGTTGAGGAGAGTAAACTCTCAAGTATTTTCGATCCCTTTGTAAGGGTGAAGTCACCGCTGTCGGGCAAAGGTTACGGTCTCGGGCTGGCAATCACCCGAAAAGTGATGCTGGCGCACAATGGTCAGGTCGATGCACGCAACGCCGTTCCCCACGGTTTGATCATCAGTTTGCGCGTGCCGCAGTGGCGGGGCTGACAAAAAAAACGGCACCCGCGGGTGCCGTTTTTCCGTCGCTCAGTAATGCTTACTTTCTGATGCGAATAATTGGGGTTTCGCCCACGGTCACGCTGCCGGTCAGTTTGATCAGCTCTTTGATCTCGTCCATGTTGGAGATAACAACCGGAGTCAGGGTCGACTTGGCTTTCTCTTCCAGCAGGGCCAGATCAAATTCGATCACAACATCACCTTTCTTGACACGTTGACCTTCTTCAGCGATGCGTTTGAAGCCTTCGCCTTTCAGTTCAACGGTATCAATACCGAAGTGAACAAACAGCTCGATGCCGCTGTCGGATTCGATAGAGAAAGCATGGTTGGTTTCAAAGATTTTACCGATAGTTCCATCAACCGGCGCAACCATTTTGTTGCCCGCAGGTTTAATGGCAATACCGTCGCCTACGATCTTCTCAGCAAACACTACGTCCGGCACATCTTCAATATTGACGATCTCACCAGAAAGAGGAGCAACGATCTCGATAGTACCCGTGTCTTTCTTATCATCAGAAACCAGAGATTTCAGTTTATCGAACAAACCCATGATCTTCTCCTAAGCAATAATTTGGGCGGCGTTCCAGCTAATGGAATCAGCAGAGTGTCTTTTCTTCAATGAACTTGTTGACCAGATTCATCAGCTCTTGCGCCGTCGGCTGAGCAAGTGCTTCATTGGCCAACGCCTTCGCATCTTTGAAATTCGTGTTACGAATGATTTTCTTGATGCGCGGGATCGAAATAGCACTCATGCTGAACTCATCTAATCCCATGCCCAATAACAGCAGTGTAGCACGTTCATCGCCAGCAAGCTCACCACACATACCGGTCCACTTGCCATGCGCATGAGATGCATCAATGACCTGTTTAATCAGTGCAAGCACTGAAGGAGACATAGGGTTATAGAGATGAGAAATCAGCTCATTGCCACGATCTACTGCCAGAGTATACTGCGTAAGATCGTTTGTCCCAATACTAAAGAAATCTACTTCTTTCGCCAAGTGGTGTGCGATGGTTGCCGCCGCTGGCGTTTCAACCATTACGCCCACTTCAATGCTTTCGTCGAAGGATTTGCCTTCTGTTCTCAACTGACTCTTCAGCAGTTCAAGTTCCGTGTTCAGTTCACGCACTTCTTCAACGGAAATGATCATCGGATACATGATACGCAGTTTGCCAAATGACGATGCGCGCAGGATGGCACGTAACTGTGCGTGAAGAATCTCTTTGCGATCCAGACAGATACGAATTGCACGCCAGCCGAGGAATGGGTTCTCCTCTTTCGGCAGATTCATGTACGGCAGTTCTTTGTCGCCGCCGATGTCCATGGTACGAACGATAACCGCCTGTGAACCCATAGCTTCAGCCACAGCCTTGTAGGCCTGGAACTGCTCTTCTTCGGTTGGCAGGGAATCACGATCCATGAACAGGAATTCTGTACGGTACAGACCAACACCTTCAGCGCCATTGCGCTCTGCACCGGCAACGTCACGCACGGTACCAATGTTGGCACAGACTTCAACCTGATGTCCGTCCAGGGTAATCGCTGGCAGATCTTTCAGTTTGATCAGATCGTTCTTTTCAGTAACGTACTGATTTTGAACTTTTTTTAATTCATCAATAACGTCAGCAGTAGGGTTGACGTAGATTTTATTGTTAACGGCATCGAGGATCAGGAAATCGCCATTTTTAACTTGCTTGGTGACGTCGCTGGTACCCACAATCGCTGGCAACTCAAGGGAGCGGGCCATGATTGACGTATGCGAGGTCCGGCCACCCAGATCGGTAATAAAGCCCAGAACCTTGTTCAGGTTCAACTGCGCGGTTTCTGACGGGGTCAAATCGGTCGCAACCAGAATGACTTCATTCTGAATGGCACCGAGGTCAATAACGGGCATATCGAGAATATTACGCAATAGGCGTTTGCGGATGTCACGCACGTCAGCCGCACGTTCTTTCAGATAGGGATCCTCGATACTTTCCAGCTCTTCGATCTGACCTTGAAATATGTCAAAAACAGCAGCATCAGCAGTGACTTTATCCTTCTTGATTAGGGCTATGATATCCTGCTCAAGCTCTTCGTCTTCCAATAGCATAATATGGCCTTCGAAGATCGCTGCTTTGTCTTCTCCCAAGGTTTCGCCAGCTTTGGTTCTGATCGTTTCCAACTGGGTGGAGGCTTTCGCCCTGCCATTAAGGAAACGTGCGACTTCCTGATCGAGGTGATCAGCAGAGATTTTTTTCCGGTCGATGACAATTTCATCTTCTTTCAGTAAGAGTGCCTTACCAAAAGCAATGCCCGGTGATACTAATATGCCTGAAATCATAACCCTACCTTACTGTTGACTGGTTTAACTCAAAATACCGGGCTTGTTATTCAAGCTCTGCCATCAGTTTTACCAAGTGTTCAACGGCCTTCTTATCGTCTTCACCTTCAGCAGTGATGGTCACCACAGTGCCCTGGGTCAGACCCAGCGTTTGCAGTTTAAACAGGCTCTTGGCGCTAGCGCTTTTACCGTTAGAGGTGACGGTAATATCAGAAGTAAAGAGTTTGGCTTCTTTCACAAACTGTGCAGCAGGGCGAGTGTGCAGACCATTTGGAGCAGTAATCGTAACTTCTTGCTGGAACATTATGTTTCCCCAACTATTGGTTTAATGTTATTGGCTAAAGTTTAGCTTAGGTGTCCAACTTTAGCCTGTATAGTAGCGCCTGACCAGGGGTCGGGGGCGCGGTCCGATGCAACAGGAAACAAAATAAAGCGCAAGGTAGGGTAAAACACACCCACACGTTTAGAGGTTTCCAACCTGCAACCCATTATGCCGCTTTTTTCTGTCATGTAACAAATCAGTAAATCGATTCAGCATGAACAACGACCGGGATCAGATTAATTTCGTGCATCGAAATAATTGAACGGTTAAATACTAAACCTGGCGGGTAAAATCAATCTTCAAGTGGTGTAAACTTTGACTCAGTCCACAAAAAAGCACCCCGAAAGGTGCTTAATTAGCCGTTTGACAGCATCTGGCATTATTGTTGCAGTTCTTTCTCAGTGAAAAGATCGGCAAATAACGCGGTGCTCAAATAGCGCTCACCTGACGATGGAAGAATAACCACAATTGTTTTGTTGGTAAAGTCCGCTTCTTCTGAAAGTTTGACCGCTGCGGCAACGGCGGCACCGGAAGAGATACCCGCGAGAATTCCTTCTTCATCCATCAATCGACGGGCATAACTGATTGCTTCGTCGTTGGTGACCAGGGAAACACGGTCAATCAGATCCAAATCGAGGTTGCCCGGAATGAAACCGGCACCGATACCCTGAATTTTGTGTGGGCCAGGCTTGAGTTCCTGGCCCGCCAATGCCTGGGTAATAACCGGCGAATCAGCTGGCTCTACAGCAACCAGTGTTACCGCTTTGCCCTTGGTATTTTTCAGGTAGCGCCCGACACCGGTCAGGGTACCGCCGGTACCGACGCCAGCGACGAAGACATCGATATCGCCATCGGTGTCTTCCCAGATTTCCGGGCCGGTGGTTTGTTCGTGGATTTGCGGGTTGGCGGGATTGCTGAATTGCTGCAGGATCAGATAACGATCGGGATCGGAAGCCTGAATTTCTTCAGCTTTGGCAATGGCCCCTTTCATGCCTTTCGCACCTTCGGTCAACACCAGATTCGCTCCCAGTGCTTTCAGCAGCTTACGGCGTTCCACGCTCATGGTTTCAGGCATGGTTAACGTCAGTTTGTAGCCGCGCGCTGCTGCCACAAAAGCAAGTGCGACACCCGTATTACCACTGGTCGGTTCTACCAATTCTTTATCTGCAGTCAGAACACCGCGTTTTTCAGCGTCCCAAATCATGTTGGCACCGATACGGCACTTCACGCTGAAACTTGGGTTGCGGGACTCGACTTTGGCCAGAATGCGTCCATTGCCAATACGGTTGAGGCGAACCAGCGGGGTATGGCCGATTGTTAAAGAATTGTCTTCATATATCTTGCTCATCATCTGTCCTTTAACTGTCTGAAATTTTAGGGAGTCTGGAAAGCATACGCTATCAATTCTGGCAGGGAAGTAAGGAATTGTTATATCGATATGTTATTAGGCAATAAGTTTTGTGCACAAGGGGAAGGGGGATTCACCCGGAAAATAACCCAGACAAATCCCCGGAAAATCTAGCGAACCGCCGGTGAACAGGTGTTGCGGTAGCGATCGACCCACATGGCGGTCGCGCCACAGACGGCAACGGGCATGATGACCAGATTCAGGATGGGAATCATGGTAAACACGCTGATCAGGGCACCAAACTGCAAATTATCCACTTTGTTTTTGCGCAGTGCACTGCGCATTAACGGAAAACTGACCTTGTGGTTATCAAAAGGATAATCACAATATTGGATGGCGAGCATCCAGGCACTGAACAAGAACCACAGCACTGGCGCGACGGTTTGGCCGATCCCTGGAATAAAGTAGAGCACCAGCAGCACAATCGCCCGCGGCAGGTAATACATCAGCTTCAGCCATTCACGCTTCATAATGCGCGGTAAATCTTTAACGATTCCCAGTATTCCGCTGTCTGGCAAAGGGTTGCCGCTGAGTTGGCCTTCAAGTTGTTCTGCCAATAATCCGTTGAACGGCGCAGCAATCCAGTTGGCAATCGTGCTGAACAAATAACTGAATACCAGCAGGATGGAAATCACCGCGATGGGCCAGATCAAATAGCTCAACCACTGTAACCAATCGGGCACGCGATCCATGATGGCGGGGATCCACTGGCCCAATTTTGAAAATAACCACCAGAAAGCACCGCCCATCAGCAGAATATTGATCAATAATGGCATAATGACATAGCGTTTGATGCCCGGTAGTGAGAGCAAACGCCACCCTTGGGTGAAATAATGAACACCGTTGTGGTGGGGAAAATCTTGTGATGATGCAGACATTAAGCAAATATTCTCTCGGACTCTGATAGATCCGACTATCATATCGTTATGATTTTCCACTGGCTAGAGGACATTTGGATGAAAAAACAGCAAAAAAAGGTGCACTAGTCATGTTTATTAGCAGAAAGTACAGCACGGACTTGCACTTGTGTACGCAGGCAAATAGAGTTAGGTGTGTGAATGTTTGCCGCGGTGGCAATGTATTAGAACAACAGAGATTGCAATGATGCAGGATTTGCGTCTGATATTAATCGTTGTTGGCGCGATCGCCATAATAGCGTTGTTATTGCATGGTTTGTGGACCAGCCGTAAAGAACGCTCATCACTTTTTCGCGATCGTCCAGCTAAACGTGTAAAGAAAGAGCGGGATCAATCTCCAGTCGATGACTTCGACGATGGGGTTGGTGAAGTGCGGGTGCGTACTACTCATCCTGAAGATGAACCCTCTTTGGGTCAGTATGATGAACCGGAAGAAGAGCCGGTAAGACGCCCGGCCCGACCCCAGCCTGTTGCTGAGGAGCCGCCGCGTGTCCAGCAGCCTGCACCGCGCCAGCCTGTGTCACATCAGCCAGAGGGAAGCGATCCTCTGTTGCAGGGTTACTCTGCGACAGAACCGCCTGTTGCGCCGCGCCGCGATGTGCCGCCGCAACGCGACCCTGCCAGTCAGCCTGCTCGCGATTCGGGCGTTCGTGATCACGGTGGGCGCGATCGCAATCAAGGCGTAGCGTCTCAACCCGTCGCTGAACCTGTCGCGTCGCAGCATCGTCAGGATGCGGCACATGCAGCAGAACCTGCTGCACCCGTCGCAGCCAAGAAAGAGAAGCTGAAAGAAACCGTGCTTGTATTGCACGTTGCGGCCCATCCGGGCGGCGTTCTCAGCGGTGAAGTATTGCTGAACAGCGTATTGCAAGCTGGCTTCCAATTTGGCGCGATGAATATTTTCCACCGTCACCTGAGCCCGGCGGGCAGTGGTCCGGTCTTGTTCAGCCTTGCGAATATGGTGAAACCGGGTTCGTTTGATCCCGATACGATGTCTGATTTTTCCACGCCGGGCGTGACCATGTTCATGATGGTTCCGTGTTATGGCGACGCCAATCAGAACTTCAAATTACTGTTGCAGTCTGCCCAACGTATTGCCGATGATGTAGGTGGTGTGGTGTGGGACGATGAGCGTCGAATGATGACGCCGCAAAAGCTGGAAACCTATAAAGCGCGCATCCGCGAAGTGCTGGACGCGACGGCCTGATATTTATGAATGGCCCTCTGTTGCCTGGCAACGCAGGGTCATTCACCACTTCGGTATCAGGCGACTCCCTATTCTGCAAACTATTCTACAACTATGCTTCAACTATTCCCGCCTGCCGGGAGTTTTTTATCTTCAATGGTGAGCCATGAAACCTATCAACGAAAAGATCAATGAGTTACGGGCCTCACTGCGCCATCACGAATACCTGTACCACGTACTCGATGCCCCCGAAGTGCCAGATGCTGAATACGATCGGCTGATGGGGGAATTACGCGAGCTTGAAAGTGTCAACCCTGAATTGATTACCAGTGATTCACCCACCCAGCGGGTCGGTGCTGCGCCTATGTCGGCGTTTGCCCAGGTCAGACACGAAGTGCCGATGTTGTCACTGGATAACGTTTTTGATGAAGAGAGCTATCTGGCATTTTACAAGCGCGTACAGGATCGATTGAAAAGTACTGAGCCATTGGAACTGTGCTGCGAGCTCAAGCTGGACGGTGTCGCCGTAAGTTTGTTGTATGAAAATGGCGAATTGATTCAGGCGGCAACACGAGGCGATGGCACCACCGGTGAGAATATCACCAGCAACGTGCGTACTATCCGTTCCATTCCCCTGCGGCTTCACGGCGATAACATTCCCCGTCGGCTGGAGGTGCGTGGGGAAGTATTCATGCCTCAACCGGGTTTTGAGGCGCTGAATGAAGAAGCGCGGCGTACGGGCGGGAAAGTTTTTGCCAATCCGCGAAATGCGGCGGCGGGATCGTTGCGCCAGCTCGATCCGCGTATCACGGCCAAACGTCCATTGACCTTTTTTTGCTATGGCGTCGGCGTGCTTGAGGACGGTGAATTGCCGCGCAGTCATTGGCAGCGGTTGATGCAATTCAAGCAGTGGGGTCTGCCGGTCAGTGAACGCGTTAAAGTCTGTAAGGGCAGCGATGAAGTTCTGGCGTTCTACCGGCAGGTGGAACAGGATCGCCCTACGCTGGGATTTGATATTGATGGCGTGGTGATCAAAGTCGATTCACTCGATCTGCAAGAGACGCTGGGCTTCGTGGCGCGCGCCCCGCGCTGGGCGACGGCATTTAAATTCCCCGCACAAGAGCAAATCACCACGGTGCGTGAAGTTGAATTCCAGGTGGGGCGCACAGGGGCAGTGACGCCCGTCGCCCGGCTCGAGCCCGTGCAGGTCGCGGGGGTCATCGTCAGTAATGCCACGCTGCATAATGCCGATGAAATTGAGCGGCTGGGATTGCGGATTGGCGATACGGTCATTGTCCGTCGCGCGGGTGATGTTATTCCGCAAGTAGTGGGTGTGGTGCTCAGTGAACGGCCTGAGAATGCGCGGGAAGTGCACTTCCCCAGCCACTGCCCGGTATGTGGTTCAGACGTTGAACGCGTTGAAGGTGAAGCGGTCGCACGCTGCACAGGTGGTTTGATCTGCGGCGCCCAGCGCAAAGAGGCGCTGAAGCATTTTGTCTCCCGCCGGGCGCTGGATGTCGATGGGATGGGCGATAAAGTGATTGAGCAGTTGGTGGAGAAAGAGTATGTCAAAACCCCCGCCGATCTGTTTCGTTTGACCGCCGGGAAACTGACCGGGCTGGATCGCATGGGGCCAAAGTCTGCCCAGAATCTGACTGCGGCGCTGGAGAAAGCGAAAGAGACCACGCTGGCGCGTTTCCTGTATGCGCTGGGTATCCGTGAAGTGGGTGAATCCACCGCAGCGAATCTGGCTGCGCATTTCGGTTCGCTGGACGCGCTGCGCAGTGCGGATATCGACGCACTGAAAAGCGTGCAGGATGTGGGGGAAGTTGTCGCGCGTCACGTGCTGAACTTCTTCGCTGAGCAGCATAATCAGGATGTGATCGACGAGTTGATCAGCCCGGAGATCAACATTCACTGGCCTGCGCCACAGGTGGTGATCGCCGAAGAGATCGACAGTCCGTTTGCTGGAAAAACCGTCGTGTTGACCGGTTCGTTGACGATTCTTTCCCGCGATGAGGCCAAAGATCGTTTGCAGGCGTTGGGGGCGAAAGTCAGTGGCAGCGTGTCGAAGAAAACCAATTTGGTGATCGCCGGTGAAGCGGCTGGATCCAAGCTGGCAAAAGCACAAGAGCTTGGCATCACAGTGATCGATGAAGCCGAGATGATTCGCCTGTTGGGTGAGGCTTAAAATAGGCACTGGCCGCAGCATCCTGCTGGTTAAAGAATCAGGCTGCGGTCACCAATGTGAGAATCGGTTATGGAAAAAGAGAATCTGATTGAGATCGCCAATACCGTTATGCCATTCGGCAAGTATCAAGGGAGGGTATTGATCGATCTTCCCGAAGAGTATTTGTTGTGGTTTGCCCGTAAAGGCGAATTCCCGCCGGGAAAGCTGGGCATGCTGATGGAAATGACGCTGGCGATTAAAATCGAGGGGCTCGACAGTCTGGTCAAACCCCTGAAGCGTTCATGAAAACCGCCGGGTATCAGGACCGCTCGGTCACCATCGCCTTGCTTAAAAGTACTCACCACCAGCCCGATCGCCAGCAATATCCTACTGAAAATAAGCATCAACACCCAGGTTCCACACCCACCTGATGCCAGATCCAGATACCCTGCGTTACTGCCTCTCTGAATGCCGTATAGACACCAGCAGAATCGATGTCTGAATCGGTTTATCAATCAGCGTTTGTCTTTGCTTTCAATTCGCATCATAAATGCTTCTGGCTGGCGCTGATTCTGGCGTTAGTGCGTCTGGGCGCTATGATTTATTACAACACCCTGCTGTTTTGATTTTTGCAGCAATGATGCTGCTGGCTTACGCCGGGCTCCGTTTGACGCATCACTCGAGTCATACGGCGGATCACGCTCCCCAGCTTCACGTAATGCGACCGGCTACGGCCAAAAGTGGGGAATAGCCTGAAGGAATGTTATGTACCAAACAAATCTCGGTCACCAACGCTACTCTTTCCGCGATCTGCGCGATCTGATGGCGAAAGCCTCACCCGCGCGATCCGGTGACTATCTGGCCGGGATCGGCGCAGAAAGTGCCGAAGAGCGGATGGCGGCGCGAATGGTACTGGCCGATCTGTCGCTGAAGACATTTCTGGAGCAACCGCTGATTCCCTATGAACAGGATGAAGTGACGCGCCTGATCATCGACAGCCACGATCGGCAGGCATTTGCCCCTATAGCGCACCTGACGGTAGGGGATTTTCGCAACTGGCTATTGAGTGAAAAAGTCAGGAGCGAAACTTTGGCGCACATCGCGCCGGGGGTAACCCCGGAGATGGCGGCGGCGGTCAGCAAAATCATGCGCAATCAGGATCTGATTCTGGTCGCCAGGAAGTGCCGGGTCATTACCCGTTTCAGGAATACGATCGGGTTGCCCGGCCATCTCAGCGTGAGGTTGCAGCCCAATCATCCCACCGACAGCCTGCAAGGTATCGCCGCCAGTATGCTGGATGGCCTGCTGTATGGCGCAGGTGATGCGGTGATTGGGATCAATCCGGCCAGCGACAGCCTGGGGCTGCTGGAGAATCTCAACTACATGCTCGATGACGTGATTCAACGTTTTGAGATCCCCACCCAATCGTGCGTACTGACGCACGTGACAAATACCATCAAGCTGATTGAGCGCGGTGCGCCGGTCGATCTGGTTTTCCAGTCCATTGCGGGCAGTGAGGCGGCCAACAGCGGATTTGGTATCAATCTGGCGATGCTGGCAGAAGCGCAGGATGCGGCGTTAAGTCTCAAACGTGGCACGCTGGGTGACAACGTGATGTATTTTGAAACCGGGCAGGGAAGTTGCCTCTCTGCCAACGCGCACTTTGGTGTCGATCAGCAAACCTGCGAAGCGCGGGCTTATGCCATTGCACGCCGTTTCTCCCCGCTGTTGGTCAACACCGTGGTGGGGTTTATCGGGCCTGAATATCTTTATGATGGAAAACAGATTATTCGCGCCGGATTGGAAGATCATTTCTGCGGTAAGTTGCTGGGTGTTCCGCTGGGCTGTGACGTTTGTTATACCAATCATGCCGAAGCCGATCAGGACGATATGGATACGCTGTTGACGCTGCTGGCCACCGCGGGATTGACCTTTTTGATCGGCGTGCCCGGTGCGGATGACATCATGCTGAATTATCAGAGCACCTCATTCCACGATGCGCTGTATATCCGTGAGCTGTTGGGACTGAAACATGCGCCTGAGTTTGCGGTGTGGCTCGAAAAAATGCGCATTATCGATTCGCAGGGCATGATTTGCGAAACCGGCGCTACTCATCCTTTGCTGCAACATCTCCCCGAATCAGGAGTGCGTTCATGACAAAGCCGGTCACTCACCGTAATCCCTGGGAAACGTTGCGCCAGTTTACCGCAGCGCGTATCGCGTTGGGGCGCTCAGGCTCCAGTTTACCGACCGAAGAGTTGCTGAAGTTTGGTCTGGCACACGCCCAGGCGCGGGACGCCGTTCACCAATCCTTTGATAGCGAAACGCTGGCGGAGCAACTCGGGCAGCAAGGGCTGGAAACGCTGACGGTGCACAGCGCCGCACCCGACCGTTCAATCTATCTGCGCCGTCCGGATCTTGGTCGTAAACTGGATACCCCAAGCCGCGAAATGTTGCTGGGCCGCCGACAGAAACCTGCCGATCTGCTGTTGGTTATTGGCGATGGACTGTCATCAAAAGCGGTGCACCGTCAAGCGGTTCCACTGATTCTGGCTTTGCAGCCCTACTTGCAACTGCTCGATGTGTCGTTGGCCCCGATAGTATTGGCGCATCAATCGCGAGTGGCTTTGGCGGATGATATCGGCGAATGCATGCAGGCGAAGGCTGTGGCGATACTGATTGGAGAACGGCCCGGGCTTTCATCACCCGATAGTCTTGGGGTGTATATGACCTGGGGGCCACATCGTCAGCGATTGGAATCAGAAAGGAACTGCATCTCCAATATCCGGCCGGAAGGATTGGACTATCCGCAAGCGGCCTTTAAACTGGCGTGGCTGTTGGAGCAGGCATTCCATCGCCAACTCTCGGGGGTGCAACTGAAAGATGAGAGCGACAATCCGGCGCTCTATGGCAGGATTACGCCTCTGCTGGAGCAATAGCGCCGTCTTGCTTGTCTGCATAAAAATTTATGGCTGATAAAATACACTGCATAACAGGGTAACGGCCACAACCCTCCATAATTGCGTGACCAGCACCTGTCTACGAAAATTCTTAATGTAAATAATAACCTGTGATTTTTTAACCCTTTAAAGTGAATAACCGTTTGCCTCTCTCGCATGACTATTCCCGGTCATAGGTTGTTATCATATTTTACCTTTTTAAAACATTTTGAATGTTTGTTCTTTTCTGAATCAACCCCATATCCTTCACTCGTGTATTTATCGGAATAAGCCAATTATCAATGTCAGATGAATGGACTAGGGTATGAAATATATTGATGTATTTCTGAAAATTTTGTACGCCGGGAGAATCTCTCTTGGTCTCCCGGTAAGGGGTTAGAGATGAGTAACGGAATAATCAAAATTAATACATTCACGCATCAGGTGGAAACGTTAAAAGGGGAGATAAATGATTTAAGAAGTAAGGAATATCAGATATTAACGTTGCTGTTAGCGCATGCACCGATATGTGTAAGTCGCCAAGAATTAATCGCGCAAGTCTGGAGTGGCAGTTACAGCGCGGATGCGACGATCAATCAGACGATAAAGTCCATTCGCAAAAAAATTGGTGATACGCAACTCACGCTAATTCAGACCGTACCGCGTGTTGGTTACCAGATTGAGCATCCCGAATTTTTTCAGCTCGAAAGCACACAGCACTGGTCTGAGGGAACCAAGGGGATAAGTACGGATACGGAGCCTTTGCCGCACGTTGATAAGTTGGGGCGAAGCAGGTTGTCTTTGCGTGCAGATCAGGGGAAGCCACTCGTTCACAAATTACTTTTACCTGAAAAATATGGCGCAAAAACAAAAGGTTCATTGGCGTCTTCTGCTACGAAGAAAAAGCAGCTGATTAGCCGGTTGTTTCTTCTTACTCTATTTATTCTCTCAGCTTTAATCAGTTTTTCACTCGGTGTATATTTCGGTCGTGAAAGCATATCAGTTTCTGGTGCGTATTTTTCGCCTAAGTCTGAGACGATATTACCCGTGCGGTTTGAAGGTAAATATGAAAGAGAAGCGTTTGAGGGGCAGAACAAATTTGTTTGTTATCATGTTTCGGTAATGGGTGACCAATTCTCATTGGATTGCAAGACTCTTTATTTACAGGATTTATTGCCTGCAGGAAGTATGGACGGGAATTAACTATTCCAGCGTTGAGTAGTCCACATTCAATGTATTCACTATAGGATGAGTCCCAATCACTGTAGCGGGAGTAGCGGGTATTTCCGTCTAAAGCAGACTGAATATGAACAATTCGCTACTCCGCATATATTAATAATGGCGGAGTGGATGGAGAATATCTTCAGAAATAGGAATTGTTATAGCTTTTGAAATGGTGGGTCGTGCGGGATGTACTCGGCCTCCGGCCTCGCCCTGCGGGCAACGCGTTCGCGTTGTAGTCTCGCTTCGCTCGGCTCGAACCTGAACGCAGGTTATTCGTCTCATCCTGAGACTCACCCCTTCGGGGGCCAACGCATGCGCGTTGTTCAAAATCGTTCCCGACGATTTTGTCTCACCCACACGACTCGAGTGTTATTTAACTTCTGCGCTTGGAATGAAGAACCGTGGGATCTTTTGAAATGGTGGGTCGTGCGGGATGTACTCGGCCTTCGGCTTCGCCCTGCGGGCAACGCGTTCGCGTTGTAGTCTCGCTTCGCTCGGCTCGAACCTGAACGCAGGGTCTCACACACACGACTCGAGAACTATTTAAATTATTATGGATTTACACGAGTGCGAGAGGATTTGGAAAATGGTGGGTCGTGCGGGATGTACTCGGCCTCCGGCCTCGCCCTGCGGGCAACGCGTTCGCGTTGTAGTCTCGCTCCGCTCGGCTCGAACCTGAACGCAGGGTCTCACCCACACGACTCGAGAACTATTTAAATTATTATGGATTTACACGAGTGCGAGAGGATTTGGAAAATGGTGGGTCGTGCGGGATTCGAACCTGCGACCAATTGATTAAAAGTCAACTGCTCTACCAACTGAGCTAACGACCCGGAGAAGTGGTGGGCGATACCAGATTCGAACTGATGACCCCCTCCGTGTAAAGGAGATGCTCTACCAACTGAGCTAATCGCCCACTTCTGTACTTCAAGCGGCGTAAGAGTGTTTCTTGAGAGATGGTGGGCGATACCAGATTCGAACTGATGACCCCCTCCGTGTAAAGGAGATGCTCTACCAACTGAGCTAATCGCCCATGTCTCAATGACGTCTTACATAACACAACGATGGCACTCTAAAGAGTGGTGGGCGATACCAGATTCGAACTGATGACCCCCTCCGTGTAAAGGAGATGCTCTACCAACTGAGCTAATCGCCCCCGCCGTGTTGGAGTCGCATTATAGGGATAGTTGAAAGTGAGTCAACGGTTTTTCAAATGAAAAGGCGCGTTCGCCGCAAAATTAAACAAGCTGCGATATTTATCGCCCTATCTGCTGTTTCTTAAAGTGTTCAGATGCTGAAAGCAGCAGTTCAGTATTCTATCAACGTTGAGGATTCGACATGGAGTGGTAGAATGTTGCCCACTTTTTGTTATTTCCGAGCAATCGTCAGTATGCACTGACGGCCGTTGCACAATAAGGCTGTGATCCCAATGAAAATCAAAACCCGTTTTGCACCCAGTCCGACCGGTTACCTCCACGTCGGTGGGGCCCGTACCGCGCTCTATTCCTGGTTATTTGCCCGCCATATGGGCGGTGAGTTCGTGTTGCGCATCGAGGATACCGATCTCGAACGTTCAACTCAGGAAGCCATTGACGCGATTATGGATGGGATGAACTGGCTGAATCTGGATTGGGATGAAGGCCCGTATTACCAAACCAAGCGTTTCGATCGCTATAACGCCGTTATCGATCAAATGCTGGTGAATGACACGGCATACAAATGCTATTGCTCCAAAGAGCGTCTTGAAGCGCTGCGTGAGCAGCAAATGGCCGATGGTGAGAAGCCTCGCTATGACGGCCATTGCCGTGACAGCCACGAGCACCACAGCCATGACGAACCGCATGTGGTTCGTTTCCGTAATCCGCAGGGCGGCTCGGTCATCTTTAACGATCTGATCCGTGGCCCAATCGAATTCAGTAATCTTGAACTTGATGATTTGATTATCCGCCGTACCGACGGCGCGCCGACGTATAATTTCTGTGTGGTGATCGATGACTGGGATATGGAAATTTCCCATGTTATCCGTGGCGAAGACCATATCAATAATACTCCGCGTCAGATCAACATCCTGAAAGCCCTCGGCGCACCCGTACCTGAATATGCCCATGTATCAATGATTCTCGGTGATGACGGCAAGAAATTGTCCAAGCGTCACGGTGCCGTGGGTGTCATGCAGTATCGTGACGATGGTTATCTGCCAGAGGCCCTGTTGAACTATCTGGTGCGTCTGGGGTGGTCACATGGCGATCAGGAGATTTTCTCTATTGATGAGATGAAAGAGTTCTTCTCCCTGGATGCTATCAATAAATCAGCCAGTGCCTTCAATACTGAAAAGCTGCAGTGGCTTAATCACCACTATATCAATAATATGCCTGCTGAATATGTTGCAACGTATCTGTTGTGGCATGTGGAGCAACTGGGGATCGAGACGCGCAATGGACCGCAACTTTTCGAGATCGTCAAGCTGTTGGGCGAGCGCTGCAAAACGCTGAAAGAGATGGCGCAATCCTGCCGCTACTTCTATGAAGACTTCGCTGAGTTTGATGCAGACGCCGCTAAAAAACACCTGCGTCCGGTTGCGCGCCAGCCGCTGGAAGCTGTGCGTGCCAAACTGGCAGCCATTACGGACTGGACTGCCGAGAACGTTCACGACGCCATTCAGGGCACCGCAGATGAGCTGGGTGTCGGCATGGGTAAGGTGGGTATGCCACTGCGCGTAGCCGTTACTGGCGCAGGCCAATCACCAGGCATGGATGTCACGGTGCACGCCATTGGGCAATCACGCACGTTGTCGCGCATTGATAAGGCGTTGTCCTTTATTGCTGAGCGAGAAGCCCAGCAATAAATCACGGTTTCAGTAGGTTGAAATGGGCCAGCGGGTTAATCCTTGCTGGCCTTATTGTTTCCGGCAGGGTTTTCCATCAGACCCAATCGCGCTAACAGACCGCTGATTCCTTCACGCAGGATGAAGTGGGTAATCTGGACTCTCTCTTTTTTCGTGAGCCGCTGGAATGTCGCTGTCCAAATCTCTTTGGGATTGGCGATCGGTACGCTGTACTCCTCCGGATCCTCTTTAATTCGCTTTGCTTCAGTCAGAAAAGTTTCGACGGATTCAAAGGCAAATTCATGCGCTTTTCCACCCTGAATACCAGGACGTGGCTGTTTACGCCATTTCTCTTTTGCTGCCCGCTGATTGATACTTTGTTCTGTATAACCAGTCAGCTGCGCAATTTCTTTAGGCGTGATCCACTTTTCAGCCATTGCATCCTCCCTGCTGTTTATCATGCCGTAATGAGTGGTAGGCGTTAATGCAACATCTTACACGATAACGTTAATGGGAATGACCAGGAAAAGAGTAACCAAGCAAGGCAGGTCACAAAGAAATTACTCAAAAGGCTGTACCGGCGAGGATTCTGATCAGGATAAGAGAGGCGGAATTTGCTGGCAGGCTACGGATTTGACGGCTTTTTCAACGCTTGACCGGATTATTGGATTTAGCCGTTGACACTGTTTGCGGGGTTTCATATTATGCGCCCCGTCCACACGATTTACTGACTGTGAACGGGGCTATAGCTCAGCTGGGAGAGCGCTTGCATGGCATGCAAGAGGTCGACGGTTCGATCCCGTCTAGCTCCACCAACCTTACTCTCAGGCAGGTTGGTGATTAAGCGCATTGGCGTGACCACAATTGTGGGGCTATAGCTCAGCTGGGAGAGCGCTTGCATGGCATGCAAGAGGTCGACGGTTCGATCCCGTCTAGCTCCACCAAACATAGAAGAACCGGCTTATAGCCGGTTTTTTGCTTTGTGCGTTCCTCAATGTTTCTACCTTCCCCATTCTCTCGACTGACCCGTTCATGGTTGGTTTCCAGACTCAATGCATTACGGAAACGCTCTATTACGCGCAAAGAAAAAGGCGCCGGAGCGCCTTTATTTGGAAATAACCGAACCGTTATGCCAGAACCAGACCTGCGATAGATGCAGACAGGACGCTGACCAACGTTGAGCCATACAGCAGTTTCAAACCAAAACGGGAAACCACGTTACCCTGGTGCTCATTCAATCCTTTGATGGCACCTGCGATGATCCCGATAGAGGAGAAGTTTGCAAAAGAGACCAGGAAGACAGACAGGATGCCTTCACCGCGCGGAGACAATGTCCCCGCAATCTTTTGCAGATCCATCATGGCAACAAATTCGTTAGAGACCATTTTGGTCGCCATGATACTGCCGACTTGCAGGGCTTCATGCGCCGGTACACCCATTACCCATGCAAATGGATAGAAGACGTAACCCAGCAATTCCTGGAAGCTATGGCCGAACAGCATGGTGAAGAGGGCGTTGAATGCAGAAATCAATGCAATAAAGCCGATCAGCATGGCTGCAACGATAATTGCAACTTTGAAACCTGCCAGAATGTATTCACCCAGCATTTCAAAGAAGCTCTGGTTTTCGTGCAGATTGCTCAGTTGCAGGTCTTTTTCACCGTCAACTTTATACGGGTTAATCAACGACAGTACGATGAACGTACTGAACATATTCAGAACCAGCGCGGCAACAACATACTTCGGTTCCAGCATGGTCATGTAAGCACCGACGATCGACATGGAAACAGTCGACATTGCCGTTGCCGCCATGGTGTACATGCGTTTTTCGGACATCTGACCCAGAATATCTTTATAGGCAATGAAGTTTTCAGATTGGCCCAACACCAGCGAACTGACAGCGTTGAACGATTCCAATTTACCCATACCGTTGACTTTTGACAGAATAGTCCCGATGAAACGAATCACAATCGGCAACACGCGGATGTGTTGCAGAATACCGATCAGTGCAGAGATAAACACGATCGGGCACAAAACTTTGAGGAAGAAGAATGCCAGACCTTTGTCGCCCATATTACCGAAGACGAAATCGGTGCCTTGCGCAGCAAAACCAAGCAGCTTATCAAAAAAGTTTGCGAATCCCTGAACAAACCCCAATCCTATTTCAGAATTCAGGAAGAAGTAGGCTAACAACACTTCTATAACCAATAGCTGGGCTACAAAGCGTAAGCGAATGCTTTTACGATCGCGACTGACCAGCAATGCCAGTATCGCCACAACGGCCAAAGCTAATACAAAGTGCAGTATTCGGGACATGTTTGCTCCAAATTTGAGGCAGGCTATATTTCGGTGGTCATTTTATGTAACGGCGACATTAAAAACGAGAGATTCTTTGCAAATATAGAAATCTGTTAAGGCAAAATCAATCTATGTGAACGCGATCTAACCAGATTTCACAATGTTAATAATTTTATAGACTCGTAGCATTTATGTGCTAATTTTATTATGTGCGGTAATCCGCGCTAAATCTAGCCTTGGCAAATGTATCAAAATGTTAAATTTAGTGGAAGTTTTCTACTGTTACGTGACTTGAAACGGCTACCCCCATTAACCTGCGTTGCAGCCTATTACAGAGATAAGTGATCTCTTTTTAAGTGAGATTGACAATCATTATCATTTGTATAGGATGAATTAAGGTACGCATAAGAATACTAAGGGTTATAGCTATGCTGAACAGTCGCGCTGTTTCAACCAGCCGCTCGTCCATAAGACTTAAACTTTCTCTGATGGGACCGGCCTTTATCGCGGCTATCGGCTATATCGATCCCGGCAACTTCGCTACCAACATCCAGGCCGGAGCCTCATACGGTTATAAACTGCTGTGGGTTGTCGTCTGGGCAAACTTCATGGCAATGCTCATTCAACTTCTTTCCGCCAAGCTGGGTATCGCCACTGGCAAAAATCTTGCCGAGCATATTCGCGATCGTTTTCCTCGTCCTGCCGTCTGGGCCTATTGGGTCCAGGCAGAAATCATTGCGATGGCCACCGATCTGGCTGAGTTCATTGGTGCGGCAATTGGTTTTAAACTCCTGCTCGGGGTAACGCTGCTCGAAGGTGCGGTGTTGACCGGGATTGCGACCTTTATCATTCTCGCTATTCAGAAGCGTGGGCAAAAGTCACTTGAAGTGGTGATCGCCGGATTACTTTTGTTCGTGGCAGCGGCTTATATCGTTGAGCTATTTTTTTCGCGACCGCAAATAATCGAGTTGGGCAAGGGCATGTTAATCCCTGATTTACCGAGCCACGATGCGGTATTTCTTGCTGCCGGGGTATTGGGGGCAACGATTATGCCACATGTAATCTACCTGCATTCGTCGCTCACGCAGCGCTCAGGCAAGAACTCCAAGGCTGAACTTTATTCCTCCACCAAACTGGATGTTGCCATCGCGATGACTATCGCTGGTTTTGTGAATCTGGCGATGATGGCTACGGCAGCGGCGGCTTTTCATTTCAGCGGTCACAGTGGTATCACTGAGCTGGAACAGGCATATCTGACGCTGCAACCGCTTTTGGGGCAGGCGGCTGCGACGATCTTTGGTCTGAGTCTGGTTGCTGCGGGTTTATCTTCAACCGTGGTGGGAACGCTGGCGGGGCAGGTGGTCATGCAGGGATTTGTCCGCTTCTATATTCCCATTTGGGTGCGTCGTGTCGTCACGATGATGCCCTCTTTTATTGTGATTCTGGCGGGAATGGATGCCACGCGGATACTGGTATTGAGCCAGGTGTTGCTGAGTTTCGGTATTGCACTGGCGCTGCTGCCGCTGTTGGCGTTTACCGGTAATCGTCAATTGATGGGTGAGATGACCAATACCCCGCTGATTCAGAATCTGGGGCGGTTAATCGTCCTCATCGTCATTAGCCTTAACTTCTATCTGCTGATCAGCACGCTGTTGTAAACCACACTGCGCATATCTTACTCACTCTGTGAAATCGCCGTCATTTCCGCAACCAGGCGACCAACGGCGAACGAACCTTCAGCTACGATGCGCTTTACCAGCTTGTACAGGCTACTGCGCGGGAGACTTAGGAAGAAACCTTCCTAAGAATTTGTCCATCTACACCTATTCCAAAATCAGTGGCGATCCCTGCCGCGACGGTCATCGTGGTGATTGCGGCGTTCATCGTGACGGTATTTGTCTTGGCGCTGATTATCGTGACGATCGGGCCGGGAATAGTAGGCGCGTTTGGGGGGGCGATGGTATTGGTTCCACCAGCCACTATTGCGCCAGTAGTGTCCGTCCCAGTAATAGCCATGACGATTCCTCTCGCCGCGATAACGTCCCTGATGGTCGTGCCACCAGCGCTCGTTGCGCCAGTCATAGCCGTCCCAATAGTTACCATACCGATCGCGATCGCCGATGCTGATTGATAACCCCGGCATGCCAATACTGATGCTGCTGGCCTGAACCGGCACTGACGCCGGGAGTAATGCGAACAGTATGGCACTGAGTAAAATTGGCTTGAACATAGAATCCCCTTCCTTGCCGCTAGGCTGATACACAAAGGTATACGGGGAATTCAAGTCAATCACTATCAGACAACAGCGTGTTTTACTTGTTTTACTCTCCTTAACGATAAGCTAACAATGTCAGTAATATATGGAGAGATACAAATTCAATAGGATTATAAATTACTGCGGAAAGGGAGCAGAAAAAAGTAGAAAATACCCACCGAGTGAAAGGTCGGTGGGTAAGCGGTTACATTAAAATGCTATCAATCTGGGCAATCTCATCATCGGTGAAATGACGATTTGCCAGCATGCCGACAGCATCTTCAATTTGTGATGTTTTGCTTGCACCAATCAGAACCGATGTCACTTTGTCGCCACGTAACACCCAGGCCAGCGCCATCTGCGACAGCTTTTGACCGCGCGTTTGTGCCAGATCGTTAAGCTTGCGTACCCGTTGCAGTTTTTCTTCGGTCAGATGCTCCGGAGTCAGGAAGCGACTGTTGCTGGCTGCACGAGAATCCTGGGGGATGCCAGTCAGATAACGGTCAGTCAGTTGCCCGCCTGCCAGCGGTGAAAAGGCGATGGAACCAACGCCGTGCTGCTGCAACGTATCGAGCAATTCATCCTCGACCCAGCGCTCCAGCATTGAATATTTTGGCTGGTGGATCAGGCAAGGCGTCCCGAGGGATTGCAGGATGGAAAAGGCTTCGGCGGCACGATCGGCCGGATAGTTGGACAGGCCGACATACAGCGCCTTGCCCTGACGGACCAGCAAGTCCAGTGCGCCCATTGTTTCTTCCAGCGGGGTATCAGGATCGGGACGGTGATGATAAAAGATATCCACGTAATCCAGACCCAGGCGTTTCAGGCTCTGGTTCATGCTGGAAACCAGATACTTTTTCGACCCCCAATCGCCGTAAGGGCCCTCCCACATGGTATATCCCGCTTTGGATGAAATAATCAGCTCATCGCGGTATGGCAACAGATCTTCACGCAGGATACGGCCAAAGTGCAGTTCCGCCGATCCCGGAGGTGGACCATAATTGTTCGCCAGATCGAAATGGGTGATCCCGAGATCAAATGCGCGATGAATCAGTTCACGGCTGTTTTCCACCAGCGTGCTGTCACCAAAATTGTGCCAAAGCCCAAGTGACACCGCAGGAAGTTTCAATCCGCTGCGGCCACAACGGCGGTATTCCATGCTCTCATAACGTACAGAGCTGGCTTGATAGACCATATCGAACCCTTATCAGTGAGAGTTAATCTGCAATTTAGTGTACACGTTTCCACAAGAATTCGCCGGTAACTGGATCACACCTGCAAAGTTCACATTGTTCTGTCTGCTCCGTTGATTAACTGATCGAGTAACCAGCGACCTGCCGGGCCAGGCGGGGTGTTTTTCGACCAAACGGCATCGACTGAAATGATCTTGGGCCAACCGCGTGACGACAGTTCGATCAATTTATTATGACCAAACTGTTTCACCATCCAGCGCGGTAACATCGCCCAGCCAAAGCCTTGTTCTGCCATTTCCAATAACATCAGGTAACTGGGGGCTGACCAGGTTAAACCCTGGGGTTTTGGGTTGTCCCGGCGAGTATAGGTGTTCAGGGAGAGTTGCCGTATCGTCGACAATTTTTCCGGCGTAACTTCTGCTTCGGTTGCCAACGGATGAGCGCCTGAGACAAACAGCGCCATTTCAGTTTGCTCCGGCAACCGCGCAAAAGAGATATCGGGCGGATAACCCGGCTGCACCTCCAGCATACCGATATGTGCCCGTCCGGTTTGCAGCAGATCGATAACGTCTTCATCTTCGGCAATCAGGCACTCGAACTCAATATCGGGATAACGTTGCTCAAAGCGATTGAGCATCGTCTCATGATGCGTCGGCTGATAGGTATCAGAAAGCACAAACGTCAGCCGGGTTTCGATCTGCCCGGCCAGGCGTATGGCCAGCGCATCCAGCCGCTCGCTCGCCGCCAGAATCTCCTGTACGTGACTCAATACCCGCTTGCCATGCGCCGTTAACACCGGATGGCGACTCTGCCGATCGAACAGGCTCAGTCCCAGATCGGCTTCAAGGTTGGCGATGGCGCTGCTGATTGTTGACTGACTTTTGCGCAGTTTTCTGGCCGCGGCAGAAAATGACCCTGCTGACGCCGCCTCGACAAATGCAATCAACGCTTCTGGAGAGTAACGCATAACACCCCTTTGTTTTTCGATGTTGTTTTTCAACGTTTCAACACGGCAACGTCCAGCGTGGCAATGTATCGATTTAATCGATGGTATCTAATTTTAATCTATCTTAAAAAACGATGATAATGCCATCCTGTTTGTTGAAAAAGTGAGTAGATTATGGCGATTGTACAAAAAACACTGGGTGAACGTATGGCTCATGCCGTGGGATTTGAGGTTCTGGCGCTGGTGATTTGTGCCCCGATTGGTGCATGGTTGCTTGACCGGCCACTCCTGCAAATGGGAGCACTTTCGGTGATTCTTTCAACGGTCGCCATGTTGTGGAACATCATCTATAACAGCGTGTTTGATCGTTTTTGGCCCGCAGAGAAGATTACCCGGACCTTGCCGATACGAGCCATCCACGCGCTGGGTTTTGAGGGGGGTTTTATTCTGATCGGTTTACCTATCGCGGCGGTGCTGTTGGGAATTACGCTGCTGCATGCCTTCATGGTCGAAATAGGTTTCTTCCTGTTCTTCCTGCCGTACACCATGTTCTACAACTGGATGTACGACACGCTGCGCGCCCGTTGGGTTGCGGCAAACGGTGGTAAATTTCGTCACCAACACAGTAAGTAACCATACAGTAAGTAATCGTGCTGAAAAGCCGCGACAGAAAAATACCGGGTACGACAAATAATGGCAACCGTGGCTCGTTTGGCAGCGTAATCTGCGCTAAGGTCATACCAACGTAGATAACCAGAGGCGGCAGATGAAAACGTTAGGATTGATTGGCGGAATGAGTTGGGAATCAACGATCCCCTATTACCGCCAGATTAACCAGCAGGTAAAGGAGCAACTTGGCGGATTGCATTCGGCACAGTTGGTGCTTTATAGCGTCGATTTCTTTCAGATTGAGCAGTTCCAGCAGCAGGGAAACTGGCAGAGAGCCGGGGAGATTCTCGCTGAGGCTGCGGCTGCATTAAGCCGGGCGGGTGCCGACGCTATTGTGCTCTGTACCAATACGATGCACAAAGTTGCCGATCAGATTGAACAAGCCAGTGGCCTGCCTTTGCTGCATATTGCTGATGCGACAGCAAAACGCATTCAGGCACAAGGGATCCGCCGTGTGGCTTTGCTGGGCACCCGTTTCACCATGGAGCAGGATTTCTATCGCGGGCGTCTGCAAGACAAGTTTGGTATCGATGTGGTGATTCCGACCGAAGAAGATCGTGAAACGGTTCACCGCATCATTTATGAAGAGCTGTGCCTCGGGGTGATCCGTGATGAGTCCCGCGACGCCTACCGGCAGGTGATCCGCAATCTGGAACAGCAGGGGATCGAAGGCGTGATTCTGGGATGTACCGAAATCGCGCTGCTGGTGGGTGCTGAAGATGCGTCGGTACCGGTCTTTGATACGACTGAAATTCACGCCAATGCCGCGGCGATCTGGTCGCTAGAGTAAACGGGCAGTGGTGTCATATGTAGTGGTATTCATGCGAAATCGGCTGTTGGGCGAACCCTGCCAGCCGATTTTGCATTATTGTCGCGGCAGTTTGTGCACCAGCATCAGCGGCTTACCGGCCAGAATCAACCAGGCTGGCAGCATGACAATACACAGAACAGGCAGCAACTTCAGATCGGGTACGACGGCGGCGGCCATAAACAGACTCAGCCAGCCGTCACGCGTTACCACCAGCACTAACCCCAATATTGCGCACGAGACCGTAATCGCCGCCGGAACAGCGTCGACGTGCTGATGCAGCATCAATCCCAACGAAACGCCAACAAATACAGCCGGGAAGATCCGCCCACCGCGAAAACCGCAGGCCGCCGCAATGACCAACGCCGCCAGTTTGGTCAGGGTAATGGTCAGCAACTGGCTGAGGGAAAATGAATTGCCCACCGCCAACTCTTTCATCTCATCCAGCCCTTTAAACAGGGTGACTTCCCCGCCCACCAACGCCAGTAAACCAAGGATAAAACCACCCAGCCCAAGCATCAGGACCGGACTGCGGATGCTGTGGAATAGCCGGTGCGCGCGAGGGAAACACCAGAGTGCAACCATCCCCAGGGCAATGGAGATTACCGCCACCATTGAGCCGCTGAAGATATCGATCAGCCTTGGCCGCAGATAGGGAGCGATATTCAGGGAGAAGTCCGGCTGGAAGAACAGATCGGTGGTCATGGCACCCGCACCCGCGGCCATCAGCGGGGCAAAAAGACGATCCCACAGTGGTATATCTGGATTGCCACTGAGAGTTTGCGAAAAGATCAATGCTGCGGCAACGGGCGTACCGAACAATGCGCCTATAGTGCCCGCCGCGGCCAGGATAATCCAATCCATGCTCGGCACCTGCGGCAACAGGCGTGCGCCAACAGCGGTGGCGAGGGCAATATTAATGACGGTAATGGGATTCTCTGGACCAAGGCTGACCCCGCCCGCCAAACCAATCACCAACGCCAGCAATAGACCGGGCAGGGCAGAAAGCGGGATGGGCATACCAATCAAGGACTCGGTCGCCGGATCGGGACCGGCATGGCCGGGCATATGGCGAATCAGCAATCCGACAGCGACACCGGTCAATGTCAGCGTCATCAGCGTCCAACTGCTGGAACTGGTATCGATATTCCATAGCGCAGGCAATCTGTTCCACAGTAAATTCTGCAAGATACCGGCAAAGCGCATGACCACAATCAACACCAGGCTGGAGCACGTGCCGATCACCAATGCGGGCAGGGCAAAAGCTAACATGTTATGGGCGCGAGGATGCAACATGCAGTGAGTCCTTTATTATCTGGAAAATTCCCGCCATCAACGGAAAAGTTTTTTCTATACTACCGTGCGATTCTTGTCATTATTACCGGGCTCGCGTGGCTGGTTATAGCAATACGGGCTTTCTAATGACTATTTTCTGTAAGCACTTATGGTGATTCAGATACCGCAGGAATTACGCCATTTGCTTATCAGCATAACCAAAAATCAGCGAGTCGTAGCCGGAGCCAGATATTGAGTCAGCGGTGAAAGACGATAATGGCGTCTTTAGTGTGATCTGTATCACTAAAATACCGGTGTGTCAGCAAGCGGGATTGTTGTTTTACAGAGGGGATTTTACAGTGTCGGCAGACAATGAATTTCATACTATTGGAGAAACAAACAATGAATAAGTATTCCCTGGTGGGAGATGTAGGTGGTACCAACGCCCGCCTGGCGCTTTGTTCTCTGGACAGCGGTAAAATCTCGCATGCCAGGACATTCTCCGGTCTGGAATTTGACAGTCTGGAAGCCGTAATCAGTCACTATCTGGCGGAAGAAAAACAACAGATTGAGGATGCCTGTATCGCCATCGCCTGCCCGATAACGGGAGACTGGGTGGCAATGACCAACCATACCTGGGCATTTTCTATTGAAGAAATGAAAAAAAATCTGGGCTTGAAGCACCTTGAGGTCATCAACGACTTTACCGCTGTTTCAATGGCTATCCCGATGCTGGGCGCCGATGACGTATTGCAATTTGGTGGCCAGGCTGCGCAGGAAGGCAAACCGGTGGCGGTTTACGGTGCGGGAACGGGGCTGGGCGTGGCGCATTTGATCCATGTGGATAAACGCTGGCTGAGCTTGCCCGGTGAAGGGGGGCACGTCGATTTCGCACCTAACAGTGAGGAAGAAGACAGTATCCTTGAGGTGCTGCGCGACGAATTGGGCCACGTCTCAGCCGAGCGTATTCTCTCGGGGCCGGGATTGGTCAATCTTTATCGCGCTATCGTCAAATCTGACCATCGCCTGCCAGAAAATCTGGCGCCAAAAGATGTTACCGAGCGCGCCCTGGCTGATACCTGTATTGATTCGCGTCGCGCGCTGTCGCTGTTTTGCGTGATTATGGGGCGCTTTGGTGGAAATCTGGCGTTAACAATGGGCACATTTGGCGGTGTCTATATTGCAGGTGGAATTGTTCCCCGTTTCCTCGACTTCTTCCGTGCCTCGGGTTTCCGGGGTGCCTTTGAGGATAAAGGTCGTTTTAAAGATTATCTGCAAGATATTCCGGTTTTTCTCATCACGCACGATCAACCGGGTCTCTTGGGGGCTGGGGCGCATCTGCGCCAGTCGCTGGGCATGACTCTCTAAGCGCGGAGTGTCGCCAATAAAAAAGCAGGGTGGAAGAGATACCCTGCTTTTTTTTGTCCCGTCTGTTTACCGATCAGGCATGGCTGCTGACGGTCGCACCCTGATGATGACTCTCTTCCTGCACCACCGTTTCTGCTTTAGGCGGTTTGATCAGCAGTGAGATCAACAGGGAGATCACCGACAGAACCCCAATCACCAGGAATGTGGTGTGGAATCCGCCGAAGCGCGCCGCGATGAACGATCCTGCCAAAGCCCCCAAGCCAAAACCTTGATACACCACACCGTAGTTTTTGCTGTGGTTACGCAAGCCGAAGAAATCGCCGACAATGGCGGGGAACACGGTGATATTGCCGCCGAAACAGAAAGCGATCGCGCCGACGCAAATAAAGAACAGCGCGTGGGTCAGCGGGATAAAGCTCAGTGTTGAGATCGCGAGTAGGGTGACCAGCAGGGTGAACGTGATAACACGCATCCGGCCCACTTTGTCAGACAGGCCGCCAAGGATAATGCGTCCTGCGGTGTTGAAGATGGCAATAGCGGAAACGGTGTTCGCTGCCGTTGCCGCATCCATACCCGCCAGTTGCACGCCGATATCCTTCACAATACCAATCAGATACAGGCCGCTCATACAGGCAGTAAAGAAGATAAAAAACAGCAGATAGGATTCTTTGGTTGCCAACATTTCCGGGACGCTGAAATCACGTGACTGACCTGCGTTGATCCGTGTATTGACAAGTGGCGCGGTAATTTTTTTCTCTTTCAGTAACAGCGAACCGGCAGCGACCAGCGCCATGACGATCAGGCCCCAGTAAAAGAACGCCTGCGAGACGCCCATTTCAGTAATCAAATCGGCATTGACGTATTTGAACAGCAGGCTGCCTGTCCCGAACGCCCCAACGGAAATACCGGAAATCAGCCCCTTGCGTTCCGGGAACCATTTGATCAGGTTGGAGAGCGTAGTGATGTAGGCGGTACCGTCAGCAAAACCAACCACGACGCCCGCTAACAGGTAGAACATGCCGAGGGATTGGGCATAGGAACTGGCAATCAGGCCGCATCCCAGTACCACGCCCGAAATCAGCGTCAGTTTGCGGATACCCAGGCGCTCCTGCAAGCGTCCGGCGAACAGGGTCGCAACCGCCAGTGAAAAACTGGTGATAGAAAACGTGGTGGCGACAGCCCCAAGTGACCAGTCAAATTTATCGACCAGCGGTTGATTGAACAGGCTCCAGGTATAAATAGTCCCGAGACCCATCTGAACAATGATCGTGCCAACTACGATTAACCAACGATTTACCGGTTTACTGCTCATACCCGGTCTCCTTACACCACGCAACAAGGCTCGATGAGCCAAAAATTACGAGCTGATGTTTCGCGTGTTGATACGGCACGAGAGGCTATCAGCCCGCCCACTGCAGCCAGTATACGGGCGGGAAAACAGCATGGGATCGAATCGGGAATGAGATGCCATCAGGGTGGAATGAAATACATCTAGAAGCGCATAAGCTGCCGGAACTCTTTCACCTTGCTGCAGCTGACGGGCACTTCAAACGCCAAATCACTCAATCGCAGAATATAGGTGTTGTTAAACCACGGCACAATTTCGCGGATTTTAGAGAGATTCACACAGTAGGAGCGGTGGCAGCGAAAGAAGTGTTCCTCAGGCAGTCGGCTGAAGAACTCGGTGATATTCATTGGCATGATGAACTCTTCGCGCCGGGTATACACCAGCGTCACTTTTTCTTGCGCTGCGGCATAATAGATATCATTGATGTCGGTAACAATAATCCGCTCATCCTTGATCAAATTGATACTGTGCGCACTGCGATGGCCGCTGGTGGATTGCTGCGGCAGGGTGGCCTGCTGGCGGTCGCGGGCGAAATGCGCTTCGAGTTTTTGCAGCATCGTTACGATGCGTGACTCGTGGTAAGGCTTGAGGATGTAATCAAACGCCTCTATTTCAAAGGCTTCAGCGGCATGCTCTTTATAGGCGGTAATGAAAATTATGTAGGGCTTATGCGCAAACTTGCTGATGTTCTGCGCCAGCAAAACGCCATCCAGCGAAGGAATGCTGATATCGAGAAAAATGGCATCCACTTGATGGGTTTGCAAATACTTCAGGACATCCAATCCATCCTCGAACGTGCCCTCAATATTGATGCCGCTGTGCGTCTTGATAAGATAACTCAGCTCCTCCTGAGCCAAAAATTCGTCCTCAACAATGATCGCTTTCATGGATACTCCCCAAATCGATCGGCAAAAAACTAACGTCATAATACGGCCAGAAGCCAGAGGCGGGATGCCGCCACTCAAGCATGCACGTTGCCGCCATCTTTGTTGATAGCGATAGTAAATGAAATCTCGGTGCCGGGCTCCAGCCGCCGGATATGCAATCCTTCACCATACAGCAGAGATACGCGGCGGTGCACATTCAGTAAACCAATTTTATTGCCCGGCATTTCATTGTTTGCCAGACGATCGATGATCTCCTGATTGATACCATTACCGGTGTCTTTCACTGAAATACGGATGCGATCGCCGCTGTGCTTAACGGCGATCACCACCACGCCTTTTCCGCGACAGGGCTGAATGCCGTGCACGATGGCATTCTCCACCAACGGCTGAATCAGCAGACTGGGAATCGACACTGCGATATCTTCGTCAATATCATAAATTACCGTGAGTTTGCTGCCGAATCTCGCCTGTTCAATGGCGATGTAATCTTGCACCTGATGCAACTCTTTACGCAGATCGATCTGTTCATCGTTCAGTTCAAGGTTGTAACGCAGGTAGCGGGACAAATTAATGATCAACTGCCGCGCGGTGTCTGGATTGATGCGGATAGAGGAGGAGATGGCGTTCAGCGCATTGAACAGGAAATGCGGATTGATCTTGCTTTGCAGGGCGCGCATCTCGGCTTTGTTGGCCATCTCACGCAACTGCTCTGTCCGCGACACTTCCATCTGCGTGGAGATAATCTGTGATAATCCAACAGCCATAACTTTCAACGAGTAGGTGATTTTGTCTGCATGGCAATAGTAGATTTTCAGCGATCCAGTGACTTCACCTTTCTCTCTCAGCGGAATAATGATCAGTGAGTGAATCTGCGGGGTACGGTGCATTTCATCATTATTCCTGATGGTGATCTTTCCGCGTCTCAGGGTCTCCCTGGTCATCTCACTGATGATTTCATGACCAATATTATACTGCTCTGCACCCACTCCGACATACGCCAGAATGTTTTTGGTGTCGGTAATGGCAACGGCATCCGCGTTGATATCCTCACGGATAATGGCACAGATGGTGGTCAGGGATTCGCTGGTAATGTTGCGGAAATAGGGCATGGTTTTATTGGCGATATCCAGAGCCAGCTTGGCCTGACGCGCCGCAATCACCTCTTTCTCATCCTCAACGCTCTGTACCAGCAGTACAATCAAACCAATACAGACCGCGCCGAGAATCAACGGAATGGCGATTTTCGACACGATATCTATACCGAGCGACGTAGGTTTCGCCCACAGGATCACCAGCAGCATCGTCAGCGTTTCACAGAGCATGCCTGCCGCGATCCCAACGCTCCAGCGATGTTCCTTTTTTACCTTCAGATGAATATAACCCGCCATGCAACCGGCAATAATGCTGGTTATCAGGCAGGGGACGGAAGTGATGCCGTGGATATCGATCAGGTAGCGGTGACCGCCCGCGATCACCCCGGTGATGATCCCGACCCAGGGGCCAAACAGAATGCCCCCGCTCATCACGGCAATAACCCGCACGTTGACCAGCGATCCTTCAACGTTTATCCCGGAATAGGTACCAAAAATCGCAAACGAGGAAAAAATGGCGGTGACGGCAGCTAATTCCAGCGGCGTATGGCTCTCTTTCTGTAGCAATTGACGGAAAAGTTGGGTGCGGGTCAGGAAGAACAGGCAGATCAACATCAGGGCTGCGCGATCAAATACCGCCAGCAACATTTCAAAAATTTGGTGCACGACAGGCTCTCTGTGCGGCTTGCAAGCTGGTCACTATAAATAAAAGACGCCGCCAGTGCTACTGACGGCGTTGAGACGCGGGTGGACAGGGTGCGCAAAAGGATTCTATCCGGCAAGTCCCAACTGCTGTTTACCGGTCGTCGTCAGGGTGTCGACGGTGGCGCGGCGGCAATGTACGTCACGTTACTGTCGAATTCGCCTTCATGCTCATTTTCCACCGAGTGAATCACGTCGCAATGCCAAAAAACGGTATCGCCGGGTTCCAAATCCGGAATTAGGGAAATCCCACTAACTAATAGGGGATACCATTTTTTGGAAACTGACGCGCCTCAACCTGCGGCAGCGATCAGTAAATACCTTAGAATTGTGGCTTACTGGCGGCCAGCGTGCCAAAGTAGTTATCTTCAGGGGCGTTTTTCAGTCGTTCAACAACGTTGATGTTAATGATTATGCCTGTTTATAGAGGAAGGGAAAGGGATGGCTTTCGAATGAAATTTCCTCTTTTATTTTTCGCATTCGTCTCTCAAAAAAGGACAAAAATGACCACGTTGATCACGGAACGTTTAACCATGCAGCAACTTACAGCGGAAGATTGGCCGCTGTTTCTGCGGCTGTATCAGGATCCCCTCGTCACTGAATTTATGACAGACAAGGCCAGCGAAGAGGAGATCTACCAGTTATTCACCAGCCGTTTGCCGACATGGAACAAACACGCCAGCCACTGGTTGTGTCTGGTAATTCGCGAGAAAAGTACTGGCGCGGCTGTCGGTTTGACCGGACTGCTGGCGGGTTGGTCGCCTTTTCAACAGGCAGAGGTCGGTTTTCTCCTGTTGCCAGAGTTTCAGCGGCGTGGGTACGGTGGGGAATCGCTCCATGCCGTATGTGATTTTGCCCTGGGGGAGTGCGGCTTCCATCGCCTGAATGCCGCGGTAACCGAAGGTAACGTGGCCTCCAGGCGAACATTGGAAAAATGCGGATTTCAGCTTGAGGGAACGCTGCGGGAAAGTTATCAGTTGGGAGGCATCTGGCGAAATGATTGGGTTTTTGGCCGTTTGGCGGGAGAATAATATTTTTACTCTAGTGCTCGACAGTTTTCAGCGGCTGCGATATGTTCATTATTCGGCCGCGTCGCGGCCAGCGTCGCTCGGATGGTCCGGGCGCTAACGTTCTCCCGAGGAATCTATGACTGATAACAGTCCTAAACGCCGTTTTTCGCGTATCGATCGTCTTCCCCCTTATGTTTTCAACATCACATCTGAACTGAAAATGGCCGCCCGCCGTCGGGGGGAGGACATTATTGATTTCAGTATGGGCAACCCAGATGGGCCTACGCCGCCACATATCGTCGAAAAGCTCTGCACGGTTGCGCAGCGGGAAGACACCCATGGCTACTCAACCTCCCGTGGTATTCCGCGATTGCGCCGGGCGATTTCACGTTGGTATGCCGATCGCTATCAAGTCGATATTGATCCAGAAAGTGAAGCCATCGTCACCATCGGCTCCAAAGAGGGGCTGGCGCATTTGATGCTGGCGACGCTGGATCACGGTGATACGGTGTTGGTGCCCAATCCAAGTTATCCGATTCACATCTATGGTGCGGTCATTGCCGGTGCCCAGGTGCGTTCGGTGCCGTTAACGGAAGGGGTGGACTTCTTCGGTGAGCTTGAAAGGGCGATCCGTGAAACCATTCCACGACCAAAAATGATGATCCTTGGCTTCCCTTCAAACCCAACTGCACAATGCGTCGAGTTGGATTTCTTTGAACGGGTTGTCGCGTTGGCCAAACAGTATGATGTGCTGGTGATCCACGATTTGGCCTATGCCGATATTGTCTATGATGGCTGGAAAGCCCCCTCAATCATGCAGGTGCCGGGGGCGAAAGACATTGCGGTTGAATTCTTCACCCTGTCGAAAAGTTATAATATGGCAGGCTGGCGAATTGGCTTCATGGTGGGTAATTCTGAGCTGGTCAGCGCGCTGTCACGCATCAAGAGTTACCACGACTATGGGACATTTACGCCTTTGCAGGTGGCGGCAATCGCCGCACTGGAAGGCGATCAGCAATGCGTGAAAGATATTGCTGAACAGTATCACCAGCGTCGCAACGTACTGGTCCGTGGTCTGCATGAGGCCGGCTGGATGGTTGCCAATCCAAAAGCCGCGATGTATGTTTGGGCGAAAATTCCTGAACCCTATGCCCATCTCGGTTCGCTGGAATTTGCCAAGCATTTGCTGGCAGAAGCGAAGGTTTGTGTCTCTCCAGGTATTGGTTTTGGTGACTATGGCGACACCCATGTACGGTTTGCGTTGATAGAAAATCAGGATCGTATCCGTCAGGCAGTACGTGGCATCAAGGCGATGTTCCGTGCCGATGGCTTAATCAAGCCCGTCAAGACCGCGACAGAAAGCCGCACGAGTGACGACGCGCTCTAATTACAAACGGCACCGGGTACCTCCCGGTGCTGAATTCCCTTCTTTTGTTTCCTATCCGCTATAGTTAACGCTATAAGAAAATTTTATTACGTTTCTTTTGAACATACTGATTTCAGGGCAACTTACGGAACGAAAACCATGAGAAATCGCTATTCGTTGATTCAGATTTCACTGCATTGGGCAACGCTGGTCATGATCATTCTGACCTATTCTGCGATGCTGTCGCGGGGGATGTTTTCGGAAGATGATGAGTCATTTATCAACCTTTTTCACTTCAACTTCGGCATTACCGTGTGGCTTCTGATGTTTATTCGGCTAGGACTACGGCACTACTATGGCACTCCCCCGATCGAACCGCCGTTGGCCGAGTGGCAGTCGATAGCCAGCAAAGGGCTGCATTGGATGCTGTACCTGCTGTTTCTCTCGTTACCGATATTGGGTTTTCTGACACTGCAATTTGGCGGGAAAGACTGGGTACTGTATGGCTTTACGGTACCACAGTGGGTAACCCCTGATCCGTCGTGGCGTAAATTGCTCAAGCAAACCCATGAGACTTTGGCGAATACGGGGTACTTCCTTATCGGCTTCCATACGCTTGCGGCGCTTTACCATCATTACATTCGTCGCGACGATACGTTACGAAGAATGTTACCTGGAAAATAGCCATTGAAAAGGGGCGCCAGATTGCGCCCCTTGAACATTCTTACCCACAATGCGTGTTGTTATTCTACCATCATGAAAAAGGTACCGACCCAAACCAGCATCATGAAGGAAACACCCATAACCAAATACTTCACTCAAGCCACTCCTCAATGGAGCTTTCCCGCCAGCAACGATCCGAATTGTTGTTCCGGGAATAGATGTTGGATGACAAAAGCAGTTTGCCAAAATGACCTCATCGCGAGGAGCACCCCGAGAATAACTGCCGCATCCGGTAATATCGTGCCAGCCCGATTGTTTTTGTATACCCGTCATACTTCATGTGAATTATTTAAGGTATAGATGCCAGTCACGACAGGATCTGGCGCTACTCTACTCGCATCCGGGGTGAGTGATCAATAGTGTGATTTCATCCACGGTTTGTACAAAATTTGACCACCAATAAATTACCCTAATACGAGCGTAAATAGTATTGACCAAAACACCATGCAGAAACACAAAACCAGAATCCAGGTAACGCGTCGGCTAGATAACATGATGACCCCTATCGCAAGCAAGCTATGCTTTGATCATCGGCAAAGAGTGGATAAAAGTGAGTTCATACGTTATGCAGCTTTTATCTAAAAAACTCACTTTGATTTGAAATACCATCAAAAAAGAGACATCGCCATAATTTTGATAAATATGAAAAAAATGGTGGAATATTCACTTTTTGCCGTCTTATTGCAAATTAGGACATAACTGAAATTCTTTAAGAATTATCTGACGATATTTTTCTAATTAATCAGATCGTTTAAGGTATATTTAGTCGAATTGTCTTATACAACTTACATCATTTAACGATGCTTGGGACTGCCGCCCAGACTACACTTATAAAGCGTATATTCATGATTCTAAAAACAAGAATGTGAGAAAAATGAAATATCTCATTGATGAAATTATTGTTTTTGACACTAAAAACAGCATGTTAAGTTTAAAAGGCTACCCAGAAGAAATCATACCACTGCAGAACACGACGCGCAGGTTGCTAATGTTACTGATTATTAATCATGGCAACCCCGTCACCCGAGCACAACTGTTCCAAGAAGTGTGGGACGATCACGGTCTGATTTCCAATAACAACAATTTAAATCAATGTGTAAGCAAATTAAGAAGAAATATTCAACATTTAGGTATCGACCGCGCAGCCATTTTGACCGTTCCCAAGGTTGGCTTTGCGCTGGCTGAGTCGATTTCTATCGCGGTCATTGAAGAGAGTGAAGAGACATTTCCCGATAGTGTAGAAATAGCCGCGTCAGAGAAATCTGCCGATAACTCAGTCAGTACAGTGGAATATACCTTGTCGGCGGATAAAGCGGCTGTGGAACAACTACAACACGTCGGCTCCAGTACCAAGAGTTTTTCTACTAGATATCACTTTTTTTGGTTACTGGCGGTGGTGTCATTCGCTTTGGCATTCTGTGTAATGTGGGTTTATTTGAATAAGAATACTGAGCCGGTTTTCTTTGCTGACATTGGTGGATGCCATGTTCACGTTACCGAGTCATATGACGAAGATATCGCAAAAAATATTAAAAAGGCCTTCATAAATTTCAAAAGTACTCACAATATTGAATGTGGGAAAAATAATTATGTCATTTTTTATAAAAAAACCTTAAGTGAAGTAAATCTCGCCGGCGTAGATCGAACCTTTATGGGAATATGCAATATCAATAAGGACAAAGATCTTAAGGACTGCAAAAATTATTATCTGAGCGTAAGAAAATGATTATGAATAAAGCGAAAAAAATTGGGATTTTTTTATTCATGCTCTTTTGCCTGTTGGTTTCGCTCACGGCAGTGATTGTTATTAGGCAGCAGCCATGGGACGGTACGTTAGACCCAGGGTACAGCGAT
The DNA here is from genome assembly GCF_003332275.1 of Edaphovirga cremea. Lineage (GTDB taxonomy): Bacteria > Pseudomonadota > Gammaproteobacteria > Enterobacterales > Enterobacteriaceae > Edaphovirga > Edaphovirga cremea. The sequence continues at coordinate 99,894 of NZ_QOVA01000005.1, read as the reverse complement.
CGTTGCATGGCGAATATTTCACTTGAGCGACGCCAGGGTGATTTTCGCTATCAATTGTATGTCACCCTTTTCTACAGCTTTGGTGAAAATGGGCAGGGAGTAACCAATATTAGCGGTCAGGTCAGAGAAGTTGATGCCGATAATAACATCCTGATACAGCGTACTATCTATCGGGATATTTACTTTAACTATGTTATACGTGATAAAAAAAGTGGTAACTTTTCGTTGCAAGCGACCAACGTTGAACGTTCTGGACTGGACGATGTGGGTGCTGAACTGGATAGGAAAGTGTTGAACAACTCCCTCTACCACGAAGGTTCAACTGACACGTTTATCATTACCAGGTTGAAGAATAATGCGTTACTTTTCTCCACGCTCTATTCACCGCTTTTCATTTGTACTTTCGCAAAAATAAACTAGCAAAGATGCTCCGATTTTCTTAACAATTTCTTATTCTGCCAAGAACACGATAACAGTTCTCTCTGTGGCCAAAATCTTGTTGAGATCAAGAAATCTTTTTCTTTCTGTGGATTAAAAAAAAGATTTTTCGTCAAATTGACTGGGTAGCAACCATTTCCAATGACACTTTTTTTGCGATTTAAAACATCTTCATTATGAGTGCATAACAATTGATTAACCTTCCCTGAATGCAGGGCTTGCCTGCGTTCGGTTAATCTTTGGCGCGTAAAAATTATGGGATTAAGAAACTGGTTTTTTTCACTTAAAATACTTTTATAAAACATTAACTTCAGGCGTTAATCCCGAATTTTCGCTGTTAATCGGATTAATGTACCGTGGATAGGAATTTTCTGGGATACTTATTTACATAAAGGGGTGCGCTACTGTGCACCTCTTTCAGCTTGGATGAACCGGTTGTTTTTGAAATTTACCACCGACGGTAAACGTTATAAAAAAGCACGATTACCGGATTCGTGCAGGGAAAAAATAGTAATCAAAGCAATGAGTATTTTTGTATCCGCGTGGGTGATTTTTAAATGAAGGTAATTTATGTCGATTGGCAACACTTTTAATTCCATGATCTTGTTTGAGTTAAACTAAAAGGGCAGTTATAGGCAAGGGATATTGTATGATTAAAAAAATTATTTTGATCGAAGCATGTCAGTATAGTCGTATCTGTCTCAGAACGTTATTAACCCAAGGAGACTTCGACGCTAAAATTATGTCCGAATACAGTCATTTCCCCTCAATACACCAGCTAAGATATCCTTCATTTGATATGGCGGTGGTAGGCATTGATGATTATAATTTTTCGTTTAGGGAGTTATCCGACTTCTTCCAGCATTTCGATGCCATATTGCCGAAGTCGCGGAGATTGGTTTTACTCTCTTCGCAACGTACCGCTTTTATGTTGTCATTGCTGACGGATTGTCAGTTCGAATGGGTTTCTCGTGGTTTGCCATTGCAGAGACTCACAGATATATTTACGCAACTTAATGATGATGAGAATAAAAGGATTTATTTTTATCGTAATAAAAATAAAAAACTGACTTCCTGCGAGAGAGCTGTGCTTACTCACTTGCTTGATGGTGCTTCAGTGTCGTGGTTGGCAGAAAAATTTTGCTGTAGTCAGAAAACAATCAGTAGTCACAAAAATAATGGCCTAGCCAAGATGGGATTTGATAATTTGAATCAAATGTTTCTTCTGCTTCGTGCTGTCGATCTCCCAGAAAATGTCTCTGGTGCCGGCAAGATTCGCGATGCAAATCAATATTCGGACGTTCAAATGGGTCTTGTCAGTAAAACGACAGAAGAGATCTTGAACTAAGAATAGGTGTACCAGCCAGAATTATTTATTGTTTATAAATAAAGTAGTACCCACAACTTGGGCAGATTAACGTCTGCCTTTTTTGTATTTTGGAAGCCTGTTGCTCAGATTTAAAGGCGCATTTTGGGCAGGCAATTTTCGTTGAACTGGGGCTGAAACGCCTAATAGCATCAAAGATAGACATAATGTTCACCGCATTGGTGTATAGGACTGTATTTTACCACGTCGGGGGTGTGATAGCTTGTTATGGTTACTTTATTCACTATTTCCCAACCGCGTTCACAGTTTGAATAAATAACCGCGGCAAGGTGCATTCATTTTTATGTCAGGGAAGGTGGGGTGATTGGCAGTTTCGCGCCAATGCCTCTTGCTCTGCCGCCCCAGCCCGGTTCCGCGCTGGGATTCGGCGACCCAAAGAAAATTGATGCTTCGTATTTTTCAAAATCCTGTAACAAAATCCCCTATTTTTTAGAAAAAAATGAACCAGAAGCATGAAAACATTTCATGCCTTCAGATTGATTGAATGAAGCTGCTATTTTTATATAACCCTATGCGAGGGGGAAGTACACGCATAGCGGCAAGCGTTTTGATAAATAACATGTTAAATGGAGATATCAATCACGGTGAATGTCAGCGAGTGATCATTTAATAAGCTCTCTTAATGTAAGGTCATACAAGGAATGTGACATGACCCGAGAGAAATGCCCTCCCTATTACCGATATTGGGGCAAAGCGCGTGAGGCGGAAGATCATCCGACTATCCTCTGCCATTTATTGCCTTTTCACGCTCTGGATGTTGCCGCCGTGGCGGCTGTGTGGTGGGATTCATCAGCGCATCTGCGGCAAAGTTTTATGCATGATGTTGATATCCCAGCTGAACAGTATCGTGCCTGGGTGCTGTTTTTTATCGCGCTGCATGATTTGGGTAAAATTGATCTGCGTTTTCAGCTAAAAGCGGCAGAGGTCTGGCGGCGTTTAAATCCTATCTTTTTTGCTGCAAAGCTCCCTTCTCGAACGCAAAGTAAGCAATATTATCATGGTGTAGCCGGTGTCTTTTGGTATGGCTACGATCGCACTCCGGTCGATAACGCTCCTTTTGACCAATTCGCTGAACCAAAAAGCGATGATGGCCCAAAGCTGGAGTTGGACTGGATGGCGGCGGTGGGAGGGCATCACGGGCATGTGGTAGCTTATAATAATATGACAGCCCACATGAGTGATTTCCTCCTGAAAGGGCAGGCTGCGCAGCAAGATGCCATTGCGCGTCAGGCACTTGTCGATGATTTGGCCGCGTTATTTCTTTCTCCCGTCGGGTTAACAGCGGATGACGTTCCCCCTCCGGTCAGCCTGATGTTGGCCGGATTCTGTTGTATTTGCGACTGGTTGGGTTCTCAGGAATCATTCCCGTTTTGCGATGACAATAGCCTGACGCTGAATGACTATTTTCAGCAGCGGGTACACGGCGAAGCGCAACAGGCTTGTTCTCCTCTGCTGGAGAGACCGTATCAATACCAGGGCGTGGGCGTGTTATTACCGGACGGAAAGATCCCGCGCCAATTGCAGACGTTGGTCGATAGGTTACCCGTAAAATCCGGTCTCACGGTGGTGGAAGCGCCTACCGGATCAGGAAAAACCGAAATGGCGTTGGCGCTGGCATGGCGTCTTTTATCTCAGGGTGAAGCGGACAGTATTATTTTTGCGTTACCGACCCAGGCGTCTGCCAATGCGATGTTTGCCCGGGTTGAAAAATTGGCGAGTCAGCTATTTTCTGCACCCAATCTTGTATTGGCACATGGTAACGCCAGCTTTAATAAATTGTTTACCGAGATAAAACAACGACCTCAACGGCAGTTACAGGGTGATGAAGAGGCCACGGTACAATGCGCCGAATGGTTCCATTCGCGTAAACGCGCACTGTTGGGGCAGATCGGGATCTGTACCGTCGATCAGGTTTTGGTCTCGGTGTTACCAGTTAAGCACCGTTTTGTTCGGCAGTTCGGCATTGGTCGCAGCGTATTAATCATTGATGAAGTCCACGCCTACAGCACCTACATGTACGGACTACTCAGTGCGGTATTGTCCGCGCAAAAAGCGGCAGGTGGGTCGGCGATTTTATTATCTGCGACGTTGCCAGAATACCAACGTCAAGCGTTGGCACATGCCTGGCAGAGTACGCTCCTCCCCTGTCGCGATTATCCTCTAGTGAGTTGGACTGACAGCCATGACAACTTGGCATTCACCTTGCCTGAACACGATATGCCGCCAGACATTACCCTTCACGCAGAAGTTCTGCCGATGGCCGATATGCTGCCCAATGACGAGTTAATCGAACGTTTACTAGCCGCAGCACAGCAGGGCGCACAGGTGGCAGTGATATGTAATCTGGTGGATGTCGCTCAGGGGCTATATGAGAGGTTAAAGGAACGGTTAAATGAACAAAATGAGATTGAAATTCAACTGTTTCATGCGCGTTTCACCTTTAACGATCGGCAGGTAAAAGAGCAGGCCGCCATTGGCACTTTTGGGTCGGAGGGCGATCGGAGTAAAGGCCGTATTCTGGTCTCCAGTCAGGTAATTGAACAAAGTATTGATGTGGATTTTGATTGGATTATCACTCAGCTATGCCCTGTTGATCTGCTGTTCCAGCGTTTAGGGCGTTTGCATCGCCATCAGCGTCAATATCGTCCGGCGGCATTTTCTACACCGCATTTCACTGTGTTGGTTCCAGACCGCAGCGACTTTGGTGTTCACGGGCTGATCTACAGCAACAGTCTGGTGATGTGGCGCACCTGGCAGCGTTTGGCAGCCTTGGACGGTGAGCCGATTCGTTTTCCTGCCGCCTACCGTGACTGGATTGAACCGATTTACCAACAGGATCCTACTGGCGATGAACCAGATTGGATCCTGCAAGCCTATGAGAAATTTAATGAAGAGCAGTATGTGAAAACGAGTCTGGCGCACTTTATTCTCAGAAAAGCAGAGGAGGAGGCGATACCGGATGAAGATGAAAATCTGCGTGCGGTGACCCGCGACGGCGAGATGAGTCTGTCGATAGTGCCGTTTGTGCCACTGGCGAACGGTCAGCGCCAATTGCTGAACGGGGTGAATTACGATGAGAGCCCGGACTATCTGAAAATGGAAATCCGCATCACTAACACCGTGAACGCGCCCGATTCATGGAAAAAATATCTGAACGCCCCCTATGACGATGACGGCTGTATCTGGCTGGCCGGGGTTTTGTGTGATGGGCAATTCACTGGTTCAACCGTTACATATAACGCACAAACCGGTTTGAAACGGGTGCAGAAGCAGTAGCTTCTGCACCCAACCCCAAACGTTGGGGAACTGAACTTCCGACGGTAATAATTTAATTACGCTCGGTTTATCCCCGCAGGCGCGGGGAAGGTGAATATTATAGCCTTTAGATGGGAGTCTGTTAATGAATGACGAGCTATCCTAACATCAAAAGATGGCTGGTGTTAAATTAATTACGCTCTTGCAGTATTTATCGAGAGGGAATAAACTGCCTGAAAATCAACCAGGGAGGTACGATGAATAATTACATTCTCAAGGCGCTGCTAAAACAGACCCCGATAGGGTTAGCGATGATTGCCGTGATCTTGGCACTATTGCTAGTATTTTACATACTATCAACACGTTAGGAGCAAAATATGGACTTACTCCACTCGGCCTGGATTCCGGTGACGGAATTGGGGCGAAAAGTGTCGCAGCGCATCTCGCTGCGACAGCTTTTGTGCGAAGACAAGCGCTATCTGTTCTGCTTGCCGCGTGATGACATGGAAATGGCAGCGATGCAACTTATCCTGTGTCTGGTGCAGGTGATGTGTATTCCGGAAAATTTCAGCGTTTGGCGGCAGCGAGGTCGTGAACCGCTGAGTGAAGAAGAATATCAGCGCTTGTCCGCGCCATTTGCCGGGATGTTCGACCTGCAACATCCCGACCACCCCTTTATGCAGACGAAAGGGGTTAAGGCGTCTGAAATTACCGATATGGATAAGTTATTGACCGGTCTTAGCGGTTCAACCAACTGTGCGTTTGTGAATGAACCGGGACAGGCTGAAGCACTGTGCCCGGGATGTACGGCGATTGTCTTATTCAATCAGGCGAACAACGCGCCGGGTTTTGGTGGTGGATTCAAAAGTGGTTTGCGCGGGGGCGCACCGGTAACCACGTTGTTATACGCCGAGCATATTCGGACAACCCTCTGGTTCAATATTCTTACCGAAGAGACCTTAAATGCGGAATACGCTGTAGACTGGAAAAATAGTTTAAATCAGCCTCCGGTATGGATCGAGCCGATAAAGAGTGGGGAGAGTATTCCCGCCGAAAAAATCGGTTTGCTGCGAGGTCTATTCTGGCAACCCGCGCATATTGAATTATTGCCGCCACTGGGTGAAGGTCTCTGTACGCTATGTGGTCAGCCTCACGCACAGCGTTTTAGTGGTTTTTATAAAGAGAAGTTTAATTTCACCGTTGAAGGAATGTGGCTGCATCCACATTCACCGCGTTTGTTTGCCATCAAAAAGGGAGTTGTCGAGCAGAAATTTTTGGCGTTTACCACCGCCGCACCCTCATGGACGCAACTTTCACGGGTTATTGTTAAGCAACAGGTAGCACAAAAAATAGAGGGACAATCGCCAGCGATTGTCGTCAACCAGGCCATTAAACTGTTTACCGATAATTCAAAGTGGATGCTGATGCTGGGGGGGTATCGAAATAATCAGGCATCAATTATTGAACGTCGACACGACGTATTTAATCTTAGCCCGGAAATACTGCGCAATCCTCTATGGGTAGATTATATTGTTAAAATTGGACGCGAATATAAAAAAGCCTTGCGTAGCGCGCTTTACCAGTTTTATATCGGTTTAAAAAGCAAAGATATCAAGATGAAGGGGACGGGCGTGCCATTACATGAAGTGATGGAGCCACTCTTTTATAGCCATTCTGAATCCGCCATTCTTGATGCGTTATCTGGATATTTGGTACAAGACGAAGACCACTTGGAAGACTTATTGCGCAAGCAGTTAGACTTGCTATGCCGAGAATTATTTAACCGGGCGACAGATCCCTACCTGCATCATCCGGCAATCACCGTGATCGCCGCATTAACGCGTAGAAAATTAGGACAAGATCTTAACCATCTTCAACCGCAAAAAGGAATTGTAGATGAAGCAATCCATTGATGCATCCGGTTTACTCAAAGCCTGGAATGCCTTACCGCCGGGGCCGAAGGCAGAGTTACGCCGCACCGCAGAACCTGACGATTTGTTATCAATACCGGCATTCTACCGATTGGTTCAGCCAGCGGGTTGGCATGAGGATTTGAACCAATTCGAACGGCAAAGTCTATTACGGTTAGTGTTTGTAGTAAGTACGGATGCCATCACCAACACAGAGACTGATATTTCATTGGGCAAAGCCCTGGCGAGTAATAAAGAGCGGCGGATATCTGAAATGCGCCTATACCAGATTATCCGCTCTGACTGGCCTAATGACATGGTGCAGTTGCGTCGGGTGATCAAACAGGTTGGGCCAACATTGCGCTGGTCACGTTTGGTCAGGCAACTGACGTACTGGAATACGCAAAGCAAACGTCGTTTACTGGAAGATTTCGTTTTAGGACTTCATAAAGAGAAGAAGGATTAAGAAAATGGAAAAAAACTTTATTAACTTTCACGTATTAATTTCCCACAGCCCTTCTTGTCTGAACCGTGACGACATGAATATGCAGAAAGATACCGTATTCGGCGGTAAGCGCAGGGTGCGTATTTCCAGTCAAAGTCTGAAACGTTCACTACGTAAAAGTGCCTATTATCAGCAGCATTTAGGTGAAAGCAGTATTCGTACCCGGCAATTGGGTCAATTAAAAGAACATTTTATTGCTGAATTGAGTGAAACATTTTCAGCCGAATTAATCGAAAAGGCGATACAGCTTATTTCCGGTAAGGAATTGCCTAAAGGCGATGATAAATGGCTAGGGGATGCTGTAGCCCCTTGGGTATTAAGTGAGTTTTCCTGGTTTTGTCAGAAAATATCAGAAACAGAAGAAACAGACATTAAAAAACTGGGTAAAGCATTTAAAGAACATATCATCGCCATGAACCAGACCCTGAATAATGGTGTCGATGTGGCGCTCAGTGGGCGCATGGCGACATCTGGATTAATGAGTGAAGTAGGCAAAGTAGATGGCGCGATGGCCGTCGCACACGCTATTACCACCCACAGCGTGGACTCCGACATCGACTGGTTTACCGCCGTGGACGATCTTCAGGAATTGGGTTCTGGACACCTGGATACCCAAGAGTTTTCATCCGGGGTTTTTTATCGCTACGCCAGCCTTAATATTGCGCAACTGCAACAGAATTTAGGGGGTGTGGATCGCGCGACTGCTCTGGATATTGCCGCGCATCTGGCGCATATGTTAGCGACGGAGGTTCCCAGCGCGAAACAGAACAGTTTTGCGGCCTTTAACCCCGCAGATGTGGTGATGATCAGTTTCTCCGATCTTCCAATTTCATTGGCCAATGCTTTCGAGCGACCGGTAAAAGCCGACGATCAGGGATTCCTCATTCCGTCGGTAAAATCGTTGCAAAATTACTGGCAACGTATCCATCAAGGTTATGGATTGGATGAACGCTGCGCCGGTTTTACCGCGACTGAACTCACCTTCCCACCAGAGTTGTTCTCCTTGCCGACAATGCCAGCGTTGGAATCATGGATCAGGGCAGATGGAAGGGAATAATCATGCGCGATTATCTGATGTTACGCCTTCAGGGACCGATGCAGGCTTGGGGAACACCGACTTTTGAAGGCGCACGCCCCTGCGCTCTGTTTCCGACCCGCAGTGGTTTACTAGGATTATTGGCCGCCTGCCAAGGCATTGGTCGCAGCGATCGCGCCGCGTTATTGCTGCTTGCGGAAAGCGTCAGGTTCGCGGTGCGTTGTGACGATAATGAGAGCCTGAAAGCAGAAAAAATCACTGATTTTCATACTATTAAGGATGCGAGAGTAGACTACCAGAGCCTGAAATCCCATGAAACCATCATCACCCGACGAGAGTATCTGTGTGATGCATGTTTTACCGTCGCTGTCTGGAGTCCGGATGATGATTCGCAGACGCTGAACACCCTGCAACAGGCGGTGAAATTTCCGCGCTATACACCTTATCTCGGGCGGCGCAGTTGCCCAATCACTTCGCCATTATTCCTGGATCGGATCAGCGCCGGTGATCCGCTGCAAGCCTATGGTTTAGTTGATGATATTAAAGGAAAGGTTTACAGCGAGGATGAGTTGCCGGGTTATGATCGGATACATAACCTTCGTGACGAACCCATTCCACATCTTCCGCGCCAGTTTTCTGCACATCGCTGGTATGAAAAATCTCTGGGAGGACAAGATGTATCTTAGCCGAATCTATCTCCCGTGGAAGTTCGCTGCAAATAGTTACCAGTGGCATCAGGTTCTTTGGCAACTTTTCCCGCAGCGTTCAACAGAAAGCCGGGATTACCTATTTCGCACTGAGAAAGCGGTAGTCGGGCAAGGTATGACTGTCTTGTTGCAGTCTCACTCTCAACCAAAATCCTGTGAGTCTGCCAATGTATTAGCCAGTAAGACATTTCAGCCGATCTTGCGGTCGGGGATCGCTTTGCGGTTTTGCCTGCGTGCTAACCCGATAAAAAGCATTCGCGATGAAGATGGCCGCAAGAATCGCCAGGGGGAGGTTAAATCCTGCCGGGTGCCGCTGATTGATGAGTTGGAGCAACGTCAATGGCTTGAAAGGAAGCTGGCAAATAGCGCGGCGTTAAGTTCGCTTGAGATTACGCCGGACAACGTGCTGCATTTTCGCAAGTCTGGCCATGCTGGCAAAATTCAGTCAGTGGTATTTAGCGGTGCGTTGATTGTTGAGAATCACGACGCATTACTGGCTTTGCTGGAAAATGGCATCGGTCCCGCCAAGGCATTTGGCTGTGGTTTGCTCTCGCTGGCTAACAGGTAAATCAGAGATGAGTTATGTACCGTTGAGCCCGATTCCGCTGAAAGATCGCACCTCGATGATCTTTTTGCAGTACGGGCAGATTGACGTGATAGATGGTGCTTTTGTGCTGGTGGATAAAACCGGGATACGGACTCACATTCCGGTTGGATCTATCGCGTGTATCATGCTTGAACCGGGTACTCGCGTTTCTCATGCTGCCGTGCGCTTAGCCGCTACGGTCGGTACGTTGTTGGTATGGGTAGGGGAGGCGGGCGTCAGGATGTATGCAGCCGGTCAACCGGGCGGTGCGCGATCTGACAAGCTTCTCTATCAGGCAAAGCTGGCACTGGACGAAGATTTGCGGTTGAAAGTTGTGCGCAAAATGTTCGAATTGCGCTTTGGCGAGCCAGCTCCAACCCGCCGCTCGGTTGAGCAATTGCGCGGAATTGAGGGTTCACGCGTTCGGCAGTTATATAGCACCATGGCGAAACAATACGGTATCAAATGGAACGGACGCCGTTACGATCCAAAAGATTGGGATGCCGGAGACGTGATTAATCAGTGTATCAGCGCGGCGACGTCCTGTTTATATGGCATCACTGAGGCTGCGGTTCTGGCCGCAGGCTATGCGCCTGCCATTGGGTTTGTGCATACCGGTAAACCGCTCTCTTTTATTTACGATATTGCCGACATTATTAAATTTGATCATGTCGTTCCTAAGGCTTTTGCCATTGCGGCCAAAAGACCACTTGCTCCCGATCGTGAAGTTCGTATTGCTTGTCGAGAGTTATTCCGCACTCAAAAAACGCTGGCGCGCCTTATTCCGCTGATAGAAGAAGTACTGGCGGCAGGGGAGATAGAACCCCCGCTTCCACCAGAAGACGCTCAGCCACCGGCTATTCCTGAACCTGTTTCGTTAGCGGATGCCGGACACCGGAGTCAAGGCTGATGAGTTTGTTGATGGTGGTGACCGAAAATGTTCCTCCACGTTTACGAGGTCGCCTGGCGGTGTGGCTGCTTGAGATTCGGGCGGGTGTTTATGTTGGCGATATGTCCCGCCGAGTTCGAGAGATGATTTGGCATCAGGTAACGGAATTAGCCGAAGAAGGGAATGTCGTCATGGTATGGGCGACGAATACTGAGTCAGGATTCGAATTTCAAACCTGGGGAGAAAATCGCCGCATGCCGGTGGATCTCGATGGATTGCGATTAGTGTCATTTCACCCCATTGAAGATCAATGAGTTAAGGTTCTTTAACATCGCTGGAAATTTGGTGGAATTTTTGTATAGGATAAATTTTATTTAAATCAATGGTATACTTTTAGAGTGTTCCCCGCGCCAGCGGGGATAAACCGTCTACCTCCGTATTATTTTAATTTACCAGGGAGTGTTCCCCGCGCCAGCGGGGATAAACCGTCTGGTACAATAAGGCGCCGACAAATAGAGGTGTGTTCCCCGCGCCAGCGGGGATAAACCGCGTCGATGGTGGGCAATTATGATGTAAGGCAAGTGTTCCCCGCGCCAGCGGGGATAAACCGCGAATACGAAACCCCGCTTTTACTTGCTAACCGTGTTCCCCGCGCCAGCGGGGATAAACCGCCACCACCGAAATCGCCTTCATCCATGAATGAGTGTTCCCCGCGCCAGCGGGGATAAACCGGGCATACGCTACGCTGCCAGCCTGGGACTCAAGTGTTCCCCGCGCCAGCGGGGATAAACCGGAGGTTGCGCAGGATAATCCCTATGCCTCCGAGTGTTCCCCGCGCCAGCGGGGATAAACCGATCATTGGCTAGCACAATGCTTAATAGTGTAGGTGTTCCCCGCGCCAGCGGGGATAAACCGATGATATGAAAGATTATCTTCCCGGCGCTAAGGGTGTTCCCCGCGCCAGCGGGGATAAACCGATAACGGCATTGTTGAAAGTGAAATAAAACGCGTGTTCCCCGCGCCAGCGGGGATAAACCGATTGGGGAATGAACAGAAAAAATCACCGCGATGTGTTCCCCGCGCCAGCGGGGATAAACCGATTATCTTCCCGGCGCTAAGGGGGCTAAATAAGTGTTCCCCGCGCCAGCGGGGATAAACCGCATGTTTTGCTGATTGGCGAATGCAGAAATATGTGTTCCCCGCGCCAGCGGGGATAAACCGGCATTACTAGAATATATGGCGCTCCTGTATATGTGTTCCCCGCGCCAGCGGGGATAAACCGGTAAATCCTACAATTTAGTGGCGACAAATATTGTGTTCCCCGCGCCAGCGGGGATAAACCGCTAATTATAATGATGAATGCGTTAAAAATAGCGTGTTCCCCGCGCCAGCGGGGATAAACCGTTTATAATATTGCTCGTCATGCTCAGGCTTATGTGTTCCCCGCGCCAGCGGGGATAAACCGCCGAGGCAGTATCAAAACTTGGTAAAGACGCAGTGTTCCCCGCGCCAGCGGGGATAAACCGGCGACATCACCCGCCTGAAAGAAAGCTACATCGTGTTCCCCGCGCCAGCGGGGATAAACCGGCCGTGACGGCTTTGATAGCGATGCTCTACGTGTGTTCCCCGCGCCAGCGGGGATAAACCGGTGACGATTCAGGCAGTGGCAGTTCTACCGTAGTGTTCCCCGCGCCAGCGGGGATAAACCGCCTACTGGTGACAAGGCTCTCAAGCGGCAGGTGTGTTCCCCGCGCCAGCGGGGATAAACCGTTCGTCTACCTCGTTGAATTGATGACTGCGCAGTGTTCCCCGCGCCAGCGGGGATAAACCGATTACTAAATACGCCACTCATATTGTCGAGCAGTGTTCCCCGCGCCAGCGGGGATAAACCGCCGGGTCTAGTATCCGGCTTTTTATCGTCATTGTGTTCCCCGCGCCAGCGGGGATAAACCGGTCAGTCGCAAAGAATCTGGTCGCCGTAGTAAGTGTTCCCCGCGCCAGCGGGGATAAACCGTGGAATCTCCAGGGATGCTAACTCCTGCAGGGGTGTTCCCCGCGCCAGCGGGGATAAACCGGGCCGGAGAGGGTAAAAAAAGTCTTTGGGGAAGTGTTCCCCGCGCCAGCGGGGATAAACCGCATTATTTGACAAGCCAAACGCCGAACGGTCCGTGTTCCCCGCGCCAGCGGGGATAAACCGTCTGCGCAATCCTTGTCTCGCCATCATATGGCGTGTTCCCCGCGCCAGCGGGGATAAACCGCACAACAATGGGACTTGCTGCGGCAATAAATGGTGTTCCCCGCGCCAGCGGGGATAAACCGAGCTATAGATTGCGTTGGTAGAGGATACTGGAGTGTTCCCCGCGCCAGCGGGGATAAACCGTTTTAGCTCGGGGGATGGGCATTCATCCCACCGTGTTCCCCGCGCCAGCGGGGATAAACCGCACGCAGAAACGATTCACAGTCTAATATCAAAGTGTTCCCCGCGCCAGCGGGGATAAACCGACGCCATTTATTTCCTGCCTGTCGTGCTGACGGTGTTCCCCGCGCCAGCGGGGATAAACCGAAATAATGTAAATGATGATTTTGATTATTTTTGTGTTCCCCGCGCCAGCGGGGATAAACCGTTTTCCCTGCGGATCTCTGCAATGCTTTTCATGTGTTCCCCGCGCCAGCGGGGATAAACCGAATAATCCAGTCACCAGGCACGGTTCGGCGCAGTGTTCCCCGCGCCAGCGGGGATAAACCGAGCGTCGCCTTTGTTTATCAGGGCTGACGCCAGTGTTCCCCGCGCCAGCGGGGATAAACCGCAATTGGCTTAATCACTCTCGCCATACTTGGAGTGTTCCCCGCGCCAGCGGGGATAAACCGCTGGATTCCCTGCGTCCGGTTCAAATGAGACAGTGTTCCCCGCGCCAGCGGGGATAAACCGGAATTCGTAATCACCGCAGCACTAAGAAAATCGTGTTCCCCGCGCCAGCGGGGATAAACCGCTACGGCGGCATAGTAGCCATCACCAAGTGAAGTGTTCCCCGCGCCAGCGGGGATAAACCGGGAAATGAGCGAAACAACAATTATCGCAGTTTGTGTTCCCCGCGCCAGCGGGGATAAACCGTGCATCATACCCGCCATCGTTCAATAATTTAAGTGTTCCCCGCGCCAGCGGGGATAAACCGTAAAGATTTTAATTTCTGGCGAATGCGGTTTTGTGTTCCCCGCGCCAGCGGGGATAAACCGCGTTTGGTGATGTCCCTAAATTCATTCTTAAAGTGTTCCCCGCGTCAGCGGGGATAAACCGCTGAGCACGCCCGTAAAGTTACCTCCGCGTTAGTGTTCCCCGCGCCAGCGGGGATAAACCGCCTATTAATCTGAGTTAACGCCCACTGCAAAGGTGTTCCCCGCGCCAGCGGGGATAAACCGTTTTGATGCCGTCTGTCCATACATTTTCATGGGTGTTCCCCGCGCCAGCGGGGATAAACCGTCCACTGCTTGAGCGGAGTTGACACGTCTGCCGTGTTCCCCGCGCCAGCGGGGATAAACCGGCGAGCAACAACCTCTTTTCCCTTCTCTGTTGGTGTTCCCCGCGCCAGCGGGGATAAACCGCTGTCTTTCGACATGACCTCACTCAGTTGTCAGTGTTCCCCGCGCCAGCGGGGATAAACCGAGATAAAATAAATCCATATATTTACTTATGGAGTGTTCCCCGCGCCAGCGGGGATAAACCGGCGGCAGCAGAAAACGCGCGTCGCGTTAAGCAGTGTTCCCCGCGCCAGCGGGGATAAACCGAGTTTTAAGCGCTGATTTTACGCATTGCGCCGGTGTTCCCCGCGCCAGCGGGGATAAACCGTGTAAAGTCAAACACGCGTGCATTATCCGCCTGTGTTCCCCGCGCCAGCGGGGATAAACCGAGACAAAAATTGTGATTGCTTCGTTGGGGGGGGTTCCCCGCGCCAGCGGGGATAAACCGGGATGCCAATATTTCTTTACGAGGTCATCTACGTGTTCCCCGCGCCAGCGGGGATAAACCGCCTACCTTTACTATCCGGTAAAATATCAAATAGTGTTCCCCGCGGCAGCGGGGATAAACCGATGACGTCAAAATGTTAACCGCCATTTTACCGCGTGTTCCCCGCGGCAGCGGGGATAAACCGCCACAATTCATCTCCAACAGTAAACATCCTGTGTGTTCCCCGCGGCAGCGGGGATAAACCGCCAGCGTTGCGGCTGGGATGATGCACAAACTTGTGTTCCCCGCGGCAGCGGGGATAAACCGTGAATTGGTTGAGTTTGACGGCGATATGTATGGTGTTCCCCGCGGCAGCGGGGATAAACCGCATCAACCCCCGCTTTGATGATGACAGGGACAGTGTTCCCCGCGCCAGCGGGGATAAACCGAACCGCAAACGCTTCACGTCGTCACTCGATAAGTGTTCCCCGCGCCAGCGGGGATAAACCGACAATATTCTTGCATTGCCGTTACATGTGGGGGTGTTCCCCGCGCCAGCGGGGATAAACCGTACATCGTCACGAGTCCCGACTTTGTGAAAATGTGTTCCCCGCGCCAGCGGGGATAAACCGAATGTTTTGTTTTATTCAAGTACAAGTCAGTCCTGAGGAGGTAATTCACCGGACTAGGGTTGCGTAATATAGCGAAGGGTGGCGGTCACGGCCATTTGTCGGTTTCGGGCAATACTGGTTTCTTCTGATTGCTCCGAGTTGAACAGGGCATCAAACGTATATCGGCTGGAAACCTGATGCACGCAGATACTGCTGATTAACCGATGAACGTCCACAGCACTCAGATCGGGGTAGAAATCGCCGCTGGTTTTGCCTCTTGCCAGAATATCTTCCAATACCCGCAATGCCATGCGATTGGTGTTTTTAATTTCGTCAGACTGCTGGATATAGCGCCCGTGCATCAGGTTTTCACTGCATACCAAACGCATAAAATCGGTGTGGGAAAGGTGATAGTCAAAACTCTCTTCAACCAGCGTGATCATCGCCTCGGAAGGCGTCAATGCCGAGAGATCCAGGCCCAGCTCATGCTTGCGGATCTGCTGGTACACCATTTCAAGCGTGGTGATATACAACTGTTCTTTGTTGCTGAAATGATAAACCACCATCCGCTTGGTCGTTTCAGCCTCTTTAGCAATCTGCTCCAGCCGCGCGCCCTGAAGGCCAAACTCGGCAAAAATAGCCAGCGCACCGGAAAGAATTCTTTTCTTCAGACCTTCGGGATCATTTTTTCGTTTGGCGACTGTTGGCATGGCAGGTGATACTTATAAAGTCATGAGGCTAATTTGAGTTCTAAGGATAACCGCCTCGCCACACCAACACAAATTCCCTCTACTGCATTTTGACGTTTCTTTGGTCATTTCTTCTTGTTTTTTTGAAAATTCGGATAAATTTGCATATATTGTGCTTAAAAATGTTCCGTTTGGTACGAAAATGTCGTGCTGTAATAAAACGGCGACAGTATTGAAGAGAGTCCCCTTGAGCTACTTAGGGTTTTCAATGAAAAATCACTTGAAATAACCATTGAATCAGTAATGATAAGGCCAGTTAATAAACAGTCACCCGCCCTTCAGTGGGGCGAGCAAAGGGAGTTTGGCATGGCTTATTTTGAAGTTGTAAAAACCATTTATTTGGATAACGGCTCTGGTAATTTCCTCAGGTATGAACTGCTGTCGAACGGTGAAGAGGAAGTGACTGTTGCTGCCGTGTATGTTCAGGTAACAATAAATCAGGGTAATAGCGAGTTGGCTGTCTGGTCCAAGATTGCAGACGTCACCCTCGATCACCTCGGTGCGTCACTGCAGGGGTTCCAAACCCAAATATATACTGATTTCCGCCCAGGAAAATGCATCTCCACTGCAATTGATGAGTGCAAGAGACATCGCGCGAGCTGGGATAGCGAATAAGTCAGCTATCGTTACGCTTTACGTGGAGAAGAGAATGGGTAAGTTTGACCGCGATGTGTATGGCTCTGGTTCGCAAGGGTAACGTCAGTTCGCATCATTGATGGTGTCCCCAGCAGGAATCGAACCTGCAACTAGCCCTTAGGAGGGGCTTGTTATATCCGTTTAACTATGAGGACAACGCTCAGCGACGTGATGGTGGTCGCTGAGCGGGGGCATTATACCTGTTTTTACTCTGAGAATAAGCGCTTAGCTAACTGTTTGGTCATTTACTGCTCAGAAGCCTTTTTCTTGAGCGCTTTTCTGCTCTCGAATTTCGCTTTTTGGCTCATATCATTACGGATCTGCGCATGGCTGATCAGCGCGAAGATAAATGTGCCGCCAATGATGTTACCGACAAGCGTAGGCAGGGCGAAGGGATAGATAAATTCATACCAGGGAATGGTACCCGCGAACACCAGATACAGAATCTCCACTGAACCCACCACGATGTGTGTCAGATCGCCGATAGCCACCAGGTAAGTCATGATAACGATTACCCAGATCTTGGCTGCTCCCGCTGCTGGGAACATCCACACCATGGTGGCAATGATCCAACCAGAAATAATGCCGTTGGCAAACATTTCGGGCGGGGTATTTTCCATGATGTCCTGCCCAATCGAGATAAATGCGTCGCGGGTCTCTTGGTCAAAAATCGGCATGTAGATGAAGGCCAGCGCAGCGCAGGCAGTGCCAATAATATTCCCCAGCAGCACAATGCCCCATAAACGGAACAACAGGCCGAAATTTTTTCCCGTCGGTTTATGCATAATTGGCAGAACGGCAGTGACAGTATTCTCGGTAAACAACTGCTGACGCGCCATAATGACGATAATAAATCCAAAGGTATAACCGATGTTTTCAATGAAAAAACTCATGGGTGTGTCAGGCAGTCGGGCATGAAATATCCCTTTGGCCATCAGCGATGCCCCGATGGATAATCCCGCGGCGATAGCCGACCACAGCAGGGCAGCCCCACCGCGTTCCAACTCCTTTTCACCGTCCATGCGGATGGTTTCGTGTACCGCCGCCGCACGCGAGGGGAGATTATCTTCATCAACCTCGATCTCGGTTCCCTGATCGCTTTCCTCACTGTCCACTGCAACGCCAGCTTTCTTCTCTTTTTGCTGATGGCTGGTGGCCGGTTTCTCCTGTCTCTCGCTCATGCAACATCTCCTTGGGGTAAATCATAGGCATAGATTGTTTATGATTTAGCATAGAAGGTTTTCTGGGAACGACATTGAACTCAGGGAAACGGTGACTGGAAATAATGAAAAAAGTAACAAAATTCTAACCCTGCATAATTTTTATGCATTCTGTTGATCTTGTGCGGGATACTGCAAGGGAAAGTCGGCGGCGCAGGCTACGAGCGTGTTGCTGATTATGGTATTATCCAACTCCATCAAGAATAAAAATGAGTGTTGCATGCTCGAAGCCATTAACCTGAGTTGTGTCCGCGATGAGCGTTCGCTCTTCAACAATCTGAGCTTTATTCTCTCGCCCGGTGAAATTGTTCAGGTGGCGGGTCAGAATGGTGCCGGCAAAACCAGTTTGTTGCGAATTCTTGCGGGTTTGGCACAGCCGGATAAAGGTGAGGTGCATTGGCAGGGGCGCAACACGCGTCGCAACCGCGATCGGTATCATCAATATCTCCTGTTTCTAGGCCATCAGCCTGGGATCAAATCTGTACTGACTCCATTCGAGAATTTAGCTTTCTATCAATCAGTGAGTGCTAACTCTGATCCGCAGGCGCTCTGGTCTGCGCTTGAGCGGGTAGGGCTGGTGGGTTATGAGGATGTTCCCGTTGCCCAACTGTCTGCCGGTCAGCAGCGACGCGTCGCTCTGGCACGTTTATGGCTGAGTTCAGCGCCTTTATGGATTCTTGATGAACCCTTGACCGCTATCGATAAACAGGGCGTCGGTGAACTGATGTCGCTGTTTGAGCAGCATGCGGAGCAAGGCGGAATGGTGCTGTTGACGACTCACCAGGATCTGCCCGGTACAAGTCGGCCTGTGCGGAAAATTCACCTTTCCGGCGTGGAGAATCGTTGATGTTTGCCAAAGTGTTGCGGCGAGAATTACAGATAGCATTCAGGAAAGGCGCGGAGATTATTAATCCCCTGTGGTTTTTTCTGATCGTTATTACCTTGTTTCCCTTGGGGATCGGCCCTGAACCGCAACTGTTGGCCCGCATCGCGCCCGGCATTGTGTGGGTCGCGGCATTATTGGCTTCTCTCTTGTCGCTGGAGCGCCTGTTTCGGGATGACTTCCTTGACGGCTCGCTGGAGCAGTTACTGCTTCTGCCCTCGCCGCTGACGCTAACGGTGTTGGGAAAAGTGTGTGCTCACTGGGTAGTGACGGGTCTGCCGTTATTGCTGCTCTCGCCATTGCTGGCGCTGTTGCTGTCACTGGATTTTGCGACATGGAAAGCGGTAGCGCTGACGCTGTTGCTCGGTACGCCAACGCTGAGCTTTATCGGCGCAATTGGTGTCGCATTGACCGTCGGATTACGTAAAGGGGGTGTTTTGCTGAGTCTGCTGGTGCTGCCGCTTTATATTCCCGTGCTGATTTTTTCCAGTGGCGCTATAGATGCCGCATCAATGGGTATGCCGATTGACGGATATCTGGCTATCCTTGGTGCGATGCTTGCTGGTAGCGCAACGCTCGCACCTTTCGCGACAGCGGCGGCGTTGAGAGTGAGTATTCATTAATCTGAGCGGCTGATGGTTGACGATTCAGCAAATTTCTAAAATGAGCAATGACAACAATGTGGAAATGGTTACATCAACTCGCCAAGCCTGAACGGCTCTATCAACTTTGCGGTCGCTTTGTTCCGTGGTTAGGAGTTTCTGGTGCGGTCTGCCTGATGATTGGCTGGGTATGGGGCTTCGGTTTCGCCCCGGCGGATTACCAGCAAGGCAACAGCTATCGGATTATGTACATTCATGTACCTGCCGCCATGTGGTCGATGGGTATTTACGCCTCTATGGCGATAGCCGCATTTATTGGACTGGTCTGGCAGATGAAAATGTCGGATCTGGTGGTGACGGCGATGGCACCCGTGGGTGCGGTATTTACCTTTATCGCGCTGGCGACGGGCTCGGCGTGGGGCAAACCCATGTGGGGTGCGTGGTGGGTGTGGGATGCGCGGCTAACGTCCGAGCTGGTACTGCTGTTTCTCTACCTTGGCGTCATCGCGCTGTATAACGCGTTTGAGGATCGTCGTCTGGCAGGACGGGCTGCGGGGATTCTGGTTCTCGTGGGCGTCGTGAATATTCCTATCATTCACTACTCGGTTCAGTGGTGGAACACCCTGCATCAGGGTTCGACCAACATGCAACAAAGTATCGATCCCAGCATGCGTTACCCGCTGCGCTGGGCGATTTTCGGTTACCTCTTTTTCTTTATGACCCTAACGCTGATGCGCTTGCGTAATCTGATCCTGCGTCAGGAGCGCCAGCGCCCGTGGGTAGCCGCCCTCATCAACAAAGGGCGTAGCTGATGAACAGTGCATTTCCAGATTGGCAAGCCTTCTTCGCCATGGGCGGCTACGCTTTTTACGTCTGGCTAGCGGTGGCCTGCACGCTGGTTCCCTTGCTGGGACTTTTGTGGCACACGCTGCGGAGCCGTCGGCAATTACTGAATGATATCCGTCGTGATCGGGCCCGTGAAGCACGTATCCGCCAGTCAAAAAAGGATCGGCCTGACGCCGTCGGCAGCACACCAGACGTAACGTTAACTGCGCTACCCGAAAAGTCGCAGGAGAAATCATTGTGAATCCACGTCGTAAAAGTCGCCTTTATCTGGCGATTGTGGTGCTTATCGGCGTTGTCCTGACCTGCACCCTGGTGTTGTATGCGTTGCGTTCCAACATCGACCTGTTCTATACCCCCAGCGAGATTTTGCTGGGCAAGGGTGAGAATCATGAGAAGCCCGAAGTGGGGCAGCGGTTGCGTATTGGTGGCATGGTCATGCCGGGTTCGGTGAAGCGTGACGACAAAACATTGCTGGTCAATTTCAAAGTTTATGATGCGCGCGGTGCCATTTCTGTCACCTATGAAGGTATTTTGCCGGATCTGTTCCGTGAAGGGCAGGGGGTGGTGGCCCAAGGCGTATTGGGCGAAGGCAACGTGGTCAATGCGCGGGAAGTGCTGGCAAAACACGACGAAAAATATGTCCCACCCGAAGTAGAAGATGCCATGAAAGTGAATCATCAGGGGCCAGCCTCGGCCTATAAAGATAACGACGGCGAGGCCAGCAAGTCATGATTCCAGAGATCGGAAGTTTTCTGCTGTGTCTGGCGCTGGGTTTATCGCTGTTGCTCAGTTTTTATCCGCAATGGGGAGCTGCCCGCCAGGATTACCGCATGATGGCGACGGCGCGACCCTTGTCATACGGTATGTTTGCCGCAATCGCGCTCTCTTTCCTGTGTCTGGTCTACGCATTCATTGCCAACGATTTTACCGTGTCCTACGTCGCGACCAACTCAAACAGCCATCTGCCGGTCTATTATCGCATCGCGGCAACCTGGGGCGCGCATGAAGGATCGTTGCTGCTATGGGTGTTATTGCTCAGTGGCTGGACGTTGGCTGTGGCGCTGCTGAGTCGGCGGATGCCGCAAGACGCCGTGGCCAGGGTGTTGTCGGTAATGGGAATGATCACCGCCGGATTCCTGCTGTTTATCATCATGACGTCCAATCCGTTTACTCGTACCCTGCCGGATTTCCCGATCGATGGTAATGATCTTAATCCCCTGTTGCAGGATATCGGCCTGATTTTCCATCCACCGTTGCTCTATATGGGTTACGTCGGTTTCTCGGTGGCCTTTGCGTTTGCCATCGCTTCGCTGATGGCCGGCAGGCTTGATACCGCCTGGGCGCGCTGGTCACGCCCGTGGACTCAGGCTGCGTGGGTATTTCTGACCATTGGTATCGTGCTGGGATCGGCCTGGGCTTATTACGAGTTGGGCTGGGGCGGCTGGTGGTTCTGGGATCCGGTAGAGAATGCTTCCTTCATGCCATGGTTGGCAGGAACCGCGCTGATTCACTCGCTGGCCGTGACTGAAAAACGCGGTACGTTCAAAGCCTGGACGGTCCTGCTGGCGATAACGGCATTTTCACTCTGCCTGCTCGGGACTTTCCTGGTACGTTCCGGGGTATTGGTGTCGGTGCACTCTTTTGCGTCCGATCCGGCGCGCGGTATGTTTATTCTGGCCTATCTGGTGATTGTTATTGGTGGATCGCTGCTGCTCTACGCGGTGAAAGGTTCTCAGGTTCGCAGCCAGAGCCGCCATGAAGTGTTCTCGCGGGAAACCTTTTTGCTGGGTAATAACGTTCTGCTGATTGCCGCCATGCTGGTGGTGCTGTTGGGGACGCTGTTGCCATTGATTCATAAGCAATTAGGTCTTGGCAGTATCTCTGTTGGCGAACCGTTCTTCAATACGATGTTTACCTGGCTGATGGCACCGATGGCGTTGTTGATGGGCATCGGTCCGCTGATCCGCTGGCGTCGCGATGAGGCGAAAGGCTTGTGGAAGCGTTTGGTGTTGGCAATGGTCGTCACGCTGGCGCTGTCGGTTTTGCTGCCATGGATTATGCAGGACACCATTGCTGGCATGACTGTCGTTGGTCTGATCATGTCGATTTGGGTCATTATCCTGACGCTGATGGAACTCCATGAACGCGCTACCCACTGCCACAGCTTTTGGCGTGGTTTGACTCATCTCTCCCGCAGCCATTGGGGCATGGTGCTGGGGCATCTGGGTGTGGCGGTAACGGTCATCGGGATTGCGTTCAGCCAGAATTACAGTGTGGAACGCGATGTGCGCATGAAATCCGGTGACAGCATCGACATCCATAACTACCACTTTGTTTTCCGCGATGTCCACGACATTACCGGACCGAACTACACCGGGGGCGTGGGGATTATCGACGTCACCCGCAACGGCAAACCGGAAGCCACGCTGCACGCCGAGAAACGCTATTACAGCATAGCGCGCAGCATGATGACCGAGGCCGCGATTGACGGCGGGATGACCCGCGATCTTTATGCCGCGCTGGGTGAAGAGCTGGATGATGGATCATGGGCGGTTCGCCTCTATTACAAACCCTTTGTCCGCTGGATCTGGTACGGCGGTGCGTTGATGGCGATTGGCGGGATCTTCTGTATTCTTGATCCTCGCTATCGGATGAACAAAAAACTCAAACGTCAGGGCAAGGTGGACGAAGCATGAACCCGAAACTTCTCTATGTTCCACTGGTGCTGTTCCTGCTGCTGGTGGCGGCCTTCATGGTGCAATTGCACCGCAATGCCAATGGTGATGATCCCACGTTGTTGGAGTCGGCGCTGGTGGGCAAGCCGGTACCTGAGTTCAAACTCGAATCGCTGGCGGAACCCGGTAAAACCTACGATCAGGGAATTTTGCGTGATGGTAAACCGATCCTGCTGAATGTCTGGGCGACCTGGTGCCCGACATGCCGTGCCGAGCACGCCTACCTGAATACGCTGGCGGCGAAGGGGGTTCGCGTGGTGGGGCTGAATTACAAAGACGATCGCGCAAAAGCCGTGAGCTGGTTGAATACGTTGGGGAATCCTTACGCCCTGAGTCTCTATGATGGCGACGGGATGCTGGGGCTGGATCTTGGCGTTTACGGTGCGCCAGAGACGTTCCTCATTGATGGTAATGGCATTATTCGTTATCGCCACGCGGGCGATCTCAACGACGATGTCTGGAATAAGGACATTCTGCCGCTCTATCAAAAATATCAGGGCGGTGGCGCATGAGGCTGATGATCGTACTGGCTGGCATGTTACTGAGCTGGAATTTATTGGCCGCGATTGATACTTATCAATTCAGTTCGGTGGAACAGGAGCAGCAATACCGCGAGTTGACTGAACAACTCCGCTGCCCCAAATGCCAGAACAACAGCATCGCTGACTCGAACTCAATCATCGCGGCGGATATGCGCACCAAGGTCTATCAACTGCAACAGCAGGGCCAAAGCCGACAGCAGATTATCGACTATATGGTTGCGCGCTACGGTAACTTTGTGACGTATGAGCCTCCGGTCACTGCCGCGACCCTGATTCTGTGGGTTGGTCCGGCTCTGTTTGCTCTGCTGGGCGCAATCGTGGTGATCATGCGCGCACGTCGCCGAGCCACCGTGACGCAGACGCTTTCACCACAGGAACAGGATCGGCTGGCACAACTGTTGAAAGATACCGACAGGAAAAATTCATGATAACTTTTTGGCTGATTATTCTTGTGCTGCTGGTTATCGGCGGCGCGCTGCTGGTGGTGCCAGCGATGCGTCGTGAATCGACAGATCAATTGACTACCCGTGATGCCCTGAATAAAGCGTTCTACCGCGATCGACTGGATGAGCTGGAGCAGGATGAACAGCAGGGGGTGATTGCCGATCGTCCTGAACTGATTAAAGAGCTACAGGAAAACCTGCTGAGTGATATTCCTTATAATGAAGAGCCCTTTAGTGAGAATATAAATAGCGAAGAGCCCTTTATTGAAAATGTAAATAGCGAAGAGCCCGCTCGGGAGCAACCCGGAAGTACCTGCATCAATCGCTGGTCGCTACTGCCTGGCGTCGCAGTGCTGGTGGTGGTTTCGCTGGGGTTCTATCTGCAAACGGGCGGTCTGACGCAGGTCAGCAACTGGCAGAAAACCGTCGCCGAAATGCCGCAATTGCGATCCCGCATTGCCAATGGTGACGCGCAGCCGCTGACGATGGAAGATGTCGCGCGGTTTGGTTTGGGCCTGCGGACATCTTTGCTGGATGATCCCGCCAATGTGAATGACTGGATGATGCTGGGGCGCGTGGGAATGGCGTTGAATAATGCCGCGACCGCTAATCAGGCGTTTGCCCGCGCCTATGCGTTGGCACCGGATAATAAAGAGGCCAAACTGGGTTATGCAGAAGTATTGACCCGTTCAGCCGATCCGCAGGATAACCGTCAGGGCGGCGAGATGCTGCGAACCCTGCTTGGGCAGGATCATAGCGATATGCGCGTACTGAGCCTGTTAGCATTTAATGCTTTTGAGCAGGGGCAGTATCAGCAGGCGATCGGTGCCTGGGAAGTGATGCTGAAAATGCTGCCAGAAGGCGATAAGCGCGCCGAAGTTTTGCAGCGCAGTATTGAACAAGCGAAGGCCAGGTCCGGGCAGGATCAGGTAAAACTGGGCGTTGAGGCCACGTTATCTGCCGAAGCCAGCAAGCACCTCCCGCCACAGGGAACACTGGTTATTTCCGTCTCGGATGGAACTCATCCTGTGCCGGTGGCGGTAAAAAATTTACCCATTAGCCGTTTTCCTCTGTCATTATCTATAGATGACACGGATGCTATGATGCCTGAGAGGTTGCTTTCTTCAATGCATCAGGTCAAAGTCAGAGCGCGCATTTCACGGGATGGTTTGGCCAATCCACAATCGGGTGATTGGTACGGTGACAGTGCGGTGCAGGACTTTCCAGGCAACGGACATATTCGCGTAGAAATTAATCAACAGGTTCCATAAAGGCGTCATGCCATGCAGGGTAGTTTGATTTAAGGGAGTCCGCGAGGTGAGCATTATAATGCGCACTTCGCTCTTGCCTGTGTATCATATCGACTGACTGAAAATGAGCCATCATGACGGAACTGTGAGTATAAACAGGGAGAATAATATGAACCACCGCCTGACTGGGCTGGCGTTTGCATCGGTATTGCTTGTCGGATGTGCGAGTACGCCCCATGATCCTGAACAGGGTCGTTCAGATCCGTTCGAAGGATTTAACCGAGTGATGTTCTCGTTCAACTATGACGTGCTGGATCCCTATCTGGTGCGTCCGGTGGCGGTTGTCTGGCGTGACTATCTGCCGATGCCTGCGCGAAATGGGATGAGCAACTTTTTTGGCAACCTCGCCGAGCCAGCCAGTATGGTGAATAACTTCCTGGAAGGTAAACCCTATCAGGCAATGATTCACTTCAACCGCTTCTTCCTTAACTCCCTGTTGGGGATGGGCGGATTAATCGACGTTGCAGGTATGGCGAATCCGAAATTGGCGCGCCAGGCTCCGCACCGTTTCGGCAGTACCCTGGGGTACTACAACGTCGGTTACGGCCCCTATGTGGTTTTACCGGGTTACGGCAATTTCACCTTGCGTGAGGATGGCGGCGAGTGGGTTGATAAACTGTATCCGCCTCTAAGTTATCTGACATTCTGGATGTCTGCCGGGAAATGGGTAGTAGAAGGAATCGAAACCCGTGCGCAGTTGCTGGATTCCGATGGAATTTTGCGCAACTCTTCCGACCCTTATCTGATGGTTCGCGAAGCGTATTTCCAGCGTCATGACTTCCTGGCGAGCGGCGGACGTCTCTCACCACAGGCAAATCCGAATGCCGCTGCGATTGAGGGCGATTTGGATGAGATAGATTCAGCGAAATGATCGCATCGACGTTGATGTATAGAAAGCCAAAAGGTTTCTATACATCAACTCGACATCGATCTCATTATTAAAATTACCCATATTGCAGAGCACGACATTATTGCGCATCTTTGGAAAATGCTCATGGGCGATAACGTGAATACTCCCCGTCGTGGTGACAAACAGATGCGTGTTAGCGCAGGAATTTCCAACTCCGCCATACCCAGTTTCAAATCGCCAGCTTCGCTAAGGTGGGTGTCTTTTACTTTATACATGGCTATTTAAATCTCTGAAGTTTTAATTTTGAATTTGCGCGTTAAGTTTTGAATTTGCGAACTACGCTATCCACATTATTTTGGATGTTTTTTATTAGACTTGATTTTTATAACCATACTTTTCTATCCATATCCTATGCTGCGGAAGTGCTGAGTACAGCTCTTCCTGCGTGGCCATTGCCCAGTCATCCTGTTCCCAGCCAGGAAAAACCACCTCACTGATCAAACCGAAGGACTCTCCCTGTATGAGTTCAGTCGATTTCCAGCAATTCCCAGGCCCGACAAGCTGAAGCTTGTGCCCTTTATCGATATCCGGGCCTAATATATGTTTTTCTGTCCGTCCATCCGGGTGGATAAACCGATATATTAAAGGTCCCCCGGCATGAAAGAAGTGTAATATAGGCGATTGATTCTTGTGAAAGTAACCAATTGGATAATCGTCAGTCAACATATAAAAGATACAGGTTGCCAGTGCTCGGGTTCCTGAATTACTTTTTCTTTCGGTTTTTATTTTGTGGTCACTTCTAAAACACTCTTTATAAAATCCGCCTTCCTCATGCCTGACAAGAGATAAATCCTCGATTAGTTGGTCTTTATTCATTGAATAATTCCATTTAATGACATCTCAATTCTAAATTGAAAACCCCCTTATGACACCAGATGAAATATATTCCTACAGGTTCGGGTTTGTCTACGGGAAATAATGGCAATAGTGGACTGGTCGATATCCTTACCCAAGAGTCCAATAAAAATGCCCCCACATAAGTTCATTATGTGGGGGCATTACAATAATGCATGCTTCTTGCTACGTCAGGAATTAACCTGGCTTATCAGAAGTTATAGTTGAAGTTCACGCCGTACAGCATAGCCGTGCCTTCGGATTCAAACTCATAGTTAGGTAAGCCAGGCCGTACCTGCTCGCTGATATGCACTGATTGCCCGTGCATATAGGAGATACCCACATCGACAGAGGCATCGCGGTTGAAGGCGTAGGTAGTGCCTACGCTCAGCCAGAAACGATCCTGATCCGGGATGGAGATGGTACGGTTGTTTTGCGGAACCGGGCTGTCATCGAAGGCAATACCGGTACGGAAGGTCCAATTATCGTCATAATAATAGGTGGTACCCAATGCAATGCGGTATGCGTCTTTAAAGCCTTCATGTTTTTCGAACAGCGTCTGACCATTGTTGCCAGTGGCTTTCAGCTCCTGGAACTGGCTCCAACTGGTGTACGCCATGCTGTAGTGAACAGCCCACTTCGGTGCCACTTTGTGGAAAGCAGACACTTCCCACATTTCAGGCAGATTCAGGGTCAGTGAACCTGGAATGGTGTTGCCACCGGTACCGCCTAACGCGAGAGGAACATCGTTTCTATAATCCCCTTTAAAATCGATATCCACTTTGGAACGGTAAGTGAAGCCGAAACGGTTGTTCTCATCGACTTCATACAGAATACCGGCGTTCCAGCCGTAACCCCATTCGTCTCCATCCAGGTGGTGAATCATGGTGTTGGAGGAGATCAGGCCGCCAGAGCTAATCGGGCCCAACTCACCGGCGTAACGTTCAATTTTGGCCTTGGCGTAGACGGCGTCAAAACCCAGACCGAAACTGAAGTGTTGGTTCAGGCGATACGCGGCGCTCAGGTTGAAGTTACCGGTAGTGAGTTCTGTTTTACCGCCGAGGGGGCCTGCGGCATAGCTGTCATTGAAATCAGTTGCCAGACCGAAGTTGGTGGTCACCGAGGTACCAAGTGCCCACTGATCGTTAAGTGGCATAATGAAATGCAGATTGGGGATCCACTCGGAAGGCGCGATATTGTTGGCACTGGTGCTGTTGCCGGTTATTGGCGAGTTCCCGGTAATGTTAACGTCGGGATCGATATACGCCACTCCGCCCGAAAAGGAAGGACGATCGAACATGGTCATGGCTGCCGGGTTACGACTCCCGACAGTTGCGTTGTCTGCGACGGCACCTTCACCAGAGAAAGAGCGACCTAAGCCTGACACGGAATATTCGTTTAATTGAAAGCCGGCTGCATAAACGTTTGACGAGACAATTGCCACTGCAGCTGCCAGAGCTGACTTGGTAAACAGGTTTTTCTGGTTCATGACCAAAACCTCATTATATGTGTTTATCTTTTAAACAATGTTACAACGCGTAACAAGGAGCGCGGATTGTAGGGTCCGTTGACTTTCAGACAAAGCAGACCAGTGAGCGAAGTATAGGTCTGACCTGTATGAATGTTGCAAGATTGTTTATTAAATATATCCAAAATGATTCAAGAAATTAGATCTCCTTAACAAAAAAGAGCTAAATGCGATCGAACTTTTCACCTTTTACTCGGTATTGCTTATTTTTAAGTGTGATATGAGTCACTTAAAAGACCTGAAAAGAGTAAGTGCTAGTCCTGTGTCGCTGTCAGGAGTAAAATGAGCGTGGAAATCCCAAAATTTGAGCCAGATCATCATTGGCAGCTCAACTGGCTTTTGGAACTATTTAGGAGAGATATAAATGACTCACGCAATTAACAAATGTAGCGCTGAAGAAACAGCCGCCTGCTGCTGTGTAGATGTTGGTACCATCATGGATAATACCGACTGCACCGCCTCTTACAGCAGGATGTTTTCCAGCCAGGCTGAAGCGGAAGCAACATTAGCCGCGCTGACTGAGAAAGCACGCGCTGTCGAATCCGATCCTTGCGAAATTGCGCATCGTATTGAAACCGTTGAAGGTGGCGTTGAACTGACTATCGACTTCACTTTTGCCTGTGAAGCCGAAACGCTGATTTTCCAGTTGGGCCTGCGTTAATCGATTGACCCCCTTCTTTTTCACCGCCAGACTGTTTCAAATTATGTTGCTGCTGGTCTGGCGGCTGTTTACTATCTGTTAACAACTCCTCCTGTCTTAAAACTTGCTCCCGCTCTCACTTTTCTGTTTCGCTGATTGGCTAAATGTAAATATTTGGTTAACAATATCCTTATCAGGTCTGACCTGTTAATTTGCCTATTATTTATTATCCAGGCGTGGATTCTTCAGGAGCGTTTATGAGTAAGGCATTACCGTTGGTGACGCGACAGGGCGATCGTATAGCGATTGTCGATGGATTGCGCACGCCTTTTGCCAAACAGGCAACGGCTTATCATGGTATTCCCGCGGTAGAGCTAGGAAAAATGGTCGTCAGTGAATTACTGGCCCGCAGCGCCATTGATCCAAAAGTTATCGATCAGCTGGTCTTCGGCCAAGTGGTACAAATGCCAGAAGCGCCCAATATTGCGCGGGAAATTGTGCTCGGTACCGGAATGAGTGTGCATACCGACGCCTACAGCGTTTCACGCGCCTGCGCCACCAGTTTTCAGGCGGTAGCGAATGTGGCGGAAAGCATTATCGCTGGCTCGGTGTCTGTGGGCATTGCTGGCGGAGCCGACTCCTCTTCCGTACTGCCAATTGGCGTAAGCAAGGCGCTGGCCCGCACGCTGGTTGACGTCAATAAAGCCCGCACATTGTCTCAGCGACTGAAATTATTCAGTAAGCTCAAGCTGCGCGATCTCATGCCTGTGCCACCTGCCGTCGCGGAATACTCGACCGGGCTGCGCATGGGGGATACTGCCGAACAGATGGCGAAAAGCCATGGGATTACCCGTCAGCAACAGGATGAGCTTGCTCACCGTTCACATACGCTGGCGGCGGCGGCGTGGCAAAAGGGTTATTTGCAGCATGAGGTGATGACGACGCATATTCCACCGTATCGCACTGAGTTATCACAGGATAACAACGTTCGGCTGGATTCACGTTTGGATCACTATGCCAAATTGCGCCCGGCGTTTGGCCGTAAATACGGCACGGTGACCGCGGCCAACAGCACCCCGCTGACCGACGGCGCAGCCGCAGTATTGATGATGAGCGAGTCGCGGGCAGCCGAACTGGGGCTGAAACCGCTTGGCTATCTGCGCAGTTTTGCCTTTGCGGCGATTGACGTCTGGGAAGACATGCTGCTTGGCCCGGCGTATTCGACGCCGCTGGCGCTGGACCGTGCAGGGCTGACGCTGAACGATCTCGATTTGATTGATATGCACGAAGCCTTCGCAGCCCAGACGCTCGCCAACCTGAAAATGTTTGCCAGTGCGGAGTTTGCCCAACAAAAATTGGGTCGCAGCCAGGCAATCGGTGAGGTAGACAGCGAGAAATTCAACGTGCTTGGCGGTTCAATTGCCTACGGCCACCCCTTTGCGGCGACCGGCGCCCGGATGATTACCCAAACCTTGCACGAATTGCGTCGTCGGGGAGGGCGTTACGGCTTAACCACCGCTTGCGCAGCAGGTGGATTAGGCGCGGCGATGATTCTGGAGGTGGCAGAATGAGCATGAATAACGCACTGCAACCGCAAGCGGGCGCGGAAACCGCTGTACCTTCCGTTTTTCAGTTGACCCTGCGCCCTGACAATATCGGCGTGATTACCATTGATGTGCCTGATGAAAAGGTCAATACCCTCAAGGCCGAGTTTGCCGAGCAGATCGGTCAGGTATTGCAGCAGGCGCAGCGTTTACCCGGCTTGCTTGGGCTGATTATTATTTCGGGCAAGCCTGACTCTTTTATTGCCGGTGCCGATATCAGCATGATTGCCAATTGCCGCAGTGCAAAGCAGGCTACGGCGCTGGCGCGGCAGGGGCAAACCACCCTGGCTTCCCTGTCCGGATTTTCTGTCCCTATCGTTGCCGCAATCCACGGGGCCTGTCTCGGCGGTGGATTGGAACTGGCGCTGGCCTGCCATCACCGTGTTTGCTCGCTGAGCGATAAAACGGTGCTCGGTCTGCCGGAAGTCCAATTGGGACTGCTGCCGGGATCAGGCGGGACACAGCGTTTACCCCGTCTGATCGGTGCCAGCAAAGCATTGGACATGATACTGACGGGCAAGCAGATCCGTGCGCGTCAGGCGCTGAAAATGGGGCTGGTGGATGAGGCGGTGCCGCTCTCTATTTTGCTCGACACCGCAGTTGCTCGCGTTCAGAAGGGATGGCGCGCCAAACCGCGTTTACCCTGGCAGGAGCGATTGTTGAATGGTCCGCTCGGTAAAGCGCTTCTATTCAGCATTGTGCGTAAAAAGACGCTGGAAAAAACGCACGGCAATTATCCTGCTGCCGAGAAAATCATTGATGTTGTGCGCAAAGGGCTGGATGAAGGCAGCGCCAGCGGCTACGAGGCGGAAGCGCTGGCCTTTGGTGAATTGGCGATGACGCCACAGTCGGCGGCGTTACGCAGTCTGTTTTTCGCCTCAACGGCGTTGAAAAAAGAGCGTGGTGCGTCCGCCAAGCCACGGGATATCGCCCGCGTAGGCATACTGGGTGGTGGTCTGATGGGCGGCGGGATCGCCTGTGTAACCGCCACGCGCGCCGGATTGCCAGTGCGGATTAAAGATATCAATCATCAAGGCATCAGCCATGCGCTGAAATACAGCTGGGATACGCTGGACAAAAGAGTCCGTCGCAAGCGTCTGAGCGCAACAGAGCGTGGTCGCCAGATGATGTTGATCAGTGGAACCACCGACTACAGCGGGTTTGAACGGGTCGATTTGGTCATTGAAGCGGTGTTTGAAGATCTTGCGCTGAAACAGAAAATGGTTGCCGAAGTGGAGCAATACGCCTCGCCGCAGACAATTTTTGCTTCCAATACTTCATCATTGCCTATCGGTCAGATTGCGGAAAAAGCCCAGCGACCGGAACAGGTGATTGGACTCCACTATTTCAGCCCGGTTGACAAAATGCCGCTGGTTGAAGTGATTCCTCATGCAGGAACCAGTGCTGAAACGATTTCTACAACCGTTGCCTTGGCGCAAAAACAGGGCAAAACAGCGATAGTTGTCGCGGACAAGGCCGGTTTCTACGTCAACCGGATCCTGGCACCTTATATGAATGAGGCCGCGCGTTGCCTGCTCGAAGGCGAACCGATTGAGCATATCGACAAAGCGCTGGTGGAGTTCGGTTTCCCGGTGGGACCGATCACGCTGCTGGATGAAGTAGGGATTGATATTGGTACCAAAATCATGCCGATTCTGGTCAAGGAGCTGGGGCCACGTTTTGCCTCTCCCGACGCGTTTGACGCATTGCTGAAAGATGGACGTAAAGGGCGCAAGAATGGTCGCGGGTTCTATCTTTATGCTGCCACCGGTAAAAACGACAAGCAGAAAAAGGTTGATACCAGCGTTTATACGCTGCTGGGCGTTATCCCCAATACGACACTGAAAAGCAGCGCCGTGGCAGAACGTTGTGTGATGATGATGCTGAATGAAGCGGTACGTTGCCTTGATGAAGGGGTGATTCGCAGCCCACGGGACGGCGATATCGGTGCTGTATTTGGCATTGGTTTCCCACCATTCCTCGGCGGGCCATTCCGCTACCTCGACAGACTTGGCGCAACGCAGGCCGTAGCGCAATTGAGTCTTCTGCAGCAGCAATATGGTGAACGTTTTGCACCTTGTGAAAGATTGCAGCAGATGGCAGAACAACAGGAACTTTTTTATCCACCGATTGTTGACAAGGAGTGACAACTTGCTGATTGATTTGTGAAAAAGCGCAGTGGCTGGCGGAATGTTCTGTGATCACGATCACCGCCTGTGATCATCTTGTTGGTGGGGGCTATACAGGGTGAGAGGGCGGATGTAACGTACCTCTGACGTTATTAAGGACAATGCGCTTTTTTTACAAAACTTAAGTTATGGCTTAAAGTCTAAATAACGTCTTGATTAGGTTAATAAGTGAACAGAATAGTTCGCTGGATCACAAGTGTGATGTAAAAAACAGCGTTTCCTTTACCTGAACTTTCAGGCAAAATGCCCGGCCGCCATGAAGAGACGGCGCGTTATCATTATTGAGTGACCTGATGCTCCCCATCAGGAAATCGGTGATACAGCACGCGACGCGTTTCTGTATGGTGTTATTTTGTCAACAAAAGCGGTGCAATATGCAAGTTTTGATTATGCGTCATGGTGATGCGGCTCTCGAAGCAGCAAGTGATTCGCTGAGGCCACTGACCCAGTGTGGCCGTGATGAGTCCCTGCAAATGGCGATATGGCTGAATGCCAAGTCGGTGGGTATAGGTGGCGTACCGGATATCTATCATGTAAAGGATATTGATCGCGTATTGGTGAGTCCTTACCTGCGCGCTGAACAGACGCTGCAAACCGTGCGCGGCGCGCTGACGTTGCCAGATGAAGAAGATATTTTGCCGGAACTGACACCGGGCGGGGATACTGCACTGGTCGCTGCCTACTTGCAGGCGCTGGCGAAAGAGGGAACCTCCGCTGCACTTGTGGTCTCGCATTTACCGCTGGTTGGCTATCTGGTTGCCGATCTCTGTCCGGGGGAATGTGCGCCAATGTTTGCCACCTCAGCCATCGCCAGCGTGGAGCTTGATGCTGAAAGTGGTCAAGGTAAGTATGAATGGCAGATCAGCCCTACCAAGATTATGGCTAAAGTCGTCTGACAGGCTCTGCAGGAGGTACCGATTTCTGTACCTCCGCCTGCCACTGAACGCCTTGCCTCTTTTCTTTCACATCAACTGTTCATCCAGATCAACTATTCGTCCAGATCAACTACTCGTCCAGATCAATCAAAACCAGCAGCGCGGCGCTACCGCCAAACTCTTTGGGCGCCTGATGAAAAGCCTGAACGTCGGGGTGTTGCGCCAGCCATAGTGGTGTTTGCTGCTTGAGGACATGCTTGCCGTGGCCATGCATCACGCAGGCGCAGTGAACGTGTTCCCGACGGCAGGCCGCGACCAGCGCCCCCAATTCCTGTTTGGCTTCCAGTTGCGTCAATCCATGCAAATCTAAAAACAGATCCGGTGTGTAATCGCCCCGGCGCAGTTTCTTGGCTTCAAAGTGATTGATATCAGGACGGACATAACGGGTTGGCCCCTCCGTCTCCAGCAGGGGCTGGAATTCGTCTGAAAAATAGTAACTGGCATCCACCTGTTCCTGTAAAAGCCGCTTTGGCGCGATCTCTTTTTTCACCCTCTTATGCATCACAGGATGCCTGACGGTGTCATTTTTCAACTTTTTTGTGCCAGCAATCGATTCGCGAAAAAGCTGCAATTCCTCTTTACTCAGCGGATGTCGGTTCTTCATTCTTCATTCGTCACAGATGATTCATGTTCACAGTTTACCTGTTCAGTATTTGCTGTCTAAACAAATGTCCTTTTAGGGTGTATAACCCGCAATATCGCGCTTATTACCAACTGTGCGGTTAGCTACTGCTTTGTGGTCATCTTCATGGCAAACTATGCGGTAAATTCCCCTGTGAAGAGCGTGCCAGTTGGAAAGTAAAATAGACAAAATTTTCGTCGACGAAG
The DNA here is from genome assembly GCF_003332275.1 of Edaphovirga cremea. Taxonomy (GTDB): domain Bacteria; phylum Pseudomonadota; class Gammaproteobacteria; order Enterobacterales; family Enterobacteriaceae; genus Edaphovirga; species Edaphovirga cremea. Next base: position 65,193 of record NZ_QOVA01000005.1, on the reverse strand, counting down.
CAGTGAGCGAACTGCATACCATTCAAGATATGCTGCGTTGGGCCGTCAGCCGTTTTAATGCCGCCAATGTTTTTTATGGTCACGGAACCGATAATGCCTGGGACGAAGCGGTGCAACTGGTACTGCCGAGCGTCTTTTTGCCGATGGATATCCCTGAAGATATGCGCACTGCGCGTCTGACTTCCAGCGAGCGTCACCGCATTGTTGAGCGCGTTATCCGTCGCGTGAATGAGCGTATTCCGGTTGCCTACCTGACCAATAAAGCCTGGTTCTGCGGTTTGGAGTTCTATGTTGATGAACGGGTTCTGGTTCCACGTTCGCCGATTGGTGAACTGATCGACAACCGTTTCAGCGGGCTGATCGCCGAAAATCCCACGCATATTCTCGATATGTGCACCGGCAGTGGCTGTATCGCCATCGCCTGCGGTTACGCTTTCCCGGATGCGGAAGTGGACGCCGTCGATATCTCCAGTGACGTACTGGCCGTCGCCGAGCGCAATATCCAGGAGCATGGTGTAGAGAATCAGGTTACGCCCATCCGTTCCGATCTGTTCCGCGAATTGCCAAAGCTGCAATACGATCTGATCGTCACCAATCCTCCGTATGTCGATGAAGAAGATATGTCTGATTTGCCGCAGGAGTTCCGTTTCGAACCGGAGCTGGGTTTGGCGGCAGGCAGCGATGGGCTGAAACTGGCGCGTCGCATACTGGCCTGTGCGCCGGACTATCTCAGCGATCGCGGCGTGTTGATTTGTGAAGTCGGTAACAGCATGGTACATCTGATGGAACAATATCCGGATATTCCGTTCACCTGGCTGGAGTTTGAAAACGGTGGTGACGGGGTCTTCATGCTGACCAAACAGCAATTGTTGCAATGCCATGAGCATTTCAGCATCTATATCGACTGAGAACGTAAAGTATAACGGTAAGGAGCCGTAATGGCAGGCAACAGCATTGGGCAGTTTTTCCGCGTTACCACCTTCGGTGAGTCTCACGGAGTGGCGCTGGGATGTATTATCGACGGTGTTCCGCCGGGAATTCCGATCACTGAAGCCGATTTGCAGGTCGATCTGGATCGTCGTCGTCCCGGTACGTCGCGTTATACCACGCAGCGTCGGGAAGCCGATCAGGTAAAAATCCTGTCTGGCGTCTTTGAAGGTGTCACGACGGGCACCAGCATCGGTCTGTTGATTGAAAATACCGATCAGCGTTCGCAGGACTACAGCGCGATTAAAGATGTCTTCCGTCCCGGTCATGCCGATTACACCTACGAGCAGAAATTCGGTGTGCGTGATTATCGTGGTGGAGGCCGTTCTTCGGCGCGTGAAACTGCCATGCGCGTTGCCGCGGGTGCGATTGCCAAGAAATACCTGCAACTCAAATTCGGTGTAAAAGTGCGCGGTTATCTGGCGCAGATGGGTGACATCAGTTGCGAACTGAAGGATTGGGATCACGTCGAGCAGAACCCGTTTTTCTGTCCAGACCCCGATAAACTGGAGGAACTGGATGCGCTGATGCGCGAACTGAAAAAAGCCGGGGATTCCATTGGCGCGAAAGTGACGGTCATTGCCGATAACGTCCCGGCGGGATTGGGTGAACCGGTCTTCGATCGTCTCGATGCCGATCTGGCACATGCGCTGATGAGCATCAATGCGGTCAAAGGCGTCGAGATCGGTGACGGTTTTGGCGTTGTGACGTTGCGTGGCAGCGAAAATCGTGACGAAATTACCCCGCAAGGTTTCCAGAGCAATCATGCCGGTGGCATTCTCGGCGGGATCAGCAGTGGTCAGCCGGTGATCGCGCATGTGGCAATGAAACCGACTTCCAGCATTATGGTTCCAGGCCGCACGATTAATCGTGAAGGTGAGCAGGTTGAGATGGTGACCCGTGGCCGCCACGATCCTTGCGTGGGTATCCGGGCGGTACCGATTGCGGAAGCCATGATGGCCATAGTCTTGATGGATCATCTGCTGCGCCAGCGTGCGCAGTGTGGCGATGTCGTTTCAGAGGTTCCGCGCTGGTAAGCCCTGCGTGGGCTTATCCGTTGTTGAAAAAACCAGTCGCCAACAAAGAGAGTCGTTGGCAAAACCAGTCTCTGGCAAACAAATCGTTGGTAAATAAGTTTAATGAAGAAAGTCATTACGGGCCTGTTGGCCCTGATTGTTTCATTCTCTGCCTCAGCATTGACGCCATGGCAGAAAATTAACCATCCGGTCGCGGGGTCACCGCAGGCCATCGGCGGTTTTGCCAATGGATGTATCGTGGGGGCGCAGCCATTGCCTCTGCAATCGCCAGATTATCAGATAATGCGAACCGATCAGCGCCGCTATTTTGGTCACCCTGATTTGCTGGCGTTCATCAAGCGCCTGAGTAGCCAGGCGAATCAGCAGAATCTGGGCAACGTGCTGATTGGTGACATGGGCATGGCCGCAGGCGGTCGTTTCAGCAGCGGTCACGCCAGCCATCAGTCAGGTCTGGATGTCGATATCTGGTTGCAACTTCCTACGCAACGCTGGAGCCAGCAACAACTGCTCAAACCGCAACCTATCGATCTGGTTAACGCCGACGGCAAGCAGGTCGTGACGCGACTGTGGCAGCCGCAGGTGGGTCAACTGATTAAGATAGCGGCAGAAGACAGTCAGGTGACGCGTATTTTTGTTAATCCGGCGATTAAACAGCAGTTGTGTGTCACCGCCGGTGTCGATCGTGGCTGGTTACACAAGGTTCGCCCCTGGTTTGGTCATCGTGCGCATATGCATGTACGTTTGCGTTGCCCGCCGGGTAGCCTTGAATGTGAAGATCAGGCCCCCCCACCGCCAGGCGATGGCTGTGGGGCTGAGCTGACCAGTTGGTTCCAGCCGCATCAACCGAGTGCCAAGCCGGGTAAATCCGTGCCGCCACCTCTGCATCCATCGTGTCAGGCGCTGCTGGATAATCATTTCGGAGAATAAATGAACATGGAATGGTTTACCGTAGGTCCCGAGATACTCGGGATCTTGTTTGTTGTGAGTTTGTTGGCGGGTTTTATTGATTCAATTGCGGGTGGTGGTGGATTGCTGGCAGTGCCTGCTCTTCTTGCTGTGGGGATCCCGCCCGCCCAGGCGTTGGCGACCAATAAACTCCAGTCGGTTGGTGGCTCATTTTCAGCCAGCCTCTATTTTATCCGCCGTGGTGCCGTCAATCTCAGCGAGCAGAAACTCACGATCGCGCTCACTTTTGTGGGGGGGGTGGCAGGTGCCATTCTGGTTCAGCATATCCGGGCCGATGTGCTGAGGCAGGTCCTGCCGATTCTGGTGATTGGCATCGGTCTCTATTTCCTGTTCACGCCTCGTCTGGGGGAAAACGATCGCCAGCGCCGTCTCGCAGCCGTGCCGTTTGCGTTTATTGGCGGTGGCTGCATAGGATTTTATGACGGATTTTTCGGCCCCGGTGCCGGATCGTTTTATGCGCTTGCCTTTGTCACCCTCTGTGGCTTCAATCTGGCAAAATCTACCGCGCATGCCAAAGTGCTGAACTTTACCTCCAATCTGGGCAGTCTGTTGTTTTTTATTCTTGGCGGCAAAGTGTTGTGGGGGATTGGGTTAGTGATGCTGGTTGGGCAGGTCCTGGGTGCCCGTCTGGGTGCGCAGATGGTACTGACCAAAGGTCAGCGAATGATCCGGCCGATGATCGTGATGGTCTCTTTTGTGATGAGCTGCAAGCTGCTTTATGACAATCACGGAACAGAGATTTATCAGTGGATTAACATGCATATCTAACGACTATCAGAACCGCTGACGTGCTGAACACCCCTCGCAAGTGGGGTGGCTAATGCAGTATGATATTGTTTAACCACTACATTTGCAGGGTTATTTCCCAGCAACAGACTCAGCTATTTAAGACGCAGCGAATCATGCAAACAACTCAACAAGAAACACATCATTATCAGCAACTGATCGATATTTTTGACGGTTGTTTCAGCCAGGATTTCAATACCCGCCTGATCAAAGGTGACGATGAGCCGATCTATCTGCCCGCCGATGACGAACTGCCTTTTCATCGCATCGTTTTTGCCCATGGCTATTATGCCAGCGCGATGCATGAAATCTCCCATTGGTGTATTGCGGGTGAAGCGCGCCGTCAGTTAGTCGATTTCGGTTACTGGTACTGCCCGGATGGACGGGATGCGGCGACGCAAAGCCAGTTCGAAATCGTCGAAATCAAACCCCAGGCGCTTGAATGGATGTTCTGCGCCGCTGCGGGTTTCACGTTTAACGTCAGCTGTGACAATCTCAGTGGTGATTGTGAACCCGATCGCATCACGTTTCAGCGCAAGGTCCGTGAGCAGGTGCTTCGTCATCTTGCACAAGGTGTTCCTGAACGACCAGCGCGCTTTATTAATGCGTTACAATTGTTTTACAATACGCCACCGTTGGCGGCTGAGAACTTCCCCTATCCCGAAGATTTCCAGTAGCGCCAGAAGACCCTATTTGTAGAGGAAGATTGATGATCGCTGAATTCGAGGCGCGTATTTTAGCGCTGATAGATGACATGGTGGAGAGCGCCAGTGATGACGAACTGTTTGCGGGCGGCTATCTGCGTGGTCATCTGACCTTGGCGGTGGCCGAGGCTGAAGAAAATGGCGAGCACACGACAGAAGCACTGAAACGTCGGGCTGAAATCAGTCTGGATAAAGCGATTAATGCGGGCGAACTGTCCCCACGCGATCAGGCGTTGGTGAGGGATATGTGGGAAAACCTCTACCAGACTGCCCAGAACAAATTCTGACAAACGGGCCTCTTTTCAGAGGCCGTTTTTTCTCGAGTTACAGCACCCCATCAACGAATTATTCCTTCCATTAAACCGGGCGGCTTTTCAGCAATTTTCTGATCCACAGGCGGTTGGGATTCAGCGCGTGCAGAATGGCGGTTGAACACGGTTGGGGTTCAGCAAAAATCTGTGCGGCGAGGATCTCTGCGGCCAGCGGTGCAGAGCTTAAACCGCGTGAACCGAGCGCGCCTATGACAAACAGATTGCGCAATACAGGTGCAGATTGAATCGGCAGGCCGCGTTTTATTTGCCGTGGAAGATCCTCATACTGCGCCAACGTTGCAGCATAATCCGGGACGGAACCCAGCATCGGTAAATGGTCGCGGGTCGCGCAACGAACGCCACTGCGTGCCTGTCCCGCACTGACATCAATATGCGTCGGCCACTCCTGGTTTGGCAGGCAATCGATCAGGCGCTGGCGGTTCTGCTGCTGTTCAGAATCACGGTAGTCAGTTTCCGTCTCTCCCCGCTGATAGCTGGCGCCGATGCAATGTTGCTGGGTCGCAGGATTCATCGGCGTCAGATAGCCGTCGTAACAGAGTACCTGCTTGAGTTGCCGTATTTCGCCATTGGCAGGAATATGGGATACCTGACCGCGTACCGGATAAACCGGCAGCTTTTCGCTCTGGATAAATGCGCCAAGCTGATGTCCATTCGCCAGAATCACCGTCGGGTGGAGGGTCTGCTGACCGTTGCTGAAATCCAGCGTCCAACCGCCATCATTACGCGCTGAGAGTTGTTGCAACGAATAGTCAGCATGGTAGATGAGACCCTGATCCTGAAGTTTTCTCAACAGGGCTCGGGTCAATTGCTGTGGTGATAACCAGCCTCCCAGCGGATAACCCAGACCGCCGAATCCGCACGGCAAACCCGTCTCCTGATCCATTTCAGCAGCGGTTTTCGCGCTAACCAGTCCGTCCGGCCAGTCACCTGACAGGATCCGCGCGATTTTTCTGCCGCTCTTCTCGTCATATCCCAATTGGCTGACGCCGCACCATTGATGGTCAAATTCAAGACCTGCATCAGCAAGTTGCTGATACTGCCTTTGCGCAAAGGTAAACGCGCAGGCAAAGAAATCTTCCAACGCATCATGTTTGCCATTAAGCAGCGGATACACCGCGCCCTGACGATTGCCAGATGCACCTTCTGCGGCATGGCTATCTGCGCAATAGAGTGTCACTTTCGCCCCACGGCGTAATAGCGCCGACGCGGTGAGAACACTGGCGATGCCGCCGCCAATAATGGCAATATCCAGCGGTTGTTGCGCGGCAGGGCGCACATACCAGGGCGCGGGATCGGTCAGTGTGGGCGGGACATCCAGAACACCGGCGAGCATTTCACGCTTCTGACCAAAACCTCTCACCTTTGCGGCGGTAAAACCGGCCTGTTGCAGTCCACGCCGGACAAAACCGGCGGCGGTGAAGGTTGCAAATGTGCCGCCGGGACGAGCGAGGCGCGCCATGGCAGCAAACAACGTTTCGGACCACATATCTGGATTTTTCGACGGGGCAAAGCCATCGAGAAACCATGCATCCACCTGATTCTCCAAACTTACATCACATTCAGGAAGCAAGGTATTGACGTCACCAAACCATAAATCCAGCGTAACGGCGCCGTTAGCCAATATCAGGCGGTGGCATCCGGCAAAAGGCAACGGCCACTGACGGCGAAGCGCATCGGCATATTCCGCCAATTCTGGCCAATGCGCGAGTGCTGCGCCGAGATCGTCCGCCTGCAGCGGGAATTTTTCGAAGCTGATAAAATGCAGTCTTTTCAGGGTAGCTTCCGGCTCCTGCTGGCGAAAACGATCAAAAGCCTGCCACAGCGTAAGGAAGTTCAGCCCGGTACCAAAACCAGTCTCTGCTACGATACATAAAGGGCGAGGGTGATCGCTGAAACGGGCCGGAAAATGATTACAATGCAAAAAAACGTGGCGTGTCTCTTCGAGCCCATCCTCATTTGAAAAATAGATGTCACCAAAATGTTGGGATACAGGTGTACCCTGATCGTTCCAACTCAGAGATGCGCTTTGGATGGGGGGCTGTTTCACAGGAAATACTCTTGATTCAAGGGTTCCAGCGATTTTATCCCTCTAGCGGCAGAGGAGCAAATTTGCTTCTGAAACAGATCTCATTGCTGATCGGACTTGTTCGGCGTACAACTGTACGCTAAAGTGCGAGGCAAAATCCCGAGTATAAAAGTGGAAGAGGTATTAAATGAAACGTGCAGTGATTACTGGCCTAGGCATCGTCTCTAGCATTGGTAATAACCAGCAGGAAGTTTTGGCATCTCTGAAAGAAGGGCGTTCAGGGATCACTTTCTCGCAAGAATTGAAAGATGCGGGCATGCGTAGTCACGTTTGGGGCGACGTTAAGGGGATAGATCCCAAAGATCTGATTGACCGCAAAGTCTTGCGTTTCATGAGTGATGCCTCTATCTACGCTTATATTTCCATGCAGCAAGCGATTGACGATTCCGGTCTGACGGATGAACAAGTCTCCAACGAACGCACCGGCCTTATCGCTGGCTCTGGTGGCGGCTCTCCGCGCAATCAGGTTGCAGGTTCTGACGGCATGCGTGCCAAGGGCTTGAAAGGCGTCGGCCCTTACATGGTGACCAAAGCCATGGCGTCCGGTGTCTCTGCTTGTCTCGCCACGCCATTTAAAATCCGTGGCGTCAACTACTCCATCAGCTCTGCCTGTGCGACCTCTGCGCACTGTATCGGCAACGCGGTTGAGATGATCCAACTGGGCAAACAGGACGTGGTTTTTGCTGGCGGCGGTGAAGAACTGTGCTGGGAAATGGCCTGTGAATTCGACGCCATGGGCGCGCTGTCCACAAAATATAACGACACCCCGGAAAAAGCCTCCCGTACTTACGATCAGGATCGCGATGGATTTGTTATCGCTGGCGGCGGCGGTATGGTGGTGGTTGAAGAACTGGAACACGCACTGGCGCGTGGCGCACATATTTATGCCGAAATCATCGGTTACGGTGCGACATCTGACGGCGCTGACATGGTTGCCCCTTCAGGTGAAGGCGCGGTTCGCTGCATGAAAATGGCGATGAACGGCGTGGATACCCCGATTGATTACGTGAACGTGCACGGCACCTCAACGCCAATCGGTGATGTCAAAGAACTGGGTGCCATCCGTGAAGTATTCGGTGATAACACACCCGCGCTCTCCTCAACCAAAGCCATGACGGGTCACTCTTTGGGTGCCGCCGGTGTGCAGGAAGCGATTTATAGCCTGCTGATGCTGGAGCACGGTTTCGTCACGCCGAGCATCAACATCGAGAATCTCGATGAGCAAGCGGCAGGAATGAACATCATTACCAAAACCACGCAGAGCGATTTGAACACGGTGATGTCCAACAGCTTTGGCTTTGGCGGCACCAACGCAACCTTGGTTATGCGCAAGTTCAAGCAGTAAGTTTATCGCTGTGCATTGATTGTCAGGCCCGCCGCGAGCGGGCTTTTTTACGTCCATGGCGTCGCACCGCAACCGATGATTTCGGCATAAATATTTGCACCATAAGCCGTCAATAACCCTGATTTTATGCCAATGAAGATCGGGTTGAGTGACGGGATCTTCTGACATTCTTGGTATAGATAGCCGGGAATAAATTGACTGGAGTAAATTGAGCCGCTGCGCTAACGTTTGCCCCCATAAAAACCTTCTGTAGGGTCATCTAAAAACTATGATAGTTGCTGCACTTAAGACGCTGGGTAAACCCTTCCTGAAAGATCGTCTGCTGCATGTGTTATTGCTGGTGGGCGTGATACTCACCGTTTTTCGTTTATCGCTGGTGAAGGAGTTTGCGAGTTTTGTTGATTGGACGACCATCATTACCTTGCTTGGGCTGATGCTATTGACGAAGGGGGTGGAAGTCAGCGGCTATTTTGATTTCATAGGTCGTCGGATTCTTAACGGCTTACGTAGCGAACGTAAACTGGCGTTATTTCTGGTTTCCGCTGCGGCGCTGTTGTCGACTTTTCTGACCAACGATGTGGCCCTGTTTATTGTTATTCCGCTAACGATGACGCTGAAGAAACTCTCTTCGCTCCCGGTTACCCGACTGATTATTTTTGAAGCACTGGCGGTCAATGCCGGTTCTCTGCTGACGCCGATCGGTAACCCGCAGAATATTTTGCTGTGGAGTAAATCCGGTCTGTCGTTTATGGCTTTCATTGCGCAAATGACTCCCCTTATGTTGGCGATGGTCACAACCTTATTGCTGGTGACCTGGTTGAGTTTCCCGGCACAGGAGATCCAGAAAAAAGCCGATACGCAAGGCTATCCCTACCAGAAACGTTTGCTGATCGGTTGCGTTGTGTTGTACATCCTGTTCATCGCCTGTGTGGATCTGGGCGTGGCTATTTACGGATTGCTGGCAGTGTTTGTTGGCTTCCTGATTGTTGAGCGCCGGGTGCTATTGCATATCGACTGGAGCCTGATTTTTGTTTTTATCGTGATGTTTATTGATGTCAGACTCATTGTCACCCTGGCCCCTTTGCAACCGCTGTTCGCAGAAATTGCCCACCTGTCGCCGCCGGGAATCTTTGCCCTGGGAATCGGCCTGTCGCAAATCATCAGTAACGTACCGGCGACGATTTTGATGATGAATTATCTGCCTTCAAGTGCGCTGATCGCTTATGCGGTAAATATCGGCGGTTACGGTCTGGCAATAGGATCGCTGGCGAATCTGATTGCATTGAGAATGGCTAACGATCGTCGCATCTGGCTGAAGTTCCACTATTATTCCCTGCCGTTTCTCGCGTGGGGCGCGCTGGTGGGCTGGTTACTGCTCAGCCTGTAAGAATGAGGTGGGGCAAGAGTGCGGCTGTAACTGATTCAACTCAAAAAAGCAGCCATAACAGCATCACGATCACCACGGCGGCAACGACCAATAACGGTTTGCCGCCTGATTGCAAGGGAACCGGTAACATCGCAATCAATGGGTGCAACAAAGGCTGGGGCGAGGGTTGGGCAGACAGCGGCGCAATGACGTTCTCTTTATCCGTTACCCGATGGGAGAACAGAAAGCCGATCACTTCATACAATTGCGGTTGCGTGAGCACGGTCGTCAACGATGCGTTGAAACGGGTCTGCGCGTAATCGGCCAGACTTTGCTGCTCATGCGGCGTCGCAGGCTGCTTGAGCACACCGAGCAGATTATGTAGCGTAGGGGCCGTTTGTTGGCTCAGCGTAATCTGCACCTGCAAGAACTGACTGACCAGTTGGAAATGGCGCGCAGGGATTGGATCATTGTTTTTTATACCAATCAAATTAAACAACTCGTGCCAGATTTTTGCTGGCACTTCACCCGTTGCGGCACTCAGCTTGGTCACTTGCTGCTGCAAAGAGTGTTGTTCGGCAGGCAATAGTGGCCGGGCGGTCACGGTCGTTTGTTGCGGCTGTGGAATGGTCAATTCACCGGATTGAATCAGTACCAGAACCTGTTGCAGCTGTTCGTGGGTAAGCTGACTGAGCACTGTGTGACCAAATTGCTGGCGAATAAAATCACTAACCGCCTGACGATTATTTCCCTGCGGCAGAAGTTCGGTCAATTGCTGCATCAGTTGGCGGGAGGCGTGGGTGTCCTGCGCTATCGTCAATCGGTTTTGCAGGAGTTTCTCTGCGGCCGGGAAATGGCGCGAATCGAGTTCACCCTCATTGGAAACCCCCAGATCGTGGCGCAAAGCAGCCCAAATCTCTGCCGATTTTACCGGCATAAGCGCCATAATCTTGACGATCAATTTCTCCAGCGTGGTTCGCTGTCCCGGCGTTAAGGGCTGATTGTCTGTGCCGGGAGGAATTTTGGCTGGAGCCTGGGATCGATCGCTGGCATTGGGCGCGCCAGGGCCACTCAGAGGTTGCATCGCGTGGGGTCCTTAAAGTGCAAATTATCATCAGTACCCGGCGATATGCACCGGTGGCGTCGAAGCGTAGTGAACATGATACCAACCTGCGTCGGTGGCGGATAGAGAGACGCAGGTAATGTCGCCGAATTAACGATGTGTTTGCGATCAATCGCGCAGGGTCTAATCGAAATCGCATTCGCCTTGATATCTGCGCAGCATTTTTCAGCTCAAGACAGATGTTGCTGACGGCAAAGGACAATCGCCTGTGAGAGACGTTCGATTCCCTCAGCAATCAATTCAGGGGTATTGGAGGCGAAATTCAGTCGCAGGGAAAATTCAGCGCGCGGATCCTCTTGAAAGAAACAACTGCCCCGGGCAAACGTCACTTTCTGCTGCCAGGCCAACGGCATGAGTTGGCTGATAGTGACATCGGCGGGTAATTGCAGCCAGATAAACAGCCCTCCTTGGGGGATCTCAAAGTGGCAGCCGTCGGGTAAATATCTCCTCAAGGCTGCCACCATCGCATCACGGTGCCGCTTATACAGCCGACAGGCGCGTTGGAGCTGTTTTTCATAGCGCCCGACGGTAACGAAAGCATCCAGAGAGCGCTGGATGAGATTGGAACTGGTAAAGCTGTCTGCATGTTTTATCCGTGCGAGCGGTGTATACCAGCGCGTATCCGCCACCAGATAGCCGATGCGCAGGCTGGGCAGCAGCATTTTGGAAAAAGTGCTGACATAGATTACGTTACCGCGTGTAGACAGGGAACGCAGTGACGGCAAGGTCGCGCCGCTGTAACGCAGATCACCCACGAAATCATCTTCAAGAATGGGGATATCCGTCTGCTCTACGATATTGAGCAGTTGATAACGACGCGCCTCGCTCAGGCAGCGACCGGTAGGGTTATGAAAGTTTGGGATGGTATAAATCAGCCTGGGCTGATGTTTTTCCAGCAAGTCGGCGAGTTTATCGACTTCCATCCCGTCTTGGTCGCAGGGGATGGAGACCACATTAATGCCGTGGAGTGAAAATAGGGTGAGCGCTTCCGCATAGGTCGGCTCTTCGACCAACACGCTGTCGCCCGCCGAGAGCAGCAATTGGCTCACCAGACTGATGGCATGCTGTGAACCATTGGTGATCAGCACCTGTTCAGCCCGCGTGGGGATACCCTGCACACTCAGAATCCTGGCCAATGTATCGCGCAGGGGATAATAGCCGCAGTAATCGCCGTAACTGAAGGCGTCCTCGGCATGGCGGCGCAGCACTGACTGCATGATTTTTCGGAACTCCTCCAGCGGAAAGATCATCGGGCTGCCAATACCGGCGGCGAAATTGATAAACCCTTCAGGCAGGGGAATATCGGCATAGCCATCCAGGCGAGACGTGGTGGTAGTGAAGCGATCCAAAGGAAAGGGTTCGTTGCTGTCCAAAGGGGGAATGGCCGGGGTGCTCAGTGGATGACGAACATAGGCACCGCTGCCCCTGCGCGTTTGTAGCAACCCTTTTGCCCCCAGTTCCGCATAGGCATTTTCGGTGGTTAACCGGCTCACCGACAGCTCGCTGGCGAGCGTGCGGGTCGAAGGCAGTTTATCGCCATCCTTGAACGTACCATCGAGAATGGCGCACCGCAGCGCCTCTTCAATCTGCAGGTAAAGGGGGATCAGATTGTGGCGATCAAGAGGAATGTGCACGGTTTCACGATTTCCTTTGCGGTAATGGAACATCTACGGTGTCACGCTTGTTCGCGTGTTGCAATAGGGGAAAGTGGCCTGTTCAAGATAAGACACAAGTGGTACTGGCAGACTCAGATAGGCTCAGTAAAATTGGCCTATATCCATTTTATTTCTAAAAGTGAGCGCGTTATGACGATGCCATCCGGTATTCCTACCGGAGCACCCTTACCAAGGAGTGGCCTGCTGTCTCTGTCTGCAGGCGCTCAAGGTTATCTGATCGCAGGCATCAGTGCTTTTCTGCTGGCATTTACCGCCATTATCATCCGCGTGCTGACAGACCGCTTTCACTTGCCGACTTTTGTGCTGGCTTTCTGGCGTGCAGCATTGACGTCGGTGGTACTTGCGCTGGTACTGCTGTTTTTCAAGCCACAGTGGTTACGCTTGCCGAGGGAGCGCCTGGCTTTTTACGCCAGCTATGGCTTGTTGCTGGCATTGTTCAATGGCCTATGGACGCTCTCGGTGGCGCTGAACGGTGCCTCTATCGCCACGATCCTGGTCTATTTCTCGGTAGGATTTACGGTTTTCCTCGGATGGATAGCGTTCGGAGAAAAGCTGTCCGCCCGTGAGTTGATGGTGATTGCCGTGAGTCTGGTCGGCTGCTTTCTGGTGAGCAACGATGGCAGCCTGAGTTCGCCCTCTTTTAATCCATTAGGGCTAACGATAGGCATTCTTTCTGCCATTGGTTCCACGTTTTATGCCGTGGGTGGGCGTCTGGCCAGTGAACGCCATTATCCGGTATGGAACACCATTCTCTATGTGTTCGGGTTTTCGGCGATCTATCAGTTGCTGTTCAATCTTGTGCTGGCGCTTTTTCCTGGCATCTCATGGTCAGGGATGAGCGGCAATCTTTTCTTTCTTTCACAAGGTGAGCAGGGCATTCAGTGGACAGGTTGGTGGCTGCTGCTGATTCTCGCGGCCGGGCCGACGCTGTTGGGGTTTGGTTTGTACAACATTAGCCTCAAATTACTGCCACTGGGTATTGCCAACCTGATTCTCTCTTTGGAATTGGTGTTTACCGCCCTGATCGCCTTTGCCCTTTTGGGCGAAAAGATGTCGCTGTTACAGATAATTGGCAGCGCGCTGGTGATGGGGGGCGTTCTGCTATTGCGTCGTGGAACGCCAAAAGCCATACCGCGCACTACCTGAAACTATGTCATGAACTACCTGAAACCATGTCATGAACTACCTAAAACCATGTCATGAACTACCTAAAATCATGCCGCGAATCACTTTACGCCGCGCTTTGCGGTGGATTGCCTCGTAGTTGGTCGGGGATTTACAACACCATTTGCTCAGGGCGACATTGGTAGAGTGCGGCAAGTTTGACCCGCGTTTTCTTTTGTGGCTTTGATCCCTGAGCCTCAAGTTGTGAAATGGCTGACTGGGTTGTCCCCAGTTTTTCTGCCACATCATATTGTGATAATCCGCGATACAGACGCCAGGCGGCGAGCAGACTGACCTGCTGTGCGATCATCAGTTGTACGACGGGATCGGGTACCGTTTCATTGTCGGTATGATCTGCGTTGTAGGGCAGATCTTCGTAGCTCTGCGCGGTGATCAGCAAATGCTGGTACTCTTCGATTGGCAGCACTGCATACTTTACTTTGCCGCCTTCATCAGTGATGTATTGAACTTTAGCCATTACTCCTCCGCTAACCAAGATAAACAGCCGAATGCCCGCTTTCAGTAGGTTTTGCTGGTGCGCCTTTTTACTGCCTGAATCTGACACACAATCGGCTTACTCTGAATAATTTCAAACAGCACCCGGTAATTCCCTACCCGTAACCGATACAAATTGCCGCACTCCGTGAGTTTCTTCACATCCTTTGTCAGGGTGGGAAATTGCGCCAATTGTGTAACGCTGCGGCTTATCGCCTGTTGATAACGCGTATCAACAGACAGAAGTTGTTTCAGTGCTCTTTTTGACCATTCAACCTGAGCCATATTTTTCTCTTCTTCGAGAATGCCCAGATGATTAGATGATAAGTTATTTTTCTAATTAATCAAGCTTTCTAATCATCCCGCAAGCATTTTTTTGCTGCGTCCAGGGGATCTGGACGGCATGTGAAGGGAAAACTAACGGTTAGGGCGCGAGCGTTCAATTTGCGATGCAGTTCCTGCGCGATGCCGCGCAAAACATTCACTAATTCCCCGAAATGCCTGACGGTTATGGTAGATCGGTAGCGGGATTTGAAGGATGTGGTTGCCAGATAACCACATTGACGTTTCTATTTTTGTGGGTATGATACCCACCATGGAGATGTGATGGGAAGTATGGAATTGATAAGACGTTTGGAGGGCATCGGCTGGATAGTCAGGGGGGGTAAAAAGAAAAATAGCGGTAGTCACATCACGCTAAAAAAAACCGATGTATCACGAATAATTACCTTCCCTCATCCGAGAAAAGATATTTCAAAAGGTATTTTGCGGCAGGTGCAGGAAATATCAGGTCTGAGTTTGCTATAAGTCATGTGCAAATGAGAAATACTTAAGTATTTTATGGAGATATATAATGGTTTACCCGATTTTTATTTTCATTACAGATGATGGTTTTGACGGCTATTTCCCTGACGTTGATGGGTGTTTCTTTGCTGGGGAAACGATGGGTGATGTCGTTAAAAACGCCGAGTCGGCCTTCGGAATCCACATGGAAGCGCTGATTGAAGAGGGTTTTCCACTTCCTGCGCCGCCACAAAGCCCTAAAGTTTATCTGTCGGATCGCCGCTTAAAAGAAGATGGCGGAATATTGAGTTTTGTTGCGATTGATCCCACGAAATATGAGAAGAAAGCGGTGAAATTCAATCTGACCATGCCACAGAATTTATTGACTGCCATTGATCGGTTTATTGCGACGCATCGCGACTATAAAAGCCGCAGCCAATTCCTGGCAGAATTGGCTCGCGAGAAAATATCAGGCCACTGAGCGCGCTGCGCCGAAACGGGATGTGGGTTTATGGCGAGTCCTTCAGGCTATTTTTTGCTGCGGTTTTCGTCCCAAAGGGGTGCGTAAACGCTGGGCGACAATGACCCCGATCAGCGTGATTCCGCCGCCTATCAGATGATAGCTGTGCAACTGTTCATGCAGGAAAATCACTGCAATCACCGCCGTAAAAACCGGTGCCAGATTCATGAAAATAGACGCTGTGTTGGCCCCCATGCGCATAACGCCCTGAATCCATAGGAAAGGCGCAATAATCGAGGCCGGAATACCGGCAAACAGAACCAGCGGGATGTTTTCCCGGGTCAGTTGCACATCTGTTGCCATGAGAAAATTAGGCAGGAGCAGCAAAACGCCGAACAGAATCTGTACGTAGAGCGACTGCCAATTGGGCAGGGTGATCGCCCAGCGTTTGGTCAAAACGCCGTACAGCGCATAAGAGGCCGAGGCAGCAAACATCATCAATTCGCCTTTGCCAATACCGTGTTGCAGCAATTGCCCTGGTTCGCCAGCACTGACCAGCCACAGTAATCCACCGAATGACAACACTGTGCCAATCGCAATCCCAACGGTAGGCACAATGCGGATCACTACGATGCTTATCAGCACGGTTAACAGCGGAATCAGCGAGTTCAATACGCCCATAAACAGCGCACTGACCGTATGGGCGGCGTAATACGCCAGACTTTGGTAAAGCACCATGCCGAGCAGCCCGAGGATCAGCAGCTTCCACCAATAAACGCGCACGGCAGCCAGATTTCGCAGCACGCCGGGCAGTACAAACGGAGTCAATGTGAGCAGCGCCAATAGCCAACGATAGAAAGAGATAGCGGCAGGATCGATGGCCGTGGCGGATGCTTTACTGACTACCGCATTCACGGACCAGATCAATACTGCCAGTAGGGGAAAAAGCGCGTTCATGACAATCATTCTCATTATTGCAAGAGAAACGCAGTTTACCCGTGTCCGGTTTGTTAGATATAGTGATTAACAGACAATAAATGAGGCAATCAGGACAACATGCCAGAACTGCGTAATTACTCTTCACCCATTAACACGCTGCCGCGAACGCTTTTTTTTCGCGATGAAACGATCAGTGCGGACACCGAATTTTTGCCGCATTCCCACGAATGGGGTCAGCTTATTTGCGTAAAATGCGGCGTTCTGGCACTTAATATTGCCGGGCAGCGTTTTCTTGCGCCGCCTGAGTTTGCCATTTGGTTGCCTGCTGGTATGGAACACGGCTGCTATAACCGTAAATTGGCGCGGTTCCGCTCGATCAACATCGCCCCCGCTCTCTGCGAAGGACTACCCGATACGCCATGCCTGGTCAGTCTGAGCCCGATTTTCAATGCGATTGTTGATGATTGTTTCGGGAGGAACATGCTTGAGCCAACGACCAAAAGCGAACTCCGTTTATGTCGTGTGTTGATTGATCAACTCAAGGCAGCGCCCCTGCAACGCACTTATCTCCCTACGTCGCAGGATAAATTCCTGTCACCCATTCTGACGGAACTGGAGCGCAATCCGGCAGACAATACCTCTCTGGGGCAATGGGCGAAGCAGGTCTATACCACCGAGCGCACCTTGTCCCGCCGCTGTCAGCAAGAGTTGGGGATGGCATTCAGCGAATGGCGGCAGCGGTTACGTTTCCTGCATTCTATTTCGCTCCTGGTGCAGGGAAGAACGGTACAGGACGTCGCGCTGGAGGTGGGCTACAGTTCGGCGTCGGCATTTATTGTCATGTTCCAGCAGATTTCTGGTACGACGCCAGAGCGCTTCAGACGCGAACAGTCGCTTTTTAATGGGTAATGTTGGGATTCTTCTTTATAAGGTGGCAAAATATTGCCCTCTTTTCACCTGTATGGCACTGGTTGCCGGAGAGTAACGTGAAAATTCTGGTCGATGAAAACATGCCTTATGCCCGCGAGCTGTTCAGTCGCCTTGGCGATGTGCAGGCGGTGCCGGGGCGTCCTATCCCCCGTGAAGCACTGACGGGTGCAGATGCGCTGATGGTGCGCTCGGTGACCAAGGTGAATGCCGAACTGTTGGCCAATACGCCAGTGAAATTTGTTGGAACCGCAACGGCCGGAACCGATCACGTTGATGACCGCTGGCTGGCAGGGCAGGGGATTGGTTTCTCTGCCGCACCGGGATGTAATGCCATCGCGGTTGTGGAGTATGTTTTTTCTTCCCTGATGATTCTGGCCCAGCGTGATGGTTATCAATTACGCGATAAAACGGTCGGCATTATCGGTGTGGGGAATGTAGGTTCCCGCCTGAATGCGCGGTTGAATGCGCTTGGTATCCGCACATTGCTTTGCGATCCGCCACGCGCAGATCGGGGTGACAGCGGAGAATTCTGGTCGCTGGAAAAACTGGTGGCCGAGGCTGATATCCTGACCTTCCACACCCCATTGAATAAATCGGGTCCCTATCTTTCGCAGCACCTGGTTGACGAGCAACTGCTGGCGGCATTACCGGACGATCGCATATTGATTAATGCCTGTCGCGGCCCGGTCGTGGACAACGCAGCGCTGTTGCGTGCGCTGAATGGCGGCAAGAAACTGAGTGTGGTTCTTGATGTCTGGGAGCCAGAACCTGAACTCTCTTTGGCTCTGCTGGATAAAGTGGATATCGGTACTGCGCATATCGCAGGTTATAGCCTGGAAGGCAAAGCGCGGGGAACCACGCAGGTGTTTGAGGCGTTCAGCCAGTTTTTGGGGCAGCCACAGCAGATTGAACTGGCCTCACTCTTGCCGATCCCTGATTATAGCCACGTTACGTTGCACGGTGCGCTGGACGAAGGCAAACTGCTGCGTTTAATGCACTTGGTGTATGATGTGCGCCGCGATGATGCCCCGTTGCGTCGGGTAGCCGGTCAGCCGGGTGAATTTGATAAATTGCGCAAGTTCTATCAGGAACGGCGTGAGTGGTCATCGCTTTGCGTACAATGTGACGATCCGGCCAGTGCGGAGCTGCTGCAAAAGTTAGGTTTTGCCAGCCGGATAGTGTAAGTACAGCGCCATAATTTTGACGTAATGAATCCGAGGGCGGTGATTTCATTCACCGCCCCTCTGTTTTTTTGAATGAAGTTCAGGAGAAACCAACATGTCTGACGGCTGGAATATCGCGGTGCTCGGCGCCACAGGCGCAGTAGGCGAAGCGTTACTGGAACTGTTACAGGAACGTCAGTTCCCGGTTGGTGAAATCTATGCCCTGTCCAGTGAGCGCAGTGCTGGCGCAACGGTTCGCTTTAATGGCAAAAGTCTGCGGGTACAAAACGCCGAGGAGTTCGATTGGTCGCAGGTGCAATTGGCGTTTTTTGTTGCGGGTAAAGAAGCCAGTGCACGTTATGCGGATGAAGCGGCAAATCTGGGGTGTTTGGTTATCGACAGCAGCGATCAGTTCGCGCTCGAGCACGACGTCCCGCTGGTTGTTCCTGGCGTGAATCCCCAGGTGCTGACTGAATACCGCAACCGAAACATCGTGGCCGTTGCCAATAGTCTGACCAGTCAACTGCTGACGGCGATCAAGCCATTGACAGAACAGGCCGGTCTTGCGCGCCTTCACGTTACGTCGTTGTTGTCAGTGTCCGCACTGGGCAAGGCGGCGGTTGACGATCTGGCCGGGCAAAGTGCGCGACTGCTGAATGGCATTCCGGTGGAGTCCAGCCTCTTTGCCAAACAGTTGGCATTCAATCTGTTGCCTTTGGTGCCAGACAGTGAAGGCAGTGTGCGTGAAGAGCGTTTGCTGGTGGATCAGGTACGCAAGGTATTACAGGACGAAGGTTTGCCGATCTCGGTGAGCTGCATTCAGTCGCCGGTATTTTATGGTCATGCACAGGTGGTTCATCTGGAGGCCCTGCGCCCGATGTCCGCTGAAGAAGCGCGCGATGAACTGGAACGGGTAGAAGATATCCAGCTCAGTGAGGATCCGGATTTCCCGACGCAGGTCAGTGATGCGTCAGGAAACTCTGTTCTCAGCATCGGTTGTCTGCGCAATGACTACGGTATTCCTGAGTTGCTGCAATTCTGGTCGGTGGCAGATAACGTCCGTTTTGGTGGCGCGTTGATGGCGGTGGAAACAGCTGAAAAGCTGGTACAGGAGTATATGTACTAATGTCTGAGGCAGAAATTATGCCGCAGGGTGAGGCGTTACCCATTACGAAGCTGGCTCTGGGCATTGAGTATGACGGTAGCCGCTATTACGGCTGGCAGCGCCAGTCTGAGGTCGCCAGCGTTCAGGGGTGCCTTGAACAGGCGCTGAGCAAAGTGGCCGCGCACCCGGTTAGCGTCTTTTGTGCCGGGCGTACCGATGCCGGTGTGCACGGGACCGGTCAGGTCGTGCATTTTGAAACGACGTCGCAGCGCAAGGACGCCGCGTGGACCATGGGGGTGAACACCCATTTACCGCGCGATATCGCGGTGCGCTGGGTCAAAGAGGTCGACAGCGACTTTCATGCGCGCTTCAGCGCTACGGCTCGCCGTTACCGCTATATTATCTATAATCACCGCTATCGCCCTGCGATCCTGCAGCAGGGGCTGACGCACTTCTATGCGCCATTGGATGCGGAACGCATGGAACGGGCTGCGCAGTGCTTGCTGGGTGAGAATGATTTTACCTCGTTTCGGGCGCTCCAGTGCCAGTCACGAACGCCGTGGCGAAACGTAAAGCATGTAAATGTTACACGTTATGGTCGCTATATTGTGGTAGATATTAAAGCCAACGCATTTGTACACCATATGGTGCGCAATATTGTGGGCAGCCTGCTGGAGATAGGCTGCGGGAATCAGTCTGAAACCTGGATAGAGGAGTTGCTGGCGGCAAAAGATCGTACGCTGGCGGCGGCAACGGCTCGGGCTGAGGGGTTGTATCTGGTCGCGGTGGATTATCCTGAGCGTTTTGATCTGCCACAGCCACCGATGGGGCCACTTTTTCTGGCCGACTAAGGTAAATCAGGTTACTCGCAGGGAGAGGCAACACGGCGAGTCCTCTTTTAAACTGGCGGGCAGGAATGCCCGCATCATAGATGATAGGCCCTATGGAATTCATACATTTTGTGATTGATTTTATTCTGCATATTGATGTTCATTTGGCAGAATTGGTAGCGCAGTATGGCGTATGGATATATGGAATCTTATTCCTGATTTTGTTCTGTGAAACCGGGTTGGTGGTGACGCCGTTCCTCCCGGGAGACTCATTGCTGTTCGTTGCTGGCGCATTGGCAGCGTTGCCGTCGAATTCGATCGACGTCCATTTGATGGTATTTTTGATGGTTTGCGCCGCGATTCTGGGCGATGCGGTGAATTACACCATCGGCCGGTTATTTGGTGAAAAGCTGTTCAGTAATCCCAATTCGAAAATTTTCCGCCGCAGTTATCTTGATAAAACGCACAAATTTTACGAGAAACATGGCGGAAAAACGATTATTCTGGCGCGCTTTGTACCGATCGTGCGGACATTTGCACCGTTCGTGGCCGGTATGGGGCATATGTCTTATCGTCATTTTGCTGCGTATAACGTGATTGGAGCGCTACTTTGGGTGTTACTATTCACCTATGCTGGTTATCTTTTTGGCGATCTGCCGATAGTACAGGAAAACCTGAAATTGCTGATTGTGGCGATTATTCTGGTGTCCATACTGCCAGGTGTGATTGAAATATGGCGGCACAGGCGTGCTGCGGCACGGGGCGAGAAGCAGTAATCAGCAGCAATAATAAAATTTGGCGTCATTAAACCAGAGGGTTCGACCAGTTTTTTATCCACACGGTCGAGCCGTTATGGTTTAATGAGCGACATTTATGGTCTGTTCCTGCGAGCAATCCTAACGCCAGTGCCTTTGTGATGCCCGCGTGGCGCGCGTCCTGGGCATTTTTTATTGGATATGTTTTCAGGGGATTTGTGAAAGCATGAACAGCGGACTGGCATCAGCCAGGTTCAAACAGAAAGGTCATCGATGAGCTGGATTGAACGAATTTTAAGCAAGAGTAATACCACGCAAACCCGTAAGGCGAGCATTCCTGAAGGTGTCTGGACCAAATGCGATAGCTGCGGTCAGGTCCTTTACCGAGCCGAACTGGAGCGTAACCTCATGGTTTGCCCAAAGTGCGACCACCATATGCCGATTACTGCGCGTATGCGTTTGCACACTTTCCTGGATGAAGGCAGCGAAGTGGAATTGGGCAGTGAACTTGAGCCGAAAGATGTGCTGAAGTTCAGGGACTCCAAAAAGTACAAAGATCGCCTCAGTGCGGCGCAAAAAGATACCGATGAAAAAGATGCGATGATCGTGATGAAAGGCACGCTTTATGGTATGCCGGTTGTCGTTGCATCGTTTGAGTTTGCGTTCATGGGCGGTTCCATGGCGTCGGTAGTCGGTGCGCGTTTCGTCCGTGCCGTTGAACAGGCGCTGGAAGATGATTGCCCGCTGGTCTGCTATTCAGCCAGTGGCGGTGCCCGTATGCAGGAAGCGCTGATGTCGCTGATGCAAATGGCAAAAACCAGTGCGGCATTGGCGAAGTTGCAGGAACGTGGTCTGCCTTATATTTCCGTGCTTACCGACCCAACCATGGGTGGGGTGTCTGCGAGTCTGGCAATGCTTGGCGATCTGAACATCGCTGAACCCAAAGCGCGTATCGGTTTTGCTGGCCGCCGGGTTATTGAGCAAACCGTGCGTGAAAAACTGCCTCCCGATTTCCAGACCAGTGAGTTCCTGATTCAGAAAGGTGCGATCGACATGATCGTACGTCGTCCTGAAATGCGGGAAAAGCTGGGCAGCATTCTTTCCCGTCTGACGAATCAGCCTGAACCACAGATTGTTCATGGTGATGTGAAAACGGACGCTGTCGTTTCTGACAACGTACAGGATGCCTGATCGGATTGGATGAGAGCCAGCCTGCTGAATGGGCGGCATTAATAACCGCCTTTGGCTTGCAGGCTGTGCTTTCTCCAGATCTGTTACGTCTGACAAGGGGCGCATCACGGGTCGTGTATTATTCTGTGATGCGCAGTCGTATTAATGCAGCGTAAAAAGTCGAGCGGGACTGATGCAAAATCTACCTATTCCCCAAGCCACGTCGCCTTTGGCCGCGTGGCTTTACTATCTTGAACATCTCCACTCCCAGGCTATTGAGCTGGGTCTCGATCGTGTAAAGCGGGTCGCTGAACGCCTCGATCTGCTCAAACCCGCCCCCTATGTATTCATCGTTGCCGGAACCAATGGCAAGGGAACCACTTGCCGCACGCTCGAAGCTATTTTGCTCGCTGCGGGGCTGCGCGTCGGCGTTTATAGCTCGCCACATCTGGTTCGTTATACGGAACGGGTGAGGATTCAGGGGCAAGAACTGGACGAAGCCGAACACTGCCGTTCATTTGCCGAGTTGGAGGCAGGGCGCGGTGAGACGTCGTTAACCTATTTTGAATACGGCACGCTGTCTGCGCTCTATCTGTTCCGTCAGGCGGCATTGGACGTGGTCATCCTGGAAGTCGGGTTGGGTGGGCGTCTGGATGCCACCAATATTGTGGATGCCGATGTCTCCGTTGTGACCAGTATCGCCCTTGACCATACCGACTGGCTGGGCAGCGATCGCGAGAGTATTGGTCGTGAAAAAGCCGGAATTTTCCGTCACGGCAAACCCGCCATTGTCGGGGAACCGGATATGCCGCACACTATTGCTGAAGTGGCAGCGCAGACCGGCGCACGGCTTTATGCCCGCGGCGTTGACTGGCAGTATGCTGTGCAGGGTGATACCTGGCGCTGGAGCAATACGCAAACTACGTTCGAGGATCTGCCTCTGCCGCAGGTGCCATTACCCAACGCCGCGACCGCGTTGGCGGCACTGTGTTACTCCACGTTGAATATTGATCCGCTGGCGGTACGCCAGGGGTTACAACAGGCGATGTTGCCTGGGCGTTTTCAGGTGGTGAGTGAGTCACCTTTGCTGATTCTGGATGTGGCGCATAATCCACATGCCGCCGCCTATCTGGCAGAAAAACTCGCTCAACTTCCCGATCGTGGTGGCAAAGTACGGGCCGTGGTCGGTATGCTGGCGGACAAAGATATTGCGGGAACGCTGGCGTGTCTGTCGCCGCAGATTGACGAATGGTATTGCGCGCCGCTGGAAGGCCCGCGCGGTGCCAGCGTGGAGTTGCTGGCGCAGTATCTGGCGGAACCCCGTCAGTTTGCTGATGTTGAAACTGCCTGGAAACAGGCGATGCAGGATGCTGATAGTCAGGACGTGGTGATTGTCTGTGGATCATTTCATACTGTGGCACATGTCATGGTTGCCTTAGACGCGGGGAGAACGAGTGGCAAGTAAGTTTCAGAATCGCCTGGTAGGCACGATTATCCTGGTGGCATTGGGCGTTATTGTGTTGCCTGGGCTACTTGACGGAAAAAAGAAGCACTACGAGGATGAGTTTGCGGCAATTCCGTTGGTGCCAAAACCTGGCGATAGTCAGGAGATTGACGCAGTTCCGCCAACAACCCAGTCGCTGCCCTCGCAGCCACCGGAAGGGGCCGGCGCGGCAATGGGTGGTATTGCGCCCATGACCTCCGAGCAGCAGGCGGCCAGTGAAGGGGATTCGGTTCCTGATGGGGGAGGTTCTGCGCCGCAGACTATTACACCGCCGCCGGTAACCACCACTCCTCAACCGCCGGTGCGCAAGCCAGATCCTAAGCCGGTCGAAACTAAGCCGCAGGAAATCAAGCCTCCCGTGGTGAAACCGACAGAAACGAAGCCCAAGGTTGAAGTGAAACCTGAGCCTAAAGTTGAGTCGAAACCGGAAAGCAAACCCGAACCGCAGTCAACCGAGCAGGCACCGTCTGGTCAGGCTTACGTTGTCCAGTTGGGTGCATTGAAAAATGCCAGCAAGGTCAATGAGATCGTCGCCGGGCTGCGTCTCTCGGGTTACCGCGTATACACCGTGCCGTCCACGCCAGTGCAAGGGCAGATAACGCGGGTGTTCGTTGGGCCAGATGCCTCGAAACAGAAGCTTCAGTCGGCCTTGCCGGAGATGAATCAGATCAGCGGATTGAGCGGGCAGATTCGCGCCTATAACGGCGGACGTTGATGCCGCACCCAATCACCGGGGCAGGTTTTTCCTGCCCCGGTGACGTTGTTCTGCTGGTCATGTGAACCAAAAACAGGTGTTGGTATCATGGGTGCCGAACGTCGCAAATGCGGGTAAGTTTGCTATGTTTCTGCGCGCATTGAGGTTTTTTTAATCGTTGTTAATTATTTGCTGCAGGGTCAGATTTACCCTACGCAAACGTTTTCTTTTTCTGTTAGAATTCGCCGCGAATTGGATGCAAGGGCGATTCATCATTGGAATAGTTCATGGTCTGGATTGATTACGTCATCATTGCGATTATAGGATTTTCGGCACTGGTTAGCCTGATCCGAGGTTTTATCCGCGAAGCTTTGTCACTTGTGACTTGGGGATGTGCGTTCTTCGTCGCCAGCCATTACTACCCCTACCTTGCTATCTATTTCACTCGTTTTGAAGATGAACTGGTTCGAAACGGGATCGCAATTGCCATATTGTTCATCGCGACGTTGATCGTAGGGGCAATTGTAAACTATGTGATTGGCTCATTGGTTGAGCGAACCGGGTTGTCTGGTACCGATAGGGTTCTGGGGGTTTGCTTTGGCGCGTTGCGAGGCGTGCTGATTGTATCCGCCATGGTATTCTTTCTGGATACTTTTACCGGTTTTTCGCAGAGTGATGACTGGAAGCAGTCGCAACTGATCCCAGGGTTTATTAGTTATGTCATCAGGTGGTTTTTTGACTACCTGCAGAGCACGTCGAGTTTCTTGCCACGGCATTTTTAGTCGGGGCAGCGCTGATGAGGAAAAGACCACATGTGCGGTATTGTCGGTATCGCCGGTTTTATGCCGGTAAACCAGTCGATTTATGACGCGTTAACGGTGTTACAACACCGTGGGCAGGATGCCGCAGGCATCATCACTATTGATGCCAACAATGGCTTCCGGCTGCGTAAAGCAAACGGTCTGGTGAAAGATGTATTCGAAGCCCGGCATATGCAACGCTTGCAAGGGAATATGGGTATTGGCCATGTTCGCTACCCTACGGCTGGCAGTTCCAGTGCCTCTGAGGCCCAACCTTTTTATGTCAACTCTCCGTTTGGCATTACCCTGGCGCATAATGGCAATTTGACCAATGCGCATGAACTGAGAAGCAAACTGTTCGAAGGCGCTCGTCGCCATGTGAACACCACGTCAGATTCTGAAATCCTGTTGAATATTTTCGCCAGTGAACTGGATCGTTTCCAGCACTACCCGCTGGAAGCCGATAATATTTTTGCGGCGATTACCGCCATGAACAAACAAATCCGTGGTGCCTATGCCTGTGTCGCGATGATTATCGGTCATGGACTGGTGGCATTCCGCGACCCTAACGGTATCCGCCCGCTGGTGATTGGCAAACGCACGCTGGAAGATGGCCGTAACGAATACATCGTTGCTTCTGAAAGTGTGGCACTGGATACGCTGGGCTTTGAATTCCTGCGTGACGTGGCACCGGGTGAAGCCGTCTACGTTACCCAGAAAGGCCAACTGTTTACCCGCCAGTGTGCTGATAATCCAAAATGTAATCCGTGCCTGTTCGAATATGTCTACTTCGCGCGTCCGGATTCCTTTATTGACAAAATTTCCGTTTACAGTGCCCGCGTCCGTATGGGTGAAAAACTCGGTAACAAGATCGCCCGTGAATGGGAAGATCTGGATATCGACGTCATCATTCCTATTCCGGAAACGTCCTGTGACATCGCGTTGGAAATTGCCCGCATCCTGAATAAACCGTACCGCCAGGGGTTCGTGAAGAACCGTTACGTGGGCCGCACGTTTATCATGCCCGGGCAGCAGGCGCGCCGTAAGTCGGTACGCCGTAAACTGAACGCCAACCGCGCCGAGTTCCGCGGCAAGAATGTGCTGCTGGTGGACGATTCAATCGTACGCGGTACCACGTCTGAGCAGATCGTCGAGATGGCACGCGAAGCTGGGGCGAAACGCGTTTACCTGGCTTCCGCAGCACCAGAAATTCGTTTCCCGAATGTGTACGGCATTGATATGCCGAGTGCCAACGAACTGATCGCCCATGGACGTGAAGTGGATGAAATTCGCCAAATCATCGGTGCCGATGCGCTGATTTTCCAGGATCTGGATGATTTGATCGAAGCTGTTCGTGAAGATAACCCGGATATCGAGCAGTTTGAATGCTCCGTGTTCAACGGTATTTATGTCACGAAAGACGTGGATCAGAGCTATCTGGAGTATCTGGAAGCGCTGCGCAATGATGATGCCAAAGCGCTGCGTGGCCAGCAGGAAGTTGAAAACCTCGAGATGCATAACGAAGGTTAATCGACACCGCTGTTGTTCACAAAGATAATTGTTAACACGCGTCAGAAAGGTGCAGCGCAACGCAAGAGTGCTGCACCTTCTCCTTCCTCTGACTTGCCAACCAGCCCTTTATGCGGCAAAGTTTACTCTGAACCCTCACTCTTCAGTCCTGAACAGTCAGGTTACCCTTCCAGGAACAGTGTCCATGAAGCGACTCATCATCGGTATATCCGGTGCCAGCGGTGCGATTTACGGTGTCCGGTTATTGCAGGTTCTGCGCGATGTGCAGGATATTGAAACCCATCTGATTATCAGCAATGCTGCCCGTCAAACGCTGGCGCTGGAGACCGACTTTTCCCTGCGTGATGTGCAACTCATGGCCGATGTTGTGCATGACGCACGCGATATCGCGGCGAGCATTTCCTCAGGCTCATTCAAAACGGCTGGGATGGTTATTTTGCCCTGTTCGATAAAAACGCTCTCAGGCATTGTGAACAGCTTCACTGACAGTCTGGTGACCCGCGCGGCTGATGTGGTGTTGAAAGAACGTCGCCGACTGGTGCTTTGCGTGCGTGAAACACCGTTGCATCTCGGCCATTTGCGCCTGATGACCCAGGCCGCAGAGTTGGGGGCAGTGATTATGCCGCCAGTGCCCGCATTTTATCATCGCCCGGAAAGCGTACAGGATATTGTCGATCAGACGGTGAACCGGGTGCTCGATCAGTTTGATATTGAACTGCCGCAGGATCTGTTCACGCGCTGGCAGGGGGCGAACTAGTTCGACTTAACATTTTTTGCACTAAAAAAATACAAATTTGCAACAATGCACCATAATGAATCTGGTTATGTTTCATCGTGGTGCGAATACCTCTAAAGGATAATAAGTGACTGTCGTTCCCGCCGTATTCTCTTAGGCAAATTTCAGTTTATCCCCGGTTTTCCTCACCTTTTTGCCTGTCACTTGCACAGACATGATCGCGTAATGCATCAAACTGCATAAACGGCACGATAACTGCATAAACCCATGCGCAAAGCTCGCAATCTGGTATCGACATTATTTTGAGGGTTATCTATGAACAAGTTGGTCAAAGTCCTTCCTTTAGTTCTTGCGCTGGCCGCTGCCGGTAGCGCATTTGCAGCCGTACCGAAAAATATCAAGATTGGCACTGATCCAACTTATACACCGTTTGAATCCAAAAATGCCAACGGCGAACTGGTCGGTTTTGATATCGATCTGGCCAAAGAGCTGTGTAAGCGTATTGATACTAAATGCACTTTCGTAGAAAGTGATTTTGATGCGCTGATTCCATCGCTGAAAGCGAAGAAGATTGATGCCATCATTTCTTCGCTCTCGATCACTGAAAAACGTCAAAATGAAATTGCATTTACTGATAAGCTTTACGCCGCCAATGCGCGCCTGATTGCCCCGAAAGGCACCAAAATTGTGCCTACTGTGGAAGCACTGCGTGGCAAACGTGTAGGGGTTCTGCAAGGCTCAACCCAGGAGGCGTTTGCCAACGCCATGTGGCAGCCGAAAGGGATTGATGTTGTCGCCTATCAGAACCAGGATCTGATTTATGCTGACTTGGCTTCTGGCCGTATTGATGCGGCATTCCAGGACGAAGTTGCCGGGAGCGAAGGCTTCCTGAAACAGGCGGCGGGTAAAGATTACGTTTTTGCTGGCCCGGCGGTGAAAGATGACAAATTCTTTGGCATCGGAACCGGTATGGGGCTGCGTAAAGACGAAACCGAGCTGAAAGCCGCGCTGGATAAGGCCTTTGCCGAGATGCGCAAAGACGGGACTTACGATAAGTTTGCGAAGAAATATTTCGATTTTGATGTTTACGGTGGTTAATTAGCCAGACCCGCCTGCGCATTGTGCGGGGCGGGTTGTTTCAATGGAATACGACAGGAATAAATGCATGCTGTATGGGTATTCCCAACTTATTTTACAGGGTGCGCTGGTTACGCTCGAACTGGCACTCTCTTCAGTATTGCTGTCGGTGGTGATCGGCTTGATCGGTGCAGGGGGGAAACTCTCCAGTAATCGGATCCTGTCGGGCATTTTCGGGTGCTATACCACCCTTATCCGCGGCGTCCCCGATTTGGTCCTGATGCTGTTGATTTTCTATGGGTTGCAAATCTTCCTCAATATCGCGACCGAATCTATCGGTTTTGCACAAATTGATATCGATCCGCTGTCGGCAGGTATTATTACCCTGGGTTTTATCT
The DNA here is from genome assembly GCF_003332275.1 of Edaphovirga cremea. Classification (GTDB taxonomy): domain Bacteria; phylum Pseudomonadota; class Gammaproteobacteria; order Enterobacterales; family Enterobacteriaceae; genus Edaphovirga; species Edaphovirga cremea. Next base: position 36,252 of record NZ_QOVA01000005.1, on the reverse strand, counting down.
ACGGTGCCTATTTTACCGAAACTTTCCGTGGAGCTTATATGGCCGTGCCACGCGGTCAAATTGAAGCGGCAGTGGCCTTTGGTTTCAGCCGTTCGCAAATTTTCCGCCGTATCCTGTTTCCCTCAATGATGCGCTTTGCGTTGCCCGGTATTGGCAATAACTGGCAGGTTATTTTGAAAGCAACGGCGTTGGTCTCGCTGCTGGGGTTGAATGACGTGGTCAAAGCCACACAACTGGCAGGTAAAGGCACTTATCAGCCATTTTACTTCGCGATAGTGGCCGGTGTGGTGTATCTGATATTTACGACGTTATCCAATGGGATTCTGATGTGGCTCGAAAGACGCTACTCGCTGGGCGTCAAGAGGGCTGAATTATGATTGAGATCCTTCAGCAGTACGGAATGTCATTGTTATGGAGCGACGGCTATCGCTTCACCGGTCTGTCGATTACGCTGTGGTTGCTGATTTCGTCGGTGGTGATGGGCGGACTGTTGGCGGTGCCGATGGCGGTAGGCCGTGTATCCAGTATCCGTTGGATCAGCCTGCCGATCTGGTTTTATACCTACGTTTTTCGCGGTACGCCGCTCTATGTTCAACTGCTGGTGTTTTACTCCGGGATGTACAGTCTGGAAATAGTGCGCGGTACCGAACTGTTGAACGCTTTTTTCCGCAGTGGGCTTAACTGCACTATCCTTGCGTTGACGCTGAATACCTGCGCCTACACGACAGAAATTTTTGCAGGCGCGATTCGCGCGGTTCCCCATGGTGAGATTGAAGCAGCGAATGCCTATGGTTTTTCACGCTTTAAGCTTTATCGCTGCATTATTCTGCCCTCGGCGCTGCGGACGGCCATTCCGGCGTACAGCAACGAAGTAATTTTGATGCTGCACTCCACGGCGTTGGCATTTACTGCCACCGTGCCGGACGTCCTCAAGATAGCGCGCGATATCAACGCCGCGACCTATCAGCCGTTTTATGCCTTTGGTATTGCAGCAGTGATATATCTGGTGATTTCCTTTGTTTTGATCGACCTGTTCCGGCGGGCAGAAAAACGCTGGCTGGCCCATGTCAGACCGCAATCTTCTCAGTAAAAGCGGTAATTAAGACCGTGGCATTCGCAGCCGGAACGAGGGTTGCGTGACTTTCTTTATGAATTCAATACTTGCGGAATGATACCGATGTCAGAGAACAAATTGGCGGTGACCGAACTGCATAAACGTTATGGTGATCAGGAAGTCCTGAAGGGCGTTTCGCTGTTTGCCAACGCAGGTGATGTGATCACTATTATTGGCTCTTCCGGTTCGGGTAAGAGCACTTTTCTGCGTTGCATTAACTTCCTTGAAAAACCCAGTGAAGGGGCGATAAGCGTCAATAGTCAGGACATCCGCATGGTCCGCGACAAAGACGGCCAACTCAAGGTATTCGATAAAAAGCAGTTGCAGTTACTGCGTACCAAACTGACGATGGTCTTCCAGCACTTCAATCTGTGGAGTCACATGACCGTATTGGAAAATGTGATGGAAGCGCCGATCCAGGTTTTGGGGCTGAGCAAAGCGCAAGCGCGTGAGCGGGCCATTCTGTATCTGGATAAAGTCGGAATCGATGAGCGCGCGCGCGGAAAATATCCGGTGAATTTATCCGGTGGGCAGCAGCAGCGTGTCTCTATTGCGCGTGCACTGGCGATGGAACCTGAGGTGTTGCTATTTGATGAACCGACATCCGCCCTTGACCCAGAACTGGTGGGCGAAGTGTTGCGCATTATGCAAAAGCTGGCCGAAGAAGGGAAAACCATGGTGGTGGTGACGCATGAAATGGAGTTTGCCCGTCATGTGTCGAGCCATGTCATTTTCCTGCATCAGGGGTTGATTGAAGAGCAGGGGCCGCCGGATGAAGTGTTCGGTCGTCCTAAAAGCACCCGATTGCAGCAATTCCTCTCCGGTTCACTGAGGTAAATCGTTGCAGGCGCGGCAGCCTTGACCGCCGCGCCATTACTCAATCCTTGGCTGCCAGCAGGCACAGCATTTCGGTGAGTTGGTACGATTTCTCAAAGGAGCTGACCGGCAAGAATTCAAAGCGCGAATGGAAGTTATGCGCGCCAGTGAAATAGTTTGGCGTCAACAAACCTTTTGCCGACAGCGCTGCGCCGTCAGTCCCTCCGCGCATCGGTGTCACTTTGGGCTCTATGCCCAACTCTTTCATTGCGTCAAAAATCAGATCGATTGCCCGGCGGTCGTCAGTGATCGCACTGCTGATATTGCTGTAGATGTCGGTGATGGAAAACTGGACGTTGGCCGTTGGGTAACGTCTGGCAATAATTTCTGCCACATCGCCAATCCGCTGTTTGCGCGCAAAGAAGTTGGCGCTGTCAAAATCACGAATGGACGCTTTGACGTGCGCCTCATTGGAATTGGCGGTCATATCATTGAACCAGATATAGCCTTCGCGCCCTTCAGTATGCTCAGGGGTTTCCTGCCGATCAAAATGGCTGATGTAATCGAGCGCCATCAGCAGGGGATTCACCAGCACATTTTTGGCAGACATCGGGTGCGCCGTCACGCCAGTGAATGTGAGTTCAGCCGAGGCCGCATTGAAGTTTTCAAATACTACTTCACCCAGTTCACAGCAGTCGATGGTGTACGCAAAATCAACGTCAAACCGCGCCAGATCCAAGGCTTTGGCACCGCGCAAACCCACCTCTTCATCGGGAACGAATGCCACTACGATGTCACCGTGCTCCCACTCCGGCTTCAGGTTTTCCAGCAGCGTCATGACCACCGTAACGGCGGCTTTATTGTCTGCGCCCAGCACACTGGTGCCATCGCTGAACAAAATATCCTGATTCTCATAGGCGAGAATTTCCGGATGTTCTTTCACCCGGAGCCAGATATCCTTTTCGTGGTTAAGGCAGATATCGCCACCGGTGTAATACAATTTTTGTGGTTTGATGTCGGGGGATAGGCCGACATCAACCGTATCGATATGGGTGATGAAACCAATGCGCGGAGCGCCGGGTTTGGTGCCGGGTTTTACGGCAGTCACCGTTGCGTGTTCATCCACGACAATCTGGCTTAGCCCAAGGCTGCGTAATTCATCTGCCAGCATTTTCGCCAACTGATGTTGCCCGGGTGTGCTCGGTAGCGTGGTCGCGGCGGCATCACTTTGGGTCGTCACAGACAAATAGCGAAAGAACCGTTGGGTCAGTTGTTCAGCCAGCGTGTTATGCATCTTTTTTCCTCAGACATAATTTTGCATCGATTGTACATATAAAACATACAGTTAAAAATTAAAATAGTGATTGAAGTGGACTCAAGACACCACGTTGTTGGGTATGAAAGGAATCATTATCCGCCAGGGCAATCGGAAAAGGTAGGGGTAAACCCGCAGTGGGCCAATCCTCCGCGGGTTGTTTGCCAAGATGTGTCAGGCGAGGGAAGGATCGCGTTGTTTTCCTTCGATAACATTCGTCAACGCTTCTTCAAGTTCAAAATAGCGGAAAGTGAATCCTGCTTCTTCGAGGCGTTTGGGAATGGCGCGTTGACCACCGAGTACCAGAATCGCGCCTTCACCCATCATTAATTTAACGGCAAAGGCGGGGACACGGATAAAAGCCGGTCGGTGAAGTACCTGGCCGAGCATGGCGGAAAATTGCTCATTATGCGCCGGGTACGGAGCCACCATATTAAAAGGCCCGCTGAGTTGCGGGTGGGTCAACAGATAAAGAATCCCGGCGATCATATCGTCGATATGGATCCAGGCCAGGTATTGCTTTCCGTCTCCAAAGGGGCCGCCTAAACCAAGACGGAAAGGGGGCAGCATTTTCGCCAGAATTCCCCCTTTCGGCGCCAGCACGACGCCAGTACGCAGCAGGCAAACGCGGGTGCGATCGCTTTGCGCAGCCAACGCCAGCGCCTCCCATTTGGCGCAAAGTTGATGGGTAAACTCGTCGTGCGGCGTTTCCTCTTCTGTTACGACGGCCTGCCCCTGATCGCCGTAATAACCCGCAGCAGAACCGGAAATAAACACCGCGGGTGGATTCTCGCTGGCCTTGATTAACTCGGTGAGTCGTCCGGTTATTTGCCAACGGCTTTCACAGAGGATTTTTTTCTGTTGCTCTGTCCAGCGCTTGTCAGCAATAGGTTCGCCTGCGAGGTTAATCACCGCATCAAAGCCATCGAGCGAAGTTTGTGTCTCCAGGTCTGGCCAATAGTTGACACGGTCAGCAAAGATACGTCTGGCGCGTTGGGTATCGCGGGTCAGGATAGTCACCTGATGCGAGAGAGAAAGGAGTCGTTCAGTCAGAGTGCTGCCGATCAGGCCAGTGGCACCGGTAATTAGAATTCGCATGGTTTCTCTCCTTCGCCATGAACGCGCCCGCTATGCGTTTTCTCGCCGATAGCTCATGGTCATCGACACGGAATCGGCATAACGCAGCGCATGAAGTTTATCGATCTCTACTTCAGCATAGGTTACCCAAGGATGTTGCCGCGCGATATTGAGCACATCCTGCGTTAATTTTTCCAGCAGAGCGAAGCGGTTTTGCTCAACCAACTGAATGATCTCTTTGGTGATGGTGCGATAATTCAACGCATCCGCTATGTTTTCGCTGTCACGCGCCTTTTCTGCCGGGTAGTGGATCACCACGTTAATCACAATATCCTGTTTATTATTAATTTCTTCCTCCTTGATCCCAATATAGGTACGGAGTCGCAGGTTTTTGATGCGGATGATCGCGTCAGGTTGATTCAGGGGCATGGGGAGAAACCTCAATGTGCGCAGTGATGTGAGCCAGCATACACGCAAAGGCATTAAATGGTAATTCAGGTTTATGATAATACTGGGAAAATGGGTGAGAAATGCGAGGTGAAAAACCGCTCCAGCAGGAGCGGCCGGAACCAGGATTAACGCTTTTCAGCCAATTGATAGGCTTTTATCGTGGCTGGGCGGTTATTGATGCGCTCAAACCAATTGCGAACGGCTGGGAATTCAGCCAGATCAATGCGCTGGCGCTCATGGGAAACAACCCATGGATAGGTGGCAATATCAGCGATGCTGTAATGATCGCCAGCCAGGTAGGCATTTTTCTGCAGTTGCGTATTCAATACGCCATAAAGACGCTTGGTTTCCAACTGATAGCGCTCGATAGCGTAGGGTACCGGTTGCGGTGCATAGTGGTTAAAATGGTGATTCTGGCCCAACATCGGACCGAATCCAGCCACTTGCCAGAACAGCCATTGTAATGTCGATGTGCGCTCATGCAGCTCTGGACTGAGCAATTTACCCGTTTTTTCTGCGAGATAGAGTAAGATCGCGCCCGATTCAAAAATGCTGATCGGGGCACCACCGTCAATAGGTGAAGAGTCGACAATGGCCGGTATTTTGTTGTTCGGTGAGATGGCGAGGAATTCGGGTTTAAACTGTTCGCCTGTACTGATATCAATGTTATGGATGCGATACGCTAATCCTGCCTCCTCCAGGAACAAGGTTATTTTATGTCCATTTGGAGTGGGTGCGTAATACAGGTCAATCATGATGCCTCCTGCGTGGGTGATCTGTAAGTCATTACACGACAACGACATAGGGCATTGCCACTATGTCAAGATGAACCATAGTTGCTAGTACGATAACAATTAAGAATAGCAGTCTCTGCGGGATTAGTCTGAGGTTTATAACAATGAAAAACAGGAAGATGCCTGTTTTCAGTAATTATCCTGGGCGAATAACATTAGAAAGGCCCCAATACATTTTCAAGAGTGAGATATCCCAATGAAACTGATGTTTGCTGCCGATATACACGGCTCCCTCCCGGCGACTGAAAAAGTCTTGCAGCGTTTTCACTCGAGCGGCGCGGAGTGGCTGATTTTACTGGGCGATTTACTCAACCACGGGCCGCGAAACGCCTTGCCTGAGGGTTATCAACCTGCCGCCGTTGCCGACAGACTCAACGCGTTTGCCCCGCGCATTATTGCGGTTCGCGGTAACTGCGACAGTGAAGTGGATCAAATGCTTTTACAATTCCCTATCACTGCCCCTTGGCAGCAGATTTTAATGCCACAATGTCGATTGTTTTTGACGCATGGACACCTATATCATCCTTCTTCATTGCCACCATTGCGCGAAGGTGATGTGTTGGTCTATGGTCATACACATCTGCCTGTTGCTGAGTGGCAGGGTGAGATAGCGTGTTTTAACCCAGGGTCGGCAAGTATCCCGAAAGGGGGCTTTGCTGCCAGTTATGGCTTACTTGAGCAGGGGGTGCTCAAAGTGATGACTCTGGAAGACGATCAGTTGCTGATGCAAGTGGCGCTGGATGGCGTCGACAGTTCAATTTAATAATAAAACTTTGATAAACTCGTCAATCAACAACCGCGCGGCTCACATCGCGCCCAGATATAAGGTTTCATAGGATGGCGGAACAAGCTCAGACAGCAGGCAACGAGGAGTGGGTTGATATCGTAAACGAGCAAAATGAAGTCATTGCTCAATCCAGCCGTCAACAGATGCGTGCTCAGCGATTGCGCCATCGTGCTACCTATATTGTGGTGCACGATGGAATGGGAAAAATTCTGGTACAACGCAGGACAGAGACGAAAGATTTCTATCCGGGCTGGTTGGATGCAACGGCAGGCGGTGTGGTGCAGAGCGGCGAGAACATCCTTGATTCGGCGCGCCGTGAGGCCGAAGAGGAGTTGGGGATTGCCGGTGTGCCTTTTGCCGAACACGGTCTGTTCTATTTCGAAGAAGAGCAATGCCGGGTGTGGGGCGGATTATTCAGTTGCGTTTCCCACGGGCCCTTTGCCTTGCAGGAAGAAGAGATTGTGGAAGTCAGTTGGATGACGCCAGAAGAGATCACCGCGCGTTGTGATGACTTTACCCCGGATTCCCTGAAGGCTTTATCGTTGTGGTTGACGCGCAACAGTGAACAGGATTATGGCAAACCTCTGGTGCGAGAGGTGCAGATAGAGCCTTTGCCAAAGGAACAAGCGGAAAAACCTGCAAGCGACAGCACAGAGTAACCCTTCCGCCAATGATCGCTGGTTTTGCTCAGACCACCCATCATCCATAAAAAAAACGCCAGTTTTCGCTGGCGTTTTTTTATTACAACATTGAATCAACAGCGATTATTTGCTGTCGTTTTGCGCTGACTGAATAGCGGTCAATGCAACGGTGTAAACAATGTCATCTACCAGTGCGCCACGGGACAGGTCGTTGACCGGTTTGCGCATGCCTTGCAGCATTGGCCCGATGGAGACCAGATCGGCGGAACGCTGTACCGCTTTATACGTGGTGTTACCGGTGTTCAGGTCAGGGAAAATGAACACGGTCGCCTGACCGGCAACTGGCGAGTTTGGTGCCTTGGACTTCGCCACATCCGCCATGATTGCCGCATCGTATTGCAGAGGGCCGTCGATGATCAGATCCGGGCGTTTTTCCTGTGCCAGCCTGGTTGCTTCACGCACTTTCTCAACGTCACTGCCCGCACCAGAATTACCGGTTGAGTAGGAGATCATGGCGACGCGCGGCTCGATACCAAAGGCAGCAGCGGAATCCGCAGACTGGATGGCAATTTCAGACAACTGTTCAGCAGTAGGATCCGGGTTGATCGCGCAGTCACCGTAGACCAGAACCTGGTCAGGCAGCAGCATGAAGAACACGGAAGAGACCAGTGAACTGCCCGGTGCGGTTTTGATCAACTGCAACGGAGGACGGATGGTGTTGGCCGTGGTGTGAACTGCACCGGAAACCAGACCGTCGACTTCGCCCTGTTCCAGCATCAGCGTACCGAGAACCACGTTGTCTTCGAGTTGCTCACGCGCAACCACTTCGGTCATGCCTTTGCTCTTACGCAGTTCAACCAGACGCGGAACGTATTGCTCACGCACAGCCACCGGATCAACGATCTTGATGCCTTTGCCCAATACCACGCCCTGCGCAGCTGCCACGCGTTCGATCTCTTCTGGATTACCCAACAACACACATTCAGCGATACCGCGCTCAGCACAGATTGATGCGGCTTTAACCGTGCGTGGCTCATCGCCTTCTGGCAGAACAATACGTTTGCCAGCTTTACGGGCCAGTTCAGTCAGCTCATAACGGAATGCTGGCGGAGACAGGCGGCGGGAACGCTCGGAAGTTGCGCTCAGAGAGTCGACCCATTGGCTGTTAATATGGCTTGCAACGTAGTTTTGCAGTTTTTCAATGCGCTCATGGTCATCCGCAGGGACTTCCAGATTAAAGCTCTGCAGGCTCAACGACGTCTGCCAGGTGTTGGTGTCGACCATAAATAGAGGCAGGCCAGTCTGGAAGGCACGCTCACACAGCTTATTGACCTGAGCATCAATCCCATAACCACCCGTCAGCAGAACCGCACCGATTTCAATGCCATTCATTGCTGCCAGACAGGCGGCAACCAGCACATCAGGACGATCGGCAGAGGTCACCAGCAGCGAACCCGGACGGAAATGCTCCAGCATATGCGGAATGCTGCGGGCGCAGAAGGTCACGGACTTCACGCGGCGGGTGTTGATGTCGCCCTCGTTAATCACGCGCGCATTCAGGTGGCGGGCCATATCGATTGCACGGGTAGCAATCAGTTCGAAACTCCATGGAATGCAGCCCAGTACCGGCAGAGGACTGTCGGTAAACAGTTGGGTTGGATCGACCTTGGTAACGTTCGCCTTGGAAGAGTCATCGAAAATTTCGGACAGGTCAGGGCGGGTGCGGCCTTGATCATCAACTGGCGCGTTGAGTTTATTGATGATAACGCCGGTGATATTTTTGTTTTTGCTGCCACCGAAGCTGGAACTGGCCAGTTCGATACGCTCTTTCAACTGGGCCGGGGAGTCATTGCCCAACGCCAGAACAAAAACGATTTCTGCATTCAGTGTCTTGGCAATTTCGTAGTTCAGTGCGTTGGCAAACTGATGTTTGCGCGTTGGCACCAAACCTTCAACCAGAACCACTTCAGCATCTTTGGTATTTTCATGGTAACGGGCGACAATCTCTTCCATCAGCTCGTCTTGCTTGTTTGAACCCAGCAGCATTTCTACGTGGCTCATCTTCAGCGGCTCGGCAGCAGTGACGCTGGAGTTGGCACGAATGATGGTTGTGGTTTGATCTGGCGTATCACCACCAGCACGCGGCTGGGCGATAGGTTTGAAAATACTCAGGCTGACGCCTTTTTGCTCCATAGCGCGGATGACACCCAGACTGACGCTGGTCAGGCCGACACTGGTGCCTGTGGGGATCAACATAATAGTACGGGACACGGATAAACCTCTTTACGGTTGCTCAAGAGTCAAAACAACACCGTCAGCCTTGGCTGACGGTGTTGGGCTGTGTGATTATGCAGTCAGGCGTGCGGCGTCCTGGGCGATAACCAACTCTTCGTTGGTTGGGATCACCAGGGTAGGGCGGGCACCTTCTTTGTTGATAAAGCCAGATTTGCCAAAGCGGGCAGCAAGGTTACGCTCGTGGTCAATTTCCAGACCAAGAAGACCCAGTTTTGCCATGGCAAATTCACGGACCATTGCGGCGTTTTCACCGATGCCACCGGTGAAGACCACTGCGTCCAGACGGCCTTCCATCAGTGCAGCATAGGCACCGATGTACTTGGCGAGACGGTGGCAGAACACATCCATCGCACGTTTGGCATCAGGTTTGGTCGCATAATTGTCTTCAACATAACGGCAATCGCTGGTGACTTCAGTCAGACCCAACAGACCGGACTCTTTGGTCAACAGTTTGTTGATCTGATCAATGCTCATGCCCAGGGTGTCGTGCAGATGGAAAATGATCGCCGGATCGATGTCACCACTGCGGGTTCCCATCACCAGACCTTCCAGTGGGGTCAGCCCCATGGAGGTATCAATACATTTACCATTGCGAACTGCCGTAACAGAACCGCCGTTGCCCAGATGGCAAGTAATCACGTTCAGCTTTTCTACCGGAATGTTCAGCATTTTTGCTGCTTCCTGAGTCACATAGAAGTGGCTGGTACCGTGTGCGCCATAGCGGCGAATACCGTGCTCTTTATACAGGCTGTATGGCAGGGCGTAGAGGTAAGACTCTTCTGGCATGGTCTGATGGAATGCAGTGTCAAATACTGCGACATTTTTATCAGCCAATTTCGGGAAGGATTTCAACGCTTCATCAATACCGATGAGGTGTGCAGGGTTATGCAACGGTGCAAAAGAGGATGAATCTTTGATACCCTGCAATACTTCGTCATTGATGATCGCTGATTTAGTGAATTTCTCACCGCCATGAACGATACGGTGACCGATAGCGACCAACTCTGCGGAGAGTTCTGGTTTCTGTGACAGAATAGAGTTAACGATGAATTTCAGTGCTTCGCTGTGTGCAGCGCCTGCGCCCAGCGCCGCTTCTTGCTTGCCGCCATCCATTTTCCATTTGATGCGGGCTTCTGGAAGGTTGAAGCATTCGGCTAATCCGGAGATATGTTCTTCACCGTTAACCGCGTCAATGATGGCGAATTTCAGGGATGAACTGCCACAGTTAAGAACCAGTACTAGCTTACTCGACATGGAAGTACCTATTTATAGTTCGTGCTGTCCGTAAGAAACGAAGCAAAACACGTGGTTAATAAATCATCAGGCAGACATAAGCGTAGCGCATAATGTCGTTGACAATTATGATTAACATCATGCCAGAATGATTTTCAGGCGTGATGAATAAAAAACTACTGAAGTTGCTCGAAGTTTACGACAAATCGGACAACACTAAATAGTGACAGCGTGCGGTAAGGCTGTTCCACACGGCCAGCGAGTTGACATTTATTTGTCGATGGACTACCGGCCATAAAGGCCGCAGTAGAATACCGATAGCCCACTGGAAACACAAAAGATATTTAAACGTGCTAAATTTTGTTGGTGGTTTGCACAAAAATTTTAATCTTTATCTGTGAAGTTGAGGTGTTCCATGACCAGTAAACCCTCCGGTTCCGTTAGTTGGTTTCAGATTTTCCAACGCGGCCAGCACTACATGAAGACCTGGCCGTCCGACAAACGTCTGGCACCGGTATTCCCGGAAAATCGTATTGCGTGGACCACTCGTTTCGCTGTTCGCTTTATGCCACCGCTGGCCATATTTACCCTGACGTGGCAGATCGCGCTGGGTGGACAGCTTGGCCCGGCGATCGCTACGGCCCTGTTTGCCTGTAGTCTGCCTATGCAGGGATTGTGGTGGCTCGGTCGCCGCTCGGTGACGCCTCTGCCGCCCACCGTATTGCAGTGGTATCACGATGTGCGCAACAAATTGAGTGAGTCCGGTCAGGCGCTGGCACCCGTTGATGGCGTACCGACTTACCAGTCCCTGGCTGAAGTGCTGAAACGTGCCTTCAAGCAACTCGACAAAACCTTTCTGGACGATCTGTGATGATTTGCCGGAGTTGCGATCCCCGCTCCGGCAGAGTTCACGCCAATACCCTGTCTAAATCAAAGAATCGCTAGCTATTGATACCACTCGCGAAAACAGTATGCGATGCTTTGACCATTATGCCGATACCCAGGAGATCATGATGGAAATGACCAATGCCCAGCGCCTCATCCTTTCAAACCAGTACAAAATGATGACGATGCTTGACCCCGATAACGCAGAGCGCTACCGCCGTTTGCAGACCATTGTTGAACGTGGGTTCGGTTTACAGATGCGTGAGCTGGATCGTGAATTCGGCCAATTATCAGAAGAAACCTGCCGCACAATTATCAACATCATGGAAATGCACCATGCGCTGCAAGTGTCATGGGACAACCTCAAAGATCGGACGGATGTCGATGAACGTCGCCTGGCGTTCCTGGGATTTGATGCGGCAACGGAATCGCGCTATCTCAGCTATGTGCGGTTTATGGTCAATACGGAAGGTCGCTATACCCATTTTGATTCCGGAACCCACGGTTTCAATGCCCAAACCAAGATGTGGGAAAAATACCAGCGGATGCTGGCAGTGTGGTTGTCCTGCCCGCGTCAATACCATTTAAGTGCGGTTGAGATCGCGCAAATCATTAATGCCTGAATGTAAGAGAGGAATTGCCTGTGGAGTGCAAAGGGTTTTTATTTGACCTTGATGGAACATTAGTGGACTCATTACCTGCCGTTGAACGGTCATGGATTAACTGGGCGCAGAGTCGTGGGGTTAATCCACAAGAGGTTCTGGCGTTCATTCATGGCAAACAGGCAATTACCTCGTTACGGCATTTTATGCCGGGCGAAAGTGAAGAAGAGATCCAACGCGAGTTTTCGGCGCTGGAAGCGATAGAAGCCCGTGATACGGATGGCGTCGAGGCACTGCCCGGCGCACATGCGTTACTGAACCAACTGGTTGCGTTGAATATTCCCTGGGCGATCGTCACCTCCGGGACGGTTCCCGTGGCGCATGCGCGCCACGCAGCGGCTGGATTGCCGCAACCCGCCGTCTTTATTACCGCAGAACAGGTTGTGCATGGTAAACCGCAACCCGATGCCTATCTCCTGGGCGCAAAAATGTTGGGATTGCCACCGGAGAATTGTGTAGTGGTTGAGGATGCGCCTGCTGGCGTGCTCGCGGGTCTCGCGGCAGGCTGCAAAGTCATTGCCGTGAATGCCCCGGCGGATACCCCAAAATTGGAGCAGGTTGATCTGGTGCTTACCTCTCTGGCGAGCGTTAACGTAACCGGCTCGGCAAATCGGGCAGTGATCAATATCGGGTCATAAATTGTTCTTACTCTATGCAGCGCCTGTTTTCTGCTCTAAATATGATGTAAACCCCGCATAGTTGGGGTTTTTTTATGGCATTCTTACAGCGTTTTATAGACTTACCCTCATTACCATTGTTACGCCATCACCCGAATCAATCTTTTGCAGGGAGGAACCTGATTGAACAGCCAGCTGATATGGGTAGTTTCATTACTGCTGATTGCTATATCCCTATTTGCCACCAACAAGTTACGTATGGATGTCATCGCCCTGTTGGTGATAGTGGCTTTTGTTGTCAGTGGTACGCTGACCGTGCCGGAGGCCATGGCAGGGTTCAGCGATCCTAACGTGATACTGATCGCCGCTCTTTTTGTTATTGGCGATGGGTTGGTACGAACGGGGGTCGCCTATCAGGTGGGTGACTGGTTGGTGAAAGTATCAGGCAGCAGCGAAATAAAAATGCTGGTTCTACTGATGGTGACAGTCGCGCTGCTCGGTGCATTCATGAGTTCAACTGGCGTTGTGGCTATTTTCATCCCGGTCGTTATCAGCGTTACTGCGCGGATGGGGACGTCGCCAGCACGGTTAATGATGCCTCTCAGCTTTGCCGGATTGATTAGCGGGATGATGACGCTGGTCGCGACGCCACCCAATATGGTGATTAACAGCGAATTGTTGCGTGAAAACATACCCGGTTTTGGTTTCTTTGGCATAACACCCATTGGCATAGTCGTCCTCCTGATGGGCGTCGCTTATATGATGGTTGCGCGTAATTGGTTGGGCGAAGATGAGGACAAGGGCGCAAAAGAAAAATGGAAGCGCCGGACATTCCGCGATCTGATCCGCGACTATAAATTAACGGGCCGTGCCCGCCGATTGGCGATCAGGCCGGGTTCACCCTTGGTGGGGCGCACGCTGGACGATCTCCATTTGCGCAGTGAATACAGTGCGAACGTGGTGGGTATCGAGCGCTGGCGTAAGTTCCGCAGGGTGATGGTCAGTGCAACCGGTACTACCGAGTTGCATGAACGCGATGTGCTGCTGATTGACATGTCTGATACCGATGTCGATTTACGTGAGTTTTGTACTGAGCAGCAGCTCGAACCGATGGTATTGCGCGGCGATTACTTCTCGGAACAATCGCGTGATGTAGGGATGGCCGAAGTCACGCTGATTCCTGATTCGGAGTTATTGGGCAAGTCCCTGCGCCAGATGGGATTTCGTAGCCGCTACGGCCTGAACGTTGTGGGCCTTCGCCGCAATGGGACAGTTGTCCCCGGCAAGCTGGTAGATGAAGAAATACAAATCGGTGATGTTTTGCTGGTGATTGGCGACTGGAAACTGATTCGCCAACTTCAGCAGAAAACGCGCCATTTTATCGTGCTGAACTTGCCAGCGGAAATTGATGAGGTCTCACCTGCGGTCAGTCAGGCTCCCCATGCGCTATTTTGTCTGGCCTTAATGGTCGCGCTGATGCTGACGGATGAAGTGCCCAATTCGATTGCGGCGATTATCGCGTGTCTGCTGATGGGTAAGTTCCGCTGCATTGATATGGACAGCGCATACCGCGCTATTCATTGGCCCAGCCTGATTTTGATTGTCGGAATGATGCCCTTTGCCATTGCGCTGCAAAAAACCGGCGGTGTCGCGCTTATCGTTCAGGGGCTGATGGAGATCACCGGGGATGCCGGGCCGCGCATTATGTTGATTAGCCTGTTTGTACTCTGTGCCACGATTGGACTGTTTATCTCGAACACGGCAACTGCCGTGCTGATGGCGCCTATTGCGATCGCTGCTGCCCGTGAGATGGGGGTTTCCCCTTACCCGTTCACCATGATCATTGCCGTGGCCGCTTCTGCCGCCTTTATGACGCCGGTGTCCTCACCGGTCAACACGTTGGTCATGGTGCCGGGTGGTTATAAGTTCGGCGATTTTGCGCGTATCGGCGTTCCGTTTACCGTGCTGGTGATGATCGTCAGCGTGTTTCTGGTGCCGATACTGTTCCCGTTTTAATCAGAGCTGCGTATCGATACTGATCTCGTCAAGCGACAGACTGAAGCTGGGGACGAAAACCTCCATGAAATAGTCCATTTCCGGGCTATTTCGCATAGAGAGGGTCTTCTCCAGCCGGGCTTTTGCCAGCTTGAATTCATTGTTGCCCGCAGAAAGCTCCTCCAGGCATTTCAGATAGGCGCATAGCGCATCAGCCTGTTTTACTACCAATTTTTCATCTTCGGTGTAGTAATGCTCATCAAGCAGTGAACGGAAATCATTCTGTAGTTCAACAGGCAGCATTTCGATCAGCTTTTGCTGGGCGATTTTTTCTATTTTCTTGTATTCGTGGGCAATTTGCGGGTTGTAATACTTGATTGGCGTAGGCATATCGCCAGTAATCACTTCGCTGGCATCATGGTACATCGCCAGAAGTGCAACGCGATCGGCGTTGATATTGCCATTGAATTTGCGATTTTTAATCACGGCCAGCGCATGGGCGACAAACGCAACCTGCAAACTGTGCTCGGAGACGTTTTCGGTACGAACGTTGCGCATCAGCGGCCAGCGACTAATCAGTTTGAGACGGGATAGATGGGCAAAGAAGTGGCTTTGGCTCATGGTGCTCTCTTATACAACGGCAAATGAGATCATTATTCTGAGCACTTGAACGGGATTATGCAAATGGAGAGGTAAGATGAATAACCGAAGCAGGCGCTTGCCCGCTCCGGTGGCTGTTTTTTGGTCGTCAGTTTATTGGTGGTACGTTTCGAGGAAACGACCCAATTTCCTGATCGCCATCTCCAGTTCATCCACACGCGGTAGAGTAACAATGCGTACGTGATCCGGATAAGGCCAGTTAAATGCTGTGCCTTGCACCAGCAATACTTTTTCTTGCAGCAACAGATCCAGCACCAATTTCTGATCATCATGGATGTTGAATCGTTTCGCATCAATACGCGGGAACATATACAGGGCACCGCGAGGTTTAACGCAGGAGACGCCAGGAATGTCATTGATCAGTTCCCAGGCTCGATCCCGCTGCTCAACCAGGCGTCCGCCAGGCTGAATAAATTCATTGATGCTCTGGTAACCGCCAAGCGCCGTCTGAATCGCATGCTGCATCGGGACGTTGGCGCACAAGCGCATTGACGCCAGCATTTCCAGCCCTTCGATGTAGCCTTTGGCGTGCTTTTTCGGTCCATTAAGCACCATCCAGCCCTGACGGAAACCGGCAACGCGGTAGGTCTTCGATAAACCATTGAACGTGACCGTCAACAAGTCTGGCGCCAGTGCGGCAATTGAGTGGTGAACTGCGTCGTCATACAGGATCTTGTCGTAGATTTCATCGGCGAAGATGATTAAATCGTGTTGACGGGCGAGCTCGACAATCTCCATCAGCAGTTCTTTGCTGTAGACCGCCCCGGTCGGGTTATTCGGGTTGATAATCACAATGCCACGCGTGCGTGGGGTGATTTTGCTACGGATATCATCAAGATCCGGGAACCAGTCCGACGACTCATCGCAGATGTAATGTACGGCTTTACCGTTGGAAAGCGACACCGCCGCTGTCCATAACGGATAGTCAGGCGCAGGGACCAGCATTTCGTCCCCAAGGTTCAGCAACGCCTGCATTGACTGAACAATCAGTTCAGACACACCGTTACCGATGTAAATATCTTCCACGGTTACGTCACGCATATCGCGTGCCTGATAGTGCTGCATAATCGCTTTACGCGCGGAGTAGAGTCCCTTGGAATCGCAATATCCCTGGGCGGTGGGCAAGTTACGGATGACATCGACCAGAATTTCATCGGGGGCATCAAAACCGAATGGCGCGGGGTTGCCAATATTCAGTTTCAGAACTTTGTTGCCTTCTTCTTCTAGACGCTTGGCTTCTTTGAGCACCGGGCCACGAATGTCGTAACAGACGTTGTCCAGTTTGCTGGATTTTTCAATGGGGGACATAAAAAGTGGACCTTTTGCCGGAAAAGCGTGTTCCTGCCGTGGAACATTGCAATGTGCCCAATGTACTCCGACCCTAAACGCTTTTGAAGGTATACGCACAGCTTTGGTGCAAATGGTTGCCAGTTATGGCGCAAGGCGGTAATTTGGATGGGATAATTGATAATAACCAGAATTATTATCTGAATTTAGGCTAATAAGTGGGTTTATATCTTTTATAAAAATCCGTTTTAGGACAAAAATTCGACATCCGGTGTACAGCCAGCTCTACAAATGAGAGCTGGCTGTACAGTAGGGCTAGGTTCGGACGGCAGTATCCTCCATTTTTTGCCTGGCGCGTAATTGGCTCTGGTAGCCAACGTCGTTGTTTCCCCACAGATTTTCGTATGGCATACCCGCCAGTAACTCGACGGTCGCTTTCGCCTCAGGGGTGATGTTCTCAGGAAGCGGTCTGCCAGCCTGTTTCATGCGCACGGTTTCTTCACGCAACACCTGATGCGTTTGCAGATTCAACTTGAACTTCAATGAAATCAGGAAGCCGCAGCACAGCACAATCACGGTACCCACGCTGAGGATTAACAGAATCGTGTGGCGGACTTCGGGGCTTTGTTCGGTCTGGCCGGAAACAAAACCACCCAGTTGCAGCGCAATACCCACCAGCATTACAGCACCGGCCTGCGAGGCTTTGCGCGTTAACGTCATGATCCCGGCAAAGATCCCTTCGCGGCGCTGTCCGGTCACCACTTCATCGACGTCCGCAATGTAGGTATAGATATTCCAGGGAACGTAGTTGATGCCACCACGACCCAGACCGGCAATCGCCGAGATGAACAGCAGGGCGGTCATACTGTCGTGCAAACCGCTGTAATACAATAGGGCATAGGAGAACGCACTCAACGCAAACAACAGCACCACCAAACGGTAGGACGGCGCAGGCCCAAGGCGAATACACAGCGGGATCATGCCAATGACTGCTATGAACTGCAGGATTGCCATGGTTCCCATCAGACTTGATGCAACGGTGGCACTTTGCATTAACACAAAGACGACGTAATAGGTAAACACCGCGTTGAACACGTCCTGAGCGATGTAGCCGCCCAGATACATCCCAAGATGCTGGCGGAAAATGCGGATACGGAAGGTGGAAGACAACTCGGTAACCAAGCGGCGCAGGCTTTGGCCAAGGGTCAGTTGCTGCCTCGCAAATTCTGCCGCTCTTTCTTCATCGGACATCTCTTCGCGAGGACGCTCCCAGGTATTGCGGTAGACCAGAGTCAGCACAATGGCGCAAATAACCGAAAAGACCAGGCTGGAGTAGAAGAACGATATCGCATTGTCTTTGCCAAAAATACCCAGCAGGATCCCTGGCAGGAAAGCCGCGAGGATGGCTGAGAGTTGGGCGAGGGCAATACGGGTCCCCGAGAATTTGGTTTTCTGTTTGAAGTCATCGGTCATTTCCGGCACCAATGTTTCATAAGGCACCAGGATCATGGTGTAAACCACATCAAAGAACAGATAGGTCAACAGGTAGTACCAATAGCTCATGTCCCCAACCCACATCAGGCTATAACTGAACACCAGGGGGATACCGAGCAGAATGAAGAACTTTCTGCGGCCAAAGCGTTTACCCAGGCGGGTCGCACCGAAGTTATCGGTAAGAAATCCCATCAATGGGCTGACTATGGCATCCAGCACCCTGGCCATAGCAAAGATAAATGTGGCCTCTATCGGAGAGAGTCCGCAGAAGGTGGTGTAGAAATAAAGCAGCCAGGCCGCTGTCAGCGCTGTTGTACCTGCACCCAGAAAGTCCCCTGACCCATACGACAGGTACTGGACCAGGCCAATCTTCCGTTTTGTATTCATCTTCTCTCCTCGAACCTTCACCAAAATGGGTGACGAATGAAGTGGATTAACCAATACTTCTCAGGCTAAGGGGAAAAGCAATGACTTACCTTTCAGCAATTGCCATTAGATTTTTTGTTCTGGCAGACCATGAAAGGATAGGTTGATGAGGTTCACATTTTTGCTTAACAAATCTTTACCAGTGTGATTTGGGTAATAACAGCAAATTAATCAGTTTTATAGATAAATCGCCCCTTTCACTTAAAAACAAGTAAAGATACCGCCAAAAATTGTAATAAACCTCAGCGCTGAAAATTCAGGAAAAAAATTAACCGTGATGCAAATTTCGGAATAATTCGATATATGGTGAGAAAAATCTTAAATTTTATTTAAGTAATGTTTTGTATATATTGTCATCGCCTCGCGTTACTTATTGAATTAGCTTGAATAATAATAGCAAAAACGGGAGGTGAAGCACTGCCTGTCCGAGAATTCGGCTTATTTTTTGATTGATAAGAATTATCGTTTTTCGCTACTTTTATTCCAGGAACGGCCAACAAAACACTTCTTATCGGATCTAATAAGCTATTAGTTATTGACGAATTAATGGTTTTTTTCCATTCTATTCACTGCGTGAGACGAGTCTTAATGTGAAGCGTTCTTTTTTTATCAAAAAACGAGTCCGGATTTAAGTATTTTTTGCCCTCCTGTAATGAGTGGGGTACTGTCTTATCTGGTATTCTGCCTTTTGCGGATACTAAACACGCAATACCAGGGTAGTTTGTTATTAGAATTTAAAAAGTGAAGAAAACACTATGACTAACGCAACTCGTCCGATTCTTAACTTGGATCTCGATCTGCTCAGAACCTTCGTCGCCGTTGCTGATTTGAATACCTTTGCAGCAGCGGCAGCCGCTGTATGTCGCACCCAATCTGCTGTAAGTCAACAAATGCAGCGATTGGAACAGCTGGTAGGTAAAGAGTTATTTGCACGGCACGGTAGAAATAAGTTACTGACTGAACATGGGATTCAGCTATTGGGTTATGCCCGTAAAATTCTGCGCTTTAATGATGAAGCCTGCACGTCACTTATGTACAGCGACGTTGAAGGGGTTCTGACTATTGGAGCATCCGATGATACGGCTGATACGATCCTTCCTTTTGTGTTGAATCGTGTAACCTCGGTTTATCCTAAATTATCTATTGATGTTCGGGTCAAACGCAGTCCTTTCATGATTGATATGCTCGAAAAGAACGAAATCGATCTGGCAATCACTACTGTAATTGGTGAAGTCAACCACCCACATGTCATTTTAAGGACATCGCCGACGCTATGGTACTGCGCCGCCGATTATAAATTTCCTGTGGGGGATGCGATTCCTCTGGTGCTGTTGGATGAACCAAGTCCATTCCGCACCCTGGCAATCAACATGCTCAATCAGGCAGGCATTCCGTGGCGGATTGCTTATGTGGCCTCCACACTGTCTGCCATACGTGCGGCGGTGCGTGCCGGGTTGGGTGTGACGGCCCGTCCGATTGAGATGATGAGCCCAGAACTGCGCGTTCTCGGTAAAGCGGAAGGTTTGCCAGATCTTCCCGATACTCAATATGGGCTCTTCAAGAATGTGAAATGTGAGAGTGAATTGGCGACGGCCATTTTCGGTGCAATTGAAACTGGGAATGAACCCTATGCCGTAACGGGCGCTTCAGCACTGGAAGGAGATGAGCTTTTTCTGAGTGATGAAGAATAATCGCTGGTAAGTAAACTATATAAAAACCCCTTTTAATTTAAGGGGTTTTTTATTTAACCGCACGGAAATACGCCAACTGGGTCATTTCTTGTTATTAAGCGGGTTAATGCCGTCTTTTCTTACCTTATAAATCCCTTCATCAACGAAAAAAGCGGAAAAATCATTTTCGATGCCCTCGTTTAGTTCAAAATAACTTATGTTGTTTTGATAAAAACAAAACAGCATTTTGTTATATTGAATTTATCAAATTGTGTTATTGCGCCGGTGACTTTGTTGCCAAAAAGCCTCAAAACGTGCCCTAGATCAAAAAAATAACCCTGAGGAGTGAGTGGAAGAACAGGTTATTCCTGAGACAATGGTATAGTTAATACGTAAGAACTGCTCCCATTAACATCTTTATGATGTTACGCAGGTTTAACTGACTCGATTTAGCAACTCGCTTGCGCAGGTTATGTTAATACAAATTTACCTTTGTAAAATAATGTGGAGTTACTTTTGTCAAAGTTGACAAAAGGTTATAGAAAGGAGTAAAAAGCCCACAGTAAAACGCTGCCTAAATGTCTGTAAATGCAGTGTGTTTGTGTGGTTATTAATCCTTCCCTTGAATCGATGTGGTGCACTAACTGCCGAGATAAGAGCAGAGCGCTCGACACCACTTTTGATGAGTAAGCATGTATGTCAACAGCCACTGAAGTTATCGCCCATAACTGGGCGTTCGCGGTATTCCTCGTCGTTGCTATCGGGCTTTGTTGCCTTATGCTCCTCGGTGCGTACTTTTTGGGCGGGAGAGCCCGCGCACGCGCGAAGCATACGCCTTATGAGTCAGGGATTGCCGCTGTCGGCTCTGCCCGTATGCGCCTCTCTGCAAAATTCTATCTGGTCGCGATGTTTTTCGTCATTTTCGATGTTGAAGCCCTGTATCTCTTTGCATGGTCAACGTCGATTCGCGAAAGCGGTTGGACGGGTTTCATCGAGGCCACCATTTTCATTGTAGTACTGCTGGCCGGGTTGTTTTATCTGGTGCGTATCGGCGCTCTGGACTGGGCCCCGACCCGTTCGAAAGTGCGCGTAAAGCCAAGTGCAGTCACTAACACCAACAGTCATCCGCAGTAACAGCGAGGCATTAAGATGGACTATACGCTCACCCGCATAGACCCGGACGGTGAGAACGACCGTTATCCCCTGCAAAAACAGGAGATCGTCAGCGATCCTCTGGAGCAGCAAGTTCACCGCAGTGTGTATATGGGGAAACTCGAAAACTCATTGCACGACATGGTGAATTGGGGTCGAAAAAATTCTATTTGGCCATTCAACTTTGGCCTTTCCTGCTGTTATGTAGAGATGGTGACGTCGTTTACCGCAGTACATGACGTTGCGCGTTTCGGGGCGGAAGTTTTGCGTGCATCACCGCGCCAGGCCGACCTGATGGTTATTGCAGGAACCTGCTTTACCAAAATGGCGCCGGTTATCCAGCGACTGTATGACCAGATGCTGGAACCTAAATGGGTTATTTCCATGGGTGCCTGTGCCAACTCCGGTGGCATGTATGACATCTATTCAGTTGTGCAGGGCGTAGATAAATTCCTGCCGGTTGATGTGTACATCCCTGGCTGCCCGCCGCGTCCGGAAGCCTATATGCAAGCGTTGTTATTGTTGCAGGAATCCATTGGCAAAGAGCGCCGTCCTCTCTCGTGGGTGGTGGGCGATCAGGGTGTTTACCGTGCCAACATGCAGTCAGAAAGAGAACGTAAGCGCGGTGAGCGTATCGCCGTGACCAATCTGCGTACACCTGACGAGATTTAACGCTGCGGTCGGATAGTCAACCATTGGCTCTCGCTTTCACCGTTTGATTGAGCATGTGAAAAGCTCGGAAAACGGGAGTTCTGGGGCAAAATGACCATTTAGTGTGGTGAAAAAAAATTATGACAGATTTGACGACGCATGACCTCGCCCAGCCCGCATGGCAGACCCGCGATCATCAGGATGATCCGGTCATCGGCGAACTGCGTAACCGTTTTGGACCTGATGCTTTCACTGTTCAACCGACGCGTACCGGAATGCCCGTGGTATGGGTCAAGCGCGAACAGTTACTGGAAATAATCACGTTTTTGAGAAAACAGCCGAAGCCTTACGTCATGCTGTTCGATTTGCATGGTGTAGATGAGCGTCTTCGTACTCACCGCGAAGGTCTTCCTGCCGCGGATTTTTCCGTTTTCTATCATCTGATTTCCATCGAACGTAATCGCGACATCATGCTGAAAGTGGCGTTGGCAGAGAACGATCTGCATGTCGCGACGCTGACAAAGATTTTCCCTAATGCCAACTGGTATGAGCGTGAAACCTGGGAGATGTTCGGTGTGACCTTCGACGGACACCCGCATCTGACCCGCATCATGATGCCGCATACCTGGGAAGGCCACCCGCTGCGTAAAGATTACCCGGCGCGTGCCACCGAATTCGATCCGTTTGAATTAACCAAACAGAAAGAAGATCTGGAGATGGAGTCGCTGACTTTCAAACCAGAAGCGTGGGGCATGAAGCGTGGCACCGAAAATGAGGACTTCATGTTCCTCAACCTCGGTCCAAACCACCCGTCTTCCCATGGTGCTTTCCGTATCATTTTACAGTTGGACGGCGAAGAGATAGTCGACTGCGTTCCAGATATCGGCTACCACCACCGTGGTGCGGAAAAAATGGGCGAGCGCCAGTCGTGGCACAGCTACATTCCGTACACCGATCGTATCGAATATCTTGGCGGCTGCGTCAATGAAATGCCTTACGTGCTTGCCGTTGAAAAACTGGCGGGCATCGTAGTGCCGGATCGTGTCAACACGATCCGTGTGATGCTTTCTGAGCTATTCCGTATCAACAGCCACCTGCTTTATATCAGTACCTTTATTCAGGACGTCGGTGCCATGACGCCGGTGTTCTTTGCGTTTACCGATCGCCAGAAAATTTATGATTTGGTTGAAGCCATTACGGGTTTCCGTATGCATCCGGCCTGGTTCCGTATTGGTGGCGTGGCACACGATCTGCCGAAAGGCTGGGATCGCCTGCTGCGTGAGTTCCTCGATTGGATGCCTGCGCGTCTCGATTCCTATGTGAAGGCTGCGCTGAAAAACACCGTCCTGAAAGGCCGTACCATGGGCGTCGCGGAATACAACGCCAAAGACGCGCTGGACTGGGGCGTGACGGGTGCGGGTCTGCGCGCGACGGGTATTGCTTTTGACGTGCGTAAATGGCGGCCTTACTCAGGTTATGAAAACTTCGACTTTGAAGTGCCGGTAGGTAATGGCGTCAGCGATTGCTACTCGCGCGTAATGCTTAAGGTTGAAGAGCTGCGCCAGAGTCTGCGCATTCTTGAGCAGTGCCTGAACAATATGCCGGAAGGTCCGTTCAAGGCCGATCACCCATTGACGACGCCACCGCCGAAAGAGCGCACGTTGCAGCATATCGAAACCCTGATTACCCACTTCCTGCAAGTGTCGTGGGGGCCAGTGATGCCTGCAAACGAATCATTCCAGATGATTGAGGCGACCAAGGGAATCAATAGTTACTACCTGACCAGCGACGCGAGCACCATGAGCTATCGTACGCGCATCCGTACACCGAGTTTTCCTCACTTGCAGCAGATCCCTTCGGTTATACGTGGCAGCCTGGTATCCGACCTTGTCGTATATCTCGGCAGTATCGATTTTGTAATGTCAGATGTGGACCGCTAACGATGACAGATTTAAACAAAGACTCACAACCGCTGTTCATTGATGCAGCGCCAGTCGAGAAAGTGGCGTTTGAACTCAGCGCCGCAGAGCGGGATGCGATCGAACATGAGAAGCATCATTACGAAGATCCACGCGCGGCGTCGATCGAAGCTCTGAAAATAGTACAGAAACAGCGCGGCTGGGTGCCTGATGGCGCGATCTATGCGATCGCCGACGTATTGGGTATTCCTGCCAGTGACGTGGAAGGTGTTGCAACGTTCTACAGCCAGATCTTCCGTCAGCCAGTAGGCCGACATGTTATCCGTTATTGCGACAGCGTGGTGTGTCATATCACCGGCTATCAGGGCATTCAGGCGGCTATTGAGAAGAAACTCAGTATCCAGCCGGGTCAGACCACCGGTGATGGCCGTTTTACCCTGCTGCCGACCTGTTGCCTGGGTAACTGCGACAAAGGGCCGACGATGATGATCGACGACGACACCCATAGTCACCTGAAGCCGGAAGATATTGACGGGCTACTGGAGCAGTACCAATGACAACAACGGGTTATACGCCAAGAGAAATCATCCGTACCGCCGAGAAGCACCCGCTGACCTGGCGTTTGCGTGATGATGAACAGCCAGTGTGGCTGGATGAATACCGCAGCAAAAACGGTTATGTCGGCGCTGAAAAAGCACTGAAAGGGATGTCGCAGGATGAGATTGTTTCTCTGGTCAAGGACGCGGGCCTGAAAGGGCGCGGTGGTGCAGGCTTCTCCACGGGACTGAAGTGGAGCCTGATGCCAAAAGACGAGAGCATGAACATCCGTTACCTGCTGTGCAATGCCGACGAAATGGAGCCGGGGACCTACAAAGACCGCCTGTTGATGGAGCAACTGCCTCATCTGCTGGTAGAAGGTATGCTGATCAGTGCTTTCGCCTTGAAAGCCTATCGTGGCTATATCTTCCTGCGCGGTGAATATATTGAGTCTGCGGTGAATCTGCGCCGCGCCATTGCCGAAGCGACCGAAGCTGGCCTGCTGGGTAAAAATATTCTCGGCAGCGGTTTTGATTTTGAGCTGATCGTACATACCGGCGCTGGCCGTTATATCTGCGGGGAAGAAACCGCACTGATCAACTCGCTCGAAGGCCGTCGCGCCAATCCACGTTCCAAGCCACCATTCCCTGCTTCCTCAGGTGCCTGGGGCAAACCAACCTGCGTGAATAACGTCGAAACGCTCTGTAACGTTCCGGCGATCATTGAATACGGGGGTGATTGGTACAAAGGTATTTCCGCAGGCATGAGTAGCGATGCCGGAACCAAACTGATGGGCTTTTCAGGCCGGGTGAAAAACCCTGGACTGTGGGAGTTGCCGTTTGGTATCACCGCTCGTGAGATTCTGGAAGACTATGCTGGCGGCATGCGCGACGGGCTTAAATTCAAAGCCTGGCAACCCGGCGGCGCAGGAACAGACTTCCTGACCAGCGACCACCTCGATCTGCCGATGGACTTCGAAAATATTGGTAAAGCAGGCAGCCGTTTGGGGACTGCGCTGGCGATGGCCGTTGACCATGAGATCAACATGGTCTCGCTGGTACGCAACCTGGAAGAGTTTTTTTCGCGTGAATCCTGTGGCTGGTGTACGCCGTGCCGCGATGGTTTGCCGTGGAGTGTGAAGATCCTGCGTGCGCTGGAGCGTGGCGAAGGTCAGCCTGGCGATATCGAAACCCTGGAGCAGCTCTGCCGCTTCCTCGGTCCGGGTAAAACATTCTGCGCCCACGCACCGGGTGCCGTTGAGCCGCTGCAAAGCGCCATTAAATATTTCCGGGAAGAGTTTGAGGCGGGTATCGCCAAGCAGCATTACAGCAATGCGCGTGCTATCGGCGGTATTCAGTCCAATAACCTGCTCAAGCAGCGTTGGTAAGGGCATCAGTCAGCGGACGGTGAGCCCGCTGCGCGTAAAGCCAACCCGAATGGGTTTTACGTCGCCTGAGATGATAATCGCCAACCCGGCAAGAATTTTTGATTAACGCCCACCGAAAGGTTGGGCCACGTGGAAGCATGCTGACTATGGCTACGATTCATGTAGACGGCAAAGAATATGATGTAGACGGAGCGGAAAACCTGCTGCAGGCTTGCCTCTCTCTCGGCCTCGATATTCCTTATTTTTGCTGGCACCCGGCGCTTGGCAGCGTCGGCGCTTGCCGCCAGTGCGCGGTAAAGCAATACCAAAACGCGGAAGATACGCGCGGCCGTTTAGTAATGTCATGTATGACACCGGCTGCCGACGGAACTTTCATTTCTATCGACGATCAGGAAGCCCAAGAGTTCCGTGCGAGCGTTGTGGAATGGTTGATGACCAACCATCCGCATGACTGTCCAGTTTGTGAAGAGGGCGGTAACTGTCATCTGCAAGATATGACAGTGATGACTGGCCACAGTTTCCGTCGCTATCGTTTTAGTAAGCGTACCCATAACAACCAGAATCTCGGTCCATTCATTTCACATGAGATGAACCGCTGTATCGCCTGTTACCGTTGTGTGCGTTACTACAAAGACTACGCGGACGGTACCGATCTGGGCGTCTATGGCGCGCATGACAACGTCTACTTTGGTCGTACGGAAGATGGCACGCTGGAAAGCGAGTTCTCTGGTAACCTGGTAGAAGTCTGCCCGACAGGCGTATTCACCGACAAAACCCACTCGGAGCGTTATAACCGTAAGTGGGATATGCAGTTTGCCCCGAGCATCTGCCAGCAGTGCAGCGTCGGTTGCAATACCAGCCCTGGTGAACGCTACGGCGAATTGCGCCGTATCGAAAACCGCTACAACGGGACCGTCAACCACTACTTCCTGTGTGACCGTGGCCGTTTTGGTTATGGCTATGTCAACCTGAAGGATCGCCCGAAACACCCTCGCCAACTGCGCGGCAGCGACTGGATTACGCTGAATGCGGAACAGGCCATGCAAGGCGCGGCTGGCATCTTGCGTAATGCAAAGAAAACTATCGGGATCGGTTCTTCGCGCGCGAGTCTGGAAAGCAACTTTGCTTTGCGTGAACTGGTCGGCGCGGAAAACTTCTACACCGGTATCTCTGCGGGTGAGCAATCACGTCTGCAATTGATGCTGAACATTCTGCGCAACAGCGGCATTCACACGCCACCACTGCGTGAGATTGAAGGCTACGATGCGGTATTGGTGCTGGGCGAAGATATTACCCAGACCGGTGCGCGTGTTGCCCTGTCAGTCCGTCAGGCGGTGAAAGGCAAGGCCCGTGAGATGGCGGCAGCGCAGAAAGTGGCTGACTGGCAGATCGCGGCGATACAGAATATTGGTCAACGCGCCAAGCATCCGCTGTTTACCACCAATGTTGATGACACCCGTCTCGACGATATTTCTGCGTGGAACTATCGCGCTTCGGTTGATGAGCAGGCGCGTTTCGGCTTCGCCATTGCCCATGCATTGGATAGTGCAGCGCCAGCCGTCAGCGATCTTGCTGAAGGTTTGGACAAGAAAATCGATGTGATCGTGCAGGCGTTGGCTGGTGCGAAGAAACCATTAATCATTACCGGCACCAATGCAGGCAGTGATGCGATCATTGAAGCCGCGGCAAACGTCGCGAAAGCGTTGAAAGCCCGTGGTTCTGATGTCGGTATTACCTTTGTTGCTGCAGAGGCGAACAGTGTCGGCCTGTCAATGATTGGTGGTGGTTCCCTGGACGATGCGTTGGCTCAGCTTGAAAGTGGTGAAGCCGACAGCGTTATTGTGATGGAGAACGATCTCTACCGTCATGCGCAGGCAGATAAAGTGGATGCTGCGTTGGCAAAAGTCAGCAACCTGATTGTGGTCGATCATCAACGCACTGCGTTGATGGATAAAGCCACCCTGATTATTCCTGCCGCCAGCTTTGCAGAAAGTGACGGTACGCTGGTGAATCAGGAAGGGCGCGCACAGCGTTTCTTCCAGGTCTACGATCCGGCGTATTACGACACCACTGTCGCGATGCTTGAAAGCTGGCGCTGGATGCATTCGCTGCATTCCACCTTCACCAGCCGTCACGTCGACTGGACGCAACTGGATCATGTGATCGAAGCGTGTGTGGCTGCACTTCCGCAGTTGAAAGGCATTGTTGAAGCCGCGCCCGATGCGACCTTCCGTATCCGTGGTCAGAAACTGGCGCGTTCTCCAAACCGCTCCAGCGGACGTACTGCGATGCGCGCTGATATCAGCGTGCATGAACCGCGTCAACCACAAGATAAAGACACCATGTTTGCCTTCTCCATGGAAGGGAACAACAGTCCGCTGGCCGATCGCCAACAGATCCCGTTTGCCTGGGCTCCAGGCTGGAACTCACCGCAGGCATGGAACAAATTCCAGTCTGAAGTGGGTGGGTCACTGCGTCATGGCGATCCAGGTGTGCGCCTGATTGAAGCAGGGGAGGGAAACCTCGACTACTTCAACAGCATCCCTGCTGCGTTCAACGCGCAAGGGAAGTGGTGTGTAGCCCCTTATTACCACCTGTTCGGCAGCGAAGAGATGTCCCAGCGTTCTGCTGTGATTCAGCAACGCATGCCACAGCCTTACGTCATGGTGAACACCACGGATGCTGCGAAGCTCGGTGTGAATCTTGGCACGCTGGTGGAATTCAATTGTGCAGGTCAGACACTGCGTCTGCCAGTGCGCCTGAGTGACACATTGAGTCAGGGACAAGTGGGTCTGCCGCTGGGCTTGCCGGGCATCCCACCGATTCTGGTTGGTGCCACGGTTGAGAATCTGCGGGAGGCTGCACTATGAGTTGGCTCACACCTGAAGTGATCGAAGTGCTGATTGCGATACTGAAAGCGGTGGTGATTCTGCTGGTTGTTGTAACCTGCGGAGCATTCATGAGCTTCGGTGAGCGTCGCTTGCTCGGCCTGTTCCAGAACCGTTACGGACCTAACCGTGTCGGCTGGGGCGGCTCGCTGCAATTGGTCGCGGACATGATCAAGATGTTCTTCAAGGAAGACTGGGTTCCTAACTTTACTGACCGGGTGATCTTTACCCTGGCACCCATGATTGCGTTTACATCATTGCTGCTGGCGTTCGCCATCGTACCCGTTAGCCCGACCTGGGTGGTTACCGATCTGAATATCGGTATCCTGTTCTTCCTGATGATGGCAGGCTTGACGGTGTATGCCGTTCTGTTTGCCGGTTGGTCAAGCAATAACAAATACTCCTTGTTGGGTGCGATGCGTGCGTCCGCCCAGACGCTGAGCTACGAAGTGTTCATCGGTTTGTCGCTGATGGGCGTTGTTGCGCAGGCGGGTTCGTTCAACATGCAGGATATCGTGAATTCACAGGCACACATGTGGAACATTATCCCGCAGTTCTTTGGCTTCCTTACCTTTGCGATTGCGGGTGTGGCGGTATGTCACCGTCACCCGTTTGACCAACCGGAAGCCGAGCAGGAACTGGCCGATGGCTACCACATTGAATATTCCGGGATGAAATTCGGTCTGTTCTTCGTGGGGGAATACATCGGTATCGTGACCGTTTCCGCGCTGATCGTCACCCTGTTCTTTGGTGGTTGGCAAGGTCCATTCCTGCCGCCATTTATCTGGTTTGCGTTGAAAACGGCGTTCTTCATGATGATGTTCATTCTGATTCGTGCTTCGTTGCCACGTCCGCGTTATGACCAGGTGATGTCGTTTGGCTGGAAAGTTTGCCTGCCGCTGACATTGCTCAATCTGCTGGCGACCGCTGCGGTCATTTTGTACAACGCTCAATAAGGGGTGAATAAACCATGACATTAAAAGAGTTAGTGGTTGGTTTCGGCACCCAGGTACGCAGTATCTGGATGATCGGGCTGCACGCGTTCAGCAAGCGTGAAACCCTGATGTACCCGGAAGAACCCGTTTACCTGCCACCGCGTTACCGTGGCCGTATCGTGCTGACGCGCGATCCGGACGGCGAAGAGCGTTGTGTCGCCTGTAACCTGTGTGCAGTTGCTTGCCCGGTTAGCTGTATTTCCCTGCAAAAAGCAGAAACCAAAGATGGGCGCTGGTACCCGGAATTCTTCCGCATCAACTTCTCGCGCTGCATTTTCTGTGGCCTGTGTGAAGAAGCCTGCCCGACTACTGCTATCCAGTTGACGCCGGATTTCGAGATGGGTGAGTTCAAGCGTCAGGATCTGGTCTACGAAAAAGAAGATCTGTTGATCTCGGGCCCGGGTAAGTATCCGGAATATAATTTCTACCGGCAATCCGGTATGGCGATCGATGGCAAATCGAAAGGTGAAGCTGAGAACGAAGCCAAACCGATCGACGTCAAAGGTCTGTTGCCCTAAGGAGCCAGCAAGCATGGAATTTGCATTTTATATTGCAGCGTTGGTGGCCGTTGTTGCGACGATCCGCGTGATCTCGCACACCAACCCTGTGCATGCGTTGCTGTATCTGATCGTCTCCCTTCTGGCGATCTCTGCAGTGTTCTTTTCGCTCGGCGCTTACTTTGCCGGTGCGCTGGAGATCATCGTCTACGCCGGTGCCATCATGGTGCTGTTTGTGTTTGTGGTGATGATGCTGAACCTGGGTGACTCGGTTCAGGATCAGGAGCGTGCCTGGCTGAAACCTTCCGTATGGATAGGCCCGGGTTTGCTCTCTCTGGTGCTGCTCGTGGTGCTGATTTATGCCATCAGCAGCGTGAACGATCAGGGAATTGACGGCAATGTTGTCGATGCCAAAGCCGTGGGTATCGCCCTGTTCGGGCCTTACGTTCTGGCGGTCGAGCTGGCGTCAATGCTACTTCTGGCTGGTCTGGTTGTGGCGTTCCATGTCGGACGCGAACATAAACCGGGTGACATCCTGAGTAGCGATACAGCGAAAAGAAAAGCGGAGGAAAAAGCATGATCCCTCTACAACATGGCCTGATTCTGGCGGCCATTCTGTTTGTGCTGGGGCTGACCGGGTTGCTGATTCGTCGTAACCTGCTGTTTATGCTGATTAGTCTGGAAGTGATGATCAATGCTGCGGCATTGGCCTTTATTGTTGCAGGCAGCTACTGGAGCCAGGCGGATGGTCAGGTGATGTATATTCTGGCGATCAGTCTGGCAGCCGCGGAGGCCAGTATTGGCCTGGCATTGCTGCTACAACTCTATCGCCGTCGTCACACCCTGAATATCGATACTGTCAGTGAGATGCGCGGATGAACCTATTATATTTAACTGTTTTGCTACCGTTGATTGGGTTCTTGCTGCTGGCATTTTCCCGCGGTCGCTGGTCTGAAAATACGGCAGCCACGGTAGGCGTCGGATCTATCGGTCTGGCTGCTCTGGTCACTGTGTATGTCGCCATTGATTTTCTGAGTCAGAAAGCCACCGGCGTTCAGGTGTTCAACCAGAATCTGTGGAACTGGATGCAGGTCGGCGATTTTAACATCGCGGCGACGCTGACGCTGGACGGCCTTTCGCTGACCATGCTCTCCGTGGTGACCGGCGTTGGTTTCTTCATCCATATGTTTGCATCCTGGTACATGCGCGGTGAAGAAGGCTATTCGCGCTTCTTTGCCTACACCAACCTGTTTATCGCCAGCATGGTCATTCTGGTTCTGGCGGATAACCTGTTGCTGTTGTACCTGGGTTGGGAAGGTGTAGGTCTGTGCAGCTACTTGCTGATCGGTTTCTACTACACCAATCCGGCCAACGGCGTGGCTGCGATGAAAGCCTTCTTCGTGACCCGCGTCGGCGATGTGTTCCTGGCGTTTGCCCTGTTCATTCTCTATCACGAACTGGGTACCTTGAATATTCGCGAACTGATGGTATTGGCACCGCAGAAATTGGAAATGGGGTCGACGGCAATTACCTGGGCAACGCTGATGTTACTGGGCGGTGCGGTAGGTAAGTCGGCTCAGTTGCCTCTGCAAACGTGGCTGGCAGATGCAATGGCTGGCCCAACCCCTGTTTCGGCACTGATCCACGCCGCAACGATGGTGACTGCCGGTGTCTACCTGATTGCACGTACCCATGGTCTGTTCCTGATGGCACCAGAGATTTTGCATCTGGTCGGCATCATTGGTGCGGCTACGCTGGTACTGGCGGGTTTCGCTGCCCTGGTGCAGACCGACATCAAACGTGTCCTGGCCTATTCGACGATGAGTCAGATTGGCTACATGTTCCTGGCGTTGGGCGTTCAGGCTTGGGATGCGGCGATTTTCCATCTGATGACGCATGCGTTCTTTAAAGCGCTGCTGTTCCTCTCTTCCGGCTCGGTTATCCTTGCCTGCCACCACGAACAGAATATCTTCAAGATGGGTGGATTGCGTAAATCCATTCCACTGGTTTATGTCTGCTTCCTGGTCGGTGGTGCTGCGCTGTCAGCCTTGCCAATCATCACTGCGGGCTTCTTCAGTAAAGATGAAATCCTTGCCGGTGCGCTGGCAAATGGTCATTTCAACCTGATGATTGCTGGCCTGGCTGGCGCGTTTATGACGTCGCTGTACACCTTCCGCATGATCTTCATCGTCTTCCACGGTGAAGAGAAAATTAAAGCTCATGCGGGTAAAGGCATTACCCATCATCTGCCGCTGCTCGTGCTGATGGTTCTGTCCACCTTCATTGGCGCGATGATTGTCCCGCCACTGCGCGGTGTACTGCCAGAAACCACCGAGTTGGCGCACGGCAGTGTCATGACGCTGGAAATCGCGTCGGGCATTATCGCGGTTGTTGGCATCCTGCTGGCTGCGGTGCTGTACCTCGGCAAGCGTACGCTGGTCAATAGCATCGCGAAGAGCGCACCGGGCCGGTTCCTGACGGTTTGGTGGTTCCATGCCTGGGGCTTTGACTGGCTGTACGATAAGGTTTTCGTCAAACCTTATCTGGCAGTGGCGAAACTGCTGCGACGCGACCCGTTGGACTCACTGATGACTCTGCCTGCCGTGTTTACCCGCTGGGGTAACCTTGGTCTGGCAATCAGTGAGAATGGGCAGGTGCGTTGGTACGTAGCGTCGATGAGTTTGGGTGCAGTGGTCGTATTGGCTCTGTTGTTATTAGTTTAGTGAATAACACATTGTAAAACGACGCGAGGAGGGCAGGTACGTTGATCATTCAGCGACCTGCCGGACAGCAAGTTTTAAGTTTATTCAAATAAGGGACACAAAACGCCATGCTACTACCTTGGCTAATTCTTATCCCCTTTATCGGCGGTCTGCTGTGTTGGCAGTGTGAGCGTTTCGGTACCAGGTTACCGCGCTGGATCGCATTGATTGCCATGGGGCTGACTCTGGCACTTTCTCTGCAATTCTGGTTGCAGGGGGGATATTCATTAATCGTGCCAGCGGGTATCCCGCAGTGGCAATCTGAGTTCGTCCTGCCGTGGATCCCACGTTTTGGTATCGAATTCCATTTGGCACTGGACGGCCTGTCCCTGCTGATGGTGGTACTGACCGGCCTGCTCGGGGTGCTGGCAGTGCTCTGTTCGTGGCGTGAGATTCAACGCTATCAGGGCTTCTTCTACCTTAACCTGCTGTGGATCCTTGGTGGCGTTATCGGGGTGTTCCTTGCCATCGACATGTTCCTGTTCTTCTTCTTCTGGGAAATGATGTTGGTGCCGATGTACTTCCTGATTGCCTTGTGGGGACACAAAGCGTCGGACGGCAAGACTCGTATCAATGCGGCCACCAAATTCTTCATCTATACGCAGGCCAGTGGTCTGGTGATGTTGATTGCCATCCTGGGGCTGGTGTTCGTTCATTATAATGCGACGAATGTCTGGACCTTCAACTACGAGTTGCTGCTGAATACGCCAATGTCTTACGGCGTGGAATATTTACTGATGCTGGGCTTCTTTATTGCCTTTGCAGTAAAAATGCCAGTGGTTCCGTTACACGGCTGGTTACCGGATGCGCACAGTCAGGCACCTACCGCAGGTTCTGTTGACCTGGCGGGGATCCTGTTGAAAACCGCGGCTTACGGTTTACTGCGTTTCAGCCTGCCGCTGTTCCCCAATGCATCGCACGACTTTGCCCCGATTGCCATGTGGTTAGGTGTGATTGGCATCTTCTACGGCGCATGGATGGCCTTCTCACAGACCGACATCAAACGTTTGATTGCCTACACCAGCGTGTCCCACATGGGCTTTGTATTGATTGCCATTTATACCGGCAGTCAACTGGCTTATCAGGGCGCGGTGATTCAGATGATCGCACACGGCTTGTCTGCTGCCGGTATGTTTATCATCTGCGGACAGCTTTACGAGCGTCTGCATACCCGTGACATGCGTCTGATGGGAGGCTTGTGGAGCCGGATAAAATTCATCCCGGCCCTATCATTGTTCTTTGCGGTTGCGACACTGGGTATGCCGGGTACCGGTAACTTTGTCGGCGAATTTATGATCCTGTTCGGCAGTTTCCAGGTGGTACCGGTTATCACGGTTATTTCGACCTTTGGTCTGGTATTTGCCTCGGTTTACGCGTTGGTAATGATGCAGCGTGCTTATTACGGTGCACCAAAATCGGACCAACCGCTGCCGGGAATGTCGTTGCGCGAGCTGTTTATCATTCTGCTGCTGGTCGTATTGCTGGTTCTGCTCGGGGTTTACCCGCAGCCGATTCTGGATACGTCGAGCGCGGCGATGAGCAACGTGCAGCACTGGTTCGGATCGTCAGTTTCATCAATTCCAACAACAAGGCCGTAATTCGCCATGACAATAACTCCTCAACAACTGATCGCACTGTTACCGCTGTTGATCGTCGGATTGACGGTGGTGGTTGTGATGCTGTGCATTGCGTGGCGACGCGACCATTTCGTGAATGCGACGCTGACAGTTATCGGTCTCAACATTGCGCTGCTTTCACTTTACTTTGTCGGCCAGGCTGGCCCAATGGAAGTCACCCCGCTGTTGCGGGTTGATGGCTACTCAATGTTCTACATCGGGCTGGTATTACTCGCCAGCCTGGCAACCAGCACCTTTGCTTATCCGTGGCTGGCCGGTTATCCGGACAACAAGGAAGAGTTCTATTTATTGGTACTGATTGCCGCGATGGGTGGCATTCTGTTGGCGTGCGCCAATCATCTTGCGGCACTGTTCCTGGGAATCGAGCTGATTTCACTGCCGCTGTTTGGGTTGATTGGCTATGCCTACCGCCAGAAGCGTTCGCTGGAAGCGGCAATCAAATACATGCTGTTGTCTGCCGCGGCCTCGTCATTCCTGCTGTTTGGTATGGCGCTGCTGTACGCTGACTCCGGTAACCTGACTTTCGTTGCGCTGGGTAAAAGCCTGAGCGACAGCATGCTGCATCAGCCGTTGCTGTTGGCCGGTTTGGGCATGATGATTGTTGGCCTCGGTTTTAAACTGTCTTTGGTGCCATTCCAACTCTGGACACCAGACGTTTATCAGGGCGCACCTGCACCGGTTTCAACCTTTCTGGCTACGGCCAGCAAGATTGCAATCTTTGCCGTCGTCATGCGTCTGTTTCTGTATGCACCGGTTGCCGACAGCGAAGCGGTCCGTCTGGTTCTGGCTATCATCGCGTTCTGCTCGATTCTGGTCGGTAACATCATGGCCATCAGCCAGAGCAACATCAAACGTCTGCTGGGTTATTCCTCAATTGCGCACCTGGGCTATCTGCTGGTGGCGCTGATTGCGGTGCAAACCCATCAACTGGCGATGGAAACTGCCGGTGTGTATCTGGCCGGTTATCTGTTCAGCACCCTCGGTGCTTTCGGTGTCGTCAGCCTGATGTCCAGTCCGTATACCGGGCCTGATGCAGAATCGCTGTTCTCCTACCGCGGTCTGTTCTGGCACAAGCCGATTCTCTCTGCTGTGATGACGGTAATGATGCTGTCTCTGGCAGGTATCCCGATGACCCTGGGCTTTATCGGTAAGTTCTATGTCATTGCGATGGGCGTGAGTGCGCAACTGTGGTGGCTGACTGGCGCGGTAGTTGTCGGTAGCGCCATTGGTCTTTACTACTATTTGCGTGTCACTGTCAGCTTGTTCCTCAATGCACCTGAATCCCTGAAACGTGATACGCCAAGTAACTGGGCGTTAACTGCAGGCGGTGTGGTTGTACTGATTTCTGCGATTCTGGTGTTGTTCCTCGGTATCTATCCACAACCGTTGATCGCGCTGGTGCAAATGGCACAACCTATGTTCTGATTCAGTGGTTATCAACACTGAACGTAAAAGCCGCTGGTTAATCCAGCGGCTTTTTTATGCACAGAAAACCTCCAGCTAGGCTGGAGGTTCCGTAAAGCTTTCAGCTTTGAGCCAGTTATAAAAACCCCTTTTGATTTGTTAAAACAGTTTGCGGTCTGGCAACTGCAAACGTTCAACAAGAAAT